>NZ_JNYZ01000016.1 GCF_000717335.1 Amycolatopsis jejuensis
GGCAGGGACAGGGTGGGCGGGGGGTGGGGCCGCGGTGCCGGGGAGGGCGCCGGGCGGTGGCGTTGGGGCGCGCAAGCGCGGGGAGGTGTGCCGGGTGACGGCGAGCGGGCGTGCTGCAAATCGGGTGGGCGTTGGGCGGTGGCGTTGGGGGCGCGCGCAAGGGTGGGGAGGGGTGCTGGGTGACGGTGAGTGGGCGTGCTGCAAATCGGGTGGGGCGTTGGGCGGTGGTGTTGGGGGCGCGCGCAAGGGTGGGGAGGGGTGTGCCGGGTGACGGTGGGTGGGCGCGCTGCAAGTGGGGAGGGGTGTTGGGTGGTCGCGGTGGGGTAAACGGGTGCGCCGCAAATTGGAGGGCTTTGGGTGATCGCGGTGGGGTGAGCGGGCGCGCCGCAAATTGGAGGGGCGTTGGGTGGTCGTGGTGGGGTGAAGGGGTGCGCCGCAAACGGGGGAGCGGCGGCGGAGTGGGGGACTGCACCGCCAACCGGTGGAAGGATGCTGGGCGGCGGAGTCGGGGTGAAGGCGCGCGCAAAACACGGGAAGGGCACCCGGCGACAGCGCTGCGGCAGCGTCGGGGTGAAGGCGCGCCGCAGAGACTGGGGTGGGTAGCGCTTGCGCGGAACTGTGACCATCGTGCCCGACCCGGCCGATTGCCCGCGAAGGTGGCAGCCGGGTCGCCCCGGCAAACACCGCCCGACCTTCGTAGGTGGTGCCGGAACCGGTGGCGTGCTCTGGACGTCTCCGGCGAACCGGACTTTTCTCTGATACCGCAGCATTCCACTCGCGACACTGCGGACGAACCGGACTTTGTTCTCCGGAGTCCCTTGTGCCGCAAGGGGGTTCCAGATAACGGTTCCGCACCGGCCGGCTGGACGCTTCCGTCGCGGTACGGGCCGGACCTAGTCTCGTTCGGGCGTCGGGTCGGCTGGAGGCCGCTGAATACGAGGGAGTTGCCTGTGCGTAGAAGTGTCACCGTGTTCCTCTCGCTGGCGGCGGCAGGCAGCCTGGCTGCTTCGCCTGCGGTCGCGTCGGCGCAGGGGCGAGCGGATATTCCGGGATCGCATCCGTCGTGGGCCAACCCCGCGGCGAAGGTGGCCGACACGGCCAAATCGTCCACTGTGGACTTTCGTGTTTACCTGAACCTCAAAGACCAGGCCGGGGCCGAGGCCGCGGCGCAGGCGGTGTCCGACCCGAGGAGCCGTGATTACCGGCATTACCTTTCGCCGGATCAGGTGCTCGATCGGTTCGGTCCGTCGGCGCAGACTGTGTCCGCGGTGAAGAACTGGCTCACCACAAGCGGTTTCGGCATCGGGGAGGTGCCGTCGAACCGGGCGTACGTCGAGGCGAGCGGTACCGCGGACCAGGTGCAGCGCGCGTTCGCCGTCTCGCTCGGCAAGTACCACGTCGGCGGTCAAGCGCTGCGGGCCGCGGACAAGGACCTGTCCGTACCTGCGTCGCTCTCCGGCGCGGTGCTCGGCGTGGTCGGCGTCGACCAGGCGACCAACCTCTTCAAGCCCGACCACACGGACGGCGCCGACACGCCCGCGACGGCGAAGCAGGCCCAGCGTCCGAATACCGCCCCGCCGAGTGACGGGTTCCGCAATTCCGGGCCGTGCAGCGCGTATTACGGCGAGAAGACCGACACCACGGACCCGGCGTACAACGGCCAGCAGCTCCCGTACGCGCCGTGCGGTTACACGCCTGCGCAGCTGCGTTCGGCGTACGGCGTGGACCAGGCCGGTGCGGACGGCAGCGGCACCACGATCGCCATCATCGACGCGTTCGCCTCGCCGACCATCTACGCCGACGCGTCCGAGTACGCCAAGCGCAACGACCCGGCGCACCCGCTCACAAAGGCGCAGTTCTCGCAGCACATCTTCCCGCCGAACCAGAAGCTGGAGCCGCCGGACCAGTGTGACGCTTCGGGCTGGTACGGCGAGGAAACCCTCGACGTCGAGGCCGCGCACGGGCTCGCGCCGGGGGCGAACATCCTCTACGTCGGCGGGCAGGACTGCGAGGACATGTCGCTGGACACCGCGCTCAACTACGTGGTCGCGGGCCACAAGGCGGACATCATCTCGAACTCCTACGGCGACACCGGCGAGGACATCCCGGCCGCCGAGGTGAAGGTGTTCAACCGGATTTCGCTCCAGGCCGTGCTCCAGGGCATCGGCGTGTACTTCTCGTCCGGTGACAGCGGGGACGAGGTCGCGCGGCTGGGTACGCCGTCGCCGGACTTCTCGGCGTCGGCGCCGTGGGTGACCGCGGTGGGCGGCACGTCGCTGGCGGTCGGCAAGGACGGCAAGCGGATCTTCGAGACCGGCTGGGAAACCGGCAAGTCGACGCTCAAGAACGGCGTCTACGACCCAGCGTTCCCGGGCGCCTTCAACGGCGGTGCGGGTGGCGGTACGAGCCGGTTGTTCGCGCAGCCGTTCTACCAGAAGGGCGTCGTGCCGGACGCGCTGTCCACGAAGAACCAGACCGGCGGCGGCAAGGGCCGCGTGGTCCCGGACATCTCCGCGGTCGCCGACCCGAACACCGGTTTCCTGGTCGGCCAGACGCAGACCTTCCCGGACGGCGTCTACTACGACCAGTACCGGATCGGCGGCACGAGCCTCGCGTCGCCGGTGTTCGCGGGCGTGATGGCGGTGGCCGACAGCCTCGACCACTTCCACCACGGCTTCATCAACCCGGCGATCTACCAGCTGACCTCGCGGACGTCGGCGATCTACGACGTCCGGCATGTGGACGGCGCGGTGGAGCGGGTGGACTTCGCGAACCGGACGGATGCTTCGGCGGGGACGATCACGTCGGCCCGGGTGCTGGACTATCCGAATCTGACGATTCACACGACCAAGGGGTATGACGATGTGACCGGGCTCGGGTCACCGAACGGGTTGGCGTTCCTGTTGCTCGTCTGAGGTCCGTGAAGGGAACCATCACGGAATCTGATTCCGTGATGGTTCCCTTCACGGACGGCGGGTGGCGGACGACACAGAGGGGTTGGCGTGGTTCCGCCGGCAGGCCCAGACTCACTTGTCACCAAGTGAGAAGGACGGCGCATGAGCGGGATCGACGCGGAGGTGTTCGGGGGGCGGATGCCGTCCGGGGACGGGGATCTTGCGGTCGAGACGCATGGGATCACGCCGATTCCTCGCGAGAACCGGTTCGGGCGGCCCTGGCGGCTTGCCGGGGTCTGGTTTGCGCCGAATCTCACCATGACCGCCGTGTTCACCGGGACTCTCGGGGCCACGCTCGGGCTCGGGTTCACCACCGGGTTCGTCGTTGCGCTGATCGGGACCGTGGTCGGGTCGCTGCCGGTTGCCTGGTTGTCCACCTGGGGGCCGCGCACCGGTACCGGGCAGCTGCCGCTCGCGAGGTTGCCGTTCGGGCCGGGGGTGGTGTTGCCGGGGCTGGTGCAGTGGCTCGGGTCGATTGCCTGGGACGCGCTCGTCGGGCTGTTCGGCGGGGAGGCGCTCGCGGCGCTCACCGGGCTGCCGTTCTGGGCTGCGGTGCTCGTGGTGCTGGTGTTGCAGTGCACGCTCGGGGTGTTCGGGTACGCGGTGATCCACCGGGTACAGGCCGTGATGAGCGTGGTGCTCGTGGTGGCGTTCGTGGCGCTCGCGGTGAAGGTCGTCCTCGATCATCCGATCACGTTCACCGACTCTGCCCGCGGTGGTGAGTTCGGCGGTGCCGTCGTGCTTTTCTCCACCATCACGCTCAGTCTCGCGATCTCGTGGGCGCCTTACGCTGCGGATTTCAGCCGTTACCTGCCTGCCTCCACCCGGCCCAGCCGCGTCTTCTGGTTCACCCTCCTCGGCCTCGTCGCGTCGTACGCCCTCGGCGAGGGCATCGGGCTTGCGCTCGGCACTGCGCTGGGCGACCAGACCGCGGCCGGGGTGTCGACGCTGCTCGGCGGGGGCGTGCTCGGCGCGCTGGCGTTGGTGGTGATCGCACTGGCTGTGGTGTCCTCGAACGCCATGAACGACTACAGCGGGTCGCTCGCGTTGCAGACCGTCGGCGTGCGGGTGCGCCGCCCGGTGTCTGCGGTGGTCGTGACCGTGCTGGCGTTCGCGCTGATTCTCTGGATGCACAGCGGTGACCTGGCCGCGAAATTCCAGAACGTCCTGTTGTTCGTGAGCTACTGGATCCCGCCGTTCCTCGGCGTCGTGGTGCCGGACTGGCTGCGTCGCACGCGCGGTGGCCGGGAGGTCGACGTGCTCGCCGACCTGCAGCGGCCGGTGCGCAGCTGGGCCGCGCTGGTCGCGTTCGTGGCCGGGTTCGCGGCTGCGGTCCCGTTCATGAACACCACTGTCTACACCGGACCGGTCGCCGCCGCCCTGCACGGAGCGGATCTGGCCTACTACGCCGGGTTCGTGGTTTCGCTCGTGGCGTATCTGCTGCTGCGTGGCCGCCGCCCGGTTGACCTCCAGTAAGGTAGAGGTCGCACGCTGGCGGTACCTACTTCGGGAGGGAACCATGCCAGTCGCCGTCGTCACCGGTGCGTCTGCCGGTCTTGGCCGGGCGCTCGCCGCGGCCCTCGTCAGTCGCGAATGGACAGTGCTGGGCACCGGGCGGAACGCCGGGCCGCTGCGGGCCGCCGCCGCGGACCTCGGGTTCACCGCGGTTCCCGGCGACGTCACCGATCCCGCACACCGCGCTCGGCTCGCCGAGGCCGCCGGACCCAGCCTCGACCTGCTGGTGAACAACGCCAGCACCCTCGGCGTCAGCCCGTTGCCGCCGCTGGCCGAGTACCCGCCGGAAGAGCTCGAAGCCGTCTTCCGCACGAACGTTTTCGCGCCGCTCGCGCTCGCCCGGCTGCTCCTGCCCGCGCTCACCGATACCCGCGGGGTGCTGGTCAACATCAGCTCCGACGCCGCCGTGGAGCCGTATGAAGGCTGGGGCGGCTACGGCTCGGCGAAGGCCGCATTGGACCAGGTAACCGCAGTGTTCGGCGCGGAGAATCCGCAGCTCAGCGTGTACGCGGTCGACCCGGGAGACCTCCGTACGGCGATGCATCAGGCCGCCTTCCCCGGGGAGGACATCTCGGACCGGCCGCTGCCGGAGACCGCCGTACCCGCGTTCCTGCGGCTGCTCGACGAACGTCCGCCCAACGGCCGGTATCGCGCCGCGGACCTGCTGGAGCGGTCATGATCAGCCCGCACACCCGATTCGCCCTCGCCGACGACCGCAGCGCCTCCGCGCCGCCCGAGGCGCGCGGCCTCTCCCGTGACGAAGTGCGCCTTCTCGTCGCCGATCCGGACGGGGTACAACACGCGACATTCCGCGAGCTCGGCGAATTCCTGAATCCTGGCGACCTTTTGGTGATCAACATTTCCGGGACATTGCCCGCGGCCGTCGATGCCGTGCGTGGCGGAAATGTAGTTACAATTCATTTCTCCACCGAACTCGACGACGGCGCATGGGTGGTCGAATTGCGCGCGCCGGGTGGTCCGATCCTCGACGGCCGTCCGGGCGAACGGCTCGGCCTTCCGGCGGGCGCGGCCGTGACCTTGCACACGCCGCATGTCGACGGCGCGTGCCGGCTGTGGCGGGCGACGGTCGAGGTGGAGGGCGACGTTGTGCGCTATCTCACCCAGGTCGGCCGTCCGATTCGCTACGGCTATGTCCCGCGCGCGTGGCCGCTGCCGGACTACCAGACGGCGTTCGCGCTCGAGCCGGGTTCGGCGGAAATGCCCAGTGCAGCAAGGCCGTTCACGCCGGAACTGGTCACGAAACTCGTCTCGCGCGGGGTCCTGTTCGCGCCGATTCTGCTGCACACCGGCGTCTCGTCACCGGAAGCCGGGGAACCGCCGTACGCCGAGCGATTTCGCGTGCCCGCAACGACTGCGGCGCTGGTCAACTGGGTGCGCGACCAAGGTGGACGCGTCCTCGCGGTGGGGACCACGGCGGTACGCGCGCTCGAATCGGCCGTGAATCCCGGCGGTCTCGTCACGGCCGCCGCGGGCTGGACCGAGCTGGTGCTGGGCCCGGATCGCCGTGCCCGAGTAGTGGACGGCCTGGTCACCGGCCTGCACGCGCCCGAGGCGTCGCATTTGCTGCTCCTCGAAGCGGTGGTGGGCGAGGACCTCGTGCAGCGCGCGTACGACGCGGCTGTGGACCGCAGTTACCTCTGGCACGAATTCGGAGATGTCTCGATGCTGACAAGCAGGTAAGCCCCGCAGTTGTCAAGCAATCCCGCACAATTTCCCGGGATGCGGATGCGTATGCAGTCCAGTGGGTGACCGTGGCATTCTCGCCCGGTTCCCCTGACCGCGAAAGGGCCATTTGTGCGTACATTTCCGCGAACCCGATTGCTTGTTTCCGCGCTTGCCGCTCTGACCACGGTGGGGCTGCTGGCCGGGTGCTCCCGCGCGGACCGCACCGAGGCCAAGGCCAACGAGGGTGCCGCCGCCGAAGTGCGCGTCGGCTTCTTCCCGAACGTCACCCACACCCCGGCGCTGATCGGGGTCAAAAAGAACTTCTTCGCCCAGAACCTGGGCAGCACGAAACTGACGACGCAGACGTTCAACGCCGGTCCGTCGGAGGTGAATGCACTGCTGGGCGGTTCGCTCGACGTCGCCTTCATCGGTTCCGGCCCGGCGATCAACGCCTACACCAAGTCCAAGGGCGCGATCCAGCTCGTGTCCGGTGCGGTGTCCGGCGGCGCGCAGCTGGTGGTGAAGCCCGAGATCACGTCGGTCGACCAGCTCAAGGGCCGCACCATCGCGACGCCGCAGCTGGCCAACACCCAGGACGTCGCGCTCAAGAAGTTCCTCTCCGAGCACAAGCTCACCGGCCAGGTGAACGTCACCAACACCGACAACCCGAAGACGCTCGACGCTTTCCGCAAGGGCGACGTCGACGGCGGCTGGCTGCCCGAGCCGTGGTCGTCCCGGCTGGTGAACGACGCGGGCGCGAAGGTGCTCGTCGACGAGAAATCGCTGTGGCCGCAAGGACGTTTCCCGACCACCGTGGTGATCGTGCGCAGCGAGTTCCTCAAGCAGCACCCGGGCACCGTGCAGGCGCTGCTGAAGGGTGAGCTGCAGGCGATCGACTGGGCCAAGCAGAACCCGGCCGAGGCGAAGACCGTGGTCAACGGGGCGCTCAAGGAGCTGTCCGGCAGTGCGTTGAGCCCGGCCGTGCTCGACCGCGCGTTCTCGAACATCGAGCTGACCACCGACCCGGTCCCCGCGCAGTTCCCGCAGCTGGCGAAGGACTCGGTCACTGCCGGCGTGGTCGATTCGGTGGCGGACCTCAAGGGATTCGCCGATTTCGGCCCGCTCAACGAGGTCCTCAAGGCTCAGCAGCTGCCCGCGATCGCAGCGCCCGAACTGGCCAAGTGACGTCCCGAACGGAAGGCGATCCGAGATGACCACCACCTTGCCCGGACCACTGGCCACCACTGCCGCCGCCGTCCACCTCGACGGGGTCGGCAAGGTGTTCGGCTCCGGCGGCGCCGCGGTGACCGCGCTCGACGGCGTCGACCTCACCGTCGCGCCGGGGGAGTTCGTCTGCCTGCTCGGCGCGTCCGGCTGCGGCAAGAGCACGCTGCTGAACCTGGTGGCCGGTCTCGACGAGCCGTCCGCCGGGCGGATCACGCTCACCACGTCGCGGCCCGCGGTGATGTTCCAGGAGGCCGCGCTGATGCCGTGGCTCACCGCGTCCCGCAATGTGGAACTGCCGATGCGGCTGGCCGGGTTCGGCCGCAGCGAACGCCGGGAGAAGGCGGCCGAGCTGCTGGACCTGGTCCGGCTGAACGGCGCGGGCCGCAAGCGTCCGCACGAGCTGTCCGGCGGGATGCGGCAGCGGGTCGCGCTGGCCCGTGCGCTGGCGGCGACCCACCGCGTCGGCGGCGACGACGGCAACTCGCTGCTGCTGATGGACGAGCCGTTCGCCGCGCTCGACGCGATCACCCGCGACGTGCTGCAGGGCGAGCTGCTGCGCGTGTGGCGCAGCACCGGCACGTCGGTGCTGTTCGTGACGCACGACGTGCGCGAGGCGGTCCGGCTCGGCCAGCGCGTGGTGCTGCTGTCGTCGCGTCCCGGCCGTGTCGTGCGCGAGTGGCACGACGTCTCGTCTGCCGACGCCGAACAGCTCACCGAAGAGATCACGGGCGACCTGCGAGAGGTGATCAGTACCCATGCCGCAGCGTGAGCAGGCGGCCCCGGACCTCGACGCCGCCGTCGGCGCAGGACTCGATCGGCTCGACGCGCCCACCGGCGCCCGGCCGGCGTCCCTGCGCCGGCGGCTGACGCGCGGGTTCCTGCCGCCGCTCGGCGCGCTCGTGCTGCTGGTGGTCGTCTGGCAGCTGCTCTGGGCCGCCGCATTCTGGCCGGAAACCACCCTGCCCGCGCCGATCGACGTGTGGGCCGAGTTCTGGCGCACCGTCACCGACGGCTCGGTCTTCGGGTTCATCTGGACGTCGGTGCACCGCGCCGCGCTCGGCTTCGCCGCCGGGGTCGTGATCGGGACGCCGCTGGGCATCCTGGTCGCGAAGGTCCGCCCGGTGCGTGCGGCGATCGGGCCGCTGCTCAGCGGGTTGCAGAGCCTGCCTTCGGTGGCCTGGGTCCCCGCCGCGGTGATCTGGTTCGGCATCAACGACGCAGCGATCTACTTCGTGGTGCTGCTCGGTTCGGTCCCGTCGATCGCGAATGGCCTCGTGGCGGGCATCGACCAGATCCCGCCGATCCTGCCGCGAGTCGGCAAGGTGATGGGTGCCGGACGGCTCGCCGCGGCCCGGCACATCCTGTTGCCTGCCGCACTGCCCGGGTTCCTGGCCGGGCTCAAGCAAGGCTGGGCGTTCTCGTGGCGGTCGCTGATGGCGGCCGAGCTGATCGCGCGCTCGCCGAGTCTCGGGGTCGGCCTCGGTACGTATCTCAACGACGGTTCGTCGTTCAACTCGATGCCGACGGTGATCGCGGCGATCTTCCTGATCTTGTTCGTAGGGGTGGCGATCGAGCTGGCTGTGTTCCGTCCGCTGGAGCGGTCGGTGCTGCGCGCGCGGGGGCTCACGACGTCGCTCTGACCCCGCCCGACAGAATGCTCCACCATGATCCCCGGGGTGTTCGCGCTGGCGTCCGTGCTGGTGTTCGTGGTGCGGTTCGCGCGTGAGCCGCGGCGGTTCGGCAACGCGGTGTGGTTTGTGATCGCGCTGGGGTTCACCGGGCTGTGGCTGCTGTCGTTGCTGCGTGCGGTGCAGTGGGCGCAGACCGCGGTGCTCGTGCTGGTCGGGATCGCCGCCGTGCTGGCCGCGCTCGTGCTGCCGTGGGCCTTGATCGCGAACGGCGTGGTGATGCTGCGGCGGGAAGGGCATCGGCTCGCGAACCTGTTGTCGCTCCTGGCCGGGCTCGGCCTGCTCGCCGTGTTCGTGCTCGCGGTGACCGCGCTCGCGTTCAACGATTCGCCGTTGCTGCTGGTGACCGCGATGATGGCGCTGCTCGTGACGGGTTACCTGGCGTTCCTGTTCACCGCGCTGCTGCTGTACTCGATCCTCTACAGCCAGGTCAACCGGCATGCCCGCGCCGGAGCGGTGATCGTGCTCGGTTCCGGGCTGCTGGGTGATCGCGTACCGCCGCTGCTCGCGAGCCGCCTCGACCGGGCGGTGCAGGTGCAGCAGCGGTCTCCGGGTGCGTTGCTCGTGGTGTCCGGCGGACAGGGCTCGGACGAGCTGACCTCGGAGGCCGCCGCGATGGCCCGGTACCTCGCAGCCGCGGGCGTGCCGGACTCCCAGGTGGTGCTGGAAGACCGGGCGACGACCACCGACGAGAACCTGCGGTTCAGCGTCGCGCTGCTCGGCGCCCGTGGTTTCGCGGGCCCGATTCTGGCCGTGACGAACAACTATCACGTGTTCCGCACGGCACTCCTCGCCCGGCGGCTGGGGCTCCGGCTGAACGTGATCGGCGCGAAGACGGCGTCGTACTTCGTGCCGAGCGCGTTCCTGCGCGAGTTCGTGGCGTTGCTGCTGCAGTACCGGAAAACCAACGCGGCGATCCTGCTGATGCTGGCCGCGGGACCGTTGCTGCTCTTCTGGTACGACCAGTGATCAGGCCGGGCGCACCAGGATCGCGCGCCAGTGGTAGCCGTCCTGCTCCGCGCGCTCGGCGGTGAACCGCACCTCGGCGCCGGCCACCAGCTCGCGGAAGCGTCCGGGCTGCTCGTACTCGATCATCGAGTAGTGCGCCCACACCTGCTCGTAGAGGGTGGGGGTTTCGAGCACTCCCCAGCCCTCTTCGGCCTCCCAGCTGACGACTTTCCCGCGGTACTCCACGCCGCTCAGCTGCCCGGCTGCCGACGTCCCCGGCCGCGGGCCGGGTTGCGGGAGTTTCCGTTCTGGGAGCGGCGTTCCGGCTGCCCGGAGCGGTGCTCCCCGCGCGCCTGACGGTCGCCCTGACCACGCCGTGGCTCGGTGGTACGGCCGCCTTCCCGGCGCGCCGCGCTGCCGTTGCCGCCGTCCCTCCGTGCCTGGCCGCCGCGGCCGCGGTTGTCCGGCGCGGGACGACCGCCCCGGCGACGTCCGGTGCCCGGCGCAGCCCCGGTGGCGGTGACCTTCGACGGCCGTGTGTCCACCACCGGCCGCCGCGGCGAAGCGCCGAACGTGCGCTCGCCCGGCGCGAGTTCCGCGAGCAGCGGGTGGTCCGGCGAAATCCGCGTGGTGGTGGGGGAGATGCCTGCCTTGCGGGTGAGCGCGCGGACGTCGGTGACCTGGTCGTCGGTCATCAGCGTGATCACGGTGCCCGACGCGCCCGCGCGGGCGGTGCGGCCCGACCGGTGCAGGTACGCCTTGTGCTCCACCGGCGGGTCGGCGTGGATGACGAGCGTGACGTCGTCGACGTGGATGCCGCGCGCCGCGATGTCGGTGGCCACCAGGGTTTTCGCGGTGCCGCTGGAGAACGCTTCGAGGTTGCGGGTGCGCGCGTTCTGGCCGAGGTTGCCGTGCAGTTCGACCGCCGGGACACCGTTCGCGACCAGCTTGCGGGTGAGCGCCTTCGCACGGTGCTTGGTGCGGGTGAACACCAGCGTGCGGCCGGGCGCCGCGGTGAGGTCGACCAGCACCGGCAGCCGGTGCGTTTCCTCGAGGTGCAGGACGTGGTGCGTCATCTTCTCGACGGGCGACTGGGCCGAATCGACGCTGTGCAGCATCGGGTCGTTCATGAAGCGCTTCACCAGCACGTCGACGCCGCCGTCGAGGGTCGCCGAGAACAGCAGCCGCTGGCCGCGTTCCGGGGTGGCCGCCATGATGCGCCGGACCTCGGGAAGGAAGCCGAGGTCGGCCATGTGGTCGGCCTCGTCGAGCACGGTGATCTCGATTTTGTCCAGCTTCGCCTCGCCGGACCGCATGTGGTCGGCCAGCCTGCCGGGGCAGGCGACGACGATGTCGACGCCGTCGCGCAGCTTCGTGATCTGCGGGTTCGCGCTCACGCCGCCGAAGATCGTGGTGGCCTTGAGGCCCAGCGGACGCGCCAGCGGCAGGATGGCCGCCTCGATCTGGGTGGCGAGCTCGCGGGTGGGCGCGAGGATGAGCGCACGCGGGCGGCCGGGACGGCGGCGCGTGGGCCCGGCGGCGAGCCGGGCGAGCACGGGCAGCACGAAGCCGTACGTCTTGCCGGAGCCGGTGCGGCCGCGGCCGAGCACGTCCCGGCCGGCGAGCGTGTGCGGCAGCGTGGCGGCCTGGATGGGGAACGGCGCGGTGACGCCCTGTGCGGCGAGCGCGTCGACGAGGGCCTTGGGCAGGCCAAGTTCGGTGAAAGTGGTCATGATGATGTGCGGACGCGTCGCGTCCCAAGTCTCCATACGTAGCGTGGTTGTCCTGCCCGGCGCGGCCTCGGGGCGGCTGCGGCGCGTGGTCGTCGACAACGGTGAAACGCGGCCCGAGGCAGAACTGAGCGGACCGCGTGCCCGAGTGTAGCGGTTCAAGATCCCGGCGGCTACGTGATATTGCCCGCACGGCCACCGCCGTGACCCGAACGTCCAGTGTGGACCCGTGCTAATGTTACCCATCGGTAACGTCGGCTGACCTGGAGAAGCGATGAGTGAAACGGCGCTGCTCAACCCTCGGGACCCTGACCTGCGGCGGTTCGACCCGGAGACGCGGCGGCTCCTGCAGGCGACCATCGACTGGTTCGAGTCGCGGGGCAAACGCCGGCTCACCGAGGCCTATCACGCGCACGAGTTCTACGCGGATTTCCTCGAATTCGCAGGTAAGGAAGGCCTGTTCGCTGCCTTCCTGACCCCGGCCGCCGATTCCGCGGGCGACCCGGACAAGCGCTGGGACACGAGCCGGATCGCCGCGCTGGCGGAGATCCTCGGCTTCTACGGGCTCAACTACTGGTACCCCTTCCAGGTCACCGTGCTCGGCCTCGGCCCGGTGTGGCAGAGCGGCAACGCCGCCGCGCGCAAACGTGCCGCGGAAGCGCTGGCCACAGGTGGCGTCGGCGCGTTCGGACTGTCCGAAAAGGACCATGGCGCGGACATCTACTCGTCCGACCTGGTGCTCACCCCCGACGGCGACGGCTACCGCGCGAACGGCACGAAGTACTACATCGGCAACGGGAACTGCGCGCGTACGGTCTCGGTGTTCGGCCGCATCGAAGGAATCGACGGGCCGGACCAATATGTGTTCTTCTATGCCGATTCGGAACATCCGAACTACCACGTGGTCAAGAACATCGTGCCGTCGCAGATGTATGTCGCGGAATTCCGGCTCGAAGACTACCCGGTGCGCGCCGAGGACCTCCTGCACACCGGCGCGGAAGCGTTCAGTGCCGCGCTGAACACGGTCAACATCGGCAAGTTCAACCTGTGCTTCGGCGGCATCGGCATGGCCACGCATTCGCTGTACGAAGCGATCACACACGCGCACAACCGGGTCCTGTACGGCAAGCCGGTAACCGATTTCCCGCACGTGCGGCGGGAATTCGTGGAGGCGTACGCGCGGCTGACCGGGATGAAGCTGTTCTCCGACCGCGCGATCGACTACTTCCGCTCGGCGAACCAGCAGGACCGGCGCTACCTGCTGTACAACCCGATCACCAAGATGAAGGTGACCACCGAGGCACAGAAAGTGATCGGCCTGGTCGCGGATGTGGTGGCGGCCAAGGGTTTCGAGGCCGACACGTACCTCGCGATGGCGAAGAACGACATCGACGGCCTGCCGAAGCTGGAGGGTACGGTCGCGGTGAACCTCGCGCTGATCGCGAAGTTCATGCCCGCGTACCTGTTCGCGCCGCAGGAGTACCCACCGGTCCCGACCCGCGACGACGCCTCCGACGACGACTTCCTGTTCCGCCAAGGCCCCGCGCGCGGCCTGTCGAAGATCCGTTTCCACGACTGGAAACCGGCCTACGCGAACGCGGCGCACCTCCCGAACGTCGCCCGGTTCACCGAACAGGCCGGAATACTGGTACGGCTGCTGGCGGAAGCCACCCCGGACGAGGCACAACAGGCGGACCTCGACTTCGGGCTCGCGCTCACCGAGCTGTTCACGCTGGTGGTGTACGGCCAGCTGATCCTGGAGCAAGCCGAACTGACCGGCGTACCCGACGACGTGATCGACCAGCTGTTCGCGGTGCTGGTGCAAGACTTCAGCCTCGCGGCGGTCGATTTGCACGGGAAGCCGAGCTCGACGGAGAAGCAGCAGGAGCTGGCCCTGGCCGCCCTGCGAAAGCCCGTGGTGGACGACGAGCGCTTCACCCGGGTGTGGACCACGGTGCGGGACCTTTCGGGTGCTTACGAGATGAATCCCTGACCGTTCCTGGGCGGAAAGCACCCCAATGTGGCATTGGGTGCATGTGACGCACCGAATGCCACATTGGGTGCATGTGACGCACCGAATGCCACATTGGGTGCGTGGGATGCACCCAATGCCACATTGGGGTCGCTACTTCCCGAACCCTGCCCGCCGAAGAGCGTCGGCCATGGAGCCGCTACCGCCGGAGTCGCGACGGCCGCCACCACCGCGTTGTTGCTGCTGCTGCGGGTTCCGCCGCTGCCCGCCGCCTTGCGCACGGTCCCGGTCCCGTCCACCGCCGCGGTTGCCCGCGCCCGGCTCGTCGTCCAGACGGAGCGTGAGGGAGATCCGCTTCCGGGGCACGTCGACGTCCAGGACCTTCACCTTCACGATGTCTCCCGGCTTCACGACGTCGCGCGGGTCCTTCACGAAGTTCTTCGACAGCGCCGACACGTGGGCCAGGCCGTCCTGGTGGACGCCGACGTCGATGAACGCGCCGAAGGCGGCCACGTTCGTCACCACGCCCTCCAGGCGCATGCCCGGCTTGAGATCCGAGATCTTGTCGACCCCCTCGGCGAACGTTGCCGTCTTGAATGCCGGACGCGGGTCGCGGCCCGGTTTTTCCAGTTCCGACAGGATGTCGGTGACCGTCGGGAGACCGAAGGTGTCGTCGACGAACTGGGTCGGCTTCAGTGCCTGCAGTGTGCGGGCGTTGCCGATCAGTTCGCGGATTCCGGCGCCGGTGTGGTCGAGGATCCGCCGCACCACCGGGTACGCCTCGGGGTGCACGCTGGACGCGTCGAGCGGGTCGTCGCCGTCCGGGATGCGCAGGAAGCCCGCGCACTGCTCGAATGCCTTCGGACCCAGCCGCGCGACGTCCTTGAGTGCCGTGCGGCTACGGAATGGCCCGTTGCCGTCGCGGTGCGCCACGATGTTCTCCGCCAGGGACGTCGTGATCCCCGAAACCCGCGTCAGCAGTGGCGCCGATGCGGTGTTCACGTCCACGCCGACCGCGTTCACGCAGTCCTCCACCACCGCGTCCAGCGAACGCGACAGCGACACCTCCGACAGGTCGTGCTGGTACTGCCCGACCCCGATCGACTTCGGGTCGATCTTCACCAGCTCCGCCAGCGGGTCCTGCAGCCGTCGCGCGATCGAGACCGCGCCGCGCAGCGACACGTCCATGCCCGGCAGTTCCTGCGAGGCGAACGCCGACGCCGAGTACACCGACGCACCCGCCTCCGACACCACCGCCTTGGTGAGCTTGAGCTCCGGGTGCTTCTTGATCAGTTCCTGCGCCAGCTTGTCGGTCTCCCGCGACGCGGTGCCGTTGCCGATCGAAATCAGGTCGACCTGGTGTTTCGCCGACAGCGCGGCCAGCTCGGCAATCGACTGGTCCCACTTGTTCGCGGGCTGGTGCGGGTAGATCACGTGCGTGTCGACGACCTTGCCGGTCGCGTCCACCACGGCCACCTTCACGCCGGTGCGGAAACCCGGGTCGAGACCCATCGTCGCGCGCGTGCCGGCGGGGGCGGCCAGCAGCAGGTCGCGCAGGTTCGCGGCGAACACGCGCACGGCGTCGTCCTCGGCCGACTGGCGCAACCGCATCCGCAGGTCGATGCCCAGGTGCAGGAGGATCTTCGTGCGCCACGCCCAGCGCACGGTGTCGCCGAGCCACTTGTCCGCCGGACGGCCCTGCTGCGAGACGCCGAACCGCGCGGCAATGCGCTGTTCGTACTCGGTCGGGCCGACCTGCGGTTCGTCGGAGGGCTCGGCGGCCTCCATCGACAGGTCCAGGATTTCTTCCTTCTCGCCGCGCAGCATGGCGAGGATCCGGTGCGAGGGGAGCTTCGTATAGGGCTCGGAGAAGTCGAAGTAGTCGGAGAACTTGGCGCCGTCGGTCTCCTTGCCGGCGCGGACCTTCGACGCGAGGTGCCCCTCGGTCCACATCTTCTCGCGCAGCTCGCCGATCAGGTCGGCGTCCTCGGCGAACCGCTCGACCAGGATCGAGCGGGCGCCGTCGAGGGCGGCCTGCGCGTCGGCGACGCCCTTGTCCGCGTCGACGAACACCGCGGCGGCCGCCTGCGGGTCGGTGGACGGGTCGCTCATCAGGCCGTCGGCCAGCGGCTCCAGCCCCGCCTCACGGGCGATCTGCGCCTTGGTCCGCCGCTTCGGCTTGTACGGCAGGTAGATGTCCTCCAGCCGCGACTTCGTGTCCGCGGCGAGGATCTGCGCCTCCAGCGCCTCGTCCAGCTTGCCCTGGCTCCGGATGGAATCGAGCACCGCGACCCGGCGCTCGTCCAGTTCCCGCAGGTAACGCAGCCGTTCCTCGAGGGTGCGCAGCTGCGCGTCGTCGAGCATCCCGGTGACTTCCTTGCGGTACCGGGCGATGAACGGCACCGTCGACCCCTCGTCGAGGAGGGTGACGGCGGCCTTGACCTGCCCTTCGCGGACCCCCAGTTCTCCGGCGATCCGCTGCTCGACCGACTCCACGCTCACTACCAGGCTCCTGCTCGTCTCGGCTTGCTCCCGAGCGTGCATTGTGCCGCTGCCGCCCCGGCGCGCTGCGGATGGCCCGCCGAAGCACCTCCGGAAGTTCCTTGACATCCGTATTGGTCTAGTCCATTTTGAGGTGATCTGGCTCACTCTCATCGTGGAGGTACGCCCGTGTCCCCAGATCGGTCCCCCCGGCGCAAGCCTGCGTTCTTTTCGCTATTGACCACCGTCGCACTCGCGCTCGGCGTCACGTTCGCCCTCGGCTCCGGCAGTGCCGCGGCCGCCAACATCCTCGCCAACCCCGGCTTCGAAAGCGGCTCGCTCGGCGGCTGGACCTGCACCGGCACCGCGTCGGTCGTCTCCACCCAGGCCCACGACGGCAGTCACGCGCTCAGCGCCGCACCGTCGTCGTCCGACACCGGCCAGTGTTCACAGCAGGTGAGCGTGCAGGCCAACACCACGTACCGGCTGTCCGCGTGGGTCCAGGGCAGCTACGTCTACCTGGGCGTTTCCGGTTCCGCCGAGCAGAGCACCTGGACGCCCGGCGGCACCGGCTGGCAGCAGCTGAGCCTCACGTTCACCACCGGCGCGTCCACCAGCCTCACCGTGTACCTGCACGGCTGGTACGCGCAGCCGGCCTACCTCGCCGACGACGTGAACCTCGTCGGCCCCGGCACCCCGCCGCCGACGACGTCCACCACGCCCACGACTCCGACGACCCCCACCACCACGACCAGCCCGCCACCCACCAAGAGCCTGCCGAAGCACGTGCTCACCGGGTACTGGCAGAACTTCGACAACGGCGCGAAGGTGCTGAAGCTGGCTGACGTGCCGACGACGTACAACGTCATCGCGGTCGCCTTCGCCGACGCCACCGGCACGCCCGGCGCGGTGAACTTCACCCTGGACCCGGGCCTGTCCTCGAAGCTCGGCGGCTACACCGACGCGCAGTTCCGCGCCGACATCAAGACCGTGCAGGCCCGCGGCCAGAAGGTGATCATTTCCGTCGGCGGCCAGAACGGCACCATCAGCGTGAACGACGGGAACTCGGCGACCAGCTTCGCCAACTCGGTCAAATCGCTGATCTCCACGTACGGCTTCGACGGCGTCGACATCGACCTCGAGAACGGCGTCAACCCCACGTACATGGGACAGGCGCTGCGCAGCATCCACGACGGCGGCGGCTCGGTGATCACGATGGCGCCGCAGACCATCGACATGCAGTCCACGCAGGGCGGTTATTTCCAGCTGGCGTCGAACGTCAAGGACATCCTCACCGTCGTCAACATGCAGTACTACAACTCGGGCACGATGCTCGGCTGCGACGGCAAGGTCTACGCACAGAGCACGGTCGACTTCCTGACGGCACTCGCGTGCATCCAGCTGCAGGGCGGGCTGCGCGCGGACCAGGTCGCGCTCGGGCTGCCGTCCTCGGGCTCGGCGGCAGGCGGCGGGTACCAGGCGCCGTCTAACGTCGTGTCGGCGATGAACTGCCTGGCCAAGGGGACGGGCTGCAGCTCGTTCAAGCCCTCGGCCACCTATCCGGACCTGCGGGGCGCGATGACCTGGTCGATCAACTGGGATGCGTCGAACGGGTACGGCTTCGCCAACACGGTGAGCGCCGGGCTGGCGACTCTGCCCTAAGCACGGCCTTGAGCACGCAGGAGGTAGTCGGCCGGGTCGAGCACCCTGGTCCGGCGGTCGTATTCGGTGACCAGCCCGGGCCAGTTGGTGCTCACCCGGCCGTCGGCCTGCCGGTACCAGCTGGTGCAGGCGCTCCACACGCTGTGCCCGAGCCGCGTCTGCACCTCGCGGTCGTAACGCTCCTCGACCTCCTGGCGCACTTCCAGCGACGACACTCCCGGCCGCGCAAGCTGCTCGACGGCCTGGCGGACGTAGCGTGCCTGCCGTTCGATCATGTAGATGATGGAGCCCGCGCCGAGGTTGGTGTTGGGGCCGTACACGCAGAACAGGTTCGGGAATCCCGGGATCGCCATGCCAAGGTACGCCCGCGCGCCGCCGCGCCAGGTCTCGGCGAGCGACCGGCCCTCGCGGCCGAGCACCTTGATCGGGCCGAGGAATTCGGTCGCTTTGAAGCCGGTGCCGTAGATCAGCACGTCGGCCTCGTGTTCCACGCCGTCCGCGGTCCGCACGCCGCGTGGGGTGATCTCGTCGATCCTGTCAGATTCGACGCTGACGTTCGGCTCCGCCAGCGCGGGGAGGTAGTCGTTGGTGAAGAGAATTCGCTTGCAGCCCAAGGGATAGTGCGGCTTGACCCGGTGGCGCAGCTTCCGGTCCTTCAGGTGGCGGCGGCGCAGCTGGGCGGTGCGCAGTTCGAATCCCTTGGCCAGCAATGGATGTCGCGTCATCGCGTAGGTCGCGTATTCGGCGAGCAGGAAGATGCGGGCCCGGCCGAACAGCTGGGTCGCGGGCAGACGCTGGAAGAGCAGCTTCTGCCAGGTCGCGTACCGGCCGTCGTGCTTGGCCATGATGTACGGCGCCGTGCGCTGGAAAACCGTGACGTGCGCGGCTGTCTTGCGGATCTCCGGCACGAACTGGATCGCGCTCGCGCCGGTGCCGATCACGGCGATCCGCTTGCCGGCCAGCGGGATGTCATGGTCCCACTCGGCGGAGTGGAAAGCCGCCCCGGCAAAGCTTTCCCGGCCCGGGATCGCAGGCAACGCGGGCCGCGACATCTGGCCGACGGCCGGGACGAAGACGTCTGCCTCGAACGTTTCGCCCTGCGCGGTCTCGACCCGCCAACGGCCATGGTCGAATGTCGCGGACGTGACCTCGCGGCCGTACCGGATGTGCGGCTCGATGCCGTACTTCGAAATCACCCGCTTGAGATACGCGTGGATGTCCGGCTGCATCGCGTACCGCTTGGGCCAGAACGGGTTGGGCTCGAAGGAGAACGAGTACAGCGGTGACGGGATGTCGCAGGCCGCGCCCGGGTACGTGTTCTCGCGCCACACGCCGCCCGGCTCGTGCGCCCGCTCCAGGAGCGTGACCTGGTGGAACCCGGCGCGCTTCAGCTCGATCGCGGTGCCGATGCCGCCGAACCCGGTGCCGACGATCAGCACCGAAGGCGTGCTCCCCGACGTATCCATGGCCTGACGCTACCCACTCACGAGGCGTACGTCGTGGGTCAAACCGGGATCGGACCAGGTCAGCAGCCGCCGTCCGGCGCTTTCCAGCGCAGCCGCGTCCCGCTTCGGCAGCCGCTCGAACGGCGTCATGACCAGCGTTGCCGACCCGCGGGCCGAGGTGGTCTCCCAGAGCCCCTTGACCTGACCGCCGACCAGCAGCGTGCCCTTGACCAGGCCGTTCTGCGTGATGACCCGCTTGCGATGGTTGTCGGAGATCACGCGCGTGCGGTCGGCGTAGGACAGCAGGGTCTGGTCGAACGGGCCCAGCAGGCGGGGCGGCGCGGGCGTGTCCTCGTCCGGCACGGTCGCCTCGGGCAGGTCGTACAGCGTGCGGCCGTTCGGGTCGCGGTACGTGCGCAGGTCCATCTTCTCCACCACCTCGGACAGCTTCGTGACGCCCGCCCAGGTCTGCATGTCCGCGACGGTCGCCGGGCCAAACGCGGCGAGGTACCGGCACACGAGCCCGGCCGCGGACGGATCGGCGACGGACACGCCGTCGAGCCAGTGGTCGGCGACCTGGTACGTCGGCTGCCCGGCCTTGCCCCACACCCCGCGCGGCGGGATCTGCACGAGCGGCAGCGCGGCGCGGGCCAGGAACATCAGCGACGCCGCCGGGGTGCCCGGATAATGCTCGGCCAGTGTTTTGCCCAGCTGATCGCTGGAATACGGGCGTTCCCGCAGCAGCTCGCGCACCGTTTTCGACACCGCGTCGTGGTCGATTTTCGACAACGGCTCGCGATGGTCGTTGTTGGCCGTGACGGCGCGGTCCATCACCGTCTGGACCAGCGGCCGCCAGGCGAGCGCGTCGGCGGCGGGGACGAGATGCACCGTGCCGCGCATGAGCACCATCCGCACCACGCTGCGGTCGAGCAGCAGCCGCGACAGATCGTCCGGCCGGAATCCCTGCAGACGGCACCACAGCGCGTAGTACGGCGGAAACGGCGCCTGCGCCTGCAGCCCGGCCAGGTGCGCGACAGCGTCGAGGACAGGCATTTTGGCGCGTCGGAGGAGGAGCTGCCGCTCGAGGGTCGCCCGGTTGAGAACGCGATGGGAAAGCTGCACCCGGTGAGGGTAACCGGCGACCCGGACAGTTTCCGTCCTCGACCGTTGCCCGCTGTTGTCCACCGTTGTCCACTGTGGACCATCTAGAGGCACAATCCCGCGACCAAGTGCGCAAAATCCTCGAAGGTTTCTCGCCCCGCGCGGCGGACCCGGCCACCATCCGGGCATGCGACGAGTGATCATCGGAGTTCTTGTTCTGGCCGGAGTAATCGCCACCGCACCGGCGGCGTCCGCGATCGTCGGCGGGCATCCCGTCGAGGACGCGCCGTGGGCGGCGATGGTGGAAAGCAACGGGGAACAGGCGTGCTCGGGGTCGATCATCGCACCCACGTGGGTGCTCACCGCAAAGCATTGCGTCGCGGCCGACGCCGTGCTGAGCGTCCGGGTGGGCAATGCCGAGCACCCCAGGGGAATCCCGGCGAAGGTCGTCCGCGCGGCGGCCGCCCCGACCGGCGACGACATCGTCCTCCTGCAGCTGGACCGGCCGGTCCGGACCTGCTACGCCAAGCTCGGCGAGAGTCCGAAAGTGGGCGCGACCGAGCAGGTGTACGGCTGGGGCTACGACGAATCCGGCAAGCTGCAGACCCGGCTCAAGGTCGCTTCGCTGACCATCACCTCGGCGAACTCCGGACTGATCCACGCCAAACGCGGCGACGGCCTGCCGCAGCCGGGTGATTCCGGCGCGCCGGTGTTCGTCGACGGCCTCCAGGTGGGCGTGCACTTCGGCAGCGCGGAGGACACGTCGACGGAGAGCAACGTGGCGAGCAGCCGGGCGTGGATCAGGGAGACGGCCGGCGTTTGACGGCCGGGTACGTGACTTCCAGGAGCTGCACGAGGGATTCGACGAGAAAGGTGCGTAGTTCGGTGCGTTCCAGGGTACCGCGGACGAGCCATTCCCGTGAGGCAGCGCGCAGCATTCCGCCGTATGCGCGGATCATGGCGCGCAGCTGGGGGTGTCCCTGCTCGGGGAGCAGCGCCGCGGCCAGTACCCGGTCGACGGCGATTTCGTCTGCCTCCAGCATGATCCGCTCGACGTCCGCGTCGTGCGCTGCCTCGATCACAGTGAGCCACGCGGCGCGGTGGCGTTCGACGACGTCGATCCAGCGGTCGATGCCGATCTCCAGGCGCAACCGCACCGGGCCGTCCGGCAGTGCCTCGACCACCGGTGCGGGCACGATCATCATCTGCCGTACCACTTCCAGGTACAGCTCGCGCTTGCCGCCGAAATAGTGGTTGATCAGCGGCCGAGCGACGCCCGCGGCCACCGCGATGTCCGAAGTGGACACTGTCGCGTAGCTGCCCGCGCCGAAACACCGCCGGGCCGCGGCGAGGATCTCGGCCCGGCGCGCGGCAGGGTCCAGCCTTCGCCGCGGTCCGCCCTCCATCCGGCCAGCCTTGCGGCGGAACGAGGTCGTTGTCAACAAGTTGTCGACCACCGGCTGCCGCGGTGGCCGGATGCCGTTACGCAACCGGAACAACTCACCGGTAACTTCCCCGGCCCCCTGCGCGACCCCACCAGCGGGGGACTGGGGCGAGCAGGAGCACGATGAACGGCACGGACCACGACCTGCAGCCACCCGGCCGCTGGGTCGGTGTGCGGCTGCAACACCGCCACGTCCGGATGGACGACCGGCGGTGCACGACCGCATGCCTGGGCGGCGATGCGCTTACGGTGTCTTATCCGGGGATTCTGATCAGCAGTTACGACCGCGGGGCACTGGTGGGGGAGCGGTGGATTCCGCTGGGGGCGGATCCGAGCGAGGAGGATGACGAGGTGCTGATCGAGCAGTTGCGGGTCGCGTTGCTGTGGCAGTCCGGGGATTGAGGATCGTTGCGGTGGGGGCACCCCGAAGCCGGAATTGTGACTACGGGCGGAGGGTGGTTGTCAAGGCGGGAAAGATGCCTTGACAACCACCCTCCGCCCGTGTTTTTGGCTTCGTATCGGGGTGCAGGGCAGGGTCTGGGTGCCCGGTCTCGCCGGGTGCGTCGGCTGCGGCGGGGTGGGTGGTGGGGGGAAATCCGTGAAGGTTCCCTTCACGGAATGTGGGGCTGTGAAGGGAACCTTGAGGGAATCTGAGTCCGTGATGGTGGCCTTCACGGAATGTAGGGCTGTGAAGGGAACCATGAGGGAATCTGAGTCCGTGAAGGTTCCCTTCACGGACTTCGGGGGTCAGGCGGTCAGGCGCGCAGGCCGTCGAAGGCCATTTTGCAGACTGCGTCTGCCAGTTCGTCCGGGGGTGAGCCGCGGCGGGGGCGGTACCACTCGATCAGTGAGTTCACGGTGCCGAACAGCAACCGGGCGGTGATGGCCGGGTCGATGTCCGGGCGGACGTCGCCTTCGGTTTCTGCTTGTTTCACCAGGTCTGTCACCAACAGGTCGAACTCGCGGCGGCGGGCGAGCGCGGCTCGTTCGGCTTTCGTGTTGCCGCGTACCCGAAGGAGCAGCGTCACGAAGGGCAACCGGTCGGCCAATACCACAACACTGCCTCGGACCAGGTGTTCCAAGCGGTCGATGGCGCGGCCGTCCAGGGCTTCCGTTTCCGCGGCGACCTCGAACAACCCGTCCAGTGCGCGGTCCACGGCCAGCCGCAGGAGTTCTTCCTTGCTCGGTACGTGGTGGTAGATCGCCGACTTCGTGATGCCCAGCTTGCGGGACAGGTCCTCCATGCTGGTTCCGTCGTAGCCGCGGTCGTTGAACAGCTTCACCGCGACCTGCAGCAGCGACTCCAGGTCGTAGCCGGGACGACCGCGCCGGGCCGGGGCCGTCGTCACGCGCGTTCGTCCACTACCCGGCGCATTTTGCCGACCGAGCGTTCCAGCGTGTCCGGGTCCACGACCTCCACCGACACACTCACCCCGACGCCGTCCTTCACCCCGGCTGCCACCGCCGATGCCGCCGTGGCGCGGGCGTCTGCCGTTGCGTCCGGGCGGGCTTCCACGCGCACCGTCAGGTGGTCCAGCCGGCCACGTGTGGACCGCACCAGCTGGAAATGCGGGCTCAGCGACGGCGTCCGCAGCACGATTTCCTCGATCTGTGTCGGGAACACGTTGACCCCGCGCAGGATGATCAGGTCGTCGCTGCGGCCGGTCACCTTTTCCATCCGCCGGAACGCCGGACGGGCGGTGCCGGGCAGCAGGCGGGTGAGGTCGCGGGTGCGGTAGCGGATGATCGGCAGCGCCTGCTTGGTCAGCGACGTGAACAGCAGTTCCCCGGACGAGCCCGCGGGCTGCACCTCTTCGGTGAACGGGTCGATCACCTCGGGGTAGAAGTGGTCTTCCCAGATGTGCAGGCCGTCCTTGGTCTCCACGCATTCCTGCGCCACCCCGGGACCCATCACCTCGGACAGGCCGTAGATGTCGACCGCGTCGATGGCGAACCGGTCTTCGATCTCGGTACGCATCTGCTCGGTCCACGGCTCCGCGCCGAAAATGCCGACCTTCAGCGAGCTGGCCCGCGGGTCCACGCCCTGGCGCTCGAACTCGTCGAGCAGCGTGAGCATGTACGACGGGGTGATCATGATGATCTCCGGCTTGAAGTCGGTGATCAGCTGTACCTGCCGGGCGGTCATGCCGCCGGACGCGGGAATCACCGTGCAGCCGAGCTTTTCCGCGCCGTAGTGCGCGCCGAGACCGCCGGTGAACAGGCCGTACCCATATGCCACGTGCACTTTGTGCCCGGGTCGCCCGCCTGCCGCGTGAATCGAGCGCGCCACGACGTTCGCCCACACGTCGAGGTCGTCCTCGGTGTACCCGACGACGGTCGGCTTGCCGGTGGTACCGCTCGACGCATGTACGCGGCGGACCTGGTCCTGCGGCACGGCGAACATGCCGAACGGGTAGCTGTCGCGCAGGTCGGCCTTGGTGGTGAAGGGGAACTTGGCGAGGTCACTCAACTCGCGGCAGTCGTCCGGGTGCACGCCTGCCTCGTCGAACTTCTTCCGGTACACCGGGACGTTCGTGTACGCGTGCCGCAGCGTCCACTGCAGGCGTTCCAGCTGGAGCGCGGCCAGCTCGTCGGCGCTCAGGTTCTCGGCGAGGTCTACGGTCTCGGCAATCACTGTGCTTCCCGGGTCTTCTCGATGACGCGGCTGCGGCCGCGGAATTCGGCGACGACCTCGGCGCCTTCGGGGGTCTCCCGGTGCACCGTGACGTCGTAGATGCCGTTGCGGCCGAAACGGGTGCGTTCGGCGGCAGTCGCGACGAGTTGGTCGCCGAGCTTCCCGGCCGCGACGAAGTTGATCTCCGCACCTGCGGCGACGGTGACCGGCCCATGCGTGTTGCAGGCCAGCGCGAAAGTGGTGTCGGCCAGTAGGAACACGTACCCGCCGTGGGCGATGTCGTGGCCGTTGACCATCGTCTCGGTGACCTTCATGGTGGCCACCGCGCGGCCGTCGCCTGCTTCGACGAGCTCGATGCCGAGCGCGCGGGACGCCTGGTCGGCGTCGAACATGGTGTGCGCGGCGTTACGGGTCACGCGCGGATCCCTCCGGAGTGTCACTTACTGACCGAACGGCCGGTTATCTCGGCTGCGCCAAGTAAAGGCCGCTCCCGAGGCGGTGTCAAGCAGAGGGGGCTTCCGATCAGCGGCGAGACCGGCTATCCTGCGAATTACTGAACGTCCGGTAGGTTATTCGGCGAGAGGGTCGGCATGGTTCTGCTCCGCAGCTTCGTCTCCGGGGAATGGCACACGGCGTCCGGCGACGGCGCCCCACTGCACGACGCGGCCACGGGGGAGGAGGTCGCCCGGATCTCGTCGGCGGGGCTCGACTTCGCCGGCGCGCTCGACTACGGCCGTCGCGTCGGTGGTCCGGCGCTGCGCAAGCTGACCTTCCACCAGCGGTCCGCGCTGCTGAAGGCGCTTGCCTCGCACCTGCGCGAGCACCGCGAAGAGCTGTACGCGCTGTCCGCGAAAACCGGTGCCACGCTGGGTGATTCGAAGTTTGACATCGACGGCGGCATCGGCGTGCTGTTCAGCTACGCCTCGAAGGGCAAGCGCGAACTGCCGAACGACACCGTGTACGTCGACGGTGCGGTGGAGCCGCTGAGCCGCGGCGGCACGTTCGTCGCGCAGCACATCGCCACTCCGCTGCACGGCGTCGCCATCCAGATCAACGCTTTCAACTTCCCGGTGTGGGGTCCGCTGGAGAAGTTCGCGCCCGCGTTCCTCGCCGGGGTGCCGAGCCTGATCAAACCGGCCAGCCAGACCGCGTACCTCACCGCGCGGCTGGTGGAGCTGATCGTCGAGTCCGGCATCCTGCCCGAGGGTGCGGTGCAGTTCATCGCGGGCAGTGTCGGCGACCTGCTCGACCACGTCACGGCGCAGGATCTCGTCTCGTTCACCGGTTCGGCGTCCACCGCGCAGAAGCTGCGCGCGCACCCGGCGATCGTGCGGAACTCCGTGCGGTTCAACGCCGAGGCCGACTCGCTGAACTGCTCGATCCTCGCCCCGGACGCGCGCCCGTCGACGCCGGAGTTCGACCTGTTCGTCAAGCAGCTGGTCACCGAGATGACGGTGAAGGCGGGCCAGAAGTGCACCGCGATCCGGCGGGCGTTCGTACCCGCCGAGATGCTGGACGACGTCGCTGCAGCGGCCAGTGCCCGGCTCGCCAAGGTCACGGTCGGCAACCCTGGTTCGGAAGGCGTCCGGATGGGTGCGCTGGCCAGCCTGGAGCAGCGCGAGGAAGTACGCCGGTCGCTGAAAGCCCTGCTCGACGCGGGCAGAATCGTCTTCGGCGACCCGGAGCACGTCGACGTCGTGGACGGCGACGAGGCCACCGGCGCGTTCATCTCGCCGGTGCTGCTGAAGGCCGACCCGGAGCGGGCGGAGCCGCACGAGGTCGAGGCGTTCGGGCCGGTGTCCACGCTCATGCCGTACACGTCGATCGAGCAGGTCATCGAGCTGGCCGCGCGCGGCGGAGGCAGCCTGGCGGGCTCGATCGTGACGGGTGACCCGGAGTTCGCGCGCCAGGTCGCGCTGGGCGTCGCGCCGTACCACGGACGGCTGCTGGTGCTGGATACCGACGACGCGAAGGAGTCCACCGGACACGGTTCGCCGATGCCGCAGCTTGTGCACGGCGGTCCCGGTCGTGCGGGCGGTGGCGAGGAGATGGGCGGTATCCGCGGCGTGCTGCACCACATGCAGCGCACGGCCGTACAGGGCAGCCCGAAGGTGCTCGGCGCTGTCACCGGCCGGTGGGTCGGTGGCGGTCCGCAGATCGAAGGCGAACACCCGTTCCGCAAGTCGCTGGCGGAGCTGCGCGTCGGTGACACTGTGGTGGCCGGTCCGCGTACGGTCACGCGCGCAGACATCGACCACTTCGCCGAGTTCACCGGTGACACCTTCTACGCGCACACCGACGAGGCAGCTGCGGCGGCGAACCCGCTGTTCGGCGGCATCGTGGCGCACGGCTACCTGGTCCTGTCGTTCGCCGCGGGCCTGTTCGTGTCGCCCGAGCCGGGCCCGGTGCTCGCCAACTACGGCCTCGAAAACCTGCGCTTCCTCACGCCGGTGAAGGCCGACGACGCACTCACTGTCACGTTGACGGCCAAGCAGATCACGCCGCGGATCGACCAGGAGTACGGCGAGGTCCGCTGGGACGCCGACGTCACCAACCAGGACGGCGAGTCCGTCGCCAAGTACGACGTGCTCACTCTCGTCGCGAAGGAGCAGCCGTGACCGCTGTAGCCGAACCTGACCTCGAAGCCCACTTCGAGCACACCATCGAACGAGACCAGCGCGTCGAACCGCGTGACTGGGTACCCGAGGGCTACCGCAAGACGATGATCCGCCAGATCGCGCAGCACGCGCATTCGGAGATCATCGGCATGCAGCCCGAGGGCAACTGGATCACCCGCGCGCCTTCGTTGCGGCGTAAGGCGATCCTGCTCGCGAAGGTGCAGGACGAAGCCGGGCACGGGCTGTACCTGTACTCCGCGGCGGCCACGCTCGGCGCGGACCGGGCGGACCTCACCGACAAGCTCATCACCGGCAAGCAGAAGTACTCGTCGATCTTCAACTACCCGACGCTGACCTTCGCTGACGTCGGCGTCATCGGCTGGCTGGTGGACGGTGCGGCGATCTGCAACCAGGTGCCGCTGTGCCGGTCGTCGTACGGGCCGTACGCGCGGGCGATGATCCGGATCTGCAAGGAAGAGTCCTTCCACCAGCGGCAGGGCTACGAGCTGCTGATGACCATGATGCGCGGCACTGAGCAGCAGCAACAGATGGTGCAGGAGGCGGTGAACCGCTGGTGGTGGCCGTCGCTGATGATGTTCGGCCCGCCGGATGCGGATTCGCCGAACACCGCGCAGTCGATGGCGTGGAAGGTCAAGCGGCACACCAACGACGAGCTGCGGCAGCGGTTTGTCGACATGTCGGTGCCGCAGGCCGAGGCGCTCGGCGTGACGTTCCCGGACCCGGAGCTGCGCTGGAACGCGTCGCGGGAGCACTACGACTTCGGCGCGGTCGACTGGGACGAGTTCAAGAACGTGCTGAAGGGCAACGGTCCGTGCAACGCGGACCGGATCGCCCACCGGCGGCGTGCGCATGACGACGGCGCCTGGGTACGCGAGGCGGCGATGGCGCACGCGGTGAAGAAGGAGGTTGCGGCATGAAGCACGACTGGCCGCTGTACGAGGTATTCGTGCGCGGGAAGCGCGGTCTGAACCACGTCCACGTGGGCTCGCTGCACGCGGCGGACAACGAGATGGCGCTGCACCACGCGCGCGATCTGTACACGCGCCGCAACGAAGGTGTGTCGATCTGGGTCGTGCGCGCGTCGGACATCACTGCTTCGTCGCCGGACGAGAAGGATCCGTTCTTCGCGCCCAGCGGCGACAAGGTGTACCGGCACCCGACGTTCTACGACATCCCCGACAACGTTCCCCACATGTGAGGTCTTGGGATGTCTTTTGACAACGTCTACGAAGCCATCACCGAGGACAACGACGCGCGCTGGGCGTTCGGCACCGGGTTCGCCGACCCGCTGTCCGGAGTGGACACCTCGGTACCGTCCGGAGTGGACGGTGCGCAGCTGGCCGCGTACTGCCTCATGCTCGGCGACGACGCGCTGATCTTCTCCCACCGGCTGCAGGAATGGTGCACCAACGCTCCCGAGCTGGAGGACGAGGTCGCGATCGCGAACATCGGCCTCGACCTGCTGGGTCAGGCCCGGTTGCTGCTCGCGCGGGCGGGCAAGGCCGACGGCACCGATCGCTCCGAGGACACGTTGGCTTTCCTGCGCGCGGAAAACGAGTTCCGCAACGTCCGGCTGGCCGAACTCGGCAGTGCGCACTTCGGTCACCTCATCGCGCAGCTGTTCGTGTTTTCGACCTGGCGGCTGGCGTTGTTCCAGCAGCTGGAGTCCAGTGTGGACCCGGTACTGGCGGCGATCGCGGCCAAGGGCGTGAAGGAATTGGCCTACCATCGCGATTACGCTGCCCAGTGGCTGGTCCGCCTTGGCGACGGCACGCCGCTGTCGCACGAGCGGATGGCCGAGGGTCTCACCGCGGTGTGGCCGTACGTGGAGGAATTGTTCACCACGCATCCGTCCGAACTGGCCGATGCTGCTTCTTTGCGGCCGGAGTTCGATGCAGTGGTGGACCAGGCGCTTGCCGCGGCCACTTTGGACCGCCCGGAAACCGGTGCTATCGCTGGAGTTTCCGGCCGGACCGGCCGCGACGGTGTCCACACTGAACAGATGGGCTTCCTGCTGGCGGAATTGCAGAGTGTGGCCCGCGCGATGCCCGGAGCGACCTGGTGACCGCCGCCGCAGTGGCTTCGACCGTCACCGATCCCGAGCTGCCCATGCTGACGCTCGCGGATCTGGGTGTACTGCGCGAAGTGTCCGAAGAGGATGGACGGGTAACCGTGGCGATCACCCCCACGTACACCGGCTGCCCGGCCATGGACACCATGCGCGACGACCTGGAGCACGCACTGCGCGACGCCGGGTATGTCGAAATTGACATCCGCACAGTGCTGGAACCGGCATGGACGTCGGACTGGATCAGCGAAACCGGCCGCCGCAAACTGGCCGAAGCCGGAATCGCGCCCCCGGGTTCCGCGCCGCGGCGGGCAGCCGGGCCGATCCCGCTCACCCTGGGCCCACCCGCGAGCCGAGTCGCCTGCCCGCACTGCGGTTCCCTCGACACTGAAGAACAGTCCCGATTCAGCGCGACCGCGTGCAAGGCGTTGCGACGCTGCCGCTCCTGCCTGGAGCCGTTCGAACACGTCAAGGAGATCTAGTGACTGCCACCGTTTCCCGCCGCACCGGGTTCCACCCGCTGCAAGTGGCCGACGTAGAACGACTCTGCGACGACGCCGTGGCCGTCACCTTCGACGTACCGTCCGAACTGGACACGGTGTATGCCTTCGCCCCCGGCCAATCACTAACCTTACGCCGGGTGGTAGACGGCCGTGACGAGCGTCGTTCCTACTCGATTTGCGCTGCGGTGGGCGAAAAACCCCGCGTAGGCGTACGCCTCGTCCCAGACGGCATCTTCTCCACGTGGCTGGTCAACGAAGTCCGCCCCGGCGATACCGTAGAAGTCTCCGCCCCCACTGGTTCGTTTACCCCGGACCTCGCCGCAGGTGGCCACCACGTCCTGATCGCCGCAGGTTCAGGAATCACGCCAGTACTGTCGATCGCGGCTTCGCTGCTGGCCACTCCCAACGCGACGGTCACCGTTCTTTATGGAAACCGCCGAACCGACACGGTAATGTTCGCCGACGAGCTGGCCGACCTGAAAGACCGTTACCCAGCAAGGCTGGAACTGATACACGTACTGTCGCGCGAACCACGCGAGGCCGAGCTGTTCACCGGCCGCCTGGACGCAGACAAGCTACGCGCTCTGTTCGATTCCCTTGTCCCAGTGGACGAAGTAGACCACTTCTGGCTGTGCGGCCCCTTCGCCATGGTCACCACCGCGCAAGAACTGCTGTCGGCACTGGGCGTTCCCGCTTCGCACGTCCACCAAGAACTGTTCTATGTGGACGATGTACCGCCAGAACCGGTAAAGCATGTAGACCCAGCAGTAGCAGGCGCGTCGTCAGAGGTCACGCTGATCCTGGACAGCCGCTCGACAACCATGAATCTTCCGAGGGAATCCTCAGTGCTGGACGGCGCACAACGCTTCCGCCCAGACCTACCGTTCGCCTGCAAGGGCGGCGTCTGCGGCACCTGCCGCGCGAAAGTAACCGAAGGCAAGGTAGACATGCGCCGCAACTTCGCCTTGGAAAAGTCCGAAGTGGACGCAGGCTTCGTCCTGACCTGTCAATCCCATCCGGTTTCGGAACGGGTAACAGTAGACTTCGACGCCTAGCCACCCACGCCTCTTACCGATGACGCCCCCGGCGCCGCGGTGTCTCACCTTCCCCGGAAGCCCGCCGCACCGCCGACGGCCGCAACCGGCTGTACCCCCGCACCGAAACCGCGCGCCGCGCCCGAACCTCGAACTGCGGCAAGGATTCCAACTCCACCGCCAGCGCCCGATCCACCAGCACCGTCCCCGGCCTCGCAACAGACGTAAGCCGCGCAGCGAGATTCACCACCGACCCGTAGACATCCCCGAACCGGGACAACACCCGCCCGAACGCCAGTCCCGCCCGCACCGGAGGCAACTCCTCCCCGGCCCGCTCCGCCAGCGTCAGCGCAATCTCCGCCCCATCCGCAGGCGAGTCCGCGACGAAGAACACCTCGTCCCCGATCATCTTCACCACCCGCCCGTGATGCTCGGCGATCACCTCGGTGGCAAGCGACTCGAACCCGTCGAGGACCTGACTCAAGACGTCCTCGTCGACCTCCCGGGTCAGCCGCGTGTACCCGACCATGTCCACGAACCCGACGACCTGCGCCCGAGTCTCCAAATCCTCGTCGGGACTCGCAAACGCCCGGCCGGCATAAGCGGCGAGATGCCTCCGCCACACATAGTTCTGCACCCGCTCCAGCTCCGGCAGCAACCGCTCGACAAGCCGGGTGACCTGCCGGTCGCTACGGGCCAGCTCCGGGTTCTCCGTGATCAGCTGCCACAGCATGTGCACCTGCCACTCGGCCAGCCGCGACAGATGCTGGCCGAGCGCACGCGTCACAGCGACCTCGAGACCGGGTGCCACGAGCCCGGAGCTGACGAGGCCGTCGGCAATGCGCATGGCCTCGACGTCCGCGTCGGTGAACACGACCTCGTCGTCCTCGACGGTGGCGAACCCGAGCGCGCGCCACAGCCGCCGCGAGCGCTCCTCGGGTACGCCGGCGCGGTCGGCCACGTCGAACCGGGTGTAGCGGCGGGGCCCGCCGAGCAGCGCGCGTTCGAGCCGCTGCTGCAGGTCGCGGGAGGATTCGGGCACGTCAGGTGGTGTGCACGATGAGCACGTCGACGCCCGATTTGCGGGCCACCTCCGACGGCACCGAGCCGAGAATCCGCCCGGCGAGCGTGTTGAGTCCGCGGTTGCCGACGACGAGCAGGTCGGCCTTGCGCTCGTGCACGACCTTCCGCAGCGTTTCGACCGGTTCGCCCTCGATCGCGACCGTCTCGATCGAGGCGGCACCGACCTTGGCCGCACGGTCACGCGCGCTCTGCAGCGAGTCCTCCGCAGGAGCGGACCCGACGACCTGGTAAGCCTCGTCGCCGAGCTCGTCCTGCGCCCGCTCGACGTCCTGACGGCTGGCCGGGTGATACGCACACACGACGACCAGCGTCGCCCCTGCGTCGGCAGCCACCCCGGCAGCCCGGTCCACCGCGGCGAACGACGAGTCGGACCCGTCCGTGCCCACCACCACGGTCCGATAGACAGCCATCCACAACCTCCCGGCGCTAGGTCAGCGGGGCGGCGCGGCCCCTACGCGGGGGAAGGTTACTCGCCAGTCGGTTTCCCCGCCGGACGCGGCTGAGGCTGCGGCTTGGGCACGTTGGAGGTCCGAAGCCGGACAGTCTGCTCGACGTCGGGCTGCGGCGCAGCCTTCCCGCTCGCTGCCGGGGCTGCTTTGGCTCCCTGACCAGCCGCGGGGCTACTCTGCGCGCCTTGCTTGGCTGCGGTCGGGCCGCCTTGCTGGGCGCCGGGCTTGCCGCTGCTTGGCTGGACGCCGCCACTCTGCGATGCACCCGCCGGGGTGCCACCACTTTGCGACGAGCCTGCCGCGCTTTGGCCGGGTCCGGTTGCGCCAGGCTTGCCGCCGCCCTGACCTGCGTTCGCCGTGTTGCCGCCTTGCCGGGCGCTCGCGGCACCGCCACCCTGGGTCGCGTTCGCCGCATTGCCGCCCTGGCCGGGTCCGGTTGCGCCGGGCTTGCCGCTGCTTTGTGGCACACCCGCCGCGTTGCCGCCCTGGCCGGGTCCGGTTGGGCCGGTCTTGCCGCCGCCCTGGCCTGCCGCGCCTTGGTCGGCAGCCTTGCCGCTCTGCCCGGACCCGGAACCACCCGAACCACCCGGCTTCGCCCCCGTGCCGTTGGCCGACTCCACCGCCGCCTTGATGTCCGCCGGAACCGCCACCTCGGTCTCCCCGAGCACGTGCTGTGCCTCCGCCAGCACCGTGCGTGCCGATCGGACCTGCTCGGCCAAGCTGGCGCGCACCGTGCGCAACGCCTCGACCCGCTCGTTCGCCTGCGTGATCCGCCGGTTGGACTCGTCGGTGGCCGTCCGGACCCGGCGGCGGGCCTCGTCGGCAGCCTCGGCCAGGCGGGCGTTCGCCTCGGTGATCGAGTCCTGCCGTCGCTTGTTCGCGTCGGCCACCGACTCGCGCTGGCGGCGGTCGATGTCGGCCTTCGCGGCGGTCTCCTCCTCGAGCACCTTCGCGCGGATCGCGGCGGCGTCCTCGGCCGCCTCGCGGACCCGGCGTTCGGCCTCGGCCTTGCTGGCCGCTTCCTGCTCGGCCAGTACCCGCATCGCCTCGGCGCGGCGGGTCGCCATGGCGATCTCGAAGTCTTCCTCGACCTGCGTGCGGCGGGCCTCGGACTCCGCGTCCAGCTTCTGCCGCTCGGCCTCGGCCTCGTCGGTGATCCGCTTGGCCTCGGCGCGCGCGTCCTCGAGTACCTTGCGGTGCTCGGCTTCCATTTCCTTGCGGCGCAGGTCCAATTCGGTGAGCAGCTGCTCGTACCGCGCCCGCATGGCGCTCGCGTCGGTCTCCGCCTTGGCGCGGATGTGCCCGGCCTCGGCCTCGGCGCGGGCGCGTGTGTCGGCGGCCTCGTCCTGCGCCAGCCGCAGCATCCGCTGCAGGCGCTCGGACAGCCCTTCGACACTCGTCGGCGGCTGCGCGAGCCGGTCGACCTGCCCGCGCAGGTCGGCGATCTCCCCGCGGGCCACCTCGAGCTGACGGGCCAGATCGCCGGACTGCGCGATGGCGGCATCACGGTCGGCGGTGAGCATCTTGAGGTCGCCGTCCAGCCGTTCCAGGTGCTCGTCGACCTGGGCGCGGCTGTAGCCACGCTTCGCCACGTCGAAGCCGGCTCCCAGCGGCACCAGTTCCCGTTCCTCGCCAAGGCTCATGCGCCCTACCGTAGCCGCTTCGGCGTCACGGACGGGTGAGTACCCACGGGGTCCGGCCGCCCGTGCGCCGAGCGGCCGGACCGGAGAGGCAGATGGTCTGGTCCGCAAGCAACCTCAGGCGCCCCGGAAGGCATTGATCCCGTCGAGGTGCTTGGCCCGCAGCTCTTCGTCACGCACGCCGAGACCCTCCTCCGGCGCCAGCGCGAGCACGCCGACCTTGCCCTGGTGCGCATTGCGGTGCACGTCGAGCGCGGCCTGCCCGGTCTCTTCGAGCGAGTACGTCTTAGACAGCGTCGGGTGGATCAACCCCTTGGCGATCAGCCGGTTCGCCTCCCACGACTCCCGGTAGTTCGCGAAGTGCGAGCCGATGATCCGCTTGAGGTTCATCCACAGGTACCGGTTGTCGTACTGATGCATGTACCCGGAAGTCGATGCGCAGGTGACGATCGTGCCGCCCTTGCGCGCGGCGTACACCGAAGCGCCGAACGTCTCCCGGCCCGGGTGCTCGAACACGATGTCCGGGTCCTCCCCGCCGGTCAGCTCCCGGATTTTCGCACCGAACCGCTGCCATTCCTTCGGATCCTGCTCGTTTTCGTTCTTCCAGAAGCGATATCCCTCGGCGGTACGGTCGATGATCAGTTCCGCGCCGAGCTTGCGGCAGATCTCGGCCTTCTCCGGGCTGGACACCACGCACACCGGAATCGCGCCGCCGTTGAGCGCGTACTGCGTCGCGTACGAGCCGAGCCCGCCCGAAGCGCCCCAGATGAGCACGACGTCGCCCTGCTTCATGTCCGCGCCGTTGCGTGAGACCAGCTGCCGGTAGGCGGTGGAGTTGACCAGCCCGGGTGACGCCGCCTCTTCCCAGGTGAGATGACCCGGCTTCGGCATCAGCTGGTTGGCCTTGACCAGCGCGATCTCGGCCAGCCCGCCGAAGTTCGTCTCGAAGCCCCAGATCCGCTGCTCGGTGTCGAGCATCGTGTCGTTGTGCCCGTCCGGGCCTTCCAGCTCGACGTTGAGGCAGTGCGCGACGACCTCGTCGCCGGGCTTCCAGTTGTGCACCCCGGCCCCGGTGCGCAGCACGACGCCGGACAGGTCGGAGCCGACCACGTGGTACGGCAGGTCGTGCCGTTTGGCCAGCGGCGAGACCTTGCCGTAGCGCTCGAGGAACTTGAACGTCGGGATCGGCTCGAAAATCGACGTCCAGACGGTGTTGTAGTTGATCGCACTGGCCATCACGGCCACCAGCGCCTCGCCCGGCCCGAGCTCGGGGGTCGGCACGTCGTCGACGTGCAGCGAGCGGCGCGGGTCCTTCTCGGCGCTGGGCAGGCCTTCGAACAGGCCGACCTCGTCGGCATGCACCGTGACGCCGCGGTAGCTGGCGGGTACCGGCAGCGAGGCGAGGGCGTCGTGGTGACCACCCAGAATCGCCTGCCGGATCTCGTCGATCTGCGTCATCGGAAACCTCCACGGAGTCGTTCGCGGCGTGGCGGAAAGATTTACTCGACGGTAACCGGTGGCACCACCTTACGAGACGGAAATCTCCCGCACGAACTGTGACGCACAGATCTTGACCGGCCGGCCAACCAAGGCGCACAGTGGAAAGCGGGAAATCTCCCTGAACGGCTCTTTTCCGGCGGAGGTGAGCACGAATGAGTGAAGTCTCGACGCGCGCCTGGACACGGCCCTATGACTGGGCCGAGGTAGTCATCGGTGTTGTCGCCGCTCTTTCACCCCTTTGGCTGAGCACGAACACCACGATGGTGTGGACGATGGTGGTCCTCGGTGCGCTGATCGCCATCGACGGCCTGGTGTCGCTCGCGGCACCGAGCATGGTCTACGGCGAGGGCGTCCAGATCATCCTGGGTGCGCTGCTCTTCATTGCCCCGTGGGTGATGGGGTACACGGAGTTCAACGGGGCGTCGTGGACGTCCTGGGTCGCCGGTGCGCTGACGATCATCGCCGGCGCGGCCGCGATGCCGGAGGCCAACGCCGCCCACCGGACGGCGGGGCAGCACTGACGGCGCGGCCCTCGCGAGGAAGGTGACCATGACCGACGACTCGGCGAAAGAACGCATCCTGTGCGCGGCGGAGGAGCTGTTCGCCGAGTCCGGCTTCGAGGCGACCCCGACGTCCCGCATCGCGGAGCGCGCCGGGGTCCCGAAGGGCCTGGTCCACTACTACTTCCGCCGCAAGTCCGACCTGCTGGCCGCACTCGTGGACCGGCTGCCGGACGAACGCATCGAACCCGCCACGGTCGTCGTCCCCGGCGACCTGGCGGGCTCGCTGCGCGGCCTGGTGGTCGAGCTCGACCGGAGGTTCACCGGGTCGCTCGGGCTGTCCCACCTGCTCTGGCGCGAGGCCGACACCCACCACGTGGTACGCGACGCACTGGCCGACCGGTTCCAGCAGCTGGTCCGCCTGGTGCGGTCGGTGATCGTGGCGGCCACCGGCGGACGGCTGGCCGGCCCGGACATCGACAACGCCTCGGGCCTGGTCGCCCGCGCGGTCACCCACCGGCATGCGACGGCCCGCCATTCGGGCGACGACCGCCCGGCCGAGTTCGACGGTGAGCTGACCTTCGTGGCGAACGCTCTTTCGGCGCGGGTGCCCAAACCTGCCCCACCCACCTGACGCCCCACCCACACCACCCGCACCACCCCAATGCCACATTCGCTGCATGTGACGCACCCAATGTGGCGTTGGGTGCGTGGGATGCAGCGAATGTGGCGTTGGGTGCATCTGACGCACCCAATGCCACATTGGGGCGATGTCGGCGAGTCAGTGCGCAGCGGCGGCGGGTTCCACCAGTTCCACCAGTACCCCGCCGGCGTCCTTGGGGTGCACGAAGTTCACCCGGCTGTTCGACGTCCCGCGCTTCGCCGCGTCGTACAGCAGCCGCAGGCCCTGTGCCCGCAGCGCGGCCGCCGCAGCGTCCACATCGGACACTCGAAGCGCCAGCTGCTGCAGGCCCGGCCCGTTGCGGCCGATGAACTTCGCGATCGTCGAGTCCTCGCGCGACGGGGCCAGCAGCTGGATCATCGTCTCGGTACCCGCGGTGCCGGGCGCCCGCAGCATCGCCTCGCGCACGCCCTGCTCGTCGTTCACCTCCTCGTGCGCGACCTCCAGGCCGAAGTGGTCCCGGTGGAACGCGATGGCCGCGTCGAGGTCGGGCACGGCGATGCCGACGTGGTCGATCGCGGTCACGAACGGCTTGAGCACGGCTGCGCTGGTGTCGGTGGTCATACCGGGCAGGATAGGCGCCACCGGGCCTGCCGGAACCCCACGTGCGCCCCCTCACACTGGCTCCATCAAGACCGCCGCGAACCCGGTGGAGGCCGTATCGTGGGAACACTGCCAGTGCACCGATGCTTTGGAGGACGTCGTGTCCGGTTCCGTGATCCTTGGCGCTGCCCGCACCCCCATCGGGCGGCTGCTCGGCTCGTTGAAGGACTTCTCGGGGGCCCAGCTGGGCGGGATCGCGATCAAGGCCGCGCTCGAGCGCGCCGGCGTCTCCCCGGATGCGGTCCAGTACACGATCATGGGCCAGGTGCTCACCGCGGGCGCGGGCCAGATCCCGGCGCGGCAGGCCGCGGTCGCCGCGGGCATTCCGATGGACGTTCCCGCGCTCACCATCAACAAGGTGTGCCTGTCCGGCCTCGATGCGATCGCGCTCGCCGACCAGCTGATCCGCGCGGGCGAGTTCGACCTCGTCGTCGCGGGCGGGCAGGAGTCGATGACGCAGGCGCCGCACCTGCTGCCGAAGTCGCGGTCCGGCTTCAAGTACGGCGACACCACGCTGGTCGACCACATGGCGTACGACGGCCTGTTCTGCGCATTCGACCAGGTCGCCATGGGCTCGTCCACGGAGAAGTACAACTCGCGCTACGGCGTCACGCGGGAGCAGCAGGACGAGTTCTCCGCGCGGTCGCACCAGCGCGCCGCAGCCGCGATCGAGGCCGGATTCTTCCGTGAGGAGATCGCGCCGGTGCCGATTCCGCAGCGCAAGGGCGACCCGGTCCTCTTCGACACCGACGAGGGCGTGCGCGCGGACACCACCACCGACAGCCTCGGCAAGCTGCGTCCGGCCTTCGCCTCGGACGGCACCATCACCGCCGGTTCGGCGTCGCAGATCTCCGACGGCGCGGCCGCGGTCATCGTCGCGAGCCCGGAGAAGGCGGCCGAGCTGGGCATCACGCCGCTGGCCGAGATCGGCGCGCACGGCGTCGTCGCGGGTCCGGACGCGAGCCTGCACGAGCAGCCGTCGAACGCGATCCGCGCGGCGCTGGCCAAGGCCAAGCTGGACGTGTCGGACCTGGACCTGGTGGAGATCAACGAGGCGTTCGCCGCGGTCGGCCTGGTGTCGAGCGACAAGCTGGGCCTCGACCCGTCGATCGTGAACGCGAACGGCGGCGCGATCGCGCTTGGCCACCCGATCGGCGCGTCCGGTGCGCGGCTGGCCGTGCACCTGGTACACGAGCTGCGCCGCCGCGGTGGCGGCCTCGGTGCCGCGGCGCTGTGCGGTGGCGGCGGCCAGGGTGACGCGCTGCTGATCCGCGTCCCGTCGGCGTAAGTCTTGGCCGGCCCGGACCTCGACGAGCTGGTCGGCCGCGCGCGCGAAGGACAACCGCGCGCGGTCGCCCGGCTGATCTCGCTCGTCGAGGATGCGTCCCCGCGCGTCGCGGACATCGCCCGCGCGCTGACGCCGTACACCGGCCGTGCCCGCGTTGTCGGGCTTACCGGACCACCCGGAGTCGGCAAGTCGACCTCGACGTCGGCGCTGCTCACCGCCCTGCGCAGCGAGGGATTGCGGGTCGGCGTACTGGCGATCGACCCGTCGTCGCCGTTCTCCGGCGGTGCGCTGCTCGGTGACCGGATCCGGATGACCGACCACGCCACCGACCCCGGCGTGTTCATCCGCTCGATGGCCACGCGAGGCCACCTCGGCGGCCTGTCGTGGGCGACCCCGCAGGCAGTACGGGTGCTCGACGCCGCCGGTTTCGACGTGGTGCTGATCGAGACGGTCGGGGTCGGACAGTCCGAAGTGGACGTCGTGAAACTGGCCGACACCACGGTGGTCCTGCTGGCCCCCGGCATGGGCGACGGGGTACAGGCGGCCAAGGCAGGGGTACTCGAGATCGCGGACGTGTTCGTGGTGAACAAAGCCGACCGAGACGGCGCCGACGCGACGGTGCACGACCTGAAGCAGATGATCACCCTGTCCCGCCGCGAACTGCGCGGCCCGAGCTGGCGGCAGCCGGTGATCCGCACGGTGGCGTCGAAGGGCGAGGGGGCGGACGAGGTCGTCGCTGCATTGCGCGCGCACCATGATTGGCTTGCGGCGCATGGGGAACTGACCCGCCGCCGGGCGTTGCGGGCACAGGAGGAAGTGGCGGCCATTGCGCTCCGGCGGCTGCATGCCGAGCTGGCGGATCTGCATGATGGGGACCGGTTGGCAGGGCTGGCGGATCTGGTGGTGGCGCGGGAGCTGGACCCGTTCGCGGCGGCGGATCGGCTGATCGCTGATTTGAAGGGGTGACGGCGGGGGAGAATCGCGGACATGGCTGACCGGAGTGAGCTGCCCGCATCCCGCCGACCCGTGAACGAACTGGGTGAGCCGTCGATCATCCACCGCATGGCCCGCTCACGGCTTTCTCGTGACGCCCGCGCGCGCAACCACGGAGCCTTCCTCGCCGACGCTGCCGGGCGGTTCACGCCGTCGTCATCGGTGACGATCCGCTTCGAGCAGGCCGATTCCCGGATCTCCGCGAGCCTTGCCATCGCCGCGGGCGCGGAGATCACGGTCCGGGACCGCGTGCTGCGGGCCGGCGACCGGGCGGTCCAGGTCGCGTCTTCCCCGCGAACTGACCCGCGGCACCGCTGTGGAGGAAGCCGACACCGGCACGGGCGGCACGTACGCGAGGCTGGAAGAAGCAGGCCACCTGCTGGCCTCGTTCACCGAGCACGTGCGAGCCCGGATGCCCACGCCGGATGAAGCGGCGCTGCTGCAGATCGCCGCGGGCACACCGGTGATCACCGTGACCCGGGTCGCGTATGGAGAAAGCGGGCGACCACTCGAGATGAACGACATGGTGCTCGCCGCCGACAGGTACGAACTCACCTACGAGTGGCCCGCGGACTGAGCACTCACCGGATCTGCTGAGCAGCGCCGTACCTCGGCTTGGTCACCGTGCGGGCCGCCGCTGGAGCCGCCCATCACACCTGCCATGCCCCAATGGGCGGGGCCGCTGGGGTGGTCCGGGGTGCCGGTCCAGTGGAGGGTGGAGCCGCCGGTGTACGCCAGCCGCGCGCCGACGGCGTCTTGCACCAGCTGTCCCGACGCGTTCGGGCCGAGCGCGTCCTCGCTGTGGCCGGGGAAGAACAGCTGTCCGACCGGGGCGTTCGTCCACGGCGCACCATCGGCCCCGCGCTTCGGGGATTCTGCGACAACGGCTGGGTCAGCGCGGCGGTCCCCAGTAACCGGACACCCCCTGCTGTTCGGCGAGAAGGGCGGTGATCATGCTCAGGACGAGACGTTCGCCGGAAGTTTTTGTCGGTCCCCGTTCCTATACTGCTCGCGAAGGGGAGGGAACCACATGAGAAGGCTGCTCATTGCAGTACTGACCACGCTGATGTTGATCGCCATCGGAGCTCCGGCGGCAAGTGCCGACCCGGCGCCGCCCAAGCGCACGCCGGGGCCGTGCCAGTACACCGAAACTCCGGACGAGCCCGCTGCGCGGCCGGTGTCCTTGCCGCCTGATCCGCGGCACACACCGGATCACGGGCGCGTCGACGTTGCCGTTTTCACCAACCAAGGTCCGCTTCCGCTGCGGCTCGATCGCGGACGGGCGCCGTGCACGGTGCAGAGCCTCCTGCACCTCGCGCGGCACGGCTTCTTCGACCGCACCACCTGTCACCGGCTCACCGCGTACCCCACGCTCAAGGTCCTGCAATGCGGCGACCCGTCGGGCACCGGTGAGGGCGGCCCGGGCTACCGCTTCCGCGACGAGCTGCCCACCACCTTGCCACCCGCGCCGTCCGATCCGACCGGACAGCGCCGGACGTACGGGCGGGGCCTGCTGGCCATGGCGAACGCCGGACCGGATACCAACGGGTCACAGTTCTTCGTCGTCTACGGGGATTCCAGCCTCCGGCCGAACTACACCGTGTTCGGCACCGTCGGCGAGGCCGGGTTGCGCACGCTCGACCACGTCGCGGCCGGTGGGGTCGAACCGGGGCCGGGGAGTACCGACGGCACACCTGTCCGTACCACCGATCTGGAGGTGGTGGTGCCGCTCTGCCTGTTCTGCGCGCGCTGACTGGCCCACTTCACCAGGGCTGGAGTGGACCAGTCCGGTAGTCCAGTCCGGATTAGCGTGGAGGTCATGACGAAGCGAATCGCCCTTGCCACGGGTGGGTTGTACCAGGCCATGTCCCATCTGCAGGCCGAGGTGAGGAAGGCGGGCGCGAACGCGGGACTCGACCTGAAGCTCATCGAGCTGGTCAAGATGCGTGCCTCTCAGCTCAACGGGTGCGCGTACTGCCTCGACATGCACGCGGCGGAAGCGATCGAGGCGGGCGAGTCGCCGCGGCGGCTGTACGTGCTCGAGGGATGGCGGGAGACCGAGCTGTTCACCGAGCAGGAGCGGGCCGCGCTCGCGTACACCGAGGCGATGACGGTGATCTCCGAGCACAAGGACGTCCCCGAGGAGGTGTACGCCGAGGCGACCCGCGTGTTCACCGAGGATCAGTACCGTGCGCTGGCGTGGTCGGTCGTCACGATCAACTCGTGGAACCGGCTCATGGTCGCGAGCCATGCGGTGCTGCCGGAGCGTGCCGCGTGACCGCGGAGCAGCTGCGGGCTTTGCACGTGCCCGGGAAGCCGCTGATCCTGCCGAACGCGTGGGACGGGGACACCGCACAGCTCGTCGAGGCGGCCGGTTTCCCCGTGGTGGCAACGAGTTCCGCGGCCGTCGCGGCGACGCTCGGGAAGGCCGACCACGAGGGCGCCGGTGCGGACGAGATGTTCGCGGCCGCGGCGCGCATTGTGCGGGCGGTGTCGGTGCCGGTGAGCGTTGACGCGGAAGGTGGGTACGGCCTGCCGCCCGCGGAGGTCGCCGCGCGGCTGCTCGACGTCGGCGCGGTCGGCTGCAATTTCGAAGACGCCGACAACCGCAAGGGCGGATTGTGGTCGATCGACGACCAGGCGATGCGGATTTCGCAGCTACGCCAAGCCGGTGGCGCGCTGGTGATCAACGCGCGGGTCGATGCGTTCTTGGGAGTCCCGGACGAGCAAGCGGTCTTCGACGACGCCGTGGCCCGCGGTCGCGCGTACCTCGACGCGGGAGCCGACTGTGTGTACCCGATCCTGCTGCGTTCACCGGAGTTGCTGGCGGAGTACGTGCGGCAGGTGGGTGGTCCGGTGAATGCGTCGGTACTGCCGGGCGGTCCGGGTCTGGCCGGGCTGGCGGAGTTGGGGGTTGCGCGGATCTCGCTGGGTGCCGGGTTGTGGCGGTACCTGCGCCGGACTCTGGAAGGGGTGCTCAGCGGCCTCGCCGAGGGGGAACTGCCGTACTGAAACGGAGAACCGCTGGGTGCCACAGGGGGGCACCCAGCGGCCTCGCCGAGGGAATTGCCTTACTGGCAAACAGAAAACCGCCGGGCGCCACAAGGCACCCGGCGGTTTCCGGTGAGATCTCAGTGCTGCACGGCCTTTTCCGCACCAGCGCCGGTGAGGGACCGTACCTCCATCTCCGCGTACTTCGCCGCGTTGTGTTCCTTCGACAGGATCGTGCCGAGCCAGCCGAGGATGAACGCGAGCGGGATCGACACCAGGCCCGGGTTGTCGAGCGGGAACCAGTGGAAGTCCACGCCCTGGATCATCGACGCGCTCTTGCCCGTCTTCGGGTCCACCGGTTTCCCGGACACCGCCGGCGAGAACACGATGAGCACGATCGTCACGATCAGGCCGCCGTAGATGCTCCACAACGCGCCCTGGGTGTTGAACCGCTTCCAGAACAGCGAGTACAGGATCGTCGGCAGGTTGGCCGATGCCGCCACCGCGAAGGCCAGCGCCACCAGGAACGCGATGTTCTGCCCGTTCGCCAGGATGCCGCCGAGGATCGCGACGATGCCGATCACCACGGCGGTGATCCGCGCGACGCGCACCTCCGAACCCGTGCCGGTCTTGCCCTTCTTCATCACGTTGGCGTACACGTCGTGGGCGAACGAGGCCGACGCGGTGATCGTCAGGCCCGCCACCACGGCGAGGATCGTCGCGAACGCGATGGCCGAGATCAGGCCCAGCAGGACAGGGCCGCCGAGGTTCAGGGCCAGCAGCGGCGCCGCCGAGTTCACGCCGCCGGGGGCGTTCTTGATGTCGTCCGGGCCGACCAGCGCGCCCGCGCCGTAGCCGAGCACCAGCGTGAACAGGTAGAACACGCCGATCAGCACGATCGCCCACACCACCGAGCGGCGGGCTTCCCGCGCGGTCGGCACGGTGTAGAAGCGCATCAGCACGTGCGGCAGACCTGCGGTGCCCAGCACCAGCGCGATGCCGAGGGAGAAGAAGTCCAGCTTCGTCGTGCCGGTCTTGCCGTACTGCTTACCCGGCCCGAGCAGCGCATCGCCTGCCTGGCCCGCCTTGTCGACGGCGCCCTGCAGCAGCGACGAGAAGTTGAAGCCGTACTTGCCGAGTACCCACAGCGTCATCGCCAGCGCGCCGATGATCAGCAGCGCGGCCTTGATGATCTGCACCCACGTGGTGCCCTTCATGCCGCCGATGAGGACGTACGCGATCATGATCACGCCGACCACCGCGATCACCACGGCCTGCGCGGCCGCACCCTCGATCCCCAGCAGCAGCGCGACGAGACCGCCCGCGCCCGCCATCTGGGCCAGCAGGTAGAAGAACGACACCACGAGCGTGGAAATCGCCGCCGCGGCTCGCACCGGACGTTGCCGCATGCGGAACGCGAGCACGTCGCCCATGGTGAACTTGCCGGTGTTCCGCAGGAGTTCCGCCACCAGCAGCAGCGCGACCAGCCACGCCACCAGGAAGCCGATGGAGTAGAGGAACCCGTCGTAGCCGTAGATCGCGATGGCGCCGGCGATACCGAGGAACGACGCGGCCGACAGGTAGTCGCCGGAGATCGCGATGCCGTTCTGCGGGCCGGTGAACGCGCGGCCGGCGGCGTAGTAGTCCGACGCCGTCTTGGTGTTGCGGCTCGCGCGGAACACGATCACCAGGGTGATCACCACGAACAGCGCGAAAATGCTGATGTTGAGCGCCGGGCTGCTGCCCTCGACGCCGGCCGCCAGGGTGGTGGTCATGCCGGCTCCTTCGGGTTCTCGATGTCACCGCGGATCCGCTCGGCGAGCGGATCCAGCTTCTTGTTGGCGTAGCGCACGTACAGCCACGTGATGAGGAACGTGGACACGAACTGCAGCAAGCCGAAGAGGAGGCCGACGGTGAAGTTGCCGGCGATCTTCGTGCTCATGAAGCCGTGCGCGTAGTCGGCCAGCAGGACGTAGAGCAGGTACCAGGCGAGGAACAGCGCGGCCATCGGGAACACGAAGCGGCGCAACCGGCCGCGCAGTTCCCGGAACTCGGCGCTGTCGTGCACCCGCTCCCAGGTCGGGTCCGGCACGACGCCGGACTCGTCGGAGTCGCCTGCGCTCATGGGTGGGTCTCCCTTGCGACGCTGCGGTTGTGGTCCGCGCCACAGTAGGGACGACGGCGTCGCGGGGGAACCTTCAGCGGCTCAAACGCCGGGCCACACGACGAACGGTCGACGAACGGTCGGCGGGGGTGGCCGAAGGGCGTTCGTCCAGATGCAGCCGGAGCATCGCCGCCCCTGCCCAGGACGGGGGATGCCCGCGCAGGGAGACCACGATCATTACTCCGAATGCGAGTGGTACCGACCATGGTGCCGGTTGCGACACCAAGATCGCCACCCATCCGTGTATCGGCGGCCCGGCGAGCGCGAACAGGATCGACCCCGACGACGCGGCGAGCCCGGTGAGCACCCCGGAGATTGCGCCCGCCGCGGTGAGCCGCTGCCACCAGATACCGAGCACGAGCAGCGGGCAGAACGTGGACGCGGCGACGGTGAACCCCCAGGTCACCAGCACACCGGCGTCGAGACGCGCGGACGGCAGGGCCAGGATGACCATCGCGATCGAAGCGATCACCACCGTCACCCGCAGCCGGCGCAGGCCACCCGGCATCAGGTCGTACGCGAGCGCGCCGGACATCACCAGCAGCAAACCCAGTGACGTGGCAAGGAATGCGGCGAACGCACCGGCGGTGAGCAGTGCGGTGAAAAGCTGTCCTGCCCAGCCGTGGTCGACCTGCGACGGCAGCGCGACGACGACCGTGTCCGTGTCGCCGGAGAGGTACAGCTGCGGTACGAGCACTCGGCCGAGCACGCCGTAAATGCCGGGGAAGAGGTAGAAAACCCCCAGCAGCGCAACGGTGATCGCGGCGGTGCGGCGGGCGGCGCGGCCGTCCGGGCTGGTGTGGAAGCGCATCAGGACGTGCGGGAGGCCCATCGTGCCGAGCACGGTCGCCACGAGTACGGCCCAGGTGCCGAGCAGCGGGTGGCCGTTGTCGACGTCCAGCAGCGGACGTTGCCATTCCGGACCGCCGAGCGCGACCTGCCCGTCGACCCCGGGAACCTGCGTACCGGCGGCGAAGACGAGCTGTTCTCCCTCGTGCGCCACCAGTTGTCCGGGCGGGAGAGTGCCGCGGCCGGCGATGGTGGTGGGTTCGCGGAGGGTGAGGGTGACGTCGTGGTCGAACCGCACCGTGGTGGCGTGCGAGAACCGGGTGAACTCGATGGGGTTGAGGCTGGCGTCGCGGTCGGTCGCGCCGACGTGCAAGAGCAGCCACAACGCGGGAACCAGGAACAGCAAGAGTTTCAGGAAGAACTGGAAGGCCTGCACGTACGTCGCCGCGCGCATGCCACCGAGCGCGAGTGTGACACTGACCGCGGTACCAGCGATGACCACGCCGACCCAGTACGGAGTCCCGCCGACTGCGGTGAGCACGAGCCCGGCGGTGCGGAACTGGGGGATGACGTAAATCGTGCCGATCACCAGGATCACCACGGCCGCCAGCCGCCGCAGCGCGGGCGAGGCGAGGCGCGCTTCGGCGAAGTCGGGGACGGTGAGCGCGCCAGAACGCCGCATCGGCGCGGCAACCAGCACCAGCATCGCGACGTACCCGGCGGTGAACCCGACCGGGTACCACAGCGCGCCGACGCCGTCCTTGACCATCAGCCCGGCGACGCCCAGAAACGAGGCTGCGGAGAGGTATTCGCCGGAAACCGCGGCGGAGTTGACGAACGGCGAGATCCGCCGGGACGCGACGAGAAAGTCCGACGTGGTGCGCATTGCGGCGACCCCGCGCACGCCGATGAGCAGCGTGACGAGCACGACGGGCGCTACCGCCAGCGCGATGTCCACCTACGCCCTCCCGCTCCGGGGATGCGCCGCCCACAGCGCCCCAATGTGGCATTGGGTGCATGTGACGCACCGAATGCCACATTGGGTGCATGTGACGCACCGAATGTGGCATTGGGTGCGTGGGATGCAGCGAATGCCACATTGGGTGCGTGGGATGCAGCGAATGTGGCATTGGGGTGCGGCGGGGCGGGTGCTCACCGGTCGTCCTCGACTTTCTCGGCGCGGTGCAGCTGCCACCACGCGAGCCCGGCCATGACCGGGTACGGCAGCACCGCGATCAGCAGCCAGGACACCGGAATCCCCCACAGCCGCAGGCCGTCGAGCGCCGGGGCCACGGCGAACACCACGGGCAAACCCAGGACCAGCACGAACATCGCGACCAGCGCCGGAATCCCACGGCGGCGCTGGATCCGGTACAGCACCGCCGCACGGTCTGCCTCCGCCGCGCGCAGCCGTGGCATCCGCCAGCGCCCGCGTTCGAGCCGCCGCGACCGGGCGAGCCTGGTCTGCGGACTGGTGACAGCGACGCGTTTCGTGCGGCTCACCCTGGACTCCCCAGCTGACCTCGCTGGGCGGCTTCCAGCAGGCGGTCGCGCAGGTCACGGGCATGTCGTCGGCTCACCGGTACGTCGCCTGCTTCGGTGTGGGCCAGCAGGCCGCCGGTGGTGTCGCTGCGCAGTTCCAGCACCGCACTCACCGCGAGCAGGAATCCGCGGTGCACGCGGGTGAATCCGGTGCCTTCCCAGTATTCCTGGAGCCGCGAGATCGGCATTCGTACCGGATGGACGCCGGTGCGAGTGTGCAGGCGGACGTAGTCGCCGTTGGCTTCGGCGAACAGGACGTCGTCGCGGCGGACGTACCTGGTGCGCCCGCCCGAATCGACCGGCAATGCGGCCATCGCGTCCGGCGCGGACTGGCGGTCTCCACGCGGGACCAGGCGCGTCACCTTCGCCAGCGCGGCCGACAGCCGTTCCGTGCGCACGGGTTTCAGCAGGTAGTCCACCGCGCCGATGCCGTACGCGGTCACCGCGTGCCCGTCGTGGGCCGTCACGAACACGATCACCGGCGGCTCGGACAGCTTCGCCAGCAGCGACGCCAGCTCCAGCCCGTCGAGGCCGGGCATCGAGATGTCCAGGAATACCGCGTGGAAATGGTCTGCCTGCAACAGTTTCAGTGCCTTCAGCGCATCACCCGCTCCCACGACCTCGCCGACTTCCGGGGCCTCGGCCAGCATCCGGCACAGTTCGGCGAGCGCCGGGGGGAGGTCGTCGACTGCCAGCACCCGCAGCCCGGTCACGGCAGCACCCCCGGCTGGAACCTGGGTACCCGCACCACGACCCGGGTTCCGGCGCCGACCGCAGTTTCCACCGTGAGCCCGTACCAGGCGCCGTACACCGTGCGCAACCGTCTGTCCACATTGGCCATTCCAAGGCCGGTACCGGCACCACTCCCGGCGAGGATCGCGGCGGCCCGCTCCGGCTCCATGCCCACCCCGTCGTCCTCCACGCTGATCACGCAGTCGTTCCCTTCCGCCTGCCCGTGCACCTGGACCAGCCCGGTGCCCGACCGCGGCTCGATCCCGTGCCGGATCGCGTTCTCCACGAGGGGTTCGAGTACCAGGTACGGCACCGCCACCGCAAGGACTTCCGGCGCGACCCGCACCTGCACCTTCAGACGTTCGCCCAAAACTGCCCGCTGCAGTGCCAGATACGTCTCCACCGCGCGGAATTCCTCGGCCACGACGGTGTACTCGCCGTGCCGCGACAGGCTGTAACGGGTGTAGTCGGCGAAATCCAGCATCAGGTCCCGTGCGCGGTCCGGCTCCGAACGGACGAACGACGCGATCACGGTGAGCGCGTTGTACACGAAATGCGGCGACATCTCCGCGCGCAAAGCCCGTAGCTCGGCCTGCGCGGCCTGATCCGCCGACGCTTCGAGCCGGCCCCGTTCCAGCGCCTGTACCACGAGGTCGGTGGCTTGCCGCGAAACTCCGGCGGGCAGGTCGCCGACCAGCAGCAACGCCCCCGCGAGCTCGTCGTGGACGTGCAGCGGCAGCGCCGTCAGCGTGCCGTCGACGGCCGGTTCCTCGCGATGCAGGACCTCGTCGAGGACCCGGGTGACGGCGTCGTCGGCGGCCGGGCGGCCGGACCAGGCCAGCGCACCGGACAGGTCCGACAGCCCGAGCCCGGCGACGTCGAACAGCCGCCGCAACCCGTGTGCGGCGCGCCGCACGTGGGTGCCGGACAGGCCGTCCATCAGGTCGTCGGTGACCTTCCGCGCCGCGCCGAGGATCCGCGCGGCGTCCGGGCGGGAGCGCCACGGCAGCCGGGCACTCTCGGTCATCGGCGACCTCCCCTGCAGGTATCTGGGGAAACAGATGGTAGCCGAACACGAAGAAGGGGACCTTCCGCGTGGAAAGTCCCCTTCACCGTGCCGCAGGTCAGCAGTTCTGCTTGTAGAAGTACTTCGAGTTGGCGTCCAGGTCGTCCTTGGTGATCGAGTGCAGCTGTGCGGTCAGGTCCCGCTGTACCGGCTTGCCCTCCAGGGCGGCGACCGCCTGGTCGACGCCCTGCTTGCCGATCTCCGCCGGGTCCTGCGCGATGAGCGCCTGGTACTCGCCCTTGCGCAGACCGTCCACTTCGGACGGGCTGGCGTCGAACCCGACGAGGTTCACCTTGCCGATCTTGCCCGCGTTGCGCAGGCCGGTGGCGCCGCCCTCACCGGTGTTCAGGTTGGTCGCGAAGATGCCGATGAGGTCCGGCGTCGACGCGAGCGCCGCGGTCACCTTCGACGCGGCCTGGTCCGGCTCGTTCTGCGTGTACTGCACGCCGATCGACTTGAGGTTCGGGTGCTTCGCCAGCTCGTCCGCGAAACCCTTCGCGCGCGCGGCGGTGGTCGACGTGCCCGCGATGGTGTCGAGGATCAGCACCGAACCCGGCTTCTCGCCGACGAGCTTCGCCAGCGTCTGCGCGGCCAGCTTGCCGCCCTCCTCGTTGTTCGAGGAGATCGACGACACGGCCACACTCTTGTCCTTCAGCGACGTGTCCACCTCGACGATCTTCGTGCCGCGGTTCTTGACCTGCTGGATCGGCGCGAGCATCGCGTGGTCGTCGGTCGGGGCGATGAGCAGCGCGGCGGGCGGGTTGGAGCCCATCGCGTTGACGATCGTGGTCTGCATGGCGGCGTCGAACTTCTGCGGTGCCTGCGTGGTCAGCTCGTACCCGAGCTTCTTCGCCTCGTCCTGCGCACCGCACTGCATGGAGATGTAGAACGGCTCCGCCTGTACGCCGGGGACGAGCGCGAGCTTCTTGCTGTTCGCGTTGTTCGAGCCCGAGTTGTCCGTCGAACCGCCCACCTGGCCGGAGCCGCACGCGGCCACCAGCGTCGCCACGGACGCGAGCGTCCCGGCGGCGAGGAGGGTTTTGGTCAGTTTCATGGTCAGCACCTCTTTGTACTCGGTGGGGTTCAGCGGGAGTTGCGCTTGCGGCGGCGCCGCTGGTCGAACCAGACGGCCGCGATCAGGACCGCACCGACCGCGATCATCTGCCAGAAGTCCTGCACGTGGGTGATGTTGAAGCCCTTCTTCAGCACCGCCGGGATGAACACCCCGATGACCGTGCCCAGCATCGAGCCGACGCCGCCGAAGAGGCTGGTCCCGCCCATCACCGTGGCGGAGATGGCGTTGAGGTTGTCGTTGGTGTGCGCCGAGATCGTGGTCGACGCGTAGTACGCCAGCGACAGGAAACCCGCGATCCCGGCGAGGAACCCGGTGAGCAGGTACACCTTGAGCAGGTGCTTGGTCACGCCGATCCCGGAGCGGCGGGCCGCCTCGGCGTTGGAGCCGACCGCGAAGGTGTAGCGGCCGAAGCGCGTGGTGTGCAGCAGCCACGCACCGATCAGCGTGATCACCACGGCCACCAGCACGAGGTTCGGGATCCCGCCGAGCGACGTGCCGTAACCGAGGGTCTTGTTGAGCTCGGTGGGCACGCTGCGCACGTCCGACCCGCCGTTCAGCAGGTACGACGCCCCGAGCGCGGCCCCCATCGTGCCGAGCGTGACGATCAGCGGCGGGATGTTGGCCACCGCGATCAGGTACCCGTTGATGAGGCCCCAGATCGTACCCGCGACGACCGCCGCGACGAGCCCGACGGTGATCACGCCCCACCCCGCATGCGACGCGTCGCCGCCGGGGCTCAGCGCTTCCATGATCTTGCCCGCCACCATGCCGGAGAAGATCAGCACCGACCCGACGGAAAGGTCGATGCCGGAGGTGATGATCACGAACGTCATGCCCACCGAAAGCACGAGCAGCACGGACGTTTCGATCAGCAGCGTCTGGAACGTGAACAGGCTCGCGAACTCGGCCGGCGCAATGGCGGTGAACACCGCGATCAGCGCGAGCAGCACGAGCGCGATCCAGAACGTGTTGGCCCCGATGAGCCGCTTGCCGAGCGGACGTTTGCCGAATTCTTCGTCGACGGTGGCCTGAATTTCCTTCGTGGGAGCGCTCATGCCGCTTCCTCCTGCACGAGGGCGCCGGTCATTGCCGCCACCAGGTCCTCGAGTTTCGTGTCCGCACCGGTGAACCGGGCGACGCGCTTGCCGAGCCGCAGGACTTCGATGCGGTCGGACACCGACAGCACTTCTGGCATGTTGTGGCTGATCAGCACCACCGCAATGCCCTTGTCACGGACCTTCTTGATCACGTCCAGCACGCGTTCGCGCTGCACCACGCCGAGCGCGGCGGTCGGCTCGTCCATGAACACGACCTTCGACGCCCACACCACCGACCGCGCCACCGCGACGCTCTGCCGCTGGCCGCCGGACAGCGAGCCGATCGGCACGTCGGTGCTCTGCAGTGTGACGCCCAGGCGCTGGAACTCCTGCACTGCCTGCCGCCGCATTTCCGCCTTGTCCAGCATGCCGAGCTTGCCCAGGATGCCCTTGCGGAAGATCTCCCGGCCCAGGTACAGGTTCGCCGCCGGGTCGAGTTCCGGGGCCACCGCCAGGTCCTGGTACACCGTCTCGATGCCGAGCCGGCGCGCGGTGACCGGCGATTCCAGGTGGATCTCCGACCCGTCGAGCAGGATCTTGCCCGACGTCGGCTGTTCCGCGCCGGACAGGCATTTCACGAGCGTCGACTTGCCCGCGCCGTTGTCGCCGATCAGCGCGGTGACCTCGCCCGCGCGGGCCTGGAAGGAAGCGCCGCGCAGGGCTTCCACCGAACTGTAGTGCTTGGTCAGGTCGACTGCGTCCAGCAGGATTTCGCTCATCGGGCCTGGCTCCTTTCGGGGGCGGGCGGGAGGCACCGGACCACCGTGAGCGATCCCGACAGCTCGGCCTGCCCGGCGTCGAACGGCACCACGTAGGTGTCGCCCTTGGCCACCGGGAACTCACCGCCGTGCTCGGTGCGCAGCGTGCCCTCGCCGCCGAGCGCGACGAGCACGCCGAACGACGGGTCGAGCGGGAGCTGGTTCCCGGTGAGCTGGATCCGGTCGGCGCGGAAGAACTCCGCCGAGTCCGGGGCCAGCAGGTCCACCGTGGTCGCTCGGTCGCCCGCGGTGTGCTGCACGATCGTCTTCAGCCGGTCCTCGTCCCAGCCCGACGTGTCGAGAGTTTCGATCGCGGTGTCGAAGCCGATGCCGAGGTGACCTTTCTCCGGCGAGGCAAGGAAATCACGCCATTCCAGCGTGAGCGAGAAGTCCGTGGGCTGCTGCAGCTCCACCACGAACACGCCCTCGCCGATCGCGTGCGGCAGCCCGGCCGGGATGTACACCGTGTCCCCGGCTTCCACCGGGATGCTGTTGAGTGCGCCCAGCATGCTCGGCGCGTCCTGTTCGCGGGTCCACTCGGCGACGGTCGCCATGCTCGTGGTCTCCCGGAAACCGGGGTACACGCGCGGGTCGTCGCCGTAGGTGCCCACAACGATCCACGCCTCGGTCTTGCCGAAGTGCGAGTCGAAGTGCTTGCGGGCAAAGGAGTCCGATGGGTGGAAGTGCACCGGCAGCCGCTGGCCGGCGTCGAGCAGTTTCACGAGCAGGCCGGTGGAGTCGCCGAGCTTCGCGACGTGTGCCGGGCCGAGCCACGCTTCGGGGTTCGCCGCGACCGCGTCGCGCAGCCAAGCCCCGCCGGGCAGTCTGGTGAGACCGGTGGTCTCCTGGCCGAACATGGTGGTGACGGATCCGACCCAGTCTTCGGGGCCGAACTTCGAGTCGGTACCGGTGGCGCCGCGCAGTGCGGCGATGGCGTCCCCGCCGCGGTAGAACTGCGGCGGCTGGTTGGCCGGGAGCCGGACCGGTTCGAGGTGCTGGGTCACGGGGCGGCCTCACCGGAACCGCGGGGGACGAGGTGCACAGGCAGAACTACCTTTCTCGGTGCGGACTGGTCGCCCTGGATGCGCGCGAACAGCAGCTCTGCTGCCGCATGTCCGAGGGCGCTGACGTCGTGTGCGACGACGGTGACCGGCGGGTCCAGCAGATCCGCCAGCTCGAAGTCGTCGAAGCTCACGAGCGCGGGCCGGTGCTCGGCGTGCGCCAGTGCACGCAGCAGATGCACCGCGACCCGGTTGTTGCCGGCGACCACGGCGGTCGCCGCGGCCGGTCCGCGCAGCAGCTGGTGTACGGCCCTGCCGACGGTTTCCGGCGTCGGCGTCTGCATCACCACGAGGCTCTCGTCGTAGGAGATCCCGTTGCGCACACAGCCTTCCCGGAACCCGCGCTGCCGTTCGGACGCGGTGAAGATGTCCGGGCTGTCCCCGAGGAACGCGATCCGCCGGTGCCCGTGCTGGGCAAGGTGGGTGACCGCCTCGATGGTGCCGCCGAGGTTGTCCACGAGCACGGTGTCGGCCACGATGTCGCCGGCCGGCCGGTCGAGGAACACCACCGGTGTGCCCGCGCGCATTTCCGGCACGAGGTACCCGTGCTGCAGCCCGGCGGGCACGATCAGGACGCCGTCGACGCGGCGGGCGCAGAACTCCAGCGCCAGCTCGCGTTCGCGGTCGGAGTTCTCCTCCGACGACCCGGTGAGCACATGCCTGCCGAAGGACGTGGCGATCCGTTCCACTGCCCGGTTCAGCTCCGAGTAGAACGGGTTCCCGACGTCCTCCACGATCAGGCCGATGGTGCCTGTGGTGGAACCCCGGCGCAGGTTGCGCGCGCCGAGGTTGCGCCGGAACCCGAGCTGCTCGATCGCGGCCACCACGCGTTCGGCGGTGTCCGGATGAACCGCGGGTTCGTCGTTGACGACTCGCGACACGGTCTTGATGCTGACGCCGGCCAGCCGGGCCACGTCGCTCATCGTGGCCCGTCTGCTGGCGGGGCGGGGAAGCCCGTCCGCGTCCCGGCCCGAAGGAGACAACGTTGTCATAATGCCGGGGATTGCACACCACGGAGGGCCCCGCTGTCAATCCCCGGGTTCCGTCCGGCGGTCGGATCCGACGAATGTGCTGGTACGGATGGTGGATCTGGTTGTCTTGAATCGGACAAGCTCTCACCGCCGACTTGACGACCTGGTGAGCCGTTGTCCAGGGTGACCGGCATCGACAGTGCGCGACAAGGTTGTCATCGATGCCTTGACCGGCGGTGGCGGCGGAGTCGCGCCGGACAAGCGGAGAGGCGATGGCGATGGCGCGAGCGCGCTGGAGAGCCGGACTGATCTTCCTGACTTCTGCGGTGGTGGCGGCGCTGGCGCCCGCGGCTCCCGCACTGGCCGATACGGCCCCTGACCTCGCGAAGTGGGTCAACCCCTTCGTCGGCACGCGCCCGGGCGGCGCGGACCACGGCACCGGCGGCGGCGCCGGGAACACCTTCCCCGGCGCGGTGGCACCGTTCGGGATGGTGCAGTGGAGCCCGGACACCAAGAAATCCCAGCCGGGCGGCTATTTCTACGATGACAACACGCTCACCGGGTTCAGCCTCACGCACCTGTCGGGCGCGGGCTGCACCACGTACCAGGACCTGCCGTTCATTCCGTTCGTCGGCGAGGTCAGCACCTCGCCCGCGACCGATCCGGGCCACTACACCTCTAAATTCTCGCACCAGAACGAACACGCCACCGCGGGCGCGTACGACGTCACCCTCGACAGCGGTGCAAAAGTCGAGCTCAGCGCGACCCAGCGCACCGGGTCCGCGCGCGTGACGTACCCGGCGGGCGCGGCGTCCACGTTGCTGGTCAACACTTCCGGCTCGATCAACGGCACCGACGACGCGTCGATCACCATCGGCAAGGACACCATCAGCGGATGGGCGACCAGCGGCCGGTTCTGCGGGGCCCGGAACACCTACCGCGTGTACTTCTCGGCGAAGTTCGACACCCCGTTCGCGTCCGTGGGGACGTGGAAGAACGGCGCGGTGACGCCGGGTAAGACCGCGGAAACCGGTGGGGCGAAGGCGAAAGTCGCGCAGCCCAACGGGATCGGCGCAACGCTGGCGCGGCCGGCGGCGGCGAAGCAGCAGGACACCACGGTGAGCGGGCCGGGCAGCGGCGGGTACGTCACGTTCCCGAATCTCAACGGCGCGCAGGTGAACGTCCAGGTCGGACTGTCCTTTGTGTCCGTCGACGGCGCGAAGAACAACCTGCGGGCGGAGAACAGCGGGAGGAAGTCGTTCGACGCCGTGGCCGCGGGTGCGCGGAAGGCGTGGAACGACCAGCTCGGCAAGATCAAGGTGAGCGGCGGTACTGACGCCGACACTGCGACGTTCTACACGTCCCTGTACCACTCGCTGATCCAGCCGAACGTGTTCTCCGATGTGGACGGACGGTACATCGGTTTCGACGGCCGGATACATCAGGCCGAACGCGGCCATGACATGTACACCAATATTTCCGGCTGGGACATCTACCGCTCGGAAATCCCCTTGCTGGCCACAATTGATCCGAAGCAGACGTCGGATCTCGTGCGGTCGATGATGGCGTACGCCGAACAGGGCGGCTCGTGGGACCGCTGGACCGTCGCGAACGATTACACCGGCGTGATGAACGGCGATCCGTACCACATCATCGTTTCCAGTGCCTACGCGTTCGGCGCGCGGGACTTCGACGCGCAGAAAGCGTTGCTGCTCATGATCAAGGGCGCAACGCAGCCGACGCAGGGCTACGTCGAACGGCCAGGTCTCCAGGATTACCAGCGGCTCGGCTACGTACCCGGTGCAGCGGCGGACACGCTCGAATACGCAAGCGCGGACTTCTCCATTGCCCAGTTCGCGAAGCGGCTCGGCGACGGCGCGACGTACACCACGTTCATGAAGCGCGCGCAGAACTGGCAGAACCTCTACAACCCCGGCACCGGTCACCTGCAGCCGCGCAATGCGGACGGGTCGTTCTCGGCGGGTTATGACCCGTCCAGCTCGCAGGGCTGGGTCGAGGGCAACGGTGCGCAGTACGACTGGATGGTGCCGCACGACCTGGCTGGGCTCATCACGGCCTTCGGCGGTAACAACGCTACCCAGTCGCGTTTGGACACTTTCTTCACCAAGCTGAACGCCGGAACCCATGAGCCGTATGCGTTCCTGGGCAACGAGCCGAACTCGAACGCACCGTTCGTGTACTCGTTCGCGGGTGCTCCGGCGAAGACACAGAACATTGTGCACCGGGCGATGAACGAGCTGTACAACCCGCGTCCGGAGGGCCTGATCGGCAACGACGACCTTGGCCAGATGTCGTCGTGGTACGTGTGGTCGGCGCTCGGCGTGTACCCGGAGATCCCGGGCCGCGCGGAGACCGTGCTGACCACGCCGCGGTTCCCGCACGCGGAGCTCACCACCGGTGCGGGCAAGAAGATCACCATCAACGCGCCGGGTACCGGTGTCTACGTCGGCAGCTTGAAGGTGAACGGGACTGCGGCCGCGAAGGCGTGGCTGCCGGAAGGGTTCATTTCCTACGGTGGCAAGCTCGACTTCACCCGCTCCGAGACGGCCACGTCATGGGGTGCGGCTGCCGCGGACGCGCCGCCGTCGTTCCGTGACCAGGAGAAGCCGAGTCTGTCCTTTGTGGACCCGGCACGCGTGGTCGTACCTGGAGGCACGACCGCAACCGCGAAGGTCGGCGTGCAGGATCTGTCCGGGAGCGCGAAGACCTGGACGTACAATGCGGGTAGCGCCGACGGCATCACGCTGTCGCCGTCGACCGGCTCCGTGCAGGTTCCGGCGGCGGGCAAGGCATCCGCCGACGTGACGGTGAGCGTGCCTGCCGGGACATCGGACGGTCCGCGCCGGATCCCGGTCACGTTCTCGTCGCCGGGCGTCTCGGACGTGCAGGCCGTGCTCACCGTGCTGGTCGCGAAGCCGAACAGCTGGCTGGCGACGGTGAACAACGCGGGGATCTCCCCGGACGCGAACTCGTCGGCAGCGAACTTCGACGGCGGCGGCTGGAGTTATTCGGCGGATGCGCTGGCCAAGGCCGGGGCAAAGCCGGGCGGCACGGTGTCGAGTGACGGGCTGAACTTCACCTGGCCGTCGTACCCGGTCGGCGATCCGGACAACGTGACGGCCGCGGGCCAGACGATCAACCTGTCCGGTTCCGGGAGGCTGTCGCTGCTCGGTTCGGCGAGCAACGGCAACGCGCAGGGCACGCTGACGGTCACCTACACCGACGGCAGCAAGTCCACCGCCACCATCGGGTTCTCCGACTGGACCCTCGGCGGCGGCAACGCGCAGCCCGCGTTCGGCAACCGGATCGTGCTGTCCACGCCGTACCGCAACTCGGCGGGCGGGGACCCGCAGCAGATCCGCACGATGGTGTTCGCCACCGCGCCGATCACGCTGGACGCGGGTAAGACGGTGGCCAGCGTGACGCTCCCGTCGAGCGTCAGCGGCGGCGATCTGCACGTGTTCGCCATCGCCGCGGGCTGATCGTTTTTCGGTCCGTGAAGGGAACCATCACGGAATACTATTCCGTGATGGTTCCCTTCACGGCATTGAGCGAGGAGGGAATCCCATGAGGAGCAGGGTCCTGGCGGGGGCGCTCGCGCTCGCCGTCACCGCTGCCGCGCTCACGCCGGTGGCGGCGCAAGCCCGTCCCGGCGATCCATTGGACGCGGTGAACACGTTTATCGGCACACAGGACGAGGGCAATACTTTCCCCGGCGCGTCGGCCCCGTTCGGTATGGTGCAATCAAGTCCCATCACCAGCCATTACGCGGGATATCTCTATACCGACACGGCGATCCGCGGGTTCGGGCACTTCTTCCTGTCCGGCGCGGGCTGCTGGGAGCAGGGCGGACTTGTGTCGATGCTGCCCACTACCGGCGTGGTCGGCCCGGGTGCGGCGTTCGACACCAACCGCGCCGGGACCTTCGACCAATCCGCGTATGCCGCGCCTTATACCCATGAAGGCGAGGTCGGCAAGCCTGGGTACTACAAGGTGCGTCTGACCGGGTACGGCGGCATCGACGTGGAGACCACGGCGAGCACCCGCAGTGGCGTCGAGCGGTACTCGTTCGCGAAACCGGGTCCGGCCAACGTGTTCGTGAACGTCGGGCAGGCCAATGCGAAGGAGCCGGTGAGCGGCAGCAGTATCCGGATCGTCGACGACCGTACTGTCGCGGGAACCGTTGCGTCACAGGCGTTCTGCGGCGGGAAGCCGTACACCACGTACTTCACCACGAAGTTCGACAAGCCGTTCTCCTCTTACGGCACCTGGTCGCCGGAAGGTGGCACGCCCGGCAGCCGCTCGGCGGAGGGCGGCGCGGGCCTGCGTGGCGCGTGGCTGACCTTCCCGGACGGTGGCCAAGTCACTGCGACCACGTCGATTTCCCAGGTGGACGCTCGCGGTGCCGACGGGAACCTGGCGGCGTCGAGGGTACGTCCGTTCGACGACGTGAAGGCTGACGTCCAGCGCGCGTGGCGGCGGGAACTGTCCAGTGTGGACATCGCTGGCGGAACCACGGACGACCGCACGGTTTTCTACACCTCGCTCTATCACGCGTTCCTGCAGCCACTGACCGGCAACGACGCGGACGGGCGGTACTACGGGTTCGACAAGAAGATCCATCGTGCGGTAGGGTGGACGTATTACGACTTCTTCTCTTTGTGGGACACCTACCGTTCGCAAAACCAATTATTGGCATTGCTGAAACCTGACCGTGCGCGGGATGTCGCGAAGAGCATCCTCGCGATCCACGACCAGGGCGGGTGGCTTCCGCGCTGGGCGTACGCGAGCCAGGAGACCAACACGATGACCGGCGACCCGGTCACGCCGTTCCTGGTCGACCTGTGGCGGTTCGGCGCGCTCCGGGGCGACGAGGTACAGGCGTATCAAGCGCTCCTGCAGAACTCGCGCGAGATTCCGCCTGCCGCGTCGCCGTTCCAGGGCCGCTCGGGCAATGCGAGCTACCAGGCCGATGGATTCGTGCAGTACGACCCGGACTTCCCGAAGAAAGGACAGGACACCGACCCGAACCACGGCGCCTCCGCCACGCTCGAGTACGCCCTTGCCGACTGCTCCCTGTCGGTGATGGCTGCTGCGCTGGGCCGCCACCGCGACGCGAAGGAATTGGCCGCGAAGAGCCGTACGTACGCGACGCTGTGGGACCCGTCGGTCACCGACCGCGGGTTCACCGGCTTCTTCCGCCCGAAGGCCGCGGGCGGCAGCTGGTACACGCCGAGCGACGGCCCGTACAGCCCGCAGGGTCAGGACGGCTTCCACGAGGGCACGGCGTGGCAGTACCAGTGGCTGGTGCAGCAGGACGTACCCGGACTCGTCGCGAAAATGGGTGGCGCGGCCAATGCGGGTAAGCGGCTCGACGATTTCTTCGCCTACGACGACCTGGTGAAGGACCCGGCGAAGACCGCGCACGAGAAGTGGGTCGTCGGACCGTATGACTATTACCGCCAGTTCCGCTACAACCCCAACAACGAGCCCGATCTGCACTCGCCGTGGATGTACACGCTCGTCGGGCAGCCGTGGAAGACGTCCGCGGTGGTGCGGGCCGCGCACACGCTCTTCACCAACGCCCCGCACGGCGTCACGGGCAACGACGACCTCGGCACCATGTCCGCGTGGTATGTCTTCAGTGCGCTCGGCCTGTACCCGGCGGTCCCGGGCACCGGGAACGTCGTGCTCAACGCGCCGCGATTCGCGAAATCCGTGCTGCATCTGCAGAACGGCCGCGACGTCACCATCAACGCGCGCGGGGCGAACGGGGCCGAACTGCAGTACGTGTCGGGCTTCCGGGCCGGTGGGCAGGCGTCGGACCAGACCTTCGTGAGCTTCGACCAGCTACGCCGCGGGACCACTCTGGACTTCACGCTCACCCGTGACGCGGCGAAGGCCACGTGGGGAACATCACCCTCGTCCGCTCCGGCTTCCCCTTGTGCCGGTTAGTGTTCGCTTGTGGACAGTGCGTGAAGGCCGCCTCCCGGATCTTGGGATCGGGAGGCGGCTTTCTGCGTCAACCGGGCATTTGCCGCACGTTCACCCGCAGCTGGTCCAGACCACTGGTGATCAGCTCGTGATCAGCCTCACCGCCCCCGGTGTTCCGGTGAGGGCGGTCACGCCTCACACTGGTCACAGACCCGTCCGACAGCGCTGTTGACCCGGGGTGGCCAGGCCCCCTCCGGTAGTGCGTCGGACGAGTTTTTTGTGTGTGCAGACCGCACGCGCATCGGGTGACGCACAGGAGGATGTCGTGTCCAGCAAGGCCGCTCTCGTGTTCCGCGTGGCCGCAGTCGCCGAGGCTCTGTCCTGGCTCGGCTTGCTGATCGGGATGTTTCTCAAGTACGGCGTCGACGCTTCCGGCCAGGGCGGCGTACCCGTCCTCGGCATGGTGCACGGCGTCGTCTTCGTCCTGTACGTGATCATCTCCCTGTCCGTCGCCAAGCCGCTCGGCTGGCGCCCGAAGACCCTCGTCCTCGCGCTGCTGGCGAGCATCCCGCCGCTGTTCACGTGGTTCTTCGAGAAGTGGGCCCTGCGCAACGGCAAACTCGACGGCCCCCAGCGACTGACCCACGGCGGCGTCGGCCTCTTCGACCGCGCCCCGGAGCCGGTGAACGCCTGATCTTCCCCGCGGCGGGCCCGTTCCGACCTTCGTGGTCGCACGGGCCCGCTGTGCTATTCGCACCTGCCGCTCGATGAGGCCGAGGTCGATGTCCGTCACCGCGACGGTGGCGGCTTCGCGGCGCGCGCGGCCGTTGGCGGTGATCGCGATGGTGTCGGCCTCTTCGACTGCGTCCCGGAGCCGGTGTACGCCCGGGCTTCCGTCGCAGGTGCTATTCGCTGAAGTCGCCCGCGGATTTGCGGACTTTGGTGAGCAGGTCGGTCAACTGCTCGACCTGCCGCTCGGTAAGCCCGGTGAGGCCGAAGTCGATGTCCGTCACCGCGACGGTGGCGGCTTCACGGCGTGCGCGGCCGTCGGCGGTGATCTCGACGAGGGTGGTGCGCCGGTCGGTCGGGTGCGGTACTCGCTTCACGAGGCCGTCGCGCTCGAGGCGGTCCACTATGTTGGTCACACTGGTGGGGTGCAGCTGCAGCCGTTCGCCCATCACCCGCATCGGGAGCCGTGAGTTGCGGGAGAAGGTGAGCAGCACCAGCGCCTCGTAACGAGCGAAGGTGAGGCCGTGCGGTTTCAGTGCGCCATCGACCGCCGACTGGATGATCTGCTGCACCCGCATCACACCGGTGACCGCGGCCATGGTTCCGGCGGGACCGATCCGGTCCTTCCAGAGCTCGGCGGCACGGGCGATCGGATCGAACGGCAGCGGACGGTTCATGACAAGCGAAGCTACCAGCGGGTACCCGCATGGCGGCGATCGCCCTGCTCAGCGCGGGAAATCCGGTCGGGAGAAAGGAAGCAGACATGATCGTGGCGTTCAGCGTGAGCCCTTCGAGCGGCGATGCGGAGGGCGGGGTGAGCGAAGCTGTCGCGCGTGCCGTGAAGGTGGTCCGCGCGTCCGGCCTGCCCAATTCGACGAGTTCGATGTTCACCGAGATCGAAGGCGAGTGGGACGAGGTGATGGCCGTCGTAAAGCAGGCCGTCGAAGCCGCGGGGGAGGGGGCGGCACGCGTCGGGCTGGTGCTGAAGGCCGACATCCGGCCCGGGTACGACGGTCAGCTCACCGCGAAGGTCGACCGGGTCGAGGCGCACCTGCGCGAAGGCTGACTCACGGCAGCGGCGGCGTGAAGGCGACGGTCCAGCGGCCCTTCGCGGTCGTCACGGCGAGCCGGTAGCTGAACGGCGTACCCGATCCGGTCTTGCCGCTCACCACGGCGGTGCTGGGGGAGCGCTCGTCGGGCGTCAGCTGTACGGCGATGTCGCGTGCGTTGTCGTCCTTGAGGACGCGGACGTAGTCGTCGGCGAGGTCGCTGCCGCCGGAACCGGGGACGTCGAAGAGTGCGGCGAGGGCGTCCGCGTCCCGTCCGGCCAGTGCGGCGGTGAGCTGCTCGCGCAACGCCGGCGCGGACGGCGCGCCCGGGTCCTCCTGATGCGTGATCAGGACGGTGACGCCGACGACCCACCCCGCACCCACCACGACGGCGGCCACGACCGCGCCACCCCGCCGGCTCAGCATTCCGGGCCTCCCTGGTCGTCCCCGCGGGAGAGCATGCCCGGTCCGCAGTGGTCCTGCCAACGTGAACTGCGCCGCCGCGTCGTGCCAGGATGGAGGTGTGACACACCCACGCGGATCTGCAGCGAACTCAGCGGCCCTGTCCGCCGCATTGTCCGGCGCGGTCGACCTGTCCGCGCTCAAGGCAAGGGCGGAGGCCGGCCGGAACCAGCCCCCGTCCCCGCCCCCGCCTCCTTCCGACGGCTCGGCCCCGCCGTCGTCGGGCGCGGTGCTGGACGTCAGTGAGGCCACTTTCCAGGCCGACGTCGTCGAGCGCTCGCTCAACCAGCTCGTGGTCGTCGACCTGTGGGCCGAATGGTGCGGGCCCTGTAAGCAGCTCAGCCCGGTACTTGAGCGGCTCGCCGGGGAGGCCGGTGGGGCCTGGGTGCTGGCGAAGGTCGACGTGGACGCGAACCCGCGCATCGCGCAGCTCTTCGGCGCACAGTCGATCCCCACCATCGTCGCCATCGCAGGCGGCCAGCCCGTCGACGCGTTTTCCGGCGCCCTGCCGGAGCCGGAGATCCGCAAGTGGCTGGGCTCCCTGCTCGACGCACTCCGCGACAAGCTCCCGGGCATCCGCGCCGCCGAGGAGGCCCGCGGCCCGGTCGAGGAGCCGGAGGACCCGCGTTTCACCGAGGCCGAGGACGCTTTCGAGCAGGGTGACTACGCCGCCGCGCAAGCCGCGTACGAGCGCATCCTGGACGCCGAGCCCGCGAATGAGCTGGCCAAGAACGCGCTGGCGCAGGTCAAGTTCGCCGTCCGCGCCGAGGCGGCCGATCCGAGCGCTCGCGCGAAGGCCGAAGCCAACCCCGGCGATCTCGACGCCCAGCTCGCCGCCGCCGATCTGGAGATCGCGGAGCAGGACGTCGAGGGTGCCTTTACCCGGCTGGTCGACGCAGTCCGCCGCACCACTGGCGACGACCGCAACCGGGTCCGCGAGCATCTGGTTGCCCTCTTCGACCTCTTCGACCCGGCTGATGAGCGGGTCGCGAAAGCACGCCGCAACCTGGCCAGCGCGCTCTTCTGAGCCGCTGAGTTCAAGTCCGTGAAGGGAACCATCAGAGAATCAGATTCCCTCATGGTTCCCTTCACGGACTTCAGGCGTATCGCTGAGAGCAGACGGACGAGCCTTCCAGGTAGCCGCGCCGGAGTGCTTCCACCCGGTCGAAGCCGTTGTCCGGGCGTCCGCCGTTGACGTCGGCCGAGACCAGGCCGTCCGGCCGCAGCAGGTCCGCGATCGCCTCGTCCAGATCGCCCGACGACAGCCGCAGGCGGCCTTGCCCGGGATGGCTCGTGAACTTCGCCCAGGCACCGACCAGACACGCCGTCCGCAGCCCGGCGTTCGGGGTGTCGATCGAAGCGCCGGCGCCCTTCTGGATCCCGATCGCATAGCGTGACGCGAGTTCCGCAAACGCCGCGAAATCGCCCAAGCCGCCACCTTGCCGTCCGGCCTGTTCGGCTTCCTGGTCCATTGGCTCGGCCAGCTCCTGCAGCCGCTGCAGGTTGAAGTTCACGGTGTTGTCGTTCGCGCAGTAAGACGCCGGCGGGGTGCTCGGTCCGCCGGGGCAGCTGCCGCTTCCCGGGGTGAACTGTGGTGCCGCCACCCCGGCGCCTTTGAAGGCCTCGTCCAGGCTGGCCTTGAGCAGGGTGAGCCGGCGTTCGTCGAACTTGGTGTCGCCCTTGCCCGTGTCCTGCTGGTCGAAGGGGCGTTCCGTCAGCCGCGCCTGCACGTTCTGCGCGTTCATTCCCGCGCATTCCTTCGGACCCTTCTCGAACCCGGCCTGGAAGGCGAACGTGCGGTCGAAGGCCGTGCCGTGGGCTTGCTTGTCCGTGCCGCTCGAACCGGCCTGGTCGCGGATGAAGAACATCGCGGCCATCACCTGGTCCAGGCCCTCGGCCGTGGAAACGCGGTAGAACTTGCTCTTGCCCTCGGCCACCCAGCGGAAGTAGCCGCCGGCGAAACAGTCCGCCTGCTGCTCCTTGACCACCGTCGGCGTCGCCTTCGAAATCCCTGCCTGCGGACCCAGCCGGTACTGGATTGCGTGGCCGAACTCGTGTGCCAGGACGGTAACCACCGACATCGGGCCGAAGCGTTTGCGCAGCATCGGCAGCAGTACGCCGCGGTCCCAGGCGACTGAGTCGTCGCCTGCGCAGTAGAACGCGTTCACCAGCTGCCGGACGCTGCCGCACCCGGTCTTCTCGGTGTCGCGTCGCGAGTCGTACGACAGCAGCGACGAGACCGGCTTGAACTCCTTCCCGCCGAAATCCGCGGGCAGGGTTGCGCCCCAGTACGCCTGGACGTCGGCGATCGCGGCCGTGGCCAGCCGGTCGTCCTCGGTGCCGCCGGCGCCGCGGACTTGCAGGTCGGGCTTGGGTGCGCCGGGCTGGAGGCCGCTTTCGAAATGCGTCACCGGCAGCCCGGCGACGTTGCCTGCGCCCGGCGTGGCCACGGGCGTCTTCTCCCCGCATGCGGCCGTGGCCAGCACTGCCGTCACGACCAGCGCGACCAGCGCGTTCCGGCGTCCCCCGTGGCTCATGATCCCCCTCGTCCGGCTGATGTCCGACCGGACATTACTGACCTGGTCCGGCGTCCGCGCGGACAATCCCCGAACCGGCCGGATATCGTCGCTAACCATGCGTGCAGTCCGCCGGTTCACCGTCCGCGCCAGCCTGCCCGACCCGCTCGCCGGGCTCGGTGCGCTCGCCACCAACCTCCGCTGGACGTGGCATCCGCCCACGCGCGACCTGTTCGCCTCGATGGACGCCGAGCTGTTCAACCGCATCCGCGACCCGCTGCGGATGCTCACCGCGCTGTCCCCGGACCGGCTCGAGGAGCTCTCGAAGGACGAGGACTTCCTCCGCCGTACCCACGAGGCCGCCGCCGACCTGGAGCGCTACCTCACCGAACCGCGCTGGTACCAGCGGCGCAGCGACGACGGCCTGCCGCAGGCCGTCGCGTACTTCTCGATGGAGTTCGGGGTCACCGAGGCGCTGCCGAACTACTCCGGCGGCCTCGGCGTGCTTGCCGGGGACCACCTCAAGGCGGCGTCCGACCTCGGCGTGCCGATGGTCGGGGTCGGCCTGCTGTACCGGTCCGGCTACTTCCGCCAGGGGCTGTCGCTCGACGGCTGGCAGGTCGAGCACTACCCGGTGATCGACCCCAACGCCTTCCCGCTGGAGCTGGTGACCGACGAGGGCCGTCCGGTGCTGGTCGAGGTCGCCATGCCGGGCGGGCGCGACCTGCGGGCGCAGATGTGGCGGGCCCGCGTCGGCCGGATTCCGCTGCTGCTGCTCGACACCGACATCGAGGCGAACGACGAGGACCTCCGCCCGGTCACCGACCGGCTCTACGGCGGCGACGCCGACCACCGCATCCGGCAGGAGATCCTGGCCGGGATCGGCGGTTTCCGCGCGGTGCGGAAGTTCTGCGCCCTCACCGGGCATCCGCAGCCGAAGGTGTTCCACACCAACGAGGGCCACGCCGGTTTCCTCGGGCTGGAGCGGGCGCGCGAGATCATCCAGTCCGACGGCCTTGCCTTCGACGAGGCGCTACCCGCGGTGCGCGCGGGCACGGTGTTCACCACGCACACGCCGGTCAGCGCGGGAATCGACCGGTTCCCGGTCGACCTCGTGCAGCGGTATTTCTCCGACGGCAGGCTCGTCCCGGACGTCGACGTCCGCCGCGTGCTGCAGCTCGGCGCGGAGGACAACCCGGGCCTGTTCAACATGGCGCACATGGGTTTGCGGCTCGCGCAGCGGGCGAACGGCGTGTCGGAGCTGCACGGCCGCGTCACGCGCCGGATGTTTTCCCGGCTGTGGCCCGGTTTCGACGACGACGAGGTGCCGATCTCGTCGATCACGAACGGCGTGCACGGGCCGACCTGGGTCGCGCGCGAGCTGAGCGCGCTGCTCGGCGGCAACCACGAGGAGTTCGGCCACGAGGGCCGCACGCCGGAGAGTTCGCTGCGGGACGGCGTCAGCGACCATCAGCTGTGGGAACTGCGCCGGGAGCTGCGGGAGAAGCTCGTCGGCGAGGTCCGGCGGCGGGTGCGGGCGGCGTGGATGCAGCGTGGCGCGTCGGCGCTGGAGCTGGGGTGGACGGACCGCGTTTTCGACCCGGACATCCTCACCGTCGGCTTCGCCCGCCGCGTCCCGACGTACAAGCGGCTCACCCTGATGCTGCGCGACCCGGACCGCCTGCGCGCGCTGCTGCTCGACGAAAAGCGCCCGATCCAGATCGTGATCGGCGGGAAATCGCATCCCGCGGACGAAAACGGCAAGCAGCTGATCCAGCAGATCGTGCGGTTCGTCGACGATCCCGCGGTGCGCCACCGCATCGTCTTCCTGCCGGACTACGACATGTCGATGGCCCGCTACCTCTACCGCGGCTGCGACGTCTGGCTCAACAACCCGGTCCGGACCCTCGAAGCTTGCGGCACTTCGGGCATGAAGTCGGCGCTCAACGGCGGTCTGAACCTGTCGATCCGCGACGGCTGGTGGGACGAGTGCTACGACGGCTCCAACGGCTGGGCGATCCCGACCGCGGACGGCGTCACCGATCCGCTGCGCCGCGACGACCTCGAGGCCGCCGCGCTGTACGACCTGCTGGGCCAGCAGATCGCGCCGCTGTACTACGACACCGGCGCGGACGGCGTACCCACCGGCTGGCTCGCGATGGTGTGGCACACGCTCGAAACGCTGGGCCCGCGGGTGCAGGCGTCGCGGATGGTGCGGGAGTACGTGGATTCGGGGTACCTGCCCGCGTCGCGCATGGTCGCCGCCGCCACCGATTTCGGCCACCGCGGCGCGCTTTCACTGGCCGACTACCGGATCAAGCTGGAGGTCGCCTGGCCGCGCGTGCGGATCTTCGACGCCGAACTCCAGTACGACCGCACCGAACGCCTCGTGGTGGGCACCGAGATCACCATCCGCGCCCGCATCGACCTAGCCGGGCTGGAACCGTCCGAAGTGGACATCCAGGCGGTGGTGGGCCAGGTCGGCGACGGGGACGAGCTCGCGGATTCGGTGCTGGTCCCGATGGAACCGGACGGTATCGGCGCCTTCGCGGCCACCCTGCGCCTGCCGCGCGCCGGTTCGGTCGGCTACACCGTGCGGGTACTGCCGAAGCATCCGCTGCTGGCCAGTAGCGCGGAACTTGCGCGGGTGGTGCTGGCCTGACCAAAGCACCCCAATGCCACATTGGTTGCGTGTGACGCACCGAATGCCACATTGGTTGCATGTGACGCACCCAATGCCACATTGGGGCGCTACCGAGCCGCCCGGAGCTCCCTCATGGGACCGCCGGGCTGCCTCCGGCCTGCACCGGCAACCCGGCCGCCGACCAAGCGCGGAAGCCGCCCGCCAGATCCGTCGCCTTGGTAAGCCCGAGCCGCTGCAGGTCCGCCGCCGCGAGGCTCGACGCGTAGCCCTCGTTGCACACCACCACGGCCACCGTCTCCGCGGTCACGCCCGGCAGCCGCCATTCGCTGTCCGGCGCCAGCCGCCATTCCAGGTGGATCCGCTCGACCACCACCGAGCCCGGGATCTCCCCCTCGGCAAGCCGGTTCGCGTGCGGCCGGATGTCGACGATCAACGCGCCATCGGCCTGCAGCGCGGCAGCCTGCGCCGGGTCCGCCCGATCCAGCGTGGACCGGGCGGTGCCGAGGAACCCGTCGATTGCACTCATGACCTGAGGATGACAGGCAGCGGCGGGATTTCGGTCGGTACATCGGCAAGAGTCGTGTACTCGCGGGTCGGCACCAGCGGCGGCGAATACGCGTGCACGCTCGCAGCCGGCTCGGCCCCGATCCCGGTCACCTGGTGTGCGCGCCCGGCGCCGAAGCCGATGCCCTGCCCGGCGACGTGCGTCCGGCGCCGGACCGGCCCGCCGGGGTAGCGGTATTCCTCGCCGAGCTCGCCCTGCAGCACGGTGAACGAACCGGCCGCGCCGCCGTGGTCGTGCGGTTTCGTCTGCTGGCCGGGCAGCCACGACAGCAGCCACAGCTCGACGCCGTCGGTCAGCGCGAGCCGCGCCCACCAGCGCTGGTCCTCGTCGAAGCGGAGGATTTCGCGGAGGCCGCTGGTCAGTTCGGTGGTGACGGTGCGGGTGAGGTCGGCCAGCTCCCGCGGCGTCCACAGCAGCCGGGCGGGGTGCAGCAGGTCGGGCAGCAGCGGGTCGGTGAGGCGGGGGTGGATTTCGACGTCAGGTCGGACGATCGACGTGGTCAACGCAACTTCTCCTGGAGTGGTCGGGATGTGCCGGACGCAGGCGATGCGCGGCACGCCGACGGGCTCAGCGTGCGTGCCGCGCCGGGCTACATCCGCTCGAAGCCACCAGGAGCAGGTCGATCGCGCGACGGCGCCAGAACGAGCCCCGGCTCACGGGGACGGCGGCGTGCGCGGACCTGGACACGCCCCGGATGCTGCCACAGCGCCGGGTCCGGCGGCCGCGTGTCCCACCGGCTGGACACCGTGGGCGGCATTACCCCGGGCGGGTGCGCACACGCGCGCGACCGACCGCCACAATGGGCCCCGTGAGCGAGCCGATCCTGCCCAGCGATCCTGACGACCTCGTGGTGGCGATGTCCGGTGTCGGCGTCCGCCGTACCGGCAACGACCTCCTCGCAGACCTCGACTGGTCGGTGGAGCTGGACGAACGATGGGTGGTGCTCGGGCCGAACGGCGCGGGCAAGACCACCCTGCTGCGCCTGGCCGCCGCCGAGCTGCACCCCACCACCGGCGTCGTCGACCTGCTCGGTGACCGCATCGGCCGGGTCAACATCTTCGACCTCCGCCCGCGCATCGGGTTCACCTCCGCGGCGATCGCGCAGCGCGTGCCCGGCGAGGAGCTGGTCGCGGACGTCGTGGTCAGCGCCGGGTACGCGGTGATGGGCCGCTGGCGTGAGCAATACGACAAACTCGACCTCGACCGGGCCACCGAGCTCCTCGGCACGCTCGGCATCGCACACCTGGCCGAACGCACGTACGGCACGCTCAGCGAGGGCGAGCGCAAGCGGGTGCTCATCGCCCGGTCCCTGATGACCGACCCGGAGCTGCTGCTGCTCGACGAGCCCGCCGCCGGTCTCGACCTCGGCGGCCGGGAGGACCTGGTCGCCCGGCTGTCCACGCTCGCGCTCGACCCGGACGCGCCGGCGATGGTGCTGGTCACCCACCACGTCGAGGAGATCCCGCCGGGCTTCACCCACGCGCTGCTGCTGCGCGAGGGCCGCGCGGTGGTGTCCGGCCTGGTGGACGACGTCATCACCGGGGAGAACCTGTCCAAGACGTTCGACCAGGACCTCGTGCTGGAACGTTCGGGCGAGCGGTTCTTCGCCCGCCGCCGGTAGGTTGTCCTTACTGCTCGGTAGCGTCGCTGTTGATTGAGGAGGATTTCGCGTGGGAGAGTTCGTAACCCTGGAGGTCGAGGGCGGAGTCGGCACGATCCGGCTGGACCGGCCGCCGGTCAACGCGCTGAACAACCAGGTGCAGGCCGAGCTCGCCGAGGCCGCGCGCGAGGCGTCCGACCGCGACGACGTGCGCGCCGTCATCCTCTACGGCGGCGAGAAGACCTTCGCCGGTGGCGCGGACATCAAGGAAATGGCCGCGCGTACGTACCCGGAGATCGCGAAGTTCGGCGCCGAGCTCACCGCGTCGCTCGCGCGGATCGCGAACATCCCGAAGCCGGTCGTCGCCGCGATCACCGGGTACGCGCTCGGCGGCGGCCTGGAGCTGGCGCTCACCGCGGATCGCCGGGTCGCCGGTGACAACGTCAAGGTCGGCCAGCCGGAGATCCAGCTCGGCATCATCCCGGGCGCGGGCGGCACGCAGCGGCTCGCGCGGCTGATCGGTGCGAGCAAGACCAAGGACCTCGTCTACACCGGCCGGTTCGTGAAGGCCGACGAGGCGCTGCAGCTGGGTATCCTCGACGAGGTCGTGGCGCCGGACGACGTCTACGCGGCCGCGCACAAGTGGGCTGCGCAGTTCGCGAACGGTCCTGCCGTCGCGCTGCGCGCTGCCAAGGCCGCGATCGACTCCGGGCTGGACGTCGACCTGGCTACCGGCTTGAAGATCGAAACGCAGCTGTTCACCGCGTTGTGGGCGACGGAGGACCAGCGCAACGGCATGCAGTCGTTCATCGAGAACGGTCCCGGCAAGGCCACCTTCGAGGGGAAGTGACCACGGTGTCCGACCCCGCGCCGCATCCGCACGCCACGGCCGAAGAGGTCAAGGCGGCGTTCGAAGACCCGAAGCTCGCGAATGTCCTGTACCACGACTGGGAAGCCGGGACGTACGACGAGAAGTGGTCGATCTCGTACGACGAGCGCTGCATTTCCTACGCCACCGACGTGTTCAATGCGGTCGCGGGCTCGGACGGCCAGCCGTATGCGCACGCGATGGAATTGGGCAGTGGCACGGGTTTCTTCCTGCTGAACCTGATGCAGGGCGGCGTGGCGAAGAAGGGGTCGGTCACCGATCTTTCGCCGGGGATGGTGCAGGTCGCGTTGCGGAATGCGGAGAAGCTGGGCCTGGACGTCGACGGCCGGGTCGCGGATGCGGAGCGGATCCCGTACGACGACAACACGTTCGACCTCGTGGTGGGACACGCGGTGCTGCACCACATCCCGGACGTAAGGCAGGCGTTCGGCGAAGTGCTGCGCGTGCTGAAGCCGGGCGGGCGATTCGTGTTCGCCGGAGAGCCGACGAAAATCGGTGACCGGTACGCGCGCCGTCTCGGCCAGTTCACCTGGTACGTCACCACGAACCTCACCAAGCTGCCGGTGCTGAGCGCTTGGCGGCGGCCACAGTCCGAATTGGACGAATCCTCGCGCGCGGCGGCGCTCGAGGCAGTGGTCGACCTGCACACGTTCGATCCGTCGGACCTGGAGGCGATGGCGCGCGGGGCCGGTGCGCAGGACGTGCGCGCGGTCACCGAGGAGTTCTCCGCCGCGCTGGCCGGGTGGCCGATCCGCACCTTCGAGGCGGCCGTGCCGCAGGAGAAGCTCACTGTGCGCTGGCGGATGTTCGCCTACCACCTGTGGCTGCGGCTGTCCGCTTTGGACAAGAAGGTGCTGTCGAAGGTGTTGCCGCGGGAGCTGTTCTACAACGTGATGATCACCGGGACCAAACGGCCGTCCTGAATTGCCGTACAGTTTCACGCTCGACGACGTCGCCTTCCTGCGCTCGGCCGCAGGACGGGCGGCGCTCGCCGAATGCTCCACTTTGGACGCTACCACCATCGCCGACGTCACTGCGGCTCGGCGCTTGGTGGGCTCCCGCGCGTCGGCGGTGTTGGAAACCGTTGCGCTGCGGGGTAAATCGTCTGCCAAGCTACTGTCCTCTTCGGACTGGCTCTTCACCGGTGACGCTCTTCAGCAGGCGAGTGCGACGTTGGTCGCGCGGCATCGGGCTTCGCGGTTGGCTGGCCTTGCCGTACACGATGTCACCTGTTCGGTGGGTGCCGACCTGGTCGAGCTGTCCCGGGTGGCTTCTCTCGCCGTGGGGTCCGATGTGGACGCCGTGCGGCTGGAAATGGCTCGGCACAACGCTTCTGCTGCGTTTGTGGTACAGGCCGATGCGCTACGACCAGTTTCCCGTTCTGCTGCGGTAGTCGCCGATCCAGCCCGCCGCTCCGCCGGACGCCGGGTATGGCGTCCAGCCGATTTCCTGCCACCGCTCGACGAACTGGTCGCCGCCTATCCGGGCCGGATCCTCTCGGTGAAATGCGCGCCCGGAATGGACTTTTCCGTTGCGCCGTGGGCGGATGAGGTGGAACTCGTTTCCTTGGACGGCCAGGTACGCGAAGCTTGCTTGTGGCGCGGGCTTTCTTCCGGGGTTGCCAGACGCGCGACAGTGTTGCGTTCGGACGGTACACAATGGACTCTCACGGACGCCTCGCCGGACGACATTCCGGTGCGCGCGGCGGGGGAGTGGCTGGTCGACCCTGATGGAGCGATCGTCCGCGCTGGGCTGGTACGGCATTATGCAGCTCAGCACGGATTGTGGCAGCTGGACGAACGCATCGCGTACCTCACCGGTGACACGCCACCGCCGGGTACGCGGGCTTTCCGGATCGTGGAACAGCTGCCGTTCCGCGAGAAGCCGCTCGGTGCTTTGCTCCGGAAGCTTTCGGTGGGTCGGCTGGAAATCCTGGTGCGTGGTCTGGACGTCGATCCCGACGCGTTGCGTCGCAGGTTGAAACCACGCGGTCACGAAGAGTCCACCGTGGTGCTGACGCGGATCGGCCGGTCCCCGGTGGCCTTCGTGTGCCGGGCGGAACGCATCCCTTCGGAGGGTTTTCAACCGGAGGTACGCGGCGTAAGTTCTGCGGGTTCGGAATAAGACTGGAGGGTCGCTGTGTCTCGTTTTCCCGCTCTCGTCAAGCTGGCCGCTGCGGCGGCCGTCGGAGCCACGGTCGCCGGAGGAGCCACCGCGCTCGCCGGCTCGGATGCCGTCACCGCTGCGCACAGCCGTGAACCGGCCAACATCGGTCAGGTGAAGAACGACGTCAAGGCGTATTACGGCGATTATCTCGACGCCTCGGGCAAACACCATTACTCCGACACCAGCCGGTTCGTCACCGACACCAAACGTGTGGTCGCCGACGCCCAGCGGTACCTCACGAAATCGCTGGGCAAGGTGAAGAACCCGGCGATCGTACTGGACGTCGACGACACTTCCGAGGTCACCTACGGCTGGGAGGCCGACAACGATTTCGGCTTCGACCCGGTGAAACAGCAGAAAGCCATCGACGACGGTACTTTCGTGGCGAACAAACCGGTACTGGAACTGGCGAACTGGGCCGCCCAGCGCGGCGTCCGCGTGTATTTCCTCACCGGCCGCAACGAATTCCAGGGCCCGCAGTCACTGAAGAACCTGGCCAACGAAGGTTACCCGGCCCCCACCGGCGCCTTCTTCAAACCGAAAACCACCGCGCCGGACTACCTGCCCTGCGGGCTCACTTGCAATACGGTGCAATACAAATCCGGCACCCGAGCCCACATCCAGGCGACCGGTTCGCACATCGTGCTCAACATCGGCGACCAGTTCAGCGACCTCGAGGGCGGCTACGCCGACCACCCGGTGAAACTCCCGAACCCGATGTACTACCTGCCCTGACCGGGTTGCCCGGGTCCCGCGCCGGACCCGGGCAACGTCCGTCAGCCGGAATACCCTGCGAAGATCTTCGCGAATTCGTAAGGCTGCTGCGGAATATTGGTGCACCGATACAACGCACCCGTACACGCGTTCGCGTCGCGCCCAGCTTCCCAGAACGACAACATTCCCAAGTGGACACTCCGCGCGAAGTCCACCACTGCGGTCGCGTCCTTCTGGTAGAAGATCTCGTTCTGCGAATCATTGACGCCCAGCATCGGCGTCAGCCCGACCTTCTGCCAAGCCTCCGACAGCCCGAGTACCGATTTCAGTTGCCCCTGCGTGGCTTTCGCCGCCTCGATCGCTTTCGCACCCTGATCGCCCGGCCCCTGGTAGTAATCCATCGCCATCACGTTCACGAGATCAAGATCGACACCCGCATCCTTGGCCGCAGTCACCACGTTCAAGCCGTCCTGGGTGAGCCCGCTGGGTAAAACGGGTAAGGTCAACGAAATCCTGAGCCCGGCATTGGCGTCCTGTACTTTCTTGAGCGCCTGCGACCGCCGCTGAATCGACGCCGTGTCAGCGACCGCCGCCCCCTCGATATCAAGGTCGATATACTTGAGCCCATAAGCTTTCACGACGGCGTCGTACTCCGCCGCGAGCGCATCGACGTCCGGACAAGCCTGGGCAAGCTCAATCCCGGCCGCACCCCCGAAGGACACCTTCACGTCTCCGCCACCAGCGCGAATCTCGCCGATCTCGTCAGCCTGCCACCCCTGCCGAGGATCGTAGGCGTTGAACCAGCTGGCCTTGCACCCGGCCGAAGTGACAAACCCGAGGGTAAAACTCTTCACCCCACCGCGATCCGCCATGTCCGACAACACCGGCGACGGCCAAGCCCCCATATCCACATAAGGCGCAACCGCCACGGCCGCCCCGGCAGCCCGCGCCTGCCCCGGCACCCCGGCGACGACCAGAACCCCACCAAGCACAGCAACCATTTTCCGGGAAGAGAGGAACCGCATAGGTGAAACCTCCACAACGAGAACCGCCGGGTGGGAACCTTTGCCCATTGGTATAGACCAGCATCGCGGCGGAAGCCATCCTCCATTCGGAGTCATGACCATCCCACTGACCGGGAACTCTTTCTTGTGGTCTCACACCGTCTGGTCGCCTCTTTTTCCCGGGGTCTCTTTTGGCGGACCCGCTCTCTGGCTCTCGAGATGGGGTTCCGCTCACCGGCTCCGGGGAGCCTTCGCTCTTCACCTTGCCAGCGGTGCGTCGTTCCAGCCCCCGCCGTTCTCCATTCCCGCCCCCGCCGTCGGCACCCTTCCCTTGGGGCCTTACGTTTCTCCCCGCCCGCTCCCTCGGGTCCCGACGGCTCACCGCCTTTCGCCGTGCCCCATCGCCCCCGCCACTTTCACCGATGCGGGGGTTTCCTCTGCGTCGCTTATCGACGCCCGCAGCCTTCTCTGATGCCCCAGTTTTCTGTTTCGCTTTGTTAGCGCCCGCCGCCCTTACCGGTGCTCGCGCTGCTCGGCGTCCCCCATCGCCGCCGCCCGATACTCGAGCTTCTCCGTAGCCCTCAATACCTGCAGCCTCGCTGATGCCCGCTCTTCTTCGCGCCCATCTCTCGGCCCCCGTCCCCGCTGCCGATGCATGGTCGCGCCGTGCCCCCAGTCTGCTACTGCCGCTGATGCCCGGGTTTCGCTACACCCCGTCAACATTCGCACCCGTCGCCGACGCTTCTCTCGCGTCTCCCGCCGACGCTCGTCCTCTTCGTCGATGCCGTCGTCCTCCACGTAACCCGCCAACAAGCGCGCCCTCCCCGACACCCGCTCCAGGCCCCCTCGATGCCCAAGCCCCTCGTCAATGCCCAGGTTCTTCGCGTCACCCGTCAACGCCGGCTGTTGTCGCGGATGTCCAGGTTCCGGCACGCGACGCCGGTCGTTGTCGTGGATGCCCAGGTTCCCGCACCCCGACACCCGTCGCCGTAATCGATATCCAGGTTTCCCGCGCCCAATACCCGTCACATCACGGATATCCAAGCTCTCCTCGCCCATAACCCGTCACCATCACCGACACCCAAGGCCCGCCTCGCACTCACGGCCCAAGGTTCTCCGCGCAAGTTCTCAGCAGCCCGGCCAACCTCCGCCGCTCCGCGTCCGACATCCCGGTCAGCATCCGCTCCTCCACCTCACCCACCACCCGCTGCGCCCCCTCCAGATGCGCCTCGCCCGGCCCCGTCAGCCGCACCGGCCGCGCCCGTCCCGCCGACGCCTCCTCCGCAACCGCCACCAACCCCGCCGCCCGCAACCCGTTCAGCACATCCCGCAACGACTGCCGCGTAACGAAGCATTGCCGCGCCAACTCCGCCGACGACGCACCCGGGTTCTCCGCCAGTGCAGCCAACACCGCGTACTGCGCCATCGACAACCCGATCGGCCGCAACTGCTCGTCGCACGCCTGCCGGAACGCCTGCTGCACCCGCTTCACCAGATATCCCGGCCGCCGCACAGTCGCCTCTTGACTCATGACAGGAACCTTACACATACTGACCTATGTCAGGAACCTGTCACGCAGAATTCACCCAGGAGCAGCCATGACCGCCACGACCATCCACCCGCACGCCGATCTCGCCACTCTGGTCAACGTCTTCACCGTCGACCCGGCCAACCAGCGCCGGCTCGTCGACGTCCTGACCGCCGCCACGGAAGAAGTCATGCGGCACCGCGCAGGTTTCGTCTCCGCGAACATCCACGCCAGCACCGACGGCACCCGCGTCATCAACTACGCCCAGTGGTCCAGCGCCGAAGCGTTCCAAGCCATGCTCGCCGACCCCGAATGCCGCGACCACATGTCCGCCGCCGCGGCCCTCGCCGAGTACGACCCGCACCTGTACACCGTGGAGTCCGTCCACCACGTCTGACGTCGGCAATCACTTTCCTTTGAGCAGAACAAATCAGTCCTTCCGGGCAACCAGCACAGTGTCCTGAATGGACACTTCCGTGCCGTCCGGCCCGGTCATCGTCCGCCCGCGGTCGTCCGTCGACACCGAGGCCCACGACTGGTCCAGAGTCGCCGCCACGTCCTCGGCGGTGAACATCATGTCCGCGAAGTCCGGCCGCCCGGCGTGGACGTCCGCCGGGTGATGGCCGACCACCAGCAGCGTCCCACCAGGTGCCACGGCGTCCGCGAGCCGCGCGAACGCCCGAGCCCGCCCCGCCGACGGCACATGCAGGAAATGCGACGTCACCAGCTCGAACTTCGATTCCGGCACCCACTCACCCAGGTCCGCGACAACCCACTCGATCCGCTCCGCCACCCCGGCCTCCGCCGCCAGCGCCCGCCCCCGCTCGACGGCCGTCACCGAGAAATCGACCGCTGTCACGTGCCAGCCCTGCTGCGCAAGCCACACCGCGTCGCCACCCTCACCGCAACCAGCGTCCAACGCATGCCCCGGCTCGAGCCCGCTCGCCTCCGTGACCAGCTGCGCATTGGGCCGCCCACTCCAAACCCCCGCCCGCGACCGATACCGGGCATCCCAAGAATCCCGATCAGCCGGCGGCTCATTCCCGTGTTCATGATGCCCGCCTGCCAGCGGCTCGGCTCCTTGGTCCGGGTGCCCGCCGTCGCGCGATTCGGGTCCATGTTCTTCGCCGCGCGTGTCGTCTCCCTGCTTCGGATACCCGCCTGCCTGCGGCTCGGCTTCATGCTCCGGGTGCTCGCCGTCGCGCGATTCGCGTCGATGTCCTCCGCCCCGCGCGTCGTCTCCCATCGGGTACCCGCCTGCCTGCGGCTCGGCTCCATGGTCCGGGCGCTCGCCGTCGCGCGATTCGGGTCCATGTCCTCCGCCCCGCGCGTCGTCTCCCATCGGGTACCCGCCTGCCTGCGGCTCGGTCCCCGACCCCCGACGGCCAGCACCCAGCGTGCCACCCACGGGCTCGCGGCCGTCTCGAACATTGCCTCCGCGCGCAGAACCCCCGCCAACTCGAGCGGAGACTTCACGTTCAAAAGCCCCGTCCGCCCAACTCTTCCCATCCCGCGCGTCCGCTCCCACCTCGCCGACCGGCCACTGACGCTCGCCCTCCCCGCCGACCCGAGCATCCATCCCGTGCTCCCGACCCCCGCTCACCCGCGCCGCAACCTCGCGTTCCATCTCATGCGAGAACGGCTCCTCCGCCAACCGCACAGCCTCCGCCGCGTCCTCCTCGACCAGGTTCGCGTTGATCGCCGCACCGGCGGTCAACCCCGCCGCGGCCGAGACCACGACCTGCGCCCGCATGTCCGCGACATTCCCCGCCACCCACAATCCCGGCACCGACGTCGCTCCGGACGCGTCCGCGGGCACGGCCGTCCCGAGCACAAAACCGTTGAACTCCAACGGAACCGGCTCCACCCCGAGCGGCTTCAGCAGGTCGGCCCGCGCGACGAACCGCGGTGCGACCGCCAGCGCCTCACGTGCCACGACCTCGCCCGATTCGAGCCGGACGCCGGTCATCCGGTCGTCGTCAGCCTCGACCGCGGCGACCACCCCGTCCACGATCCGGATTCCGCGCGCCAGCAGCTGGGTCTCGTCGAAATCGCCATTCGTGTGCCGGAAAACGACGACATCGTCGGTCAGCTGCCGCCACAGCAATGCCTGATGCACGGTCATCGGGCCGGTCGACAGCACGCCGATCGCACGGTCGCGCGCCTCCCAGCCATGGCAGTACGGGCAATGCAGCACGTCGCGACCCCACCGCGCGGCGAGCCCGGCCACCTCCGGCAACTCGTCCTGCAACCCGGTCGCGACCAGCACCCGCCGCGCTCGCGTGGTCCGCCCATCGGCCAGCGTGATCTCGAAACCGTGGTCGATCGACGTCACAGTCTGCTCGACCACCTCGCCGCCGTAACTCGCCAGTTCGGCGCGTCCCAACGCGAGCAGCTCGGCCGGCGGGGTGCTTTCGCGGGCCAGATAGTTGTGCACGTGGCCGGCGGGCGCGTTGCGCGGCTCGCCCGAGTCCACCACCAGCACCGATCGCCGGGACCGCGCGAGCGCCACCGCCCCGCTGAGCCCGGCCGCGCCACCGCCGACCACCACGACGTCGTACTTCTCGTCCACGGGATCCTCCTGTCGTCCTCTCCCCGGACTATCCGCAGAACCCGACAACTTGACAAACATCTTTGCCGAAGTGGCAAATTGAGGGCATGAGCGAAGACGATCAGGACCTCGGCGAAGTCCTGCACGCGGTCGGCCCGCGGCTACGGGCGCTGCGTCGGCAACGCAACGCCACGCTGACCGGCCTTTCCGAAACCACCGGAATCTCGGTCAGCACGTTGTCCCGGCTGGAATCCGGTCAGCGCAAGCCGACCCTGGAACTGTTGCTCACTCTCGCGCGGGCATACCAGGTTCCGCTGGACGAGCTGGTCGGCGCGCCACCTACGGGCGATCCGAGGCTGCACCCGAAGCCGTTCGTCCGGCACGGCAGGACGTATCTGCCGCTGACCCGTCGGCCGGGCGGACTGCGCGCATACAAGATCATCCTGCCGCCGGAGCAGCATGTCGAAGCGCCTGAGCTGCGGGTTCACGAGGGGTACGAATGGATGTATCTGCTCTCCGGACGGTTACGTCTCCTGCTCGGCGACCACGACGTCATCCTGCGTCCGGGTGAAGTCGCCGAGTTCGACACGCACGTTCCGCATTGGTTCGGCAACGCCGGCGACGAGATCTGCGAGCTCCTCGCGCTGTTCGGGCCACAGGGGGAGCGCTTCCACGTCCGCGCGCAGCCGGCTTCTTGACGCATTCCCATATGGGTATATGATTGCCGCATGGCACGGGCAGCAACGACCGCGGACGTCTTCAACGCCGTCGCCGAACCACGGCGACGGGAGATCCTTGACGTCCTCGCCGGGGGCGAGCGTCCGGTGAACGACCTGGTCCGGCTGCTCGGGCTGGGGCAGCCGCAGGTTTCCAAGCACCTGCGAGTGCTGCGCGAAGTGGGCGCGGTCGACGTGCGCGACGAGGGCCGGCAGCGGCTCTACCGGCTCAACGGCCGTGCCCTGAAACCGATCCACGACTGGGTGAGCCGCTACGAGCGGTCTTGGGAAGAGCGTTTCGAGCTGCTGGACTCCGTACTCGAGGAGCTCGGCGAAACCGAGGAGGACGACCATGGCCAACACGACGACCGGCACGGCCAAGGTGACCCTGCCCGCTGACGACCAGATTCTGATCACCCGCGAGTTCGCCGCGCAGCGGCACCTCGTCTACCGCGCGTGGACCACGCCGGACCTGGTCAAGCGCTGGTGGGCAGGCAAACGCGGCACGGTGACGTCAGCGGAGATCGACCTGCGCGTCGGCGGCCAGTGGCGCTACGTCATGACAGCCACCGGCGGCTTCGAGGTCGCTTTCCACGGCGAGTACCGCGAAATCGTGCCGAACGAGCGCCTCGTGAACACCGAGGTCTACGAGACCCCCGGAGCGTCCGATGTGGACGCTCCAGTCGTCACCGTGACGTTCGCGGAATCGGACGGCCGCACCATGGTCACCATGCTGACGCAGACTGGTACCAAAGAATTGCGTGACATGATCATCGAGTCCGGAATGGAAGGCGGAATGCAGGAATCGATGGACGCACTGGAGGAAGTGGCTGTGTCGCTGGCTTGATCATAGCGCAGATCGGCCGCCACGATCGTATGAAAATCGCGGGACACGTGTGCTGGCAACGGTTTCGGCCGCGGACTGGTCAGCCTTTCTGGGGCGGCTTTTGCTCGGACGCTGGCCGGTCCGCGCTGAGACTTGGCTTCTACCGCTTGGTCATCGACAACGGTGCCTGCTACCGCGCGAAAGACTTTGCCACCGTGCTGCACGGAGCACGCCACGAGCGAATCCCCACGCCGAAACGGGAAAGCCGAACGCTGCAACCGGATCCTGGCCGAAGAGTTTCTCTACGCCCGCGCCCGGACCAGCGAACAGCACCGCACCGAAACCCTGACAGTCTGGGACATTCACTACAACTACCATCGGCCACACACCGCTGCCGGAGATCAGCCATCAGCAAACCGACTCTCCGCCAGTGTCCTCGACGTCAGGGCCTCTTACCGGTAACTGCTTCCCCGAGGCCGCCCTCCCGCGGGGGACGGTCCAGCCGCAGCCGGACCGCCCCCCGCGGCCACCGTTCCAGGCCCCGCGGTCACCGTTCCAGCCCCGCGGTTACCGTTCCAGGCCCTGCGGTTACCGTTCCAGGCCCGCGACGATTTCCAGCGTGCGTTCCTTCTCCTCCGCGGTCCCTTCCGGGTGCACGATCAGGTCGGTCGTACCGGCGTCGCGGAACCGGGCGAGTTCGCGCAGCACGTCCGCCTCGTCGCCGACGACGAGGGCGTCTGCCGGACTGTCCAGCCCGCCGCGGTCGAGCACCGCCCGGTACGCGGGCAGGTCGCCGATCATGCTGAAGTTCCGGGCGACTCGCTCCCGCGTGCCGTCCGGGTCGGCGGTCACCGAAACGGTCAGCCCGACGACCACCCGAGCGCCGTCGCCGAGGCGGGGGACCAGGTAGTCCGCGACGAGGTCGGGACGGACCCAGATCGCGATGGTGCCTTCGGCGAGTTCGCGCGTCACCTCCAGCATCCGTGGCCCCAACGCGGAAACGAGCACCGACGGCGGTGGCGTCGGCGCGCTCAACTGAGTGTCCACGGTGAAGAATTCTCCGGAATACTTCACGTGCTCCCCGCGCAGCAACGGTTTCAGCACTTCGAGATACTCCCGGGTGTGCCGGGCGGGTGCGGAGTAGGCGAGGCCCAGCGCACCCTCGATCATGACTTTGTGGCTGGGGCCGATGCCGAGCGTCAGCCGTCCACCGGTCATGGCCTGGACGGCAAGCGCCTCAGTCGCCATCGCGGCGGGGTGCCGTGGGTACGTCGGTACGACGGCCGTGCCCAGCTCAGCAGGGCCGTCACTGAAGTAGGGCAACAGCGCGAGCGCGTCGAGACCATTCGGGAACTGATTGGTCCAGCCGCTGTCGAACCCGCGCGCTGCGTTCTTGACCGCCTCCGCGCGCGCGTCTTCGAGGGGTGCCATACCGCTGCTGTCGAGGTTTGTTCCGATCCGCATGCTGTCCACCTCAGCGCGAACCGGTCCGAAGATCGAGACGCGGTTGGCTCGCGCAGCGATCACGTGATCTGATTGTCGCAGGTGGAGGAGGCACACGATGGAGCTGCGGACCCTGCGTTATTTCGTCACGGTCGCGGAGGAGCTGCACTTCGGGCGTGCAGCCGAGCGGCTGCACATCGTCCAGCCCGCGGTGAGCCAGCAGGTGGCTCGGCTCGAGCGCGAACTCGGGGTCCGCCTGCTGGACCGCTCACCGCGAACGGTCCGGCTCACCCCGGCAGGCACCCGCGTTCTCGCCGCGGCCCGCGACACCCTCGCAGCCGCCGAACGCGTGCGACTGGCCGCCGGGACACCCTCGGACAAGGTCCACATCGGCACCGCGCCGGGCCTGCTGGCGCGACTGGAACGCGGCGTCGAGGTGCTCCGCGACCGTCACCCGGGGTTCGAACTGGTGCTGGTCGACCTCCCGGTGGCGGACCGGCTGACCGCCTTGCGACGAGGCGACCTGGACCTGGTCCTCGCACGCGGCGTCACCGAAGCCGAGGGCCTGCACGTGATCCCGGCGTGGACCGAGCCGCTCCACGCGGTGGTATCCGTGCGCCATCCAGCAGCCAATCGCGGGTCGGCACGCCTTGCCGACTTGGCCGCCGACGTCCTGCGTCTCCCTTCTCCAGCCACCGACCCCTTCCTGTACGACGCAATCAAGTCCGCCTTGGACAACGCCGGTGTCACCGTCCGTCTCGGCCGCCCGACGGGCACGGTCGAGGACACGCTCGTCGAACTGGGCACCACGCCCGACACCTGGGCCCTCCTGCCCGTCGACCAGGTGACCACGACGTCAACCCGCGTGCGCTCCCTCCCCTTGGACCCACCTCTGGAGATCGCGGGCGCAGTCCTGATCCCGGCAGACCACGACAGCCACGGCTGCACCGCCTTGGTGGCAACCGCGTTCCGGGATGCAGGCGAGGTCTCGTGAGACGGGCTCCTTGCGCGGACGGCTTGTGTTGCCGGTAGGCGGGTTGGTTCGCCTGCCGGGTTTCAGCCCTTCTCCGAGGTGATCCCTTCCACGACGTGATCGCTCGGCATGACGTGTTCGATCGTCGAGCCTGGACTCGCCTGATCGCTGGGTTCGGGCGTGCTTGATCGTCGAGCCTGGACTCGCCTGATCGTTGGGTCCGAACGCGCCCGATCGTCGAGCCTGGACTCGCCTGATCGTTGGGTCCGAACGCGCCCGATCGTCGAGCCTGGACTCGCCTGATCATTGGGTCCGAACGCGCCCGATCGTCGAGCCCCCACCCGCCTGATCACTGCGTCCAGACGAGCCCCGTCGCCGAGCCCAGACACGCCCGATCACTAGGACCAGACGAGCCCGACCCACTGAGCCCCGACCGCACCCGATCACTGAGCCCGGACGAGCCCGATCAGTCGGACTCATGCACGCCCCGACTCGCCGAGCCCCGATCGCACCCATCGGTGTCACCACTCATGTACCGGACCTCGTCACCAACCTCCCTTACCTGACAACACCCACTCACTCAACAGATTCCAGATGCACCTTCAGCACTGCCGCCTCCGCCCGTAACTGTTCAGCTTGCTCCGTCCTTCCGAGACGCTCGTACTCGTCCGCCGCCGAGGTGCGCTCGTCCACTTCACGGTTGACGATCGTGCATATGTCCTCCTCCGTGAGATGCCGTCTCATTGCTTCCGCCGCGCCCAGGCCGACCGCCGCACCCACCACGTGTTCGTTGCCTGCCTTGCCATCGGCCCCTGGCGAGACCGGCACCGCTTCGGCGTTGTCGATCGCCGCAAGCGCAGAGCGCAGTGCGGTGATCGCGACTCGGTTCCGGTTCTTGAGCGCTGTTTTCAGTTCGTCACGCAGGTTTGCGCGCATGGCAGACAATTCCCATCAGGGTGGAGGAATGCGATGAATTACCGACTCCCTGAGCCTACCACCCCTCCTGTCACCCGAGCGCGCGAATTTTCCGTCCAGGGTCAGCACTCCCGCACCGGCCGAAAACACTGCCAGGGCAACAAATCCCCAAGCTGGGAGCAAGGTTTGCCCGTCAGGGTGGGTGCTCACGACCAGCCAGGTCGAACCCGCGGCAACGAGCGCGACCCGCGAAATCGGCCACGCCGCAAGGGATCCGAGCGCCAACGGCCACGTGAAGTACCAAGGCAGCGCCACCGGCGCCAGTACGACCGTAGCCAACAACCCTGCCGCAGCACCGCGCACCGCGTCCGCATCGCTGGCTCGCGAACGCCACCACAACCACATCAGGATCCCGGCAAGCGCGACCCAGCCCACTGCTCGGCACACCGCGACGGCACCTCCTGCCCCCAAGATTTTCCCGACCGCGGTGGGGATCGACAACCATGGCTCAAGCGTGGAATTCGCGCTCATTGACCGGATCCACCCGAGGTCTACGTCAGCTGCAATGCTGCACAACCCGAACGTTACGACCACAATGGACACTGCGGCGGCAAGTGTCGAGACGTAGCTACGCAACATGATTCGCCCGCCTGAACGTCGAATCTCCCATGTCCACAAGAGAAACGGCAACGCTACCGCGGCCGGAGCTTTCACTGCGGCAGCCAGCACTACCACCGCGAGCCCGAACCCTGGTACAGTCGTGATCATCACCGTAGTTCCCGCTATCAGCAACCCGATCATCAACAGGTCGTTGTGTCCGCCCGATACCACGCACAGCACCATCAACGGGTTCGCCACTGTCATCCACAGTGCACGTTCCGGCTGGGCGCCCAGCCGGCGGCACAGGATCGGCAATGCGAAGCACGTCAACGCCAATCCGGTTGTCATGGCCAGCCGGGTCAGGAATGCGCCGAGGACAAGATTGTCGCCAGTCAGAGAAAGGACGCTCTTCACGATCAGAATATGCAACGGCCCATAGGGCGACGGAATGTGCAGCCAGCCGCCGGCCGCATTGTCCGTGGCCGGGCCGGGAAGTTCAGCGGGGACGTGTGTGTACGGGTCGAGCCCGGCACTCGCCACCACGCCCTGCGCGAGATACGTGTACAGGTCGGTGCTGAACAACGGTGGCGCGCACAAAAGCGGAGCGCACCACAGCCAGGTAGCCCGCACAACGTCTCGTGTGCTCGTCCGACCCGCGCGCACCGAGTGTCCTAACCGGACCCAAGACAACACCAGGAGGAAAATGCCGAGATACAACACAGCAGTGGCGAGCGTCCGGCCGTGCCCGAACCGCACGGCGCTCAGCACCGTCCCGGACAGTACGGGATCGTGTCGCAGCGTCGCGCCTGCGCCGAACGCGCCGAGCGAGGCGAACACCGTGCCGTACAGCCCTACCGCGGTCGCGCTCTTTCCGGCGAAGATCATGCCGCAGGTCTAGTGAGCGGATGATCTCGGATGGTTAAGATCGGCGTTTATCCGATCTTTATCCGTCCGGCGTTCTACTGAGGCTCGTGAGGAGCGGTTGATGCGCGTGCTCGTGGCCGAAGACGAGCAGATGCTGGCCGACTCCATCACCGAGGGTCTGCGGCATCTGGGGATGGCAGTCGACGTCTGCTACGACGGTGACGCTGCGCTCGAACGCGTTGCGGTCCATCGGTATGACGTGGTCCTGCTCGACCGCGACCTGCCGCTGGTGCACGGCGACGAGGTATGCCGCAAGATCGTCGGCGACGGCGGTGAGACAAGGGTGCTCATGCTCACCGCTGCGGCGGGTATCCGCGACCGCGTGGACGGGCTCGGTCTAGGGGCGGACGACTACCTCACCAAGCCGTTCGCGTTCGCCGAGCTCGTCGCCAGGGTGCATGCGCTGGCCCGGCGGGCCCGTCCGGCGTTGCCGCCGGTGCTGGACCGCGCCGGGGTCGAGCTGGATCCGGCGAGGCGGTTCGCGTCGCGGGACGGGCGGCCGTTGTCGTTGTCTCCCAAGGAGTTCGCCGTGCTGGAGGTGTTGCTGCGAGCCGAAGGTCGGGTCGTCAGCCCGGAAGAGCTGCTGGAGAAGGCATGGGACGAGCACGCCGACCCGTTCACGAACACGGTGCGGGTCACGGTGATGACGTTGCGCAGGAAGCTCGGCGCACCGCCGGTGATCCACACCGTACCCGGCGCAGGGTACCGGCTGGGTACCTGAGGCGGGCGCGGACGTCGTTGCGTGGCCGCGTCGAGCTGGTGTTCCTCGGGGCGCTGCTTGCCGCGCTGGTTCTCGCGTACCCGGTCGGCGCGTCGCTGGCAATGGTGCTCGGGACATACGTGGACCGGTCGTTCTGTCCGCGGGGCACCGGCTGCAGCAATCCGGTGGGCACCATCTGGTGGTTCTTGCCGCTGGTCGCGGTCGTCGTGCTGGCGGTACTGGCGTGGCGGCCGGTGGTGTCGTGGGTGCTGCGGCCTCTGCCGGACCTTGCGGCGACCATCGACCAGCTGGGGCCGCAGAACCTGGGGCAGCGCATGCCGGTGGAGCAGACCGACGGCGAGCTGCGGGTGCTGGCGACGGCGGTCAACGGGATGCTCGACCGGGTGGCGGTCGGCTTCGAGGGGCAACGGCGGTTCGCCGCGAACGCGTCCCACGAGCTGCGCACGCCGCTCGCCGTGCAGCGGACGCTCGCCGAGGTGGCGATGGTCACCGGTGGCGGCGACGAGGTGCAACGGCTCGCGGCGCAGCTGCTCGTGGTCAACGAGCGCAACGAGCAGCTGATCGAGGGACTCCTCGTGCTGGCCGAGGCGGACCGCGGCCTGCCCGGAACGGTTCCGGTCCGGCTGGACGAGCTGGTGGACACCGTCCTCGCCCGTTATGCCGAACAGCTGGCCACACGCGAGCTGACCCTGCGCCACGCGTCGGCCGAGCGCGTTGTGCCCGGCGATCCCGTTCTGCTGGAACGGCTCGTCGCCAATCTCGTGCACAACGCGATCAAGTACAACCACTCGGGCGGGTGGGTCGAGGTGACCGTCGGCGGAGAACCGGCACTGAGCGTGGGCAATTCCGGCGAGCGGGTACCGGCCGAGTCGGTCGAGTCGTTGTTCCAGCCGTTTCGCCGGCTGACCGCTGACCGGATGAACCATCGGGACGGTGCTGGTCTCGGATTGTCCATCGTGCGGTCGATCGCTGCCGCGCACTGCGGACGAGTGTCCGCCGCGCCCGTCGAAGGGGGAGGCTTGAAGGTCGACGTCGTGTTGCCCTGACTTGTGCGCAACAAGGGACCGTCCACAGTGTACGGATCAGCCGGTGCGAATTCCGGACAATGGGAACGTGCCACCGCCGGAAATCGTGACCGAACCGGCGAAAGCGTCGCCGTTCACGGTGCCCGCCACGCTCACCTCGAACCGCGCTGGGTCAGTGACCAGTGCGGTAAGAGTGACGTCCTGGCCGTCGACTGTGCCCGAGACGATGGGGACCGTCACTCCCAGCTGGCCGTCGAAGATGGAACCGGACATCGTGGTGCCGTCGGTCGCGAGGTCGAGAAGCAGGTCCTTGCTGCCCGCCGGGTGCGTGAAGGTGATCTTCCAGCTGCCGTCCGGGCCGGTTTTCCCGCTGCTGGGACGGGTGAGGTCCGGATCGGTGGCGGCGCGCACCGGGGTCGGAGGTTCGCCGAGCGCGGGCTGGCCGGGTTTCACCGAAACCCCTGCAGAATTCAGGAAACCCGCCATCATTCGGTAATAGCCGACGAGGAACAGGATCTCGATGATCTCGGCGTGGTCATGGGTTTCGGCAAGCGCTGCCCAGGTGGCGTCCGATACGCAGACGTCGGCGCACAATTCGTCGACGGCCCGAAGTACTGCGTCGTCTTCGGGCGGCCACGACGCGTCCGGGTCGGAAACGGCGACGATCTCGGCCTCGGTGGCGCCGCCGCCGAGCGCGGCCGGCGCGTGGTTGGCCCACTCGTACGGCGCATCACACCTGAGCGCGACGCGCAGGATCGCGAGCTCCCGGATGCGCGGATGAAGCTTGCCCTGGCCCAGCAGGTACGCGCCCAGCTGCGACGACGCATTCATCAGTTCGGGCGCGCGGGCGAGAACCTGGATGACGGTGTCGGCGCCGAGCTTCGCCAGTTTTCGATGCTCAGGCTCCATCTCGTCGAGTTCGAGCGGCGGGATACGTGGAGACGACGCAGCTGGCATGTCAGGTTCCTTCCACTGGTGGGTGCTCGTCGAGGCGGGCGAGCGCTGCTTGCGCCTCGTCGAGGGTGAGCGCGGGATGCGAGTAGAGGTCGATCAGTGCGCGGGCGAGGAGGTTGTCGCCGTCCGGGCTCAGGACGTCGACGCCGATCGTGCGGGAGAGGTGTTTGTGGAGCACGGTGATCGACAGCGCCATCGCCGTGCTGATCGCGGCGCGGACCTTCGGATCGGCAGCGGGCGGGCCCGGCCGGTGCCGATCGGATTCGGCGAGCCGATGCATGCTCAGCTGGACCATTTCGTCGAACAACGGCGACGCGTCGCCCTCGACGAGCGCACGGACGAGGTAGTCGCGGTACGGCCCGACGGCAGCTCGTGCGGCCGCAACGGGATTGCTGCCCGCAGGCCTGGTCAGGTCCGCCGGAACCTGGTCGTTGAGCTGCCGGATGAGCTTGACGAGGTGCGCGTCGCACACCTCGCGAAGCGCCTGTTTGGACCCGAAATGGTGCCTCACCAAACCGAGTGACACCCCGGCGGCCTCGGCAATTCCCCGGATCGTGGCGCGTTCGAAGCCGTATTCGCCGAAATGCCGCATCGCCGCGTCCCGGATCCGGGCGCGCGCGGTGAGGTCGTCGGGGTCGGTCACTGCCGCACCACTGCTATACGCATGTACAGCAGACTATACCTATGTATAGTCGTCACGCCAGCACTGTACGGACGCCTGGCGCACGAGGCGTCCGTACAGCGGTCCGTCGTCCTGGCCGCCGCGGGGGAATGGAGCCAGGGAGACGGGGTCAGATGGCGGCCCGGCCTCCGTCCGCGGGCAGGATCGCGCCGGTCATGAACCCGGCCCGGTCGCTGGCCGCGAATGCGACGACTTCGGCGACCTCCGACGGGTCAGCCGCCCGCGCCATCGGCACGGTGTTGCCGTAACCGCCGACGTCCGGGCCCAGCGAGGCGACCGCCTTCGACGTGCGCATCGGCCCTGGCGACACCGAGTTGACGCGGACGTTCGCGGGGGCGAACTCCGCAGCCCACGCCCGGGTCAGCGATTCCAGCGCGGCTTTGGTCGCCCCGTAGACGCCCATTTCGGGCATCCCGATTCCGGCTGCGGTCGACGAAATGTTGACGATACTGCCGCCGCCGCGCGCGACCATGGCCGGCGCGAGGACTGTGGTGAGCACGAACGGCGCACGCACGTTGACGGCGAACGCGTGCTCGTAGTCGTCGAGGTCCTGCGTGGCCCCGAGCAGGATCGCTGCGTTGTTGACGAGAATGTCCACCGGCCCGGCTTCGTCGGCGAGCTTTCGCACATTCTCACTGTCATTCAAATCGGCTTCCAGGAAACGGGCGTTGCCACCGAGATCGTCGATGACCGGCGCGCCGCGCTCGGGATCCCGTCCGGTGATCGTGACCTCGGCCCCGCCTTCTGCGAAGATTTTCGCGATCGCGTGACCAAGGCCGCCGAATGCGCCCGACCCGGTAACCAGAGCTTTTTTGTCTTTGAATTCCATCAGTTGTCTTTCCTCGGTGTTCTCGGATGGTTTCCGAGGGTCACCCGGCAGTGGCGGCGTTCCGGATCCAGCTGCGGAATTCGATCGCCAAATGCTCGCAGTGTCCCTCGATCAGGGAGTCAGGGGAGGTGGACGGATAAATGACGCGGACCACGACGTCCGCGCCGGTTTCGGTGTCGCGCGCCTGATGCACGCAGTACGCGAAAGGAGTGCCGTCGTCGAGGGTCAGCTCGGCCTGCGCCAGCGTCTGCGGGTAAGCCGGGTCGAGGTATTCGCTGATCAGCGGGGGAAGTTCGGGCACCATCGCCACCTTGAACCGGGTGAGGTGCCCGCCGATCGTCTCGACCATGCCGCCCGGGTAGGACGGCGGCTCGACGTAGTGTTCGGGGTGCGCATTCAAAAGCAGGACTTTGTCGTCGAATTCTCCGGTGGCCGATTGTCCGCGGAACCACGCGGTGAGCTGGGTGCCGGTGAGGCCGTGCACGGTGAATGCGGTCCGCGATTCCCGCCACGTGCCGCCGGCCGATTCCACGAGTTCTTTGTGGTAACGGTCACCCGCGTCGATCTGGTCCTTCAGCAGATCCATCATGACCTGGCCGCCGGCCACGTTCTTGAGGTTTTTCAGGGCCCTTCGAGCGGCTTTCAATTCCCACTGGTCCACCGCGGATTCGTCGAAATTCCGGCCTTTGGTGTGCACGGAGACGGTGACCGAAGTCGACGGCTGAACATCGGCAGTGGTGCTCATGACGGTTCTCCTGTTCAAACATCCTCGACGGCTCGCGCCGGTGCAGTCGAAACGGCCGGTGGAGAAGGGGAGGGGACGAGCCCTTGATCACGAGTGTAAGATGCAGGCATGCATCTTGCAAGCGAGGAACCCGTTCGTGGAAGGCGCCGGCACGGCGCGGAGCTCGACGGTGCGCTGCTCGACGCAGCGTGGGACGAGCTGATGGAACGCGGGTATTCCGGCCTGACGTTCGACTCTGTCGCCCGGCGGGCCGGCACCAGTCGTCCGGTCGTCAATCGCCGCTGGGCGACCAAGGGCGCGCTGGTTCAGGACGCGATGATCCGGGCGAGCGACCGGGCGGTCCTGGTCGACCCGCGCACCGGATCCCTGCGGGACGACACCATCGATCTGCTGGAGCAGCTCAACGTCTGGTTTGCGGGCTTTGCCGCGATCATGACCGCGCAGCTGGCCGCGTACTTCGACGAACTCGGCACCAGCCCGGCCGAGCTGCGCGAAATGCTGGTGGGCACCAGGCGGTCGGTCATCGAAGCTGTGACGCAGCGCGCCGTCGACCAGGGTGAGATCGACGGCGCGAAGCTGACCCCGCGGATTGCCCGGCTGCCCTACGACCTGCTCCGGCACGAGGCGATCATGAACCTGCGGCCGATGTCGTCCGAGGCGATCCGGGAGGTCGTCGACACGATTTTCCTGCCGCTGCTCCGTTGAACTGTACGTCCACTGTGGACATGTCGACCGCGGGTGGTCGGAGTTGTTTCTCTCCGCTTTCGAGGTAGAGGTTGGCGGTGCGGATGAAGCTGCTCAGTTCCGATGCGAGAAGCGCGACGGTGTCCTCGTGCGGCGTGCCCGTCCGGCTGAGTGGAACGCGCGCTGCGAAACCTGCTTTGGCAGCGCCGCCCTTTCTTTGCCGACTGCCGTTGGCAATCGCGGGGGTGTCGATGGTGCCCGGCGAGATCACATTGAGCCGGATGCTGCGTCCCTTGAGTTCGTTGGCCCACGAAGGCGGCGTTGGTTGCGACGAACTCCAGGAATTGGCTGATCCCGCGCTGCGGAATCGGCTGCTTGTCTGAGTCATCGGTGTGGATCTGCTTGCGGTGATAGGGCTTTGCGTGCGCTGTTCGCAACGGCTGATCTGGAAACGTTTCCGTGGATTGCGCCTTCCGTGTCGATAGGTTGCTGTTCGGACAATTCATTTGAGCTGGTCAGGCACGGTTTCTGGTCGTTTTGGTCGCTTGCGATCCGAGCGCCCACTCGTCGGGCTGATCCTTCCGGAGGTGTGCCCTTGGTGCCTGGCCCGGGCGCCAGGACGGCGTGAGCCTTCGGGTTGATTTCCGGCGTGCTGGGCGCTACATTCAATTACGTTCCTGTTCAGTTTCGTAATGAGGTGCACATGTCCGATGCCAACGGGCCCGCCAGGGGCAGGCCGCGTGACGCCGGGCGGGACGTGGCGATCCTCGACGCGACACTGAAACTGCTGGTCGAGGTCGGTTACGACCAGCTGTCCATCGAGTCGATCGCGACCGAAGCCGGGGTCGGCAAGCCTACGGTGTACCGACGCCACACCGGCAAGGCAGCGCTGGTGGCGGCAGCAGTCGAGCACCGCGCGGCGAGCGTTCCACCTGCGGTGCGGACTGACGATCTCCGGCAAGCTCTGCTACAGACCGTGGAATGGCTGGCCGCGCAGATTGCCGTGCAGGAGATCGGGCTACTTGGCGCGCTGTTTGCCGGCATGCGCAGCGATCCGGAACTGGCGGCCGAAATGCGGCGAATCCTGCGACGCGACGAAGCCGTTATGACCGAACGTCCTTTCGGCGGCGCGCAAGGTGAAAACCTGGTTCCCGGCGCGGCCGCGCTGTTCGCCGAGATCGCTCCGGCGCTCATCGTGCATCGGCTTGTGGTCGTCGGAGAGCCGAGCGACCGGAACTTCGTCAAGCACATCGTCGACGACATCTTGCTGCCGCTGCTCCGCCCGGCTCATTCGTCCTGACACCCAGCGACTCCTGGATCCCTACGGAGGCAACAAATCATGATCGTCATCACCGGCGCGACCGGTGCCTTGGGCGGCGCGACCGTCGAGCACCTGCTCAAGAGCATTCCGGCAGAACGCATCGGCGTCAGCGTCCGCGAGGTCGCCAAAGCACAGCATTTCGCCGACCGTGGCGTACGGGTACGCCACGGTTCCTATGACGACCCCGCGGCATTACGCGACTCGTTCGAAGGTGCCGAACAGATTCTGCTGATTTCTCAAAATGATTCCGACGTTGATGGAATCAGCTTACACCACAACGCGATCGAAGCTGCGGTTGCGGCGGGAGCGCAGCGGATTCTGTACACGAGCCACCAGAACGTGCGCGATGACAGCCCATTCGCCCCGGCGCACGAGCACGCCGCGACGGAGGCATTGCTCGCGTCGTCTGGGATTGCCTGGACCTCACTGCGTAACGGATTCTACGCGCACAGCCTCGACTGGCTGCTCGGTCCATGGCAACAAACCGGCACCATCACCGGACCGGCCGACGGCCCCGTCTCCTGGACCGATCGCGCCGACGTAGCCGAGGCTGCCGCAATCATCCTCATTGGACAGAAGGCGTTCGACGGCCCCGTCACGCTCACCGCGCGCCACGCCGTCACTTTCGACGACATTGCTGCCGCCGCAGCCAAACTGACCGGCCGCGACATCAGCCGGGTCACCACCGACGACGAGCAATGGCTCGCCGACCGGATCGCCGCCGGTACCCCCGAGCACGTGGCCCAGATGCTGCTGCGGTTCTTCCACGCGGCGCGAAACGGCGATTTCGCCGACACCAATCCTCTGCTGGCAGAACTCCTGGACCACGAACCCCGCACCGTCGACGACCTTCTCGCCGACCGGCTCAGGGGCTGAATCACCCGGACCGTGGTCGCGTTGGAGCCAACCTGACACGACCGGCGGCAGCTAGGAACGGCTGGTGCCAGCCGGATCCGACCGGCGTTAGCCCCGACACAACCGGGTGTAAGCCGAATGCGGTTGGTGTCTGGCGTGCAATGACGGGTGACGCCGGACGCGACCGGTGTCTGGCAGGAACGAGCGGTGTTGACCGGAAAACAGCTGGTGTCGGGGCGTGCATGACCAATGCATGCCGGACGCTGCTGGTGTCGGGGCGTGCATGACCAGTGCATGCCGGGTGCGGTTGGGTCTGGGCAGGCATGACCCGTGTAAGCCGGATACGACTGGTGCCTGGCAGGCACGACTGGTGCAAGCCAGACGAGACCTCTGTCGGCAGGCACGACCGGTGTAAGCCGGACACGACTGGTGCCTGGCAGGCACGACCGGCGTCAGCCTGACGCCGACCGATTGCAGGTACGCGCGACTGGAGTCAGCGAGCCGCTGAGCCGTGTCAGGTACGCGCGACCGGAGTCAGCGAACCGCTGAGCCCGTGTCAGGCAGGCGTGACCGGAGTCAGCGAGCCGCGAGCTGTGCTAGGCGATCGGCCGTCCGGCGCCCGCGTAGTCGTCGCCGGGTTTGCGGTACGGATGGACCTGAACCGCTTGGCCGGTCTGCGGCGCGTCGATCATCTGCTGGTTCCCGATGTAGAGCCCCACGTGGTGGATATTCGTAGCCGGTTCCCCGTAGAAGATCAAGTCTCCCAGTTGCGGTTCATCGACGTGGGTGACACTGCGGAATTGCGTGTCCGCTGTGCGCATGAGCTTCACCCCGGCGCTCCCGTAGGCGGCCGTGGTGAGGCCGGAACAGTCGAATCCGGGGTCGGGATCGCGAGTGCCGTTGCCGCCCCAGACGTAAGGCAGGCCGATCTGGTCGATCGCGAAGTCGACCGCGTTGAGGACTGCCGGGTTCGGTGCCTGCTCCCGCTGCCCGACGGTCCCGTAGACGTTCACTGTCGCCAACGTCCGGTGCATCATGAGTGGAGCCGGGGCCAGCGTGGTGACACCGTTCCACCAATCGGTTGACATATCGCGGCCGTTCGCGCAGAGCGCGCGCCCGGCGGTGAGCGCGGCGTCGTCGATGTTCTGCACTTCGGGCTTGCCGCCGGACGCGCTGCGCTGCCAGCTCGCCCAGACCGTCGGTGCCAGCTGCAGCGGCCCGGCAGCGTCTGGAGTCGAGACGACCCGATGGTAGAAGTCTCGGACTTCCAGTGTTCCCAACGGTTTCGCGAGAGTCCCGTTGTCGCCGAGATGGTCACCCTGTGCTCGGCCGTGGTCGCTGGCGACCTTCCCGATCGCGGCGAGGGTGATCCAGGAGAGGTGACATCCTGGCTGTTCCTTGCTGAGCGTGACGGTCGCCCGCGCATAACCGTTCATTGCCCGCAGCGGAATATCCAGCCACTGACTGGTCCGCGACGCCCACGTCCCGAACTCCCCGCCGTCCGGCACCTTCGGTTGGACCGGCACCGGCGACGACGTGGTAAGCGCGGTGGAGCTGGGTGCCGGTACCGGCATCGACGAGGTCGCCACGACGTTCCCCGACCCAGCACCACTGCCGTCCGGCAGAACCTGGACTGCGACCACCAACGCCGCGACGACCACCACGACTGCCGCCAGGACCACGACGACCCGCCGATTCCGGCCGAGAAATCCGGACTCCGGGGGAGTCATGGTGCCGGTGACCGGGAGGCCCGAGGTTTCGCCGTTCAATGGCGACCCGCTGGTCAGCGGGGACGTCTGACCGCCGCCCGGCGACCCAGCGGCGAGCTCCGGTGTTTCGTCGCTGAGCGGCGACGCGCTGGTCAGCTCAGCTGTTTCGCCAGTGGACGGCGACGAGACAGTCGGCTCAACTGTCTCGCCGCTGGACGGCGACTCGCCGACGAAGCCCGAGGTTTCGCCATCGAGCGGCGACGTGCCGTGAGGTCTACCCGTCTGGCCGTCGGTCGTGTCGCCACTGAGAGGCGACGCGCTGCTCGCCTTTGTCGTGTCGCCATCGAGTGGCGACAGTTCGCGCGGCTCGGTTGTGTCTCTGTTGAGTGGCGACGGTTTGCTCGGCTTGGCGGTGTTGCCTTCGAGCGGCGACGTGCTGGTCGTCTCGGATGTGTCGCCGTTGAGTGGCGACGGCTTGCTCGGCTCGGTTGTGTCGCCGTTGAGAGGCGACGTGCTGGTCGGCCTGGCCGTGTCGCCATCTAACGGCGATGCGCCGGTCAGCTCGGGCAGATCGCCTTCGGCAGGCGACGTACCGGGCAGCTTGCGCAGCTCGTCATCGAGCGACGACGCCTCGATCGGTTCCGACAAATCAGCCCCATCCGAGGCCGAGGCCGTACCCGAGCCGGTAGCCCCATTGCCGTCGCCGTTTAACGGCAACGCACCCCCAGTGGCCGAACCACCTGCCGAACCGCCAGCCAAGTCCCCGGCCGAACCACCCGCCGAACCAACCGGAGACCCATCCGGAAAACCACCCGTGACCTGCGATTCGCCATCCAGCGGCGATCTCTCCATCACCGGCCTCCGGCGAGTCTCGACAGCACGAATTCCCGCAGCTCGTCCAGCCCCGTCTCCACCGCCACCTCGACCAGGCGGCCCGTCGGCGACATCGGGACGGCTCGCCGGTCGACGATCGTCATGCCGCGGGTCGGGCCGGGGGTCGAGTCGATGTCGACCGGGTACGTCTCGGTGTGCAGGATGCCCGGGCGGATCGCCTCCGCGACGGCCACCGCGTCGTGCAGGACGATGCCTTCGTAGCCGAGCACTTGCCGGTAGTGCGCGAGGTACTCCGGCGTGAACGCGTCCAGCGCCTGTCCGATGGGGCCGGACGCCGCCAGCTTCGCGAGCCATCCGCTGTCGACTGCGCACCGATGGGTGAGATCGAGGGGGACCATCACGCACGGGACGTCGTCCTCGACGAGCACTCGGCGCGCTGCGTCCGGGTCGGCCCAGATGTTGAATTCGGCGACTGCCGTCGAATTGCCCCGCGCGATCGCGCCGCCCATCAGGACGATGCGCGCGATTTTCGAGCGGACCCCCGGGTGCGCCGCGAGCAGGGCCGCGATGTTCGTGAGGGGGCCGATCGGCGCGATGGTCACCGGTTCGTCGGACGCCTCGATCAGCGAGACCATCAGGCTCACCGCGTCGGACTCCTCCAGCGGGCGAGTGGCTTCGGGCAGCAGGTCGGCGTGCCCGGACAGCCCGTCGGAACCGTGGACGGTGCTTTTCCGGTGCAGCTCGCGGTAGAGAAGAGGACGCGCGGCGCCCGCGGCGACCGGCACGTCGCTCCGATCGCACAGCTGCAGCAGCCGGCGCGCGTTCGACGTGGTGGTGGCGAGCGGCACGTTGCCGAAGACCGTCGTCACTCCCAGCAGGTCGACGTCGCTCGACCTCGCGGCCAGTGCGATCGCGAAAGCGTCGTCGACACCAGGGTCGGTATCGATGATCAGCTTGGTGCCCATCCTGTTCCCCTTGCCTGTGGCGCGCCGTCGTCCACAGGTTACGGTCAACGGCATGACGTCGATGTGGGGTGCGCCCGCGTTGTCGCGCGTGCGCGCCTGGCGCCGGGCCCGGCGGGACCCGAACCAGGCGAAGTTCCTGACGGCCGATTCGCTGCGTTGGGTACTGCGCAATCGCGCGTATACTCCGTGGTACCTCGTGCGTTACTACCGGCTGCTCAAATTCCGTATCGCGAATCCGCACATCATCCTGCGCGGCATGCTGTTCCTGGGCAAGAACGTGGAGATCCACTGCCGGCCGGGCTACGGCAGGCTGGAGATCGGCCGTTGGGTCCACATCGGCGACGGCAATGCCATCCGGTGTCACGAAGGGTCCCTTCGCATCGGAGACAAGTCCGTTTTCGGGCGGCAGAACGTGATCAACTGCTACCTGGACATCGAGCTCGGTGCGGCCACGCTCGTCGCCGACTGGGTGTACATCTGCGACTTCGACCACGTCACCGCGGACATCCACGTGCCCATCAAGGACCAGGGCATCGTCAAGGCGCCGGTCCGGATCGGGCCGGACACGTGGCTGGGTACAAAAGTCAGTGTCCTCAAGGGAACGCGCATCGGCCGGGGCAGTGTGCTGGGCGCGCACTCGGTGGTGCGCGGTGACATCCCGGACTACTCGATCGCGGTCGGCTCACCTGCCCGGGTGGTCCGCAACCGCGAGGACGACTACGCCGCGGATGCGGCCCGGCGCGAAGCTGTCGCCGACATGGCGCGCAAGGCGAACAAGGCTTTGCAGAAGACTCTTGGCGAAGGTTGACCGTCCTGGTCCTCGAAGGTCGTTTCCGCTCGACGGCAGGTCTCCGGACCGCAGCGGCTTGGGCGTGGGTTTCGTTGGGGGACGACAGAAACCACGGAGCCCGGTAGCTGATCGCGCTGTCTCATGACAACGACGGTGCGCTCACCGCTCGCGCAGGCCGAGGTGTCCGCACTCGTAAACCCTTTCGCCACAACAGGTCCTGGGCGACACTGATGACCTCCCCACGGCGCATGTCCAAGGAACATGCGCCGCGGCTGCAGGTCAGAGGTTGATCATGACGGTCTGGGTCTCGGTGTAGGCCAGCAGCGCGTCCGGCCCGTGCTCGCGGCCGATCCCGGACTCCTTGAACCCGCCGAACGGGATCGTGCCGGGTGCCATTGCGCCCCAAGTGTTCACCCAGACTGTGCCCGCACGCAGGTCAGCGGTTACCCGGTGCGCTGCGGACAGGTCCCGCGTCCACACCGAGGCGGCCAGGCCGTACCTGGTGTCGTTGGCCAGCCGCACGGCCTCCGCGGTGGAGGTGAAACTCATGAGCGCCGCGACCGGGCCGAAGATCTCTTCTTGGGCCACGCGCATGTCGTTGCGTACGTCGTCCAGCAACGTGGGCGGGACGAACAGGCCCAGCCGCTCCAAACGGTGTCCGCCAGCGCTGATCGTGGCACCCTCGGCTCGGGTGACGTCGAAATAGCCGGTGACCCGATCCAGGTGGGCGCGGAAGGCCAGTGGTCCCATGGTGGTCGCCGGGTCGAACGGATCTCCCGGCACATACTGGTCCATCGCGCGGCGCAGCAGTTCGCCGAACTCTTCGCGGACGTCGCGGTGCACCAGGATGCGCGTGCCCGCGACGCACCCCTGGCCGGTGCCCATGCAGAACGCCGCGGCGGCGACGGTGGCGGCGAGGTTCAGGTCGGCGTCGGGGAACACGATGAGCGGGGACTTCCCACCCAGCTCCAGCGTGACCCGCTTGAGCGTGTCGGCCGAGGTGCGCAGGATGTGCTTGCCGACCGGGCCGGACCCGGTGAACGAGACCTTGTCCACGTCGGGGTGGTTGATCAGGGCCTGCCCGGTGTTGCCGCCGAGCCCGGTGATCACGTTGACCACACCGGCCGGCAGGTCCGTTTCGGCGAGCAACTGCGCGAGCCGCAGGGCGGACAGCGAGCCGTGCTCGGACGGCTTGAGCACCACCGTGTTGCCCGCCGCCAGCGCCGGGGCGAGCTTCCACGACGTCTGCAGCACCGGGCCGTTCCAGGCGATGACGGCCGCAACCACCCCGATCGGCTGACGCCGGGTGTAGTGCAGTTGCCCTGGACCGGCGGGTGTGGTGTGCCCGGTCAGCTTGGTCGGCCAGCCGGCGTAATGCCGGTAGATCTCGACCGCGTGGTCGACCATGCCGCGGGACAGCAGCAGCGGCGCACCCATGTCGAGGGAGTCGAGCGTGGCGAGTTCCTCGCGATGGGTCTCGACCACGTCGGCGATCTGCAGCAGCACCTTTGCCCGGTGCTCGGGGGACAGCGCGGCCCAGCCGTCGAAGGCCCGGCGCGCGGCCTGTACTGCGGCGTCGACTTCGTCCGGTCCGGCCACGCCGAGCTGGGTGAGTACCTGCTCGGTGGCCGGATCGACGGTGGCAAAGGTCTCCGCGGAGCGTGGTTGCCGCCATTGCCCGTCAATGGCGAAACCGAGAATGCCCTGGTCAAGCAGTGCGGGCCGGGGGCGGGCAACGGACGTATCGGTGGACAAGGTGAACCTCCCGGAAATTGCTGGTCGGTTCGAGCGTCGCCGGACCTGGTCGCTGCCGGGTCGTCACGTTTTCCCTGGGAATCGCAGTCCCACCCTCGTCCGTGAGGGTGCGGCAGGATGGGGACATGGCCAGTCCGGAACAGCAGCTCGCCGAGTTTTTGCGCAGCCGTCGCGGCCGGGTACGCCCGGCGGACCTCGGCCTCGAACCCGGCAGCCGGCGAAAGGTCGCCGGCCTGCGGCGCGAGGAACTGGCGATGCTGGCCGGGGTCAGCACGGATTACTACCAGCGGATCGAGCAGGGTCGCGACGTCCGGCCGTCGGACCGGGTGCTCGATGCCCTCGGCCGCGCCCTGAACCTGACCGACGACGAGACCCGGCACCTGCACCTGCTTGCCCGGGCCGCCCGGCGTCCGGTCACCCCGCGACGCCGCGCATCGGAGCAGGTTCCGGAGACGACCCGGCGGCTGCTGCACACCATGACCGGACCGGCGTTGGTGCTCGGCAGTCATCTCGACGTGCTGGCCTGGAATCCGTTGGCCGGCAGCCTTTTCGGCGGTCTGGACACGGTTCCCGGTGGAGAACGCAACGTCCTGCGCGCGATCTTCCTGAATCCCGAGGCCCGGTATGTCTGCCCGGACTGGGAGGCCAGCGCCATCGAGTACATCGGGATGCTGCGCGCCGCCGCTGCTGCGGATCCGGACCACCCGCGGGTGCAGGAATTGGTAGGCGAGTTGAGCGTGCGCAGCGCGGACTTCCCCGAGCTGTGGGCCCGGCACGATGTCCGGGAGACGACCCGCGGGCGCAAGCATTTCGGACATCCCCAGGTCGGGGCCATCACGCTCGACTGGGACGCTTATCCACTGCCCGGCAGACCAGGTCCGACACTGATTGTTTACACGGCGGTTCCCGGCTCTGCGGACGCCGAGCGGCTGCAAGTCCTCGCCAGCCTCCTCGCGACCGAAACCTCAGTGACCACCCCGGAAAGAGCCAGGCGTTAACACGATCAGCTGCACTATGTCCTCGACGACGGTGAAACTGACACCGCGGATAGGCTCGCGTCATGAGCGAAGCCCTGCGACGCCACGTCGCCGCCTTCAACGGTCGCGACCTGCATGCTCTCCTTGACGGCTTCACCGACGACGCCGTGTGGATCACCGGCAGCAGCGTGGTGCGCGGACGGGACGAACTCACCGAACTGTTCAGCAGTGCCATGGAACAGCTTCTGCCGACTTTGACGGTCGAGAATGTGATCGCTGACGGTGACCAGATTGCCGCCCAGTTGACCGAGCGGCTCACCCACAACGGCAGTGAGCAAATTTTCGCGATCGCGGGCTTCTACCGGCTCGACGGAGACCGGATCGCGTCGGCGAAGGTCTACCGCGAGGGTAGCGCCGAACTCGGCTGAGCGTCGTTGCCGTTTTTCGGCGACGGTCGCTGACCTGCAGAAATGTGGGCGGACCTCGCTCCGGCTCTGGCTTTTCGGACCACCTGTCTCGGCCGATCGGCCGATGCCTGCGGCCAGGTCTGTCGATGATCATCACGTCTATGTCGAGGTTTCGCCAGTTCGTTCCGGTAGTCGTCGCTGTAATGGCGGTCCCCCTCGCACCAGCGGTGGCATCCGCGCAAAGCTTGGGCTGGAAGCCGTGCGCGTCCATCGCGAAGGGCTGGGACGCCAGCGACCGTCGCACGGAATGCGCGACGGTGACCGTCCCGCTCGACTACGCCGACCCCGGCGGCCGCACGATCGACCTCGCCGTGAGCCGCATCCGCGCGACGGGCGAGCGACGGGGCGCGATCGTCGTCAACCCCGGCGGTCCCGGTCAGTCCGGGATGCGGACGCCGCTCAACCTCGCCGAAAGCAAGGCGGCCGGTCTCCTGGCGCACCACGACCTGATCGGCTTCGACCCGCGCGGCGTCGACTACAGCGCGAGCATCCCGTGCGACGACGATGCCGCCCGGCCGGACCCGGGGCTGTCCGAAAAGGACAAAGCCCGTATTCGCGCCGAGCACAAGGCAGCCTCCAACGCCGCTTGTTTCGCGAAGGACCCGGCGCTGGTGAAATCGTTCACGACGCCCACCATCGCGCGCGACGTCGACCGCATCCGCGAAGCGCTCGGCGAGGAGAAAATCGGCTACTACGGTGTTTCCTGGGGTACTGCGCTCGGCGCCGAGTATCGGACGCTTTTCGACGCCCACGTCGACAAAATGCTGCTGGACTCGGTGATGCCGCCGCAGTTGAGCGTCAAGACCATGGACGACGACATGGCCGTTGCGGGTGAAAATACGTTCCGCGAGTTTGCTGCGTGGATTGCGCGGTATGATTCGGTGTATCACTTCGGCAGTACTGAACCACAGGTCTCACACGCCTTGCTCCGTTTGCGCTCCGAGCTGGCCGCGCACCCGCGCCCGGGGGTGGACGGCGATGTCGTCAACCAGTTTTTCGCATACCCACGTCGGCAGTGGGTCGAGGCGGCCGGCCAGTTGGTGGCTATTCGAAACGGCGATACCCCTTCGCCGCCAGGCGGCGAGCATCGCGGCTTCGGCTGGGACACCGAGCGGACGGGCTACAGCACATTCCAGCAAACGGCGTTGCTGTGCAACGAATCACCGACCCCACGTGATTTCGCCGCCGTGTGGCGAGACCACCTCGACCGCGTCAAGGCCAACCCCGTTGCCGGCAAGTACGGCAGCTATGAGCAGATGTGCGTCGGCTGGCCGGTTTCGGCGACACAATGGCAGTTCAGTGCGGGAAAGAGCCCGCTGCAGCTAGTCGGGCACGTCTATGAGCCGGTCACCCCGATCAGCTGGGCGATCGCCATGCAGCACCGGATCGGCGGCTCCCTGCTGACGGTGGAGGACGACGCCCACGGTTCACTGTCGAGCCTCCCATGCGCCGCGGCGGCGGTGACCTTCTTCGACACCGGACAGCCGACGACACAGTCCTGTCCTGGCGCACCGATCCCAGCTCCGCGGCCGTAGTCGGCTGAATGGCGCGATGCGGACCGGGGACTTCGCCCTGGACGCCTGGCACACTCGGACCTGGACGGTTCGGGCGGAGTGGAGTTCTGCACAGATGGTGATGAAACACTATCCGGCGGAGTTCAAGGCCGACGCGGTCGCGTTGAATCGATCGCGGCCGGGAGCGACGATCGAGTCGGTGGCCGAGGGCCTCGGGGTGAACTCCGAGACCCTGCGGGGCTGGATCGAGCTCGATGACCGGCGACGTCCTGAGTCTCCTGCCGCGACCGAGGCGGATCCGGCGGTGTCGGACGTCCCCGAGGACGAGGCGGCCGCGCTGCGCAAGCGGATTCGCGAGCTGGAGGAGGAGCGGGACATCCTGCGTAAGGTGACCCGCCATTTCACCGGGAAGACGCGCCGGTAGCTGCTTTCGATTCGTCGACGACCACCCGCGCGGCTACGGGCCTGACGCGGATGTGCCCAATGGTCGGCCCAGCCAGCGCTGCATCGCTCGCGCATGTGGCCCCGTACTGCCGACGATGTGCGGGTGGCCGTCCGGATCCGTGCTCGACTGGTACCCGCTTTTCGCGTGTCACCGCGGAGCTGCGGGAGGGCGGGCACCAGACCACGAACGCGTCGGCAGGATCATGCGCGGAGCGGCTCTCCGGGCTTCGGCACGCGCTGCCGACACCGCACCACTATCGAGCCATCCCAGTCGCGCCGGGCCATGGTCAACTTCGCTCGGCTGCCAGACCGAGCCAGCGCGAATCCAGGCCAAATCCCAAGACCTGGCCGGGGAGGGCGTCAAAGCAGGAAATGGAACAACGGACTTCCCGGCTCCACCCGCTCGACCTGCAGCGGGCTCTTCTCCAGCCGCGAAAGCAGCCCGGGCAGATCCGCACGGCGGGGGATTTCCACCCCGATCAGCGCCGGACCGATCTCCCGGTTGTTCCGCTTCACGTACTCGAACCGCGTGATGTCGTCCTCCGGACCGAGGATTTCGTCGAGGAACCGCCGAAGCGCGCCGGGTTCCTGCGGGAAACTGACGAGGAAGTAGTGCTTCAACCCTTCGTGCATCAGCGACCGTTCGAGGATTTCGCTGTACCGGCTGACGTCGTTGTTGCCGCCGGAAACGACACACACCACGGTCTGCCCGGGCTCGATCTGCACCGTGGTCCCCAAAGCGGCTGCGGCGAGCGCTCCGGCGGGCTCGGCGATGATCCCGTCCGACTGGTACATCGACAGCATTTCGGTGCAGACCGCGCCCTCGGCGACCGACGTCAGGTCGGCCCCGCTGTCGCGGATCAACGGGAACGTCACGCGGCCGGCCTCGCGCACCGCGGCGCCGTCGACGAACGGGTCGACCGATTCGATCCGTACCGGCGAACCCGCTTCCAATGCCGCGGCCATGCACATCGCGCCCGCCGGCTCGACGCCGACGACCCGGATGTCCGGATGCCGCTCGCGTACCCACGTCGCGATCCCGGCGAGCAACCCGCCGCCGCCGACCGGCACGACAAGGACGTCTGGCACGAAGCCGAGCTGCTCGACCACTTCGAGCGCGACAGTGCCCTGGCCGGCGACTGTGCGTACGTCGTCGAAGGCGGGTACGAGCGTCGACCCAGTGCGGTGCGCGTCTTCCTTCGCCGCGGAGAAGGCGTCTTCGTACGTTTCGCCGACGACGATGACTTCAATGTGTGCGCCACCGAGCGCCGCGATGCGCTCGCGCTTCTGCCGAGGTGTGGTGCCCGGCACGTACACGCGACCGTTCGCCCCTAAACGGCGACACGCGTACGCGACACCTTGTGCGTGGTTACCCGCACTCGCGCAGACGACACCACGCGCGCGCGTTGAAGCGTCGAGCTGCACGATGAAGTTGTACGCGCCGCGGATCTTGTACGAGCGAACTGTCTGCTGGTCTTCGCGCTTCAGCCAGACGCGCGCGTCTACGCGGGACGAGAGGCGCGCGTTGGGCTCCAGCGGCGTACGCGTAACCACGCCAGCGAGGCGCGCGGCGGCCTGCTCGACCAGTTCGGCGTTCACAGTGTCGATGTCGTGCACTCGGGTGAATGTACTTCGCGGCCGATGGCCACTTCCGGGGTACTCACGTCACGGGCCGCGTTCACGTCTTCGGTACGGCCGGGTAAGGCACGAAAGTGCTGGTGTTCTCGTCGACCGTCAGCGGTTTGCCGATTGCCGGAAACGCGCGTTGCGAGCACGCCGGCCGGTCGCACACCTTGCAACCCATGCCGATCGGCGTCGCCGCGGCGGGCTCGTCCAGGTCGAGGCCGGTCGAGTAGACGAGCCGTCCGGCGTGCCGCAGCTCGCAGCCGAGGCCGACGGTGAACGTTTTGCCCGGACTGCCGTATCCGCCGATATTGCGCGACACTGTCCGCGCGACCCAGAAGTACCGCTTGCCGTCCGGGAGCGCGGCAATCTGGGTCAGGATCTTGCCAGGCAAGGTGAATGCCTCGTAGATGTTCCACAGCGGGCACGCGCCACCCACCCGCGAGAAGTGGAAACCCGCCGCCGACTGCCGTTTCGACATGTTCCCGGCCCGGTCCACGCGGACGAACGAGAACGGCACGCCACGCTGTTTCGGCCGCTGCAGGGTCGACAACCGGTGGCACGTGGTTTCGAAACCGACGCCGAAGTGGTCGCACAGCCGCTCGATGTCGTAGCGGAACTCCTCGGCGGCAGCGAGAAATGGACCGTAGGGCAGGATCAGCGCGCCGGCGAAGTAATTCGCCAGGCCGACGCGCGCGAGCGTGCGAGCGGCCGGGCCGGAAAACGCCCACGAGTCGGCGAGTTCGGTGATGAGATCATCGTACTCGAGCAGCGCGATCTGCGACGCCATCCGGAATGCCTGCTGCCCGATGCGCAGGCTCGGCGCGAGCCGCAAGAACCGCGTCGCCGGCTCGTACCGATGCTGCTGACCAGTGGATTCGTCGATCCCTTCGTTCGTCACCTCCACGCCGTAGCGCTGCCAGAGCCGATCCTTGAGCGATCCGATCACCGCACCGCGGCGCAGAGGAATCTCTGCAGCCATCCGTTCGGCACGCTCGTCCAGCTCGGCGACGTAGTTCTCGCGTTCGTAGAAGAAGTCGCGTACCTCCTCGTGCGGCAGCGGCGCAGCGGCGCTCCCGTGCAGGCCGAGCCCGTTTTCCGTGGTCAGCGCGGCAGTGCTCTCGACCGCATTGCGGTAGCTGCGATGCAGTTTCACCAGCGCCTGCGCGATCGACGGCAGGTTGCTCGCCAGCTCGTTCAGCTCGCTCGTGGTCACCTCGACGCCGACGACCTCGTCGAGCAGGGCTTCCTTCACATCCGCGACCAGCCGCGACGTGTCGTTGTTGGCGAAAAACTCGGTGTCGACGCCGAACGCCTGCGTGATCCGCAGCAGTACCGGCACCGTCAGCGGGCGCGAGTTGTGCTCGATCTGGTTGAGATAACTGGGTGAGATCTCGAGCACACGAGCGAGGTCAGCCTGGCTCATCGACCGGCTCTCGCGCAGATGCCGCAACCGCGCCCCGGCGAAAGTTTTGTCCATCGCTGCTCCGTCCGGCCGGAAGGTTTCCGGGCCTGAACGATTACGTGAACGATCAAGCCCGCGGATTTTCACTGCGGTTGCCAACCAGTGATTCGCAACCTTCGCAACATGCTAAGCATCCTTCGCAGAAATTGGCAAATTGGAGCGGTAGACCGGGTTTTCCTGCTCGTGTCACGGTTGTGACCAGGCAAGGCGAGCAATCGCAAACTTCGCAACACGGGAGAGTCCGATGACCGAGCAGGCCAATCAGCTCGAGCAGGCGGCGGCCGAGCTGGCCGAGCAGTGGAAGACCGACCCCCGCTGGGCGGGTGTCCAGCGGACCTACTCCGCCGCCGACGTGGTGAAGCTGCGCGGTTCGGTCGTCGAAGAGCACACGCTCGCCCGCCGCGGCGCCGAGAAGCTGTGGGACCTCCTGCACAGCGAGGACTACGTCCACGCGCTCGGCGCCCTCACCGGCAACCAGGCCGTGCAGCAGGTGCGCGCCGGCCTCAAGGCCATCTACCTGTCCGGCTGGCAGGTCGCCGCCGACGCCAACCTCGCCGGCCAGACCTACCCGGACCAGAGCTTGTACCCGGCCAACTCGGTCCCGGCCGTGGTCCGCCGGATCAACAACGCGCTGGGCCGCGCGGACCAGATCAACTGGGCCGAGGGCAACGGCGACATCGACTGGTACGCGCCGATCGTCGCCGACGCCGAAGCCGGCTTCGGCGGTCCGCTGAACGCGTTCGAGCTGATGAAGGGCATGATCGCGGCCGGCGCCGCGGGCGTGCACTGGGAGGACCAGCTCGCGTCCGAGAAGAAGTGTGGTCACCTCGGCGGCAAGGTCCTCATCCCGACCAAGCAGCACGAGCGCACCCTGAACGCCGCCCGCCTCGCCGCCGACGTGCTGAACGTGCCGAGCCTCGTCGTCGCCCGCACCGACGCGCAGGCCGCGACCTTGCTGACCAGCGACGTCGACGAGCGTGACCGCAAGTACCTCACCGGCGGCCGCACTTCCGAGGGCTTCTACGAGGTCACCAACGGGATCGAACCGTGCATCGACCGCGGCCTGGCGTACGCGCAGTACGCCGACCTGCTGTGGATGGAGACCTCCACGCCGGACCTCGAGATCGCGCGCAAATACGCCGAGGCCATCAAGGCGCAGTACCCGGACCAGATGCTGGCCTACAACTGCTCGCCGTCGTTCAACTGGAAGAAGCACCTGGACGACGACACCATCGCCCGCTTCCAGCGCGAACTCGGCGCGATGGGCTACAAGTTCCAGTTCATCACGCTCGCCGGTTTCCACGCGCTGAACTACTCGATGTTCGACCTGGCGCACGGCTACGCCCGCGAAGGCATGACCGCCTACGTCGACCTGCAGGAGCGCGAGTTCGCTTCGGAGGAGCGCGGCTACACCGCGACGAAGCACCAGCGCGAGGTCGGCACCGGCTGGTTCGACCTGGTGTCCACCGCGCTGAACCCGGAGAGCTCGACCACCGCGCTCAAGGGTTCGACCGAGGAAGACCAGTTCCACTGACCCACCCCGCGGGCCGGCGACCCCGGTCGCCGGCCCGCCCCTTCCTTTCCCCTCGCGGAGGTACGAGATGGCTGACACGCTGAACTACCGCATCGAGGTCACCGGTCCCGCCGATGGCCGGTTCGCCGAGATCCTCACCCCGGCTGCACTGGACTTCGTCGCCAAGCTCGACAACACCTTCGCCGGACGCCGCCGCGAACTGCTCGACGCGCGCCGCCGTCGCCGCGAGCGGCTGCAGTCGGGGGAGGAGCAGCTGGACTTCCTGCCGGAGACACGGTCCATCCGATCGGACGAAAGCTGGCACGTCGCGCCCGCCGCACCCGGTCTCGAGGACCGGCGCGTGGAGATCACCGGGCCGACCGACCGCAAGATGACGGTGAACGCGCTCAACTCAGGCGCGAAGGTGTGGCTGGCAGACTTCGAGGACGCGACTTCGCCTACTTGGCACAACATTGTCGACGGCCAGCTCAACCTCTTCGATGCTATCCGCCGCAACATCGATTTCACCACCGAAGCCGGCAAGCGGTACACGATCGGCGACGACCCGGCGACGATCGTCGCCCGGCCGCGTGGCTGGCACCTGGTCGAGAAACACATCCGCATCGACGGTCGCCCCGTTTCGGCGAGCCTCGTCGACTTCGGGCTGTACTTCTTCCACAACGCCCGTCAGCTCCTGGCGCGTGGCAGTGGCCCGTACTTCTACCTGCCGAAGCTCGAGAGCCACCTCGAAGCGCGGCTGTGGAACGACGTTTTCCTGCTGGCGCAACAGGAACTCGGCATCCCGCGCGGCACGATCCGCGCCACCGTGCTGATCGAGACGATCACCGCAGCCTTCGAGATGGACGAGATCCTCTACGAGCTGCGTGAACACGCCTCGGGTTTGAACGCCGGCCGTTGGGACTACATCTTCAGCGTCATCAAGAACTTCTCCGCCCACGGCGCCGATTTCGTGCTGCCGGACCGCGCCCAGGTGACGATGACGGTCCCCTTCATGCGCGCATACACCGAGCTGCTCGTCCGCACGTGTCATCGTCGCGGGGCGCACGCGATCGGCGGGATGGCGGCGTTCATCCCGAGTAAGGATCCTGTCACCAACGAGAACGCGCTGCAGAAGGTCCGTCAGGACAAGGAACGCGAGGCGGGCGACGGCTTCGACGGTTCGTGGGTCGCGCACCCCGGGCTGGTGCCGGTGTGCCGCGAGGTGTTCGACGACGTGCTCGGCGGCTGGCCGAACCAGCTCGGCAAGCTGCGTGAGGACGTCACGGTCACCGCTGCCGACCTGCTCGACGTCGCGAGCGCCGGCGGCGAGGTCACCGAGGCCGGCGTGCGGGCGAACATCAACGTCGCCCTGCGCTACGTCGACTCCTGGCTGCGTGGCACAGGCGCCGCAGCGATCCACCACCTCATGGAAGACGCCGCGACGGCCGAAATCGCCCGATGCCAGGTGTGGCAATGGATCCGCAACGGAACGAAGCTCGAGGACGGTACCGCGCTGACCCGCGAGCTCGCAGCCGAATTCCTGGACGAGGAACTGGCGAACGTCCGCGCCGACTTCGGCAACACGACTCATCGCCTCGACGACGCCCGGGCGATTTTCACCGAAACCGCCCTGGGCGACAAACTGCCGAGCTTCCTCACGACGGGCGCGTATGCCCGCTACCTCACCGCCACCACCGGGTGAGCACACTCCGGTCGCCAGTGACCTGACCACAGGCGACCGGCACCCCGCACCGGTATTTGGGATCGTGCGGGGGACGGGTCCGGTGGCGGAGGCTCCCCGCCACCGGACCCGGGTCTTTTCCTGGCCCGCGCTGTCCGCTTGTTGTCTGCGGCTGGGCGATAGTGCGGGCTTTGGGTTTGGTCACAGGTGTTCGGTGGCTTGACCTGCTGGAGAGCGAGTGACGGAGTCCGGCTGGGAATGCTCGCCGCGGGAGCTGCGGTGGCGGGGCGTCGACGCGGATGTATCGCAGCTCAACGAATCCGCGTTCGCGGTGAGCTTCTTGCGGTGGTTTCGGGTTGAGTCGTCGGCAGTGTTCCGGATTGAGCCATCGGTGACAGTTTCGGGTTGAACCAGCGGGCGTCAGTTCCGAGTTGAGCCTGCGGGCACCGATTCCGGGTTCAGCCACCCGGCGACATTTTCGGGTTGAGCTGTCGGACACGAGTTCCGGGTTGAGCCACCCGGCGACATTTTCGGGTTGAGCCGTCGGGCACGAGTTCCGAGCCGAAATCCTCCGCATGCTGTCTCCGGCCGAGCTCCCGAAAACCGCTCGCCGTCTGATCATTCCCAGCCGCGCGCCCCAGCCCCGGGGTTCGTCGCCACTCGCGGCACCTGTCCCGGGCTCGTCGCCACCCGCGTGCAGCGGGCCCCGGGCTCGTTGCGCTGGCCACGTGCCAGGCTCCCCGGCTTGTCGCCATTCAGCGGCGACCCCCAGGTCAACCACCCTTTCCCGTCGCAACCGCCCGCCCGTCCGCACTCGCCCGCCCGCCCGCACTCGCCCGGACGTACTAGACCTCGAACGCGTTTCCGGTCGCGATCTTCGGCCGCCCCAGCTCCACCGGTTCACTCACCCGAGCTCGCCGATAGACGGCGACGGTCGCCTCCGCGATCCTCCCCCAGTCGAAATCCGCGGCGAGGCGGGCTTGGGCTGCCCGGGCGCGGCGGGTTGCGGCCGGGACATCGCTCAAGACAGTCGTGACTGCCGAAGCCAATCCCGCGACGTCACCAGGTGCGAAGGCCAACCCGGTCTCGCCATCGATGACGACTTCGCCGAGACCACCGGCCGTCGACGCGACCAGCGGTGCCTTTGCGGCCGCAGCCTCCAGCGCGACGATGCCGAACGGCTCGTATCGGCTCGGCAGCACGACCGCGTCGGCGGCGGCCAGCAGAGCACGCAAATCGCGGTCGGACAGGTGACCGGCGAAGTCCACGGCCCGGCGAATCCGCAGCTTACGGGCCTGTGAGACGAGCTCGTCGTGGTGTCGCCCTTTTCCGGCAACGACGACCCGCGTCCCCGGGAAACGTCGTCGGATCCGGGGTAACGCGGCCAGCAGATCCTGCACGCCCTTCTCCCATTCGAGCCGCCCGAAGAACAGCAGGAACGGGGCGCCGTCGGGGCTGTGCCGCGTCCGCATCCGCTCGACTTCTCCGGCCGACACCCGCCAGCTGCGTCCCTCGATGCCGTTGTGGATGACGGCGACGTCGGCCGGGTCGATCTCGAAGAGGTGCGCAACTTCCTTCCGCATCGCCTGGGAACACGTGATCACCGCGTCCGCACGGTTGGCCAGCCACCACTCGACCGAGTGCACCTGCTGGTTCAGCGGATGCGACAGCCAGCCCGAATGCCGGCCCGCCTCGGTAGCGTGGATCGTGCCGACGAGCGGCACCCGCGCTGCCTCGGCGATGGCTACGGCCGGATGCGTGACCAGCCAATCGTGCGCATGCACGACCTCGGGTTGCCAGGTACGCAACAAATCCTGCGCGGCCCGGACCATGGCGTGGCCCATGGCGAGCGTCCACGCGACGAGGTCGCGTTCGAACGTCAGGTGCATCGGATCCTCGGCCACGCGGACGACCCGCACCCCCTCGACGATCCGGTCACTGCGCGGATGCGTCGACGCGTCGGAGCCCGCAGCGTGCCGGCACAGGACGACCACTTCGTGTCCCTGCCGGGCGAGATGCCGCGCCAGCGCATGGACGTGCCGGGCCAGCCCGCCGATGACCACCGGCGGATACTCCCAGGACAACATCAGCACGCGCATGGCCCGAGGTTACTCGCCAGTTGCCTACCGCGGGGCGGCTGCCCGAGCGACCATCGACTGATGTCGCCCTAAGCCCGTCGAACTGAGGCTTGCCCGGGATGAACCTGCTGGTCAGGGCGTTTTGCCGATAAGTGGCAACGGCTCCTGGTGGCTTTGTCCTTCGTGTGGCGACAGGTGTCGGCATCGGGCGAGGATGTCGTTTGGGGCTGATTCGCTGTCACGGCCAGAGATGTCCGGTCGTTGCCCGATTCTGGCGACGACCGCATCGCCCACTTGGTTGGCGCGCCCGCGGCAACCTCCCAGCCACGGCGCCGACTCACCGACGTCGTCGCCGCGCCGACTCGCAACCGGCCGCTGTGCTGCGCACCGAACACCAGACCGGCCACCGTGGCACGCGAAGATCGCCGACCGACTGCTGCGGTCCGTGTTGCCAATTCCAGCTCACTGCCCACCACGCCTCCGCGGCGCGCAGGGCCCCGGTCAACGGCGCGCCTGACGTGGCAGATCCACCGATCGTTCCATCGCGTCGAGCGACCACTCGACAGATCAGCGCGGGCGAGTATCAACCGTGCCGAGACCCACACTTCTCTGCCACCATCGTCGGCAATGACTTCCGCAGAGCCCCAGTGGCGACGTACCGATTCACCGTTGACCACCCCGTGGACAGACCGAGTCGACCCGGTCGCGGTGCTGCCCGAATATCCCCGCCCGCAGTTGAGGCGGCCGGACTGGCTGAATCTCAACGGCGTGTGGGAGTACGCGGGGTGGCCGGTTTCTGCCGCGGAGCCGCGACCCATCGGGTACGGCGAGCGCATTTTGGTCCCGTTCGCACCGGAATCGGCGCTGTCCGGAATCGGGCGGCGTGACGAAGTGCTTTGGTACCGGCGGTTGTTCGAAATTCCTGAAAGCTGGCGTGGACGACGTGTGCTGCTGCATTTCGGTGCAGTCGACCAGAAAGCCGAGGTCCGGGTCAACAACCAATTGGTGGTCACCCATGAGGGCGGGTACACCTCGTTCTCGGCGGACATCACGGATGCGCTCCGTGTATCGGGACTGCAGGAAATTACCGTTCGCGCGGAGGACCGCACGGACATCGAGCCGTACCCGATCGGCAAGCAGCGCAACGAACCGGGCGGAATCTGCTACACGCCGACGTCGGGAATCTGGCAGACCGTGTGGCTCGAACCGGTACCGGCAGAGCGCATTTCGTCGCTCGACGTGTCTTCTGAGCTGGCGGCCATCACCGTATTTCCTCAGGTCACCGGCGGTGCGGAAGTGGAGTTGACGGTTTCGCCGCCCAACGGCGACGAGATCGCGCGCGTCCGGAGCGTCGTCGGTGGGCGACTGCGCGCCGAAATTCCTGACCCGCGACTATGGACTCCCGACGACCCATTTCTTTACGACATCACCGTCCGGCTGCTCGATACGCATGGTGACGTTCTGGACGAGGTCACGAGCTATCGCGGCTTGCGAACGGTGGAAATCGTCCCGGATGTCGACGGACGGCCACGGATCGCCCTCAACGGCCGGGTCACCTTTCTGCACGGACCACTCGACCAGGGCTACTGGCCGGACGGCGGTTACACCGCGCCGACCGATGCCGCCCTCCGATTCGACCTCGAGAAGACGAAAGAACTCGGGTTCAACCTGGTCCGCAAGCACGTCAAAGTGGAGCCGGCCCGCTGGTACTACTGGGCGGACCGGCTGGGATTGGCCGTCTGGCAGGACATGCCGTCGCTGGTCGTGTCCTTCGGCGGACCGCCCGGTCCCGCGCCGGACCCGCTGCCCGAAGGCCGGCAGCGGTTCGAAGCCGAGCTGCGGGAATTGGTGGCGCAGCTGCAGAACGTCACGTCGATCGTCGCCTGGGTGCCGTTCAACGAAGGCTGGGGCGAATTCGACACAGCCCGGATCGCGGCCCTCGTGAAGGAACTCGATCCGACGCGCCTGGTGATTGCCAACAGCGGAGTCAACTGCTGCTTTTCCCGCCCGGACACCGGCTCCGGCGATATCTACGACGACCACACGTATGTCGGACCGGGGGAGCCGCGCGAGGGGGACCATCGCGCACTGGTCGACGGCGAATACGGTGGCCTTGGACTGATTCTGGACGACCACCGCTGGCCGGGCCTGCCCAACGCGTACGAGATGACGGCCGATTCCGCAGACCTGACCCGGCGGTATGCGGAAGTCAGTGGGCGCCTCGATCGGCTGGTTTCCGCGCGAGGGTTGTCCGCAGCTGTCTATACGCAGACCACCGATGTGGAGAATGAGGTCAACGGTCTCCTCACGTATGACCGGCGAGTGCAGAAACTCGACTTCGAGGACGCCGCAGACCGCAATCGTGCGGTGATCGCCAGTGGGTCGCACCCGGAGGTGAAGACAGCGGCTGAGGCTGCGGATGGCCGTTGACCTGCTATTCGCCAGAGAACGGCAACTGTGGCGGCGAGGGTGGTGTCAACACGGAGTGGGCGATGACGCGGAGGTCGATACGGAGTGGGTGACGTCGAGGTCGATACGGAGTGGGTGACGCGGAGGTCGAGACGGAGTGGGTGACGTTGAGGTCGACACTGAGCGGGTGACGTCGAGGTCAACGGCTAGGCTAGGCTACCGACCCCGCCTGACCTGCGATTAGCCACTGATTGGCGACGGCCACAGCCAGCCCTGGTCACAGGCGAGGGAGATCGGTCGCAGCGACAGCCGCAGCCGAGAAGGTCGGCAGTTGCCGCTGAAAGGCGACGGCAGGTCACCGCGCCGATCGCGGTCCAGAAACGGACTGGCGCACCATGAACACCCCGGGACCCTCATCGCCGAAACCCGGCTCCCCGGCCCGGCAATTCAGCCAGGCCGGAGAGCAGCGGATACAACCTCAAGCAGGTAGAGCTGCCTCGATCGCCTTGACAATCGTCTCGTCTTCGGGTTCCGTGCGCGGCCGGAACCGGCCCAGCACTTCACCATCGGGGCTGACCAGGAACTTCTCGAAGTTCCACTGCACGTCCCCGGTCTCGCCGTCGGCGTCTGGGGTTTCGGTGAGGCTCGCGTACAGCGGGTGCCGGGATTCGCCGTTGACGTCGATCTTCTCGAACAGCGGGAAGGAGACGCCGTACGTCGTGGAGCAGAAGGTCTGGATTTCCTCCGCAGTGCCCGGTTCCTGGCCGGCGAACTGGTTGCAGGGGAACCCGACGACGGAGAATCCCTTGTCCCCGTAGCGTTCCTGCAGCCGTTCCAGGCCGGTGTACTGCGGCGTCAGCCCGCACTTCGATGCCACGTTGACCACGAGCAGCGTCTTGCCTGCCAGCGGGCCGCCGAGGGTGGCGTCGTCCCCGGAGAGCGTCTTGAGGGGCAGGTCGCGGATTCCCATGAGGGTCCTTTCCGTTGTCATGCAGGAGAACGGCGCAGGGTGCGCGCGTCCAAATGTCCGAACGGGCCGTCAGCCCGGCGGTATTCCTCGGCCAGGGCCAACGCGCGAGCACGATTTCCGGCGCGGAGCAAGCCGGCCAGTGCATCGAATCGCTCAGTGTGCACGCGGGCGCGGCGGCGGGCGTAGTCGGCGGCGGAGTCCTTCGTGACCATGAATGCCCAGTCGCTGGACAGGGCCAGCATCGCCTCGGCCACGGCCTGGTCGGCGACAGCGTCGCGAGAGGTCCCCTCGTACCCGTCGACGAGGTCGAGCAGCCTTGTCTGCAGCGCGGCGTTGTCCTGCACCATGTCGGCGACCTGTTCGCCGTCCCAGACGCGCCAGTCCTTGCCGGACCCCCACGACGACGCCGGAAGGTCGACCCGTTCACCGAGGTGCCCGGCCTCAAGCGCGCCGCGTAGCGTGGTCACCCGGACGCCCGCCTCGGGCAGCGCGCGCAGGATTCCTTCGAGCCATGCTGGACCTTCGTGCCACCAATGGCCGAAAAGTTCCGTGTCGTAGGCCGCTACCACCAGCGACTCGCGGCCGTGCCGTTCGCGGAGCGATCGCAGCCGCGTGACGACCGTTTCGACGAAATCCTTGACGTGCGAGCCGAGAACGTCCGCGGCGAGCGCCGGGTCATACGGCGATTTGTCTTGTGGTTCAACCGTTTTTCCGGTGACGCGCGACGCCTTCAGCCCGACCTCGTGCGCCCATGTGTGGAAATCCCGGTACGCCGAGTGCCCTGGGTAGCCCGCTTTCGGCGACCAGACCCGGTACGTGACCTCGAGATCGCGTCCGAAGCACACGACGTCGGATTCGCCGACGGGATGCGCGGACGAAGTGTCACCATGGAGTGAAGGTCCGTCCACGAGGAAGCGTCGCACGCCTGCGTCGTGATAGTCTTGCTCCATTCCCACTGCATAACCACATTCCGGTGCCCATATACCTTCTTGTGCGTGGCCGACGCGCAGCGCGGTGTCCTCCAAACCTGCATGGAGAGCAAACCGTCGTACCCGCTGGTCCAGCAACGGCTGGAACGGATGCGCCAGCGGTCCGCCGAGCAGCTCGATCGTGTCACTGTCCACAAGCGACCGAAGAATCGGCGAGAAACCGTGCCGCCAGCGCGTTTCCAGGTCGTCGGTGGCGTGCGTCGCGGCCTGGTGCTCGGCGGCGGCGAGGTCGCGGAGTAGCGGATCGCCGTGCCAGAGCGTCGATGCGTGCTGCGTGCGCAGCTGCCAATGGCCGACCCAGTCGTGGCAGGCGCGGATCGCGTACGGGTCGTCGAGCTGCGCGGCGAGGACCGGCGTCATGCCGAGGGTGAGCACGTCGCGCCGGCCTTCTTCGGCGAAGCGGCGCAACAGGTTCACCACGGGTAGGTACGAATGCGTCCACGCCTGGTACAGCCATTCCTCGCCGACCGGCCAGCTGCCGTGGTGCGGCAGCCACGGCAGATGGCTGTGCAGGACAAGGCAGAATGTGCCCTCGTGCGCGGAATTCCGGACGTTCACGGGCGAACCGCCACGGCGACGAGGTCGAGGCTCGCGTCAAGGTCACGGTCGTGCACGGTGAAATCGTCGGCGCGGATCGCCGCGACGTCTGCGAGGAGGTCGGCGGGCCAAGCGGCCTGTCCGGGAAGGGAGCCCATCACCACCGCGAGCTGAGCGTCGATGAGCGAGCCGCCATGGCGATTTTCCACCGCCCGAAGGCTTTCCGAGTGGTGCAGCCCGTGCAGCGTCGCCATGGAGAACCCGGCCGCGCGCAGCAGACCGTCCAGTTCGGACGGTGCCAGCTCGCGAGTGTGGAACGGGTTGAGCGGGGTGTCGCTGTCCGGCGTGAAGGTGAGCCGGTTCGGGGTCGTCACCAGCAGTTTCCCGCCTGGGCGCAGGACACGAAAACATTCGGCAAGAAAACCGTCCTGGTCCCACAGATGCTCGATCACCTGGAAGTTCGCTACCACGTCCACCGAGCCGTCCCGGACCGGCAGATACGCGAGATTTGCCCGCGCGACGGCAACGTCCGGATACCGGCGCGCGACGTGTTCGGTGGTCGGCACGTCGTAGTCCAGCGCGAGCACCTGCCGGGCCTTTCGGGCGATGAGACTCGCGCCGTACCCCTCGCCGCAGCCGGCTTCGAGAACCATCGCGTCGGCGCAGTGGGGGAGCAGCGCAAAATACGCAGCCTCATGGCGCCGGAACCAGTAATTCTCCTCCGGTAGGCCGGGGACGGTCCGTTCGCCGGTGAGGTGCAGTGCCTCGGCCCGGGTCGCTGCGTTGGTCACCTGCGCGACCCTAGCGCGTGTCACGTTCCGCGCGGCTGTCTCGTTCCTGCCGTATGCAACGGACGATCACGCGCATCATCCTGACTCTGCTCGGCCTCTACACCCTGGTGCAGGGACTCTGGCCGCTGCTCGACCCGATGGGCTTCTACCTGGACTTTCCCGGTTTCCGGCATGGCTGGGTGTCCATGGACGGCCCCTACAACGAGCACTTCATCATCGATTTCGGCGGTCTCAGCCTGGCGCTCGGCGCGATGCTGGTCGGCGCCGCAGTGACGGGCACCACAATGGTCGCGCGTCTGGTGTCGGGCGCGGCGCTGCTGTTCGCCGTGCCGCACCTCATCTACCACGCAGGCCACGTCGGGCACTTTCCGCAGCTCGACCAGGTGCTCATCGTCGGCGGGCTGGCGTTGACCGTGGCGCTGCCGCTCGTCACGCTTCTCGTCCCTGGGCGGCGAGACGTGGTCAGTTCAGCGGCGACACCGTGATGCTGAGCGCACCCGGGCCGACGTGCGCGCCGATCACAGTGCTCGCGTCGCCCACCATGATCTCTTCCGCGCCCGGGATCCGCTCCTTCAGCCGCCGGACGACCTCGTTCTCGTCCGAGCCGAAACGGGTCACCGCGAGGTCGACGCGCTGGTCGCCCGCTGCCTTCACCGCGAGGTCGACGAGCCGGTTCATCGCCCGTTTGGTTCCGGGCACTCGCGCGAGCGGGCTCACCTGGCCGTTGCGGACAGTGAGCAGCGGCTTGATCGAGAACGCGCTGCCCAGCATCGACTGGGCGGCACCGATCCGTCCCGATCGCCGCAAGTACTCGAGCGTGTCGACGTAGATCAATTCGGTCGCGCTGCGTACTCGCCGTTCAGCGGCATCGAGCACGCGCCCGAGCTTCCCGCCGGCGCCGGCGACGCGCGCCGCCGACACCGCTGCGTACCCGAGGCTCATGCTGGCCGTCCCGCTGTCGAGGATGTGCACGGGAATCCGGACCTGCTGGGCGGCTTCCCGGGCGGCTTCCACGGTCTGCGAAAGCCGTCCGGAGATGTGCAGGCTCACGATCGCCGACGCGCCCGAAGCGGCCGCGTCTTGATAGGTCCAGAAGAAGGCGCCCGGGTCGGGCGGGGAGGTGGTGACCGACGTACCGGACCGCATGGTCTGGATGAGTTCGCCGCGGTCGAACCGGTGCTCGTCGTCGGTGTGCCCCCCGACGTGCAGCTGGACCTGGACGACGCCGATTCCCCACTGGGCGGCGAGCTTCCCGGGCAGGCACGAGGTCGAGTCGGTGACTACGGCGATGTGCGCGGACATGCTGCCGGAGCGTAATCCCTGCCGGCCTACAGCCAGTAGGCGACCGTTGCTCCGATCGGGCGAGCGGCGAACTGGTCGGGCTAACCGGCCGAGTACCGGGACGATGGTCCCATTAGATTGCTCATCCAGGTGAATGCCGTCACCTCGCGAGGTTTTGCCGCCGGAATGGCCCTAATCTACCGCCCAGTAGAGCACTGTCCCGCGGCCGAGAGCCGGCCCCAACCGGGAGGTCGAAGAAGACCCATGACGAACATCGTTGTCCTGGTCAAGCAGGTACCGGACACCTATTCGGAGCGGAAGCTCTCCGGTTCCGACAACACCCTTGACCGCGAATCCGCCGACGCCGTGCTCGACGAGATCAACGAGAAGGCCGTCGAAGAGGCCCTCAAGATCAAGGAAGCGGGCGAGGGCGAGGTCACCGTGATCTCGGTCGGCCCGGACCGCGCGACCGACGCGATCCGCAAAGCGCTTTCGATGGGCGCCGACAAGGCCATCCACGTGTCCGACGAGGCGCTGCACGGCTCCGACGCGATCGCCACCGCGAAGGTCATCGCCGCCGCGATCGGCAAGGTCGAGGGCTTCGACCTGATCCTGGCCGGCAACGAGGCGTCCGACGGCCGCGGCGCCGCCGTGCCCGCGATCGTGGCCGAGCTGCTCGGCCTGCCGCAGCTGACCTATGTGCGTCAGCTGAACGTCGAGGGCACCGCCGTGAAGGCCGACCGCGAGACCGAGGACGGCATTACCCACCTCGAGGCGAACCTGCCTGCGCTGGTGAGCGTGAGCGAGAAGATCAACGAGCCGCGGTACCCGTCGTTCAAGGGCATCATGGCCGCGAAGAAGAAGCCGGTCGAGACGCTGACCATCGCCGACCTGGGCATCGACGCGGGCGAGGTCGGTCTCGCCAACGCGTGGTCGACGGTCGTCGAGGCCTTGCCGAAGCCGCCGCGCACCGCGGGCGAGAAGGTCGAGGACGAGGGCGACGGCGGCTCGAAGGTCGCCGAGTACCTGGTCGCGCAGAAGCTCATCTGAGACACGGTTTCGAGGAGGATTCCGGAAAATGGCTGAAGTACTCGTCCTCGTCGACCATGTCGACGGCGATGTCAAGAAGGTCACGCTCGAGCTGCTGACCGCGGCGCGCGCCCTGGGTGAGCCGTCCGCCGTCGTGGTGGGCCCGACCGGGACCGCGGCGAAGGCCAAGGAAGCGCTTGCCGGCCACGGCGCGGCGAAGGTGTACGTCGCAGAGGGTGACGACGCCTCCGGCTACCTGGTCACCCCGAAGGTGGACGTGCTCGCGAAGCTTGCCGAGCAGGTGTCCCCGGCCGCGGTGCTCGTCGCCGCCAGCGCCGAGGGCAAAGAGGTCGCCGCGCGGGTCGCGCTGCGGATGGGCTCGGGTCTGCTTTACGACGCGGTCGACGTCAACTCCGACGGCAGCGTGGACCAGTCCATCTTCGGTGGCGCGTTCTCGGTGAAGGCCAAGGTCGCCAAGGGTGCGCCGGTCATCTCGGTGCGCCCGGGTGCCGTCGAGGCTGAGGCCGCCGATGGCGCGGCGGCCGAGGAGACCGTCGAGATCCCGGCGCAGGACCCGGCGAAGTCGGCCAAGATCACCGGCATCGAGCCGGTGGTGGGCGGCGACCGTCCGGAGCTGACCGAGGCATCGATCGTCGTGTCCGGTGGCCGCGGCGTCGGGTCGGCGGAGAAGTTCGACGTCGTCGAGAAGCTGGCCGACTCGCTCGGCGCGGCCGTCGGCGCGTCCCGCGCAGCCGTCGACTCCGGGTACTACCCGGCGCAGTTCCAGGTCGGCCAGACCGGCAAGACGGTGTCGCCACAGCTGTACATCGCGCTCGGCATTTCCGGCGCGATCCAGCACCGCGCCGGCATGCAGACGTCGAAGACGATCATCGCCGTCAACAAGGACGCCGAGGCGCCGATCTTCGAGATCGCCGACTTCGGGGTGGTGGGTGACCTGTTCAACGTCGCGCCGCAGCTGACCGAGGCTGTGGAGAAGCGCAAGGGCTGACGTTTCCCTTCGGAAGGCCGCCGCGTGCTTGGCTTGCGGCGGCCTTTCGCGTATTCGGGCCTTCCGACCGGGGTCGGCTCTCGAGCGTTCGGGGCAGCTCCGGCATCTTGGCGGTCGACCCTCCAGCGCTCGGAATCGCTTTGGCCTCCTCTCGGCGACCGTGTTCAAAGGTGGATTCGGCAGCGTCTCCACAGCCTGAGAAGAACCTGAGAACCGGCAATTAACTCAACGTGCACTGATCGGTCATCGATTGGCACTCTCCGCGGTTTCATGGTGGCAGGTACACCTTGACCATGACGTCGTCACAGCTCCTCGTCAGCACTGATCAGGCGGGTGCCGACCTCCCGGCCGGCGCGCCGCGGTATTCGCTTCTCGTCGCCCATGGAAACGACGAAGTGGTTGCCGCGCAGAAGCTGCGGTACCGGGTATTCGCCGAGGAGATGGGGGCGCGGCTGCATTCCCCGGAACCCGGCCGGGACGTCGACTACTTCGACGAGTTCTGCGACCATCTCGTCGTCCGCGACGACAACACCGGCGAGATCGTCGGCTGCTACCGCATGCTTCCGCCGGAACGCGCCGCGCAGGCCGGAAAACTCTATTCCGACAGCGAATTCGACCTGACCGCACTCGCCACGCTGCGGCCGTCGCTCGTGGAGACCGGACGATCCTGCGTCCACCCGGACCACCGCAGCGGCGCCGTCGTGAGCCTCGTGTGGGCGGGAATTGCGCGCTACATGCTGCTGTCCGGCCACCGCTACCTCGCCGGTTGCGCCTCGGTTCCGCTGACCGAAGGCGGAAGCTACGCGGCAGGCGTCTGGGATGTGTTGCGTACCAAGCATCACGCGGACGAGTCACTGCACGTGTCACCGCTGAACCCTTGGGAGCCGGGGGAGATCCCGCGCCCCGACCGGGCGATGCTGCCACCGCTGATCAAGGGTTACGTGCGGCTCGGCGCCAAGGTCTGCGGCCCGCCCGCACTCGACGCGGACTTCGGCGTCGCCGACTTCTTCGTCCTCCTCGACCTCCAACAGGTCGACGAGCGTTACCTGAAGTTCTTCCTTGGAGTGCAGGCATGAGCCACGCCTGGATGCCGACGTCTCCATGCGGCGACGCCTGCCTGACGGAAGGCGCGCCAACTGTCGCCCTGCCCCGCAGGATCTTGCGTTACACCGCAGCAGCCTCGGTGGTCTTCACTGCGCTGTTGATCATACCTGCGTTGCTCGTGGTCCGTGGCCGAAGCCGGGAACGCTTGCTACGCCGGATTTTCCGCTCGGTCCTGAGGGCATTCGGCGTGCGCTTGTCCGTCGTGGGCGGCGCGGACTTCCTCTCCGCCCCAGCCGGCCGAGGCGCCCTCGTGGTCAACAACCACATCTCGTGGCTGGACATCATCGCCATCAACGCGCTGCGCCCGATGCGTGCGCTCGCGAAGAGCGAAATCGCCTCCTGGCCGGTGCTGGGAACCCTCGTCCGCCGCGGCGGCAGCATCTTCCTGGACCGCAATCGCTTGCGCACCCTGCCGGACACCATGTCTCGCCTGGCCGACAGCCTCCGCGCCGGCGCTCTCGTCAACGTCACCCCCGAAGGCACGACCTGGTGCGGCCTGGCGTCCGGCCGCTTCACCACGGCGACGTTCCAGGCCGCCATCGACGGCGGCGTCCCGGTCCGCCCGATCGCATTGCGATACCGCCTGGCCGACGGCCGCGAGACCAGCCAGCCCGCGTTCATCGGCCCGGAGTCGCTCATCGCGTCCCTGCGCCGGGTCGCCGCACTACGTGGTCTGGTCCTTGAGGTGCACGTATGCCCCGAGATCGCTCCCGGCCGAGCGGACGACCGCCACTCGCTCGCGGCCCTCGCCGAATCCGCGGTCCACTCGGCCCTCGGCACGGTCCGCATCCCGCCGCAACGCCGTCGCCGGGTCCGGGTCCGGGTCGACCGTTCGACTTCCTCCTCCCACTCGGTGATGCACTGACGTCGGAATGCCTGGTCAGGCTGGCGCTGGGAGGAGTTGCCGTTTTTCGGCGACGCCTCGGGTCGGTCGCGTTCGTCGTCGTGCGGCCGTCCCCGCGGGCTGCCATCGAGACCGACGGCGATGGAACTGGCGGCCATCGAGACCGACGGCGATGGAACTGGCGGCCATCGAGACCGACGGCGATGGAACTGGCGGCCATCGAGACCGACCGCCATCGAGACCGACGGCCATCGAACCAACAGCGATCGAACCCGTGGGGCGATCGAAGCTAGCCGTAGCAAAGGCAGGCCCCAACCGAGGTCGACGATCCACAGCGGCCCGAGGGCAGCTGAGACCGACCGCCCCGGAATCACCCGCCCAGGATCCTCGCCGCTCAGCGGCAACCGCCGTCAGCCAGGTCCTAGCCGCTGAGCGGCAACACCCAGGCCCAGCCGCCACGGACCGGCCCCGCCGGGATCAACCGACCGGCGCGAACACGATCAACCTTAGCCGGACCACAGTAGTCAGGAAACGGCAATAGTCAGCTTCCCGCCAGGGTGCCCACCTTGGCTCTCCTCCTGGGCCGCAGCGGCTTCCGCCAATGGGTAACTCTTCCCCTGCGCGATCCGCAGTCCACCCCGTACCTGGCTGAGAATCTCGTGCAGAACCTCGGTCGTTTGCCCTTCCTGCCCGCCGGAAGAAAAGGGCAGCCCGAGCTCGAATGCGGCCGCGTCGGCGATGGTCACCACGCGGTCCGCAGACCCGCGTAATTCGACTGATTCCGGTAATACGCCATGACCCGACGTGTCGAATACCGCGTCGACCGGTCGATCCGCCACTTCCCGGACTCGCTCAGCCCACCCATCGCCGTAACGCACCGGAATCGCGCCCAGTTCTTTCACCTCATCGAGATTCCGTTGACCAGCCGAACCGATCACCGTCACACCCCGCGCGACTGCGATCTGTGTCGCTAATCGCCCCACAGCGCCACTCGCGCCATGGATGACCAGCAGCTCACCTGCCTTCACGTCAAGCAGACGCAACACGCGCAACGCCGTTTCGCCAGCCACCGGCAACGCCACCGCGTCGTCCCACGACAGGTCCGCAGGCTTGCGAATCAGTGTTCCGCCGAGCGCGAACTCCGCGTACGGGCCGGTCGCCGACCACCCGAACACTTCGTCTCCGACGCTCAACTCGGCCCCATCACCAGCTGCATCGACGACTCCGGAGACCTCAAGACCTGGAATCTGCGGCTTCTCGAGGGCAGCGCCGCCCGCCATGGCTCCCGAACGGATCTTCCAGTCGATCGGGTTGACGCCCGCCCGCCGCACCGCGACCCGCACCTGCCCGGGCCCAGGCTCAGGCACCGGGACGTCGTTCAGCTGCAGCACTTCGGGCCCGCCATATTCGGCAAGAGTGATGGCTCGCATCTCGGTTTGCACGCTCCTTAGGTTCCGCACTGGCGTTCCGCTCCTCCAATTTCAAGCCAACCGCACTCCGGCGCATTCCGAACTGCCGGGGTCAAGACGCGTGCACCCGAGGGATTCGTTCCAGTATTGGGGCGACATTGGGATCCCTCGTCGCCGATTTCCGGCCAGCGGCCTTTAGCATCCTGTCCGCTTCCCCATGCATGGCTACGGATTGGAATGACAGGTTCCTGACACGCGGACTTGACCTCCACCGGACTGGAGGTTGCAGGCTCGCAGGCATGAGCCAGGCCGTCGAAACGCAGCCCCGAAGAAGCGTCCTGTGGAGCCGCGACCATCGTCTCGTCACCGTCGGTCTGTTGCTCGTGGTCACGTTGGTGGCCTTCGAAAACATGGGCGTCGCCACCGCAATGCCGACCCTCGTCGCCGACCTCCACGGACTCGCGCTTTACTCATGGCCGTTCACGACGTTTCTGGTGGCAAGCGTCATCGCGACCGTGCTGTCCGGGCGAATGGGCGACCGCCGCGGCCCTGCGCCGGCGCTCCTGATTGGTCCGGCGCTGTTCGCCGCGGGCCTGATCGTCGCGGGCACAGCGAGCACCATGCCGATGCTCCTGGCCGGCCGTGCACTGCAAGGCTTCGGTTCGGGACTCCTGCTGGTGTCCGTTTCCCTCCTGATCGCGTTGACCTTCACCGACCGCGAGCGTCCCGTCATCTACGCCGCAAACGCCGCGGCCTGGGTCCTGCCTGCCGTTATCGGTCCGTCCGTCGCCGGCTTGGTGACCGTCACAATCGGCTGGCGATGGGTGTTCCTCGGCCTGGTGCCCCTGGTCGTTGTCGGGGTCGCCCTCCTTTTCGTCGTGATTCGCCGTTTGCCGACCCACGTCCCGCTCGCTGCCGGTCGGCGAGCTGGAGTCGTCGCTGCTGTTGTCGTCGCATTGGGCGTGGCCGCGCTGAGCTGGGCTGCTCAACATCCCTCGCCGACCGCTGTCGCATACGGCGCCCTAGGACTTGTCGCGCTCGCCGTTGCGTTGCGGAAGCTCCTGCCCGCCGGCACCTTGACCTCCCGCCCAGGCTTGCCCACAGTGGTCGCGTCACGCGCCTTGATCGCTGGTGCATATGCCGGGATGGAGGCGTACCTCCCGCTGACCATGACCGCCGTCCACGGCTACAGTCCGGCACTCGCCGGACTTCCGCTGACCATCACCGCCCTGGGCTGGTCCGCCGCGTCCGCGCTCCAAGGCCGGTTCCTCGATTGGTCACGCGAGGCGTCGCTGCGTACCGGCTTCGCCCTGGTCGCCGTGGGTTTGATCGGGTTCGGTTTCGTCGCCCAACCGTGGTTCCCCGCGTGGGTCGCCTTCGCCGTCTGCGCGGTCGGCGGCGCCGGTATGGGGATCGCGATGCCCGCGATTTCCGTCCTCCTGCTGCGCTACTCACCAGAGGGTGAACGCGGGTTCAATACCTCGGCCGTGCAGCTCGCAGACTGGGTCGGATCGGCCCTGCTCATCGGCCTCGGCGGGGTCCTCCTGGTCGTGGTGGCGTCCGCCGCACAGCCTGCATCCGCGATGGGTCTGCTCAGCATCGCCCTGGTCGCGCTCGCGGTGCTGGGCGTCGGTCTCACCAGCAGGTGGCCCAAGCAGGTGTGACAGGCCTCTCCGCGGCCCGGGGCGAGCTTCGTCACAGGCCGCAGCGGTCTACCCTGATAGGGCGATGACCTATCTCGACCATGCGGCAACCACTCCGATGCTGCCCGAAGCCGTGGCGGCGATGACCGAGGCTTTGTCCACCGTGGGCAACGCCTCTGCGCTGCACTCTTCGGGCCGTCGAGCTCGCCGAGCCGTCGAAGAGTCACGCGAAGTGATCGCCGCCGCCTTGGGCGCGCGTCCGTCGGAGGTGATCTTCACCGGCGGCGGTACGGAGAGTGACAACCTCGCGGTCAAGGGCATCTTCTGGGCTCGCAAAGCCGAAGACCCGGCTCGGCGCCGCGTCCTCTGCAGCACTGTTGAGCACCATGCTGTGCTGGACACCGTCGAATGGCTCGAGCAGCATTCGGGTGCCGAGATCACCTGGCTCGAGGTGGACGATCAGGGCCGCGTTTCTCCGGAAACGCTTCGCGCCGCGATCGAGTCGGAGCCGGAGACCGTCGCCCTCGCAACGGTGATGTGGGCAAACAACGAGGTCGGCACGATCAATCCGATCGCCGCTCTCTCCGCGGTGTGCAATGAGTACGAGATCCCGCTGCACACCGATGCGGTGCAATCGGTCGGCGCCATCCCCGTGGACTTCGCCACGTCCGGCGCGGCCGCGCTCACCTTGACCGGTCACAAACTCGGCGGCCCGTATGGCGTCGGCGCTCTTCTTCTCGACCGCGACACTTCCTGCGTGCCGGTCCTCCACGGCGGCGGCCAGGAACGCAGCGTGCGCTCCGGCACCCTCGACGTCCCCGCAATCGCGGGCTTTGCTGCGGCAGTACACGCAGCGACGACCGGTCGTGCGGAGTATGTCGCGCGCGTCGAGAAGCTGCGCGATGAACTCGTTGCTGCTGTCCAGCGCGAGATTCCCGACGCAATCCTCAATGGCCGCGACAGCGATCGCTTGCCGAGCCATGCTCACTTCACCTTCCCCGGCTGCGCAGGTGACAGCCTTCTGATGCTCCTGGACGCCAAAGGCATCGAATGCTCCACTGGCTCGGCATGCACGGCCGGTGTTGCAGAGCCAAGCCACGTTCTCCTCGCGATGGGTGCAGACGCCGCTGCGGCCCGAGGCTCGCTCCGTTTCTCGCTCGGCCATACGTCCACCCTGGATGATGTGAACACGCTCGCCCGCGAGATCGGCGGTGTTGTCACCCGCGCCCGACAGGCCGGTCTGGCCGGCATGCGCAAACAGACGCAGAAGCAAGAGGTGTAACTGATGCGGGTATTGGCCGCAATGAGCGGAGGAGTCGATTCGGCCGTCGCTGCCGCTCGCGCGGTTGACGCCGGGCACGATGTCGTCGGCGTGCATCTGGCCCTCTCGGCCCAGCCTGGCACGTTGCGGATGGGCTCCCGAGGCTGCTGCACGATCGAGGATTCGCATGACGCGCGGCGGGCTGCGGACATTCTCGGTATCCCTTTCTACATCTGGGATTTCGCGGAGCGTTTCACCGAGGAGGTCGTTGAGACGTTCGTCGGCGAGTACGCCGCGGGCCGCACACCGAATCCTTGCGTGACTTGCAACGAGAAGATCAAGTTCGAGGCGCTGCTCGAGAAGGCTCTCGCTCTCGGGTTCGATGCCGTTGCGACGGGTCACTATGCACGTCTAGCGACTGTCGATGGCGAGTTGGAGCTTCGCCGGAGCGCGGACGAAGGTAAGGACCAGTCGTACGTTCTGGCTTCATTGCAGCCAGAGCAGCTCCGTCGTGCGATGTTTCCGCTGGGCGACACATGGAAATCGGACGTCCGAGCTGAAGCGGAGGAGCGGGGTCTGTCCGTTGCGAGGAAGCCGGACAGCCACGACATCTGTTTCATCCCCGACGGCGACACCAAGAAGTTCTTGGAGAAGCGGCTTGGTGAGCGTCCGGGTGAGCTCGTCGACGCTGAGACCGGCGCTGTGCTCGGCCGCCACACCGGCGTACACGGGTTCACCGTTGGGCAGCGGAAAGGGCTGGGCATCGATGCTCCGGCCGCAGATGGGCGGCCTCGTTATGTCCTTTCGCTCGAGCCTGTTTCGGGCACGGTGAAGGTTGGGTCGTCGGCGGACCTCGGTGTGGAAGCCATTGATGCAGATCGGGCCATCTGGCCGAGCGGACGAGCTCTTGAGGGGCCGACCGAATGCACGGTGCAGGTCCGCGCGCACGGAGGTATTGCCGAGGCTATCGCCGAGGTCGGCGAAGGCGGGCAGGTCTCCATCCAGCTGCGGGAACCGTTGCGCGGGGTGGCGCCGGGACAAGTTGTAGTCCTCTATCGGCGAGATGACGAGGCTGGCGACCTCGTGCTCGGGAGTGCGAAGATCTCCGGCACGCGCTGATCTCCTTACGCGCCCATCCGTTCCTGTCCAGGGTGTTCGGGTATGGGGCGCGGATCGTGTAACGGCGGAGGCGTGCTTTCGACCTCCTGGCCGGTCGGCGTCGTGACGACAAGTTTCCCGTCTTTCCGGACCTTGTATTCCCAGTCATACCGATCCTTCAGACGTCGATGGCGAATGCAGTAGCTCAACGTCGAGTCGGCGTCTGCTGGGTCGGGACCAGTCGGTTCGGTGACGCAGTTCAGAGCCGGACGAGGGCATCCGGGTTGGCGGCACTCACGGTCGCGGACTCGGACGAACTCGTCGACATCGATGCTCGGCCGGTACCGGAACTTGCCGACCTCGATGACCTGCCCGGTCAACGGATCGGTGATGACCCGTCGCACGGTTGTATCGGGACCGGTTGCGATGTGGCGTGCCAGCTCTGCCGGGATGTGGCCGTGTCCCGCCAGTTCGCCGGGATCGTTGTTGAGACCGAGGTATGTCTGCAGATCGACATACAGGTACACCTCGGCTTGTTCCGGGGTGCCGCCCTTACCGCTGAGTAAGAGGTCGATTGCGACATCAGCACGAATTTGGTCCAGGGTACGCTTCTCGCCGTCGGTTTTGAGAGATCGGGCGATCTTGTCGATACGTTGGTACGCCGCTGTCGCCTTGTCCGTCGGGGCGTTTTCGACGGACAGCTGAGAAGTGCTCTCATCTTGCTGCCGGAGCGCGACATGCCGCTCGCCCCGTCGCTGAGCCATCCGATTGGCCGCACCGTCCGGATCGGTTTTCATTGCAGCGTAAGCAGTTGCCTTGCGGATCTGGATCGGATTCTTGTCCGCCAGGCGTTGCTCGAGCAGGACGTCGACGAGCCGGGCATGGTGATCGGAAAGCCAGTTGGTGCCGTCGGTGACTTTCATGGCCCGGTAGAGGTCGAGCTGGCCGCTGTCCATCAGCCGGAAGGTCCTTGGCAGGCGGCGGGCCAGAGCATCCGCAGCAGAGATCATCGCGCCGGCGCGATTGTCGGTGATATGCAAGGCAAGTGCGAGTTCGGAAGCGAGCTCGCTCGGGTCCGATCTTCGTCTTCGCAGGCCTGCCAGGCAATGCAGCTGCAGCGCTTGCAGGCGAGCGATCTGGCGACCGGCATCCTCCGTGACCGCGACGAGCTGATCTGCTTGCAAGCGCTCGAAAAGATCGAGATCTGCGTGCATAGTGCGAAGAAGGAAGGCGAGGTCGGCGGTTTCGGTGGTGTTGGTCTGGTCGGCGTGATTCGCCGGTGGAAGAGTGTTACTCATGGACGTCACGATACGCATCGATGCGAACACTGTCAGCTAAATTGAGCGAATGGCCCCCTCGTGCGGGCTGCAGTTGGCATCGGAGCGTCGATCTGGCACGGTGGCAGGTGAGCAGGGTTGCGCAAGCTGCATGGAAGGAGGGATCAAAGCCGCAGCTTGAAACCCGTGTGACTTGGGGTGAAGCCTAATCGTTCGTAGAGGCGATGTGCTGCTGCCCGCGTCGTGTCCGATGTGAGCTGAACCAGCTTGCAGCCGCGTCGCCGCGATTCGTCGATGGCCCACTGCACCAGCTCCGCGCCCAATCCGGCGCCGCAGTGATCTCGGCGGACCCGTACGGCCTCGATCTGGCCACGAAGTGCCCCGCCGCGTGCGAGCCCGGGGATGATCGTGAGCTGCAGCGTTGCCACGGGCTGGTCTTCGGAGGTCGCGACGACAAGCAGCTGATTTTGGTCTGAGGCAATGGTTTCGAACGCTTGCAAGTACGGTTCGAGGTCGTCCGGTGAGTCGCGTGTTGCGCCGAGTTGGTCATCGGCAAGCATTCGCACGATCGCTTCGACGTCTCTGCGGCGAGCTTGGCGCACCGGGAGTGAAGGCATGATGATCAGTATGCCGATCCATCGACGGTGTCACACGGTCTTGTAGTGGCGAATGCCGTCGACTTCTTCGACTGCGAGTTTGCTCTGTGACGTCAGAAGGTCCAGGTGCGCACCGGTCTCCAAGACGGCGAGCATCTGATTGAATGCGTCCATTTCGGACAGTTTGCGGCCACGGCGAGTCCAGCCGATACGGCTGGCCGCATCGAACGCGGTGCTCGCTCCGGCTTCGACTTGGGCTGCCATCGTCTCGAGGCGTTGACGGTGGTGTTCAAGCAGTTCGTCGATGCGACTGTGCACGCTGTCAGCGACGGGTCCGTGCGCTGGAAGCATCCGCTGATCCGGCATTCCGCGGACCAGACGGAGGGAACCGAGGTAGTCGTTGAGAGGCAACTCGGCCGGAACTGGCTGGAAGCCGATCGAGGGGGTGATGTGAGGGAGCACGTGGTCGCCGGAGAACAACAATCCTGCGGTGCTGTCCACGAAAACCACATGGCCGTTGGTATGTCCCGGGGTGTGGACCACGTCGAATTCCCGATCCGGCAGCACTGTTCGCCGGCCTGGGGACAACCACTCGTCCGGCTCTTCCCAAAGGTCGGCTTCTGTGTGCTGAGGTTCAGACCCGAATAGCTCGCTGAGTGCGGTGATTACGTCTTGCCCACCGCTCCGGCGAAGAAGGTCGATCTGAGCCTGGAGCGGAAACTTGTCCGGGTTGGCGCTTGCTTTGAGGGATGGTTCCTCGAGCTCCCCGAGCGCGACCCGGTTGCCGAATTCGCGCCGAAGAACGACGGCCTGGGTGTAGTGGTCGCGATGGACGTGGGTGACGAGGAATTCGCGAACGTCACCCAGTTCGGCACCGATTCCCTTGAGGGCATCGGCCAGCAGCTGGCGAGCCTCGGCCAGCGCCCAACCGGAGTCGACCAGGACCAGATTCGTGCCGTCCGCGATGGCGTAGACGTTGACTGCGCGCAGTGCGTCGTTCGGCAGTGGCAAGGGGATCCGGTATACACCCGCGGCCACTTCGTAGACCCCGGGGTCGGCCCAGTTCGTGTTGCTGCCTTCGGGCGACGGTTCCACGGCGACCTCCGTCCAGGCGGGACTCCGATGTCCCGGACGTTCCTCACATTGGGCCGTATTCCGCCCCCTGTCCACCTGGCGAGGATGAGACAACGGTCACGTGGTCAACCAGGAGGTGTGGTGAGTGCGTCGCCGATCGTCAAGGTGGTTGCAATGATCATGCTGGCCAGCGGTTCGGACACCTGACGGGGGATCTCGACGAGACAGGCGTTGCCGCTGATCGGTGAAACCGCAGCAGCGGGGCGGCCGACGCGGGCGACGTCGGTGCCGGTCTGGTCCTTGATGAGGATTTCCCGGGCCTGTCGGCCGGTGGCAACCATGGTCGCAATCGGCCGGTCGTCAGCGAGCAGGGTGAAATGGCGACTTTCCGTATCAGCGGAGAGGATTTCACCGATCGGTGTCTCGTCTGCACGGGTGACGACAAAGCGAGTACCGCGGGGGCCCTTGGCGCGTTCGGACACTTTGAGGACTGTGCTCTGGTCTGCGTCGCGGACCTGGAACTTGCGGCCGACGTACCGACCGGATTTCCACAAGCGCTGAACAGCTCTGCTCAGGAAGCCCGGGGTCGTGACCGTGACGCCGCCGATCCGGGAGCCGTCGCGGTCGAACACGCCGTACCCTCGGCCGGGACCAGCAGAACTCGGTTCGCGGCTGACGATCAGCACCGGCTCGGTGAACAGAGTCCGCTCGACGGCCCTACCGGTGACGCGGCGGCGCGGGGTTCCACGCATGCCGTCCTGCCGCGGCTCGCTGGCGGATGCGTCGCCGGGCGGTGGCGGGGCCGAGCTGGTCATGACGATCCAGGTTAACGCGGCGACCACGAATTCGGTGCTGACAAAGGGATATGCGGCAAATGTCCGGCTGGTGTCCCGCGTCCGGGTGACCTCCATCGGCGGGGCGGTTCGGCCGGCGGCTGCCCGTTCCGCGACAATCCGGACTGTGACTGAACGACCTTGGCCCGCGGGCGCTGCGACGGGTATCGGGTCCATGCCGGGAACCGACCCGGTCGAGGCTGCTGCCGTCGTGTTCGGCGAGCTGCCCGGATTCCCGTACGTGCCCGAATTGCCGGCCCGCGGCGTCGGTGCTGACATGCTCGGCCGGACGGCTGCGCTGCTGGTCGACCTCGCCATCGAGGTTGTGCCGAGTGGCTACCGCGTCGCCGGGCGGCCCGGTCACGATCATCGTCGTGGGCACGACCTGCTGCAGTGGGACCTCGACGCCGTCCAGGCTGCCCGGGAGAACGCCGGCGCGCCATCGGTGCTCAAGACCCAGGTCGCCGGGCCCTGGACGCTCGGCGCGGGGATCGAACTCACCCGTGGCCACCGGGTGCTCACCGACCGCGGGGCCCTGCGAGACTTCACCGAATCGCTGCTCGACGGGCTTGCCCAGCACGTCGCGGAGCTCACGGCGAGAACCGGTGCGCCGGTGGTCGTGCAGCTGGATGAGCCGAGCCTGCCTGCCGTTCTCACCGGCAACCTGGCTACGCCGTCTGGGTACGGCAACGTCCCCGCGGTGCCCGAGCCCGAGGTCCGCGAGCTGCTCACCGCGACGATCGAACGCGTCCGTGCGATGACCGGGCAGCCGGTCGTAGTTCATTGCTGTGCTCGCCGGCCGCCGATCGCGCTGCTGCGGGCAGCTGGCGCGGGCGCTATCGCGTTCGATGTCAGCCTGCTTGCCGGGGCTTCGTCGGAGCTCCTGGACGAGATCGGCGAGGCTTGGGACAGTGACATCGCGCTGTTCCTCGGCCTCGTTCCGGCTACGGATCCGGCCATTGCGCCCGGGCTGAAGGACATCGCGGCGCCTGCGCTGAAGCTCGTCGACCGGCTGGGATTCAACCGCTCGATTCTGGCCGAGCGGGCGGTGCCGACGCCCGCGTGTGGGCTGGCCGGTGCCACGAACGAGTGGATGCGCCGGGCTCTTGCGCTCAGTCGCGACCTGGGCAAAGGGTTTCTGGAGCCACCCGAGAACTGGTGATTTCGCGGACGTGTCGCTGTCGTGGCGCGTACGGTGGCGGTCGGAGAGAAACAACCAGGGGAATTCCGAATCATGCGTTTGTTCCGTCGTCGCCGCTCGGAGGCCGATACCGCCGTCGCTTCCGAAGCCGCACCGCCAGATCCGCGTACGCCGTGGCCTGAGCAGCCCGTTCCGTCCGACGCTGCTGCTGCCGCGACTGCGTTCTGGGAAGGGTGGTACGAGCTGCTGCCCGAGGTCAGTGCTGCGCTGGGCGAGGGCGAGCCGCATCGGGTCGAGCACGACTTGTGCGTGCTGGTCGAGGCGCTGCACCCGCGGCTGCACTTCTCGATTGAGCGTGGCCGGAGGGCGATTTACGCGCTCGTCGTCAGCGGGCAGGAGGATCCTGAGCTGCGTCCGTACACCGACGAGTGGAAGGCCGCTGCGCCGCCGGATGACGCGATCTGGGAGTACCACGACTCGGTGCCGCCGGTTCCGGATCCGACTGAGGTGACGGTCAATCTCGGCGAGCACCGGATTTCGCTCGCGGACGTGCGCGTCGTCGCGCAAGTGGACGAGGGGGTCGTCGACGTTGCGGTACACCATCCCGCGTTCGCGGACCTCGACGAGGCTTCTCGCACGGCCATGACGTTCCTGCCGCTCGACGCGACGCTCGGCGAGCGCGTTGCCGCTGAGCGGCTACGCCGGGTCGAGACGGCGGAAGCCGAGCCGGAGGGCACGATCGATCTTCTGGCGTTCCGGGAGCTGGTGCACAGTCTGACGGAGCAACCGGGCGAAAGTGTCGGTGCCTCCGGCTAGGCTCACCATCCGTGAGCAGCACCGACCTTCCCCAGGACCCGGCGGCCATGGAGGCCGCCCAGGACGTGACCGATATGCCGGCCGACGTGCGCGAGCAGCACGGCGCACTTGCCGAGGAGATCCGCGGCCATCAGTTCCGGTACTACGTACTGGACTCGCCGATCGTCTCCGACGGCCAATTCGACGCGCTCCTCGGCGACCTCCAGGCGATCGAGGACGAGTATCCGGCGCTGGTCACCCCCGATTCGCCGACCCAGAACGTCGGCGGCACCTTCTCCACCGAGTTCACCGCGCACGACCACCTCGAGCGCATGTTGAGCCTCGATAACGTGTTCGACACCGACGAATTCCTCACGTGGGTCGAACGTGTCGAGAAGGAGATCGGGTCCACCGAATACCTCACCGAGCTGAAGATCGACGGCCTCGCTATCAACCTCCTGTACGAGAACGGCAAGCTCACCCGTGGTCTCACCCGAGGCGACGGTCGCACGGGGGAGGACGTCACGCTCAACATCCGCACCCTCGACCAGGTGCCGGACGAACTCAGCGGTACCAGCGAGTTTCCGGTTCCGAAGCTCGTGGAAGTGCGTGGCGAAGTCTATTTCCGTGTCGAGGATTTCCTGGAGCTCAACGCGAAAATGGTCGAGGCAGGCAAGCCGCCGTATGCGAACCCGCGCAACACGGCGGCCGGGTCGTTGCGGCAAAAAGACCCGAAAATCACCAAACAACGCCGGTTGCGGCTGATTTGCCACGGTCTCGGCAAGCGTGATGGGTTCGAGCCGGTCACGCAGTCGCACGCGTACGACGCATTGGCGGCGTGGGGGTTGCCGGTTTCGCCGCACACGCGAGTGCTGCGCACCGCCAAGGAACTCACCGATCACATCGCCTATTGGGGTGAACATCGGCACGACGCCGAGCACGAGATCGACGGCGTGGTGATCAAGGTCGATCAGGTTGCGCTGCAACGACGTCTGGGTACAACATCGCGTGCCCCGCGCTGGGCGATCGCCTACAAATATCCACCCGAAGAGGCGATCACGACGCTGCTCGACATCCAGGTCGGCGTTGGTCGTACGGGGCGGGTCACGCCGTTCGCGGTCACGGAGCCGGTGAAGGTCGCGGGCTCGACCGTCTCGCGCGCGACACTGCACAATCAGGAAGAAGTCAAACGCAAAGGCGTGCTGATCGGCGACCGCATCGTGATCCGCAAGGCCGGCGATGTGATCCCTGAGGTGCTCGGACCCGTCGTCGACGCGCGGACCGGTGACGAGCGCGAGTTCGTCATGCCTACTGAATGCCCGGAATGCGGTACGGAGCTCGCCTACCAAAAGGAGGGCGACAAGGACATCCGCTGCCCGAACACCCGATTCTGCCCGGCACAACTGCGCGAACGCCTGTTCCACCTGGCCGGCCGTGGTGCGTTCGACATCGAGGTGCTCGGGTACGAGGCTGCGATGGCGCTGCTCGAAGCTCGGGTGGTCGCCGATGAAGGTGACGTTTTCGACCTCGACGAGGAGTCGCTCGCCGAGGTGGAGTTGTTCCGCACCAAGGCTGGGGAGTTGTCGGCGAATGCGCGGAAGCTGCTGTCAAACCTCGATTCGGCAAAGGACCGGCCGCTGTGGAAGGTGATTGTCGCGCTGTCGATCCGGCACGTCGGTCCTACTGCGGCGCAGGCACTTGCCCGGGAATTCGGCTCACTGCAACGGATCGAGGACGCGAGCGAGGAAGAACTGGCAGACGTCGACGGCGTCGGGCCCACCATCGCGCATGCCGTGCAGGAGTGGTTCGAAGTCGGGTGGCACCGGGAGATCGTCGAAAAATGGCGACGCGCCGGGGTCCGGATGGAGGAAGAGCGCGACGATTCCATTCCGCGGAATCTGGAAGGCCTTTCGATCGTGGTGACCGGTTCGCTCGACGGATTTTCCCGCGACGAAGCCAAAGAAGTCATCATGGCGCGTGGTGGCAAAGCGGCGGGGTCGGTGTCGAAGAAGACTGCGTTCGTCGTGGTGGGTGACTCGCCCGGGTCGAAATTCGAGAAGGCCGTGCAGCTGAAGGTGCCGGTACTGGACGAGACCGGGTTTCGGGCGTTGCTGGAGCGCGGGCCGGAGGCAGCTGCAGAGCTGGCGCTCGATACCGGCGCCGAATCGGAAACTGGGGAGGGTGATGACTGAGGTGGAGATCCGCCAGGCGCGGCGGGATGAATTCGAGGCGCTCGGTGACGTGACGGTTGAGGCGTATCGGAGCGAGGGCTTCTTCGACGTCGACGCGGCGTATGAGGCTGAGCTGCGGAATGTGTCGCGCCGGGCGGACCATGCCGAGCTGCTGGTTGCGGTCGATCCGGACGGTCAGGTCGTGGGGTCGGTCGCCGTGGTCCGGCCAGGCAGCGCGCTCGCCGAGATATCCGAGCCGGGGGAGCTGGAGTTCCGGATGCTGGCCGTCGCGGGGGTGGCGCGTGGGCGGGGGATCGGCGAGGCGCTCACCAGAGCTGTGCTGGACCGGGGGCGGGAACTCGGGGTCGGGAAAGTGGTGCTGAGCAGCCTGGACGTGATGCGGACGGCGCACCGGCTGTACGAGCGCATCGGCTTCCGCCGTCTTCCGGGACGGGACTGGCATCCGCATCCGGGGGTCAACCTGATCGCCTACGAGTACGATCTCTGACGGGCATTTTCGCAGGTCAGGTGCTGTTGCCGAATTTTGGCGACGGGCTGGGTCGTCGCCGTTGGACGGCGATGCCTGGTGAGCGGCGGTTCGGCGCAGACCTTGCCGATTCGTGCGCGGTCGGTCTGCTGAAGGACGGCTGATCGTCGCTACGGCGTTGGTGCCGGTGGGTGATGGGCTGTAACGTTCGGTTAGCCGGTTTCGACCCAGCTGTCACGCATCGAATGCCAACCAGGTGAGGAAGCGTGATCGTGCCGAAACTCGTCAAAGCCATTGTGCCGGTCGTCGGTGCAGCCGCTCTTCTGGCCACAGCGTGCAATGCGCAACCCGGCGGCACCACTACCGTTACGGCCACGACTGAAACCGTGAGCGTCACCGTGACCGGGGCGGCGACTGGCAACGCGCCGGCCAGTGCTGTCCAGCCTGCTGCGATCAAGGTCCCCGACGTGTCGGGCATGAACCATCAGGATGCGCAAGACGCCATGCAGGCCGCCGGGTTGTACAACCTCCGCGAGGTCGACTCGTCCGGGAAGAACCGGGCTATGATCATTGACCGGAATTGGTGTCAGACAGGGCAGGATCCCAAGCCTGGTGCCATGGTTGCCGCCAGCACGGTGATCACGCTTTATGCCGATAAGTGCTGACCTCTTACGTCGTTGAGTACTGACCTCGCCTGACGGGCCAGCCACCAGTGAGCCCCGGTGAACCGGTCGCGGGCACAAACGCACCGGTGCCAAGCCGCGCTGAAGCAGCGCCGGGTCCTGGGCAGGACAGACTGGGGGTTGAGCGGAGGAAACAGCCTCTGCCAGGCCCAAGAAAGCGTGCACTGCCACGCACCCCGCATGCTCTCGGGCAGCGCAGCGAATCGGCAGAAGCAACTCGCCGATCGGCGGCAACGCATGACCTGCCGGGGAATTGACTGTTCAGCGCAACAAAAAGCGCTCAATCCCAGAGACCGTTCGCCTACCAGCATCCCGGAGACAGGGCACCTACCAGCCCAAGCCCAACCGGCCACCACGCCAGAAGCAGGCCATCGCCGGCAGCATCAGGACAGACGGCCCAAAGACCGGGTCACCCGTCCAGCACCACCGCGACAATGCCGGCGAAGTGAGCCAGCCGCGCAACCTCCGCAGCACGGAAATTAGGCCCACCCGGCCGGGCGACCAGCATCGCCTTCCCCGGTTTGCCCAGGGGAGTCGCAGCCAGCTCGGTGCCGAGCTCTTTCCACGTTTCCGGCACCCAGTCCTCCTCGCCGTCGAGGACGGTTGCGCGTTCCAGCGGCAGCCAGGGCAGGTCCGTGACCGGGTTCTCCGGCGCCGCGCTCGACGAAGCGAGACGGCGAGGACCCGATTCGGAGTGTTCGACGATGACCGCCCACCCAGCGCGGATGATTTTCGGCACACCTTCGGCGAGCAGGTCGAGGCCGTCTTTCGGCTGGGCGGCGATCTCCTCGACGAGCTCCAGCTCCCGATGCGTGTCGAGAATCCCTGCGTACGGCCGCACGGCGTCGACCTCGACGCCTTCCACGCTCTCCGCCGCGGTGATGAGGGCGTCCGGGAGCCGGCCGGACGGGAGTTCGACCACCAGGTCGTCGATGGCGAGCCCGCCGCCGCGTTCCACCACGTCCACGCTCAGGATGTCGGCCCCGACGGTGCCGAGCGCGGTCGCGACCGCGCCGAGGGTGCCGGGGGAGTCCGGAAGCTGGACCCGGATCAGGAACGACACCACGCGCCCCTCTCGCCTCAGGCGCCCCAGCCCTGTCGTGGGACGCGCTTGCCGGGCGCCGATTGTGACAGACCGGGTACCCGTTGGGGACCCGCTGTCCGACGAGCGGGACGCCCTGCCCGGTGCCCGCCGCCCGAACAACCCGGTCGAGCCGTCCGACGCCGTCACCATAGACTTGCAGCTTCCGAGAGCACCCGCACAGCACACCCCGGGAGTCACCCGCGTGCCCAACATTTCCCGAGACGAGGTCGCGCACCTCGCCAAGCTGGCCAGGCTGGCCGTCACCGACGACGAGCTGGACGTCTTCGCGGGCCAGCTCGACCAGATCCTGGACTCGGTGGCGAAGGTCAGCCAGGTCGCCGCGGAGGACGTTCCGCCGACCTCGCACGCCGTGCCGCTGACGAACGTCTTCCGCGAGGACGTCGTTCGCCCCAGCCTCGCGCAGAAGGACGCGCTGGCCGCCGCGCCGGCCGCCGAGGATGGCCGGTTCCGGGTGCCGCGGATCCTGGGAGAAGAACAGTGACCGAACTCGTCAAGCTGACCGCCGCCGAGCTGGCGGCGAAGATCCACACGCGCGAGGTGTCCGCGGTCGAGGTCGCGCAGGCGCACCTGGACCGCATCGCGGCGGTGGACGACCACGTGCACGCATTCCTGCACATCGACACCGAGGGCGCGCTCGGCGCGGCCAAGACCGTCGACGAGCAGCTGGCCGCGGGCGAGCAGCCGGTGTCGCCGCTGGCCGGCGTCCCGCTGGCGCTCAAAGACGTGCTGACCACGAAGGGCGTGCCTACGACCTGCGGGTCTCGCACGCTCGAAGGCTGGCTCCCGCCGTACGACGCGACAGTCACGCGCAAGCTGCGCGAAGCCGGCGTCGTCATCCTGGGCAAGACGAACATGGACGAGTTCGCGATGGGCTCGTCCACGGAGAACTCCGCGTTCGGCCCCACGCACAACCCGTGGGACCACGCGCGCATCCCGGGCGGGTCGGGCGGTGGCTCCTCAGCGGCGATTTCCGCGTTCGAGGCGGCGCTCGCCATCGGCACGGACACAGGTGGCTCCATCCGGCAGCCTGGCTCTGTCACGGGCACTGTGGGCGTGAAGCCGACGTACGGCGGAGTGTCGCGCTATGGCCTCGTGGCGTTCTCGTCTTCGCTCGACCAGGCCGGACCGTGCGCGCGTACGGTGCTGGACGCCGCACTGCTGCACGAAGTGATTGCCGGTTACGACCCGTTGGACTCGACATCCATCAACGCGCCGGTGCCGCCTGTCGTCGCCGCGGCGCGTGAAGGCGCGAAGGGTGACCTGTCAGGCGTACGCGTCGGCGTCGTGAAGGAGTTCGGTGGCGACGGCTACCAGCCAGGCGTGCTGCGGTCGTTCGAAGCTGCGGTGGAGCAGCTTCGCGCTCTCGGCGCCGATGTGGTCGAGGTGTCGTGCCCGCACTTCACGTACGCGCTACCGGCGTACTACTTGATCGCGCCGAGCGAAGCGTCGTCTAACCTCGCGCGCTTCGACGCGATGCGCTACGGCTTGCGCGTCTCGGACGACGGTGCGCACAGCGCCGAGGAAGTCATGTCCCTGACGCGTGAGAAGGGCTTCGGCGCTGAAGTGAAGCGCCGCATCATGCTCGGCACGTACGCGCTTTCATCGGGCTACTACGACGCGTACTACGGCTCCGCGCAGAAGGTGCGCACGCTCATCACGCGAGACTTCACTGCGGCCTTCGAGAAGGTCGACGTGCTCGTGTCGCCGACTACGCCGACCACGGCGTTCAAGATCGGCGAGCGCGTCGACGATCCGATGGCGATGTACCTCGCCGACCTGTGCACTATCCCGTCGAACCTCGCGGGCAACGCCGCCATGAGCGTCCCGAGCGGGCTGTCCGACGAAGACGGGCTGCCGGTCGGCCTGCAGATCATGGCCCCCGCGCTCGCCGACGACCGGCTGTACCACGTCGGCGCCGCGTACGAGGCCGCGCGCGACGCAGCTGCCGGCGGCTCGCTCGTGCACCAGGTTCCGGAGCTGGGAGGAACGAAGTGACTGCCGTGGCCGAGTTGATGGACTACGCGGAGGTCGTCGAGCGTTTCGACCCCGTACTCGGGCTCGAGGTCCACGTGGAGCTCAGCACGAACACGAAGATGTTCTGCGGCTGCCTCAACGAGTTCGGCGGCGAGCCGAACACCAAGACGTGCCCGACCTGCCTCGGCCTGCCGGGTTCGCTGCCGGTCGTGAACGGCAAGGCCGTGGAGGGCGCGATCCGGATCGGGCTCGCGCTGAACTGCGAGATCGCCGAGTGGTGCCGCTTCGCCCGGAAGAACTATTTCTACCCGGACATGCCGAAGAACTTCCAGACATCGCAGTACGACGAGCCGATCGCGTTCAACGGCTACCTCGACGTGACGCTCGACGACGGCGAGGTCGTGCGCGTCGAGATCGAGCGCGCGCACATGGAAGAGGACACCGGAAAGTCGCTGCACATCGGCGGTGCGACCGGCCGGATCCACGGCGCCGAGCACTCGCTGCTCGACTACAACCGCGCCGGCGTGCCGCTGATCGAGATCGTCACGAAGCCCATCGAAGGCACCGGCGCCCGCGCGCCCGAGGTGGCCCGCGCGTACGTCACCGCGCTGCGCGACCTGCTGCGCGCGCTCGACGTGTCCGACGTCCGGATGGACCAGGGTTCGCTGCGCTGCGACGCGAATGTGTCGTTGATGGCCAAGGACGCCACGGAATTCGGAACGCGCACAGAGACGAAGAACGTGAACTCGTTGCGCAGCGTCGAGCGCGCGGTGCGGTACGAAATGACGCGGCAGGCGGCGATTCTTGCCGGCGGCGGGTCGATCCGGCAGGAGACGCGGCACTTCCAGGAGGCCGACGGCACCACGTCGTCCGGGCGCGCCAAGGAAACCGCGGAGGACTACCGGTACTTCCCGGAGCCCGACCTCGTGCCGATCGCGCCGTCGCGCGAGTGGGTCGAGGAGCTGCGCGCGACGCTGCCGGAGATGCCGGGGGAGCGGCGCAAGCGGATCCAGGACGAGTGGAAGCTCTCCGACGAGGCCCTGCGTGACCTGCTGAACGTCGGCGCGGTCGACCTCGTCGCGGCAACGGTCGAGTCCGGCGCGACGCCGGACGAGGCGCGCGGCTGGTGGGTCAACACCCTTGCGCAGGAAGCGAATGCGCGCGAGGTCGAGCTGGCCGACCTGCCGATCACGCCGGCGCAGGTCGCCGAGGTGATCGCGCTCGTGTCCTCCGGGGAGCTCACGAACAAGCTCGCCAAGGAGGTCGCGCAGGGCGTGCTCGCGGGTGAGGGTTCGCCGCGTGAGGTCGTCGAAAAGCGCGGGCTGAAAGTCGTCTCCGACGATTCGGCGCTGTTGACCGCTGTCGACGAAGCACTGGCCGCCCAACCGGACATCGCCGACAAGATCCGCGGCGGCAAGGTCGCCGCTGCGGGCGCGATCGTCGGCGCGGTCATGAAGGCGACCAAGGGTCAGGCGGACGCCAAGCGGGTGCGTGAGCTGGTCATCGAACGCGTCGGTTCCTGAGTGGGGTTCTCAGCCAAACGTGTCACCTGGCGGGAGTGGCTCGGCCTGGCCGCCGGGCTGCTCGCGGTCGGGTCGCTGTTTCTCCCGTGGACCGTGCTGTCGGCCGACACCGCGACGCCGGACGTTCGCGATGCCTTCGCCTCGTTGCCACCCAGTGACGTCGTTCGCACGGCTTGGCATTCGGACCTGTTCTCGTGGGTGCCGCCGTTGCTGCTGGCCGCCGTCGGGGTTGTGGTGGTTGTTTTCGGGCAGGTCAAGAAGGCACGGGTGAGCGGGCTGCCGCACTTGTGGCTCGTGGGCGCGCTCGCGGTGCTGCTGCTGATGGTGATCGGCTGGACGACGCTGGACTGGGTGTTCGACAGCGATCAGCGCGCGTTCCTGAAAGCCGCGGGAGTGACGATCTCGGGTGGAGTCGGACGATATTTGGGGATGGCGTTCACGATCGGGTCGGTCGCGCTGGCGATCCTCGACATCCGCGCGGTTCGGGCGGAGAGCCGGGCTTCCGGTCGTCGCCGCTGAGTGGCGACGGGGAGTTTGGCCTGGTCAGCGATGGAGTCCGGTCTATTCGCCACTCAGTGGCGACGGTGTCACCGGGCCGGGGATGCCTTGAGCGGGTTCGCGTGCGGGGCTATCTCAGGGGGTGGGCGGGTCCGGGTACCGAAGGGGCGGCACTCGGGTCAGCAGAGGGTGGGCGGATCGCCTCCGGCGGGCTTGCGTTCGGTCGGCCTGGGTTGGCGGGACGTCTGCGGGAGGCCGATGCTTGGGTCGGCCTGGGTTGGCGGGACGTCTGCGGGAGGCCGATGCTTGGGTCGGCTTGGGCTGGCGGGTCGTGTGGAGGAGGCCGATGCTTGGGTCAGTTCGGGCTGGCGGGTCGTCTCCAGGAGGCCGACACTCGGGTCGGCTCGCGCCGGGCGGATCGCCTCCCATAGGCCAACACTCCGGTCACCTCTGGCGGCCGGATCGTCTCCGATAGGCCAACACCCATCTCGGGAGGCCTGGACCCGCCATCCAGGGACGGCACCGGACAGCTCGCAAAGGCTCGGCGTCGTCCTCACGCGGCGAAGGTTCTGCCGTCGCCACTCAGCGGCCAAACCGGGGAGCGCATCACAGAATGCCTGGTCAAGCGGCGGGCAGCCCTGCGAAATGCCTGATCAAGCGGCAGACCGCCCTGCGAAACGGCTGGTCGAGCTGCGGTGGTCAGTCCTTGCCCGGGCCTCCGCCGGTGTCGGTCACCACGATCAGCACCACGCGGTCGTCACTGGAGACCGGTTTGCCGCCGTCCTTGTTGACGGTTCCTGCGACCGCCAGTTGGGGGTTGACCATGCTCATGGCGGACAGCCGGCCGTACGTCGTGGGGGGTTTGCCCTTGCCGTCGAGGCTGACTGACGGTTTGCCGGTGACGGCGCCGTCCCGGTTGACCGGTACGTTCTGCAATCCCGTCGACGATGCGATGCCGAGGATGCCGTTCGCGTCCACGAAATCGACGCAGCCGCCAAGGGCCGGGCGGTCCGGCCAGGTCCACGCGGGCGTTGTGAGGGACTGACCGGCCTGCAAGCGGTACACGGCATCGGGGCCGTCGGCGGGGTGGTCGGTCACCCACATGCGCTTTCCGTCGGGTGATCCGCAGAGGCCGCCGGGGGAGTGCAGGCCCTTGGTGTAGACGGCGGATCCGGCGGAGGGGTTGCCCGGTGCCGGCTTGCCGGACGTGTCGATGCGCAAGACCTTGCCTGCCAAGGAGTTCGGATCCGCGGCTGCGGCCGGGTTGCCGGCGTCGCCGGTCGCGACGAGCAGGGCGCCCGATCCGTCGCTGGCCAGGGCTCCGCGGTTGCCGGTCGGGCCCTTCGGGATTCCGGTCAGCACGGGTTTCGGCGGTTGACCCTTGGCGAAGCGCACGACGCGGTTGTCGGTCGGCGTGGTGACGTAGGCGAAGACAAGCTGGTCTTCGACGTACGTCGGCGACAGGGCCAGGCTGGTGAGGCCACCGTCGCCATCGGCCTGGACGTCCAGTTGCGCGAACGGCGCCGCATCGTGTCCTGAGCTCGCCAGCAGGACGCGGCCTGTTTTCCGTTCCCCGGCGAGCGCCGCGGGCGCGGCTCCTTCACCCGGGAGGCCGGCGACTGCGGAAACCGTGTCCAGGCAGGTGGCGATGACGGCCTTGTCGAAGTCCTTGCAGCCCTGTGGCGGCGGGACCTGCGACGGCTGCGGCTGGGCCGGGCCGGAGCGAGGGCCGCTGCCGGAGTCGTCGCCGTTTTCCTGCACCTGCGGTGGTGATTCGGGGCTCGGGACCGGCGCCGGGGTGAACGTCTGCCCGGCTGCGGTGTCGTCGAACCGGGCGCAGCCGGAAAGCACGAGGCTGCCGCAGGCGAGGAGAGCCAGCGGCGCCGACCACCGGAACCGGGTACGCATGATGACTCCAGCGTAGGTGGCGCGGCGTGAGCCACTCGTAAGTGGTTACCTTGGTGATCATGACAGTCACCGTGCTGGTCCCGGACGACGAGGGCGTCGCGGCGTTGTCCGAGATTCCGCTCGTCCACGTGGTGCGTTACGACCGGAGCGGTCCGTTGCCGCCGGAGGCCGCGAAGGCCGAGGTGCTTGTCCCGGGCTTCGCGCCGTCCGGCGACGAATTCTGGCACGACCTGCCGAACCTCAAGCTCGTGCAACTCCTCACCGCCGGCGCGGACGATTGGATCGGGCGCCTTCCGGACGGGGTCCTGCTGTCCACCTGCCGCGGCGCGCACGGCGGCAGTACAGCGGAATGGGTGGTCGGCGTCCTGCTGTCGATGTACCGGAATCTGGACGTTTACGCGACGGCGCAACGGGCGGGGCGCTGGGCACCTCAGCCGTCCGACACTTTGCAGGGTCAGCATGTGCTGATCGTCGGAGCGGGGGACGTCGGACGGCAGTTGCGCAGGCGGCTGGAGCCCTTTGACGTCCGGTGCACGATGGTCGGGATGTCGGCGCGCGAGGGCGTGCACGGGGTCGATGAGCTCCCGGATTTGCTGCCGCACTACGACGTCGTGGTCATGATGGTCCCCCTCACGTCACGGACGCGGGGCATGGTCGACGCTCGTTTCCTCGCGGCAATGCGGGACGGCGCGGTGCTGGTCAACGCCGCTCGTGGGCCGGTGGTGGTCACCAATGCGCTGGTCACGGAACTCGCCACTGAGCGGCTACGGGCGGCACTCGACGTGACCGACCCGGAGCCGTTGCCGCCCGGCCATCCGTTGTGGACAGTGCCGGGCCTCCTGTTGACACCGCATGTCGCGGGCGCGGTGCGGGGCGTCCGGCGGCGTGCTTACGTGGTGGCCGCGGCGGAGATCGCCCGGTACGCTGGTGGAGAGCTACCTGGCAACCTCGTGCGCGGCGAATACTGATCATTTCTTACCGGTCATTCCCTCAGGGTGAACCCTGAAAGTGCCCCTGACCTCGGCGCGCTCGCTCGCAGGCCACGCCTGGATCCCTTAACCTTCGCCCGTGACCAGTCAAGGGGACGACTACCAGACCAGCCTGCTGTCCGACGTCGAGGACTCCACCGGCAACGACCACGACGAACCCCGGCAGGGCGGCCTGGGCCTCGGCCTGCTGGTCCTGCGCCTGGGCCTCGGCGTGATCATGGGCGCGCACGGGCTGCAGCACCTGTTCGGCGCGTTCGGCGGCCCTGGTGTCGGCGGGTTCGCGCACGTGCTGGAGACGTTCGGGTACCACAAGCAGACCACGCTGCTGTCCTGGATCACGGGGATCACCGAGATCGCGGGAAGCGCGCTGGTGATCGTCGGGCTGTTCACCCCGCTCGCCGCGGCGGGGCTGCTGGGGGTGGCGGCGAACGTCGTCTACGCGAAGTTCCACGGCGGCTTCTTCGAGGGTTCCGGGCAGGGCTGGGAGTACGAGCTGCTGCTGGGGGTGTGCGCGCTGACCCTGATCTTCACCGGCGCGGGGCGGCTGTCGTTGGAACGGAACACGCCTTGGCGGAAGCGGCCGTTGCCGCTGGGGCTCATCTCTCTGCTCTTGGCCGCGGCGGCGTCGGTGGTGGTCATCGTCCTGACTCGGTGACGGCCGGGCGGTCGGGTGTAGTCGATCGGTGGCAGCGTTGGGTGCGCCGATCGGGACGCGGCGCGGTGTCGCTGCGCCGATTTGGCTGCGGGTGGTCGCCGGTCCGGGCAGCTGGAGCGCGTTGCCGTTTGGGGGCGACAGCCTGGTCAGAGTGGATATTTCGTCCGGTGGACGGCCAGCGGGCGTGTAGGGGCATCGGTTGGTTGGCTGTAGCCGTTCATGTGCGCGGGCTTGCCGAGAATGTGAGCGCACGTCGAGACCGGCGTGATCGATTGTCGAGATCGGATGAGTGTGCGCTGACACCACGCGAGTGCTCGGAAACCGAGTGGGCGTCTGCCACAAAACGGCGACAGGGCCCGCTCCGCCAAGGAAACGGGCCCTGTCGCCGATGAATGTCCTTCAGGGGCGTCGGATGAAGAACGCTCAGGATCCGCGAAGGACCCTCAAGATCATCAGCGAGAGATCGAAAGATCAGCGGTTCGGGTCGCGCACCGCGCCCGTGTCTGCCGACGTTGCCATCCGGGCATACGCCCGCAGTGCCGAGGTGATCGGACGCTGCCGGTCCTTCGGGTGCCACGGGCGTTCCGACGTGTCCATCTTCGCCCGGCGTTCGGCCAGGACCTCCGGCTCGACCAGGAGTTCCAGGCGACGTTCGTGGATGTCCAGCACGATCTGGTCACCGTCCTCGACCAGGCCGATCAGGCCGCCCGCCGCGGCTTCCGGTGAGATGTGTCCCACCGAGATGCCCGACGAACCGCCGGAAAACCGGCCGTCGGTGATCAGGGCGCACTTCTTGCCGAGGCCCGAGCCCTTGAGGAACGCCGTCGGGTGCAGCATTTCCTGCATGCCGGGGCCGCCTGCGGGGCCCTCGTACCGGATCACCAGCACCTCGCCCGGCTGGATTTCCTTCTTGAGGATCGCCGACACGGCGTCCTCCTGGCTTTCCAGCACCCGTGCCGGACCCTGGAAGTGCCACAGGTCCTCGTCGATGCCCGCGGCCTTGATCACTGCGCCGTTCTCGGCGAGGTTGCCGCGAAGGATGGCGAGGCCGCCGTCCTTCGTGTAGGCGTGCTCGACGTCCCGGATGCAGCCGCCGTCAGCGTCGGTGTCGAGCGACGACCAGCGGTTTTCCGTCGAGAACGCCTTTGTCGTGCGGACGCCGCCGGGCGCGGCGTGGAACAGTTCGAGCGCCTTTTCCGACGGCGACTCGGCGCGAACGTCCCACTCGTTCAGCCAGCCGGCCAGGTCCGGCGCGTGGACCGCGTGGACGTCGGTGTTCAGCAGGCCACCGCGGTACAGCTCGCCGAGGATGGCGGGGATTCCACCGGCGCGGTGGACGTCCTCCATGTGGTAGTCGGAGTTCGGCGCGACCTTCGACAGGCACGGCACCCGTCGGCCGATCTCGTCGATGTCGCTGATCGTGAAGTCGACCTCGCCCTCCTGCGCGGCGGCGAGGATGTGCAGCACGGTGTTGGTGGACCCGCCCATGGCCATGTCCAGCGCCATCGCGTTCTCGAAGGCCGCCTTGGTGGCGATCGAGCGTGGCAAGGCCGACTCGTCATCGGACCCGTACCAGCGCTGGCACAGCTCGACGACCGTGCGGCCGGCGTTGGCGAACAGCTCGCGCCGGGCGGCGTGCGTCGCCAGCGTGGAACCGTTGCCCGGCAACGACAATCCCAGCGCTTCGGTGAGGCAGTTCATCGAGTTCGCGGTGAACATGCCGGAGCACGAACCGCAGGTCGGGCACGCGGAACGCTCGACGGCGGACAGGCCCTCGTCGTCGATTGCCGAGTTCGCGGACGCCGCGATGGTGGTGATCAGGTCCGTCGGCGCTTGCGCGATCCCCTCGACGACCACGGCCTTGCCCGCCTCCATCGGCCCGCCGGAGACGAACACGGTGGGGATGTTGAGCCGCATGGCGGCGTTCAGCATGCCCGGCGTGATCTTGTCGCAGTTGGAGATGCACACGAGCGCGTCGGCCTGGTGCGCGTTGACCATGTACTCGACCGAATCGGCGATGATCTCGCGCGACGGCAGCGAGTACAGCATGCCCGAGTGGCCCATCGCGATGCCGTCGTCGACGGCGATGGTGTGGAACTCGCGCGCGATGCCGCCGGCTTCGGCCACCGCCTCGGCGACGATCTCGCCGAGGTCCTTGAGGTGCACGTGGCCGGGCACGAACTGCGTGTACGAGTTGGCGATCGCGACGATCGGCTTGCCGAAATCGCTGTCGGTCATTCCGGTCGCACGCCAGAGCGAGCGTGCGCCCGCCGCGTTGCGACCGTGGGTGGTGGTCCGGGAACGGAGGTGCGGCACGGCATTCTCCCAGGTCAGAAGGCTGGACCAGGCGGGTCGATGAGGCGGTCCCGCAAACTGGTCCTACCAATTCTACTCCCCGGCTTTGCCCTCGGCGCCGCCGGTCTCGGTGCGGGCCCGCTTGGCGTCGTCAGCGGGAGACGAGGCGGCGGGCGTTGCGGGTTCCGCGGGGGCCGGTGGGTCGGCAACCGTGGACGGGGGTGTGGAGTGCATTTCGCCACCAGTGGGCGACGGTGCGAAGGCAGTTTCGCCGTTGACGGGCGACGGCGTGGACGGCGTTTCGCCATTCATCGGCGACGGCGCGGTGAGTGGCTCGCCGCTGACAGGCGACGGTATGGAAGATGTTTCGCCACCTGCGGGTGCCGGACCGGCGGGCGTGTCGCCACCAGAAGGCGACGGCGTCTCGACATCAGCGGGCGAAGGCGCGGCGGTCGTTTCGCCATCGATGGGTGACGGCGCGGAGGATGTTTCGCCACTGGCAGGCGACGGCCCGACGGGCGTTTCGCCACCAGAAGGCGACGCCTCGGCGGGCGTTTCGCCACCAGAAGGCGACGGCGCGCCAGACCCCTCAGCTTCCCCGGACTCCGACGCCGACGCCTGACCCGTCAGCTCCTCATCACTCAGCACCCCGGACGGGTCCTGGATCTTCCCTTCACTCACCAGCGCCAGCACCGGAAGGTGCCGTGTCCGTACTGTGGGAAGGCTGATCTGCGTGTCATCCCCCAGAACGGCCCGGACTCGCGCCTTGCCGGTGATCGCCAGGCCTTTGAGCGACGACCACGGCAGGTCGCGTTTCCCGAAGACTGTCCGGACCTGCAGGCCCTCCCGCGTCGCGACCGTGCGCGTGCGGGCGACGAACACGAGCAGCGCGAGCGGGAACACGTACAGCCATTGGAATCCGCCGATCTCGCCGAGTGCGACCGGAGTCACACAGATGGTCAGGAGACCGATCGCCAGGTACGCCGTGGTCGGGATACGGAAAACGGCCCTCCGGCCCTCGTCCGTGCGCTGGTGCTGCTCTTTCTTGGCCACGCAGGGAATGGTGCACCGCCGCCGGGAGTGACCTGCGCCCGGGTCGCGCGCGGGCATTGCGGGAGGGAAAACGGGGCAGTACTGGCTGCCCACGATGCGGAACTGCCGTCCCGTAGAGTTGACACTCGCCCGCACGCGCGACTAACGTCAGCGCCGTGACAACGCAGACCGGCATCGTACTTCCCCAGCGCGTCGACGCTTAGGAAGTCTCCGCTGCGTCGACGCGCGACCCTCGTGCGACCTCACGGTCGGCGGGGGTTTTTTGTTGCGTGAAACCGGTTCCCCGACCGGAAGTACGGCCCAGACAACCCGAACGAGTGACACCGAGAACCCACGAGGCAGAACCGATGACCAGTGCCACGTCGCGCAGCGACGCGAAACCCGGGCCGACCGCGCCCGGCGTCCCAGGAGCACGTCCGAAGCCCGCCCCTCCGGCAGGGACCCCGGTGCGCGTCACCGGTGCGCAGTCCCTCGTCCGCTCGCTCGAGGCGGTCGGCGCGGAGGTCGTATTCGGCATTCCGGGTGGCACCATTCTTCCCGCCTACGACCCGCTCCTCGACTCGGTCAAGGTCCGGCACGTCCTCGTCCGGCACGAGCAGGGTGCCGGCCACGCTGCCACCGGGTACGCGCAGGCGACCGGCAAGGTCGGTGTCTGCATGGCGACGTCCGGCCCCGGCGCCACGAACCTCGTCACCCCGCTGGCCGACGCCAACATGGACTCGGTGCCGGTCGTCGCCATCACGGGGCAACAGTCGCGGGCCCTCATCGGCACCGACGCCTTCCAGGAAGCCGACATCTGCGGCATCACCATGCCGATCACCAAGCACAACTTCCTCGTCACCGATCCGGCGGAGATCCCGCGGACCATCGCCGAGGCGTTCCACCTGGCAAGCAGCGGCCGACCCGGCCCGGTCCTGGTGGACATCCCCAAGGACGTGCTGCAGGAGATGACCTCGTTCTCCTGGCCGCCCGAGCTCCGGCTGCCCGGCTACCGTCCCACGTTGCGCCCGCACGGCAAGCAGGTCCGCGAGGCCGCGAAGCTGATCGCGAAGGCGCGCCGGCCCGTGCTGTACGTCGGTGGCGGCGTGATCAAGGCGGAGGCGTCCGAGCAGCTGCTCGAGCTGGCCGAGCTCACCGGCATCCCGGTGGCGACCACGCTGATGGCGCGCGGAGCGTTCCCCGATTCGCACCGCCAGCACGTCGGCATGCCGGGTATGCACGGTTCGGTCGCCGCGGTCGCGTCGATGCAGCGGGCGGACCTGCTGATCGCGCTCGGCGCCCGGTTCGACGACCGGGTCACCGGCCAGCTGGAGTCGTTCGCGCCGGAGGCGAAGATCGTCCACGCGGACATCGACCCGGCCGAGATCTCCAAGAACCGCAAGGCGGACGTGCCGATCGTCGGCGACTGCAAGGAGATCATCGGCGAGCTGATCGACGCGGTGAAGGCCGAGTTCGACCAGGGCCGTCCCGACCTCGCGGACTGGTGGACGCAGGTCGATTCGTGGCGCGAGGACTACCCGGCCGGTTACGAGTGGCCCGATGACGGCTCGCTGTCGCCGCAGTACGTCATCGAGCGCATCGGCGAGCTCGTCGGCCCGGACGCGGTGTACGCAGCGGGCGTCGGGCAGCACCAGATGTGGGCCGCGCAGTTCGTGAAGTACGAGAAGCCGCGTACGTGGATCAACTCCGGCGGCCTCGGCACCATGGGCTTCGCCGTGCCGGCCGCGATGGGTGCGCAGTTCGGTCTCCCGGACACGCCGGTGTGGGCGATCGACGGCGACGGCTGCTTCCAGATGACCAACCAGGAGCTCGCGACCTGCGCCATCGAGGGCGCGCCGATCAAGGTCGCCGTGATCAACAACGGCAACCTGGGCATGGTCCGCCAGTGGCAGAACCTGTTCTACTCCGAGCGGTACTCCAACACCGACCTCGGCACCCACAAGCACCGCATTCCCGACTTCACGCTCCTGGCCGAGGCGCTCGGCTGCGCCGGTCTGCGGTGCGAGACGAAGGAGGACGTCGACGCGACGATCCGGCGGGCGATGGAGATCAACGACCGCCCCGTCGTGATCGATTTCGTCGTGGGGAAGGATGCCCAGGTGTGGCCGATGGTGGCCGCGGGCACCGGGAACGACGAGATCATGGCCGTCCGCGGCATCCGGCCGTTGTTCGACGATGACGAGGTCTCGCAGGAAGCCGCCGAGGCCGCCGCCGCGGAAGGAGAACAGGCATGACCGTGCACACGCTGAGCGTGCTGGTCGAGAACAAGCCCGGCGTGCTCGCCCGGGTCTCGGGACTGTTCTCCCGGCGCGGGTTCAACATCGAGTCGCTCGCCGTCGGGCCCACGGAGAACCCCGAGGTGTCCCGCATGACGATCGTGGTCGCCGTTGAGGAGCTACCGCTCGAACAGGTGACCAAGCAGCTCAACAAGCTGGTGAACGTGATCAAGATCGTGGAGCTGGAATCGGGCACTGCGGTGCAGCGCGAACTGCTGCTCGTCAAGGTCCGGGCCGACGCCACCGTGCGCAGCCAGGTCCTTGAGACCGTTCAGCTCTTCCGCGCCAAGGTGGTGGACGTCTCGCCGGAGGCGCTCACCGTCGAGGCGACCGGGACGTCGGACAAGATCGGTGCACTGCTGCGGATGCTGGAGCCGTACGGCATCCGTGAACTCGTGCAGTCCGGCATGGTCGCGGTGGGTCGCGGGGCCCGCTCGATCACCGCCACTTCTCCCCGCTGACCCAGTTTTCGTGCAGTACAGAGAGGAAGTAGTACCTCCCATGGCAGTGGAAATCTTCTACGACGACGACGCCGACCTGTCGATCATCCAGGGTCGCAAGGTCGCCGTGATCGGCTACGGCAGCCAGGGTCACGCCCACTCGCTGAGCCTTCGCGACTCGGGCGTCGACGTCCGCATCGGCCTGCCGGAGGGGTCGAAGTCCCGGGCCAAGGCCGAGGAGCAGGGCCTGCGCGTGCTGACCCCGGCCGAGGCGTCCGCCGAGGCCGACGTGATCATGATCCTCGCGCCGGACACGAAGCAGCGCTTCATCTACACCGACGACATCGCGCCCAACCTCAAGGACGGCGACGCGATCTTCTTCGGCCACGGCTTCAACATCCGGTACGACCTGATCAAGCCGCCGGCCAACGTCGACGTCGCGATGGTCGCTCCGAAGGGCCCGGGTCACCTGGTCCGCCGCCAGTTCGTCGACGGCAAGGGCGTGCCCTGCCTGATCGCGGTCGAGCAGGACGCCACCGGCAACGCGCAGGCGCTCGCGCTGTCCTACGCGGCGGCCATCGGCGGTGCCCGCGCGGGTGTCATCAAGACCACCTTCACCGAGGAGACCGAGACCGACCTCTTCGGCGAGCAGGCGGTGCTCTGCGGTGGCGCGTCGGCGCTGGTGCAGACCGGGTTCGAGGTGCTCACCGAGGCCGGGTACGCCCCGGAGATCGCGTACTTCGAGGTGCTGCACGAGCTGAAGCTGATCGTCGACCTCATGTACGAGGGCGGCATCGCGCGCCAGCGGTACTCCATCTCCGACACCGCCGAGTACGGCGACCTCACCCGCGGCCCGCGCGTCATCTCGCCGGCCGTGAAGGAGGAGATGAAGAAGATCCTCGGCGAGATCCAGGACGGCACGTTCGCTCGCGAATGGGTCGCCGAGGACGAGGCCGGACGGCCGAACTTCACGAAGCTCGAGGAGCAGGGCAACCAGCACCCGATCGAGGCGACGGGCAAGAAGCTGCGCGACCTCATGTCGTGGGTGGACCGGCCGATCACCGAGACCGCCTGAGTCTTGCTGTTTCGGAGGCCCCGTCGTCCTTTTCGGGCGACGGGGCCTTCTTGTGTCCTGGGAGTTGTCTCCGGCAGTTTCGCGGACGGCGGATACGCTGTGCCGATGAGCCGGCCGACCGATGACAAGGCACACATCCGGCACGAACTCGACCTGACCGGAGCGTCGTGGATCCGCGCCGAGCCGGCGGGGGTGACCTTGGAGCACTGTGCGGAGTACGCCTTCGTCCCGCATTCCGACGGCGTGACTTACGTCGCCGTCCGGCAGCCGACCGATCCCGGCCGGGCCGTGCTGGTCTTCACACCCTCGGAGTGGGACGCCTTCGCCCGCGGCGTCCGGGACGGCGAATTCGACCTGCCGGGCTGACCCGCGATCCTCCGGCGTTTGACCTTGACACTGTGACAAGGTCTTCACTGGTCGCCGGAGGTGATCCAGATGAATCCGACCCACTACGCGCGGCTCGTCGAGGCGCTGGCCGCCGCGGACTCGTCGACCCGGCTGCAGGCGGCTTTGGCCGTCGGCACGCATCCGGACGACCCCGGCCTGGTCGACGTACTCGTCGCCCGCTGCGCGATCGAGCCGGACTTCTTCGTGCGCGACATGCTCACCTGGGCGTTGATCCGCTTTCCGACGGCGATCACGGTGCCCAAGGTCGTCGCGGAGCTGCAGTCCGAGCATGCGCAGGCTCGAAGCCAGGCGTTGCACACGCTGTCCAAGATCGGGGACCGCACGGTGTGGCCCGCGATCACCCGATCGTTGCTGCGAGACGGCGACGACGAGGTCGCGCGAAGTGCTTGGCGGGCTGCTGTCGTCCTGGTGCCGGACGGGGAGAAGGCCGCGCTGGCCTCGGACCTGACCGCACAGCTCGGTCGCGGTGATCGGAACGTGCAGCTGAGCCTCAGCCGCGCATTGATCGCGCTCGGCACGGTGATCGAGCCCGCCTTGGAGACCGCGCTGACCAGCGCCGACCCGGTGGTCCGCGCGCATGCGGCCGTCACCGAGCGGCTCCTGCGCGACCCGGACGCGGGGTTCGACCAGGCCGTCGAGGAGGCGAAGCGGATCGTCGCGCTGGGTCCCGAACGCACTCGGGAAGCGGAAGCCGCGTGCTGATCGGTGAGGTCGCCCGCCGCTCGGGGGTGAGTACCCGGATGCTCCGGCACTACGACACCCTCGGGCTGGTGCGGCCCACCGGCCGCACGGTGGGCGGTTATCGCGAGTACTCGTCCGACGACATCCGCCGGATCTTCCACGTCGAGAGCCTGCGGTCGCTGGGACTGTCGCTGCGGGAGATCGGCCGCGCGCTGGAGGACCCGGCTTTCGTACCGTCCGCGCTGGTCGGCGACCTGATCCGGCGGACTGAAGAACGGTTGAAACGGGAGCAGGAGCTGCTCGACCGGCTTCGCGCGGTCGATGCGTCGGCGCCGTCGGGATGGGAGGGCGCGCTGCGCATCGTCGAGCTCCTCCGCGGGCTCGCCTCGCCCGGCGCCGCCCGGCGGCAGCAGACCGTCCTGGCCCCGGGCGAGGAGATGCCTGTCCCCGCTGAAGTCCTGGCCAGGGCAGTCTTGGCGGAAACCGACCCGAACGTCGCGGGCGCCTTGCGATGGGCCCTCGCCCGCTCCGGCGACGACGGCGTGGCAAGCGTGACACCCGGGTTACGCTCGGAAAACGCCGAAATCCGCCGCCGCGCAGTCCTGGCAATCGCCGAACTACCAGGCGACGCCGCGACGGCGGCGCTCACAGACGCACTCGCCGACCAGGACGCACCCGTGCGCCGCCACGCTGCGCTGGCGTTGGGCGCCCGAGGGGCAACGGCCGCCGAACCGACGTTGGTCGCGATGGTGGTCGAAGGGGTGAACGACGTCGAGGCGTCCGAGGTACTGGCGACATTGGCGGTGGAACCTGGTTCGCTGGACCGGATTGTCGGCGTTTTGGCTTCCGAGGTGGCAGCGCATCCGGCGGATTCCGCGGTACGGATCCGGTTGGCGCAGGCACTTGCCGAGCTGCCTGGGTCGGTTGCGTTGGGTGTCCTGGAGGAGCTGGCTCGGGACGGGGATCGGGCGGTTGCTTTGGTCGCTTCCGCGTTTGTGCGGGTGGTGGGGGAGCGGGGGCGTTCCGGCCCGGGTGGGTCGGGGACTCGGTGACGTCGGGGCTGGGCTTCGGGTGGTGGGCTCGGGGTGATGGGGCTTCGGGGGCCTGGGCTCCCGGGGTTGGGCTGCGGAGTCTGGGCTCCCGAGGTTGGGCCTCAAGGTCTGGGCTTCCGGGTCCGGGGCTCCCGGGGTCTGGGCGTCAGGTGGTGAGCTTCGGTGCTTGGGCTCCCGTGGGTTGGGCTTCGGGGTGATGGCCTTCGGGGTCTAGGCTCCCAGGATCGGGCTTCGCGTCATGGCGAGCGTCTGGTCACGGGCATCAGGCGCGGTGTTGATCGGCTGGTCGCGGTTGATGGTGGGCGACCCAATGTTTCCGCAGTTCAGAGGCTTTTGCCGCGAAACGGCGACGGCCATTGCCTGGGCAGTTGCCCCGAAGCGGCGACTCGGGGTGTGATAGTCGGAGTCGCTCTTGAACCGGTGGCGGGACCCATGGTGCCGCGGAGTTCGCCGAGCGGCGACGACGGCTGTCTGCGGTCCGCCGGTGAGTGGCAGATCGGGCTTGGGCTGGCGTTGCCATCGATCGGCGACGGGGCCTGGAACCCGCCTGCGCCTGACCTCGCTGGCCTGACGACCCAGCCTGACACGACCCAGCCTGGCCTGATTACCCAGCCTGACCTGGCTGGCCTGGCCTGGCGACCCGGCCTGACCTGGCTGGCCTGGCCTGATTACCCAGCCCGACCTGGCTGGCCTGGCCTGACGACCCGGCCTGACCTGGCTGCCCGGCTTGCGCCGGCGGTGCCACCTGCCCGGCGTACCCGGCTCGCCCGGTGGGCGCCTGGGGAGGTGTTGCCGTTATTCGGCGACCCGGGCGATCAGTTCGGGTAGCTGACCCGTGGCGGCGGCCATCGCCAGGTGGTCGCCGTAATCGCGGGATCCGATTATCTGACCGTCGCGGATGCGCATGGCGAAGATGTTGTTCAGCTGGAATGGCGTGCCCGCCGCGGTTTCGCCGACGTAGGTGGACTCGCCGATGATCACCTCCGGGTCGGTGCTCAGGTGAAGGACGAGGTCGGTCACCTCGATGTCGAGACCTGAGTCGGCGCCGGCGGCGAAGTGGGTGCGGAGGTCGTCTCGGGTGCGGAGGACGGGGGCGCCGGGCAGGAACGGGTGGCGGACATCGGTCTTTTCCGCGTACAGGTCCGGCAGTTCGGACCACCGTCCGTCGGACACGCCGAATACGACTTGCCGGAACACTCCCTCCCGGCTGTCCGGGGGCCCGGATTCGGCCGGGCGTGGCGCGATGGGAGGCGGCTCGTACGCGGGGGCTTCTGCATATGCCTCGAGCAGTCCGGTTGTCGCATCCTGGACTGCGGCGAGCTTGAGGTAATCGTGGTAATCCCGTGTGTGCACAAGGAATCCGTCGCGGGCACGTAGTACCTGGATGTTGGCCGTCTCGATCGTCCGGCCGGTGCGCAGCGATTCCGCGGTGTACCGGTATTCGGCCACGACCACCTCAGGATCAGTGGTTTCGTGGACGATCACGTCGTGCCGCTTGAGCCGGAGGGTCTGCCCGAGGCCGCTGACGAACCGGTCGTGCACCGCGGCGCGACCCTCCAGCCGTCCTGGACGCGGCACCGCGCCCGGGTGTTCGACGACGGTGTTCTCCGCATAGAGCTGCGACAGTTCGGCGAAACGGCCCTCGGTGATGCCGGTGGAAAGCCGGTCTAACAGTTCGTGCGCGGTGGCCATGGGTCCTCCCGGTAGAGGTCAAACGGAGTCGTCGGTCCGGTACGCGTTCACGATACGGACTGACGACTCCGTTTGTTCACTGAAGGCGAAGGTCAGCGGAGGCGGTGTAGCAAATCCTGCGCAGCGGGGCTGTCGCATGCTTCTGCCCAGCCTTCGGGAGTGCTGTCCCAAAGAGCGTCGCGGGCGGTCAGGTCTGCGCCGGCGTTCGCCAAGATCTCGATGACCTCCAGATGGTCGCCTTGGGCAGCCAGATGCAGCGCGGTCACGCCGACGCCGTGTTGCGGCCCGCCGAAGGTGCCGACCTGGTTGACGTCCACGCCGAGCGACAGCAACGTCTCTGTTGCCGCTGAGTGGCCACGGGCTGCTGCCCAGGTCAGCGCGGTGCCACGGTAGACGTCGGCGTTCAGGTTCGCGCCGCGCGCCGCCAGGGTGCGCAAGGCTTCGGTCCGGTCGTTGCGGGCTGCCCAGCTCAGTGACTCGTCGAGGATCTCCGTCGGATGGTCGCTCGGACGCCAAAACGGGAAGCCGCTGTGCGGGCGATAGAACTCGCGGTGCGCACCGGCCGCGGGCGCGAGTGTCCCTTTCGGACTGACGAGTTCGTCCAGCAGCGTCGCGTCCCCGAGACCGGCGGCCACCCGGAGGTTGTGCGGGGACTTTTCGTGCGTTGCCAGTTTTTCGGCGACAGCCTGGTTTCCCCAGAACAAGGCCACAATCAGCGGGGTGCCGCCGTCGCCGCGGCCCGACACGTCGAGTGGTGCGCCGGTTTCGAGGAGGACGTCGGCGATGAGTGGCATGTTGCTGTACGCGGCCTGGTGCAGCGCGGTCCACCCGTGCGCGTTGGCCCGCGCGGGGTCGGCTCCGTGGTCGAGCAGGATGCGTACGAGACGCTCGTCGTGCGTCGCGGACGCCATGCCGAGCAGGTCGTTGCCGTTGGTGCCGCGGGCGCTCGCGAGGTGCGGTGCCTCGTCGAGCAACGCCGTAAGACTGTCGACGTCGTGGGCTTCGACCAGCTGATATGCCCGTGAGAACGGTTCGCCGTTTTTCGGCAACTCCGCGACGTGCGCCCGCAGCGCCCGCCAATTCCGGAACCCGTGCTCGCGCGCGACGACAGTCAGCGCACCGGTCCGGTTCAACGGCTGTTCGTGCCGTTCGAACGCCTCGCGGGCGCCCGGAGTCCCGTCCTCCGCGGACGCGAGGAGCCCACCGGCGCGGCCGCGGTAGTGCTCGACGTCTTGGTGGTAGGCGTGCTGGACGTCCGGCCCGTATTCGGCGATCCGGCGAACGTACGCCTGCAGCTGCGGCCAGCTGGGGAAACCGTAGCGACGGGCAACGCGGAATTGCGCTTCCGACAGGGCGACGGACTCGGCGCGGGCGAGTTCCTTCGCCTGCTTGCGAAGCTGGCCGAGGTCGGGTCGTGCGGGCAGAGCGGTCATCGGGGTCCTTCCTTCCCTCGTGCGCCCGTGGTCCGCCGGCACCGGGCAGGGAAGAAGGAGATCGCTCGGCAACTCGTGAATCGGGGGTGGGCTCGGCCCTTTCCGCGGACAGGACGCGGCCCCTGCCGCGCGAAGGCCACTGTAGCGCAGGCGGTCGTCGGGCGGCGGTGATGCGGTGCCAGGAGCGGTGACGTCTGTCTTCCGGCCGGGCTCCGGAAACCGGAGCTTCCGGCGAGGTGGGTGTGAACTGTGTTTTCCAATGCTCTGCGGGAAAGATCCGGCAACACGGGATCCGGTGGTTCGGCGCGGTGGCCCGGGTGATGGTGGGGGAGGGGGAAACGGTCGGATGTGGTGGGAGTTCGGTCAACCGGCTATTCGCTGGGACTGGATATGGCTGGGTGGTTGTTGGATCGGTGGGGGAACGGGCATGTCTGGGTGAACGGGCGTTAACGCCGGATGGGTGGGGACCGGACACGACGGGTGGGGACCGGACACGTCTGGGCCGATGGTTGTCAGGGTCCGCGAGGTGAGGGCGGACATAGAGGTTAGGGCGGACATATCTGGGCGGACGGGCGCCAGCGTCGGATGGGTGAGGTCAGCGCGGCACTGGGCGGTACAGATCAGATCAGCGCGGAGTCGCTGGGCTTGGACGACGCCGCGGGTTTTGGTGGATAACCGCGGGCCGCTCTTGGAGCACGACCGGAACCACGCCGCCGGGAAGCCCGCCTGCGAGCCTGATCAGCCCACAGCCGAGCCAGCCCAGCCCGCAGCCGAGCCAGCCACCCACGCCCAGCCAGCCCAGCCAGCCCAGCCACCCACGCCCAGCCAGCCCAGCCACCCACGCCAAGCCAGCCCAGCCAGCCCAGCCAGGTCAGCTCAGCCAACCCAGCTCAGCTCAGTCAGCCACCCCAGCCAAGCGAGGTCAGCTCAGCTCAGCCAAGCACGTCAGCTCAGTCAGCCACCCCAGCCAGGTTGGTCCATCCAGCTAGCTCAGCCCGGTCCACCCAACCCCACCCAAGCCCCGTCCACTCGCCCAAAGAGGAAACAGAGCAAAAAGGACTCCCCGTCCACCCCGTCTCACTCTGTGGACACCTGTGCCGAACAACCCAGCCACCGGCCCCGCCCGCGACACTTCCCTTGCCCCGCACCGCATCCCATCTCCACGCACCAACCGCCCGCCAGCCGGCAGGGGGCCGAGTAGCCGCCGGATTGCCAGGACGTGGCCAACGTGGGGCGCGCGACGGCGGCCCGCCCGGTTAAACTCCGGCCCATCCGGGCACAACGGCGTGCGCCGCAGGTAGAGCGTCCTCGATTTCGTGACCAGATAGTGGGAGCTGCATCGTGACCAAGCCCAGCAAACCCGTCGTCCTCATTGCGGAGAAGCTTGCGCCCTCCGTGCTGAGTGTGTTCGGTGACGAGGTAGAGGTCCGGCATGTGGACGGTACCGACCGTCCCGCGCTGCTCGAGGCGGTGAAGAGCGCCGACGCGCTCCTGGTCCGATCCGCGACCAAGGTCGACGCCGAGGTGCTCGGGGCGACCACTCAGCTGAAGGTCGTCGCGCGGGCCGGGGTCGGGCTGGACAACGTCGAGGTTCCGGCCGCCACCGAGCGTGGCGTGCTGGTGGTCAACGCGCCGACGTCGAACATCGTTTCCGCCGCTGAGCACGCCGTTGCGCTGCTGCTCTCCGTCGCGCGCCGGGTGCCTGCGGCCGACCAGAGCCTGCGGGGCGGGGCGTGGAAGCGCAGCTCGTACTCGGGCGTCGAGATCAACGGCAAGACGATCGGCGTCGTCGGGCTCGGCAAGATCGGGCAGCTGTTCAGCCAGCGGCTCGCCGCGTTCGGCACCAAGATCATCGCGTACGACCCCTACGTCTCGGCCGCGCGCGCCGGCCAGCTGGGCATCGAGCTGGTCACCCTCGACGAGCTGCTCGAACGCGCCGACGCGATCTCCATCCACCTGCCGAAGACGCCGGAAACCAAGGGCCTCATCGACGCCGAGGCGCTCAAGAAGACCAAGCCCGGCGTGATCATCGTCAACGCGGCCCGCGGTGGACTGATCGTCGAGGAGGCGCTGGCCGACTCGATCCGCAGCGGCCACGTCGGCGGCGCGGGCATCGACGTTTTCGTCACCGAGCCGACCACCGAGAGCCCGCTGTTCGACCTGCCGAACGTCGTGGTCACGCCGCACCTCGGCGCGTCCACCGCCGAGGCGCAGGACCGTGCGGGCACCGACGTCGCCCGGTCCGTGCTGCTGGCGCTGCGCGGCGACTTCGTGCCGGACGCGGTCAACGTGTCCGGCGGTGGCGCGGTCGGCGAGCACGTGCGGCCGTACCTGGCGCTCACGCAGAAGCTCGGCCAGGTGCTCACCGCGCTGAACCCGAAGGCGCCGACGTCGGTGACCGTCACCGTCAAGGGCGAGCTGACCAGCGAGGACACCTCGGTGCTGCAGCTGGCGGCGCTGCGTGGCCTGTTCGCCGGCGTGGTCGACGACCAGGTCACCTTCGTCAACGCACCGCGGCTCGCCGAGGAGCTCGGGGTGCAGGTGGAGCTCGTGACCGAGTCGGAGAGCCCCAAGTTCCGCAGCCTGGTCACCGTGCGCGCGGTGCACGGCGACGGCGCGACGCTCACCGTGTCCGGGTCGGTCACCGGCAAGGACGAGGTCGAGAAGATCGTCGAGGTCAACGGCAGGCACTTCGACCTGCGCGCCGAGGGCGACGTGCTGCTGCTCGAGTACCCGGACCGCCCCGGCGTGATGGGCCGCGTCGGCACTCTGCTGGGCGAAGCCGGGATCAACATCGAGGCGGCACAGATCAGCCAGACCACCGACGGGTCCGACGCGGTGATGCTGCTGCGCGTCGACCGGCACGTGGACAGCAACGTCCTCGAGCCGATCGGGGCCACCGTCGGCGCGCACACCATCCGCGCGGTCGACTTCAGCTAGACCCGGAAGACGGCCCCTTTCCCCGTCCGGGGGAAGGGGCCGTCTTGTTTGTTCACCCGTACCGGCAACATTCGCATAACGGAGCTTTTTCCGCACGAAAGTAGGTGTTTCGGGCGGCTAGGTTCTTGCCGCGAGGCTGAACCACGCGCCGTGAGAGCACGGTGCGGCGCCGGTGCTCACCCGTCGGGGGTGCTTGTGGTGGGGAGTGCGGGCAGGTCGTGATCCGGGCCTCGAGAAGGGGTTACTGATGAGCAGAACCCGGTTGCCCGGGTGGGTCGCCCGATCGGTGGTCGTGGGCTCCGTGGTGGTACTGGCGGCGGCGGTCGCCGGGGTGCCTTCGGCGTCCGCGCAGGGGGCACCTCTGGCCGAGCCGGTCGCCCCGGCCAAGGTCGACGCGGGCAAGGTCCAGGGCAAGCTCTCGCCGCGGCTGAGCGCCGCGCAGGGGCAGATCACCGCGTTCGTCGAGCTGGCCAAAAAGCCCGCTGTCGACGCGTTCAAGGCCGAAGAGGGCAAGGGCAAGGAGAAGGCCAAGGAGGCCGCGAAAGCGGCGAAGGCCGAGGTCGCGGCGGCGGTCAGCTCCGTGGTCGGCCAGCTGCGGTCCGCGGATGCCGGGACCAAGCTGGTCACGCAGACGGCCAACGCCATCGCCGGTGCCGTGGTCACCGCGGACGCGGCCGAGATCCGCCAGCTCGCCGAGCGCCCGGACGTCGTGTCGGTGCGCACGGTCGTGCCGAAAAACCGCACCAACGCAAGCTCCGAGCAGCTCACGAACACCCTCGTCAGCTGGCAGAAAACCGGCAAGCTCGGCGACAACATCCGCGTCGGCGTGATCGACGATGGCATCGACTACACCCACGCCGACTTCGGCGGCCCCGGTACGCCCGAGGCGTACAAATCGATGGACCGCACCAAGCCGTCGCCGCTCTTCCCGAGCGCCAAGGTGGTCGGCGGGACCGACCTCGTCGGCGACGACTACGACTCCGCGGGCAAGACCGGATCGCCGACGCCCAAACCGGACCCCAACCCGATCGCGTGCGGCGAGCACGGCACGCACGTCGCGGGCACGATCGGCGGCTTCGGCGTCAACGCCGACGGCAGCACGTTCACCGGCGACTACCGGAAGCTGGACAAGCAGTCCCTCGACGCCATGCGGATCGGGCCGGGTACCGCGCCGAAGGCATTGCTGTACGCGATCAAGGTGTTCGGCTGCAAGGGTTCCACCAACGTCACCGCGCAGGCGCTCGACTGGGCGCTCGACCCCGACGGTGACGGCGACTTCACCGACCACCTCGACGTCGTGAACCTTTCGCTGGGCAGCGACTTCGGCGCACCGGACGACCCCGACTCGCTGTTCGTCCGCAAGCTCGCGCAGAACAACGTCCTGCCGGTGATCTCGGCGGGCAACGGCGGCGACATCAACGACATCGCCGGTTCGCCGGGCAACACCCCGGAGGCGCTCACCGTGGCCAGCAGCCGCGACGCGGGCGAGCTGCGGGACGCCATCGAGGTCAAGGCGCCGGTCGCCGGACAGCAGCCGGGGCAGTACAGCCAGGACTTCACCGGGTACGACACGCTCGACCTCACCGCGCCGGTGGTCCCGATCTCGGCGGCCAACAACGCGGGTTGCACCGCCTATTCCGCCGAGGACAAGGCGAAGGTCGCGGGCAAGATCGTCTGGCTGGAATGGGACGACAACGACGCCACGCGCGCCTGTGGCTCCGCGGCGCGGGCCAACAACGCACAGGCGGCAGGCGCCAAAGGTGCGCTGCTTTCGTCCACTTTGGAGCATTTCGGGGCGGGTATCGCGGGTAACGCGGCCGTGCCGATGTTCCAGCTCACCGGCAAGGCCACGCAGGCGGTACGGCCGGGCCTGACCGCCGGAACCCTCAGCGTGCGCCTGTTCGGCGCCGGACGGACGACGCTGCAGACCTACGACCAGTCCATTGTGGACACCCCGAGCTCGTTCACTTCGCGGGGCGGGCGCGGTCCGTCGGTCAAGCCGGACGTCGCGGCGCCTGGCGACACGATCACGTCGGCGTTCCGCGGCAGTGGCAACGGACGGCTGGTCATTTCGGGCACGTCGATGGCGGCGCCGCACACGTCGGGGATCACAGCGCTGGTCCGCCAGGCGCATCCGGACTGGAGCGTGGAGGAGGTCAAGGCGGACGTCGTCGGCACGGCGGTGCATGACATCAACGACGGCGCCGGGCACGTCTACGGCCCGCAGCGGGTCGGCGCGGGCCGGATCGACGCGAAAGCCGCGCTGGACAACCAGGTTCTCGCATATGTGCAGGACGACCCGGGCGCGGTGAGCGTCACGTTCGGCACGGTCGAGGCGGGTGGTCCGGTCACACTTTCGAAGACCATCAAGGTGGTCAACAAGGGTGTGAAGCCGGTCGAGTACTCGGTGGGCTACGAGGCGGTCAACAACCTGCCGGGTGTCGAGTACACAGTGGACCAGAGCTCGGTGAAGCTGAACCCGCGCGGCGTCGCGAAGGTGAAGGTGACGCTGAAGATCACCGACCCGAAGGCGCTGCGCAAGGTGCTCGACCCGACGATGGCGTCCGCGCAGGCCGGGCTGGCCAGGCAGTTCGTGGCCGACGCCTCGGGCCGCGTCGCGTTCACCCCGAAGAACGGCACGACCGTGCCGCTGCGGGTGGCTGTGTACTCGGCGCCGAAGCCGGTTTCGGCGATCACCACGCCGGGTGGTGTGCGGTTCGGCCCGAGTGCCGACCAGGCGGTGCTGAACCTGGGCGGCAAGGGCGTCGACCAGGGCAGCGGCGCTCAGCGGTACCGCTCGCTGATCAGTGTGCTCGAGCTGCAGGCCGAATCGCCACAGCTGCCTGAGTGCGACGCGAACGTCACGGCCGACTGCACGCTCAACCGCACTGCCAAGGGCGGCGACCTGAGGTATATCGGTGCGGCGTCCACCGCCCCGCTCGCCAAGGCGCAGGGGGAGCCGGAGAACGCGGTGCTGGCGTTCGGGATCACGACGTGGAGCGATTTCGCGAACCTCGGCAGCAACACGGTGCCGTTCGTGGACATCGACACCACCGGTGACGGCAAGCCGGACTTCGAAACCTTCGTGACGAAGGCGACGGGGACCGACGTGCTGCTGGTCAACACGGTGTCGCTGACCAAGCCCGGCTTCCCGTCGGTCGATCTGCAGGCGATCAACGGACAGCTCGGCGACGTCGACACGAATGTGTTCGACTCCAACGTGATGGTGCTGCCGGTCAGCATCGCCGCGCTCGGGATCGACCCGAAGAAGCCGACGCACCGGATCAGCTACACGGTCGGCACCAGCGGGTACTACGTTGCGCCGGGTACCACGAACGGGTTGATCGACCAGGTGAGCACGCCGCTGTCGTTCGACGCGCTCGCGCCGGCGTACTCGGTACAGGGTGGCGGCGACGCGGCGCTGGGTTATGTCGCGAAGCCGGGTACAGCTCTGGTGGTCAACCGCAACAAGGCCGCCGTCGCCGGGGACAAGGCGAAGGGCCTGCTGGCAATCGAACACCACAACGCGGCCGGGCAGCGCGCTTCGGTCGTGCGGATCGAATCGGCGGTTCCACGCGGCTGACGCTTCACCCGTTCAGGGGAACTTGACCTGCGCCGCGGAAGTGGCCGCATTTCGGGACGCGGGGGCTTTCCCAGGCTGTCCGGCCTGGGAAAGCCCCCGTTTCCGTTCCCCCGAACAGGTGTCTCACCCTGTGGGAGGATGCGGCATAAGGGTGGTGCGGGTACGGCGGCCTGTCTACGGCCGGTAACCTTCCGCTGCTGGCGTTTTTGTGCGAATGGGCCATCGGTGCGCCGATGGCCTGGTCTACGGAGGTGTGTGGATGCGGCTCGCGGTGATCCCAGGGGACGGGATCGGGCCCGAGGTGGTCTCCGAGGCGCTCAAGGTGCTCGGTGAGGTAGCACCGACGGCGGAGATCACGAACTACGACCTCGGTGCCTCGCGGTGGCACGCCACCGGGGAGCTGCTCCCGGAGTCGGTGCTCGGCGAGCTGCGCCAGCACGACGCGATCCTGCTCGGCGCGGTCGGCGACCCGACGGTGCCCAGCGGCATCCTCGAGCGCGGCCTGCTGCTGCGGCTGCGGTTCGAGCTGGACCACCACGTCAACCTGCGCCCCGCGCGGCTGTACCCGGGGGTGCGCGGCCCGCTGGCCGACCCCGGTGACGTCGACATGGTCGTGGTGCGCGAAGGCACCGAAGGCCCGTACGCGGGCAACGGTGGTCTGCTGCGCAAGGACACCGAACACGAGATCGCCACCGAGGTCAGCGTGAACACGGCCTTCGGCGTGCGGCGCGTGGTGGCCGACGCGTTCAACCGTGCCGAGGAGCGGCCGCGCAAGCACCTCACGCTCGTCCACAAGACCAACGTGCTGGAGCATGCGGGTTCGCTGTGGTCGCGGATCGTCGAGGAGGTGTCGCTGGAGCACCCGGAGGTCACCGTCGCGTACTCGCACGTGGACGCCGCGACCATCCACCTGGTCACCGACCCGTCGAGGTTCGACGTGATCGTCACCGACAACCTCTTCGGCGACATCATCACGGACCTGGCAGCCGCGGTCACCGGCGGCATCGGCCTCGCCGCGAGCGGGAACCTCGACATCACCCGCCGCAACCCGAGCATGTTCGAGCCGGTGCACGGCAGCGCCCCGGACATCGCAGGCCAGGGCCTGGCCGACCCGACCGCCGCAGTGCTGTCGGTGTCGCTCCTGATGGACCACGTTGGCCAGAAGGAAGCGGCGCGGCGCATCGAGGCCTCGGTGGCCTTCGACCTCGCCACGCGCGACCAGTCCTCGCCGGGCGCCACCCAGGCAATCGGCGACCGGCTCGCCGCGCTCGTCTCGTCGAACGTCCGCACGGCCGGCTGACCCCGGCTTTTCGAACCCCCGCCGCGGAAGACCGGTCGAAATCCGGCGCTGACCCGCAACGGTAGGCCTTCGCCCCAGCTTTTGGGACCCGAAGGCGAGCCCGACACCGGCGGGGGCTCGACCCCCTTTTCGACCTGTCCTTTCCCGTCGTGGTCTGCGGGAGACGACACCCCGCCGTTTTCCTCGACGCAGGCGGCTGCCGTCTTTTACCCCGCGGGCCCGGTACTTCGATTGGGTCTCCGCTGGTGTCGTCTTCCTCTCGCAAGCCCTCTGACCGATTTGGTGCACCTTCCGGTTTTGACGGTGGGGAGGTCGGTGGGTTGCCTTTCGACGGCGAGACTCGGGGTGGCTCTGGGGGCGAGGCTGAGTCGCCTTCGGTTGGTGAGGTTGGGGGTGCCGCCTCTAGGGGCGAGGGTGGGTCGCCTTCGGGTGACGAGATTCGGCGGGTCTCTGGCGGCGAGGATGGGTTGTCTCCGGGCGGCGAGACTCGGGGTGCCTCTGGCGGTAGCCGGAGTTCGCCATCCAGCGGCGGCGGTCGCATTTCGTCGTCCAGCGGCGACGCCCGCGGTGTTTCGCCTTTCATCGGCGATGGCGGTAATGGTTCGCCTCCTCCAGGCGAGGTCCTCGATGATTCGCCTTCCAGCGGCGAGGGCGAAGGCACTTCACCTTCGCGCGGCGAGTCCCAGTCCGACCGGAGAGCGTGGTCGTCAGGGGGCGAGTCCTCAGCCGGGAGGCAGTCGTCGTCGCCGGGTGGCGAACCTGGGGGCGAGTGGCGGACGTCGGCGGCGGGCGATGAACCCCGAGGTGGTCGTCAGGCGTCAGTGCCAGATGGCGAGCCCCAAGGTGGGCGGCGGGCGTCGCCGCTAGGTGGCGAGTCTCAAGGTGGGCGGCGGGCGTCGCCAGTAGTTGGCGAGCATCGAGGTGGGCGGCAGGCATCGCTGCCGGGTGGTGAGTCTCAAGGTGGGCGGCGGGCGTCCCCAGGTGGTGAAGTCCTGGTCGAGGGTGTTGCCGTTCAGCGGCGACGGCGTCTTGCACCGGTTCTTGCCGGGCTCGTGGTGGTGTTGGTCGGGTCTGTGGTGGTCGCCGTCGGGATTGGGACTGTTGCGGTGCCCGTCACTCATACGTGGGGGTTTCTCCGCGCCGGGCTGTTCGGCGGGACGATCGGTCCGGACGACGTGGCTCAGTATCGGATCATCTGGGACCTCCGGCTGCCCCGGGTTCTGCTTGCGGTGATCGTCGGCGCGGGGCTGGCGACCGTCGGGGTCGCGATTCAAGCGATGGTCCGCAACGCGCTTGCCGAGCCGTACGTCCTGGGTATCTCGTCCGGGGCGTCGGTCGGGGCGACTGCGGTCACGTTGTTCGGGGTTTTCGCCTCGTTTGGGATCTACGCCTTGTCAGTCGGTGCGTTCCTGGCTGCGCTCGGCGCGACGCTGATCGTCTACCTTGTCGCCCGTACGCGGCAAGGGCTTACCCCGCTGCGGTTGGTGCTCACCGGAACGACATTGTCGTACGGGTTTTTCGCCATCACCACCGTGGTCGTCTTCCAAGCGCCGAACGGGGAGGCCGCGCGGTCGGCGCTCTTCTGGCTTCTCGGCAGTCTCGCGGGCGCCAACTGGGGCACGCTGCCGATCGCCGCGATTGTGGTGTCCGCCGGTGTTCTCCTGTTGTGGGCACTCGCCGGGCGGCTCAATGCGCTTGCCATGGGCGACGAAGCGGCGACCACCCTCGGGGTCGACGTCGCGAAGTTGCGCGCCTTGCTGTTCATCGTCAGCGCGGCCATGACGGGAGTCCTGGTCGCGGTGAGTGGCGCGATCGGATTCGTCGGGCTGATCCTGCCGCATCTGGTCCGTCTCGTCGTCGGCGCCGATCACCGCCGGGTCCTGGCCGTTGCGCCGCTGGCCGGTGCGGTTTTCCTGGTGTGGGTGGACGTCGCGGCGCGCGTGCTCGCCGCGCCTGAGGAACTCCCGATCGGCGTGCTTACGGCAGCCGTTGGCGTCCCGGCGTTCTTGCTCCTCATGCGCCGGCGCGCGTACGTGTTCGGAGGCGCGTGAATGGACCTCTCACTGCACGGCATCAGCGTGACGGTCGCTGGCCGCAAGCTGATCGAAGACGTGACTCTCGAAGCCCGCCAAGGACAGTTCGTCGGACTGCTCGGGCCGAACGGCAGCGGAAAGTCGACAACTCTGCGCGCCGTCTGCCAAGTCCTCACGCCGTCGGCCGGCGCGGTGCTGGTCGACGGCCTTCCGGTTGCCGACATGGCCGCACGCAAAAGGGCGCGCGCGATCGCCGCGGTCGCGCAGGAATCGTCCGCGGAGTTCGACTTCACCGTGGCCGAGGTCGTGGCAATGGGCCGATTGCCACACCACGGCCTGCTGGATCGCATGACCGCGGCGGACCATCGGCTGTGCACGGCCGCGCTCGCCCAGGTCGGCCTCACGCACCTGGCGGACCGCGGCGTGCTCACGTTGTCCGGCGGCGAACGGCAACGGGCGCTCATCGCCCGCGCACTCGCCCAGCAGCCGCGGATCCTCGTGCTCGACGAACCGACGAACCACCTCGACATCCGGCACCAGCTCGAGGTTCTCGAACTCGTGCGCGTGAGCGGGCCGACGGTGCTGGCCGCACTCCACGACCTCAACCTGGCCGCCGCGATGTGCGACGTGGTGCACGTCCTTGACGACGGCCGCCTCGTGGCAGGCGGAACTCCCGCCGAGGTGCTCACTCCGGCATTGCTCGCCGAAGTGTTCGGGGTGCGTGCGCATGTGGTGCCGCATCCGGCTTCGGGGCGTCCGCAGTTGTTGTTCGACCGTCTCGAGTCCCAGGAGGACAGTCATGCGTAAGACAGTCGCGATGGTGCTGACAGCCACGCTCGTCGCCACCGGATGCGGTGCTCAAGTGTCCGAAAAGGACAGTGCAGCCGCACCGGCGGGATTCCCGGTGACCGTGACCAACTGCGGTACTCCATTGACCGTGGCGAAACCTCCTTCTCGAGTGGTGACGAACGACATCGGCATCACGGAGCTGATGTTCGCCTTGGGCCTGGGGGACCGGATGGCCGGCTACGTGGTCGACAAAGGACAGTCCGGTGGAGTGGCATCGTCGCCCTGGAAAGCCGAGTTCGACCGAGTTCCCAAGCTCGCGGAGAAGATCAACCGTGAGGTGGTGCAGGGAGCGGGTGCCGACCTCGTGTTCGCCGGCTGGAGTTACGGCTTCTCGGAGGGAACCGGTTTCACGCCGGACTCCCTCGCGAAGCTGGGCATCTCCAGCTACCTGCTCACCGAGGCGTGCCGCAATGGCAGTGGCAAGCAACGAGGCATCATGCGCCCGCTCGACGCGCTGTATACGGATATGCGCAATCTGGGCAAGATTTTCGGAGTAAGTGATCATGCAGAACGTTTGATCGAAGACTACCGCGCCCGGGTGGCCGCTGTCACGGACGCGGTGCCGGCCGGACGTCCCCGGCCCAAGGTTTTCCTCTACGACGACGGCCGTGACCAGCCGTTCACGTCCGGACGCAACGCCGGTCCGGACGAGATCATCACCAAATCGGGTGGCGCCAACATCTTCGCCGATCTCGACGACAGCTGGACCAGTGTCAGCTGGGAGGCCGTGATCGAGCGCGCGCCGGACGTGATCCTGATCAACGACTACGGCGGCGAGGTCGGGAGCGTGGCGGACAAGGAGAACTTCCTCCGCTCGCGGCCCGGCCTGCGCGACATCCCGGCGGTCAAGGAAGGACGGTTCTTCGCGCTGCCGTACGCGGCTTTGGTGGAGGGCCCGCGCAACGCGTCCGCGGTCGAAGAATTCGGCCGCTACCTGGCGAAACTGCCCGGCTGAGGGCTCCCAGAAGGTGGGAAGCTTCGCCCGGCGCTTGGAAGCCGGGCGAAGCTGTGGCATGATGATCGCATGACCGCGTTCTCGATCATTATTGCTGTGCGCGCCGGATAGAAGCTCCACAAGAGCTACCGGCGCGCAACCTCTCGCACCCATGCGGGAGGTTTTTTTGTTGCCTGTACCAGGTTCTGCCCCGCCACAAGGAGAACACCGTGACCCGCACGGAGCCCGCCGGCACACCGCTCGGTGATGCCTTCCACCTCTACGACACCACTTTGCGCGACGGCGCCCAGCGTGAGGGAATCACCTACTCCGTCACGGACAAGCTGGCCGTCGCGCGCCTGCTGGATGAGCTGGGTGTCGGGTTCATCGAAGGTGGCTGGCCGGGTGCGTTGCCGAAGGACACGGAGTTCTTCGCCCGGGCCGCGAAGGGGGAGCTGTCGCTCAAGCATGCCGCGCTCGTCGCGTTCGGGTCCACGCGCAAGGCGGGAACCACGGCCGAGCAGGATCCGCAGGTCCGCGCACTGCTCGACTCCGAAGCGCCGGTGATCACGCTGGTCGCCAAATCGGACCTTCGGCACATCGAGCGAGCGCTGCGGGTCGACGTCGACGAGGCGTGCGCGATGGTGCGTGACACGGTCGCGTTCCTCACCCGCGAAGGGCGACGCGTTTTCCTTGACGCAGAGCACTTCTTCGACGGTTACGCCTACTCACCCGAAACCTCGCTGCGGGTGCTCGACGCAGCGGCTGAGGCCGGCGCGGACGTCCTCGTGCTGTGTGACACCAACGGCGGCCAGCTGCCGCTCTGCCTTGCCGAAACCGTAAGCAAGATCAAGGAAAAGACCGGATTCCGGCTCGGAATCCATTGTCAGGACGATACTTCCTGTGCCGTGGCGAACTCCGTCGCCGCGGTCCAGGCCGGCGCGACGCACGTGCAGTGCACCGCGAACGGTTACGGGGAGCGGGCCGGCAACGCCGACCTGTTCGCCGTCACGGGAAACCTCGTGACCAAGCTCGGCATGGAGGTCCTCCCGACCGGAGGAGCCGCCGAGCTCACCCGCGTCTCCCATGCACTGGCCGAAATCGCCAATCTCGCACCCGACACCCACCAGGCTTACGTCGGGTCGTCCGCTTTCGCCCACAAGGCGGGGCTGCACGCGAGTGCGATCAAGGTGGATCCGTTGTTGTACAACCACATCGATCCGGCTTCTGTCGGCAATGGCATGCGGGTACTGGTCACGGAGATGGCCGGCAGGGCCAGCCTCGAGCTCAAGGGACGTGAACTCGGGGTCGACCTTGCCGGCCGGCCCGACGCACTGACGAACGCGGTGCGGAAGGTGAAGGAACTCGAGTCGGAAGGCTGGTCGTTCGAGGCCGCCGACGCCTCGCTGGGCCTGCTGCTGCGCCGTGAGGTCGTGGAGGTGTCCGGGGAGGAGCCGGTCGCGCCGCCGTTCGAGCTCGAGTCGTACCGGGTGGTGCTCGACCACCGGCCGGACGGGCAGGTCGTGTCCGAAGCGACCGTGAAGGTGCACGTCGCGGGAGCCCGGGTCATCGCGACGGCGGAAGGGAACGGCCCGGTGCACGCGCTCGACGCTGCACTGCGTGAGGCGCTGACGCCCCATCTGTCCTGGTTGGACAGTGTTGAGCTGGCTGATTACAAGGTGCGGATCCTGCCCTCCAATCCTGGTACCAACGCGGTCACGCGGGTGCTTCTCGAGATGAGTGACGGGGAACACGAATGGACCACGGTCGGGGTGCACGGCAGCATCGTCGAGGCCAGCTGGCTGGCGTTGTGTGATGCGTTGGTGCACAAGAATCTGACTGTCACGCCGGTGCCTGAGCAGGGGGTGGCCGCGGTGGGTGGGTGAGGTGGGCCGGTCGGTCGGCGGGCTGCGGCGGTTGGCGTGATTGGGGTTGGTCTGCTGGCTGGGTTGATGGTGCGCGGTCATCGTGGGGTGCCTGGCCGGGTTGATGTTGCGTGATGGTCTTGGTGTTGGCTGGCCGGGGTTGATGTCGCGCGACGGTCTTGGTGTCGGCTGACCAGGGTTTGGTGTTGCGCGATGGTCTTGATGTTGACTGGCCGCGACTGGTGTTGCACGACAGTTCTGGTGTCGGCTGGTTGGCTGACGCCGTGCGATGGTTCGTGTCGCGTGGGTTGACGTTGCGTCGTGTGCCTTGGTGCTGAGCCTTGTCCGTTGTGGTGCTTTGGTGGTCGTTGGGCTTCGGCGGTGGCTGCTTGCGTCGCGCACGGGTACTGGCTGCGCTGGGGCGGTGTTCATTGGGCATCGGGTCTGTCCCGCGGGATGGTGCGGTGTCGTCGATTGGGGGCGACGGGCGTGTCTCGCCGCGGAGCGAGTGGTCCGTTCGCGGCGCTGGTGGTGCGCCGGGTTCGGTGGCGTGATGGGTCTTTTCGCGCGGGTCTGGCGCGAGGGGGACTGTCGTGCGTGCTCGGGGTGCGCGGGTGACGGTGGGGGTACGTAGACTGGCGCTCGTGCGTCTAGCTCGTATTGCTCATCCCAGTGGTGTCGCGTTCGCTTCGATCGAGGGCGAGGGCGGTGACGCCCAGGTCCTGGAGATCGCGGAACACCCGTTCGGCCAGCCGAGCTTCACCGGTAAGCGCTGGCCGCTCGCCGATGTCCGGCTGCTTGCGCCGATCCTGCCGTCGAAGGTGATTGCCGTCGGCCGGAACTACGCGAAGCATGCGGCGGAGTTCGGCAACGAGGTGCCGTCCGCGCCGATGTTGTTCATCAAGCCGTCGACGACGGTCGTCGGGCCGAATGTGCCGATCCGCCGGCCGTCAGACGTCGGCCGGGTCGACTTCGAGGGTGAGCTCGCGATCGTGATCGGGCAGCCGGTGAAGAACGTGCCGGCGGCGCGCGCGGCGAGTGCGATCCTGGGGTACACGGTGGCGAACGACGTGAGCGCGCGTGACCTCCAGAAGTCCGACGGGCAGTGGGGCCGTGCGAAGGGCTTCGACACGTTCTGCCCGCTCGGACCATGGATCGAGACGTCGATCGATCCGTCCGACCTGGCGCTCCGCAGCGAAGTCGACGGTGAGGTACAGCAGGACGGCCGTACGTCGGATCTCGTGCACAAGGTGCCGGAGCTGGTCGAATTCGTGTCGCGCGTGATGACGCTCCTTCCCGGCGACGTGATCCTGACCGGAACGCCGGAAGGGGTCGGCCCGATCGTCGACGGGCAGTCGGTGTCCATCACGATCGAGGGCATCGGCACGCTGACGAATCCGGTGCAAGACATCTGAGTCGGAGTGGCCGTTGAGTGCTACGGGATCTCGCTCGGGGTGCGGTTTCGGTGTCGCCGTTGAGTGGCTACGCGGTCTTGCTTCGGCGGGCTCCGGTGTTGCCGCTCGGAGGCGACACCCTGGTCGGGGCGGGGTTTGGCGGTTCGGCCGTGGCTGGGTTCGGCGGGGTACGGAGTCGTTGCCGTGGGGCGGCGAATTGCTGGTGCGGGTGTCTGCCACCGGTGAAGCCGGCCGGGCGGTTGCGGCGAGTGTCGCCGCTGAGTGGCAACTGCCCATACGGACTGGCGGACGCGTGGTCGATTGGAACTGTTGTCGTTGAGTGGCCACAGAGCGACGGTGTTGCCGCTCGATGGCGAGGGGTCGACTGGCGGAGAGGCGTCAGCGGGTGGAGTTGCAGTCCGGTGGCGAAGGGCTCGCTGGTGAGGTTGCCGCTCGGTGGCGAGGGTCCGGCTGGCGAGGCTGCCGTCCGGTGGAGAGGGCTCGCTGGTGAGGTCGCCGCTCGGTGGCGAGGGTTCGGCTGGCGAGGCTGCCGCTCGGTGGCGACGGATCGCCGGTGGTGCATTGTCATCTCGGGGCGAGACGACAATGCACTGGGCACTGTTGTCGGTGATGCGAGGTGTTGCCTTTGAGTGGCGACGACGCTATCGGCCGGCTGGTTCCATCGGGCGGCGGGCGAACTGAGGTGCGGACTCGCGGCGGATGCCTACCCCCAGGAGAAACGTCGGGAGGTAGGAGAGTTTCGGGAAGCGCTGGAAGAGGGCGATCAGCTGGGTGGGGGGTCCGTCGGCGCGGCCGGACATCACCGGGCCGATCACGCGGCGGTGCAGCAGACGCTGTAGCCCTTGGACGGCAACGGTCGGTACGAGGCGACGGCGGCGGATGGCTGCGAGTTCCTTCACCGTCGGTTTGCCGCGAAGGAGCGGAGCGGCCAGTAGCCGCGCGGCGGCGACGGCATCCTGCACTGCGAGGTTGATTCCGACGCCGCCGATGGGCGACATCGCGTGGGCGGCGTCGCCGATGCAGAGCATGCCGTCGACGTGCCAGCGGCGCAGGCGGTTGAGGCGGACGTCGAGGTGCTTGACGTCGTCCATGGACTTCAGCTCGTGCACGCGATCGGCGAATTCCGGGCAGACCTCGACGACACCGCGGCGGAATTCTTCGATGCCCGTGGCGGTGAGGTTGTTGCCCTTCGCCGCGAGGTACGCGACCTGGTAGTAGCCCTTGCGTGGCAACGGCACGGCGAAGCGATGGTTGCGCATCCTCGGCGTGAGCATGCCATCGGACTCGTCAGCGGTCCGGGAGATGCGGAACCACCAGGTGTCGAACGGTGTGTAGTACTCGTGCGGGGTGAGACCGGCCGAGCGGCGGGCGAGTGACCATCGCCCGTCGGCGGCGATGACGAGGTTGGCGGTGAGTTCGCCTTCGGTGCCGTCGGGCGTGCGGTAGCGGATGCCGGTGACGCGGCGGCCGGAGCGGATGAGTCCGGTCATCTCGGTTTCCAGCCGCAGGGTGAAGGTCGGCTCCTTGAGTGCCGATTCGGCGAGCAGGTCGAGGAAGTCCCATTGCGGGACCATCGCGATGTAGGGACGCGGGACCTTCAGCAACGACATGTCGGCGATCTTCAGCAGGTCGCCGTCGGCCGTCGGCAGGCCCGCCGACGTCACCTCGGTGTGCGGCAGCGCGTCGAACTTCTCGCCCAGCCCGAGCTCGTCGAGCAGGGTGAGGGTGGACGGGTGGACCGTGTCGCCGCGGAAGTCGCGCAGGAAGTCGGCGTGCTTTTCCAGGACGGTGACCTCGACGCCGGCCCGCGCCAGAAGCAGACCCGCGACCATCCCGGCCGGTCCGCCGCCGACGATGACACACCCCGTGTGCTCGGTCATCTTCCTCATCTCCCCTTTTTCATCATGCGTTGAATAAGGTTGAGGATGCACCTCGGAGGGTGGTCGCGTCAAGTCGGACGGTGAGGGTTCTCTGGTCGGGAGGGGGTGGGGTTCTTGGGGTGTGGGCGGGACGGGGCTTGCGGGAGGGCTGGGGAAGGTGTGACCGGGGCGGGTGATCCGGCGGTTGTCGAGCGGGGTGAGGGGTGACCGAGCGGCAGGGGGAGCGGGCGACGTGGGTGTGGCGGGTGGCGAGGGGTGTGGAAGTGGGCGACGTGGGTGTGGCGGGTGGCGAGGGGTGTGGAAGTGGGCGACGTGGGTGTGGCGGGTGGCGAGGCGTGTGGGGAGTGGGCGACGCGGGTGCGGCGGGTGGCGAGGCGTGTGGGGAGTGGGCGACGCGGGTGCGCCGGGCGGCAAGGGTGGGGGGAGTGGCGAGGGGCGTGGGGCGGAGGGGCATGCGGTCGGTGACTGCGGCGGGGCCGGGGAGAGGGTGAGCGACGGCGTGGCGAGGCGGGCTCGGGAACGAGGCGAGTGGGATCCGGAGTGGTGAAATGCGGAGTGGTTCGAAGGGGACGGATGTGGTGTCCGAGTGAGGTGTGGGTGGGGAGTTTGCGGAATGGTGTGTGGTCTGTGTATGTCGATCTCGCAGTGAATGTGCGGAAGCTGTCTTCCGGGTGGGAAAGGCGAAGTGTGGTATTTCGGGGAAATAGCGGCCGGGTGGAAAAGTTCGGTGACGGAACTTGTGTCGGGTCGTGTTTTGGGGAGAGTGGGGCGGCGGGGTGGAAAAGGTTGGTGTGGAAGGTGTTTCCGCCGGGAGCGGGAGTAGGGAATTCGCGCGTTTGCCGGTGAGGGTCGGGGGAGGCGGCTTTCACCCGCTCGGACCTGTGGGATGGTGGTGAGCGTCACCGGTCGGACACTTTGTGCACCGGCAGTAGAGCCGGTCGGCCGTAACGGCTCAGCGGTAATCACCTTTTTGGCCGCGTTGCGAACGCGGCGAGTGCCCTAGCCTCACGGGGTGGATTTCGCCGCGGCCGCTCCGTCTCTCTCCCGACCCGCTCCGCCGGCTCCCGCCGGACGCGAACCGTGGGCGCCTCCCGAGCTGAGCCTCGTGTGCCTCGACATCGACGACACTTTGATCGACTGCACCGCCGCGATCCGCCGTACGCTGCATGCCTTGACCGGCCGGGACGATCTCTGGCCGTTGTGGGACTTGATCACCGAGGAACACGTCGCGCTGGTTGTCGCGGGTGACCTCGGGTACGACGTGATGCATCACCGCCGCACCGGATGTTTCCTCGCCGAGCTCGGGATTCTTGCCGATTCCGTGCAGGTGAGCGCGTTCGAGGCACGTCGGCGCGACATTCTCGCTCGGTCGTGGCGGCTCTTCGACGACGTGCTCCCGTGCCTCGACTGGCTGCGCGCCGCCGGGCTGCAGATCGCCGCGGTGACGAACGCCTCAGGTGCGCACCAGCGGCGGAAGATCGCCGAGCTCGGGCTCGCGCCGTTCTTCGATCACGTTGCCATTGCCGGGGAAATCGGGGTGGCGAAGCCCGATCCGGTGATGTTCCACTCGGTGTGCCTCGCGTTGGATTGCCCGCCGGAGAGGGCGGTGCACGTCGGCGACAAGCTCGACACCGACGCCATCGGCGCGTTCGGGGCCGGCCTCGGCGCGGTGTGGCTCGACCGTGACAGCACCGCGCGGACCGGTGAACGTGCACCCGAAGGGGTACACACGGTGACCGGTCTCGACGAGTTGCCTGAGCTGCTGGTTTCGGAATACGCAACGGTCGGCGTGCCGGCACCGCGCAGGGCGGGGACCCCCGCTGCGGAGCTCCGGGGTGGCGTGTTCTAGTATTTCTCCTTGTGCGGTGCTGGTCCGGCTGAGCTGGGAACGCGCCTCACTGGGGTATGGTGTAATTGGCAGCACGACTGGTTCTGGTCCAGTTAGTCTAGGTTCGAGTCCTGGTACCCCAGCTGCGCAGTGAGACCCACTTCGGGAGCGGGAAATCGGCTCTGGTAAGTTCTCTCTCGCAAGAAACGCCCCGGAAACGGGGAAGTCCCTAAGCCCCCGTCGTCTAGCGGCCTAGGACGCCGGCCTCTCACGCCGGTAGCGTGGGTTCGAATCCCATCGGGGGTACTTACAGCCCGGTTGATCTTGGTGATCAGCCGGGCTTTGTCGTGCGTGCGGTCGAGTGGGGCTGATTACGGTGGGTGATCGGCGGCTTGGGGGTTGTGGGGCGGTGTAGCCCGGGGGCGCGGGTGGTTTGGTGCTCGGGTGCGCGGTGGTGGGCGGCTTGGGGTCGGGGCGCGCGGTGGTGGGCGGCTTGGGGCCGGATGGGTTTGCCGTCGGGCTGGGTGCCGGTGATGGGTGGGCCGGGGTTGCGCGGTCGGGCGTAGGTCTGTGGTCGGGGCCGTTCGGTCGGAGTGTGGGTCGGTGGCTGGGGTTGCGCGGTCGGGTGTGGGGTCGGTTGCTGGGCTGCCTCGCCGGCGGTACGCGGCTGGGTTGGTCGGCGGGTGGCTGGAGGTCGCCGGGCTGCGCGGGCGGTCGCTGATTGGGATTGCTTGGTTGTGGCGACGGCGACGGTTGGGGTCGTCTGATTGCGTTTGGTCGTTGGGCGTGGGACGTCGCTTGGGCGGTCGTCTGCAGGAGGTCGCTTGGACCGTCGGCGGCAGGAGGTCGCTTGGACGGTCGGCGCTAGGCGGCAGGAGTTCGCTTGGCTGGGCGGTGGCGAGGGGCGTCGCGCGTGGTGGTGACGTGCCGTCTGGACGAGGGGGTCGGGTGGGTGTCTCGGTGGTGCCGAAGGTGACTGTCGTCGATTGGCCTTGGTTTTCGTTGATATGCGGGTGGAGTTCGGCTTCGTGGGGGCGAAGGTATCGGCCTCGGTGGGTAGTTGTCAGGTGGCGGGCCCGGGTTGTGCGCTGATCAGGGCTTGGGACGTTCCCGTGCCTGAGGTGGGGCTGTAGCCGGGTCTCTGACTGTTTCCAGTTGTGACGCAGGGCGTTGGTCGAGGCGAACGGTCTGCGGAGGCGCGGGAGCAATCTGGTGAAGGGGTTGTAAGACGGGCGGGATGGGGCCGGTGGGGGGTGCTGATCGGGTTGATGGTGCGGGCGTTGCTGGATCCCGAGTGGGCGTCGGCGGGGGTGGAGGTGCGGGCTGGGATCGGGGAGTTGGCGGTCGAGTTGTGAGGGGGACGTGCCTTGGAGAGTGCGGGGTGGGGCGTTGGTGGTCGGGCGGTTTGCGAGTGGGTGCGGCGAGGTTGGGAGTGGGAAGGGTGTAGACGGAGTGGTGCATGAGGGGGGTGAGGCTTGGGTGTGGAAGGGCGGGTAGGCGGAGCGGACCACGGAGTAGAGGGGTGGGGAATGGGCGGTGCGTTGACAAGGTCGTGGCAGCACACCCGGGACGCGTTGGGGTGACGAGAAACAGCGTTCTCGAGTGGGTGCGCGTCGGGTCGTGGGGTGGGGGAGAGCGTTGGGTGGATCTGTTGTGGGGCAAGGGTTTCGTGGGGACGACCTGCTGGAGTGCGGTCAGGCCCAGACTGCGGTGGCGGGGGTTCCTGCTGGGGGTTCGCCTCCTGCTTCGGCGAAGGCGGTGAGGACGGCTACCAGGCCGTGGCGGGCGGTCTGGGGCATTTTTTCCACTATGGTGGCGATTTCGTGACGTCGGCGGTTGGTGACGAGGCGGACGATCCGGGCGCCTTCGGGGGTGAGTTCGACGACGACCTCGCGCCGGGACGATGGGTTGCCCTGTCGTGCGACTGTGTTCACGGCGACCAGGCGGTCGATCATCCGGCTGGCGGTCGACGGGGTTACGCCCAGGAGTTCGGCGAGGGTGGCCTGTTTGAGCGGGCCGCGGGAGTGCAGGATCACGAGCAGCCGGAACTGCGGCACGGTGATGAGGTCGCCGGCGGCTGCGATCGACCGGGCCGATACGGCGACCAGTAGCCGGGACGCGGTGAGCACGGCTTCGGTGACGGCGTCGACGTCGTCGGGGACGTCGGCGCGTGCGGGGGTCGGCACGCGGGTCATGGGGATCAGTGTGCCGTATGGGCCGGAAGATCGGTGCGCGTCTACGGGAGTGCTGGGGCGAATCGGGTGAACCGGGCGGGGTGGGTGGATATCGGTTTGCCGGGCGGGTTTCCGGGGGCGGATCGGAGTGGCGGGGAG
>NZ_JNYZ01000017.1 GCF_000717335.1 Amycolatopsis jejuensis
GCCCTGCCCTGCCCTGCCCTGCCCTGCCCTGCCCTGCCTGCTCGCCTGGCCGGGCTCGCTTGCCCGGCCCGGCCGACTCCCACCTCGCCCTCCCACCTCGCCCGGCCCGGACCCCAACTCCCACCTCGTCCGGCCCGCTTGCTCGCCCGCTTGCGGGGCCCGACCCCTCCTCCCGCCTCGCGCAGCCCGGCCTGCTCGCCCGACCCACTTGCCCGGCCCGACCGCTCCTCCCGCCTCGCCCGGCCCGGCCGACTCCCACCCCTCCGACCTTGCCCTCCCACCTCGCTCGGCTCGCTTGCCCGGCCCCTGCTCCACCCACTCTCACCTCGCGCTGCTCTGTCTGAGTCGCTCGCCGCCACCCAGGCCCACCTTCGGTCCCACCGTTCCCAAACCCCCCTCCCAGCCGCCACCTCCTCCCAAACACCCCTCCAAACCCGCATTGCCGAACCCCGCCCGCCGACATATACTCGTCCACGAGTACTCGCCAACGAGTGGAGCCACACGATGAAACGGCGGAAGGTGTCCAACATGCTGGGCCTCGCCGTGCTTGCGGCTCTCTTCGAGCGGCCCATGCACCCCTACGAAGCCGCCACCGTCCTCCGCGAGCGGGGCAAAGAAGCCGACTTCAAGATCAAATGGGGGTCGTTCTACACGGTCGTCGGGAATCTCGAGAAACACGGCTTCATCGAGGCCGTCGGGAATGTGCGGGATGGTGCGCGGCCGGAGCGGACCGTCTACCGGATCACCGGTGCGGGCAAAGCCGAGATGGAGGACTGGGTTGCCGAGCTGCTCGGCGAGCCTGACCCGGAGCCCTCGCGGTTTCACACCGGGCTGTCGGTGATGCTGGCGCTCGGGCCGGACGTCGTCGATCGGCAGCTCGGGCGGCGGGTTGCGGAGCTCGACCGGCTGAGTGCCGAGCGGGAAGAGGCGCTCGCCAAGTGGCGGAAGGAAGTGCCGCGGCTGGTGCTGCTCGAAAGTGAATACGAGCTGGCGATGTGGCGCGCGGAGGCCGAATGGGTCCGTGGGCTGCGGGACGACCTGGCCACCGGCGCGTTGCCGGGGGTCGCGGAATGGCGGCACTTCCGGGAGACCGGGGAGCTGCCCGAGGACCTGTCCGCCTTCGCCGAAGGGGGACCGGAGTAAAAGAACCGGCCCCGGTGGGAGGTGCTGGCACACCAACGACCGGGGCCGGGAACCGTCGAACCGGCCGCGTGTGCGGGCCCGTCCTCAGGCTGCGTGGACAGGATACGGGCACGCGGAGCTCCGGGTTCGAATCGAACCGAAAAAGGAGAAACGCACATGGCGAAAACCGAGGTCAAACGGCATCGGACGAAACTGCTGCCCGAGATGGAGGGGCCGGTCGCGCGGGCATATGCACGCGGGCGCGGTACGGCGCCGCAGCTCGTGCAATATCGCGAGGCGGCCGAAATGCTGGCTGCGGAGGTGCCCGAAGGGGCGAAAGTCCTCGAGGTCGCACCCGGGCCGGGTTACTTTTCCGTGGAGCTGGCTCGTACCGGGCGGTGCACCGTGACCGGGCTGGACGTCAGCCGGACGTTTGTCGAATTGGCGAGCGAATACGCGCGGGCGCAAGGAATCTCAGTGGATTTCCGCCGGGGTGACGTCGCGGCGATGCCGTTCGCCGATGATTCGTTCGATTTCCTGGTGTGCCAGGCGGCGTTCAAGAACTTCGCCGACCCGGTCGACGCGCTCGACGAAATGCACCGCGTCCTGCGGCCCGGCGGTACGGCGCTGGTGCAGGACCTGAACAAGAGCGCGACCGGCACCCAGCTCGACGACGAGGTCGCGGCCATGGACCTCGGCCCGGTGGGTACCTTCACGACGCGTCGCACGCTCGGTGGCCTGCGGCGCCGCGCGTACACGCCGGAGCAGTTCGCCGCGACGGTGGCGGAAAGTGCGTTCCGCACGTGCGACATCACCCTCGAAGGCATCGGCCTCGAGGTGCGGATGCGCAAGGCGTGACTGTCGCTCGTGGGCGGCAACGGACAAGGCCGCCCACGAGCGGGTGCGTCAGCGCGGTGCCATCCGCAGCGAGCCGTCCATGCGGACGACCTCGCCGTTGAGGTAGTCGTGGTCGATCAGGGACAGCGCGAGCTGCGCGTACTCGTCGGGGCGCGCCAGCCGCTTCGGGAACGGCACGCCCGCGGCCAGTCCGGCGCGGAACTCGTCGCTCACCGTGGCGAGCATCGGGGTGTCGACGAGGCCGGGGGCGATCGTCAGCACGCGGATGCCCTGCGACGCGAGGTCGCGCGCGGCGGGGAGGGTCAGGCCGACCACGCCGCCCTTGGACGACGCGTAGGCGACCTGCCCGATCTGGCCGTCGTAAGCCGCGATGGACGCCGTGTTGATGATGACCCCGCGGGCGTCGTCGGCGAGCGGCTCGGTCTTGGCGATCGCTTCGGCGGCGATGGTGAGCACGTTGAACGTGCCGACCAGGTTGATCTGGACGACCTTCGCGTACAGCGCCAGGTCGTGGCGGCCTTTCTTCGACAGGATCCGCGCGGACGGCCCGATGCCGGCACAGTTCACCACTACGCGCAGCGGAGCACCCGAGCCGGCGGCGGTGTCGACGGCGGATTGCACCTGGTCGGGGTCGGTGACGTCGGCCTCGACGTACGTGATGCCGTCGACCTGCTCGGCGTTTTCGATCGCCGCGCCGAGGTCGAGGGCGAACACCTGCGCGCCCTTGGCGGCCAGTGCCCGGGCAGTCGCCCCGCCGAGGCCGGACGCGCCACCCGTGACGAGCGCTGCGGTGTCGGTGATCTGCATCTTCAGCCTTCCTCCTGCTCCTGGTGCCGCGGTGCACCTTCCGGCCCAGGTTAACGTCCGTTCGCACCGGCGCAGGAGTGTGACACCTCACCCGCTGTCGTCGCGAGGAGTATTCGGCCGCGACCGATTCCGTTAGCACCGTCGTCAACTCCGGCTGTCACCTTCGGCAGCATGAGCTCAGCTCGGATCGTGGTGGTGGGGACCGGGTACGTCGGATTGACCACGGGCGCGTGCCTCGCGAGCCTCGGGCACCAGGTCACCTGCGTTGACGTGGACGAGGCGAAAGTGGCGCGGCTGTCGGCAGGCCGGGTGGACATCCTCGAACCGGGGCTGGCCGAACTGGTCACCCGGGGCTTGTCGACCAGGCGGCTGTCGTTCGTCGTCGGCGCGCGGGCCGCGGTGCGCGACGCCGAGGGCGTGTTCCTCTGCGTGCCGACGCCCATGGGCGCGGGCGGTTCCGCCGACCTGCGCGCCGTGGAGGCGGTGACCGCCGAGATCGGTGACGTGCTCCCGTCCGGCTGCGCGCTGATCACCAAATCGACCGTGCCGGTGGGGACCGCGAAACGGATCAGCGCGATGGTCGGCCGTGACGACGTACCGGTCGTGTCCAATCCGGAATTCCTCCGCGAAGGCACCGCGGTGCAGGACTTCCTGAACCCGGACCGGATCGTGGTCGGCTCGGATTCGCCCGCAGCGGCGACGTGGGTCGGGCAGCTGTACGGCGACCTCGCCGCACCCGTGGTGGTCGCCGACGCGGCGAGCGCCGAGCTGGTCAAGTACGCGGCGAACTGCTTTCTCGCGCTGAAACTGTCCTATGTGAACTCGATGGCCGAGCTGTGCGAACGCCTCGGCGCGGACATCGACCTCGTCACCGAAGGCATGGGCTACGACCGCCGGATCGGCCGCACGTTCCTCAAACCCGGCCCCGGCTGGGGAGGTTCGTGCCTGCCCAAGGACACGAGCGCGCTGGTCAAGGTCGCCGAATCGGTGGACTACGACTTCCGCATGCTGACCTCCGCCATCGACGAGAACATCGCCCAGCGCGACCGCGTGGTCGCCAAGATCGCCGGCGCGTGCGGCGGAACCCTGGCGGGCGCCCGGATCGGCGTGCTGGGCCTGGCCTTCAAGGCGGGGACGAACGACCTGCGCGATTCCCCGGCGCTGGCGGTGTCGTCGGTACTGGGCGCGCTCGGCGCGGAAATCACCGCGTACGACCCGGCGGTGTCCGGTGGAATCGCCGGGATGACGGTGGTCGACGATCCATATCAGGTCGCCAAGGACGCGGATGTCGTGGTCGTGCTCACCGAATGGGCAGAATTCCGCAACCTGAACTGGCTCGCAATGGCCGACGCAATGGAGGGCGACGACGTCGTCGACACCCGGAACCTGCTGGACCCGCGCATGATCCTGGACGCGGGCCTGTCCTGGCAGGGCATCGGCCGCCCGCGCGCCGCCCGTCGGCAGGTCGCCATTTCCTGAGTACTCCAGCATTGTCATTGTCGTCGTGAATCTCGCGGTTCTCGCGACCGCGCTGGAAAGCGATCTCGGGCGCCGCAGGTTGACTCCGTTCCGAGTGTTTCGAATACGACGAAACAGCGGGCCGGGGTATGATCTCTGGCGGCATCGCGTGCCGGTCACCGGCCGGGTGAGGCATGGAGGTGCCGGAATGCCTGTTGGAGGCATTGTTTCGTGTCCGTTTCCGTCGAACTGAACCATGTATTGATCCCTTCCCGGGACAACCGGGAGTCCGCGGAGTTCTTCGCCCGCGTGCTCGGCCTGGAAGTCGGCGCCGGATGGGGGCCGTTCATCCCCGTCGAAACCGGCAATGGCGTACGGCTCGATTTCGCCACGATCCCGGACGGCGACCGTCGGCTGCAGCACTACTGTTTCCTCATCCCGGAAACCGATTTCGACGCGTTTTTCGCGCGGCTGAAGGAAACCGGCGTCGCCTACCACGCCGACCCGGCTGGGCAGCAGCCCGGCGAGATCAACCACCACCACGGCGGCCGCGGGGTGTACTTCCTCGACCCGGGTGGCAATGGGATCGAGGTCATCACGCAGCCGTACGAGCCGGAGCGGAAGCGTCCGGTCAGCTGGTAACAGCATCTTCGGCTCCGGAACGGTTCCCGCGCCAAAGTGTCCTATGTGGACGGATAGCTTGCCGGCACGCGCGACCCCAATGTGGCATTGGGTGCATGCGACGCAACCAATGTGGCATTGGGTGCGTCAGATGCAACCAATGCCACATTGGGGTGTTACAACGGCAGCGAAGCCCATCCACCGCCGGTGGCGAGCAAAGTCCGGACGCTCTCCGCATGGTCCGCAAACGCCGCCAGGTCCGCGTGCAGCAACGCGGCGCGTTCGGCGTCCAGCGGGTTCGTGTCGTCGCGCCAGAGTTCCAACGTCCAATTGGCGGCCAGGATCATCGAGCGCACCAAACCCGCCACCGCCGAATCGGCCGGGCCGCCGCCGCGCCGGTAAGCCGCGAGGATCTCGTCGCACGCGGTGAAGCAGCGGTTCAGACCACGGACCGCCTCGGCGGGCGTGCCGTCCCAGTCCGGGCCCGGCCAGGCGCACGAGCCGAGCTCCAGCCACAGCTGCCAGCCTGCGGTGAGCTCGGCCTCGTCGAGGGGCGTCCAGTGCGCTGCCATCCTTCGAGTGTGCGCCCCGGCGGGCGGTTTGCCGTCGCGGTTTTGGCCGACGTCACTCGCGTGGTTGTTGCCACAGCCAGAATTCGATGCCCTGGTCGTCCGCGCAATCGGCAGTACGGCCGTACGGCTGGTTCTCCACTTCACCCGCCCGGCCACCGGCTTCGCGTACCCGGTCGAGAGCCGCGGCGAGGTCGTCGACCGCGAACATCAGCTTCCAGCCGGTCTGCCGTTCCGGCCCGCCCCACAACCCGCCGGGCAGTCCGTGCCCTTCGATACCCCAGGCCGTCGGCAGGCTGCCCTGGCTGAACTGCCAGCCGAGCACCGCGCCGTAGAACGCCTTCGCCCGGACGTCGTCGGGTACCTGGAAGGTGAAATACCCCGCTTCGCCGTGCCGGTACACGCGTTCCTCAGCCGTGGCGCGGGGTGCGGCCTGCGCGACCAGCCAACGCTGCCCGTACGGATCGTGGATCGTGCCGCTCAGCCCGTATCCACGGTCCTCGACCGGCCGCAGCTGCTCCGCGCCCAGTTCGACCGCCCGCTGTACCGCGCGGCGGGGATCGGCGACCTCGACGTGAATCAGCGGGCCGCCCTCCGGTGCGACGACATTGCCCAGCTCCGGAAATTCCTCGGCCAGCATCAGCACGCTGTCGCCGATGGCCAGTTCGGCGTGCCCGACCCGGCCGTCGTCCATCACGATCGGTTCGGCCCGGCGGCGCGCGTCGAAGACCTCGACGTAGAAATCGAGTGCCGCACGGGCGTCGGTCACGACCAGGTACGGCGCGAGCGAACGCACTTGTGCTTGCTGGGGCGTGGTTTCGGTGGTGGTCATCTCCGCTCCGTTCAGGATCAGGCGGCGGAGGTCGTCCCGCAGCTGGCCGGCGAAGGCCGGATCGGGGTCGACCGGCGTCGAGGGCAGTGCAAGCGCATCGAACGGCTCAGGCATCGCGATCCTCCTTCCCCTGGTAGCTGCGGCGGAACGCGGTTTTGGCCCGCGTCAGCAACGCCTCCGTCGCGTGGATGGTCCGGCCGAGGTGCGCGGCGACGTCGCGCACCGGAAGGCCGTCGACGTACCGCAAGGTGAGCACTGCCCGATGTGCGACGGTCAGCGATTCGAGTACCTGCCGTGCGCGCAGGGCGTCGAGCTGCTCGTCCCAGGGATCTTCGACGGGGTCGTCGTGCACGAGCCGCAGCCCGCGTTGCTCCCGTTCGGTCCGCCGCCAGTGGTCGGCCAGCTTGTGCCGGGCCACCCCGATCAGCCACGGCGTGCTCACCGGCGGCGCGTGCTCCTTGCGGCAAGCGGCGACCGCGCCGAGGAACGTCTCCGACGTCAGTTCCTCCGCCAGCACGCGGTCGCCGCACCTCGCGAGCAGGTAGCCATAGACCTCCGGCAGGGCCTTCTCGTAGAGGCCGAGCAGCGCGAAGGCCGGGTCCGGCTGCACCCGAGGTTCCGTCACATCCCCATCGTCGTCCGGGAGCCCGGTTTTCCGTCGGGTGAATTTCCTATCGGGGGTCGGGCAGCTTGCGGGCAAGCCAGGTCACGAGCAGCGCGAGCACCGTCAAAATCCCGATGACCAGCACAAATGCCCCCTTGAAGCCCATCACACTGGATTCACTCAAACTGGCGAACAGGCTGCCGAACACCGCGACCCCGAGCGCCAGCGACGTCTGCTGCGTCGTGGTGAGCACCCCGCTGCCGACACCCGCGAGGTCGGTCGGCACGCGCGACAGGATCACCCGGAACAGCGTGCTCGACGTGAGCCCGTTGCCGATCCCCATCAGCACCATCGCCGGAGTCAGCTGCCAGATCGACAGGTCCGGCCAGGCCAGCAGCGACGACCCGGCGAGCACGGCCGTCCCCGCCGTGAGAATCGCTCCGCCGATCGGCACCACTTTGCGGCCGAGCCGCGTCACCACGCGGCTGCTGAGCAGCGAGGTCGTGAAGTACGCGACGGCCATCGGCGTCAGCGCAAGCCCGGCGCCGAGCGGTCCGAAGTGCAGGCCGTCTTGCAGCGTGACGGCGTAGATGAACATGAACGAGCCGAAGACACCGAAGTACGGCACTGCGACGGTCAACCCGTGTCGCACACTCGCGGTCTTCAACAACGACGGTGGCAGCAATGGCGTGCCACCTGCGCGTTCGAGCCGCAGCTCCACCCGCGCGAAGGCGTACACCGCGAAGGGGAACAGCACGAGCAGCGCGATCGTCCACCACGGCCAGCCGAGCGCACGGCCTTCCATCAGCGGAACCAGCAGCGACAGCAGGGAGATGGCCAGCAGCGCGGTACCCCAGCGGTCGACGCCGAGCGGGTTCGTGGCGCGGCTTTCCGGCACCGTCCGCCGCGCGAGCAGCAGGCCGACGAGCCCGATCGGCACGTTCACCAGGAAGATCGGCCGCCAGCTCCAGCCCCACACGTCGGCGGCGACCAGCGCGCCACCCAGCAGCTGGCCGACCACCGTGGCCACCCCGCCGGTCGCGCCGAACATGCCGAGCGCGCGGGACCGGCGTTCCCCGGACGTACCGGCCTGGATGATCGACAGCACTTGCGGCAGCAGCAGCGCCGACGCTGCGCCTTGGGCCGCACGGGCGACCACGAGCGTGGTGGCGTTCGGTGCGACCCCGCAGGCCAGCGACGTGAGCGTGAACAGCGTCAAGCCGAGCAGGAACAACCGGCGCCGCCCGAAGGTGTCGCCGAGACGGCCGCCGAGCACGAGCAGTACCGAGTACGCGATGCCGTAAGCGGCGACGACGAGTTCGAGCGTTGCGGTGGAGGCGTGCAGGTCGGCATTGATCGTGGGCAGCGCGACGTTGACGATGAAGAAGTCGATGATCGGAAGTGCTGCCCCCAGCAGCACGGTGACCAGCCCGGCAGCGGTGAACGCCGTTCTGGCGGGTGCTCCGGCGGCGACGGTGGCCGGCGCCGAAGCGGTGGTGGTCGAGGTCATGAGTACTACGATCCGAGCGTTTCGAAACTGGTACCAGGTGTGCGTTTATCCTGGTAGTACGACTACCTGGTAACAGGGTCGGGCTTGTGTTTACCTGGTACCTGTGACCGGTGCAGTCGAAGGGCGCCTCCGCCGTGGCGAGCTCGGGTCGTTCCTGCGCAGCCGCCGCGCGCGGATCACGCCCGAGCAGGTCGGCCTGCCCCTCGGCGGACGGCGGCGCACGCCGGGGCTGCGCCGGGAAGAGGTCGCGCAGCTCGCCGGGGTCGGGGTCACCTGGTACACCTGGCTCGAACAGGGCCGTGACATCAACGCCTCCGAGCAGGTGCTCAGCGCCATCTCGCGCACGCTCCGGCTCGACCCGCACGAGCACGTCCACCTGTTCACCCTCGCCGGTGCGCCGGAACCGCCTGCCGGGGAACAGGAATGCGCGGTGGTCACGCCGTCGATGCGGGCGATGATGAACCAGCTGGACCCGTATCCGGTCGCGATCCGCAACGCGCGCTGCGACCTGCTCGGCTACAACCGTGGCTACGCGTGGCTGGTGGGTGACATCGACGCGATCCCGTTCGAGGACCGCAACACGATGATCCAATGCCTGCTCAACCCCGGCTGGCGCGAACGCATGCTGGACTGGGAGGACAACATCCCGCGCGTCGTGGCGTCGTTCCGGGCCTCGATGGCCGAGCACATGGCGGAACCGGCGTGGAAATCGCTGGTCAAACGGCTCAAGGCGGAGTCACCGCTGTTCGCCGAGCTGTGGAGCCGCCACGACGTCACCACCGAGCGCATCCGCACGAAGCGCTATCGGCACCCGGAAGCCGGGCTGCTCACCTTCGACTTCACGTACCTGTTCGCCGGCAACCGCTCGGAAATCTCGGTGTCCACCTACACCCCGGCCGACGCGGAAACCGAGGAGAAACTGCGCCGCCACGGACCGGCGTACCTCGGCTGACGTAACCGGATTGCGCGCTTCCCGGCGGACGCGCGCGAGCGGCCCGACCGGTAGTTTTCGCTCCATGCACTACTGGTGGCGAGCGCAGAACCCCTGGTTCGGGCGGGTGTTCCGGACCTTGGTGGTGCTCGTTTTCGTGCTCGGGGCCTCCAGCGCCGCCGGGCGGTGGCAGCACGCCGCGCACCCGCTGAGCCCGCTCGGGTTCGGCTGGCTGGCCGCGACCGTGCTGACCTTGCTGGTGGTCCATCGCTATCCGCTGCCGCTGTTCGTCCTCACTGCGGCCTCCGCGTACGCCTATTATCTCTCGTCCGAACCCGGCGGGCCGGTGATCATCGTCCCGACCGTCGCGTTGTTCGTGCTCACCCGGCAGAAGGGTCCGGTGGTTGCCGGAAGCACCGGCGGGGTGGTGCTCGTGGCCGCGTATTTCACCCACGTCGTGGTGGCGCAAACGTTTGCGGTCAATGCCTGGGCGATGTTCTCGGTGGTCTGGATGGCCGCGGTGATCGGTATTGCGACGGCCCTCCGGTTCCAGTTCGCGGCGGTCGCGGCCCGGCGGGAGCAGGCCGACGAGCACCGGCACCGGATGGCCGAGCAGGAGCGGCTGCGCATTGCCCGCGAGGTCCACGACGTCGTCGCGCACAGCCTCGCCATGATCAACGTACAGGCGGCCACCGCGGCCCATGTCGCGGATCGGCGGCCGGAGCAGGCAAAAGAGGCGCTGCTGAACATCAAGTCGGCCAGCGCGTCGGCGCTCAACGACCTCCGCGCGACCCTCGCCGTGCTGCGTTCCGGCGAGAACCGCGCGCCTGCGCCGAGCCTCAAGCAGGTCGACGAGCTGCTGGACCACGCGCGAACTGCGGGTCTGGAGATCGAGCTGCACGGCGAACCCGGTGAGCTGCCCGCGCCCGTCGACGGTGCGGCGTACCGGATCTTGCAGGAATCGCTGACCAACGTCGTCCGGCACGCCGATCACGCCCAGCGCGTCGAGGTCCGGTTCGCGCGCAAGCCCGGCACGCTGGTGCTGACCGTGCGGGACGACGGCCGCGGCACCGTCCAGCCGACGCCCGGCCACGGGCTCCGCGGCATGCGCGAACGTGCGGCGGCGCTGGGCGGCACGGTCGAGGCAGGCGTGATCGAAGCAGGGTTCGAGGTGCGGGCGCAGCTGCCCGTGGAGGGGGAGAAATGACCATCCGCGTCGTACTGGCCGATGACCAGGCGCTGGTCCGCGCCGGATTCCGGGTGCTGCTGGACACCGAGGACGGTTTCGAGGTCGCCGGTGAGGCAGGCGACGGCGAGCAGGCCGTCGCGCAGGCGATCGAGCACCGGCCGGACATTGTGGTGATGGACGTCCGGATGCCCGGCACCGACGGGCTCGAAGCAACCCGCCGGATCACCTCGCATCCGGACCTCGGCGGCGTAAAAGTGCTGGTCCTGACCACGTTTGACGTCGATGAGTACGTCTACGAGGCGCTGCGCGCCGGGGCCAGCGGGTTCCTGCTGAAGGACACCGAGCCGGTCGAGCTGCTGCGTGCGCTGCGGGTCGTCGCGGCCGGGGAAGCGCTGCTCGCGCCGACCGTCACGCGCCGGCTGATCTCGGAATTCGTCGGACGGCCTGAGCACCGGCGGATCGACACGTCCGCCGTGCAGGAAGTGACGGAACGTGAACGCGAGGTGCTGGCGCTGGTCGCGGGTGGGCTGTCGAACGACGAAATCGCCGCTCACCTGGTGATTTCCACGGCGACCGCGCGGACGCACGTCAGTCGCATCATGACGAAGATCGGCGCCCGCGACCGCGCCCAGCTCGTGGTGCTGGCGTACGAATCCGGGCTCGTGACTCCGCACCGTCCCTAGCCCGAAGGTGTGACTTAGTCCGTGTCGGTGAACGTCCTCCCACCTTCGGACGCCTTACGGGCAGAGCATCAGCACTCAGCCAAGAGTGCGGCGGAAGGAGCTCCGATGGCGTGGGAGATCGTCCTGGTCGCTGCGCTCGGCGTGGTTTTCCTGGTCCGGCTGGTGCGGCAGCTCCGGCGGAGCTGACGGCCGCCACCGCGGCGGGGCGGCGCGGCGGACCTGCGGTTCCGCCGTACGGTCCACCGTCGACTCCGGCACCGGACGCGCCCGATGCGCCCCGGCCGGACGGGCGACTGTGGTCCGGGCAGCGCCGTTCTGTGGCAGTACGCCGTTGCGCGGAGCCCAGCCGTTGGCCGACGGTCGGGGAGCCGGTGGGCGCGGATGTGGCTGTGGCCGGGGCGCGGGTTCGGGTTCGGCCGGAATCCGCGGGATCTCGGTGGTTTCCTCCACCGCTTCGACCACCTCGGCAGGCTTCGGTTTGTGCGAAAGCCGCCGTGCCAGCGAATGGCTCGGCCGCTCCACGAACCGGTAACTCAGCTCGACCACCCCGAACACCGCCACGATCACGATGATCAGCGCGATCGGCAGCGGCACCGCCGGGCGCAGCAGCTGCAGCAGCACGAACGTGACGAGCATGTGCAGCAGGTAGATCGAGTAGCTGCGCTCGGACAGCCGCGTCCAGATCTTGCGCTGCTTCAGCCGGTCCTCGGCGAACATCCCCATCAGGAAGCACACGACCGCGAACGCCATCGCGAGGTTGTACGACGTGTCGACGCGGCCCACGTTGACGACGTCCGCCAGCACGTACAGCGACCACGCGCACGCGCCGTACAGCGCGCCGAGCCAGAGCGGGATCTTCTTCGAGGTGGTCGCCCAGATGATCTGCCCGATCATCATCACCGGCAGGTACGACACGTTTACCGCGAACAGCGACCACGACGGCCCGAACTGGGACCGGCTCATCAGCACCACGAAGATGAACACGAGCTCCACCGCGACCGCGAGCCACACCCACCGGCGCAGCAGCGGCGTGACCGCCATCAGCAGCACGTAGAAGATGACCTCGACGATCATCGTCCAGGCCACCGGCACCAGCACCACCTGCGGGTAGACCAGGTAGTTCACCAGGGTGGTGTTGGTGAGCACGGTGAGCGGGTTCAGCTCCTGCGACTGCCCGGTGGACGGCGGATGCAGGTTGACCAGCAGCAGCACCACGGTGAGCAGCACCACGAAGAGCATCGGCGCGTACACCCTGATGAACCGGTTCAGCGCGAACCGCCCGGTGCCCTGGCGCAGCGCGATCGGCGTGACCACGAAGCCGCTCACCAGGAAGAAGAACGGCACCGCGATCTGCCCGATGCCCTGGGTCGCCATGTGCATCGGCTTGCTGCTGAGCGCCTCGAGGAAATCGACGTACGGTGCGCTGTCGTGCTTCGCGATCACCCACGGATGGGCGATGTGGCTGTAGAACACCAGCAGCGCGCCGAGGCCACGCCCGATGTCGATGAAGACGATCCGGGTTTTCTTCTCCGGTGCGGGAGCCTGCCCGGCCGAGGCGGCAGACGGCTGCTCGGCCAGCGCGATCACCCCCGTCATTCCGCCCCGACAACCCCGTGCAGGGTAGCGCCTCGCGGGCCCGGGAAGGACTTGCTCCCCGGAATTGACGGCATCCGGGGGATAGGTCACAAGATTCTCGGCGGCCTCGGATTGCGCAGGTCCCGGGTACGATCGCCGAAGAATTCGCCTGGTGTCCCGCGAGCAGCTCAGGAGTCCGGAAAGCGTGCAGGAGTCCACCCTCGACGGGATCGTCGGGAGATCGGCGCCGCTGCGCGCGGCCTTCCGGCAAGCGCGGCCGGCGATCGGGCTGTACCTGCTGTGCCAAGTCCTCGCGTTCGGCGTGCTGTGGCTGATGAGCTGGACGGCCGACGTGTCGCCGGGCCAGTTCGTCGACAACTTCGACGCGAACTGGTTCCTGTCGGTCGCGCAGAACGGGTACCACCAGCAGGTCACCGTCGGTGCCGACGGGATCCCCGGCCAGAACAGCCTCGTGTTCTTCCCGCTGTACCCGGCGCTGGTGGCGTTGCTCACCGTCGTCGGAATCCCGGCTCTGGCGGCCGGGCTGGTGGTGTCGCTGCTGGCCGGATGTGCGGCGGCGTGGGGGCTGTACGTGCTGGGCCGCGACTTCGCCGGACCGCGCGTCGGGCTGCTGGTCGCCGTCCTGTGGTCGATCGGTCCGGGCGCGACGGCGCTGCATCTGGCGTACTCCGAAGCGGTGCTGATGGCGTTGGTGGCGTGGACGCTCGTCGCGGTGTCCCGTCGGCAATGGCTGCTCGCGGGAGCGCTCGCCGGGCTGGCCGGCCTCACGCGGGCGAGCGCCGGTGCGCTGATCGCGGCAGTCGGAATTGCCGCGCTGGTGGCGATTTTCCACCGGCTCGACGGATGGCGGCCGTGGGTCGGCGCATTGCTGGCGCCGCTGGGTCTCTTGAGCCACCTCGGTTTCGTCTGGATTCGCACCGGTCGTCCGGATGGCTGGTTCTGGCTGCAGAACGCGTGGCAGATGCATTTCGACTTCGGCGTCTTCACCTGGACCAAGGTCCGCGAAGGCCTTACCGAGGGCCAAGCCAGCTGGCTCACGCTGACCGCGCTCGTGGTGATTTCCGCGCTGGTACTGCAAATCTGGACGTGGGTCACGCGGCTGCCGCTGCCGTGGCAGATCTACGGCACGCTCACCGTGGTGATCGCGCTGTGCTCGTCCAACTACTTCCAGTCTCGCGCGCGGTTCCTGCTCCCGGCTTTCGTGCTCACCGTGCCGGTGGCGCTGCTGCTGGCGAAATTGCCGAACCGTGCGCTGGCCGTGCTGCTTCCGGCGATTGCCTTGGGTAGCGGCTGGTATGGCGCGTTCATGCTGACCACCGGGCAGGTGGCGCCGTGATGAGTCTCAGGGCGCCAGCCAGAGCGTGACGAACTCCTTCTCGTCCGCCGTCGCCTTCGCGATCACTGCCGCGTCGTCGAGGATCTCGTCTGCCGGACCGTCGTCGGTGACGATCTTCGGCGTGTAACCGAGTTCGCGGTACCCGGCGAGCACCGCGGCCGGGTCGTCGCCCAGCTCGGCGATTGCGCCCGGGTCGAATTCGCACACGACGTGCGGCCGATCGCGGCGCAGCACCTCGGTGAGCCCGGCTAGCGCCCGGTGATCGCGGCCCTGCAGGTCGACCTTCACCAGGCCGATCCGCTGCGCGGTCACCTCGGGCAGGGAGTCCAGCCGAACCGCGGGTACCTCGACCCCGGGTCCGTCCGCCGTGACCCGGTTGTCGCCGCTGTTGCCAGGCGTTGCCTGCGTGAGGTGTACGACGCCGGGCTCGTCCCACGCCGCCGATTCGACGACCGTGACCAGCTCCGCCGCCGCAGCCGGAAGGTTGACCTCGACGTTGCGGCGCAGGTACGCCGCGTTGACCGGGTCCGCCTCCACCGCGATCACCCGCGTGACCTCCGGCGTGGCTCGCAGCAGCCGCAGCGTGTGGTACCCGACGTGCGCGCCGATGTCGAGGAATGCGCCCGCCGCGAGCGACGCCATCAGCTGCGCCTCGCTGTCTTCCCAGGATCGATGGAAGACGATCCACGGCAGCATGACCTCGTCCACCGGCATGAGCAGCGCGCCGACGTCGCACGGCACCACGTCGGCCCCGCGCGGGACCGGAGCGTGCTGCAACCGGGCGGCATCGCGCATCGCGCCGACGTCGAGGGTCACCCGCTGGATGGCCTTCTCGTCGGCGTCGAGACGTTCGTCGCGGTGCGAGAACATCTTGTGCACACTGGCCGTGGTCGCTTCGAGCTCGGAGCCGACGCCGCCGTAGCCCTCGGCCAGCTTCGCCACGTCAGCCTCGAGGTTGCGGAGCGCCAGGTCGGTGTCCGGCGCGCCGCGGCGCAGCTCGTCGACCGTGCCGCGCAGGGCTTCGAGCCGTTCGCCCAGGCTGCGCGTGGACAACGCGTTGCGGCGCGACTCGTCGAGGCTGCGCTCCAAGCCTTCGATCCGGGTCAGCAGCCGCTGATTGCTTTCCTCGGTGGCTGCGAGCAGCGCGCCCATGACCTTGCGCTGGTGCACGTCGTAGTGGTCGATCGCGCGCAGCACGGCCTTGCGCAACGCGGGCGCGAGCGGCAGCCGCGACGGCGCGCCCGCTTCCGGACGCCAGCGCAGCGCCTCCGTCACTTCCTGCAGCGGGGTGATCGGGTGTTCGGGTTCCGGTGCCGCGGTGCGCTGCCGTTCTTGCCAGGTCTGGTGCGCTTGCTCGAGTTCGCGGTGCATCCACTCGGCTGCGGCGGCCATCGACCGCTCGCGCAGGATGTACGCCCGCGCTCGCCGTCCGCGCTTCGCGACCTCGGCCGGATTGTCGGCGATCTGCCGCATCGCGGCCGCGGCGGCGTCCAGATCGGGCTCCGCCCAGACCGCGTCGGCGTGGTACGGGTAGTTGCCCTCGCCGACAGGCACCAGCCGGTACGGGATCGGCCAACCCGTGGTTTCGTCGAGGAATTCGGTGGTGCTGGAGTAATCGGTGGAGATCACCGGCATCGCGCGCGTCATCGCCTCGGCGACGGTGAGCCCGAATCCCTCGCTGCGGTGCAGGGAAACGTAACCGGTGCTGCGCTCGTACAGCTCGTGCAGCTCGGCAACGCTGAGGTACCGCTCGATCAGCTCGACCCGGTCGTCGCCGCGCACGACAGCTCGTAGCCGCTCGGCTGCTTGCGGGTGCAGCTTCGCGTTGATGGCCTTGACGGTGAGCCGGACGTCATCACGTCCGGGAAACGCGCGTTGGAACGCTTCGACTGCGCCCCAAGGGTTTTTGCGCTCGGCGACGCTGTTGAAGTCGAAGGCGAACAGGAACCGTACGGGCTCACCTTGCTCGCGTGCGGGTGGCGACGGCTCGCCCGGATCGCGTACCGGCACCGGAATCGTCTTGACCGGAATCGGCGAGTGCGCGGCGAACGCGCGACGGCAGAAGTCGCTGACTGTCCAGACCTCGTCGAGCATGCCGAACGCTTCGTGTTGCCACTGCGGGAAATCCTCGAGTTCCCACGCCCACAGCCCGATCCGGTAGCGCCCGGCGCCGACCTCGGGGTGGTTGGTGAGGATCACGCGCGTCTGGTCGGCGTTCACGGCGAAGATGCTCACCGGGAACCGCGGGTCGCCCACCGTCGCCGGCCGTTCGATGCCGGTGCGGTTCGAGACTGCCTTCTCCTCCAGCACCGAAGCCACCGGCACGCCACCGGTTTCGATGGCCTCCAGCACGATCCGGCCCATCTCGCCGAGGCCCAGCTCGGCGGTGAGGTAACCGAGGAGGTTGACGCCGAACTCGTCGTGCGGCGGACGGGTGGCCACGGGTTCACCGGGCAGCGCCCACTCCGGCAGCCCGGCCTCGGCTACGCCGGATCCGGTGCACCAGTGCCGGAAACTGTCGGCGTCGTCGCCGTACGGGTGCGGGAACGCCATCTGCAGGTCGATCCGCGACGCCCAGATCGCGTGCGTCAAGCGGTTGAGCCCGGCCGCGGCCTGACCCTGATCTTCCGGTGTGGCAAGCCATTCGCGCAACGCGAGCCCGCCGTCCTCGGCGTACGCGTGCGGTGGCGCGGGTTTGTCCTTGCGCTCGGCCTTGATCCAGCCCTCGCGGAACACGCGCCGGGCGAGCTTCGGCACCGGAGTGCCGTCGCGGAAGTCCTTGAAGCCGTACGGGATCGAGTCGAGCGATTCGGCGTACCCCGCCTCGCGCAGCTTCGCGCCGTACGAGTCACAGATCGCGCGTAGGTCTTCGTTGTGCGACAGCAGCACACGCGGTTTGCGCGCGCAGTGGAAGCTGAGCAGCCACGGCTTCTCCGGCCGGTAACCGCTGAAGTGGAAGAACCGCAGCTTCGCGCCGCCCGCGGTGAGCTCGTTGTCGGCGTTGCGGCCGATCGGGCGCTCGTGGAGATTCCAGTACGCGACGTCGTACCCCGGGTCGGTGACCACGTGATGGCGGAACAGCGACGGCACCTGGTCGACCCAGCGCTGGTCGGTGAAGAGCTGCTGCTCGGGCGCGACGATCGCGTCGTGCCGCAGCCGCCCGGCCCAGAAGTCCAGGAACGGCCCGGCGCCGTGGCCGACACCGATGAAGCCGAGGTTGAACATGCCGGTACCCATGATCACCGCGTCGTCCGGCTCCATGCCGTCCTGCGGCAACGGGGTGAGGAAATGCGGCGTGAGCACGATGTCGTGCTCCTTGGCGAGGTCGGCGACCTCGGGGATCGGCGCGAACAGCTCGATGTCCGGGTCGAGGTAGATCGCGGCCGCGGACTCCTTCATCAGCTCCCGCAGCAGGTACGGCTTGACCGACGTGGCGAGCTCGGTGACCGAGTACGCCGTGGCCATCCGCAGGTAGTCGTCCTCGGTGATGCCGAACGCGGCCGGGCCGACGACGGTCAGCCCCTGGTCAGGCTGGGTCGCCTCGTCCCGCGGCGCGTCGATCACCGCGATGACGAAGCGGCCGCCGGGGTGCTGCTCCAGGTAGGACCGGGCCAGCACGCGCGCCGCGGGCAGGTAGTTGCGGGCGACGATCGTGCAGGCAGTGGTCTCAGGCATCGGCAGGCAGGACCGTGAGCTGCTGGTTCAGCGCCGAGGTGAAGTCGGTCTTCGTCTGCGCGGCGGCGGTGCCGGACACCTCGATGCGGACGACCACGTTGCCGTGCGCGTAGTGCCCGCGGACCAGGGCCGACTGACCGTCCTTCGGGTCGATCGTGGTGGCGAACACGCCGTCCGGGGCCGTGGTGTCGCGCTTGGCGCCGTTGGTGACCTGGACGTCCATCAGCTTCTCGGCCGCCGTCTTCGCCGCTGCCGGGCTGCCGACCTGGGCGAGGAAGAGCGTGATCCGGTCGCCGTTGTCGAGGTGGTAGACCACGAACTTGACCTTGGCCGCGCCCGCGGTCTGGTACGCGGTCAGCTCCTGCGGGTTGAGGTACTTGATGGAGTCGACCTGCGAGAACGACGTGACGTTGTCGTGGATCTCGGCCTTGCCCGGCATGCTCGCGACGCCCAGCGGGTCCGGCGGCTTCGGTGCCTGCGACGACTGCGGCGGCTGCGCGGTGGTCTGCTGGGTGGGGCCGCCTCCGCTGTCGCGGCCCCACAGCCAGTACGCACCGAACGCGACTGCGGCGAGCACGACGACGGCACCGACGATCGCGCCGACCTTCTTGCCGCCTGATTTCTTGGGCTTGTCGCTGAAGTACTCGGGACCCTGGCGGACCCATTCGGAGTCGCCCCCGGACGGCCCGAGCGGGGGCAGGTCACCTCCACCCCACGGCGGGGTCTGGTCGCTTTCCGCGGCATTCCACGGCTGCTGCTGCGGGAAGCCACCGGCCGGCGACGCGGGCGCGGACTGCGGGAACCCGCCGGGCGGGGAGTAGTGCGCCTGCTGCTGCCCCTGCTGCGGCTGCACGTACTCGGTGCGCGCCGGGTCCTGCGGCTGCTGGGTCTGCCAGGCCGGCACGACCTGGGTGCGCTCGGCGCCGGGGTCCTGGGGTTGCTGCTGGGGGGTTTCGGGCTGCTGCTGCGGGACCCCTCCGGGCGGGCTGACCGGGGCGATGATCTGGGTGGAGTCCGCACTCGAGGCCTGCTGAGGCTGGGCGGGCTGGTCCTGCTGGCCGACGGCCGAGGACAGCACCTGATCACGCCGGATGCGGTAGTCGTCCGCGGACAGGCGCCCTGACGCGAGCTCCTCGTCCAGCCGGCGCAGCTCCTCCTGCCAGGACACGAGGGTCCCCCTTATCTGTCGGCATGGCGACGGTCGATGCGTCGCCGCGACCCGAGGTGTGTGACGACGTGGACATTGTGCACGGCCGCCACCCCACGTGACCTCGCGGGTCGCCAACCGTGGCGGGCCCCGTTCAGCCGGCCGGCAGCGCCGCCGCGACCTTCGCGCGGATCTGCTCCATCCGCGACCGCAGAGCCGCCGGATCCTGGTCGGCAGGCCCCGACACACCGATCCCGACGGCCACCGGACCGGACGTGTACCAGAACGCGAGCACCCGCCCGGCCGGACTGCTGCCGGCGTAGAGAAGATCGGTGGCGGCAGGTCCGAGCGGGCTGCTGTCGAACCCACCGGTGACAAGGTTCTGCCGCAGCCCCTGCACGAGCTGCCCGGCCTGCGCCCCCGACGGAGTCGGCACCGCGAGCAGCATCGTGCCACCGGCCGGTTCGCCGTAGGAGTGGTAGACGAGCTGATCGGCGCCGGCGGCCTTCATGAGGTTGGCGTCGGCGTCGGAGACGGCCTTGAGCTGGACGGCTTTGTCGAGCGCCATGGTGGAGTTGTCCGGGCTGGGCGTCCCGGGGAGCGCAGGCAGCTTGTCCTCGAGGGAGGCAGGTTGTTTCTGCTGCTGTGCCGGGGAGGGCGGCGGCGCGGCGGTGTCTTTGCCGGTGTCACTGCCGAGGTACCAGATCCCCCCGACGACCAACGCCAGCACAACAAGCACCCCGACCGCGATAAACACCCAGGTCGGCCTCTTCCGCGCCGGTTCGGGCGCCTCGTCCCACAACCGCCGCGGCTCCGGCTGCCCGATCGCCCCGAGCGTCGCGGTGGGGTTTTGATCAGCCGGGCTGGGCGCGGTGGTGGGTACGTCGGAGCCCCCGAGCGCCGCCCGGGACCGCACGGGACGCGGTGGCTGGGCCGGGGGCGTTTGCTGCGTGGGCTGGGCTTGTGGTGTCTGCGGCGCTGGCTGCGTTTGCTGGGCCCCTGGCGGAGGTTGCTGTGCGGGCTGGGTCTGCTGGACTTGCTGAGCGCCCGGCGCCGATATGCCCTGGTACCCCGGGTGGAGTTGCTGAGTCTGCTGCCCTTGCTGGTCAGGCGGCGTCCCGGGCGCCTGCCAGGAGTCGGCGGGTGTTCCCGGCATCTGCCGGGGGTCGGCTGGCGTCCCCGGGGCTTGCCAAGCCTGGCCGGACGGAGTCCCCGGCGCTTGCCAGGGCTGCACGGGAGCCTCCGGCGCCTGCCAGGCCTGAACCGCAGGCAGCCCGGCCGCCGACGGCATCGCCGGATTGGTACTGGCCCACCCGGCAACGATCGGCCCCGGCTGCCCGGGCACCGGTTGCTGCCCGGGGGTGTGCCACTGAACCGGCGGAACCCCCTGCCAGCTCCCCGGCGAACCGGACCCCCCGGCATTCGGCCCAGCCCACGGCGAAGGACCCCCCGCGGACGCTGCCGATTGCGGCGCAGCCGGTTGAGCCGGGGGCATTTGCGGGGCTCCCGATTGCGAGGCCGCCGCCCATTGCCCGCCGGACGACGCTTGCGTGTCGGACGTCGCTCCTTGCCCGCCGGACGTCGCCCCCTGCATGCCGGACGTCGCTCCCTGCGTGCTGGACGCCGCCGGTGGTGGCGTGGAAGCGGCGGACTGAGACGGTGCCGCACCCACCTGCAAGCTGGGTACAGCCGATTGCCGCGCGGCTCCCGTCACCGGAAGCGCAACCGTTTGCGAACTGGAGGTTGCCGATCCGGGCGTGGACCCCCCGAGTTGGGCACCGGACGCCGGTTGCGGCGTGGCCGCGGCGGGTTGGGTCGTACCCGTCTGGGTGCTGTGTTCAACCGTGGGTTGCGCGCCTGAGCTCGGCGTAGCTGCGGTGGGCTGAGGCGAGACCGCTGCTCCCGCTGACTGCGGCGTGCCCGCTTGAGTGTGCTCAGCCGCAGGTTGCGCATTGGCTCCAGCAGGCCCCGGTGCCGTCGGCGGTGCAGTGTCCGCTGCTTGCACCGTGGCTGCCGTCTGCTGCGCGGCGGGAGTGCCTTCGCCTGTCATCGGAGTCCCTGCCGGTTGGCTGCTCGTCGTTGCCGTCGTTGCCGTCGTTGCCGTCGCGCCGGTTGCCGGGCTGCCGGTCCCGTCCGTCTGGCCAGCCCCGCCGACCTGGCCACTCCCCACCGCTCCGACACCCCCGCCAGGAGTCTCCTGCCGCAACGGCGACGCCACCGGAGACGCTGCTGCCCCACCCGATGCCTCCGCGAGCAGTTCGTCGCGCTGGCGGCGGTGGGCGGCGTGGCCGAGGCGGCCCGCGGCCAGTTCCGCGTCCAGGCGCCGGAGCTCTTCCTGCCAGCTCATCACGCAACCCCCTGTCACCGGTTCGGGCGACAGTGTTCCACGGGTTGCGACCTTGTGCGGCGCCGGTCGGGAGATCATTCATGGATGTCCCCGCCTCCGTAGGATCGGGGGCATGTCCTCCGCGCGCGGTGCGCTTGCTGCTCTGGCCGTGGACCGGCTCGCCGGGCTCGACGTCGCTTCTTCCGAGCTCGTCGCGGCCGGGGAGCGGGCCGTCGGCGAAGGGCTCCGGGCGCCGTCGCTGGCTGCGCTTGCCGGTCTCGACCATCGGGACCATCGGGCGGTCACCGACGCTTTCGCACATGTTGTCGAGGAGCTCGGCATCGAACTCCCGCCCGATGCCACTGCCGCGCAATGGCAGCTCCTCGGCGAGCAGCTCGGCGAGATGGTGCGCGGCGACGTCTCGCTGACCGCCGGCGCAAACGTCGTCACCAGCCTCGACGATCGGCTCGGGCACCCTGCCGCCCTGCACGAGCTGCGGCAGTGGCTGGCGATGCTCGCCTCCTGGATCCCCACCGACGTCACCCCGGTCAGCTACTGCGAACAGCAAGTCCTCCAGCACGCCCGTGCGGTGCTCGCCGGACCATGGCCGCCCGTCACCCGTTGAGCGGCAAAAACTGTCGTACATATGTTCTAAAATGGGCCAGGTACTGCGGGAACATCACCGGAAGGCGGCCGCCCATGACCTCTCCCACGCCGGCCTACGTCACGCTGCCCACGTTCGTCGGGTACAGCGCGAGCACGGGTCCGTCGCGCTCGTCGTTCGTCCGCCGTCAGCGCCGGTTGTACGAGGACCCGGCGCGGGCCGCGTTCAACTACTACCGGCGCGCGGCCAACGCGATCCGCGCCGGACGCGCGGCGCGGCAGGACGACGTGGCCATGCGGGCGCTCGTCCACCACGCAGATGAGCGCACCCGGCCGCATTACGCCGCCATCGCCGACGGCTGGCTCCGTTACCTCGGCAGGCGAGACCCGAAACTGCTGGAAGTCGGGCACGCGCGGTTCGCGCTCGGCGAGCTCGAGATCGGCCTCCGCCCGCAGCTCGGCCTGCGCAAAACGAACGGCCACCGGTACGCCACCTGGCTGTACTTCAAGGAGGAGCCGCTCGGCCGGGACGCCGCGCAGCTCGCCTTGTGGCTGCTCACCGAGGGAATGCCGGACCTGCTGCCGGGCGGGGAGGCGCTGGTCGTGGACGTCCGCCGGGCGAAGGAGTACACGTTGTCGGCGCGTGATCGGGAGCGGCTGCGGCCGTGGGCGTTCAGCGAGGCGTCGGCGTTCGTCACGCTCTGGCGCGCTGCTTAGCGGGCTGCGCGCAGGGCCTCGGAAGGCGTCGGGTAAAGGTAGCTGCGGACCGGGAGCCCTGTTCCCGGTCCGCAGGCCACCCGGTCGAGTGACGCATTGGCGCTCGGCCCCCGTGGACTGGACAATCCCGGCCCCGGACACGAAGCTTTCGGCAGTTTCGAGCCCGGTCGATGACTTCGAGGTCGACAAGTGAACGATGCTGCAGCCTGGGAGCCGCTCTCGCGAGTGGCCGACGAGCCCGCCTGGTACTGGGTCCACGAGAAGCTGAGGTTCTGGCCGAGCACCTTCGCGCACGACTGGCCCGGGTTCCGCGAGCCGGTGCCGTCGGCGACGTGGGATCTGTCCACCGGGGAGTACGACCGGGAGTCGGCCGAGTTCCGGCTCGGGCCGTACGCGGTGGAGGAGCACGACGTCGCGCGCGTCGTGCTCGCTGCGCTGCGCGAAACCGTCGCCGAGGACGAGTGGCTGTGGGTACTGCACTGGCAGCACCAGTCGTTCAAGTTCTGGCCGCACCGGATGGCCGACACCGCGGCCTGGCCGGTCCCGGTGTTCCCGCGCGGCGACTACCACCTGTTCCTCGCCGCCGACTTCGGCTACGGCACCCTCGGCCATCCGTGGGAGCGCACCCTCTGCGTGTTCGGCGACAAGCTGCTGCCCGCGGTCGAGAAACACGGCGACGGCGTGCTCGCGAGCGTGCTGCGCCGGGACGGGCAGCCGTCGGCGCTCACCCGCTGATCACCGGCGCTGCTACCGTCTCCAGCGTGTTCGAATACCACGGCTGGGTGACCATCGCCGCCACCACGAGTGGCGACGACGACGCGGCGCTCCTCGAACGGCTCGTCGACCGCGTGCATCGCTCCCTCCGCGACGCGGGCACGCTCGACCTGGTCGACCTGCGCTGGAGTTCCGGACTGCCGATGCTGCACCTGGGTGGTCTGGACAAGCACGGCGGCGCCATCGCCCCGGAGCTGCTCGAAACGTTCGCGCGCATCGGCGAGCTCGCCCCGGGCTCCTACGGCCTCCTGCACGTCTGGGACGACCAGGACCCCGACCACGACAACGACTTCCGCGTGTACCGGATGGCCCGCGGCCAGGTCACGCCCCAGGCCGACCCCCACCTGTCCCCGGTCGCCCCGACGATCCTGGACACCTACGAGCTCTGACGTCCGTGAAGGGAACCATCAGGGAAGCAGATTCCCTCATGGTTCCCTTCACGGACTTCGTCAGTGCCGGGGAGTCTGCGGACGGCGACCCGGTTCCTGCCGCGGCGGCTGCTGGCCGGTGCCGGGGAACTTCGGCGCCGGCAGGTTCGCGGCCTCGTAGCGGGAAAGCGTCAGCGGACCCGAGGTGTCGGGCAGCGTCGGCGGTTTCGCCTTGTGCTCGCGGAACCGGAAGGCCGAGGTCAGGTCGCCGAAGGTGCGCCTGCGCCAGTCGGAAATGTTGGGTTCCGCCACTCCGGTGACCTTCTCGAGGAACTGCAGCGTCGACGTGTGGTCGAAGTTCTCCGTCGCGACCCAGCCGCCCGCCGTCCACGGCGACACGATGATGCACGGGACCCGGTAACCGGCGCCGACCTGCAGGCCGTTGCCCTTGGTACCGCCGGGCGAGGTCTTCGTGACGTACTCGTGCGGCGTGCCGGGCGGCGGCGTGGGCGGGATGACGTGGTCGAAGAGGCCGTCGTTCTCGTCGTAGTTGAGGATGAACGCGGTTTTCGCCCAGACCTCCGGGTTCGACGCGATCGCGTCGATCTTGGACGCGACGAACGCGGCACCCTCGGCAGGCGTGTAGTTCGGGTGCTCCGACGCGGTCGACGTGCAGATGATCCACGAGACCGTAGGGAGCTTGTCGTTGCGTGCGTCGTACTCGAACTGGCCCTCGGGCCGGTGCGTGGTCCCGTTGACCACGAGTGGCGAATCGGCGGGCGCGTTCTTGAAGTTCGCGAAGTTCTCCAGCATGTTGCAGCCGTAAGTGTCGCTCTGCTCGTACACCTTCCAGCTGACCCCGGCGGCCTGCAGCCGTTCGGCGTAGGTGGTCCACGTGTAGCCGCCTGCCGGGGCTTTGTTGTCGAGGATCGGCCCGCCGTGCTCGCCGTCGGGGTCGACGGTGCCGGTCATCCACATCATCCGGTTCGGCCAGGTGGGCCCGAGCACGGAGCAGTGGTAGGCGTCGCAGATCGTGAACGCTTCGGCGAGGGCGAACTGGAATGGCAGGTCAGCGCGGGTGTGGTAACCCATCACGTACGGCCCGTTCTTGCCGTCGGCCTTGCGGTGCGCGGGGAGCCAGTTGTCCATTTTGCCGCCGTTGAGTGCGTCGTGCTGGACCTGCCACGCGTGTGAAGTGGACGGGATCTTCTGCGCGTTCGTGGCGTGCGTGTCGAGGTGGAACGGCAACGCGTACCCGGCGGGGTTCTCGGTGTCCGGCTGGTAGAAGGCGGACCGTCCGTCCGGCAGCCGGGCCGCATGCGGGTCGCCGAACCCGCGAACCCCGGACAACGTCCCGAAGTAATGGTCGAACGACCGGTTTTCCTGCATCAGCAACACAACGTGCTCGACGTCGGCAAGCGACCCATGCCGGGGTTCGCCCTGCGCCAACGCCGCCCGCACACTGGCAGGCAGCAAGGTCGCGGACGCCGCCGCAGCCCCCACCCCAGCCGCAGTTCCGAGTACCCGACGACGTGTCAGTTCGCTCATGCCCCCACCCTGGCCACCCGACATCACCCCCAACGGTGACAAAGAAAAACGAACCAAAAAAACAAAATGAAAACACTCCCCACCCCCACACCCAGCCCCGCAAACCCCGCCGGAACACCCGCCCCCCACCTCACCGCCCGCAGAAACCAAGCCAAAACGGCCACCCTCAACGCCCAGCGGACTCGCCCCCACCTCGAACCCAAGCGACCGACCACCTCAACGCCCCAGGGCTCGCCCCACTCCCGCAGCACCGGGCGAACCAACCCCTCACCGCCCGCCAGCGCCCGCCACACCTCGGAACCAAGCCAAACCGGCCACTTCAGCACCCCAGCGAACTCGCCCACACTCCGAACGAAGCCAGAACGGGCACATCACCGCCCACGGGACTAGCCCCCAAATCCCAGGACGAAGCCAAATGGGCACATCAACGCCCGCAGATGCTCACCCACACCGAGAAACCAATCCAAACGGCACCTGACCCACCAAGTGGGCGAGCCCCCACACCCCAGACGACTCCAAAACAGGCACACCCACATGAACTCGCCCCCCGGACAAGCCCAAACCGGCCACCTCAACACCCAACGAACCCAGCCCCTGGACCAAACCAAATGGGGCACGGATAGCACCGCGGGGGGTCCGGGGGGCTCGGCCCCCCGGGGGATATGACGAGGGACCGAGATCCACGCCCTCCGTGGATACACGGTCCCCAGTCCCGAGAGCGGATGACGGGATTCGAACCCGCGACCCTCACCTTGGCAAGGTGATGCGCTACCAGCTGCGCTACATCCGCGTGAACTACTTGGTGCTCGGTGTTGAACACACTCTATACCGTGGCCAGGGTGACACTTTCGGGGGCCCTGCGGCGGGAGTTCGGGCTGCTCGGACGTGGTGCTCGCGTGTCACGTCGGGCGTACAAGGGGTGACGACGGGCGTCATGCTCCGTATGGTGTCCCCAATCGACTTCAGTGGTGAGTCCTTCGGGGGAGGAGGTGCCTTGCCGGATGACCGAGCTGGGCACGGCGCCGCCACCAGCGGCCTCGGAATCCGACGAGCAGGCACTTTTGAAGCGGCTCCGCGACGGCGAGGACGCCGCGTTCGGGGAGCTGTTCGAACTTCACGCCGCGGCGGTGCGCAGGTTGGCGCAGAGCTTGGCGGCGGACCGGTCCGAGGCCGAAGACATCACTGCCGAGACGTTTTTCCGGGTGCTGCAGGCGTTGCGCCGCGGTGCGGGTCCGCGTGACTACATCCGGGCGTACCTGCTGACAGTCGCGCGGCGGGTGTCGTGGGAGTGGCACGGTGCGCGCCGCGATGTCCCGGTCACCGACGACGAGCTGACCTTTCGCGCCGGCGCCGGGGCGGACACGCACGCCCGTACGGCCGAGCACACGTTGATCACCACGGCGTTCACGAGCCTGCCCGAGCGGTGGCGCACAGTGCTGTGGCAGACCGAGGTCGAGGGCGAGCAACCGGCGATGGTGGCGCCGCACTTCGGGTTGTCGGCGAATGCGACGGCGGCGCTCGCGCGGCGCGCGCGGCAGGGGCTGCGCGCGGCGTACCTGCAGGCGCATCTGTCGGTGAACCGCGGTCCGGAGACGTGCCGTGCGGTGGTCGAGAAGCTGGGCGGGTTCACCGCGGGCAGCGTCACCGGTGCGGAGGCGGAGCGGATCAAGGCGCACCTGCTGGGGTGCGCGTCGTGCCGGGCGACGCAGGACGAGCTGCGCGACGTCTGCTCGTCCTTGCGGGCGCACGCCGAGGTGCTCGTGCTCGCGATCCCGGCGCTGGTCGGGATCGGCAAGGCCGGTGGGGTCGCCGCGACGGTCAAGAGTGTGCTGTTCGGGTCGAAGGTGAAGGTCGGGCTGGCGCTGGCGTCGACGGCCGCGGCCGGGGCGGTCAGTCTCACCGCTGGTCCGCTCGTCTTCGGCTCGCATCCGGCGCAGAATCTCGGGCTCAACGGCGGCGCGCCGGAGCTGGCGTTGCAGCCGCCTGCGCCGCCGCCACCGCCACAGGTTGAGCAGGGCCCGCAGGTCGTCACGGGGAAGTTGCACGGCAGTGCGCGGCCGGTCCGTCCGGCGGTCCGGCCGGATGCTTCGCCGCATCTCGGGGCGGCCGAGGTGCCGGACCTCCAGCCGGTCAAGCCGCCCCCTGCCGAAGACCACGGCCAGTCCTCGGGGGTTTCGCCGCGTGACGACTTGCCCGGGAACTCGCCGCACGCACCGCGTTCACCGATGACGAGCCGGTCGTCGAACACCGAATCGCGGTCGGATCTGGACCCGTCCACGAACTCGAGCAGCCCGTCCACGACGAGCGAGCGTCCGTCCTACGTGCCGCCGCCGACGTCGTACTTCCCGTCGCCGACGTCGTACCTGCCGCCGTTGATCACGATCACGATCACGCCCACCGGGTCGCGGCATTCGCGCTCGGACTGCCCGGAGCCGGGCGCCACGTCCGGGAAGAGTGTCACCGGTTCGGCCGATTCCTCGGCGGCCCCGCATCGCCGAACAGCCAAAACCCGGCATTCCACCGATCACTCCGGGTGACCACCTCGCGCTCGGCGGCGCCGTCACGGTAGCGTTGACAGACCTCGAGCGTCGCCCGGGAGGCAACAGGATGAACCGGCTGGTACGCGGTGAAGACGGCCGCGACTGGGTGGTCCGTGCCCAGATGGAGTGGCGTGCGCCCGCCACGGCGGACGATTTCGAACACGACGTCGCAGGCAGTTACGGACCCGGTATCGCGATGGTCGTCGTCACGGTGGTTCTCGTGGCGGCGCTCGTGGTGTGGACGCCGGACGTGGTGCATATCCCCGCGTGGGTACTGCTGGCGCTGGTGCTGGTGGCGCTCTTCTTCCCGCTGCGGTGGATCCTGCGCCGCCCGTGGACGGTGGTCGCGGAAACCGAGGGTGACGTGGCGGGGGACCGCCCGTCGGAGCGCTGGGTCGGCACGATCCGCGGCATGTTCACGGTGTCGGGCGAGGTCAAGCGGATCTCGAAGACGATCCAGAAACATTCGCTGCCGGACTTCGACGGTCCGCTGCACCCGGTCGAATAGGCCTGGCCGGAACGGGTCCGGCGCGCGAGACTGGTGCCATGCCCGAGCTGCCCGAGGTCGAAGCACTGGCCCATCACCTGCGTGAACACGCCGTGGGTGCCACGATTTTCCGGCTGGACGTCGCGTCGCTCAGCGTGCTGAAGACGGCTACCCCGGCCTACACCGACCTGCACGGCTGCGAGATCACCGGCGCCACCCGCCACGGCAAGCACCTGGACCTGGTGGCCGGCGACCTGCACCTGATCGTGCACCTGGCCCGCGCCGGCTGGCTGCGCTGGTCGGACGGGCTCGCCCCGGCCCCGCTCAAGCCGGGTAAGGGCCCGATCTCCTTGCGGGTCCACCTGGATTCGGCGTCCGGCCCCGGCTTCGACCTCACCGAGGCAGGCACGAAAAAAGGCCTGGCCGTGTGGATCGTCAAGGACCCGTCGGAGGTGGCCAGTGTCGCGAGGCTGGGCCCGGACGCATTGACCGTCGACGCGACCCAGCTGCGCGAACTGTTCGCGGGCAAGGGCACGCGGCTGAAATGGGCCTTGACTGACCAGTCCCTGATCGCGGGCATCGGCAACGCGTATTCGGACGAGATCATGCACCGCGCGAAGCTCTCCCCATACGCAACGGTCGGCAAACTGGACGAGGGTGCGCTGGAAATCCTGGCCGAGTCGATCCACGAGATCGAATCGGACGCCGTGACCCGCTCCGTAGGCCAAAAAGCCGCGCGCCTGAAGGGCGAAAAGCGCTCCGGCCTACGCGTTCACGCCAGAACCGGCCTGCCGTGTCCCGTCTGCGGCGACACCATCCGCGAAATCTCCTTCGCGGACAAGTCATTCCAGTACTGTCCGACCTGCCAAACCGGCGGCAAACCCCTCGCCGACCGCCGCATGTCGAGACTGCTCAAGTAACCCCCGGCGATGTTCCGTGAAGGCCACCTTCACGGAATCTGATTCCCTCATGGTTCCCTTCACGGACTTCCGGCCCAACGCAACGCAACGCAACGCCAAGCCTGCCACCCGAACGGCCCAGCCGAATCACCCTAACCGGGAGTAACGATAAGCTCCCCCCACCCTCGGTCGTCGTAACTGGACAGAAAGTGGGGAGCAACCCTTGCACCCGGTCGGTCGAGCGCAGAGCATGGACGTCGTGTCCGCTTTCCCCTTCGCGCAGGTCGTCCCCTGGACCCTGGTCGGCATCCTGGTGATCGTGGTGCTGGTGCTGGCCTTCCGGGCGCGCCGCCCCAAAGGGGTCATCCAGGACGCTGTCCTGCAGGCCGTCCATCGCATGTCCAAAGCCACCCCCAACCTGCGGGCCGGCCTCGACGAGGAGGCCGCCAACCGGATGACGGCCGAGCTCCTCGAGGTGCTCGACTGCCTCGCGGTAGGCATCACGGACAGTGAAGGCACCCTGCTGTCCTGGGCAGGGGAGGCGACCGACCACTATCTGGACGTCGTCGAGGATGTCGGCACTGCGCTGCGTAAGCACCGCCGCGCGGTCGCCGATCACAACCGGATGCCGTGCAACCACCGCGGTACCTGCAAGATGAAAACCGCCGCGATCGTGCCGATTCTCGTGGAGGGCGAGGCGGAAGCCACGCTCATCGTCGTCGGACGGACGCGCGGCAAGCTGGTGCAGATGGCCGAGGCCGTCGGCCAGTTCGTCTGTACCCAGTTCGAGCTCGCGCGGCTGGAAGAATCGCGAAACCAGTTGCAGCAGGCCGAAATCAAAGCCCTGCGCGCGCAGATTTCCCCGCATTTCGTCTACAACGCGCTCAATACGATTTCCGCGCTCATCCGCACCGATCCCGAGGAAGCCCGCGAACTCCTTCAGGATTTCGCCGATTTCACGCGCTATTCATTCCGCACCTCCGGCATGTACACCACGCTCGCCGAGGAACTGCGCAACATCGACCGGTACCTCACCATCGAGAACGCGCGGTTCGGCGGACGGCTCGAGGTGCGGATGAAGATCGCGCCCGAGGTGCTGAGCGTCGTCGTGCCGTTCCTGATCATCCAGCCGCTGGTGGAAAACGCCGTCAAGCACGGGCTGGCCAGCAAGCCGAGCGGCGGCTGCGTCACGGTGATCGCGCAGGACTACGGCCACGAGGCCGTGATCAGCGTCGAGGACGACGGCATCGGCATGGACCCGCGGCAGCTCACCGACCTGAAGAACGCGCACCGCACCGGCGCGCACGTCGGGCTCGGCAACATCAATCAGCGGATGCGGCAGGTGTTCGGCGAGGACTACGCGCTCACCGTCGACACCGCGCCCGGCGCGGGCATGAAGGTCACGCTGCGGGTGCCGAAGTTCAAGCTCGGCGTGCGGCCGAACATGCCGGACTACTCGGCCGACGTGCCGCCGCAGCAGCCGCCCGCGCCGCTGATCGAGGAGGAACCGGAGCGCGACGGGGTACACGGCTCGCGTTCGGGAATGCTGCCTGCCCACTGAACTGGTTAGCCTGGGCAGATGAGCGTGACCGACAAGCTGACCTCCCGCATTCCCGTGCTCGGCGACCGGGGTGACCGCAAGGACGTCGTCGCCGTCGTGAAGCTGCACGGGGTGATCACGCCGACGCCGTCGCCGCTGGCCCGCGGCGCGATCAACCTCGGGGCCGTCGAATCGGCGCTCACCAGGGCGTTCGGGCACGACCGGCTCAAGGCGGTCGCGCTGCAGATCAACTCGCCGGGTGGCGCGCCGACGCAGTCCGGCCTGGTTGCCGAGCGCATCCGGCAGCTGGCCGACGACAAGGGCGTGCCGGTGCTCGCGTTCGCCGAGGACGTCGCGGCGTCCGGCGGATACTGGCTCGCCTGCGCGGCCGACGAGATCTTCGCGCACCGGACGTCGATGGTCGGCTCGATCGGCGTGATCAGCGGCGGGTTCGGGTTCACCGGCCTGATCGAGCGGTTCGGCATCGAGCGCAGGCTGCACACGGCAGGGGCGAACAAATCGCGGCTCGACCCGTTCAGCCCGGAAAAGCCCGAGGACGTCGAGTGGCTGAAGAAAATGCACAGTCAGTTACATGAACTGTTCGTCGACTGGGTGAAAGAGCGCCGGGGCGACCGGCTTTCGGCCACCGAGGACCTCTTCACCGGCGACGTCTGGCTCGGCCAGAAAGCCGTGGAACTCGGCCTGGTGGACGGGGTCGGCTCGCTGCGCCAGGTCATCACCGAGCGGTACCCGGATGCCGAGATTTCCGTGGCGGAGCCCAAGAAACCGCTGCTCGCACGCCTGGGGCTCGGTGCGCCCGCGGCGGCGAGCGCGCTGCTGGACGCGGTGAGTGCAAAGGCCGCCTGGTCGAAGTTCGGCCTCTGATTACACCCTCGGTGACCGGTGCGTGCGACAAACGGGGAACGTCGCGCGTACCGAAGGGTCGACCGGCATTCGGGGGCTGGACATTGCACCCGGCAATCGGCAGGATGCGTCTCACTGTGAGTGCTCACGACGACACCCGGAAACTCATCGTCCTCGCCGTGGACGACGAGCTGGCCGGGCTGGACGAACTCAGCCACTGCCTGCAGAACAACCCGTACATCCACCGCGTTTTCCAGGCCTCGGACGCCTCCGACGCGCTGCGGCTGTTCTCGCACGACGACCCGGAGCTGGCCGGCCGCCGCGCCCGCGGGCTGCCCACGGTCGACGCCGTGTTCGCCGACATCGACATGCCCGGGTTGTCCGGGATGGAGATGTCGCGGGTGATCGCGGCGATGAACCCGTCGCCGGTGCTGGTGTTCGTCACCGGGCACGCGGAGGAGGCGGTCAACGCCTTCGACCTCGGCGCCGTCGACTACGTGCTCAAGCCGTTCGTGCAGGACCGGCTCGACCGGTCGGTCGCGCGCGTGCGCGAGAAGCTCACCGCGGCCGCGGGTCCGCCCGCCGGCCAGAACGGTGGCGAGCCGGTGAAGAACGACGACGAGGTCATCCCGGTCGAGCTCGCCGGTACCACGAAGCTGATCCCGCGCTCGTCGGTCCGCTGGGTCGAGGCGCAGGGCGACTACGCGCGCCTGTTCACCACCGAGGGCAGCCACCTGGTCCGGATTCCGCTCGCCCAGCTGGAGGAACGCTGGGAGAAGGCCGGTTTCGTCCGGATCCACCGGTCGTTCCTGGTCGCGCTGCCGCTGATCACCGAAATGCGCATGGGTCAGGGCGGCTACCAGGTCGTGATCGGCAACGAGGAGAAGGTGCTGCCGGTCAGCCGCCGGCACACGCGGGCGCTGAAAGACCGCATCGTCGGCTCCGGCCGGGGCTAGCCGTCGATGAACTCTCCCGAAGACCCGTACCACCGGCTCGCGAACGGTGTCCGCAAACCGGACCCGACGCTGGGCGTGCGGCCAGAGGACCGCGCGGTGGTGGAACCTGTCCCGGCCGCGGTAACCGAACCGTCCCGTTCCAGCGAGCCCGCACACGTGAAGCCGAAGCGGGAACGCGTGGTGCTCGCCGACTCGCGGCAGCCGTCCGGCCGGATGCGGGGACGGGTCGAGCTGGAGGAACAGACCAGCTGGGGAAAGCTGCTGATCCGCGACCTGGTGAAGGTGCAGCTGCGGACGTCGGTGCTGCTCGGGGTGCTGGTGGCGGTTGCGCTCGGGGTGCTTCCTGCGCTCTTCTACTTCCTGCCGTCGGTCGCCCGGTTCACCGTGATCGGCATCCCGATTCCGTGGCTCGTGCTCGGCCTGCTGCCGTTCCCGTTCCTCTTCGCCGTCGGCCTCTGGTACAACCGGCTGGCCGAACGGCACGAACGCGACTTCGTGGACATGATCGAGAACTGACCCGCGCGCGGACGCGGGGCGTCACCGGAGCGGGTGCTCGTGCGAGGATTCGAGCCGTGCAGCTGAACTCGTGGGCGTTGACCGGCATCGCGCTGGTCGCTTTCGCGACGTACTACCTCGGGCACCGCTCCTCGCGTTCGGCCACCAGCACGCACGATTTCCTCGTCGCCCGCCGCACCGTGCGGTCCCGGCGCAATGCCGCGGCCATTTCCGGGGAGTACCTGTCGGCGGCGTCGTTCCTCGGCGTTGCCGGGATCGTGCTCAAGCAGGGCGCCGACGCGATGTGGTACCCGATCGGGTTCACCGCCGGGTACCTCGCGCTGATGCTTTTCGTGGCCGCGCCGCTCCGCCGGTCCGGCGCCTACACGCTGCCGGACTTCGTGGAGGCCCGTCTCGGTTCGCTCGGCCTGCGCCGCTTCGCGACGGCGTTCGCGGTGTTCATCGGAATTCTGTACATGGTCCCGCAGCTGCAGGGCGCCGGGCTCACGCTCGCGCAGATCCTGCCGGTGCCGGCTTGGATGGGCGCGGCGGCCGTCATTCTCATCGTGGCGGTCAACGTGATGACCGGCGGGATGCGCGCGATCACCGTGGTGCAGGCGTTCCAGTACTGGCTCAAGTTGTTCGCGATCGCAGTGCCGACTTTCGTGCTGTGCATGGTTTTCTTCACCGGTGGCGGTCCCGGCGGCGTGCGTGCGCTGGGTGCGCCCGCGCCGCCGGTGTTCCCGGAGGACACCAAGGTGTCGGTGCAGACCGACGTCACGGTGAAGGTCACCACTGAGACCTACTTCTACGCGTACGGCCGCATCGACGACGGCCCGGCGGGCGGCATGGCGCGCTGGTCGCCGCTCGTGCCGCACAAGGTGTCCGAAGGTACGACGCTGGAGTTCGCCGCGGGCACGCCGGTGCCGGTGGTGAGCGACGCGCCCGCGTCGAACGATTCGTGGCTGCACCCGTCGTCCGGCAAGATCACCGACCTGCTGCAGACGTACTCGCTGATTTTCGCGCTCTTCCTCGGCACCATGGGCCTGCCACACGTGCTGGTCCGCTTCTACACCAACCCCGACGGCAAAGCCGCGCGCCGCACCACCGTGCACGTGCTGCTGCTGCTCGGGCTGTTCTACCTGTTCCCGACGATGCTCGGCGCACTCGCCCGGATGTACGTACCGCAGCTGCTGCTCACCGGTAAGACCGACGCGGCGGTGCTCATGCTGCCGACCGCGTTGCTACCGGGCTGGCCAGGGCAGATCCTGGCCGCGGTGGTGGCGGCCGGTGCGTTCGCGGCGTTCCTGTCGAGCTCGTCGGGGCTGCTCGTGTGCGTGGCCGGAGTGGTGTCCACCGACGTACTTCCCGGACGGGTCAAGGACTTCCGCGTTGCCACGGCACTGGTCGCGGTGTGCCCGCTGGCGCTCACGCTCGTGTTGCGCACGGAGGACATCTCGCTGTCGATCGGGATGACGTTCGCGCTCGCCGCGTCGACGTTCAGCCCGATGCTCCTGCTCGGCATCTGGTGGCGAAAACTCAGCTGGCCGGGCGCGCTGTCGGGAATGGTCGTCGGCGGCGGGCTGGTGCTGGGCGCGCTGGTGTACGACATCGTCTGCGGGTACACGGGCGTGACGCCGCCCTGGTACACCGCGCAGCCCGGGCTGATCTCGGTGCCGGCGGCGTTCCTGGTGACGTACGTGGTGAGCCGGCTGACCCGGTACGGGCGCCCCGAGCTGGTGAACGACATCATGCTGCGCCTGCACGCCCCCGACCCGCTCGGCCTGATGCACGACCGCGCCGTCGCCCGGTTCGGGCAGGCAGAGGACAAGCTGCGGGCCGCCCGGGGGCGCCACCGCAGGGGTTAGCGGTTAGCGTTGTTCACACGCGCACAACGTCACGACATGGGAGCATGGAACTGTGGGAAGCCCAGCTGAACTGCCGACCGCCGAGGTCCGCGACCTGCCCGCGGACGTCGCCCTGCTCGACGTCCGCGAAGACGACGAGTGGGCCGCCGGCCACGCCCCCGCCGCGGTCCACATCCCGCTCGGCGAACTGCCCGCCCGGGTCGGCGAGCTGACCGAATTCCCCGAGAACGAGCCGGTGTACGTCATCTGCCGCTCCGGCGGCCGCTCGGCCCGCGCAGCCGCCTGGCTGAACGCAAGCGGCTGGGACGCGGTCAACGTGGCCGGCGGCATGGGGTCCTGGGCCCGCGAAGGCCGCCGCATGGTGAGCGAAAACCCGGGCGCCGATCCCGAGGTCCTGTGACGGATGGCTGCTGACCGGTTCCCCGCTGCTCCGGATCCTTCTCCTGGGGAGGGTTCTTCGGGTCTTAGGGGGCGTGCCGCTGCTGAGCGGGCGGGTGCCTCGCGGCCGGGAGCGAGTTCGGCTGGTTGGGAACCGGGTTCGCTGGGGCAGGAGTCGGGTTCGCCGGGCGCGCAATCCGCTTCGTCGGGTCAGGAACCGGGTTCGCCGGGTCAGCAGCCCACCTCGCCGGGTCGTCAACCGGGTTCGCGGGACCCGCAACCGACCCCGCCAGTCCAGCAACCGAGTCCTCCGGGCCAGCAGGCCACCTCGCCGGGTCAGCAACCGGGTTCACCAGGCCCTCAATCCGCCCCGTCGGGTCAGCAACCGAGTTCGCCGGATCAGCAGCCGACCCCGTCGGGCCAGCAACCGAGTTCGCCAGGCCCGCAACCCACCCCGCCGGGCCAGCAATCTTTCCCGTCGCAGAGTGGCCAGCCTGCCCCGCTTCCGGGTCCGTCGGAGGTCAGCCAGCCTGCGCCGGGTCCGGGCTCGCCGCAGGGCACCCAGCCCGCCGTGGTTCCGGGTTCGCCGCAGGGCAGCCAGCCCGCCCCGCTTCCAGCCCAGCCGCAGGTCAACCCCTATCAACCGCCCCGCCCGCCCCATCGCGAGCACCAGCCCCGCCCGTTCACCTCCGCGCCACAGGGTCACGTCCACCGGACCGCCGCCCCCTTGCCGCCTCGCCGCGGAGCCCGGCTGCGCTGGGTCGCCTCGCCGCCGCCGGGTGCCGTCCGCCGCCGGCGGGCCGTTCCCGTCATCCCCTACTCCGGCCCGCCGTCCTACCCCGCGCCGCCGCGGTGGGGGTTCCCGAATCTCACCTGGCGCCGTCCGACGGCCGTGCCGGGGACGGCGTCCGGCGAGGTCCGTCCGATCGACCGCATTCCCGTCCTCGCGCGGAGCCTCACCACGATTCTTTGGACGTTCGCCGTCCTGGCCGTCACCGCGGCTGCGGCGGAGGTCTGGCGGTACGTCCTCCTGGTGCAGAGCCGGGATTCCGCGCTGACGACCGGCGTGGTCGCGTTCTCCGACGCCTTCGTCGTACTCGCCGGCCTGCTCACCACGATTTTCTCGCTACTGCCCGCGGGGCTGTCGCTCTGGTGGCTGCTGGTCGCTCGCCGCGCCGCGGCCGACGAAGCCGGCGAAGAGCCCGCGCGGCCGACGTGGCAGGTGCTCGTCGGCGTGCTGGTACCGGTCGCGAACCTGCCGCTCGCGTTATCAGTGGTCAGCGAGCTGGAGCACGCCGTGCTGCGCCGTCCGCGCGACGGGCGCCCGAAACCGTCGCGGCTCGTGCTCGTCTGGTGGGGCGCTTGGCTCACGAACTGGGTGATGCTTGCGGTCACGATCGTCTGGCGGATGCGGCCGGGCGTGCAGGCGTTGGCCGACAGCGTCGTCCTCGTCGCGCTCACCGACCTCGCCGCGGCGGCGCTCGCGATCGTCACCGCGCTGGTCATCCGCCGGTTCTCGCACCTGCTGATGCCGATCGCGCCGGTACGGCTGCGTGACCTGCGGGTGCTCAAGGTCACCGGCGCGCCCGACCCGGAGCTGCGCACTGCGCGCCCGCTCGGCGCTGCGCGTTAAGCCTGGGTGACCGGGAGCGTCCGCAGCCCGCGGATGACGAACTCCGGCCGGCGTTCCGGTTCGGCGGCCAGGCGGAGGTCCGGCAATCGGCTGGTCAACGCGGTCAGGGCGGCGGCGATTTCCACCCGGGCCAGCGGTGCGCCGACGCAGTAGTGGATGCCCATCCCGAAGCCGAGATGGGCGTTCGGGGTGCGGCCGACGTCGAGTGTGTCCGGTGCGTCGAACACCTTCGGATCCCGCGCCGCCGCGCCGAGCAGCGCACCGATCTTGTCGCCCTTCCCCACGCGGTGGCCGGCGATTTCGACGTCCTCGGTTGCTGTGCGCTCGAACAACTGCAGGGGCGAATCGAAGCGGATCAGTTCCTCGACGGCCGTGTCGAGCAAGGTCGGGTCCGCGCGGAGCCGGTCCCATTCGCTGCGGTGGGTGAGCAGCGCGGTGACCCCGTTGCCGATCACGTTCACCGTCGCCTCGTGACCGGCCATCAGCAGCAGTACCGCGGTGGCAACGACCTCGTCGGGCGTCAGTTCGCTCGCGACCAGGTCACGCACGATGCCGCGCGGTTCGCCGCGGACGACTTCGCGCAGGTACGCGACGAAATCGGCGGCAGCCTGCTCGGCGGCGTCGCGACCGGCTTCGGGTAGACCGAATTCGTACATCTTCACGATCGCGTTGCTCCACGCCACCAGCTGCGGCCCGTCCTCGACCGGCACCCCCAGCAGTTCGGCGATCACCGCGACCGGCAGTGGTTGCGCGAGATGCTCGAGCAGGTCGGCGCTGCCGTCGGCGGCGATTTTCGCGGCGAGAGTGTCCACCATGGACACCGCGATGTCCCCGACCATGGGCCGCAGCCGTTGGACGTGACCCCGGCCGAACTCACCGGCGATCACGCGCCGCAGCCGGGTATGCGCCGGAGGTTCGTTCTCCAGCAACGAATTGCGGTGAAGGAGGTTGAAGGACGCGAAGCGCTCCAGGGGCTGCGCGTCGGTCCAGATCCGACCTAGGCCGCGATGGCGCAGCACGGCGGCCGACGCCGCGTGCGAAACCGCGATGGTGATGCCGAGGCCGTCGTGGCGGTGTACGTCGGCTTCGCTGCGAAGCGCGGCGAAGGCTGGGTACGGGTCGGCGAGGAAAGCGGGATCGCGAGGGTCGAACACGAGCCGACTCTAACCCGCGCGCCCGCGTAGCCGGTCTCTTCGATAGCGTCTGCCGACGAGTTCGCGAGGAGGCTGAAGTGGGTAAAGGCGCACGGAAGAAGGGTCCCAAGCCGGACCGCAAGCCGAAGGTGCGCGACATCTTCGTCGGCCAGCCGTTCGAGGGTCTGGCGGCGGAGCCGGAGCTGATCGCGCTGCGCGAGTTCGTCCCGTCAGCGACGGCGAAGCTCACTCTCGCCGACGGCGGTGACGTCACCCTCGGCACGGTGCTACCCATGGCCGCGGCGGCGTTCGTCCGGTCGGACGGCGAGCGTTACGTGGGACTGCAGGTGCAGACCCGTTCGTCCGACGTAAGCCGCGACCTCGGCCGGTCGCTGCGCTGGCTGCTCGACGCCGCGCCGGGCGCCGTGCTGTACGTGCCCGACACGACCACGCCCACCGACCCGGACGAGCACAACCGCCTGCAGGACCTGCTCGCCCCGAGCGCGGAACTCGAGGTCACCCTGCACGAGGACTTCGCCTGGTGGCTGCCCGAGGACGCGGACGCGAGCGGGGACGTCGCGGTGTCGCTGGAGCGCGCGAACGCGGCGATCATGCCCACCGAACGGCTCGGCACCGGTGCGTACTGGGTGCTGGCCGGGGAGAAGGCACACCTGCGCTGGGTCCGGCCGGAACCGGAGAACCTGCTGCTGCAAGCGCTTGCGCGGCTGTCCGCGGCGGGCACGCTCGGGCTCGGCGAGGGCACCCGGTACGCCGGTTCGTTCCGGGCGCACGGCCTGCTCGTCCCGGTATGGGACCTCGACCCCGAGGCACACGCACGGGAATGGGCCGAGCCGAAGGACGAGCTCGGCGCCCGGCTGGACGACGCACTCAAGTCCCTCGACGCCGAGCCCCTCAACGCTGCCGAGCGCCGCGCCCGCGACGGCCTGATCGGGCGCCAGCTCACCATCCGCTGAGTTGTCCACTTGTGGACGGTCGCGGGTTGTCCACTTGGGGATGGGCGCGGGTTATCCACTTGGGGACGGCTGCGGGTTGTCCACTTGGGGACGGTCGCGGGTTGTCCACTTGGGGACGGCTGCGGGTTGTCCATTGGGGATGGGCGCGGGTTATCCACTTGTGGATGGCTCACGGTTGTCCACTTGGGGTAACTCCCGGTTGTCCACTTGGGGATAGCCGCGAGTTGTCCACCTGGGGATAGCTCCCGGTTGTCCACAGGTGGAGGATCTGTCCCGTGATCCTCCACATCTGCACCCGCGACGAGTGGGCGGCCGTACCCGACGGTGGCGAATACCGGGCGCCGTCCCTCGACGACGCCGGGTTCATCCACTGCTCCGACCCGGGCACGGTCGCCCTGCCCGCCAACGCGCTGTACCGCGGTCAGGCCGGTCTGGTGCTGCTCGAGGTCGATCCGGCGCTGGTCGACGCGCCCGTCCGCTGGGAGAACGGCGTGCCGCCGGACCCGCGCGGGATCCTCTTTCCGCACGTCTACGGTCCGATCCCGCGAAACGCTGTCGTCGCGGTACACGATTTCCCCACTGACCCGGATGGCTCGCGGACGCTGCCCGAGTCGCTTTCAGTGCGCTGAGCAAGTTGTCCACAGCACACGGAAAGTAGCGACGACGGCGGGACAACCTTCGGGGGCGGCCATGCGTGGTGGGGATGACGAGGAGCCGGTGCTCGGCGAGGTCATCCGGGGAGGGGGCGATACGGTGACGGCAGCCGCCTCCCTCATCGCGAGCGGTGATCCGCCGTGGGCGGACCGCCGGGTGGAGGCCGTCGCGCACGTCGAATTCGCCGATTTCGTCCGCGACGTCCTGCCCGGGCTCCTCCGCTACGGGCACGTGCTCACCGGGAACCCGCACGACGCCGCGGACCTCGTCCAGACGGTGCTCGAAAAGATGGGCGCGCGCTGGTCGTACGTGCAGCAGAAGACCGGCGACCCGCTCGCGTACGTGCGGCGGTCGATGGCGAATGCGCACGTCAGCCGGTGGAGACGGACGCGGCGGGAGAACCTCGTCGCGGATCTGCCGGACACGCGCCCGTACGCGCCGAAGGATCCGTTCGAGCACGAGCCGCTGTGGCAGGCGCTGCGGGATCTGCCGCCGCGGCAGCGCACGGTGATGGTGTTGCGGTACTACGAAGGACTGTCCGAAGTGGAAATAGCCGAGGCACTGGGCATCAGCCAGGGGACGGTGAAAAGCCAAGCGAGCAAGGCGATTGCGTCGTTGCGGGTCAAGCTCCGGCAGCAGGAAGGAGGCGATGGGCAGTGAGCGACGATCTCGAACAGCAGTTGCGCGCGCTCCTCGCCGACGACCGGTTCGCCGTCGAGCCTGCCGACGATGCCGCGTCCGCGATCGTGGCGGGGGCGCAGCGGCGTCGTCGGCGGCAGCGGGTGCTCACGTCGGCCGCGGGGGCGGTCTGCGTGCTCGCGGTGGCATCGGCCGGGCTGGTGGTGATTCAGCTGCGTACCGAGGATGGAGCTGCGGATTTGTCCGTTGGACAGGTCACGCCCAGCGAAACGACTTCCGCCGCGGTACCCGGGTCCCCTTCGGTTCCGGAGCCGACGCGCGTTCCGGTGCCGGTCCAGCCGCCGGGCACCGGGGAGATTCACCAGACTGTGCCGCCCTCGCGGCCGCATCACTCCAAGCCGACTGCGCCGTCGACAACGCCGTCGAAGGTCGCCTCGGGCTCGCTGGTGACCGCGGATGGCCTCGGCGCGGTGAAGCTGGGTATGACGAAAGAGCAGCTCACGGAGAAGGGCGTCACGCTCACGCCGGTGAAGGAGTCGGCGGGCTGCACGTACTACGGCGTCGGCGGTGCGGGGGTCCCCGCCGGGACGGCTGTCGTGTCGCCGGACAACGGGGTCGTCGCGGTGAAGCCGGACGGCGCCGCGCACACCCCGGAAGGCGTCGGCGACGGTTCGTCGAAGGACCAGGTCACGGCGACTTACCCGGGTACGTCGGAGTCGTCGAGCGGGTTGGTGTCGCCCACCGGCGACCAGGGCACGTACCACTTCACGCTGGACTCCGCGGGCGAGGTGCAGAGCGTCGAGGTGCGGGCCAAGAAACCGGATTGCTGAAAACTTCTGCCCACCGATGTCGATCCGGTCGGTCGCCGCTCGTGTAGCGGGTGACGGGCCGACCGGCGGTCCGCGGGAGCGGAAGGACATCCCCGATGCGTTCGATCAACGTCATCATGAGCGTGAGCCTCGACGGCGTGGTGCAGGGTCTCGGGCGACCGGACGAGGACACTCGCGGCGGGTTCACCCACGGCGGATGGGGGAATGGGTATCAGGACGACGTCATGGCGCGGGAGATGGGCAAGGGCATGAGCCGGCCCGGTGACATGCTGTTCGGCCGTCGTACCTGGGAGGACTTCATCGGCGCCTGGGCGTCGCGCGAGGACGGGAATCCGTTTACGACGCATATGAATGCGGCCACGAAGTACGTCGTCTCCACGAAACTCGAGGACGCGGATGCGTGGCAGAACTCGGTGTTGCTGCGCGGGGTGGAGATGGTGGGTGAGCTGAAAGCCTTGCCGGGCAAGGATCTTTCGGTCGTCGGCAGCGCTTCGCTCGTGCGCGCGCTGCATGCCGCCGGATTGGTCGATAGCTACACGTTGCTGATCCATCCGTTGACGCTCGGCCGCGGTGCGCGGCTTTTCGATTCCGCGGCGCCGCTTACCGAGTTCTCGCTGACGTCCAGTGTGGCGACCACCAAAGGGGTGCTCATCGCGTCGTACGAGCGTCGGTTGTCCACAGGTGGATAGGTCTTCCACCTGTGGACAAAAAGGAAGCCCGGGTTGTCCACATGGGGACAACCCGGGCTCGCCGGTGGTGCTGGTGGTGCGTTACAGCGCGCCGCCCGCGACCGGGGGCATGCCGGAGTCGCCGCCGTTGTCGCCGATGGATTCGCGGTGCAGGAACTTCTCGATCTCGTACACGTTGTCGCCCGCGCGGCGCGCGACGGTGAGCAGCGTGGACATCTGCGAGATCTCCTCGACCTGCTCCTTGAGGAACCACTGCGTGAACTGCTCGCTGATGTAGTCCTCTTCGGCGCGCGCGGCCTTGGCGAGCGCGGAGATGTCGGCTGCGACCTCCTTCTCCTGTGCCAGCGCGAGCTCGATGAGCTCGATCGGGGCGGAGAAGTCGTTGCGGACCTGGCCGGTGCCGGGCACCTCGACGTGGTGGTCGCGGTCGAGCATGTACTGGACGAGCGCCATCGCGTGGTTGCGCTCTTCCACCGACTGCTTGTAGAAGTGCTTCGCGAGCTGCGGCAGGTCCTCGTTGTCGAACCAGACCGCCAGCGCGATGTACTGCTGGGAGGCGTTGAACTCGTTGTGGATCTGCGCCTGCAGCAGTTCGTAGAACTTCGAGCGCGGTTCTTTCTTCGTGAGGGCCATGGCTTCAAGGTACGTCAATGCGCGATTGTTTTCCACTTTTAGCTGGTGATCTCCACCCTATTAGGGTTACCATTCCTCAAGTAGGAAACACTTATTTCGGTTAGCCTTCCCTTAATGGAATTGCGTTTATTAAGGAAAGGCTAACTTCATGCTCGGTCACTGCGGATCGCGGCGGACCGGGCAGGACATGCAGCGCGGGCCGCCTCGGCCGGAGCCCAGTTCGGAGCCGGTGATCGGCAGCACCTCGATGCCTGCCTCGGTGAGCCGTTCGTTGGTCTCCGCATTGCGTTCGTACCCCACCACCACGCCCGGCGCCAGTGCCAGCGTGTTGTTGCCGTCGTCCCACTGCTCGCGTTCCGCGGTCACCGGGTCGAGGCCGGTGTCGATCACGCGCAGCCGGTCGATCCCCATGGCAATTGCCGCCGCTTCGAGAAATGGCGTCGGGCCGGCGACTTTCACGCCGCCGTCACCGGTCGGCTGAAGCGTGAATGCGGTCAGCGAATCGCGGGCGAGCGGATACATCACGACCGCGTCGACGTCGACCATCGTGCACACGGTGTCGAGATGCATGGTCGCGCGCGATTGCTCGATCGGAACCGCGACGACGGTATGCGCGAGACCGTCGGCGAATACGGAACGGGCGAGCGATTCGGCGCCCGCCGGGGTCGTGCGTTCGCCGACTCCTATCGCGACCACGCCGGACGCCAGCAACATCACGTCGCCGCCTTCGATCGGCGCGGAATGCGCGCCATAAGCGCGATCGGCGTGCCGGAATCGCGGGTGATAGGCGTATACCAGGTCGAGCAATGCCGTTTCCCGGCGCCGGGCGGGCATGGTCAGCGACGAAATTGCGACGCGGTCGCCGATCCACGCCGAAGAATCGCGGGTGAACAGGAGATTGGGCAGCGGGTCGACGGCGAAGTCGCGCGGGTCGTGCATCATCCGCACCAGAGAGGCGCCCTCGGCGGACGGCAGTTCCTCGAACGTCATCCCGGCCATCAGGACTTCGGCGAGGGTGTGCGCGTCGACGCCGCTCAGGTGCGACCGGAGCGAATCGGCCAGGTCAACGCCAAGACGGCGGTCGTCCACCGCCGCGTGGACGCCTGCCGCATGCGCGCGCTGATCCTCGAGCGCGGTGCGCAGGACGTCGGCCAGGAGCAGCACCTCGACGCCACGGCCACGCAGGACGTCGGCGAACGCGTCGTGCTCCTGCTGGGCCCGGTCGACCCACGGGATGGAATCGAAGAGCAGCTGGTCGTTGTTGCGTGGGGTGAGCCTTTTGAGCTCGTTTCCCGGTCGGTGCAGGAGAACTGCGCGCAGGGGCCCGACTTCGCTGTCCACCCTGGGTGGTGCCGTCATCTCGCTCACGAGCCGGAGCCTAATGAGCGGGGATCACGGGAGCCAGGAAAGTCGGCCTTTCAGCAACGAATAGCCGACAAAAGACACCACATCGAACAATGTATGCGCAGCAATGAGCGGCCACAGCCGTCCGGAGCGCTGCCACACCCGGCCGAAGACGAGCCCCATCACGAGGTTGCCGACGAAGCCGCCGAACCCCTGGTACAAGTGATATGACCCACGCAGCACGGCGGCGCCGAGGAGGGATGCGTTCTCGCGTACGCCGAGCTGCCGCAGCCGCGTGATGAGGTACCCGATCACGAGCACTTCCTCGGCGAAAGCGTTGCCGAACGCGGAAAGCGTCAGTGCGACCGGCCGCCACCAGGTATCGCCCAAAGTGGACGGTTGCACCGCGAGGCTGAACCCGAGATGGTAGGAGAGGAAGTACAGACCGAGCCCGGGAATGCCGATGAGTGCGGCAATTCCGGCGGTGATGAGCGCGTCGGTACGGAGTTTGCGCCGATCGAGGCCGATCTGGCGCAATTTCACCCCGGCCCGCCAGAGGAGGTAAAGGCCGAGCCCACCCCACCCGACGAGCTGTGCGGCGCCGAGCAGTTGCTGCAGCAGGTCGAGCAGACTTGCGGCGGCTTTGGGTACGTTGAGCTGCACTTGCTGCTGTGCCAAGGGAACCGGGCGGAGCAGGGAGTCCACAAGGGACAACAGACTGCGCGCGCCGGAGAGCCCGAGCGTGATCCCGAAGACGAGCACCAGCTCCAGCTTGACCGCCCGCCGCTCCCGGGGGTCGGTGATGGTGGCCGGGAAGTCCGGGTTGGGCGGGCTGAGCCAGGACCGGAGGACGGACGGCTCGGAGGTGTGCATGAAGGCACGCTACCGCCGTGGCCGGCGGGGCTTGCCGGTGCCGGTCTTCGGTGTGGCTGGGCTGTCCCGCGGCGCGCTACGGTCGGGACATGCCGAGGACTATCGCCACCAAAACCAAGGTCGCGCGCGCCGAACTGGTCGAGTTCCTGAAGCCCCGCCACCGCGCCATCCTGGTCACCACCCGCGCCGACGGCCGCCCCCAGCTCTCCCCGAACACATGCGGCGTCGACGAAGAGGGCCGCATCGTCATCGCGACCTACCCGAAACGCGCGAAGGTCACGAATCTCCGCCGTTCGCCGGAGGTGTCGGTGTGCGTGCTATCGGATGAGTGGAACGGCCCGTGGGTCCAGGTCGACGGCACCGCAGAGGTGATCGACCTGCCGGACTCGGTCGATCCGCTGGTCGACTACTTCCGCGCGATCTCCGGCGAACACCCGGACTGGGACGAGTACCGCGAAGCCATGCGCAAGCAAGGCAAAAGCCTGATCAGGATCACGATCGACCGCTGGGGCCCGATCGCCACCGGCGGTTTCCCACCGGAACTGGCCTGACCTCGGTACGGGTTGATCCGGGTTCAGGGGGTTGCTGGGGACGGACTGCGGCTTGTCACGGTTGGGCTGGGTTGAGGTGGATGGGGGACCGACTGCGGTTCGCCACAGTCGGCTCCTGCACGGGGGTGGCTCGGGTTGGGGCGGCAGGGGACCGACCGCGGCTCGCCATTGTCGAGGGTGGCCCGGGTCGAGGGCGGATGGGACGGACTGCGGCTCGCCACGACTGACGCCGGGGGAGGGCGGCAGGGGACCGACCGCGGCTCGCCACGGCGGGTGCGGGCAGAAGGCGGTAGGGGGACTGACTGCGGCTCGCCACGGCGCGCGGGTTCGGGGCGGTAGTGGCCTGACCTCTGTTTTGACTGGCCGGGTTCAGCAGCAGACTGATCTCTGGCTCGGTTTGGCTGGCCCGGGCTCAGCGCGGCTGTGGACGGATCTGGCTCTGCTCAGCTGGCAGCGGGTTCACGGCGGCGCGGACTCGTCGCTGGCTCTGTTCGGCATACTGCGGTTTCGCGGACGCGTGGACTCGTCTCTGGCTCCGCTCGGCAGGCTGCGGGTTCACGGAGGCAACGGACTGATCCCGGCTCGGCACCGATGCCCGCCGTTCCCGCCCCGGTCTGCTCGTGAATCCGTCGTTCCCACCCTGGTCAGTCCGTGACCCCGCCCCGTCCGCCCCGGTCTGCTCGCGAACCCGCCGTTCCCGCCCCGGTCTGCTCGTGAACCCGCCGCATCCGCCCCGGTCAGTCACCACCGGTCAGCCGTCCCCGTGCTGGTGGCGGAGGAAAGGGCAGCCCAGCAAGCGTTGCAGTTCGGCGGCCAGCTGGGGCGGGCTGTCGACTGTCCGGGAGAACGCGAGGCGGACGTCGTGGTCGCCGGCCGGGGACTCCACTCGCAGGCGCAGCCCGAAGCGGTCCAGGCCGAGCGGGCGGATCCGGCCGCCGCGGAGGTCGGGCGGCAGGTGGCGCGCCAGTTGTTCCACCACGTCCGGGTGGTCGCTCTCGAGATGGCGCAGCCAGCCTGCTTCGTAGTCGTGGAACGGGTCCGGCGGGGCCGCGCTGAACATGTGCGGACGGAGCGAGTGGGTGCCTTCCGCGTCGGCCAGTACGAGTGATGCCGGGGTGAGCCGGAGCAGGGTGAGTCCGTGGCCGACGTCCAGTAACCGGTGGTCTGGCCGTTGCTCGGCGATCGCGACGGCGCGCGCCCGCGCCGACACCGCCGTCAGCGGCCGGAGCCACCCGGTTATCCACAGCAGGCCGCGGATGGGTTCCCGCAGTTCCACCGGTGCGTGGTCGGCGAGCTCGACCATGACGGCGAGCTCGCCGCGCTGAGTCTGCCGGGACGCTTGCACCATCGGGTGCTCGTCCGGCAGAAGAATGCTGACACTGCCGCTGTGGTGCACGTGATGCAGGACGGGCTCCACGCGCTCGGCATCACAGCCGGCGCGTTCGACGGTCGGCATGATCGTCGCGGGTCCGTTGCGCGTCGCGATCGTCTTGGCGCGCTCGGCGGGATTCGGCGCGGGCGGGCGGCGCACGGATACTGGGGCCTCGGTCACGGCTCACCTCCTACTTAGGTGAGCCTAACCTGAATTAGGCGACGAGGGAAGAGGGCGCGGAAAGATCACACGACGGCCTGATTTTGCTGGTCAAGAATGGTTTTCGGCAGTGATTCCAGGTCGGCCGCACCTCGGCGCGCGTACATCGGTCGGGTGGGCTGGTCGCAGGCTGGAACGCGGTGTGCCAGCGGATGGGACCTCGATTACTTGCCGGTAAGCAGGTCTTGAAAGCGTCCGCAGAGCGAACGATTTTGTCCTCTCGTCGTACGCTACTAGCGTGTCAGTCGTGTCAAGCGCTGTGGAACTCACGCCACCCGGCCCCCGTGGAATTCCGCCCCTGTTCGCGCGGCTCGTCGACGACTCGGCGTTGTTCCCGCCCGCCGACGTCGCGATGCCGGAGGCGCTGCGTGCGCACTTCGAATCGCGCGCCGGACAGCACGCCGGGGTACTCGGCGTTTTCCTGTGCCAGGCCTCGCGCCTGCCGGAGCTGATCACCGAGCTGATCAAGGTCAAGCCCAAGGAACCGCTGCCGTTGTCGCTGATCATCGACACCGGGCTGGGCGGGGTGCCGAAGGCGATCTCGATCGTCGAATCGCGCAGTGAGCTGCTGTCGTTGCGGATGGTGGAAATGCCCGCGCCGTCCGACGTCGACGAGGTGTGGCTCGAGCGGGTGTCGGAGTTCGTACCCGAGGACGTGATCCGGGTGGTAGAGCCGCGACGCGGCGTCGGCTGGCTGGACGGCGTCCGCAAGGTGATCGAGCACGGCAGCTGGCCGAAGATCCGCTGTGGCGGGCAGGCCGGGGAGAACTTCCCCAGCGTGGACGAGGTCGCCGACTTCCTGTCCGTGGTCAGCGGTTCGCCGGGCGCCTCGTTCAAGGCGACGAACAGCCTGCACCGGGCGGTCCGGCACGTGGACCCGGGCAGCGGGTTCACGCACCACGGATTCCTGAACCTGCTGGTCGCGTCGGCGCGCTGCCTGTCCGGCGGGGACGTGCGCGCCGCGCTCGACTCGACCGACGGCACAGCGCTCGCCGAGGAAGCCCGCGCGCTCCAGGAACCGGCAGCGAAGGCGGTCCGCGAGCTGTTCGCGTCGTATGCAGCGGCGTCGTTCGCCGAACCGGTAGCCGATCTGGGTCGACTCGAGCTGCTGTGAGCAGGGAGGGGTCGCTGACCCTCGACCGTGGTCTGGCGCTGCTGCAGGCAGTGGCCGATTCGGGCGAGCAGGCGGCGACCATCTCCGAGCTTGCGGTGACGATCGGCGCAAGCCGCGCGGCGGTGTACCGGCTGCTGGTACCGCTGTCGGAACGCGGCCTGATCTGGCGGGACGGCACGAAGGTCCGGCTGGGTGTCGGGGTGCTGCGGCTGGCCGGACAGGTACTGCCACAGCTACGGGAGGCCGCGCGTCCGGTGCTGCGTGAGCTCGCCGAGAAGGTGGGCGCGACGGCGCATTTGACTGTGGCGCAAGGAGATTATGCCCAGGCGGTGGCCGTGGTCGAACCTTCGTGGACCAGCTATCACGTCGCATACCGGGTCGGCAGCAGGCACGCGCTTGGCGCAGGTGCGGCGGGCCGGGCGATGACGTTGCGCTCCGGCGGCTGGGTCACGTCGACGGGCGAGGTCCAGGCCGGTGCGTCGGGGGTTGCTGCTCCGGTGCGCGGGGTGCCCGGTCTGCGGGCGAGCGTGGGGGTGATTTCGCTGGAGCCGTTGGCGGCACGCGAGGTGGGCCCGCTGGCGGTGGAGGCGGCGGGGAAGCTGGCGGAGGTATTGCGGACGGACGGCTAGCTATGGGAGCTGGCTGGCTGTGCGAACCGGCTGACTGGTTGCGGAACTGGCTGATTGCGCGAACCGGCTGGTTGTGAGATGCGGCGGGGCTGCGCGAACCGGGTTGGTTGCGGGAACGGCTCGGCAGCGGAACCGGCTGCTTGCGGGAGCCGGTTGGCGGCGGGGTGCGGTTCGCTGCGGCCTGGCCGAACCGAGCCGGTCAGCAACGGACGGCCGGATGCCGCGGGAGGGTCGTCAGCTGCGGGATGCGGCCAGCAGCGGTCGCACCATTGTCAGCAGCAGCGCCAGATCCACGGTGAACAGCAGCCGCTCGAACAACCCCAGCGTCACTTCTTGCGGTACAGGTCCGGTGATCAGCGTGAACACGAATGCGCCCAGCACCACCGCCACGCTGGAGAAACTCGCGACGGCCAGCCGGCGGATCGTGGTGCGCCTCGGTTCCCACGGACAGGACCGTCCGCCGCGGCGGGTGAGCAGCCAGGCGGCGGTCGGGAGCGCGAGGAATGCGGTCAGCGCGGCGGCGTTGTGCAGCTGGCCGTCGAAGGAACGGGCCTGACCGTCTGGGTCGACGGGGACCATCGCGCACACCGTGAGACCCGCACACCACACACCGAGCAAGACCACCACCGCGGGCGAGCGGCGTGCTTTCACTAGCCCGGCCAGCAGCGCGAGCGAGCCCAGCGCGAGGGCGAGGCACATGACGGCGAACAGCCGCGCCGCCGAGTGTTCGCCGAGCCTGCCGTAGACGTACTCCGACAGCGTCTGCCACACCGGGCTGATCTGCGCGGACAGCCGCAGGTGCAGTTCGGTCGCGATGACCACGGCCAGCCCGATGCCCACCAGCGCGAGGCGTCCGTGCACCGGCGACACGGCAGCGCGTGGATACGTCGGCACGGGCTCTCCTCGGCGGTCATGGCTGAAGGCCATGGCGTCACCGGTGGTTCACCTTGCCCTCGTGCAGCGGTTCCGAAGAGGTTACCTGGTGTTCCTGTGAAGCCGCGGTTACCAGACCAGCTGGGCCAGCGCGAACACCGCGAACCCGGCGAACACGAACCCGGCGACCCGCTGGATCAGCTTCGGCCGGATCCGGCTGCGGATCTTGGCGCCGATGAACACGGCGAGCCCCGCGACGGACACCAGCGCGGCGAACGCACCCACGCCGACCGCGAACGGGTTGCCGAGACGCGCGACCAGCCCTGCGGTCGCCAACTGCGACGCGTCCCCCCACTCCGCCGCGAACAGCACGCCGAAGGACGTGAGCGCGGACCGCAGGAACGACAGCGGCGCCGGACCGGAACGCGCGGCGTCTTCCCCCGCCTCGTCACCTTCGCGGAAGCCTTCCCGGAGCAACAGGAATGCACCGGCCCCGAACATCGCTGCTACCAGCACCGATACGACGGTTTCCGGGAGCAGGGTCAGGATACTTCCGAAAGCGACCGCGATCACGCATTGCAAAGCGAATGCCACGCATACTCCGGCAAATACCGGCCAGGCGCGGAAACGAGTGGTGAGCACCAAGGTGGCCACAAGTGTCTTGTCCGGCAGTTCCACGGCGAGGACCAGGCCGAACGCGCTGATCAGAGCTATCAGGGCGGGAGACATGAGTTGGTGTTCACCCCTTTCCCTGCAACGATAAAGGGGCGATTCAGAAAACTGCAAGCAGATGGGTTTCGCGAATTGCCGCGTGAGGGTGGATGAATCATCGTGACCGGGTCTCCTGATTGTTGTTTTCGGCGCACCGAATTCCGTTTTCCGGTTGCGGTACGGTGCGGGTCATGTCTGCTGACCACGTCGTCGTCATCACCACCGTCGACTCCGAGGCCGCCGCGCGCACCCTCGCCGCGAGCGCCGTCGAGGCCCGGCTCGCCGCGTGCGCCCAGATCCTGGGCCCGATCACCAGCGTGTTCCGGTGGGAGGGCGAGGTGCAGACGGCGACCGAGTGGCGGATCGAGTGCAAGACGGCCGCGGACCGGGCAGGCGCGCTCGAGGAGTTCCTGAACGTGCGGCACACGTACGACGTGCCGGAGGTCGTGGTGACGCCGATCACCGGCGGCAGCCAGCGGTACCTGTCGTGGCTCGTCGAGGAGACCCGCTGACCGCGGACCCCTGATCGATCCCCGCCGGGGCCCGCTCGGCACTTGCAGGACGTTGGTCCCGGCTTGTTCAGGACGTGTTGAACTGGCTGCCGGCCGCGGGTACGCGCAAGATCGGACTCGTGGATGTCCTTGAGCTCGCGCGGTGGCAGTTCGGCATCACCACCGTCTACCACTTCCTGATGGTCCCGCTGACCATCGGACTTTCGGTGCTCGTCGCCGCCATGCAGACGGCGTGGGTGCGCACCGGGCAGCTGCGGTACCTCAAGATGACGAAGTTCTGGGGCAAGCTGCTGCTCGTCAACTTCGCCATGGGCGTGGTGACCGGGATCGTGCAGGAATTCCAGTTCGGCATGAGCTGGAGTGCGTACTCCCGATTCGTGGGTGACGTGTTCGGCGCCCCGCTCGCGATGGAAGGCCTCGTCGCGTTCTTCGTGGAGTCGACCTTCCTCGGGCTGTGGATCTTCGGCTGGGACCGGTTGCCCAAGCGGGTCCACCTCGCGTGCGCCTGGGCGTTCTCGCTGGCCACGATGGCCTCGGCCTACTTCATTCTCGCTGCGAACTCGTGGATGCAGCACCCGGTCGGCGTCGAGTTTGTGGACGGCAAGCCGACCATGAACTCGATCGGCGCCGTGCTCACGAACAACACTGCGCTGGCCGCGATCCCGCATACGCTCGCGGGCGCTTTCTCCGTGGCGGCGGCGTTCCTCGTCGGGGTGGCCGGCTGGCACCTGTGGCGGCGGCGCAAGTCGTCGGCCGACGAGCACCGCGACGTGTGGCGCTCGTCGCTGCGCCTCGGCGGCTGGGTCGGCGTCGTGGCGTTCGCGGTGCTGGCGATCACCGGTGACGCGCAGGGCAAGCTGATGTTCGAGCAGCAGCCGATGAAGATGGCGTCGGCCGAAGCGTTGTGCCGCACGGAGAAACCGGCCAGCTTCTCGATCCTGGCCATCGGCGACGTCGCGGACGCCGACTGCGAGGACGTGAAGACCTTCAACGTTCCGGCGCTGCTGTCCTTCTTGGCGCACAACGACTTTTCCACCGAGGTCAAGGGCGTGGAGAACCTGGTGGACGAATACCAGGCGAAGTACGGCACGAACTATCCGGACGATCCGGCGCTGGGCGAGCTCGCCGGCAAGCCGATCGACTACGTGCCCAGCCTGCCGGTGACGTACTGGGGTTTCCGCGTGATGATCGGCTTCGGCGCGATTTCCGCGGGCATCGGGGTGCTGGCCCTCTGGCTCACCCGCCGCGGCCGGATCCCGGGTGGCCGCTGGTTCCCGTTGCTGGTGCTCGGCGGGATCGCGACGCCGTTCATCGGCAACAGCGCGGGCTGGATCTTCACCGAGATGGGCCGTCAGCCGTTCGTGGTCGTACCCAACCCCACCGGTGTCGAGGGCATGTGGATGTTCACGGCCCAGGCCGTGTCGAAGCTGTCGGTGGGCGAGATCTTGACCTCCTTGATCACGTTGACGCTGCTGTACCTCGTGCTGGGGGTGGTGGAGCTGTACCTGATGCGCAAGTACGTGCGGGGCGGGGTGGACGCGGTGATGCCGCCGGCCAGGCCCGGTTCTTCGTCGAAGGATTCCGATGGTTCGGGTGATTCTCATGATTCCGATGATCAGACACTTTCGTTCGCTTATTGACCCGGTGGAGCGGGCCGGGGTGCCGCCGAAGGCCTGGGAGGGCCGGGTCTTGGCGCGGTCCGCTCCACTGGCCGGGGACACGCCGGCTGCGCAGATGGGGGATTTCGCAGATGATCTTTCGTTCTGCACCGAGAGTAGCGCCGTGATCGCTCTCGCGGGTTACCCACAGCAAATCTGTGGACAACTCGGTGGGTTGTGGATAACTCAGGGCCATCGTGGGGACACCGCGGTGACCGACCGGATGACCCCGGCAGGTGCCGGACGAGGTGAGTGGCGATGACGCTCGAAACGCTCTGGTTCGCGATCGTTGCGCTGTTCTGGCTCGGGTACCTCTTCCTCGAGGGATTCGACTTCGGCGTCGGGATGCTGCTGCCCGTGCTCGGACGGACCAACACCGAGCGGCGCGTCATGGTCAACACCATCGGGCCGGTGTGGGACGGCAACGAGGTCTGGCTGATCGTCGCGGCCGGAGCGACGTTCGCGGCGTTTCCCGGCTGGTACGCGTCCCTTTTCTCGGGCGCGTACCTCCCGCTGCTGGTCGTCCTGCTCGCGCTCATCGGGCGCGGGGTCGCGTTCGAGTACCGTGGCAAGGTCGATTCCGAGCGCTGGCGGCGTACCTGGGACCGCGTGATCATGATCGGTTCCTGGGTCCCGCCGCTCGGCGTCGGGCTCCTGCTCGCGACGACCGTGCTCGGCCTGCCGCTCGATCCGCAGGGCAACCGCGTCGGGTCGCCGTTCGAGGCGGTCCGGTGGGACACGCTGCTCGGTGCGCTCGCCGTCGTCGGGTTCTCGCTCGTGCACGGCGCCGCGTTCCTTGCCCTCAAGACCACCGGTGACCTGCGAGAACGTGCCCGCGTACTCGCGCTGCGGATGTTGCCCGTCGCTTTGCTGCCGATGGTCGCGTTCCTCGTGGTCGTCCAGGTGCGCGAGGGTGAGCTGTGGACGGCGATCTCGCTGGCGATTACTGTCCTCGCTGCCGCGGTCGCCTGGCTGCGCCTGTACGCCGACCGCGACGGCCAGGCGTTTACTGCGCTGGCCGTGGTGATCACAGCTGCCGCAGTGACGTTTTTCGGTGCGCTGTACCCGAATGTCCTGCCGTCGACCCTCGACCCGGCGAACTCGCTGACCGTCGCTCACGCCGCCGCCAGCCCGTACGCGCTGAAGGTGATCACCTGGGTCGGGGCGTTCGGTGCGCCGGCTGTGCTGGCCTACCAAGGCTGGACGTATTGGGTCTTCCGTAAGCGCATCGGCGTGCAGCACATCCCGGCGGTGCACGCGCCATGACCGTGCTTCCCGGCCGCGCACCCCTTTCCGCCACGAGGTCCACAATGGACCCGACGCGGCCGGGCAAGGGTCCGCTCGGCGCGCTCTCGGCACTCGGGCCGGCCGCGCGCCGAGCGCTGATCCTGGTTGCGGTGCTGTCGTTCGGGAATTCGGTTTTCCTGGTCGGGCAAGCATTTCTGCTGGCAGCTGTGCTTGCTTCCATTGTCTCCCAGGGGATCGGGGGTGGCACCGCTCAGCTGTCCGCCTTGTTCGCGCTGGTCGTGGGCCGGGCCGGGACCAGCTGGGCGGTGCGGGTGGTGTCCGCGCGCGCCGCCGCGACTGCGCAACGAGATCTGCGTGCTCGCGTGGTGGATCACGCGCTGCGGCTCGGGCCGGAATGGCTTGCGCGGCAAGGACATGGCGAGCTCACCACGCTCGTCACACGAGGTCTCGACGCGCTCGATTCGTACTTTCGCGAGTATCTTCCCGCTCTCGTGACGGCCGCGGTGGTCCCGCTCGCCGCAGGTACGGCAATCCTGTTGACAGATTGGCCGTCAGCGGTGATCATTGTCAGCACGGTCCCTCTTTTGCCGGTTTTCGCTGTTCTCGTAGGAAAGTTCACTGCCGACCGAGTGGTCGGGGCGACGGACGCTGTCCACCGCATGTCCGGTCTCCTGCTCGAACTGGTGCGCGCGCTGCCGGTGCTCAGCGCGTTCCGCCGGGCGGGTGCGCAGGCCGAGACCGTGCGGGTGCTCTCGGAACGTCATCGTCGCGCGACGTTGAAGACGTTGCGCGTGGCGTTTTCGTCGGCGTTCGTGCTGGAACTGGCTGCCACGCTGTCGGTCGCTCTCGTGGCCGTGGTGATCGGCGTGCGGCTCGTGTCCGGCTCGCTTCCGCTCGCGATCGGGCTCGGCGTGCTGATCCTGGCTCCCGAGTGTTACCAGCCGATTCGTGCAGTCGGCGCTGCGTTCCACGCGAGTGAGGACGGGGTGGAAGCCGTCCGTCGCGTTACTGCAGTGCTTGCTGTGCCGATACCGAAGGAAGGAGAACGATACGCGCCCAACGGGTCATTGATGGTGTCCGGGCTGAGGGTGGCGCGGCGTGGTGGGTTTGCGCCTGACGGCGAGAGTTTCTCGGTTCGGCGCGGTGAGGTCGTGTGGCTGCGCGCGCCCAGCGGCGGCGGCAAGTCGACGACGTTGGCGACCCTGCTGGGTTTCGTGCCGTCGTACGACGGTTCGGTGCTGGCCGGAGACGTGCCGCTCGGCGAAGCCGACCTGGAACGCTGGCGCGCCGGCATCGCGTGGGTGCCGCAGTCGCCCGTCTTCAGTGGCGGGACCGTGCGGGAGGAGCTCGCGGCGGGCGGGTCTGACGTCGATGCTGTGCTTGGCGAGCTGGGTCTGCACGGTCTCGCCGATCGTCCGGTTGACCGGCTGTCGCTGGGGCAACGTCAGCGCGTTGCCGTGGCGCGAGCGTTGCTGCGGGTGCGGGCGGGCGCTTGGCTGCTTTTGCTCGACGAGCCGACTGCGCACCTGGATGACGTCAACGCGCGGCGGGTGCTGGACGCCGTCGACCGGGCTGTCGAAAACGGCGCGGCTGCGGTGATTGCGGCACACGAACGTTCGGCTGCAGTCGCTGTGTCTGCCTCGGCTCAGCGCGTCCCAGAGTCCACTTTGGACGGTGGAGAGGGCGGGGCGCCGATTCCGTGGCGGCTGCTGCTCGACCGGCGCCTGTTCTCGGGCGCTGCGCTGGGTGCATTGGCGCTGTTGGCTGGGATTGCGCTTACGGCGACGTCTGGGTGGTTGATTGCCAAGGCGTCGTTGCAGCCACCGATCCTGACGTTGACGGTGGCCGTCGTCGGCGTGCGCGCATTCGGGCTCGGACGTGCTGGACTGCGTTATGTCGAAAGGCTGGTCACGCACGACGCTGCGTTCCGGATCGCGGGACGGTTGCGCGTTCGGCTGTGGGACGCGCTGGTGCGACTGGGTCCGGCGCGAAGCCTCGAAGCCGGCGAGAGTCAACGGCGGCTGGTGACCGACGTCGACACCGTCCGCGACCTGTTGCCGCGGGTGATCTCGCCGCCGATCGTGGTGGGGTTGGTCGTGGCCGGGGCAATTGCGGTGCAGACGCTCGTGTTGCCGTCAGCCGGGTTGGTGCTGGCGTTGGCCGCACTGGTGGGGTTGGCGGCGCCGACGGTCGCGCTGAGGTTGGAACGCCGAGCGACTTCGACGCTCGCGGCAGGCCGCCGCGATGTGGCGGCGCGGGTCCTGGTGCTGTTCTCGTCGGCCGCGGAACTGATCGCGTACGGATCGGCGGCCACCCGCCGCCGCGCATTGGCTGCGACGGACACCCGCCTGGCCGCGGACACCCGGCGCCAAGCTTTCGGCGCGGGCGCGGCGGATGCGCTGATCACCCTTGTGACCGGGGCGGCTGCGGTGGTGAGCGCGATGGTGGCCGCGGGGGCGGTCGCGCGGGGTGAGCTGGCCGGAGTGATGGCGCCGTTGCTGGCGCTGGTGCCGTTGGCGTTGGCGGAGGTGCTGGCGTTGTTGCCGCAGGCCGCGGTGCAGTGGGACACCTTGCGGGGGGCGAGGGCGCGTCTTGGTGCTGTTGCTGGCTGGGCCGATGGTGTTGGTGTTGGTGTTGGCGGCGAGGTTGGCCGGGTCGGTGTGGTCGGTGTTGGCGGGATTGGGGCTGGCGGCGGGGCTGGTGAAGTCGGCGTGGGCGGTGCTGGCGAGGCGGGCTGGGTTGAGGCTGCTGGTGGGGTGGTCGGCGAGGCTGGTGGGGTTGGCGCCAGTCGCGAGCCTGGCCAGGCTCGCTGGGTCAGCGCTGGTGGCGGGGTGGGCGACAAAGCTGGCGAGCCCGGCCGGAGTCGTGCTCTTGGCGGTGTAGTTGGCCAAGCTGGCGAGCGCCACCGGGTTGGCGCTGCCAGCGAGGTTGGCGCTGGTGGCGAGACGGGCGGAGCAGGCGCCGCAGAGGTCGGGCGTTCGGTGGCGGACCTTGCCGGGTTGGAATGCGGCTCGTGGTCGACAAACGTGCCTGGTGGGGGTGTCGCCGAGGAGGACACACCCGTCGCGCGGGGCTTCGGTGCGGGTGACTCCGTTGCGGTGCGGTTGTCCGGGGCTGAGCTGGGGTGGCCGGGTGGCGAAGCGGTGTTGCGGGGCGTCGATCTGACGGTGCCGGTCGGGGCGTATGTCGCGGTTGTCGGGGCGAGTGGGGCGGGGAAATCGACCTTGGTGGCTGCTCTGCTCGGGTTCCTTGCGCCGCGGGTGGGCGACGTTGTGGTGCCGGAGCGGGTGGCTTGGGCGCCGCAGGAACCGATGCTCGTTTCGACGACTGTGGCCGAGAATTTGCGGCTTGCGGATCCGCGTGCGGGAGTCGATGACTTGCGGCGGGTGCTGGATCAGGTGCAGTTGCCGGACCTTGACCTTCGGACCGTGCTCGACAGTGCGGGCGCGGGGTTGTCCGGTGGGCAGGCGCAGCGGGTGGCGTTGGCGCGCGCGTTGCTGGGGGCGCCGTCGGCGGATCTGGTGTTGCTCGACGAGCCGACTGCGCACCTTGACGAGCCGACAGCGCGTGCGTTGCGTGCGACGCTGCGTACGGAGCTTGCTGGGAGGACCGTCGTGCACGTAACGCACAGTGCCGACGAAGAGGTGCAGGCCGACATGGTGTTTGAGGTGTGTGATGGCCGTGTCGTACGTCGGGCTTTGCCGCGTGTGGCGGTTTGACGGAGGTTGTTGGTGACGGTCACGATTTCGGGTCGGGGGAGGCGAGCCGCGCTAAGGTCGGGGTTGCTCATGGACCCGACACTCGCCGCGCGCGCCCTCTCCGCGGCCACGGAGATCACCAGCACCGCACTGTCCGGGGACGACCCGGAGGGGGTGCTGGACTCGGTCGTGGCCAGGGCTGCGGAACTGGCGGACGCCGACCTCGGGCTGGCAATGGTGAGCGCCGAGGACGGCCGAGTGGTGGTCGAGGCCGCGTACGGGGTGGGCTGGGGTCTTGACCGGGGGGACGCCGGTGGTGCCGGTCGGCTGGCGGGTGATGGTGGCGTTGGTGGGACCGGTCTGGATGATGCTGGGTTGGGCGCGCGCGGTCGGCGCGGCGCGGTGGTGCGTGGTGAGGCTGGTGCTAGTGCGGCTGGGCCGGGACGTGGCGCCGGGGGTGCTTCCGCGCAGGGTTCGTGGGATGAAGCCGACGTGGCGGGGGATGGGGAACGGGAAGTGGGCCGCGATGGCTCGGCTGGTGGAGTCGCGGTTGCGGGATCGGGAGGGCGTGGTGCGGTCGCGGCCGGTGGAGTCGCGGGATCGGGAGGGCGTGGTGCGGTTGCGGCGGGCGGAGTCGCAGAGTCGGGAGTGCCGTGTGAGGACCAGGCGGGTGGAGTCGCAGAGTCGGGAGTGCCGGGTGAGGAGGCAGCTGGTGGAGTCGCGGGGACGGGAGGGCATCGGGCGGTCGTTGCGGGTGGGGCTTCGACGGCGGGCCAGAGCGGGGGGCTAGCCGGGGAGTTGCGGGGGTCGACCTTGGGGGCGGATTCGACGGCCGGGCGGGTTGCGCGTGGAGGGCCGGTCGGGGAGTTGCGGGGGTTGACCCTGGGGGCGGACTCGGCGGCCGGGCGGGTTGCGCGTGGCGGTGAGCCTGTGGCGGCGGACGACTTTATCGTGGACCCGCGGACTGCGCCGCACGTCCCGGACGAGTTGCGGGGGTATGGACCTTTCGCGGCGGCGCCGTTCGGGTCTGGTGGGCGCGTGCTTGGTGCGCTCACCGTGTACCGGCGGCAGGGGCGGGAGCCTTTTTCCGCGGGGACGGTCGAGATGCTGGCAGCGTTCGCGGCGCAGGCAGGCGTGGTGCTTGCGCTTGCGGAGGGCGCGAATGCGCGGCATCGCGTGACGCTGTACCAAGAGCGTGAGCGGATTGCCCGCGAGTTGCACGACGTGATCGTGCAACGGCTCTACGGCACCGGGATGCAGCTTGACCGCGTGCGGCGCAACATGCGGAAACGGTTTGCGCAGGCCGATGGGGCACGGCTGTCCGACGCGATCGATCAGTTGGACCAGACCATTGAGGAGATCCGCGGCACCGTGCGCGCGCTGCGTTCTCCCGAACCTCGTCACGATCCCGGTACTCCGACCGACCTCGCCGAATCCGCGCGTGGGGAGGTGCGCATTGCCGGTGAACTGCTCGGCTATCCGCCTACACTCGAGCTGTCCGGCGAATTCGCCGACATTCCGGCTGAGCGCGCCGACCACATCCGCGCTGCCATGCGCGAGGCACTGTCCAATGTGGTCCGACACTCCGGCGCGAGCGAAACCCGCGTGACGCTGACCCGCGATGCCGAGGGCGTGAAGCTCCGCGTGCGCGACAACGGATCCGGTGTGCCGCAAGGGGTTGCGACCCGGGGACTCCGCCATCTCGCCGAACGCGCGGACGCTGCCGGCGGGCGGTTCTTCATCAACTCCTCGCCGAGCTTGGGCACGCTCGTCGCCTTTGACCTGCCGCTCGGATGAGCATCCGGGTTGTCGCTCGGGTGAGTGGCAGGTTGGTCTGAGACCTACGGCCCAGATGGTGTGTGCGAGAACCGTGCCGCGTGTCGAGCGGGCGCAACGCTTGCTGCGCAACGTAAAAGATCAACCTTCTCGGGTCATCGGACACTCTCCCTTCTCCTGCCCGCTTTCGATGGTATCGGCAAATCGAACACCCATTCGACTATCGATGGGGTGAATCTGAAAGGCTCCTGCCGAACGGCCCGTGACGGTGCCAGGCTGTCGATCGGCCACCCGGTTGATTCCGCACTCCCTGTTCACAGACAGTGACGCGACCTCCGCGCGCTGCTACCGTGGACTGTGACACCGAGGGGGAGCAAGTGAGTGAGGACTGGCAGACGGAGATGGTCAAGCAGGCCATCGCCTTCGCCTTTACGACAACCGGGAAAGCCGCTGAATACCTGTGGAAACGGCTTACCGACCGGGTACCGAAGGACGCGGCGGCGGTCGAACGTGCTGTCCGCACGCTGATTGCGCGGGATCCGGATGCGGCGCGCGAGCTGCATGCGTTGATGCAGGCCGAATTGCCGGTCGGTCGTGCCCTGCCGAGGGTTGCGACGCACGCCGCGCGCCTGGTCGATCGGCACCATCCGCAGCGGCAACTGCACGGGCGCACTGGAACTGCAGTGCTTTCCGGTCCACCCGGGATCGGGAAGAGCGAGCTGGCCCGGCACGTCGGGGCGAGCGGTGGGTACCCGGGTGGCGCGATACTGGTGGATTGTGCCGAATATCGGGACGGGCCGGGGATGCCGTTGGGGCGCAACCGGATCAAGGCGTACGTGCTGGCTCGGCTCGGTGTCGAAACGATCAGCGAGAACGACAGCGAGCTGGCCGCGCAGTACGACGACGTGCTCGCGCCGCTGCAAGTGCTGCTCATCTTCGACAACGTCGAGAGCGCGCAGGAGCTGCATCGGCTCGTGCCGCCTGCGCCGATGAGTCTCGTGCTCGCGCTTACTTCCGCGCCGGAAGACGACTTTCTGCTGGAGTTCGGGTCGCCGATCGTCCTCGGGCCGCTGGAGGAAGGTGCGGACGGGCAACTGCTGGAAGGGCTGTGCCCGCCCGGTCTGGCGGCTCGGGATCCGGAGGGTTTCGAAGCGCTTCTCACCCAGTGCGACCGGGTTCCGCAGGTGCTCGTCGTCGCGGCGCATCTGGTGCGGCAGCGGGAAAGTCTGTCGCCGCGGCCGTTCGGCGCTGTCGCGGAGGAGCTGCGTTCCGGCGGTTCGCTGCCCGTCGTGAGCCTGGCGTACGACGAGATGCTGGCCGGATTGTCGAGCGAGGCGGCGGAGCTCTGCCGGTTGCTCACCGCGTTCCCCGGGCCGAGTTTTACTGCCGAGGTCGTGGACGTCCTTGCCGGGAAACGGGAATCGTCGACCAGTGCGTTGGTCGAGTTGCAGTCCAAGGTGTTCGTCACGGTCGAAGCGGACGGGCGGCTTCGGCTCGCCAGTCAGGCCCGGCAGGCGGTCCGGCGCGCCGGGGACACCCGTGGGATCAACGAGGCGCGAGCGCGGCTGCTGCAGTACTACGCCGCGCGCGCGGTCGACGCGGATTGGCAGAAGTCCGGTGAGCAACGGCTTCGGCTCTATCCAGGACGGTCGCAGGGCAGGCCGTTCGCCGACGATCCGGTCGACTGGCTCGCCGCCGAGATGCCGGTCTACCGGGCGTTGGCCGCGGTCGCGCGGGAATGGGGTTTTCATCGTGAGCTCGCGCAGTTCGGCGGAGCGCTCGAGATCGTTCCCCTGCACCGCAACGCCCATCGCGACTTCGAGGAGATCCTCCGGCACTGCATCGAGGACGCCGACGACCCGGCGTTGCTGGCACGGTTGACGAGCCAGCACGGGCGGCTTCTGTCATTGCTCGGGGAGTTCGGCCGCGCGGCGGAGGCCTTCACTCGCGCCGAGGCGGAGTTGCGGCGGATTCCGGACCCCGGCACGGATCGGCATCAACAGCTGGCTGCGTCAGTGCTCGAGTTCCAGGGACTGTTCCACCGGGAGCAACAGCAGTTCGACCTGGCCGCCGGTTACTACCAAGCGGCGCTTGATATCTCGCGCCGGCTCAGTGTGCCCGGGACTCCGCACCGGGGGCGTGGGCTGCACGCGCGGATGCTGGCCAACGTGCTCGTCGTCCTCAATCGGCCGAAAGACGCGCTGGACCTCCTCCGAGAGGCTGAGCAGAACACTGATCCCGCGCGGCATCGTGATCTCGCTCAGGTCCGGCTCGTGCAGGCGAAGGTGCTTACGGCGACCGGCCGGGCGGAGGAGGCGCTCGCGCTGGTGCCCGAGGTGTGGCAGCTGGCGGTGCGGGCTCGGAGCGACCAGTACGACCTCGAGATCGGCGAGGCCCTGGGTGACGCGGCTTGGCGGGCCGGAGGGGTCGATCTTGCGCGGCAGCACTGGTTCGGGGTGTGGCAGCGGTATGAGGCTGCAAGGCATCCGCGTAGGGAGCGGCTGTATCGCAAGCAGTGTCAGGGGGTTTGAGGAAGCCGAGGCCATTGTGCGGCAGGGTTTGCTCAGGTGAGGCCGGGTGTCAGCGGTGTTGCGGAGGTTGAGCTGCGTTGGCGGGCTGCCGGACGGGTAGCCGCGGTGGGTGCGGGGCTGTGCGGCGGGTTTCCGCGGCGTCGGTGAATGGACGGCGCGCCCCGGCTGCGCTACTGAGCTACCTCGGTGAGTGGAAGGCCGCGGACCAGGCGCCAGTAGGCGATCGAGGCCATGATCAACGGGTCGACGCCGGGAGGGGCGGGTAGCTCGGTCGTCTGTCCGGCCGTCCAGATGCGACAGTGGCCGGGCTCGGTTTCGGCGACGAGGCGGGCGTTCGGCCGGGTGCGGGTGGTTGCGGCGGCCCAGGTGGGGAAGTCCGGCCCGGCGTCGCGGTAGATGATGGCTGCGCCCTCCAGTTCGGAGAGGGTGGCCATTTCGGCGTGGGCGACGATGTGCTGGCCGGGGAGTGGCGGTCCGGGAACAGCAGCAGGGTAACGGGATACGGCTCGGAGGAGGTCGGTGGTGGGAGGATTCGTGGGAACGGTGCCGGAGAGTTGGTGGGCGGAGGGAACAACCGGGGAAACAGCGTCGGGGAGTTGGTGGGCGGGAAGATCCACGGAAGCAGCGCCGGGGAGCGGGTGGACGGGAAGATCCACGGAAGCAGCGCCGGGGAGCGGGTGGGTGAGAGGATCCGGGGAAACATCGCCCGGAACGTAGTGAGCGGCGGGAGGATCCGGGGAAACACGGCCCGGAAGGTAGTCCGCAGAGGGAAGAACCGTCGAAACATCGTCGCGGAGGTGGCCAGTAGTGGCCAAACCGTCGACGCTGACGCGGAATGCCGTCACCTCCTGGTGTTCCGGCGTCGGGTCCGCGACCGGCGGGAATACTGCGGGCCAGGACGGCGCGGCGAGATCCAGCAGCTCATACAACAGCGGGCGGAGGATTTCCGCACACTTGCCGCCGTATTCCACGGCTTCCGTCGCGGCCGAACCCATTGGGCCGGTGGCGATGGCGGTCGCGAGCTGGGTGCGCAGTGGTGCGTCGTCCAGGTGGGGTGCGGTGGCGATGAGGTTGGCGAGTGGGGAGTCCGGTACGACGGTGTCCGCAGCCGGGCTGGCGAACAGCACCGGGATCTGTGCCGCGGCGGCGTACAAGGGCATGGAACCGCAGTCGCTGACGACGACGTCTGCGGACAGGATCGTGGCTTGCCAGCCGCGTTGGGGTGGGATGACGGTCAGGCCTGCTCGGAGGGCGGTGGCGAGGTTCGCGCGGACCTGGTGTGGGCTGTGCGCGGACCAGATGCCGGGGTGCAGGACCAGGCTCACGCGGTAGTCGTCGAGGGGGAGTTCGGCCAGGAAGCGCTGGGGCAGAAGCGGATCTGACCCCAGTAGCGACTGCGGGCCCCAAGTCGAAGCAAGTACCACGTGGGTGCACCGGTCCGAGTTGAGCAGGCGGCGGAAGTGCGGGATCCGGTGGGTGCTGGCCAGCATCCGGTCGTGGCAGGGGTCGCCGATCACGACTGCGCGGGCGGCGGTGGCCGGTTCCAGGTGGGACAGCTGGGAGGAATGCGACAGGCCGATCCGGAGGTGGCGACCGCGGAGCCGTTTCGGGTTGAGGCCGGACACCGTCTCACTGCGCGGGTAGTACTTCTGGTGGCCGATGCCGTGTGCCACCAGCAGGACCGGGCAGGAAAGCTCGTCCAGTGCGTCGTTCTCACTGGCGGCGATCGCCAGGTCGAACTGCGTTTGCACGGCTTGCTGCCACGGCAGTACGAGTGCGTCGAGGCTCGCCAGGAATTCCTCCACACCTGCGCTGAACAGGGCCCGGTCGTGCTCGTTCCAAGTGAAGACGATCTGCACGCGGTGGTCGTCATCGAGGAGCGACCGGATGTCCAGCAAGCGGGTGAGCGTGGTGACCGTGCGGGCGACGATCAGGACCCGTCGTTGCACGGGGTAGGTGAGCCAGTGGTCGTACGCCGGATCAACCGGGACTTTCCGCCAAAACGACGGGGGGGGGGTGGGCTTTTCGGCCATCACTTGCCGCGGCGGGCGATCCAGGCGGCGGCTTGGGTACGGCGTTGCATGCCCAGCTTGGCGAGCACCGACGTCACGTAATTCTTCACCGTTTTCTCCGCCAGGAAGAGCCGTTCGGCGATTTCGCGGTTGGACAGGCCCTGCCCGATGAGCTCCAGTACGTCGCGCTCGCGGTCGGTCAGAGTGGACAGTTCGTCCGTCGGCGGGTGGCGCAGCTTGTCGAGTACACGGGCGGTGCTCACCGGGTCCAGCAGGGACCGGCCGGCGGCTACCTCGCGGACCGCGTTCACCACGTCCTGACCGCGGACCTGCTTCAGCAGATAGCCCGACGCGCCCGCCATGATTGCGCCGACCATGGCTTCCTCGTCGTCGAACGCGGTGAGCATGAGGCAGGCCGGGGGGTTCGGCTTGGACCGCAGCTCGCGGCACAGGGTGATGCCGTCGCCGTCGCCGAGGCGTACGTCGACCACTGCGACGTCCGGTTCGACGTGCATCGCCACCGCGAGCGCCTCCTCGACGCTCCCGGCCTCGGCGACGACCTCGAGGTCTGACTCGTCGCTCAGCAGGTCGCGCAGGCCCCGCCGGACGAGTTCGTGATCGTCGACTAGCAGTACCTGGATCGGCATCTGTCCAGGTTACGGTGCATGCGCCGGTTCGTCCGCCCGTGGTGCCGCAGACCACCGGTGGCCGACGTAACGCCCGAGCACGGCGACCAGGATCAGCACCGCCACCGTGCCGAGGGTGAAGACCTCGAACGTCAGCCGCGAGACTTGCCACTTGCCCTCGAAGTCGTAGTCCACGCCCAGCAGCGGTTCGAGCGCTCCCGGGAACAGCGCCGACCACGAGCCGATGACGATCCACGCGTAGACCAGGCCCGCGCAGACGAGGAAACCTGCGCGTCCGCCTGGTACGCGGTATGGGCGCGGAACATCGATGCGCCGGAGTGCCACGAGTGCCGGGATGATCACGAGGTACGACATCAGCAGCGTGGTGATCGCAACCGTGAGCACGACCTTGAACAGCGCCGCCGCGTCGCCACCGGCAACTGCCATCGCGGCGAACATGAACACCGTCGCGATCACGCCGGACAGCAGGTTCGTGCGCACCGGCGTGCCCAGCCGCGGGTGGAACGCGCCGAGTCCGCGCGAGAAGAAACCGCCGTCCGCGGCGGCGATCGCTTGCATCCGGTCGCTGACGACCATCCACGCGCTGCCCTGGGTGACCAGCGAAAACACGAACAACACCGCGGTGAGGACCAGGATCGGCCCGCCCGCGCCGCCGTAGACGCCGAACACGAGCCGCGCCGCTTCCATGAAGCCGCCGATTCCGGTGATCCGGTCCGGCGGCACGACCGCGAGGATCGCCAGCACCGGCAGTACGTAACAGAGCGCGGCGACGGTGGTGGCCCGCCCGAGCGCCGGTGCGACGTCGCGTTGCGGGTCGTGCATTTCCGCTCCGGCCGCATTCGGGGCTTCGAATCCGACGTACGCGAACAGCAAAACCGGTACGAGCGCGAGGAAACCGGCGACGGTCGGGCTGAAATGCGCGGCGGAAAGCCCGGCGAAACCGTGGGAAATGCCGTATCCGAGCGCGGTTCCGGTGAAGACGGTGATGGTGAAGACCTTCGCCACCGCACCGGCGGTGACGACCCATTTCCCGTGGCGCAGCGAGATGATGGCAATCAGGATCGCGACCCAGATGAACGCGAGCTTGAACAGGTAGTCGGCGACCGTGCCGGTACCCAGCGGCGAGAGGAAACCGTCCCACGTGGCGGCGGCAATGAACGACAGCGTGCCGCCGAGCCAGATCGGATTGGTGACCCAATAGAACAGCGTCGTCACCGCCGCGACGGCCTTGCCGAAGGCGAGCTTGACCCACACATACGGCCCGCCTTCTTGCGGAAACGCGGCTCCGGTTTCGGCGAAAAGCATCGAATACGGGACCAGGAACAGGATGACAATGGCGATGCTCCAGGTGAGCGCTTCGCCGCCGCCGGACGCGATCTGCCCGAAGGTGTCGAACGAAATCACGGCGGCGACGCTCATTGCCACGATGTCGAAACGGCGCAGGGTCCGGGGGAGAAATGTCGTATCCGGCGGGGAGATCGTAGCCATGCGGGTGCCTTTCACCGGAGCCCTCGATCCGGCGGAACCGGACTTTTCGTCAAAATACCGCTCAGCGGTTCATGATCGACGAATCCGGTCCGGCAGGGCAACAGCCCTGCCCGCGGCTACTCTTCGCAAGCGACTCCGTCTCGGTTGCGGTCCAAGGCGGGTCGGTAACCCGGGTCCCAGACGTGGAGTGGGGCCGCACCCGCGGCCCGTGCTGCTGCGCAATTCTTGTAATACACAGCGCTCGGCTTCTTCGTTTCCGGTTCTTCGGTCTTCACCGGTGGCGGGTCGACATGCGTGGACGTTTTCGGCGGGGGCGGCGGCGTCGGGGTGGTAGGCGTAGGTGCATTGATCACCCCTTTGCATGGAGGCGCCCACAATCCCACCGCCGCTTTCTGCGCACTATCAGCCGCCGTCCGCAATGCGTCCGATGCCGTCGACGCCAATTGCGCGTAACCATTTTCCAATGCGGCGGTGGCGTAGTCATTTCCGTCCGCCAAAGACAGCGCAACTCCATCGGCGGTTTCGGATGTGATCGACACCGCCACCCCGGCGAGTTTCGTACTGGCCCAGGTCATCGTTTCCGGTGCAAAACAGTTGTTCCCCGTCGCCACGACGATTCCGAGAAGGTGCACGGTGCGGTGGCTGCCGTCGGAACCGGCGAGGTCGACGGTGGCGCCGTCGGTGACTTTCTCCACGGTGTACGTCGTCGGCGCCGCAGTGGTCGAGGACGTGGCGGTGGTCGACGTCGTGGCTGCAGTCACCGGTGCGGCGACCGGTTGCGGCGCAGGCGGTTCCGATTTTCCGAGAACTGCGCCCAGCACGAAAAGAACCGCGAAACCGCTGAGCGTGACCGTCAGCCACATCGGGAACTTCGGCCGGGTACCGGACGACGCTGCGGGGGTGGAGTCCATTCGGAATTCCTCGTTCCTGAGGCGGGTGCCGAATGGTGTTCGCGGAAGTGCCCGCCGGTGTTACGCAAAGCCGGAAAGTCACGGACACGTCACAAAGTCCGCCGTTTCTCCGGCAGGTGTGACAGGGTGCCGGTTTCCGACGATGGGTTTCTCGGAATCGTCAAGGAGAAAGCGCACCCACAATGGCCGAGCTGATCGACCGGTTGTCCTTGTCCGCGGCCGGGCAGATGCCCGCCGGGGACGTCGAATTCACCGCGATCGACGTGAAGGCGACCGGTTTGCGGACCGGCCGGATCGTCGAACTCGCCGCGATCCGGTTCCGCGGCGACGGGACGTTCCTCGGCGAGTTCGCCAGCGTCGTGTCACCCGGCCGCAAGGACCGGGCGCAACGCGCACCCCGCAACCCGCACCGCATCGCCGCCGCGGAACTCGCCGGCGCCCCGGATTTCGCCGACCTCCTCGGCCCGCTGCTCGACCTGTGCCAGGACGCCATCGTCGTGGCCGACGACCTCACGCTGGTTGACAGTGTCCTCGCCGCCGAGGTCCGCCGCCTCGGCATCCAGCTGCCCCGGATGCCCGGCATCTCCCTCCGCGACACCGCGCAGGCGACGCTCCGCCTGCCCAACTACCGCCTCGCCACCGTCGCCCGCGCGTTCGGCATCGCCGACTTCCCCGGCTACCTCGCGGCAGCGTCCGCCCGTGCCTGCGCGCGGGCAGTCATCGCCCTGGTCGGGGTACACGGTCTGCGCCTCGCCGGACGGCCGCGGCTTCCGGAACTGCCGCTGTACGAGGCAGGCGCCGCCGTGGTCCGGCGTTCCGAAACCGGCGCGGAGAAAGGCTGGATGGCCGAGGTCGTCGACCGGGTCCCGGCGACCGGCGGTGGCGCGCCGGCCGCGCAGGCGTACCTCGACCTGCTGGCCGAAGCGGTCGGCGACGAGTTCCTCTCCGACGACGAGGTCTGGTCGCTGGCCGGGCTCGCCGCCGAAGCCGGGCTCCCTGAAGCCGAAGTACGCCGTATGCACGCGGATTTCGTCGCCGCGCTGCGTACGGTCGCGGAATCCGACGGCGTGGTCACCGCGGGCGAAGGCCGGGAACTCCGTCAGGTCGCGGACGCGCTCGGGGTCCCGCAAGCGGTCGCCGACCTGCGGGTCACTGCCTCGGGCCGCAAGGCCACGCGGGTGCTGGTGCTCGGCACGTCGGCCGGCGCGGACCAGCTGCGGGCGCGCGTGCTCGCGGAAGGCGTGCAGCTCGCGCAGAAGCTCACCGGTTCGGTCACGCACCTGGTCTACGACTCGACCGTCCGCGACACCGAACCGCGCCTCACCCGCGCCCTCGAACTCGGCGCCCGCACCCTCGGCCTCGACGAAGCCCCCGTCCAGCTCGGTTTCGAAACCGAGCCGCAGGAGATCAAGGAGCCCCAAACCGCCCCGACCACCAAACGGTTCGTCGGCGTCATGCTGATGGGCACCGGGCTGCTCATGATGATCCTGACCATCGTCGCGTTGTTCACCGGCGCGGGGCTCGGGGCTGGGATCGTGATGGCGGTGTTCGGCGTAGGTGCGCTGGTCGGCGGTTGGTATCTCAACGAAACCAACCGGTTACCGGCCGTCTGACACCGGCGCCGGAAACCTCTTCTCGTTCCGGTCCACCTTCGCGTTCGCCGCCTCCAGCAGGTCGATCCCCAGCACGTCGGCCAGCCGGACCAGGTACAGCGTCACGTCGGCGATTTCGTCCCGTACGTTGAACTCCCGCGCCGGGTCGGCGCGCCAGTCCGCCGATTCGTCCGGGGTCAGCCACTGGAACAGCGCCGTCAGCTCGCCCACTTCGCCGGACAGCGCCATGGTCAGGTTTTTCGGCGTGTGGAACGGTTCCCAGTCACGGGCCGCGGCGAAGTCGCGCAGCCGCTGGGTGAGGTCGTCGAGGGTCACCGGACCTGCCTATCACGCGCGGTGGTCACTGGGCCGAAAAGAGTACGCCGTTGGCCCACACGCGCGTGACGGGCGATACGGCAGACTGTCCGCGTGAGCGTGCCCGACCTGCGTCCCTACCTGCGCAGCTTGGACGTGGCCACGCTCGCCGACCTGCTGCACGCACAGGCCGAGCGCGACCCCGAGCTGTGGCACTCCCTCGAGCTGCGCGCGGCCACCCACGCCGGCGACGTCACCGAGGCGCACCGGCTGCTGGACACGGCGGTGTCCGACGGCAACCTCGACTACACCGCCAAGATCGGCGCCGTCCTCGACACCGTGCGGCGACTGCTCGACGCAGGCAGCCGCGCCGACCTCGCCCCGCTTGCCCGCCGGGCGGTCGACGACATCGCCGAGATGCTCGACCGGCATCCCGCCGGTGACCTGGGCGAACGGCTCGACCGCGCGGTCGAGCTCTACGCCCGCGCGTGCGCCGCGCGGCCACCCGCGCCGGAGCCGCTCGCCGACTGGATCCTCGACGCCGCCTTCGACGGCCGCGCCATCGCGCTCGCCGATTTCGCGCAGGCGCTCGGCGAACGAGGCGTAGATCGAATCAAGTCCACTGTGGACGAAGTACTCGCCGGACAGCCGGCTGGGCATCGGCTGGCGGTCGCGGAACGGCTACAGGAGGAGGTGGCGGAGGTCCGCGGGGACGTCGACGGGCTCGTCGCGATCCTGTCCGCCAAACCGCCGCGGGTCGACGTGAGCCTGAAGATCGTCCGCGTGCTGCGGGCTGCCGGACGGCACGGCGAGGCCATCGCGTACGCCGCCCGCGCGCTCACTCCACATCAGACAGAGGGCGAAGAACTCACGTTGCGCCGCAAGGAGTTCGACGAGGAACCCAGCGTCGTCACGTACGCTGCCCTGCGCACCGCGGCGCTCGACGCCGGAGTGTGGACCGCGCAGCGCACGTCGGCTCTCGTGCGGCTGCGTGAGCGTGGAAACGCGGAAGAAATCGTCGGTGCGCTGCAAAGGGATGAGCGTCCGGACGAGGCCTGGCGCGCCGCCGTGCGGTTCGACGCCTCACTGGAAACGCGGCTGGAGCTGGCTGTCGAACGGGAGACGACGCATCCGGCCGAGGTGATCCCGGTGTACCGGACCCATCTCGAGCAGCTGATCGAGCTGAAGGACCCCAAGGCGTACCAGGAAGCGGCGAAGTACCTGAAAAAGCTGCGCACGCTGCACAAACGCGCGGACGCGGCGGAGGAGTTCACCGGCTACGTCGCCGAGCTGGTGAACGTCCACCGCCGCAAGACCCGGTTGATCGCGGAATTCCGCGCGGCCCGGATTGCGCTCCCGAAAGGCTAGATCTCGCGCAACGCCGCCTGGTACGTGTCGAGGTCGAAGTCCAGCTCGTCCTCCACAGCGTCCTCTTCAGGCTCGACCAGCTGCTCCTCCAGCACCGTCACCAGCCGGTCGACGACGTCCACTCGCGACAGTCCCTGCTCCAGAAGCCGTTGCGCGGCAGGCCACAGCTCGGCCGGGTCGTCGTCCCACAGCTGGTCCACGACCGACGTCTCCAGCGCCAGCCGGAGCCCGTCGGTGCCGTCGAACTCGTCCGCGGCAAGGGATTCGTGGTACTCCGGGTGCGCGCCGATCACCAGCAGCCGCCGCTGTTCCGGGTCACCCGGGTCCAGGTCGGTGAACTCCTCGTCGCCGATCACGGTTTCCAGCTCCGGCACCGCGAACCGGCGGCGGGCCACCACGGCGAGCACCTCGTCAGCGGACTCGGTGCCGTCGAGATATGCGCTGAGATCGTCGTCCTCGTCTTCGTCGGACAGATACTCGCCGAGGTACTCGGTGACCTCCTCGACGAGCGCGGCCGTCGCGACGTCGGACAGCTCGGCCCGGCGCGCGCCCCACGCGGACCACGCGAGCACGACCGGCGCCACGGCGTCTTCGTCCTCCAGCTCGTATTCGCCGTCCAGCAACGATTCGAGGAAGCGCGCGAGCTTCTCCGGACCGACGCGCAGCGGGTTCGCCGGCTCGGTGCGGCAGCCGTGCTCCACCAGCAGCGCGGCGATTTCCCGTCCGGCTTCGGCGTCCGGCAGCGCCGTCTCGGCGAGGAACTGCGCCACCGCTTCCGCGCGCTGTTCGGCGGTCCACGCAACGACCGGCGGCGCCACGGAAGGCTCCGGCAGCGACCGCGCCCAGACGAGCGCGATCGCGTGGAACCGCGAGTAGTCCTCGCCGACGTCCGGCTCGTCGAGGGCGTCCGTGGCCGCGATCCCGGCCAGGAGCAGCCGGTGTGCGTCGGCGGGCTCGACCTTGTCCAGCACGACCAGGTCGCCGTCCTCCGCGGCCTGCGTGCGCATCTCGGCGAGGACTTCGTGCGGTTCCTCGATCACCACGAGGTCGCGGACCCGGCCGCCCTCGGTGAAGTCCAGCAGCGCGAGCAGACCCAGCGTCGCGTCGCCGCGGGAGAACACGCACAGCAGCGACGACTCGTCGCCGTACACATCGCCGGTCCGCCAGCATTCGCCGACGCTGACCTGCCCGATCTCCGCCGCCCACTCCGGCTCCGGGATCCCCCGGCCCAGCACGACCGCGAGCGCCTCGGCCGCCGCCGAGCGCTCCTCCTCGGTCTCGGCCAGTACCTGCAGCGCGGCCAGCAAAGCCGCCGCGCCGGGCGTGATCTTGCGCTGGGCGAACGCGATCAGCTCGAGCCCGAGATCCGTGTCGGGCTCGTCCTCCACCACGACCTCACGCCATTGCCCGACGACCTCGGAGCCGAGCAGGTCGACGTCGAACGGGCCGGGTTCGGCCGCAACGGCGGAGAAGTCCCGCAGCACGTCCTTGAACAGGCCGTTGATGCTCGGGGCTGACGGTAGGGAACTCTTCTTGCGGGCGCGACTCACCGGACTCATGCCGGACATCGTGGTCCATGCCGTGCGCGGCACCGACGGCGGCTCCGGCGATCGGCTCAGCCGGTGGGTCCGGACGGGTCACCGACGTGGCGGCGCGCCTTCACGCGACGTTCGCGCAACGCCTCGTCGACGTCGTAGACGAAGCCTCCGGCGGCCATCGCCACCAGGAGCGTCAAACCGAGTACCGAGCCGACCCAGGTCAGGACGATCGTCAACATCGTGGCCTCCTCCGCAGGTCGGGAGCGACTTCCTGCTGTCTTCAGGGTCGCCCGGGACCGGGGGCGGGGGTATCGGCCAAGTGGTTACGAACACACTGGCCGATCGGTGGAGAACGTCCTGGCGGAGTGAGGATCGGGACGCGAGAGGTGCCTGTGGGTGAATCAGAGCTTGCGCAGGCGTACCCGGTTGATGGTGTGGTCGGCGTCCTTGCGAAGCACGAGCGTCGCGCGCGGGCGCGTCGGCTTGATGTTCTCCATCAGGTTCGGCTCGTTGATCGTGCTCCACAGGTGCCGCGCCTCTTCGCGGGCCTCGTCGTCGTCGAGGCCGGCGAAGTGGTGGAAGTGCGACGCCGGGTCGGCGAAGGCGGTGTGCCGCAGCTTCAGGAACCGCTCGACGTACCAGCGCTCGATGTCGCCGGTGTGCGCGTCCACGTAGATCGAGAAGTCGAACAGGTCCGACACCGTCAGCCGCGGGCCGGGCTGCAGCACGTTCAGTCCCTCGACGATCAGGATGTCCGGCCGCTCCACGACCTGCTCCTCGCCGGGCAGGATGTCGTAGGCCAGGTGCGAGTACACCGGCGCGGACACCCGGTCGGCGCCGGACTTCACCTCGGTGACGAACCGCAGCAGCGCACGCCGGTCGTAGCTTTCCGGGAAACCCTTGCGGTGCATGATGCCTCGCCGGGTCAGCTCGTCCCGCGGGTACAGGAAGCCGTCGGTGGTGACGAGGTCGACGCGCGGGTGGTCGGGCCAGCGGGCGAGCAGCGTGCGCAGGATCCGGGCGGTGGTCGACTTGCCGACCGCGACGCTTCCCGCGATGCCGATCACGTACGGGACTTTGGTGCTGCGACAGTCCTCGCCGAGGAAGGTCGTGGTCGCTTCGTACAGCTGCTGGCGGGCCTTCACCTGGAGGTTGATCAGCCGGGACAGCGGCAGGTAGACGTCGGCGACCTCGGCGAGATCGATCTGCTCCCCGAGCCCGCGCAGCCGGACCAGCTCGTCCGCGGTCAACGGCAGCGGGGTGGAACTCCGCAGCTCCCGCCACTGTTCCCGGTGCAGCTCCACGTAAGGGCTGAGTTCACGGACCCGTGGTGGCATCGCACACTCCTCGGCCGTCGCCTGCGCTGGCTCCGTACAGCGCTACTCGCGTAACGCCGTTCTAACGTTAGGGCTTACCGCGCGTGAACGCGCTGTGATGTGTTGCACTGACGAAGGAATCGTCACCTAACGTGACCGTTGGCGCCGAAGACTTCCTGCCACGCGGCGGCGACCTGCCGGGCGCACGTGGCCGGCGCCACGCCCCCGACCCCGGTGCCGAGACCGGGCATCGCGATGGTCCGGACCGCGTCGCGGACCGGGCCGGATTCGAGCTGACCTTGCCGCCACTGCAGGAAAACCGCGCGCGCGGCGAGGTACGGGTGCACGGTGTCGGCAGGCAGCCGTTCGCCCGGCTCACGCATCGTCGGCGCGCTGATCAGCCACGCCGGTTCGTCCTCGCCCGTCGGCACGATCACCGACTCGCCGATCGGCAGCTCACCGCCATAGGCCGCCAGCACCGCGCTGCGGACGTACTGCTCCACGTCGGGAAACGCCCGCGAGTACACGGCATCGATCCCGCCGCGCATCCAGCCGTACGAATTCGCCGGGCTGACCACCGCCTGCGCGGCGATGTCGAGCACCGAACCGCGGTGTACCCGTACCGGGCCGCCGAAATCCGCCACGACGGACGTCCACGCCGCGGCAAGTGGTTCATCGACGGCACACAGCACCAACTCCGGCGCGGGGGGCGAATCCGGTGAAACGGCGTCCCCGCGCCCGGCGTGCGTGCCCGATTCGGCGGTCACCGTTCCAGCATCGCAAAAAACACCACCCGGCGTAACCGGGCTGTCCGAGTGAAAACCGCCACGTGCGAGGTCAGTAGCCTGGCAGTCGTGTTGCGGATCGCGTACTTCGGCCCTCAGGGCACATTTACCGAGCAGGCCGCCCGCGCGCTCGCGCCGGGAGAGGACCTCACCCCCTACGAGACCGTGCGGCTGGCGTTGCAAGCCGTGCGGGACAACGCCGCGGACGCCGCGTGCGTACCCATCGAGAACTCCGTCGAAGGCGTGGTCCCGACGACGCTCGACGGGCTCAGCGACGGCGACCCGCTCGTCGCCGTCGCGGAGACGATCCTGCCCATCCACTTCAGCGTGCTGACCCGGCCCGGTGGCGGCGAAATCCGTACCGTGGCAAGTCATCCGCACGCGCTGGCCCAGGTCCGCGACTGGCTCGAGGCGAACCTGCCGGACGCCACCCCGGTCGCCGCGTCGTCCACCGCGGCGGCTGCGGTCGGCGTGGTCGACGGCAGCTTCGACGCCGCCGTGTCCGCGCCGGTCGCGATCGAGCACTACCCGCTGGAGGCGCTGGCCACCGGCGTCGCCGACGTCCGGGACGCGCAGACCCGGTTCCTGATGGTCCGCCGTCCCGGCGTGCTGCCCGCGCCCACCGGCGCCGATCGCACGTCGATCGTCGCGGCCGCGGTCAACCGCACCGGAACGCTGGCCGAGCTGCTCGCCGAACTGGCGAGCCGCGGGATCAACCTGACCCGCCTCGACGCGCGGCCGACGCGCAGCAACTTCGGCGAGTACCGGTTCTTCATCGATTTCGAGGGACACGTCGCCGAACCCCGGATCATCGACGCGATGACCGCCCTTCGCCGCCGTTGTCACCTGCGGTTCCTCGGTTCGCACCCGCGCGCGGACGAGGTCGCGGCCACGATCGAGACGGGCGCGGGTAACCAGGACTTCGTCGACGCGCAGGCGTGGGTCGACGCGGTCTTGAAGGGGGAGGGCGCATGAGACTGCTGCTGGTGCGGCACGGGCAGACCGAGGGCAACGTCCGCCGTGCGCTGGACACCGCGTTGCCCGGGCCGCCGCTCACCGAACTCGGCCGCGAGCAGGCCGTCGCGCTCGCGCAGCGGCTGGCGCCTGAGCCGATCGTGGCCGTGTACGCGTCAGAGGCGGTGCGCGCGCAGCAGACCGCGGCGCCGCTGGCGGAGACGTTCGGCCTCGAGGTGCAGGTGATCGAGGGCGTCAAGGAGGTCGACGCCGGTGACCTCGAAGGGAACACCGACCAGGAGTCGATCGCGGTATACATGCGCGCGGTGCGGGCGTGGACGGAAGGCGAGCTGCACGTCGGGATCCCTGGCGGGGAAACCGGCGCGCAGGTCCAGGACCGGATGCGCCGGGCGGCCGGTGAGCTGCGCGCGAAGCACGAGGAGACGTCGCCGGACGGCGTCGTGGTGCTGGTCAGCCACGGCGGCTCGATCCGGCTCGCCGGGGAGTGGCTCACCACGAACGTGCCCGCCGACGTGGCCAACAGCTCGCTGATCCCGAACACGGCCTTCGTCGAGCTGGTCACCCTCCCCGGCGGCGGCTGGAAGTGCCTGAGCTGGGTCGATACGCCGCTTTAGGCCTCAGGCCGTGACGCGCGTACCCCGGCGCCAGATCGCCCGCGTGTTGAGCGTGTCGGAGATCGTGGTGGTGGGATCGCCGTCGACCAGGAGGAGGTCGGCGCGCAGTCCTTCGGCGATGCGGCCCCGGTCGTCGAGGGCGAAGCGGCGGGCGGTGGTGGCCGTGGCCGCCCGGAGCGCTTGGGCAGGCGTGAGGCCCGCGCGGACGAGGTACTGCAGTTCGTGGTGCAGGCTCGCGCCGTGGGCGAGGCCGCTGAGGAAGGGCAGCGGCAGGGAAACATCGGTGCCGGCCAGCAGGTCGACCCCGGCGTCGTGGAGGGCTTTCACGGTGGCCAGCACGTCGTTGATCTGGCCCTGCGGGTAGTGGCCGAAGGATCCGCGGAGGGTCTTTTCCCAGTCGGCGTCGAGGCGGCGGGCGACCCGGGGGTCGTCGGCCAGTTCCTCGCCGGTGATTCCCATCATCGACGCGTTCAGGACGACGCACGGGACGACGAACACGTCGGCGGCCTTGATCAGGCTGACGATCTCGCCGGTGTGCGGCCGGTCCATGAACAGGTGGGCGAGACCGTCGATCCCGGCCTCGACGGCCATCCGGGTGGCGTCCACGGTCAGCGTGTGGGCGAGGGTGAGCATGCCGTGCCGCTTGGCCTCGGCGACGCCCGCGTCCAGGGTGGCCTGGTCGAGCATCGGAAGGCCGGGATGCCCTTCGACGCTGCCGTCGTCGACCATGAACTTGATGTAGTCCGCGCCGTTTTCGACCAGCCGGGGAATGACCGCGACGGCCTCCTCCGGCGTGGTGACGTGTGCGGTGACCGGCGGCGGTCCGGCGGGCTTCGCGCCGGGAGGCGGGCCAGGGCGGAAGCCTTCGGGGAACAGCTCGCTGGGGTGCCCGCCCGGCGGGGTGAGGCCGAAACCGGACGACCGGATGTCGGCGACCGTGTCGTCGGCGCTGAGGTGCGCTCTGTTGCCGCGGGTGTTGGTGCCTTGCATTTCGAGTTCGGTGGTCACGCCGAACCGCAGTGCCATGGCGAGCGTCCCGGGGCCGGTGTGCACGTGGGCGTCGATCAGGCCGGGCAGGAGGGTGGCTCCGCTGCCGTCGACGACCTCGGCCCCGCCGGGGACCTCGCCGCCGACCTGGGTGATCCGCCCGTCCTCGACGATTACGGTGCGCACCCCGATGGCCTTCTCGCCGTCGAAAACCTGTGCGCCGGTGATGGCGGTGATGGACATGTCCTACCTCGATCCTGGGAGAGTCCTGCTGCCGAAAAGCATATCAAAAGATATGTAGTTGCTTGCTGCTATGAATATGCAGACCGGTGGCGAACTTTGTAGGATCGAGCGATGGCCACCCCTTCCCCGCACCCGGGACGAGATGCCGTGCTCGAGGAGGTCGGCCCGGCGTTGTCGCGGCTGCGGCGCCGTACCTCGAACGGACGCGGAGACCTCACCCGCAACTTCGTCCTGAACGTGGTCGCGGACGCGTCGGGGGAGATGACCGTCGGTGGCATCGCCGCCGAACTGGGGGTCACCCAGCCGGTGGCCAGCCGTACCATCACCACCTGCATCGCGGACGGGCTCCTGCGGCGGGCCGCGTCGCAAGCGGACGGGCGGCGCACCGTCCTGGAGCTCACCGAGGCCGGGGCCGCCGAGCGGAATCGTTTCGCGGCCGAGCAGCGCGCGACCTTCGAGCAGATCACGGCGGCTTGGCTGCCGAGTGAGCGCCTGCAGTTCGCCCGGTTCCTGATCCGCTACGGCCAGGACGCCAGTGCCTGGTCGGCCCGGCAGCGCCAGGGGTAGATCACTCGTGCTGGGGAACGTCGCGTGAACACCCCCGACGTGGGGAACCAACCGGATGCGGGGCAACCCGGTCCGGACCTGGCACGTCCTCCGGGCGAAAGGTTCCTCCCCGGTACCGCGTTCACCAGCACAGCGAGGCGAGTGAGATGGCAAACACGAAGAAACCGTGGTTTTCCCTGGTCTTCCTGTCCGCACTGGGCGCGTCGGGGGCCCTGCTGCTGTCCGCGTGCGGCCAGGGTGCCCCGGCCGCGAGCGGGCCGTCGAGTTCCGAAGCCCCGTCGTCCAGTTCGTCGGCACCCAGTTCGGCACCGTCCCCTTCGGGCAGTTCGTCGTCCGCGAAGCCGCCGGTGGACAACGGGCTCTGCAAGGCAGCCGACGTCACGTTGTCGATCGGCAAGGGCGACGCCGGCGCGGGTTCGGTCTACCGGCCGCTGCTGATCAAGAACACCAGCAACACGCCGTGCACCATCCAGGGGTTCCCCGGCGTGTCGTACGTCGGCGGCGCGGACGGGCACCAGATCGGCCCGGCCGCGTTCCGCGAAGGGGAGAAGGGTGCCGTGGTGAAGCTGGCGCCGGGTCAGTCGGCCGCGGCGGACCTCCAGTTCGTGCAGGTCCGCAACTTCGACCCGGCAGTCTGCAAGCCGACCGACGTCAAGGGCCTTCGGGTGTACCTGCCGCAGGAGACGGCGTCGAAGTTCGTGGCCGACCCGGGCACCGGATGCGCGGGGGAGAAGCTGCCCGGCAACCAGCTCGCGGTGAAGACCGTGCACGCCGCCTGACGGTCAGCCCCGCGCGCAGAGCTGCTGCACCCGCACGACGTCGGCCTGCCGTTCCGGATTGTCGAAACGGCTGCTGAGCACCATGCGGTTCACGCCGTCGAGGCTCTGCGCGAGCGGCTGGTACCCGCCGTCGAAGGTCGCCGCCGCCCTGGCCAGCTCCAGGGCAGCGGTGATCCGATGCACGGAATCGTCGGACATCCGGGTGAACTGCGTCGGGTCGTACCCGCCGGTCGTGTCCGGGATCCGCCCGGCGCGGGAGAACGACTCGCACGCGGCGGCGGCATCCACGTTCGCCCCCGCGCGCTGACCGGAAAGCCCCCAGAGCAGCCCCACCACGCAGGTACCGAGCACGAACCCGGCAACGGCGGCGAGGACCAGCGGGCGGCGTGATTTCGGGGCCTCGGTCTCGGTGCTCTCGTCATCGTCCGGCAGCGGCGGGGTGTCGAGCGCGGTCATGGCGTACCTCCCGGCAGCCGGGGTGAGCTGCTATTTCAGCACCAAAACCGCGCCGGATCACTGCTGCGGACGGGCGGCATCCCCGGTCGAGGCCGATTTGTCATCGAGGGCGTGCCTGCGGAGTGCGAACAGTGCATATCCGGTCACCAACAGCAGCAGGACGCCGGACGCGGTGAACGTGTCACCCGCCGAGCCGAGCAGCTTCGTGACCAGCCCGCCGAGCAGCGCACCGACCGGAATCGAGCCCCACACCACGGTGCGCCACACCCCGAGCACGCGGCCGAGCAGCTCACTGGGTACGAGCGTGTGCCGCGCGGTCGCTAGTACCACGTTCACCGCCACCACCGCCGCCGCGAACACGCCGAACAGCACCGCCGACAACCACGGATGCCGTACCAGGCCCATGCCGCCGAATCCCAGCGCGCAGCACAGCACTCCGCCGACCAGCACCGTCCGCCGTCCGCTCCCTCGCACGAGCCGTGGCGTCACGCCCGCGCCGACCAGGCCGCCGATCCCGCCGACGAACGCGAAGGCGCCGAAGGTCGCGTCGGACAGGTGCAGGTCTTCGAGCGCGTACAACACCAGCTGCGCCTGGGCCAGCTCGCTGACCAGGCTCAGCAGCCCGGCGATCGCCAGCAGCCGCAGCAGCAGGGAATGCCGGCGCAGCCAGCGGAACCCGTCCACGAAATCCGCGCGGACGTGCACTTGGTTCTCTGTGCGCGGCCGGTACCGGCCGGCCATCCCGAAGAGCACGACGGCGGCGATGGCGAACCCGGCGGACGTGAGCAGGAACGGAAACGCCGCGAACAAGGCGAAGGTGGCACTGCCGACCGGCCCGCCGAGGAACGTCTGGCCGACGATTTCGGACGCCTGCAGCTTGCTGTTGGCGCCCTCCAGCCGGTCTGCTCCGACGAGCGCGGGCGGCAGGACGTTCGCCGCGCTGTCGGCCACCGTCTCCGCCGTGCCCACGAGCAGCGCCGCGAGGTAGATCGTCCACATGTCGACGGCGTCGAATGCGACCAGTGCGGTGACCCCGGCGACCACGAGCGCCCGCGCCGCGTTGGCGATGATCATCGCCTTCTTGCGGTCGACGCGGTCCACGAGCGTTCCGGCGAGCACCGCGAAGAGCAGCCACGGCACGAACTGCATGGCCGACAGCGCGGCGATCTGCACCGGGTCACGGGTGAGAGTGGTGGCGAGCAGCGGAAACGCGACCTTGGCAATGCCGTCGGCCAGGTTGGCGGTGGCGCTGGAGGCGAGCAGCCAGCGCAGCCGGCCATCCGTCTTCCTGCGCGCCACGAGTACCTCGCGAGATCGAGTGCTGACTGCCGGTGACCAGTCTAGGTCGGCATGGCGCATTCCGTGACCGTTTGGTGACTTCCGGTGATTTCCGCAGTCAGGGAGTGTCGTTCCGGGCGGAACTGCAGTGTGGATCTATGCGCACACGGAATTCCGCGGGGGAAGCTCAGCCCCAGCCGAGTTCGTGCAGCCGTTCGTCGTCGATGCCGAAGTGGTGTCCCAGTTCGTGCATCACGGTGATGAGCACCTCCTCGACCACGTCGTCCTCGGTGTCGCACATGCCGAGGATCGGTTGCCGGTAAATCGAAATCCGGTCCGGGAGGACGCCGCCGTACTGGCTCGTGCGCTCGGTGAGCGCGATGCCGTGGTAGAGCCCGAGGATGTCCGGTGCCTCGTCGTTGAACTCCTCGACCAGCACCACGACGTTGTCCATGGCCGCGGCGAACTCCTCCGGGACCTGGTCCAGCGCCTCGGCCACCAGCTCCTCGAACCGGGCAAGGCTCATCTCGACCGGCACGCTCAGTTGCCCCCGGACGTCGGCGGCGTGCTCGCCGCCTGATCCTTGACACTGCCGGTGACCGCCTGGAACCCGCTGCCGTCCGCCAAGGTGGCCGCGACCTTGCAGTTGACCTTGGTGGACCCGGCGCTCCAGCTTTCCTGCTCGCGCGAGTCCCAGCCCAGCATGAGCTTCTTCTGGCCGAGGTCCGCGCCGCCGGTGTAGTCCTTCGCGGCCTTGTTGCATTCGGTGTCGAGCCACGCCTTCTGGTCGTCCAGCTTGGGGTAGCCGTCCTTGAAGTTCGAGGCGAGGTCGAGGGTGGCGATGATCTCGTACGAGTGCGGCTTGCTGCAGTCGACCGGGTCGCCGACCCCCTTGCCCGCCAGCGCGAGGCAGGTACCCGGCGCCCACACCAGCGACTGGTCCTGGTCGCGCGCCGCGCCCGTGGTGGGCTGCAGGCCGCCACCCGGCCCGGCCCACTGCAGGCCGCAGCGCAGCTGACGGTCACCGTCGGCCCACTGCGCCGCCGTCGGCCGCAGCAGGTTGGTGGTGAGCTTGCCGTACGGGTCGAGCGCGTGGCCGAGGTACGGCCGGACGTCGCTGTTGCACTTCTGCTGCGCGAGGTCCTGCCACTGGTCGAGGCCGGGGAACGGCGCCTGCGCGGGGAACTGCGCCCCGATGTCGACCATCGTGGTGACCTCGAAGAGGTGCGGCTGGCCACACGGCACCTGGTGCGCGTCCGCCGCGTCCTGCGCCGCCCAGGCAAGGCAGGTGCCGGGCGGGGAGTGGAACGCCTTCTCGGCGGCCTCGGTCAGCTTGCCCTCGCCACCGCCGGCGCCGCCGTTGGCGAGCGTGCCGGTCCAGGAGAACGCGACGCTCAGCGCGAGCGCGATGACGGCGCCAAGGAACACCCCGGCCATCACCACGCGGGTGGTCAGGGTCTTCATGTGCGGGAACCGCTCGGCGCCTCTGGACATCGATACCCATGATGCCCGCGCCGCGTGAGCAGTGCGTGTGCCGGGTCGATTAGGGTGGAGGAGGGTTTGCCGTGCCGGGGGATTACGGAGCGCATATGACGCAGGACGACAACAGCGGGGAGCAGCCGCCAGAACAACCCGCGAAGCCGGGTTCGATGCGTTTCCAGGACGCGAATACGCAACGGCGGGAGCCGTCGGTCGCCGAGCAGCGGGCACGCCGCCAGGCGATGGCCGACCGGGAACGCGAGGAGCAGGAAGCGCTCCAGGCGCAACGCGCGGCCGACGCGAAGGCGGCCACCAAACGCAAGATCCTGATCGGCAGCGGGGTCACGGTCGGCCTCGTCGGGCTGGTCGCCACCTTCTACACCGTCGCCAGGCCGTCGGAGACCACCGCGGTCTGCACCGACAACAGCGGCGTGATCAGGGACGACCAGAACTGCGATCCGGCGTACGCGGCGAGCCACGGCGGGCACTACAGCGGCGGGTTTTGGTTCATCCCGATTCCCGGTGGCGGGTTCACCCAGTACCGCTACAACTACGGCGGCACCGGCACCATCGGCCAGCGGGTCTCCGGCGGCAGCTTCACCGCGCCGTCGGGCAACACGAACGTCTCCACCAAATCGGGCACGAGCGTCCAGCGCGGCGGGTTCGGCATCAGCGGCAAGAGCGGTACGTCCGGCAGCACGGGCGGCACCGGCAAGAGCGGAGGCTCGTAGGTGTATCGGGACCGGCGGGAGCCGCGCCGCGACTGGCAGCGGATCGTCGAGGAGCAAGGGCTGGTCTACGGCACCCCGGCGCGCGACGGCACCGGCAAGCCACGGCCGTACTGGGACGAGTCGGTGCACTACGTCTTCGACATGGACGAGGTGCTCTCGCTCGAGGCGGACGTGGAACTGCTGCACTCGATGTGCCTCGAAGCCGTCGACAACGTGGTGACCACGGAGCAGTACCAGCGCTTCGGCATCCCGGAGTGGGTGTGGCCGCACATCGCCGAATCGTGGAAGCGGCAGGACCCGCACGTGTACGGCCGCTTCGACCTGCGCTACGACGGCAAGTCGCCGGCCAAGCTGCTCGAGTACAACGCGGACACGCCGACGACGCTGCTCGAGGCGTCGCTGCTGCAGTGGCACTGGAAGACCGACGTCTTCCCCGAGGACGACCAGTGGAACTCCATCCACGAGAAGCTGGTGGAGCGCTGGGGCGAGATCGGCGACAAACTTCCGTCGAACGAACTGCACTTCACCTGGTCCTCGGCCGATCCGAGCGGCGAGGACCACGTCACCACGGCGTACCTGCAGGAGACCGCGGCCGAGGCCGGGCTCGACACGGTCGGGCTGGCGATCGAGGAGATCGGCTGGGACCCGGTGCTCAAGCGGTTCGTCGACCTCGAAGAAGCGCAGATGGCCACGGTCGTGAAGCTGTACCCGTGGGAATGGGTGGTCGACGAGGAGTTCGGCCACTACGCGGTGGACACGATGCCGCGCACGCTGTGGGTCGAACCGCTGTGGAAGATGCTGCTGTCGAACAAGACGCTGCTCGCCGTCCTGTGGGAGAACTACCCCGGGCACCCGAACCTGCTGCCCGCGTTCGCCGACGATCCCGGAATGCTTACGGAGTACGTGCGCAAGCCGAAGCTCGGGCGCGAGGGCGCGAACGTGCAGATCGTGGCCACCGGGTACGAGACCCAGACCGACGGGGTCTACGGCGCCGAAGGGTATGTCTACCAGGCGTTCGACCCGCTGCCGGAGTTCGACGGATACCGGCCCGCGCTGGGCGCGTGGATCGTCGGCGACTCGTCGGCCGGCCTCGGCATCCGGGAAACGAGCGGCCTCGTCACCGATGACGGTGCGGCGTTCGTCCCCCACCGCATCCCGCAGTCGTGATACAACCCTGCCTGCCTGATCCGTCCGGTTCGTTCTGGGAGACCCCGTGACCTCGTCGACTCTTGCGCTGTCCGCCACGTTCGGCTCCGAACTCGTGCGCGGCATCGGCGCGATCCTGCTGTACGGCGTCATCGGGCTGCTGCTGATGTTCGCCGGCTTCTACGCCATCGACTTCACCACGCCCGGCAAGCTCTCGAAGCTCGTCACGCGCGGCCTGCCGAACGCGGTGATCGTGACCGCGTCCGGGCTGCTGTCAATGGCGTTCATCGTGGTGGTGGCCATCTTCAACTCGGCGAGCGACCTCACCGAGGGCCTCACCACGTCGCTGGTCTACGGCCTGCTCGGCGTGATCGTGCAGGTGATCGCGGTGCGCCTGCTGGAGTGGGCGACCCGGATCGACGTCGGCTCCACGATCGAGAGCGAGAAGTTCGCCCCGGCGAGCATCGTGGTCGCCGCTGCGCACATCGGTCTCGGTTTGGTCGTCGCGGTCGCGATTTCGTAGCTCACGGCACTGCCAGGCAGGGCAATTCCCACTAACGTGGGAACCGTGCGACTGCTCAGGACGCCGGAAGACCGGTTTGCCGACCTGCCCGACTTCGCCTTCGAACCGCGGTACACCGACCTGTCCGACCCACACGGCGGCTTGATCAGAGTCGGCTACGTCGAGGCAGGTCCCGCGGACGGCCCGCCGGTGCTCCTGCTGCACGGCGAGCCGAGCTGGTCGTTCCTGTACCGGAAAATGCTGCCGGTACTGGCGGACGCCGGCCTACGCGCGATCGCCCCGGACCTCATCGGGTTCGGCCGGTCGGACAAGCCGGCGGACATCGCGGACCACAGTTATGCCCGGCACGTGGAGTGGATGCGCCGGTTCGCCTTCGACGTACTGGGCCTGCACGAGGTAACCCTGGTCGGCCAGGACTGGGGTGGCCTGATCGGACTGCGGCTGGTGGCGGAAAACCCGAACCGCTTCGCCGGGGTGGTTGCGGCGAATACCGGGCTGCCCACTGGTGATGTCGACATGCCGCCGGTGTGGCACAAGTTCCGCGAGACGGTGGAGAACGCGCAAATCCTCGACGTCGGCCGCTCGGTGCAGTCGGGGTGCCGGACGCCGCTGCCGGAGGACGTGCGGGCGGGTTACGACGCGCCGTTCCCGAACGAGATGTACAAGGCGGGGCCGCGTGCGATGCCGGGTCTGGTACCGACGCGGCCGGACGACCCGGCGTCGGATGCCAACCGGGCCGCGTGGGCGACGCTGACCACCCTGGACATCCCGTTCTTGTGCGCGTTTTCCGACGGTGACCCCATCACCGGAGCGATGGGCCCGATCCTGCAGCGAAGCATGAAGGGCGCGACCGGCCTGACCCATCCGACCATCGAAAACGCAGGCCACTTCCTCCAGGAAGACGCAGGCGAAACACTGGCTGAACACGTCGCCCGCTTCGCCCGCCGCTGATCCTCTCCCGCGCTCTCCCGCCCCAACCGCCCAATGCCACATTGGGGCGATCTTCGGCAGGCGGCGCGGGTCAGCGGAGTGCAGCGAGGGAGTCCAGCAGGATGTGCAGGCCTTCGTCGGCTTCGGACTCGGTGAGGGTCATCGGCGGGCCGATGCGCAAGACATTCTTGTGCAACCCGCCTTTGCCGATCAGCAGACCACGCTGCTTCGTTTCCTCCAGCATTTGCTTGGCGGCGCGCACATTCGGTGTCGTGGTGCCCGGTTCGATCAGTTCGACGCCGATCATCAGGCCCTTTCCGCGGACCTCGCCGACGAACGGACTTCCCGCTGCGCGTAGGCCTGAAATCAACTGTTCTCCGCGGGCAGCGCAATTGGCCTGAAGATCGTGATCATCGATGTAGTCGAGCACCGCCAGTGCGCCCTGCATCGATACCGGGTTGCCGCCGAAGGTGGAGAACGATTCGGCTTGGAAACAGTCGAGTACGTCGCCTCGGGCGACCACTCCGCCCACTGCCAGGCCGTTTCCCAGGCCCTTGGCGAAGGTCATCATGTCCGGTACGACGTCGTGCGCCTGGATTCCCCAATAATGTTCGCCGGTGCGGCCCCAGCCGGTTTGCACCTCGTCCGAAACGAAAAGAATCCCGTACTGGTCAAGAACTTCCTTCATGGCTTTGAACAATCCGTCCGGCGGCGAACTGAAACCGCCGACACCCTGGATCGGCTCCGCAACAAGACAAGCGACATCACCAGACGTAGCGGTGTCCAGCACCTCGACAAGATCTGCTACACAGGCGTCGATGTAAGCCGAGTCGGACAGATCGCGGAACGGGCTCCGATACCGATAACTGCCGTGCACGTAACTGACCTTCACCGGACTCAGCGACGAAGCCGACCACCCACGATTGCCCGTGATCGCGACCGTGCCGAATGACCGGCCGTGGTACGAATTCCGCATCGCCAGCACCTGATTGCTGCGTCGATACTGAGTGGCGAGCATCAACGCGGTGTCGTTGGCCTCACTTCCGGAATTGGTGAAGAACACTTTCGCATCCGGAATCCCGGACCGCGCCGCGATCCGTTCGGCCAGCTCCACCTGAGAGCGGATCAGGTACAGCGTGGACGTGTGCAGCACCCCGGTGTCGAGCTGCTTGCGGACAGCGTCGCTGATCGCCGCGACGTCGTAGCCCATTGCGTTGGTGAGCACCCCGGCGAAGAAGTCGAGATACGTCCGCCCGTCGGCATCGGTGAGCCGCCGATCCTGCGCGTGCACGATCTCGATCGGCTCGTCGTACAGCAGGGACATCCAGGACGGGAGCACGGCGCGATGGCGCGCGAGCAGGTCGTCGGTCATGGTGGTTCCCTCCGCTCCGGGTTCCTGCGAGTATGCGGAGCGCGGGAAACGGGCGACAACGATCAGACTGTCGGGTTGTCCGGGGGCGCCCGCACAGTGTGTACGGGAAACCGCGTCGAACCCGTCGCTGGCCTGCGGCTACCCTTCATTCCGTGATTGACCCCAGGACTCTGCGCGAAGACCCGGAAGCCGTGCGCGCGTCGCAGCGTGCCCGTGGTGAGGACGAGGGCGTGGTCGACAAGCTGCTCGACCTCGACACGCGCCGCCGCTCCGCGATCGCCAACGCCGACAAGCTGCGGGCCGAGGCGAAGTCCGTGTCCAAGCAGGTCCCGAAGGCCTCGGCCGAGGAGAGGCCGCAGCTGCTCGCCCGCGCGAAGGACCTGTCGGCGCAGGTCAAGGCCGCCGAGACGGAGCAGAACGAGGCGTCGGAGGAGTTCGACCAGCTGTTCCGTGTCCTGCCGAACCTGGTCCACCCGGACGCGCCGATCGGCGGCGAGGACGACTACGCGGTGCTCAAGACGGCCGGCGACGTGCCGTCGTTCGACTTCACCCCGCGCGACCACCTCGAGCTGCTCGAAGGCCTCGCCGCGGTGGACATGGAGCGCGGCGCGAAGGTGTCCGGCTCGCGGTTCTACTTCCTCACCGGCATCGGCGCGCAGCTGCAGCTGGCGCTGCTGAACATGGCGGTCGCGCGGTCGGTGGCGAACGGCTTCACCCCGATGATCACGCCGTCGCTGGTCCGCCCGGAAATCATGGGCGGCACCGGTTTCCTCGGCGCGCATTCGTCGGAGGTGTACCGCCTGCGCGAGGACGACCTGTACCTCGTGGGCACGTCCGAGGTCCCGCTGGCGGGCTTCCACAAGGACGAGATCCTCGACCTCGGCGCCGGACCGCGCCGGTACGCGGGCTGGTCGTCGTGCTACCGGCGCGAGGCGGGCTCGTACGGCAAGGACACCCGCGGCATCATCCGGGTACACCAGTTCGACAAGGTCGAGATGTTCGTCTTCGCGAAGCCGGAGGACGCCGAAGCCGAGCACGAACGCCTGCTGGGCTGGGAAGAGGACATGCTCGCCGCGATCGAGGTCCCGTACCGGATCATCGACACCGCGACCGGCGACCTCGGCACGTCCGCGTTCCGCAAGTACGACTGCGAGGCGTGGGTCCCGACGCAGGAGACGTACCGCGAGCTCACGTCCACGTCCAACTGCACCACGTTCCAGGCCCGCCGCCTGCAGGTGCGCTACCGCGACGAGAACGGCAAGCCGCAGACGGCCGCCACGCTCAACGGCACCCTGGCGACCACCCGCTGGATCGTGGCGATCGTGGAGAACCACCAGCAGGCCGACGGTTCGGTGCGGGTACCGGTGGCGCTGCGGCCGTTCCTGGGTGGGCTCGAGGTGCTGGAGCCGGTGAAGCGCTGAGCAGGGAAATCGCCCGCGTGATCCCGGCGCTGCAGAAGACGGGCCGCTGATCGCGCTCGACTTCGCGTTGAGCGTCATCGCGCTCACGGCCGTGGTCTGGCTGGGCTGTTCGGCCCCGCGGGGAACTCATCCGTCGTTCCAGTTCGGGCTGATCTTCGTCGGCGGACCGGCGATCTGCCTGCTGTTCTGCGGAATCATCGTTTCGCAGGCGAAGGAGCGGATGTCGTCGTTCCCGTCCGTGGACCGGGAGTTCCGCGCCGTTGTCCGCCGGGGCATCCGGCGGGGGTGGCTGTTCGCGCTGGCAATTGCCGTCTGCGGTACCGGGTTCCTGCTGGTGGTGCCGAATGCACTGGGCCGGACGCCGGTGTCCGCGGGCACGCTGGCCATCGCTATTGCCGTGGCGATGGCGACTTGCGCGGGGGTCACCGCGGGCATCGTGCTCCGGGCCGTTCCCAAGGAGTGATCCGTTCCGCAGGTGCGGAACCGCGCTGGTCAGTAAGGTGCGGGGATGGGGTTCAGGCTAGCGCTGGTCACCGCCGTGGTTGCGGTGTTGCTCACCGGGTGTACGCAACGGGTTCCGGGCGTTGCGTCGCCGGTGCCGGGGCAAGGGCCGGTCACGCAGGTCGTCGATCCGTGCACGTTGCTCGATGCGCGGCAGCTCGACGCGCTCGGGTACAAAGGCAAGGGCCGGCTTTCGCCTGCCAGCAAAGCGCAACGTACGCCCGCGTTGTGTCTCTGGAGTGGGACTGACGACGAGCACACGGTGATCCTCTCCGTCGGCTGGGCCGTGGACCAGACGCTCGACAACTACCTCCAGGGCGCCGTCGTCAAGGCACCTCCGGTGAAGCTCGGTGGGCTCGACTGGACGCGGTACGGCGCATTCCTCGGCGGCAGCTGTGACCTCTACACCACGCTCGGCCCGAAGTCGTTCGCCTTCGTGAGTGTGTCCTATCCGGACGATGCGAAAGCCTGTGACCGAGCCAAACTTGCCATCCCGCAGGTCGCCGCGCATTTGCCGGGCGGGCAGCCGGCGCCGTCGATCACGCCCACCACCACGCCGCCGGGGACGCCGCCGTCCGGGCCGCTCGCCACGCTCGACGCGTGCTCGTTGCTGAAGCCGGAGCAGGCGCAGCAGCTGAAAATGGCACCGCAGGGCGAGCTTGACCATTCGAAGGTCGTCAGCCCGAACGTGACCTACTGCCTGTGGAAGGACACCGACGGCGATCGCGGGCAGAAGCCGTTCGAGGTCTGGATCGGGCCGGACGTGCCGATGAAACGCTGGCCCGGCATGTCGGTCGCGCCCGTCGAGCAGATCGACGTCGGCGGCCGGAAGTGGGCGCTGTTCCCCAACTTCAACGATTCCGGCGTGAACTGTGCGGCCGGGCTCGCGGTGACGGAAACGTCGTCGATCCAGATCGTGACCGGGCAGCTCGACAATCCCGATCAGGCGTGCGCCGCGATCAAGGCCGGAATCCCGCTGGTGACCGGGAATCTGCCGAGCTAGGCGGATACCTGGTCGGCGATGTGCTTCGCGATTTCCAACGCACTCGTCGCCGCCGGGCTCGGTGCATTGAGCACGTGTACCTGGTCCTTTGTGGACTCGATGAGGAAATCGTCCACCAGCGACCCGTCCGGCCGCAGCGCCTGCGCCCGGACACCCGAGCCGTGCCGCACGATGTCGTCCTCGGTCACCGCGGGTACCAGCTCGGCGAGGCTCGCCGCGAAGCGCTTCTTCGAGAACGACCGCAGCACCTCCTCGAGCCCGGTCGGGTACGCGTACTTCCGCGCCAGCCGCCAGGTCCCGGAGAAACGGGCGACGTCCGCGATGTCCTTCACCGACACGTCGGCCCAGCGGTAACCCTCGCGGCGCAACGCCAGCACGGCGTTCGGACCCGCGTGCACGCTGCCGTCGAGCATCCGCGTGAGGTGTACGCCGAGGAAGGGCAGCGTCGGGTCCGGCACCGGGTAGATCAGGCCGCGGACGAGGTCGCGGCGTTCGGGCTTGAGCTCGTAGTACTCGCCGCGGAACGGCACGATGCGCGCGCTCGGCGTGACCCCGGCCAGCTTCGCGACCCGGTCGGCGTGCAGCCCGGCGCAGTTCACCAGCGCGTCCGCCCGAAGCACCTCGGACCCGGTGGCCACCTCGACCCCGCCGCCGCGGGCCGCGCGGATGCCGCGCACCGCGGTGCCGAGCCGCAGGTCGGCGTCGGCCTCGTCGAGCAGCCGGACGAGCGCCGCACACACCGCGGGGAAGTCGATGATCCCGGTGGACTCGACGCGCAGCGCCGCGACACAGGCCACCTCGGGCTCGTACTCGCGGGCCTCCGCGGGCGTGATGCGCTTGGCCGGTACGCCGTTGGCCTCGGCCCGGTCGGCCAGCGTGTCCAGCGCCGGGACCTGCTCCTCGCGGGTGGCCACCACGAGCTTGCCGCACACGTCCACCGGGACGCCGTACTGCCGGGCGAAATCCACAATGGACCGGTTGCCCGCCACCGACATCCGCGCCTTGAACGAGCCCGGTTTGTAGTACAGGCCGGCATGCACGACGTTCGAGTTGTGTCCCGTCTGGTGCACTGCCCAGCGGTCCTCTTTCTCGAGCACCGTGACGTCCTGACCACGCTGGGACAGCTCCCACGCGACCGACAGCCCGACGATTCCCCCACCGATCACCACGACGTTCGCCACGGCAGGGAAGGCTACGCGCTCCGGTGGCCTGCTTCCTACCCCCCGACGGCGTGGCAGCGGTTCACCGGACCGGGGACAATCCGGCCAACGCCAGCCGCTCGGCGGGTCCGAGCTGCTGTCCGGCAGCGTGTGCGGCGGCGAACGTGTCCTCGCCGAGTGCCTCCCGGGCGACCACGGTGACCTGCGCGACATCCGGCTGTCCTGGGATCGCTGTCCCACGTACTGCGACGGCGGCTCCGAGCAAGGCCGCGGCGTCAGCGAACCGGCCCTCCTCGGCGCAGACCCCGGCGACGCCTTCGAGCGCGGTGGCCAGCGAGCCGTGGTCGTGCCACCGGTGCGCCGTCTCGACCGCCGCCTGCATCCGCTGCCGGGCTTCCTCCGGCCGGTGCTCGGCGACGGCGACCCAGCCCAGTGCAACCGACGCGGACGCTCGCGTGATGGCGGCCGAGAACGAATCCGTCGAGCTCTCCGCAAACGCTTGCTCGGCCAGTGCCCGTGCGCGTGGCAGGTCACCGGCGCGACGGGCGAGGCCGGAGAGCCCGAGGTGCCCGCTGGCGCGCGTCTCGGGCATACCGGTGCGGCGCGCCAGTTCGACGGTCTGCTCGTAGTCCGCGCGGGCGCCGTCGAGGTCTCCGCGCAAGGCACGGCTGTCGCCGCGGCGGCACAGCAGGTCGGCGTAGTCGTCGGTGGCGCCGAGCAACTGCATGAGCGTCATGGACTCGGTCATGGTTTCGAGCGCCTCGTCGTGGCGGCCGCGTAGCACCAGCAGCTGCGACAGATTGTCCAGCGCCATCGACAATCCCCAGCGTTCGCCGAGCGCGCGGTACCTCGCCGCGCCTTCCCGCAGGCCGCGTTCGGCGTCGTCCAGCTCACCGCCGAGCATTGCGCGCAGGCCGTCGCCCATCGGGATGAGCGCGTTGAGCCACGGATCGGGATGCTCCGCAAGGAGGGACTGCGCGAGCCGGGCGTCGCCCTCCTCCGGCGGTCCGAGCACCACGCCGGACAACATCAGCACCATCGGGTGTTCCGGCGACCAGCCCCGGTCCACGAGGTACTGCTCCGCGGCCGACCGGTATGCCGCCGTCTCGTCGTCCTCTGGCGCGCCGGCCATCGCGGTCAGCAGGCACATGAGAAATTGCTCAAGACAGCCCGGTGGCGCGGTTTCGCAGTGCCGGACCACTTCTCGCGACAGCACGGCTCCTTCGTAACGCCGGCCGCGTAGCCACCAATACATCACCAGGGAAGCCGTGATCCGCACGGCCGTCGGAGAATCCGCGGTCGCCGACCAGCGGAGTGCGGCGACCAGGTTGTCGTATTCGGCGTCCAGTTTCTGCAGCCAGTCCAGCTGTTCCGCGGTACGGAGTTTCGGGTCGGCTTCCTCGGCCAGGCGCAGGAACGCTTGCGCATGCGCGTTCCGGAGCTGCTCGGTCTCGCCCGCGCCGTCGAGTTTCTCCGCACAGAACGCGCGAATGGTCTCCAGCATGCGAAAGCGCCCGCCGGACGATTCCACCAGCGATTTGTCCGCGAGTTCCGGCAGCAGGTCGACCGGGGCGTCGCACACCTCCTCGGCGTACGCGAGCGTTGCGCCGCCGCGAAAGACGGTGAGCCGGCGTGCGAGACGACGTTCGTCGTCGTCGAGAAGGTCCCAGCTCCACTCGACGACCCCGCGCAACGACCGATGCCGGGCATCTGCGGTACGGCTACCGCGGGCCAGGAGCCGGAACCGATCGTCGAGTCGCGCGGCGATGTCGGCGATCGGCAGCGTGCGGACGCGGGCCGCGGCGAGTTCCAGCGCGAGCGGCAGACCGTCGAGGGCAGTGCAGATCCGCACGATGTCCGCTGTTGTCTCGTCGGTCATCCGGAACGCCGGGTCGCTCGCGCGGGCGCGGTCGAGGAAGAGCCGGACCGCCGGGTAGGTTCCGGCGTCCCGAGTACCGCTGGGTGGCACGGCAAGACGGGGTACCGGCGCGAGCTGTTCGCCGGTGATCCCGAGGGGCTCCCGGCTGGTCGCCAGCACCCGCAGACCGGGACACGCGGGTAGCAGCCGTGCGACCAACTGCGCCGCCGCTGCCACGACGTGTTCGCAATTGTCCAGTACCAGCAACGTCTTCTGGTCCCGCAAGGCCGACACGAGCCGCTCCGCCGGGTCCTGCCGACCTGGCCCGCGCAACGCCGTTTCGCGCAGGCCGAGCGCGGTGAGGACGGCTTGCGGAACGTCGTCGGCGACGTGCGGAGCCAGCTCCGCGAACACGCACGGACCCGCGTTCGCCGCAGCTTCCACGGCCAGCCGCGTCTTCCCGGTACCGCCGGGGCCGAGCAGCGTGACGAGCCGGGCGTGCTGCAGGAGATCCGCGACCTGGCGGAGCTCGCGGTCGCGGCCGACGAAACTGGTGAGCTGCGCGGGTAACGGCATCGCGGCATTGGCGGGTTCGTCGCGGAGGGCGGCCAGGTGGGCCTCGGTGAGGTCTGGACCAGGGTCGGCGCCGAGCTCGTCGGCGAGGGTGCGGCGGGCGTCCTCGAAGGCAGTGAGGGCCTCGGCGGTCCGGCCGACTGCGTGTAGCGCCCGCACGAGCTGTGCGTGCGGCCGTTCGCGGACCGGATGGTCGGCGATGGCGGCCCGCAGCTCGTCGAGGACGTCGGCGGCGCGGCCGAGGGAGATCTCGGCGTCGACCCGGTCGGCGGCGGCTTCGGCCCGCAGCTCGTCCAGCCGCGTGGCCTGCGTGGCCGCAGCCGGGCCACGCCACAACGCCAGCGCTTCGCCGAGCAGATCGCTCGCCCGCGTCGGGTCGCCCGCGGCCAGTTCACGACGGCCCGCAGCGGCCAGCCGCTCGAACCGATGCATGTCCACTTCGTCCGGTTCAACCCGGAGGCAGTACCCCGCGGAGGTGAGTTCGATCGGCAGTTTCAGCGCACTGCGCAGCCGCGAGACCTGCGATTGCAGTGCGTTCGCCGCCCCTTCCGGCGGGTCCTCGCCGTAGAGGCCGTCGATGAGCCGCTCGGGCGAGACGAACCGCCCGGCGTCCGCCGCGAGCAGGGCGAGCAGTGCTCGGCCGCGTGGTCCGCCCACGGCAACCGGCCCACCTGCGCCGTCCCACGCCACGACGGCCCCCAGCACCCCGATCCGCATGGGCAGAGCCTAGGCGCTGATCGGCCTCCGACCGGCGGGTTCCGTCCCCGAAACCGAGGGTAAGCGCGTCTTCTCTACACTCTCGGACGACCCCGCGCAATGCGGGACTTCCCGAAGCACAGGAGACCTACCGTGGGCGAACCCGTCCTGCTCGGGCGGCCGACCGTCGGCGAGGAAGAGCTGGCTGCCGTCGCCGAAGTGTTCCGTTCCGGCTGGCTGGCCGGGGCCGGTCCGGCGTGCCGCCGCTTCGAGGAGCGGTTCGCGCAGGTCACCGGCACCGCGCACGCACTGAGCACCAGCAACTGCGGCTCCGCCCTCTTCCTCGGCCTCCGGGTGCTGGGCGTGAAGCCGGGTGACGAGGTGATCGTCGGGGACTACACCTTCCCGGCCACCGGGCACGCCGTGCTGCAGGCCGGCGCCACCCCGGTGTTCGCCGACATCCGCCCGGACCTCTTCAGCGCCGACCCGGCCGCGATCGAGGCCTTGATCACGCCGCGCACGGTCGGCATCCTCGCCGTCGACGTCGCCGGTCAGCCGGGTGACTTCGACGAGTACCGCGCCATCGCCGACAAGCACGGCCTCTGGCTGTTCGAGGACGCCGCCTGCTCCGCGGGCGCGACGTACCGCAACCGCCCGGCAGGCAGCCTCGCCGACCTGGCCGCGTTCTCCTTCCACGGCCGCAAGGGCATCACCGCGGGCGAGGGCGGCGCGCTGGTGTCCGACCGCGAAGACCTCATCGCCCACGCCCGCAAGATCCACACGTACGGGATCGAACCGGCGATCAGCCGCGAGGGTTCCGACGCGCTGCCGATCCCGTCGTTCCACGAGCTGGGCTGGAACTTTCGGCTGTCGGACATCCAGGCCGCGATCATGGGCGTCCAGCTCGACCGGCTGCCCGACCTGCTCGCCGCCCGCCGCTCGGTGGCCAAGCGCTACCACGAAGCGTTCGAGGACGTCGACGCGCTCACCGTGCCGGTCGAGGCACCCGATCGCGAGCACCCGTGGCAGGCGTACCTGCTCACGGTGGCTCCGGAGATCAGCCGTGACGCGCTGGCGCTGCGCATCCGTGAGCAGGGCGTGCAGTGCAACTTCGGCACGTACGCCTCCCACCTGCAACCGGTGTACGGCGAGCAGCAGCCGCTGCCGGTGTCCGCTGACGCGTTCCGCCGCCAGCTGGCGATCCCGATGCACGCCGAACTCACCGACAGCGAAGTCGAGCGCGTGGTCACCACCGTGCGCGAAGCCCTCCGTACCGTTTCCTGACCGCCGTACCTTTCGAGGAGAACAATGTCCGAGAAGAAAGTCTTCTTCACCGGCGCCGGCGGGTTCATCGCCGCGCACGTGATCCCGCTGCTGCTCGAAGGCGGCTACACGGTGCGGATCTTCGACAACATGACCCGCGGCGACCGCGCGCGTGTCAACGAGTTCGTCGCCACCGGCAAGGTCGAGCTGGTCGAGCAGGACGTCCGGTACGGCGGTGCGGTGCGTGAGGCCATTCGCGGCTGCACGCACGTCATCCACTTCGCCACGGTGTCGATCAACAAGTCGATCGCCGACCCGGCCGAGTCGATCGACATCAACATGGTCGGCAACCACAACGTCTTCGCGGCCGCGGCCGACGAGGGCGTGCAGCGGCTGGTGTTCGCGTCCAGCGCGTCGGTGTACGGCGAGCCGGAAAAGCTGCCGATGCACGAGGACGACAAGCTCACCCCGCTCACGCCGTACTGCATCTCGAAGCGCGCGGGCGAGGACCTGCTCGGCTTCTACGAGCGGCAGAAGGGCCTGTCCTGGAACGCGTTGCGGTTCTTCAACGTGTACGGGCCCGGCCAGAAGATCGAGGCGTACTACACCTCGGTGATCAACCACTTCATCCAGCGCCTGCGCGCCGGTCAGCCGCCGGTGATCGACGGCCGCGGCGACCAGTCGATGGACTTCGTGCACGTGCACGACCTCGCGCGGGGCGTCGTCGCCGCGCTGGAGTCGGAGCAGGCGAACCTGCCGATCAACATCGGCACCGGGGTCGACACGTCGATCGCGACGCTGGCGAAGATCCTGATCGAGGCGGTCGGCGTCGACGTCGAACCGGTGTTCAACGAGCGCGAGGTCCTGGTTTCCCGCCGGGCCGCGGACATCACCCGGGCCCGCGAGGTGCTGGGCTGGGAACCGCGGATCACGGTAGAGGAAGGCATGCGGGCGCTCGTACGGGATTCTGCGTGACGATTTCTCCGGCAAAGGAGACGGCATGAGCTCGGCTGGCCCGGCAGAAGGAAAGCCCATGCGCATTGTGGTGGTGAACAACTTCTTCCCACCCCGGGTGGGCGGGAGCGCGCACATGTCCGCCTCGCTGGCTGCCGAGTACGCGGCCGCCGGGAACGAGGTGCTGGCGATCACCGCCGCGTACGGTGACGCGCCTGCCGAAGGGGAACGCGACGGTTACCGCGTCGTGCGGCTGCCTGCGACGAAGATGCCGCAGCTGGGCCTGTCGATCGATTTCGACATGACGTTCGCGTCGCTGCGGCCGGGCAACTGGCGGCGGATGTGGAAGCTGCTCAACGAGTTCAAGCCGGACGCGGTGCACCTGCACGGGCAGTTCTTCGACCTGTCCTGGATGGCCGGGATCTACGCGCGCCGCCACGGCAAGCCGGTGCTCCTCACCATCCACACGCTGCTGATCAGCGAGAACAAGCTGTACGGGCGCGTGTTCCGGATGCTCGACGCCGTGCTCGTGCGGCCGGTGCTCAAATACCTGCGCCCGCGTTACGTCATTCTCGACAAGCTCGGCGTGGATTACTGCGTGGACCGTTACGGCACGAGCGACGACAATTCCGAGTATTTCCCGATTGCCGTCGACACCGGGCATTTCGCGAAACCGGTCGACAAGGATGTCCGCACGGAGCTGGAAATCGGGGACGCGCCGCTGATCGTGTCGCTCGGCCACGTGATCCCGCTGCGCAACCGGCTGCCGCTGGTGGAGGCGCTGCCGGCCATTCTGGAACGGCATCCCGGAACGCGCGTGGTGATCGTCGGCCGGGTGTATCACGACGCATTCATGCGCCGCGCCGAGGAATTGGGCGTGTCCGACGCGCTGATCGTGACCGGGGCGGTACCGAAGGCGGACGTGCCCGCGTATTTCGCGGCCGCGGACATCGTCACGCACGACCTCAACGGCGGTTGCGGAACCGCGTCGCTGGAGGCAATGCTGTCGGGTACCGCGACGATCGCGTCGGTTACCGAGGACAACTACCCGGGTATCGAACTGCGCAACGGCGAGAACATCCTTCTGGTGCGCCCCAACGATTCCGACGCGGTCGCCACCACCGTGCTGTCCCTTTTGGACGACCCGCAGCTGCGCGCGCGGATCGCCGAGCGGGAAAGCGCGATGGTACGCGGTAACTTCGGGCTCGACGTGGTGTCCGAGGAACACCTGCGGGTGCTCACGAAACTGGTGGCGGACAACGATGTTCTTCGATGACGAGCGCAGCAACCGGCTGCGCCCGATGATCCTGAACGACCTGGTCACGCAGTACCTGAACGATGCCGAGCGGGCCAAGTTCCACGGCCTGCCGGAATCGTGCCGGGTCCGCGAACGCGTCAAGATCGTGAGCCCGGAAAACCTCACGCTCGGCGAACACTGCTGGATCGGCGAGGGCGCGACCCTGGACGCCAGCGGCGGCCTGGAGATCGGCGAGCACACGAGCATCGGCCTGAACACGCTGGTGTTCACGCATTCGAGCTGGCTCGCGAACATGGCGCTGGAGAACCATTCGGGCAGCGATCTGATCGAACGCAAGCCGGTGAAAATCGGCAAGGGCTGCTTCATCGGCGGCCTCGTGGTGATCATGCCGGGCGTCACAATCGGTGACTTCGCGACGGTGCAGCCGAACTCGGTCGTGGCGAAAGACGTCCCGCCGCGTTCTCTGGTGGCGGGGAACCCGGCGCGGGTGTTCCAGCGGTACGAAGAGGAGTACATCGCGGCGGAGGTCAAGCGGGTTCGGGAGGAAAACGCCCGCCGCCGCGCTTTGGCGGGCGAGGAAGCCGGATGGGGCTCCCCGGCGGGTGACTTCAGCGAGCAGTGAGCTCGTTACCCAGTGTCAAGGCTGGCGGCCGCGCTGGGTAACATGAGACACTATTGCCAGTCACTGACGGTGAAGGAGATCTCATGAGTGCCCTGGAGTGGCCTCAGCATCTTCTGACCTTCGACGACTGGACCGCACTTCCGGTGGACCGGAGGGCGCGGATCGAGGTCGTCGAAGGGGTTCCGTCCGTGTCGCCGCGTCCGATGTGGTTCCACCTGCGGTCAGTGACGCGGTTGGCCTTCTTGCTCGACGAGCAGCTCTGCCCGTCGATGAGCGCCGGAGCCGAGGCCGAGCTGGTCCTGGTCAAGAGCCCGCCGACGGTTCGGATTCCGGACGTCGTCGTCACGTCGGCCTCGGTCGCGGAGGCCAATCCCGCGCGGATCGCAGCGGCCGACGCACTGCTGGTGATCGAGGTGCTTTCCGAGAGCACCAAGCAAGTCGACCAGGTCACCAAGCATTTCGAATACGCCGAAGCCGGAATCGAGCACTACTGGATCGTCGACCTCGACCCACCAGTGAGCATGATCACCTACCGGCTCATCGACGGCGAGTACGAGAACTTCGGTGAGCATTCCGGCAGTGTCGTGCTCGACTTCGCGGGCACCTCGGTCAAGCTCGATCTCGACGCGCTCGTCGACCCTCGCGCGCAACGGTAGCCTGGATCCGAGGTCGTCCGACGGCGACCAGGGAACAGGGGTGGCCGGAATGATGCGCGGGGACGAGGAGTTCGCCGACTTCGTCCGGTCCTGTTCCGCGCGGCTCACGCACGCCGCATTCCTGCTCACCGGTGATCGGCACCAGGCCGAGGACGCCGCGCAGACCGCTTTCACCCGCACGTACGCCGCCTGGTCCCGGGTGGGCCGCAAGAACCCCTACGCGTACGCCCGCCGGGTGCTCGCCAACCACGTCATCGACACCTGGCGCCGTCCGATTCGCGAGTACGCCACCGAGGATGTGCCCGAACGCGAACGCGTGCCGGACATTTCGCACGTCGTCACCGATCGGGAGTGGCTCACCGACGCGCTGGGCAGGCTCACCGGGCGGGAGCGGGCCGTGGTGGTCCTCCGGCATTTCTTCGACTTGGCGGAACAGCAGGTGGCCGACGAGCTCGGCGTGTCCATCGGCACCGTGAAGAGCACGAATTCGCGTGCGCTCGCGAAGCTGCGCATCGACGGCGCCGCACTGGTGGGGAGGTGACCTCGTGAGCGACGAACTCGACCGGCTGCGCGCCGTGCTCCGTGAACCGCCTCCGGAGCCCTTCGCCGAACCTGACCTGGATCGGATCATGGCCGACGGTGGCCGGATGCGCCGTCGCCGCAAGCTCCTGACCTCGGGCGGCGTCGCGGTGGCCGTGATCGCCGTCGTGTTCGGTGCCGTCTGGCTGCGCAGCCCGGGGGTCCCGCCGCAACAGTCGATCCACGCGGCCGCGGCGCCACCGATGTCGTCCACCGCAACCGCGACTGTGGGCCAACCCCCGGCCCCGGCTCCGGCGGAGTCCGTCCCGGTCGGCGAGGTGATCGCCACCGGCACCTACTCCGACGGCGCCCAGCTCGTGTTCTACGCAGCGAAAATCGACGAGCCGGACAAGGTGCCGTCCGTCCAGTTCGGGGTGATGGCCGGCCTGGACGAGCCGAACGGCAGCCTGCGCCCGCTCTACCTCGCCAACGAAACCGACGGCGCGGACCGTTCGTTCGGCTTCCACGCCACCTCCGGCGGCCTGACCATCGCCGACACCTGGATCCCGGTGTACGGCTACTTCAGCGGACCAGCCGCCCGCATCGAGACCACAGTGGACGGTCGCGTGATCGCCGCACACACCGCCAGCTGGAGCGAGGACCCCGAGGTGGTCGTGTTCTGGTTCGACCAGGACGACGTACCGTCCGCGGACCGGGCGAGCCCGTTGGTCGCGTACTCCGCGGACGGCCGTCGTCTGACGAAGTGAGGTCAGGCCTCGGCCAGTACTTGCGCGACGACTTCGTGCGAGGGCAGGATCAGTGCGCGTTCGGCATCCGCGTCGACTTTGCCTTCCAGCAGGTCGACGAACCGGTCCAGCTGCGTCGCCAGCGGCTCTCGCGCCGTGACCAGCTCCGGGATCTCGATCACAGTCTGCTGCCGGTAACCCAGACCGTCCGGCGTCACCGAATCATGCGACACGTGCCGGTAAATCGTCACGTCGCGGCGGATCAGGTCGATCTCCACCATCCGGTCCAGTTCGGATACCACGAGCGAACGCACCTTGCGCTGTCCCAGCCGCGAAGCCGACACCGTGGCCAGCCCGGTCGGGAACGACAGCACGGTTTCGATCGTGTCCTCCGCACCGTCCACAGAGGATGGATGGAAGTACCCGGCTCCCGACGTCACCCGCGCCGGGGTGGCGCCGCCGAAGAACTGGATTGCCAGGTCGACGTCGTGCACCAGCAGGTCCCACGCGACGCCGGTCTTGATCCGCGGCGCGTACGGGCCGTGCCGCCGGGCCATCAGGTGTACCGGCTCGGTCACCAGCGCCCGCGCGGTCATCACCGCCGGGTTGTAGCGCTCCAGCAGCCCGCACATCAGCGGGACGTCCTTTTTCGCCGACAGCGCAACGATTTCCTGCGAGTACTCCAGGCTGTTGCACACCGGCTTCTCGACCAGCATTGCCTTGCCCTGGCCCAGAATTTCCTGCGCGAGGTCGTAGTGCACCTCGGTGGCCGACGCGAGCACCACAGCGTCCACATCGGACAGTGAGCCGATTTCCGGCGACCACTGCGTTTCGTACCGTTCGGCGACGGCGCGACCGGCGTCCTCGCGCGGGTCGATCACGCGGACCAGGTCGACCCGGTCGTTCTGCGACAGCACGCGGGCGTGCAGCGAACCCATGTTGCCCGTGCCGACGAGTGCGATGCGGTGTGTCATGCGCCCAGCACCTCACGCATGGCCGTGACGACCCGGTCGACGTCGGACTCGCTCAGATGCGGGTGGACCGGCAGCGACAGCGCCTGCGCGGCGACGTCACCGGCCACCGGGAAGTCCTCGACCCGCGCGTCCGGGATCAGCGGGTGCCCGCGGTAGCAGTCGTAGTCGAAGACGATCTTCGGGTAGTAGATCCCGTTGCCGACGCCCTTCTCCAGCAGCGCGGCGGACACCTCGTCACGCGAGAGCATCGCGTGCGGGCCGACGAGCACGGTGTACTGGTGCCACACGTGCTCGCGGCCGGGCAGCACCTGCGGCACGTCGAGGCCCGGCGTACCGGACAGCCCTTCGGACAGCCGTTTCGCGTTGGCCTGCCGCGCCGCGGTGAGCTGGTCGAGCTTCTCCAGCTGAGGGATGCCGACGGCGGCGTGCAGGTCGGTCATCCGGTAGTTGTGACCCGCCATCTCGTACTGGTACCGGGCGCGCATGCCCTGATTGCGCAGTACGCGAAGTTTGTCCGCGAGCTCGTCGTCGTCGGTGGTGATCACGCCACCTTCGGCGGTGGTGACGTTCTTCGTCGCGTACAGCGAGAAGCAGCCGATGCCGTACGACCCGGCCGGCTTGCCGTCGAAGGACGCGCCGACAGCCTGTGCGGAGTCCTCGATGATCCGCAGCCCGCGCTCGGCCGCGAAGGGCGCGAGCTTGCCCATGTCGGCCGTCTGGCCGTACAGGTGCACCGGCATCAGGACCTTCGTGCGGTCGGTGACCGCGGCGGCGACAGCGTCCGGGTCGAGCGCGAAGTCGTCGCGCCGGATGTCGGCGAACCGCACGGTGGCGCCCGCTTCGAGGATCGCGTTCAGCGTCGCGACGAAGGTGAACGGCGAGGTGACCACTTCGTCCCCCGGCTGCAGGTCCAGTGCCTGCAGCGACGCGACCAGTGCGGTCGTCCCGTTGTTCACGGCGATGGCGTGCTTCGTGCCCGCGACGTGCGCAAAGGCGTCCTCGAAGCGCTTGACCATCGGCCCCTGTGCGATGGCGCCGGATCGCAGCACCTCGACGACCAGGTCTTCCGCGTCACGGACGTCGACCACGGTAATGGGGATCATCGGCAGTCTCTCTCGGCTGGTGAGTTCGATGCGTCCGGTACAGTGCTCAGGCGCTCCGGCCGCGAGGCCGGAAGCCGCCGGTGCTGCGCCCGGACGCCCTGCGTGCACGCGGGCCACACGTTACCGGGCGCCGCCGCCAGCCCTTGACCCCAGGCCGTCCAGGCCGGACGCGACGAAACGGATGACCGACTGTGTCACCTGCGGCACCCAACCGGATCCACCCGACGGCAGTACTCGGCGAAGGCGTGGAGCTGGGCGAAGGCAACATCATCGGCCCGTACACGGTCATCCTCGGCCCGGCCCGCATCGGCAACCGCAACTGGATCGGCCCCCACGTGACGATCGGCACGCCAGGCGAAGACCGCGGCGGCCCGCACCCGGCAGCATGGGAGACCGCCCCGACCGGCGACCCGGCGCAGGACGGCCACGGGGTGGTGATCGGGGACCGCAACCGGATCCGGGAGTACACGAGTGTGCACCAGGGCACCTGGCGCACGACCACCCTCGGCGACGACGGCTATTACCTCCGCGGCAGCCACATCGCGCACGACTGCCTGGTCGGCTCGGGTGTCACGATTGCGTCGAACGTCATCACCGGTGGGCACTGCCACATCTGGGACGGCGCCAACATCGGCATGGGTGCGGTACTGCACCAGCGCGTGGTGGTCGGCCCAGGGGCGATGGTCGGGATGAGCTCGGCGGTGCGCCGCGAAGTGGGCGCTTTCACGATCGCGGTGGGCAACCCGGCCAGGGTGACCGGCGTCAACCTCGTGGGGCTGTCCCGCCGTGGTCTGGACGAATCCATGATCGAGGCGCTCTCGCCGTGGCTGAAGGGCAAGGGCGAGCTGCCGGACGACGGGCTGGCCGACCGGCTCCCGGGCGACCTCTCTACCGTGGTCAAGGCGTGGGACGCCCGCCCGCGCGAGGAACACTAGGAGCTGTGACTTATGTCGGATGTGTCCCCCAAGCTGCGTGAGGTCTTCGTCGAGGCGCTTGACCTCGACGGAGAGGTGGACGTCGAGAACCTCAAGTACCGCGACCTCGAGGCATGGGACTCGGTCGGGCACATGGCCCTGGTCGCCGCCATCGAGGACGAGTTCGACGTCGAGTTCGACACCGACCAGGTCATCGACATGTCGAGCTTCAAGGTCGCCGTCGACATGGTCACCGAGCTGAAGTCGAAGAATGACTGATCTGTCCGGACGCGTTGCGCTCGTCACCGGCGGAACCCGCGGGATCGGTCTCGCCACCGCGCGGGCGCTGGCCGAGGCCGGCGCCACGGTGGTGCTGACCGGCCGGGACGAGGCCAGGGCCAAGGAAGCGGCGGCCGCTGCCGGAGCCGCGTCCGGGCTCGCGCTCGACGTGACCGACGCCAAGGCGGTGTCCACGCTGGTCCGCGGCGTGGCGAAGGAGCACGGCAAGCTCGACATCGTGGTGGCGAACGCCGGGATCATGGAGGACGCGCTCCTCGGCATGATCAAAGAGGACGTCGTCGACACCACGCTGAGCACCAACGTCGCCGGCACGCTGCACACCGTCCAGGCGGCCGCCCGGGCGATGATGCGGAAGAAGACCGGTGCGATCGTGGTGCTGGCCAGCATCGTCGGCGAGTACGGCAGTGCAGGTCAGACGGTGTATGCGGCGTCGAAGGCGGCGGTGGCGAACATCGCGCGTTCGGCGGCGAAGGAACTCGGCCGGTCCGGGATCCGCGTGAATGCGGTCGCCCCCGGGGTGGTCGAGACGGATCTCACGGCGGGCCTTCCGGAAGACGCGAAAGCGGACAACGTGGCCCGCACACCGCTCGGCCGGCTGGGTACGCCCGAGGACGTGGCGAAGGTGATCCGGTTTCTGGTGAGCGACGAAGCGTCGTTCGTCACCGGTCAGGTGCTGGGCGTGGACGGCGGCTTGGTGCTGTGAAATGCACTCGCGAGCGCGAGGAGGTTCGGTGAATCTGGTGGCCGCAGGGTCCCGGCTGGTCGATGTGGCCGAGGGCCGCACGCTGGCGGGCGACGAGCTCACGGCGGAGATCGAGCGGTCCGCGGCCGCGCTGGCGGGGTTCCCCGCCGGGGTGCTGTTCGCGCGGATGTCGCTGGACCTGGAGAGCGTGCTGCGGTACCTCGGTGCCTTCGAGGCGGGCCGGGCGATCGCGCTGATCGATCCGGCGCTCGACGCGGACGTGCTCACCGGCCTCATCACCCGCTTCCGGCCCGCCGCCGTGCTGGCGGCCCCCGAAGCGGCCGCGCCGGAGGGCTACCGCGCCGAGAACGGGCACTGGGTACGCGAAACCGACGGCGTCGACCCGCATCCTGACCTCGCCGTTCTGCTGCCGACCAGCGGGTCCACCGGCAATCCGAAGCTCGTGCGGCTGTCGCGGCAGGGGCTCTTGGCCAACGCCGACGCGATCGCCCAGGTGCTGCAGATCGACGCCGGCGAGGTCGCTCCGACCTGTCTTCCGCTCCACTACAGCTACGGTCTATCAGTGCTGAATTCGCACCTTTCCCGTGGTGCGACAGTGGTAATCGAATCGTCCGGCGTGCTGGGTCGCGGATTCTGGGACGCTGTCAAGGAACACGGCGTGACTTCGCTGTCCGGCGTGCCCTATCACTACGAAATGCTGCGCCGGTTGAAGTTCGACCCGGCGAAATATCCGACCCTGCGCACCCTCACCCAGGCGGGTGGAAAGCTGCGGGACGAACTCGTCGCCGAGTTCAACGACAAAATGCTCGCCGTCGGCGGCCGGATGTATGTCATGTACGGGCAGACCGAGGCCTCCCCGCGCATGACCACGGTGCCCGCGGAACGGCTCGCGGACAAGATCGGCACGGCCGGTCCCGCGCTGCCCGGCGGCACGTTCGCCATCCGCCGCGACGACGGCGCCGAGACCACGCATCCCAAAATTGTCGGCGAGGTCCTCTACCGTGGACCCAACGTGATGATGGGCTATGCGGAGAGCGAGACCGGGCTGACCGCGGGCGACGAATGCGGCGGAATGCTGGCCACCGGGGATCTCGGGTACCTCGACGACGAGGGGTACCTGTACATCACCGGGCGGCTGAAGCGGATCGGCAAGGTGTTCGGCAACCGGGTCAGCCTTGACGACCTGGAGCAGGCGGTGCGGTCGGCCGCGGTGGGGATCGACGTGGTGGCCGCGGTCCCGGCCGGCGACAAGGTCGTGCTGTTCGCCGAGCTGCCCGAGGGCGAGGGCGCGAAGGCGATCTGCAAGGACGCGGCGCGGGCGCTCTCGGAGCGGCTGCACCTGCACACGAGCGGGTTCGACGTCCGCCCGATCGACACGGTGCCGCTGCTGGCCAGCGGAAAGATCGACTACCGGGCGCTGGAAGGACGGGTATGAGTGTGTTCACGCGCTCGCAGGCGCAACGGGAGGCGTCACTGCTCCCCGAACTGGCGGAGCTGACCGCGCACCACCGGGCGAACTCCGCCGGGTACGAGCGGATCCTCGCGTCGCTCGGTTTCGCGCCCGATGCGTCGTTCGGCGCGATCGCCGACCTGCCGTGGCTGCCCGTGCGCATGTTCAAGACGCACGACCTCAAGTCGATCCCGGACGCCGAGGTATTCAAAACTCTCACGTCGTCGGGCACCACCGGCGCGGGCGCGTCGCGGATCTACCTCGACAAGGACGCGGCGGGCGCGCAGACGAAGCAGCTCGGCGCCACGCTGCAGGAGGTGCTCGGCGCCGAGCGGCTGCCGATGCTGATGGTCGACACCATCGGGATCATCAAGAACCGCCGGTCGTTCTCGGCCCGCGGCGCCGGCGTGCTGGGGATGGCGAACTTCGGCCGCAAGCACACGTACGTGCTCGACGAGAACGACCAGCCGGACGTCGAGGCGGTCAAGAAGTTCCTCGCCGAGTACGGCGACCGCCCGTTCCTGATCTTCGGCTTCACATTCATGGTGTGGCAGTACCTGTACGAGGTCGCGCGCGAGCACAACCTGGACCTGTCGAACGGGATCCTCGTCCACTCCGGCGGCTGGAAGAAGCTGATCGACCGGGCCGTGGACAACAGTGAGTTCCGTCGCCGGTTCGCCGACGACACCGGGCTCACCCGGATCCACAACTACTACGGCATGATCGAGCAGATCGGCACCGTGTTCCTCGAAGGTCCGTCCGGGAATTCGCTGTACTGCCCCGATTTCGCCGACGTCGTGATCCGCGACCCGGAGACCTGGGCGGAGCAGTCGGTCGGCAAGCCGGGTGTCATCGAGGTGGTGAGCACGCTGCCGCGCTCGTACCCCGGGCACGTGCTGCTCACCGAGGATCTGGGCGTGTACAACGGAATCGACGACGGCGACTGGCCCGGCAAGCACTTTTCGGTGCTCGGGCGGCTGCCGAAGGCCGAGGCCCGCGGATGCTCGGACACGTTCACCGGAGCCGCCGCATGAGCGCGTTGGAACAGCGATTTCCGCTCGGTGCCTCGGTTTCCGTGGACGCTTTGCTCGCCGAGGTGCGTGAGGAACCGCCCGGCGGCCGCCTGACGGTCGGGGACCCGCGGGTGGTCGAGTTCGTCACCAAGTTCGCCCGCAAGCTGCTCGCCCCCGCGATGGCGCGGCGGTTCCCGGAGCTGACGTCACTGGGTTTCTTCCTGCGCAAGGGAGAGCTGACCAAGTCACTGTCCACTTTGGAAACAACCGGCGGCGCGCTGCGCTTCCCGCGCGGGCTCGTGTTCCACGTGCCACCGGCCAATGTGGACACCATTTTCGTGTACTCGTGGGCGCTGTCGGCGTTGGCGGGCAACAGCAACGTGGTGCGCGTGTCGTCGCGGTCGGCCGGCGCGGCCGAGGCCGTGCTGGAGGCGCTGAACGCGGCGCTCGACGACGTGTCGCCGGAAACCGCGGCCACGATCCACGCGACCCAGCGCATGGTCACCTACGACCGCAGCGACGAGGTCAGCGGTGCCCTTTCGCTGGCCGCCGACCTGCGGGTGATCTGGGGCGGCGACACCTCGGTGGCCGCGCTGCGGAAGTACCCGCTGGCGCCGCACGCCCGTGACCTCACGTTCCCGGACCGCTCGTCGTTCGCCGTCGCGTCGGTGCGCGGCTGGCAGGAAGCCACGCCGGAGCAGCGCCGCACGGCTGCCGAGGGCTTTTACAACGACTCGTACTGGTTCGACCAGGCCGCCTGCTCATCACCGCGCGCGGTGTTCTGGGTCGGCGATGCTTGCGGCGCGCAGACCGCAGGCGCGGAGTTCCGGCAGCTGCTTGCCGAAGTGCTGGTGGCAAAACAGCACGTCACCGAACCGGCGATGGCAGTGCAGAAACGCGTGTCGGCGTACGGCGCAGCGGTCGACGGGCTCGTGTCGTCGATCCGCTTCGACGGCAACGCCTTGGCCACGCTCGAGCTCGCCGACGCCACGGTGATGCCGCGCGAATGGCTTGGTGCGGGCACGTTCGCGAACGCGGCAGTGGCGTCGCTCGACGAGCTGGTGCCGATTGTGCAACGCAAAGACCAGACAGTGAGCCAATTCGGTTTCACCCGCGAAGAACTCACCGGATTCGTGACCGCACTCGCCGGACGCGGGGTGGACCGGATTGTGCCGTTCGGGTCGGCCCTCACGTTCGCCGGCGTGTGGGACGGTTACGATCTGCTCGCCGAGTTCAGTCGCCTGGTCACGGTGCAGGCTTGAGGAGCTGAGAGGCAGTGACGACCGTACGCACTTCGACGCCGGGTGACGACGCCCCATCGGCGGAGACCGCCCCGGCTACCGGGAAAACCCGCAAGTCCACCAAGGCGCGGGTGCTCGGCGTCGTGCGCTGGGTCGCCATTCTCCTGGTGATCGGCTTCGCGGCAAAGCAGCTGGCATCCAACTGGGACGAGTTCTGGCGCACGCTGAAGGACGTCGCGTGGCAGTCGTCGGTGCTCAGCCTGGTGGCGCTGGTGGCCTCGATCCTCGTGTCCACCTGGGGCTGGCAGGTCTTGGTCGACCACCTCGGCAAACCGATCGGCTACGCCCGCGGCGCGCAGATCTGCCTGGTCGGTTCCCTCGGCAAGTACGTGCCGGGCTCGGTGTGGGCGTACCTGCTGCAGATGGAACTGGGCCGCAAGGCAGGGCTGGCGAGAGCGCGGATTTTCACCGGGTCGCTGGTCCAGCTCGGTGTGAGCGTCGTGTCCGCGCTGGTCGTGTCGCTGCTCGCGGCCCCCGCAGTGTTCAGCAACAGCCCGCGCGCGATGTGGTTGTTCGTCCTGATCCCGGTCGGCCTCGCACTGCTGCACCCGCGCGTGCTGACCTGGGGTACCTCGCTGGTACTGAAGATCCTCCGCCGCCCACCGCTCGAGGAATCACTCGGCTGGGGCGTGGTGATCAAGGCCTTCGGTGCCTCGACGGGTGCGTGGGCGTTGCAGGGCGTGCACCTGTGGCTGCTGGCGAACTCGGTCGGTGCGCCGGGTTTCAACGGCTTCGTCCTGTGCGTCGGGGCGATGGCCGTAGCCATGACGGTCGGCACGTTCGCGTTCATCCTCCCGAGCGGTGTCGGCGTCCGCGAGGTCGCACAGGTCGCAGTTCTCACGGCCAGTGGTTTGACAGTCGGCCAGGCCACCGCGTTCGCAGTGGCGTCCCGGGTGATGTTCACGGTGGCAGACCTGCTCACGGCCGGTTTTGCCGCACTGGCGGCAAGAATGACCGCCCGCCGTCCGGTCACGGCCTGACGTTTTCTTCTTGACAGGCGAGGAGGCCGCCCGGATCGGGGCGGCCTCCTCGTTCTTCAGCTCACCAACCGGCAGGAATCAGGCGCGGCGGTTGCGTGGAGATCGGTGTTCCACCCGGAGCCGACACTGGTGCCGTTGCTGCCCACTGGAAGCCAGGAGCCGGTGTTGGCGGAGTACCGGTACCACCGAAGGATCGGGCCGTCCTGGCCACCCCACGGGCTGGGGCCGGTGGAGCCACGGCCGTACAGAATGTCGGCGCCGGGGGAGAAGATCCCGCTGAACATCTGCCATCCCGTGCCGACCTGCTTGTCCCGCTGCGTCCACTTCCCAGTGCCGAAGTCGTACTGGAAGCGGTAAAGGTCGCCGTTCGGCGTTCGAGCGAAGAGCACCCCGTCGCCTGCTGCGGTGATGGAGTCGAACTTCGTCCAGCCGGTATCGAGCACCTGGCCGACCCCGTTGACCCACCAGCCGGCCGCGTCGTCCCAGATGAACACGCGCAACTCGGCCTGGTCGTTGATCATGAAGATGCGTCCGGCCTGGTCGACCGTGATGCGATTCCGGAACTCCGGGGTCAGGTACCGCTCCCAGCCGTTGCCGACCTGGTTGCCGCCGGTCAGCTGTGTGCCATCCCATTTCCAGCGCTTGAGGATGCCGTCGCCGAACGGATCGTTCGCGTCGTACTTGCGGTGGACGTCCCACAGGACGCCGTCCTTGCCTGCGATCGGGCGGCCGAACCAGCCGGTACCGCTCGACGTGGTCGGTTCGGTCCAGCTCGGAGTGCCGCCCACCGGGTCGCGGTGGAGGTGCCGCCACAGGGTGCCGTCTGCCATGTCGTCCCAGATGACTGCGCCCTGAGGGCAGCTCACCGGAGTCGGGACGGTGTTCTGCCGGATCCAGCCGGTGAGATCGTCGGTTCTGGCGTCGGTGCTGCCTTCGCGCGTTTCGGTCACCGCGAGGCAGCCGTGTTGCCAGGATCGGCTGTTGATGGCCACCAGTTCGACGTGGTCGCCGACCTGGCGCAGGGCCGGGCCGCCTGCGTCGCCGAGGCAGGTGTCCGCGCTGCCGGTCACTGACACTTCCGTCGCGCTCACTGAGGCGACCGTGAACGCCGCGACGGACGGACGCGCGGGTACCCATTCCGTTGCGGTGCGGCCGAATCCGGCCAGCTGCAGGGTGTCTCCGTTCTTCGGCGCAGTACCGCTCACCGGGACCGTGGCAACGCCGTTGGCGGGCTTCTCGAGCTTTGCCAGCGCGACATCCCGGTCGCTCCGGCGGATCACCTTGGTCAGCTTCGTGGTGAAACCAGCCCCGTTGTCGACTGTTGGGTTCTCGGTCGGCGCGCCGGTGTCCGTCGCGGCAAGGCACGTGGCTGCGGTGATGACCCACGACGGGTCGATCAGCGCGGCCGAGCAGGCTTTGGTGGGTGTGGTGATCCGGGCGAGGTAACCGGCGGGCGAAGCGGTCCCGCCGGAAACGGCATGTGCCGGGCTTGCGACGAGCACGCCGCCGGTGAGCAGAACGCCGGACAGGGCAAGGATTCGTCTGTGCACAGCGGTTCCTCCTGCGGTCAGGCGCCGACGGTGAGCTGAAGCAACGTGGTGGGTGCGTTGTTCGGATTGGCCCCGATGCCGACCGGAGTACTGCCGTAACCGGCGACATCGACCGTCGAATGCTGACCGGCGTCAGTCGTGAGGTCGGCTTTCATCTTGTGTCCGGCACCCGAGGTCCGGCCGTCGCCCCGGATTTCGAAGACGGCGGGGAGGCGGAGTTCGAGATGCCCGGTCGAGCCCAGCACCTTGAAACAGACCAGACCGTCTTTTCCTACGTTTTCCGTGGAGCGGACTTCGAGTACGCCGACATTTCCTACCGGTGGGGTAGTGCAGTCTGCGAAAACAATATGGCCGTCTCCCGAGGTGAGGATGACGTGGTATTTCTGCTGGATCTCTGCGGCACCCGGATAGGAGTAATCCTCCACGAGTGGCGCCTGGCCGTCGGCGGCTGCGTGCGGTTTATCAGGCGCTGCTTGCGCGGTCCATAGGCCGAATGAAGCAATTGCGGCGGCCGCGCCGATGGCTCCCAAAGCCTTGATGTGCATGGCAATCCGTTCGATTGATGCGACAGCTCGTCCGCTTGGCTATCGACGCGAGCATCCGGATATTACCGATATCGAAGGTGATCAGTGTCACATGTCTTCCGGTTTGAAAGCATTGCTAGCGTGGTGCCGATCTTGCCTGTCGAACCATTTCCTTGCACTGCTCTTCACCTCGTTTCTTGTCACTACAAGACATTCACGAGAAGAGGGTCATGAAACCGGTCCGAAGAACGTGGAGATTACGGCGCAATGCGCTGATCACCGCTCTGGTGACGGCACTGACCATGCAGTTCGGTGTCCAGCCTGCCGTCGCTGCCCCGGCCCCGCAGGAAGCGTCGGCCAGTTCGGAGCTGACGCCACGGGCAAAGGTCCTGGTCCTCTGGCGAGACGCCGGGTCCCAGGTCAAAGCGGCCGCCGAACGGGCGCTGACCGGGTCCGATGCGGACGTCGATGCGTTACTGAAGGACCACCTCGACCGGCTGTCCACAGTGGACGATCGGATTGCCGTGGACCAGCTGCTCTCATCCGGCGGTCCGGCAGTGAAGAGTGCCGCTCAGCGGGCACTCGATGCCGCGGACACCGATCCGAATGCGTTGCGGGCGTTCTTGACCGTCGGCTGGAACACCGCGTCGACCACCGACCTGCGCATCCGCGTCGACCAGATCCTCGCCGCCGGCGGGCCTCAGGTGCGGAGGGCCGCGCAGACCGCACTGGACAACGGCAGTTCGGATGCGCTGCACGAATTCCTGACCACCGCGGCGCCGAAGGCCGAGGCGGTCGACCTCCGGATCCGGGTCAACCAGATCCTGGCCGCCGGTGGCAAGGAGGTGAAGGCCGCCGCGCAGGCCGCGCTCGACGACGGTTCGCCGAATGCGTTGCGGCTCTTCGTCGATCGCGAGTGGGAGGTCGCGGCCGCTCGCGACCAGGAGACCGACAGCATCCAGCAGCTGCTCGACCAGGCCAGGATCGCGGGTCTGCAGGCTGCGGAAAAGACGCAGGCAGCCAAGGATTCCGCAGGCCGGGCGCTGGAAGAAGCCGATAAAGCGCGGCAAGCCAGTGAGCTCGCGGAGAAAGCCGCGGAAGCGGCAAAGGACAATGCGGCCGGGGCAGCGGACGCCGCAAGCCGGGCAGCGACCGCAGCCGAGCGGGCCGCCCGTGCGGCGCAGGCAGCGATGGGCGCGGCCAATGCGGCGACGACTGCCGCGCGAATTGCCGCACGGGCAGCTTCGCGCGCCGCCGCTGCGGCAGCCAAGGCCGGGAATGCCTCGGCTGCGGCATGGAATGCGGCTGCTGCGGCGCGGGTAGACCGCGGCAAGGCTGGGGATGCAGCGACGGCGGCGAAGGACGCGGCGGCAGCGTCAGTCGATGCGAAGAAGGCTCAAGACGCGATCGACCAGGCCCGGGTTGCGCTGGGACACGCACGCGAAGCGGTTGACGCGGCAGCTTCAGCCGGGCAGAACGCGGATAAATCCGCTGCGGCGGCGAGGGAAGCGGTCCGGTGGGCGAAGAACGCCGGTGCGGACGCGCATCAGGCGGAGGTCGCGGCGGCAACCGCGGCGAGGGAAGCGGATCGGGCGAACAGATCGGCCGCCGCCGCCCGTGCGTTTGCCGACGAGGCGGACGCGGCAGCCGTACAGGCTCGCGATCTCGCGGGCCGAGCCGCGATCGACGCCGCACTGGCGGCTGCGGCGGCCGACGATGCCGCGCAACATGCAGGTGAAGCCGAACACGCCGCGCAGTTGGCGACGGACCACGCCAACGCGGCGACGGCGGCAGCGAAGATCGCCGGCGACGCGGCGGCGCAGGCGAAGCGGATCTATGACGCCGCTCGGAAGGCCGACGCCGATCGGCTTGCCATCCAAGCGGATCAGGCGACCGACGCGGCGCACCAGGCACTTGACGTACACGACCAGCTCGGCCTTACCCGTAAGTGGAACGCGGCGCAGGAAGCCCAGCGCGATGCCGAGACGAACCGGCTGATCGCCGAAGCGGCCGCGCCGGGAACCGATCCGGTCCTGGCCGTGACCGATGGCCGTAAGGCAGCTCTGCGGCTGTTCGCGATCGGCGGTCCATGGACCAAGTCGGCTGCCGAGGGTGCGCTTTCCGGGGCAGACTGTGAGGTCATCGAGTTCGTCCGCACCGGCATCACGCACGCCGCCGGGCTCGACGACCGCGAGACACTGCAGGAACTCATCGCCGACGCGGTACCGGCCATGAAAACGGCCGGACAAAAGGCGTTGGCGGGCACTGATGCCGACGTCAAGCAGTTCCTGGCGGCGCCGCATTACCCCGGCGAGGACACCGAATTCCGGATCAAGGTCGACCAGGTACTGGCCGCCGCACGCACTTCCGGCGACACCGTCGTCGTCTCCGAAGCGCAGAAAGCGCTCGACGCCGGAACCGTTGCCGCGTACCACCAATTCCTGGACAGCGGGCAGAACCTCGCCCGGGAGAAAGACGACCGGATCGCGCTGAACCAGCTGATCGCGAATCAGGTCACCGGACCGGAAACGCGGATGCTGGCCCAAGCTGCGTTGGCCGGTTCCCCGGATATCGTCCGGCAGTACCGTCTCGGCGGCCAATTTCTGGCGGCCCGGCATGACCGCGAATCCGCCGCGCACAACGCTGTTGTCGCCGGTCTGGTTTCGCAAACCACGTCGATTGCGGCGAAAGCTTCCGAAAATGCAGCGACGGCACAATCGGTCGCCGCGACGGCGCGACATGCCGCCCAGGAGGCCGAGGAATACGCCGGTCGCGCGCGTGGGTATGCCAAAGATGCCCTGACGTCAGCGAAGCAGGCAATCCAATCCGCAACGGACGCACAGGAATCGGCGCGGCAAGCCAACCAGTCCGCTGCACAGGCTGCGGATGCTGCTACTCGTGCCTCGCAAGCTGCTGTCCGGGCTTCGCAATCCGCCATCTCGGCCCGACATTCCGCCAACATTGCGACGCGCTACGCACAGAGCGCGATCACCGCGGCACACCAGGCATATCAGGACGCCATCGACGCCGGAAAGGACGCCAACGACGCGGTAGCAGCCGCGAATGACGCCCGGGACAAGGCGATAGCGAAGGCGAACCAGGAAATCGCCGACGCCAAGAAGAAGTTCGCCGACGATGTCAACAATGCCTGTAATGCGGTACCAGCAGGCCCCGCGCACGACGATTGTGTAGCCCGGGCTTCTCGGTTGGTGAACGACCCGAAGGGCGAGTCGGAGCGGAATGTCGCGGTCTGCAATCAGCTAAAGCAGTACAGCGAACAGACTTTCAACGACTGCCTGAAGGGCGCCTACAACCCGGCACTGACGTATCTGATCAACAAGGCAATCGCGGACGCAAAACAACAGGCCGAAGACGCCGATTCAGACCGCTGGTGGACGATCGCCGGCGCAATCGTGGCCGGGGTCATTGTGGTCGGCGCAGGAATCATCTGCGCTGAGGTATGCACGGCGCCTTTGGTGGGCGCACTGGCCGGAGCAGAAGCCGGATTCCTTGCCGAGGCAGCCGGTGCGGGCCTGGAAATCACCATCGGAGCAGACCTCCTGACGGGAGTGGCGAGTGATTCGCTACTGGCGTCGAGGTTGGGTGCGCTGAGCTCGGAGCAGTTCCTTCAGGGAATCGCGGTACGCAACACCCTGGGCGACCTGGCACGGAATTTCGTTCGCAACGCCGCAGCATCATGTGGGGCTCGCCCGGCGGTTGTAGACAGGGTTCCGTCGGCCGCAGGTACGTCGTTCTGCTTGCGGCCGGTTTTGTACGCGCGAGCTACCGCCGACCCCGAGGATCTCGGCAACCTGACGTTCCATTATCGAAACGCAATCGGGCGTTTGCGTAGTCCGGAGAAAAACATCGCGGTGGCAAAGGTGCCAGGCTACAGAGATCCGACCGGCTTCCTTCCGGATGGCTACATCGGAGCCATCAGCGGCGATGCCGGCCATTCGGAAAAGGTGATAATCGACACTCTGCATAAGGCGGGGATTGATCCGAAGCGTATCGAGCGGCTCTTTACCGAGCGTTCGCCTTGTGATGACTCGTGCGTCGCATTGCTTAACACGGAATTGAGCCCCGGAACAATAGTCGAGTATGCGGTCACCTATCTTAAGGATTTCGACACGGCGACCCTGGAGAACCTTCTCTTGGAGCGGGTCAGAGGGTGGTAAGGTCACCTCAAGTGGTTCGCTGTCGAGTTCTGTTACGGGCTGACCTGAAATCGAGGAAAGTGACGTGCCCGACCCCTTCGAGTTTGTCAAGAAGAGCCGACTGGACAATGAGCACGGTCTTCCTGTCCCGGCTCCTGCTGATGTCGTCGAGACCTGGATGCAGTTGGCCGAACTGGTTCGCTTCGAACTCGACCGAATCGGCTTGCCTGCATCGATCCAAACGAAAGATTCTCCGTGGGGCGACGAGCCGCCAGGGGTGTTGATCGAAGTGCACGAGATTGATCCATATGGCGTGATTGTCAAATGGCATCCACCCATCACGAGGTCGCCATCGTTCCGGGAGAAGTTGCGGGCGCAAGACTACGGAGATCCATTGTGGACGTACGTCGTCGAAGTGCGTCAAGTCATGGAGCAGGCCCTTTACCACATTCTCACCAGAGCCGGTTTCCGGATGTTCGTCGATACCGGCGAGCATGTGAGCCAGATCTTTCGGGTCATCGCCGAACCGTCACGGCAGTTGGAGTGACCCACGCCGGTTGAATTGTCCTAGCTGAGGTGAGTAGCGGATGGATTTCCCGGTGGTCGGCAGTCTCTTGCCTGCCACCGGGGCAGCTGGTCACCTCAGCGGTTCAGCTGATAAATCACCGCATCATCGTTGCGATAAACCTCATGCAGGAAAGGCTGCCCGGCCAAGTCGATCAATCCCTCGCCGGCATATGCGGGCTTCGGTGGGTCCGTCGGGCGGCCCAGGATCACCCAGTGGATGTTCAACCGCTCCACCGCCGCCCGCACGGCTGCATTCGTTTCGTACTCACGGAAATGCGCCGCCAGCAACACTGCATCCGACGGCGGGCTCGTTCCGTCGTCGTGCGCGGCGACAGTGCGGACCCCGCTCAGCGCATACGTCCACGGGGTTCCGTCATAGCGGTCGTTCATCGCCCACTGGCCGGGTTTTGCCAGTTTCCCCAGTTCCACCATGGCGCGTTCTTCGCCGGGCGTGATGTTCTGGTTGCGCGGATTCGGGGACCAGTAACCGTCCGCGATGCGGTCACCATTCGTTCGCGCGTAAAGGCCTTTCGTGACACCCACGAAAGCCAGCAGCACCACCGCAGCAAGGGCGGCAGGTGGAATACGCGACGGAAGGTGTTCACGTAGCCACGCGTGCAGTGACGCAATGCCGTGGCCCGCAATGAACGACAGCGGCACGATCGCCATCGAAATGAACCGGAACGGGTCGTCCCACCACGGACGCGCCAGCGCCATCACCAACGGTGCATTCGACGACGACACGGCCATGTAGAACAAGCCGCTGATCAACGCCGTCAAGCCGATCCAGCGCAGTGCGCCCAGCCTGCGGAAGAAGATAAAACCGGTGAGCAGCGCCGCGGACAGCCAAATCTGCGGATGCGGCTCGAAATGCTGGAAACCGAGCAGGGCGCCCAGCGCATTCGTCGCGCGCCATTCGCTCGGCCAGCCCAGGTACGGCAGCGAGCTGTTCGCCAGCCCCAGCGCGCCGAACAGCTGCAGCGACGCCACGAGCACCGACACCACCGCGATCGGCACCAGCGCCAGCAGGTCCCGTCCGATCGACCGCCACTGCTCGACCCAGCGTTGCACCAGCAGCGGCCCGGCGAACAGGATCGCGCCGAACAGTGTCGACGAGTGGATGCACAGCAGCCCGACCGCCGACACCATCAGCAGGAAACCCGTATCGGGTGCGACGCGGTCCAGGTAGCGGCGAAGCACCACCGCGGCCAGCGGCGTAAGCGCGAGGCCCAGCAGGAACGGGTACAGCGGCCCACGGTTCATCGACTCGTACAGGCCCATCACCGGCGCCGCCGACGCCAGCGCGACCGAGCCGGCCAGCACGGCGCGCCCGCGGAACGCGCGCACCATCACCACGAGCGACAGCGCCAGCAGTCCCGGCAGCAGCGCGGTGTTGACGTCGAGGATGAGCGGGATCGAGCCACCGCTGAGCGTGTACTGCACGGCTGCCAGCAGGTGGTACGCGTTGGGGTAGAAGGGCGGCGAGCCGTCGCCGTACCAGTTCACCGTGCCTGTGCCGAAGAGGCTGCCGTCGCCGGTGGAAGCGATGTAGCGGACACCGTTGGCCGCGTACGGCGCGTCGCCGCCCTGCGCGATCGCGCCGAGGTGACCCATGCCGCGTACGGCCGCGTAGAAGCCGATGACCGTCGCAAGCACAAGGCACGCGCCTACCGCCCAGTGCGCCCGCGGAGCCCACACGCGCGGCTCCGGTTCCGGCTGCCACCGCCGTACCGTGAAGCGCCGGAGCGCGAACGCGACGGCGGCGAAGATCACCGTGGTCAGCGCATACGTCCAGGCGTTGAACGGCAGCCCGACCGCGGACGCCCACGGCCCGGCGAGGCCGCCGATCGCGTAGCTCACCAGCGGCGTGAGACCGGCCAGCAGCCACCCGCGCAGCCCGGCGGCGGCGCCGGTGATCAGCCCGGGAATCCCGAGTACGAGCAGGCAACAGGCGATGCTCGCCACAACGGACAGCAATGTGGGTTCGCTCGGCACAGTCTTCCTCAGCTGGTGGTGGATCCGCCTGCCCCCGGGTAGCGGATCGGAATCGAAGCCCACATTAGCGGGCCGCATATACACTCGAACGGCTTATGTCCGGGAAGCAGCGCAGCGCGCTTGACTGGAACCGGTGAGCAGCCGTCGGCCAGGGGGTCGGCCGGACGGGTGAGGGGCGCGGGAGGCAGGGGGTCGCGTGGTCTACGCGGTCGCAGGGGGATGGCTGGTGCTGGCTGCGCTGGTCGTCGCGACGTGGCGGCAGATCGCGCAGCACCGCGGATGGCGCGGGTGCGTCCTCGTGCTCGTCCTGGCTTTTTCGGTGCTCCACCAGCTGATGTTCGCCACCGAAACCGAGGACGCGTTCGTCAGCTTCCGGTACGCGCAGAACATCGCCGACGGCAACGGCCCGGTGTTCAATCCCGGTGACCGCAGCGAGGGGTACGGGAACTTCCTCTGGCTCGTGGTGATCGCGTTGCCGCGGGCGGCGTTCGGGGCCGAGGTGCCCGCGACGGCGGTCACGTTCGGGGTCATCGCCGTGCTGGGGTGCGTGGTGGTCGCGTACCTCCTCGCAAACCGGATCACCGCGCTCGCGCTGCCGGAAGGCGCCGAGCCGCGGCCGGCGGTCGGGATCGCGGCCGCGCTGCTCACCGCGGGCGCGAACGGTCTCGCCGTGTACGGGCCGTCGGGCACCGAGATGCCGATGTTCGCGTTGCTGGTCCTGTCTGTGGTGTACGCGCTGGTCGCGCGCCGTCCGCTGGTTGCCGGGGTGCTGGTGGCGGGCGCGGTGATGACGCGTCCGGAAGGCCTGGTGCTCGCTGTCCTGGGCGGGTTGTGGCTGGTTTCCGCTGCGATGCGGCGACGGCACAACTGGTGGGCGCCGGTCGGGTTCGCGCTGGGTGCGCTCGTGTTCCTGGTCCCGTGGGCGGCCTGGCGGGCCACCTACTACCAGCATTTCCTGCCCGGCACGGCGCCCGCACCCGGACTGGATTGGCCGTACCTGGGCAGCTTTGCCTTGGCGCACTTGGGTTTCCTGATCCCCGCAGCCGCGGCGGCCGGGGTGTTGATGATCATCCGGAGTCATGCGACCGAAGCCCGGTCTGCTATTTGGCTACTCTTTGCGCTCGCGCTATGTCATACTGTGTTCGTACTGATGTTCGAACAAGATGTGGATTCAGCTTGGCGGCTCCTCGCTCCCGTGCCGCCGGTGTTGGCGGTTGCCGCAGTGGGTGCGTACGGAGTCCTCGCCGCCGTACGTCCCTCGCCAAGGCCGCGCACGGTTTCGCGGACGGTGCCGGCCGCTGCAGCCGTACTCACCGGCGTGGCGGTTGCGGTCTCGGTGCTGAGCCCGGACCTGCTGGCGCGCGTCCGCGGGTGGAATGCGCAAGGCGCCCAGCTGGCCGAGATCGGCGACTGGCTGGCGCGCTACCTGCCACCGGGCTCGGTCGTGAGCGCCGGTTCGCCGGGGCTGCTCGCGAGCCGCGCCGGGACGCAGGTGCTGGTGGTCGGCCCGGACGCGGAACGGTCGACGCTGGCCGTCCCCGGCCGGTCGGGCTACGTCCAGCACCAGGACTGCACCGACGACCAGCCGGCGTGGTACCGCGTAGCGACATTCCAGCGCGCGGGCACGCCGTACTGGATCTCGGTGTACCCGAGGGCCGAGGACGCGAGCCGGTTGGTCGAGGAGCTGGACCGGGCGCCGGACTTCCGGTACGTGTCGTGCCCGTGAGTCGCTGACCTGCGGGGGAGCTGGGTGGCGCCGGAAGGGGACTTCTGGAGGGAAGGTGGTTGCCGGGAGAGGCAACGGATGCCGAAGAGTGTTGCGGACCGGCGCAACCGGGCGGGAGCCCGACGGATCGGTGACGGCGATGCGTCTGGGGCGGGAGCGTCGCGGCTGCGGTGTGGTGGTGGCTGACGCTGTCGCGATGGTGGCTGAGCCGATGCGTCTGGGGTGAGAGCGTCGCGGCTGCGGTGTGGTGGTGGCTGAGGCTGTTGCGACGGTGGCTGAGTCGATGCGTCTGGGGCGGGGCTGTCGAGGCTGCGGTCGTGGCCGAGCGGTCGAACCATGGCCGAGCCGACGCGAGCGGCGGTGCAACAGCGACCGTGGTCCAGCCGGACCGCCGTCGACGCCGGGGCGATGCTGCCCGAGCAAGGCTGGGCTGGCGTGACCGGAGCGCGGAGCAACCGCAGCTCAGCAGCCCCACCGCGGCAACTGTGGCCCATCCGACGCGTCGATCACGGCGGCGAGAACCTACGGTTCCGTAACCTGGACTGCATGGCTGACCTCGTGTACCCGCCCGTGCTGGTTGCTGCACAGCTGATGTTCCGGTTGCTCGGCAATCGCATCCGGATTTCCGGGGCGGAGTACGTGCCGGAGAGTGGTGGTGCGGTGCTTGCCTGCACGCACGTCAGCTACCTGGACTTCATCTACTGCGGCCTCGGTGCGCGGCCGTCGAAGCGGCTCGTGCGGTTCATGGCCAAGCACGAGATCTTCGGCAACCGCATCGCCGGTCCGTTGATGCGTGGCATGCATCACATCCCGGTGGACCGCTCCGCTGGGCAAGCCTCCTACGACCAGGCCGTGGACCGTCTGCGTGCGGGCGAGGTGGTGGGCGTCTTCCCGGAGGCGACGATCAGCCGGTCGTTCACCGTGAAAGAGATCAAGACCGGGGCGGTCCGGATGGCTGCCGAGGCGGGCGTGCCGGTGGTCCCGATGGCGTTGTGGGGTACGCAGCGGCTGTGGACGAAAGGCCGTCCCAAGGACCTCACCCGCAGGCATGTGCCCATTTCCGTCGTGCTCGGCGAGCCGATGACACCCGGCCCGGACGACGCCTGTGAGGTCCGCACCAAGGACCTCCGTGCCCGCATGTCCGCGCTGCTCGACCAAGCGCAGGCCGAGTACCCCGAGACGCCCGCCGACGACGAGCGCTGGTGGCTGCCCGCTCACCTCGGCGGCACCGCGCCTACCCCGGAGGAAGCCGCCGCACTGGACCGCCCCTGAGCAGTCCCCCGGCCCAAAACCACCCCAATGTGGCATTGGGTGCATCTGACGCAACCAATGTGGCATTGGGTGCGTCAGATGCAACCAATGTGGCATTGGGGTGGTTTGGGCTCTGACGGGCGCGGGTCAGAACCAGCGCTCCAATACCTGCGCCACCCCGTCCTCCGACGCCGGTCCCGTCACCTCGTCCGCTACCGCCAACGCGGCCCGGTGTCCGTTGGCCATTGCGACGCCGTGGCCCGCCCACTGGAGCATCTCGACGTCGTTCGGCATGTCGCCGAAGGCGATCACCGATTCCGCCGGCACGGAGAAGCGGGCGGCGACGTCGGCGAGGCCGGTCGCCTTCGTGATGCCGGGTGCGGCCAGTTCGATCAGGCCGCCCGAAGACGAGTACGTGATGTCCACCGCACCGTCGAGGACCGCGCGCGCCGCCTCCGCCATTTCCTCCGACGTCATGCCACGGCGGCTGATGAGCAGCTTGATCGCCGTTTTACCCAGCACCTCGGCGCGCATCGCGGTGCGGCCCTCGCCGTCTCCCCACGGGTTGTGGTACTCCGGCTCGATCACGAAATTGCGCAGGTCATGGTCGACCGCTCCGGTGCCGATCCGCTCGGCGGCCAACCGGCATCCGGGCAGCGCCTTCTCGAGGGCGCCGGCCAGGTCGTGCAGCAGCTTCGGGTCGAGTTCGCCGTGCACTGCGACCACCGAATCCTTGCCGATGTCGAGCAGCACCGCACCGTTTGCGCACACCGCGTAACCCGTCAGACGCAGTGGACCGGCGATCGGCGCGATCCAGCGCGGCGGGCGGCCGGTGCACAGCACGAACGGGACGTCGTCGTCGATGACGCGCCGGACCACCGCGACCGTGCGCGGGGTCACCGCCTCGCTGGGACCGAGCAGGGTGCCGTCGACATCGGATGCGACCAACCGGGGTTTCTCCACGTGCCCCATTCTCCCGGGCGCTGCCCGTTCGAGCGAATGTCTGTGGCGGGCGCTACCGTCGGCCTCGTGCGAGCAGGCATCGTGATCCTTCCCGAAGATCGTTGGTGGGCGGCCGAACCCAAGTGGCGGGCGGCCGAGGAATACGGCTTCGACCACGCGTGGACCTACGACCACCTCGGCTGGCGGTCACTGGTCGACGGCCCGTGGTTCTCCGCCGTGCCCACGCTCACCGCGGCCGCCATGGTCACGTCCACCATCCGCCTCGGCACCTTCGTGGCGTCGCCGGTCGCGCGGCATCCGGTGCCGTTCGCGCGCGAGCTGATCACTCTCGACGACGTGTCCGACGGCCGGTTCGTGCTCGGCGTCGGCGCCGGCGTCGACAGCTCGAATTACGACGCGAAGGTTGTCGCTGCGCCCGACCTCACGCCGCGGCAGCGCGCAGACCGGTTCACCGAGTTCGTCGAGGCCCTCGACGGGCTGCTGATGACCGACGGATTCGACTTCTCCGGCGAGTACTACACCGCCCGCGGTGCGCGGAACCTGCCCGGCACCGTGCAGCGGCCGCGGCTGCCGTTCGTAGTTGCCGCGAACGGACCGCGCACCATGACGCTGGCCGCGCGGTTCGGCGCCGGCTGGGTCACCACCGGCCGCGGCGGCGCCAGCACCGACGAATGGTGGACCGGCATTGCCGAACTCGTCCGCACCTTCGACCAGCGCCTGGCCGAGGCGGGGCGGGAACCGGCGAGCATCCAGCGCTACCTCAGCCTCGACGCCGCCCCGGTGTTCTCGCTCAGCAGCGTCGCCGCGTTCCGCGAAGCCACCGATCGGGCACGTGAGCTCGGATTCACCGACGTCATCACCCACTGGCCGCGTTCGAGCGGGCCGTACGAGGGGCACGAGTCGGTGCTGGAGAAGGTCGTCGACGAGGTTTTGCCGGGTCTCAAGGCCGAACAGGCCGAATAACTACTCCATTCGGGTGGCCTCGAACCCGCCGGGAAACCAGACCGGGGGACCAGGCGTCTGGGCAGGTGAGAAGAGGGGGAACGGCCCGGCGGGGAGGTCGTCTTCTCGAGCAGTGGGCACCCTCCGGGGTGCCGGGGACGGGGAGGTCCTCGTGACCGCGGCGGGGGCGGCCGCGGTCACGAGGATCCGTCTCAGCGCACGATCGCGTAGATCTGGGCACCCGGGTTGCGGTAGACCAGCCGCAGGAACGCCAGTCCGTCGAGGTGCCGCAGGCCGGGGGCGATGTCGGCGTCCCGGCGGATCGAGCCGCTGCCCACCAGCACGTGCCGTACGTCCAGCCGGGCGACCGCGGCGCGTACCTCCGGGTCAACGGCGTAGTCGCGGAAGTGCAGCGCCAGGTACTCCGCGTCCGGCGAGATGGGCCCGCCGCCGTCGTAGTGGCCCGCCACCGGGTGCACGCCGCTCAGCGCGTACATCCACGCGGTGCCGTCCAGCCGGTCGTTCAGCACCTTCTCCTGCGCCGGAATGCCCATCTTGCCGAGGTAGTTCATGGCCTCGATCTCGTCCGCGCTCACCGGCGGCGTGACCTCGCCCTCCGGGCCGTTGTAGTACAGGAACGACACCGCGGTGGCGTTCGCCGTGCGGTAGAACCCGCCGGTCAGCACTGCCATCGTGACGACCACGATCACCGCCGCGCCGGCACCGAGCCGCGTCAGCACCTGCGGTCGCGAGCGGGCCCACGAGCCGCTCCGGGCCAGGTGCGCGATCCACCGCTGCAGCTCCGCCATGCCGTGCCCGGCGAGCAGGCACAGCGGGATCGCGGCGAGCGCCATCAGCCGGTAGCGGTCGTTCCACCAGGGCCGCGACAGGGAGATCACCGCTGGCACATAGCCGTACGACGTCACCAGCACGAAGAACCCGGACAGCCCGATCGCGGACAGCACCAGCCAGCGCATCCGGCCGAGCGTGCGGAAGGCCAGTACGCCGACGATGAGCAGCGCGGTGAGCCAGAGCTGCGGCGTGGCCAGCACCTGCTGGAAGAAGATCAGCAGCCGCACCGACTCCTCGACCGGCAGGTCGGAATTCCAAGCCTGGTACGGGTACGCGCCGGACGTGAAGCTGATCGCGCCCAGGATCTGCGGCGCCGCCAGCAGACCGGCGAGGGCCATGACCGGCAGCGTGTACAGGATGTCGCTGCCGATCACGCGCGCTGCGTTGCGTCCTTCGGGCACACCGTCGACCGGAAGCCGCCGTACCGACCGGTACCAGCGCTGCAGGATCAGCGGCGCCGCGAAGAGGATGCCGCCGAACAGTGCGCTCGAGTGCGCGGTGAGCAGACCGTCCGCTGCGAGCGCGAAGATCAGCCCGGTGTCGACGCCCGGACGTACGAGGAAGCGTTGCAGCGCGACCACCGTGAGCGGCGTAAGGACGATGCCCAGCGCGTACGGCAGCAGCCCGCTCGACACCGACTCGTACGCGCCCGTGGTGGCTGCAGCGGCGATGAGAGCCGTGCAGCCCGCGTACACCGCGCGGCCGCCGAGCTGGCGGACCAGCGCGACCATCGACAGCGCGAAGATCCCCGCGACCGGCATCGTGACGGCGTTGAGCGTGACCGGGACGCTCGTCCCGGAGATCTCGTACACCAGCGCGCCGACCAGGTGGTAGCCGTTGGGGTAGAAGGAGCCGTTGGGGTACCAGTTGATGGTGCCCATGCCGGTGAGGGAGCCGTCGCCGGTGTCGGCGATGTAGCGGATGCCGTTCGCGTGGAAGACGGTGTCCCAACGCTGGAACACCGCTGTCGTTCCGCCGCGCGCGGAAAGCACTACGGCCATCGACAGCACTGTCGCCACTACGACGCAGGCAGCGACCGCCCACTGCGCGCGCGTGGTCCAGACGACCGGTGGCTCCTCCGCGCCCGGCCTGAGCCAGCCGCGTGCGATGAAGAGCCGTCGGACGCCGTACGCGGCAGCAGCCAGCGCCAGGGTGCAGACAGCGGCAGTGAGGACGTTGTACGGCAGTCCGATGGTTGACAGCCATGGCCCGGCCAAGCCGGTGACGGCATAGCTGAGCAGCGGCGCGAGGCCCGCGAGGGCCCATCCGCGCACTCCGGCGGCCCGGCCGATGAGGCCGCCCGGTACCGCCAGCACGGCCAGGTAGGTGGCGACCGCGCCGAGGTAGTTCCAGAAGGTGTCCGGTGCAGGCATGCTTCTTCACGTGTGTAGTGCGGGTAAAGCCCGGCGGGATGCCGAGGTCGGTTCGGGCCTCAGTCGCAGGACTGCGTACCCTGGGCGCCCGTGAGCGAGCACACGAACCCCTCAGAGATTACTGAAGGCGACTTCGGGCGTTACGACCTCGTCGTCGTCGGGTCCGGTTTCTTCGGCCTGACCGTCGCCGAGCGGGCCGCGGCCGAGCTCGGCAAGAAGGTGCTGGTGCTCGAACGCCGCAGTCACCTCGGGGGCAACGCCTACTCCGAGCCGGACCCGGAAACCGGCATCGAGGTGCACAAATACGGTGCGCACCTGTTCCACACGTCGAACAAGCGGGTGTGGGACTACGTCAACCGCTTCACCTCCTTCACGAACTACCAGCACCGGGTCTTCGCCAAGGCCAAGGACCAGGTCTACTCGTTCCCGATGAACCTCGGCCTGATCAACCAGTTCTTCGGCAAGTCGCACACGCCGGACGAGGCCCGCGAGCTCATCGCGAAGCAGTCGGCGGAGTTCCGCACCGAGGACGCGCAGAACCTCGAAGAGAAGGCCATCTCGCTCATCGGCCGCCCGCTGTACGAGGCATTCATCCGCGGGTACACCGCCAAGCAGTGGGAGAACGACCCCAAGGAGCTCGGCGCCAACATCATCACGCGGCTGCCGGTGCGCTACACGTTCGACAACCGCTACTTCAACGACACCTACGAGGGTCTCCCGGTCGACGGGTACACCGCGTGGCTCGAGAAAATGGCGGCGCACGAGAACATCGAGATCCGGCTGAACGTCGACTACTTCGACGTGCGCGAGCAGATTCCGGCGGGCACCCCGACCGTGTACACCGGGCCGCTCGACCGCTACTTCGACTACTCGGCGGGCCGGTTCACCTGGCGTACGGTCGATTTCGAGTCCGAGGTCGCGGAGACCGGTGATTTCCAGGGCACCTCGGTCGTCAACTACAACGACCAGGAAGTCCCGTACACCCGGATCATCGAATTCCGGCACTTCCACCCCGAGCGGGATTACTATCCGAAGGACAAAACGGTCATCTTCCGCGAGTTCTCCCGTTTCGCGAAGGAGGACGACGAGCCGTACTACCCGATCAACACGCCGGAGAACCGCGAGAAGCTCGAGCAGTACCGCGAGCTGGCGAAGATCGAGGCACGCGAGCGGAACGTGCTGTTCGGCGGACGGCTCGGCACGTACAAGTACCTCGACATGCACATGGCGATCGGGTCGGCGCTCTCGGTGTTCGACAACAAGATCGCCCCGCATCTCACCGACGGTGCGCCGCTGGACGGGTCGATCGATGCTTGAGAAGGACACGCCCCGTGGTGAAGTAGCGGTGCTTTCGCGTACCCAGAAGGTGCTGAAGAAGCCCGGCACGGTGCAGGTCGCGCGCGGGATGTCGCTGTTCGGCGAGCACAGCGCGGGATGGTTCGCGCTGGGCTTGCTCGGGGCGGCGGTGGACCGCGAGCGGCGCAAGGACTGGCTGGTCGCGTCGGCCGGAGTGGTGGGCGCGCACGCCGCGTCGATTGCCGTGAAACGCGTGGTGCGCCGGCGTCGTCCGGACCACCCGAGCGTGGAAGTTCTGGTCGGCACCCCGAGCCGGTTGAGCTTCCCGTCGTCGCACGCGACGTCGACAACCGCGGCGGCGGTGATCTACTCCGGACTGACCGGGCGTAACCTGGTCCCCGCCCTGGTACCGCCGATGCTCGCCTCGCGGCTGCTGCTCGGCGTTCACTATCCGACAGACGTCCTGGCCGGAGCCGCCCTGGGAGGCGTCCTCGGCGGTCTGATCAGACGGAAGCTGACCAAGAAGCGATGAGCGAAACGACCGACGAGCGAACCGAGAACGCAGCCGGGACGGACGAAGCTGCCGCGGCTACTGACGCCGGTGCGGCTTCGGAGGACACGGCTGTGGTGGACGAGGCTCCGGCGGCTTCGGCTGCCGAGGCGGCCCCGGCTGCTCCGGCCGCTGCTGCTGGTGCCGCCAAGCCGAGCCCGGTCGGGCTGCTGCTCGGCGTGATCAAGACGGCGCGGCCGAAGCAGTGGGTGAAGAACGTACTGGTGTTCGCCGCGCCGTTCTTCGCGTTCTCGAAGGCGACGAACCGGACCGAGCTGGTCATCGACGCGCTCATCGCGTTCGTGGCGTTCTCGCTCACCGCCTCGTCGGTGTATTTGATCAACGACGCGGTGGACGTCGAGGCCGACCGGGCCCACCCGACGAAACGCAACCGTCCGATCGCGGCGGGGATCGTGCCGGTCCCGGTGGCGTACGGCGCGGCGGTGGTGTTCTTCCTTGCCGGGCTCGCGGTGTCGTTCACCACGGACTGGCGGCTGGCCGTCGTACTGGCGGTGTACGAGGCGGTGCAGCTCGGCTACTGCTTCGGGCTGAAGCACCAGCCGGTGGTGGACCTGGCGATCGTCGGCTCGGGCTTCCTGATGCGGTCGGTGGCCGGCGGTGTTGCCGCCGGGATCGCGATGTCACAGTGGTTCCTGCTGGTCACGGCGTTCGGCTCGCTGTTCATGGTGGCGGGCAAGCGGTACGCGGAGATCATGCTGTTCGAGCGCACCGGGGCGAAGATCCGCTCGTCGCTGAAGAAGTACTCGGCGAGCTACCTGCGCTTCGTGTGGGCGACGTCGGCGGCGATCCTGATCATGTCGTACTGCCTGTGGGCGTTCGAGATCCGGCAGGTGGAGCACAACTCGGTGTGGGCCGTCGTGTCGATGGTCCCGTTCGTGATCGCAGTGCTCCGCTACGCGGTCGACGTCGACGGCGGCAACGCAGGCGCCCCGGACGAGATCGCACTGCGGGACCGCGTGCTGCAGGTCCTCGGCGCGACCTGGGTCGTGACCCTGTTCCTGTCGTTCTACCTGTGAACGACGCCCGGATTTAGACAGCTGGGTATCAGGTTCTCCACAGTTTCGGCGGTCACCCTCGGGGGTGGGCAGCACGCCCGCTGCCGATAGCCGGAGGACCGAGATGAACGACAACGAGCGCCGCGACTCGCCGGGTGACGAGCCGACCGCGAATTTGGGCCGACCTGAGGGTGCGGCCGAGCAGCCTGGCGCCGGGGGTGCCGGGGTTGCCGGAGCGGGGCAGGGTTCCGCGGGGGCGGGTGCTCAGCCGGGTGAATCTGCGTCGGCTGAGCAGGCGGAGGCGGTTCATTCGAGTGAATCCGCCGGTTCCTCCGGTGCGGCGGGGGCGGGGGCCCAGCCGGGGCAATCAGGGCTACCCGGTCAGCCAGGGCACGGCGCCGACCAGGGCCAGGCGGGCGGGCAGGCCGGTCAGCCCGGTCAAGCCGGAGCAGGTCAGCCGGGCCAAGCCGGTCAACCGGGGCAAGCCGGTCAACCGGGCCAAGCCGGAGCCGCTCAGCCAGGACAAGCCGGTCAGCCGGACCAAGCCGGAGCAGGTCAACCGGGGCAATTCGCCCAATCAGCTCAGCCAGGGCAACCGGGCCAACCGGCTCAGCCGGGGCAGCCAGGTCAGTGGGGAATGGCGTTGCCGCCGCGGCCGCAGGGAGGTTTCCGGCGGTTCGTCGGGCATCGGGCGACTCAGCTGGTCGCCGTGGGAGTGCTGGGGCTCGTCGTCGGTGGTGGGGTGGTCGGTGGGGTCATGGCGGCCACGAACCACTCCCACCACCCGGGCACCAGCCAGTTCCGGGGTGGCGGTGACCACCACTTCCGCGACGGAGGTCCCGGCCCGCGCTTCCGCGGTCCCGACGGCCAGCGTCCCGGCGGCGGCAACGGTTCCGGGACCGCAAACGGCACCGACTCCGGTTCCGGGACCGCGTACGGCACCGACTCCGGTTCCGGCAACGGTTCCGCGTACGGCACCGACTCCGGTTCCGGCAACTGACCGAGTCGCGCGACCGGAACCCTGTCTCACCCGGCCGACAACGCCGGGTACTGCGCCGTCGGATGCTGGGCCAATGCGGCCTTCGCCGTGACGCTGTCCGCGTCGGCCAGTATCTCGATTTCCGCTCGCTCCAAGCCGTCCAGTGCAGTGCGGATGACCTCGACCGGGTCGTTTTTCGGGATGTCGAAGCTTGCCATCATGTCGGTGTCCGTGCTGGCCATCACCAGGCCGCTGACCAGCGTGCGTTGCCCCAGCAGTTCGAGGCGCACCGAGTTGGTCATGCTCCACAGTGCCGCTTTCGACGCCGCGTATCCGGCCGATCCCTGGAAAGTCACCCATGACAGCGTCGACAGCACGTTCAGCACCGCGCCATCCGCCAGCCCCGGCGCGAATGCCCGGATCATCTGCAGCGGGCCGAAGAAGTTGGTCTCCATTTCGCGCCGGACCACGTCCAGGTCGCTGGTGACCAGGTTGGTGAACGACGTGAGGCCGGCGTTGTTGATGATCAGGTTGACGTCGGGCGCGGCGGCCGCGGCGGCGGTGATCGACGCGGGATCGGTGACGTCCAGGATCAGCGGCGTCGCACCCTCGATCTCGACCGGGCGGCGCGCGGTGGCGTAGACCTTCGCGGCGCCGCGGGCGAGCAGCGCCTCGACGAAGTACCGGCCGAGCCCGCGCCCGGCGCCGGTCACCAGGGCGGTCGAACCTGCGATCTGCATGGTGAGTCTCCTTGAAAAACCGTCTTACGGGAACACTGCTATCCTCGACCCTGACGTGGATGTCAGGTTCTCGTGTTTGTGGGGCGGATCACGTCGGGAGGGGCCATGCGGATCGGTGAGGTGGCGGAGCGCGCCGGCGTCAGCGTGCGCTCGCTGCGCTACTACGAGCAGCAGGGGCTGATCGAGGCCACGCGCACGTCCGGCGGGCAACGGCGGTACTCCGCCGGCGCGGTCTCGTGGGTGTCGCTGATCCAGCAGTTCTACGCGGCGGGCCTGTCCAGCGCGACCATCCGTGACCTGATGCCGAGCCTGCACACGGGCGTCAGCACGCCGGAGTCACGCGCCCGGCTGCGGTCCGAGAAAGCCCGTCTCGACGACTACATCACCGGTCTCGAACGCACTCGCGAGCGGCTCGAGGCAATGATCGAACTCGCCGAGACGCCGAATCCGCACTGTCCGGTCGTGCTCGCCGACCCGGAGGTCACAGCGCAGCCCAAGTGTCGTTGAGAATTTTCACCACCGCACGCGGGCTGCCGGGGACGAGTTCGACGCTGCCGTCGACGGTCACGTAAGTCAGCACCCGGCCGAGATCGAGGTCGACGGCCGTGATCGGCCCGCCGCTCGTACGGCGCCCGCCTTCCCGCCGCGCGACGTACAGCTGGTGTACGGCTTCCTGCGGACGGCTCAGCACCGCGGTCAACTGTTCCTGGCCTTCTTCGGCGAACGGGTCCGGTGCGTCGTCGGACGGCGGTGGCACGGACACTGCCTTGATCGCTGCCGCCGGGGCGTCCGGCAGTGTGTCGAAAAGCGTGGTGGCCAGCCGAGCCGGTGGTACCGGCCGGATTTCCGTCGTGCCGTCATCGAGGACCCGGACCAGGACGGCGTCCTGTTCGCGCTGGGCGACCAAGGCTGCGCGACGGGTCCCTTCGCGCAGCCCGGACCACGCGTAGTACTCGCGTTCGGCCTGCCCGATGACCTGCAGAGTGGCGCGCCACCGCGGCGACGGCAGCCGGTTGTGCGCGAGGCCGAGGTCGGTGAGCAGGTCCATGGTCGCGACGTGCAGCTCGCGCCGGGCCTCGACGTCGGCCCAGACGTGCGGCGCCCCGACGATCGGATGCGGTTCGCCGAGGTCAAGCATCTCCCAGGCAGTCCGGAACGCCGCGGTGGGCAGGGTGACCGTCATGCCCCGAGCGTCGGCGGCGCCGGACGCAGCCCGGTCTCGGGGTCGACGGCCGGTTCGTCGTCGGCGAAGAGGTCGACGTCGAGCACGTACTTGCGCTCGTGCTCCTCGTCTTCCTCCTTTTTGCCGCCGCGTCCGCCCGCTGTGCCAACGCCGGGGAGACCACGTTCGCCTGCGGTCCGGGTGCCTGCGGTCACCCGTCCGCCGCGCTCGGGTCCTCCGGTGCGGGTACCGGTTTCGCCGCCGGGACCTCGGGTCACGTTGCCCGGGCCGCGATTCGCGCTGCCTGGAACTCGATTCGCGCTGCCTGGGACTCGCGTTGCGTTGCCTGAGCCGCGATTCGCGTTGCCTGGGCCGGAAGTTGCGGCGCCCCCGTCATCACCACTGAACCCGGCACCCGGCAGGTAACCGCTGGCGCCAGGACCCTGGCCACCGGAATTCCCCGTGACACCAGGGAATCCACCGCTACCCGGCGCTCGGTTCGAGGTGCTGCCCGGGTACCCGGCCGCGGAAGTATGGTCTGTACCAGTCGGTCCCGGCCCGATGGTCCCGCTCGAATACCCGGCTCCACCGGGTCCCGGCTGGACAGTCCCCGGCGAATGTCCTGGCCCCACGCCAGCAGAATGCCCCGCAACGGGTTCCCCGCCCGAAATCCGCGAGGCCTCCGGCTGGCGATCGATGGTGACGTCGCCGCCGTCGTACGCGCCGATCGCACCGTAGTCGTACTTCAGCCGTCCGGAATTGGCCTGGGTTTGCGTGGAGAAATCCTGGTACAGCTGGAGATTCTTGTTCGCCGCGTCGCTGTACTCGACGAGCTGCCACAGGTGGTCGTACTCGTACCAGTTGGTCCGGCTGCCCGGCGCGAGGTCCGGTTTGGCGGGCATCGGGCTGAGCTGGTTGCGAAGGTTCTCGAACATCGCGACGCCGGTGGTGTGGGTGCCGCTGTTGTCGAGAAAGGCTTGGTGCGCATCGATCATCGACGCGCGGACCTGCTGCAGCCGCCCGGAAGCCTTGTCCGCAGCACCGCCACTCCAGACGGATTCGAGGTCGCCGATGATCTGCGTGAGGTCCTGGCTGACGGCTTCCTGCTGGGTCGCCATCTGCCGCGCATCGCCGACCCCTTGATGCCAGCCGGCCGGATCACCGGCGCGCAGCTGGCTCACGATCTGGTCGATCGGGACCATCGACTGCCGGTACTTCTCGAAGTACTGCCGCGCGATTTCCCCGAGGTGATCACTCACTGGCCCACCTTCTGCCTCAACGTGGTGACGGCATGATCGGCAACGGTGGCGGCGATCTGACAGGCGTCGGTTTGGCCGCGGTTCGAGGTGCCGAGTTCGAGTCCGACCTCGAACTCGAGGGTGTCCGAGAGCCCGATCGCGACAGTGCAGGACGGATTGACCGGCCCAGGGTGGTCGTCGTAGGAAACCGCGGGGAAGCCTTGGATCGGGGGGAGCTCGTCGAAGCGCTTCATCTGCGGTTTGACCTGCTTGTAGATGATGCTCAGCCCCTCCTTCTGCCGGGTCGTGAAGAAGATGACCAGCAGCGACCCACCAGAGTGGTTGGTCCAGCTGCACCGCGGGCCGAGTGCGCCGTCCTCCTGCTTGCCGGTGATGCCTGGACCGGCGTCGGCAGTGACCTGCTGAGGGCTCAGTGCCTCGCACGGGCTGCCGGAAAGCGCGGAATCGGGCAGTGGATGCGCGACCTTGGGGGCACCCGCGTACGGCGGGGTCTCATTGCCCGGCAGTGAACTGGTGGCAGGAGCCGGTGTCGGGCTGCCTGCGGTTGTGCTCGAACACGCAGCAACGAGCATCGCCGAAGCGAGTACAGCGAATGGTGCGCGGAGTTTCATCCCGTTTTTCCTCGAGCGCCGACGTTGTCGATGAGACCGGCTTGGTGTTGATCACTCGATTCTGTCATGCCGAGCGCCCTCCTGATCCGGAGGATGAATTCGCTGACGTAGTCGAGCTGGAAGCTGACGTGGTCATTTCCGCGGGAGAACGCCCCGGGCGTTCCTCGGCCGTCACCTATCAGTGCCGTATGCATCGCGAGCGTGGCGGGATCTTGCGACGGTGCCTTCATTCCGCACAGGTTGTTCGAAATCCGGCGCATGTTCGTGAGCTGATCGTGCACCGCTTCCAGCTTGTTGAGCAGCCGTTTTGCCTCTTCCGGCTCAAGGACGAAGCCCTCCGCCGCCCCCGGGCGATCCCTTCCTCCGTAGACGGTGAATGCGACGTCCTCCCACACATTCGCCCCCTCGGCCCCTGGCGTCTGCAAATGGATACAGCTAGCACCGTAGCCGATCATTCACTCTTCGTGGGGTGATTCCGAAAAGCGGCCGGGACCTAGATATGAATGCTATAGATACAATTGCTCTAATCATTTCTGCTCTGGTTTCCGCCGCCGTAGTCAGGTGTGCTTAGACCACGATGGCCAAACCTCCGATTTCCACCGCGGCACGCATTGTCGGCGAGCGGGTGCGTGAATGCCGGCACGAGGCGGGGCTCAGTCAGGAGAAGCTGGCCGAGCTGGCTGGCGTCCACTGGACGTTCGTGAGCCAGGTCGAGCGTGGGCTGCGGAACTTCAACCTGCACAACCTGCTCAAGTTCGCCGACGGCCTCGGCGTCAACCCGGCTCGGCTCGTCGACGGGCTCAGGTCCCCGAAGGACGGCGAGTAGCACCCAGCACCTGCCGCAGCGTGCCTTCGCGGAGTAGCAGCACCTGGGTGATCACCTGCAGCACCACGAAAAACCCGATCGACAACCCCGTGTCCAGTGCGGGTACCTCGTCGACCGGCAGGGTGTACGCCATTGCGATGCTCAGCCCACTGTGGACCAAACTGCCGACGCCCCACACCCCGGCCAGCGTCCGCCACACCCGGCGGAAGGAAGGGCGCTCCGCCCAGGCTGCGTCCAGCCGTGAGCCGCGGCCGGGGAGGAGGGCGCGCGCGGCGGTGTAGGTCAACGGGCGCCGGCCGACGAACAAGCCCGCCAAAAGCCATCCTCCGGCCAAGATGCTGAACCACGCGGTGCGCACCAGCATCAGCCGGGCGTCGCCGGTCATGAGGGTGGTCACCAGGCCGAGCGCGAGAAACGCCAGGACGAACAGGCCCATGGCGTCAACGCGGCGCCGAGCCGTGTACAGCACCCGCAGCACAGGTGGCAGGCCGCTCAGCAGCAGCGCCCATACCGGCGGGACCCCGCAGGCGCGCAGCAGGTAGTAACCCCCGACCGGCGCGACCAGGTCGACCACCAGCGCCGTCAGTGAGGCGCGGAATTCGTTCCCCATACCCCCGAGTCTCGGATTTCCGGGTACCCGGGGGCATCGTCGAGCCGGTCAGGCTCGTATCCACCGATCAGTGGATGCGTCAGATCGGCAGCTTCCGGAACACCGGCCGCGGCACGTGCCGCAAAGCGGACATCACGTAGCGGAACGTCGAGGGCGCCCATACCAGGTCCTTGCCCCGGCGTGCGGCGTCGACGGCGATGTCGGCGACCTGCTCCGCGGTCTGCGCGAGCGGAGCGTCCTTCATCCCGGCGGTCATCTTCGTCTTCACGTGCCCCGGCCGGACCACGGACACCTTCACCCCGTGCGACGCGAGCGCTTCGCCGAGGCACAGGTAGAAGCCGTCGAAACCGGCCTTGCTCGAGCCGTACACGAAGTTCGACCGCCGCACGCGCTCACCCGCAACCGACGACAGCGCGATGATCGTGCCGTGGCCCTGCGCCTTCAGCTTCTCCGACAGCGCCACCCCGACCGACACCGCGGCCGTGTAGTTCACCGTCGCCAGTTCGACCGCCTTCGCGTGGTCCTGCCACAGCTCTTCGGCGTCGCCGAGCAGGCCGAAGGCGACCACCGCGACGTCGATGTCCCCGCTCGCGAAGGCCTGGTCCAGCACCTTCGGGTGGGACGCGGGATCCTTCGCGTCGAAGTCCACAGTGGACACTTCGGCGCCGAGGTCCTTCAACCGCTGCGCTGCGGCGTCCAGCCGCGGCGACGGACGCGCGGCCAGTACGACCCGCAGCGGCTTCTCCGCGAGGTACTTCTCCGCGATCGCCAGTGCGATGTCGGACGTGCCGCCGAGCAGCAGCAGGGACTGGGGGTTACCGACCGCGTCGATCACAGTGCGAGCCTCCGGCTCATGTCAGAGGCGAAAACGCCTTCGGGGTCAACGGAAGCGCGGACTTTGCGCCATTCCTCCAGCCGCGGGTACATCTTCGCGAACGTCTCGGCCGACGTCCGCGAGTCCTTCGCGGTGTACAGCCTGCCGCCCGCGGCCAGCACCATCTCGTCCAGGTCGAGGCAGAGCCGGCTGAGCCCGTGCTTTACCGGGAAGTCCACGCTGAGCATCCAGCCGGGCGACGGCCACGACATCGGTGCCGCGTTCGCCTCGCCCATCCGCTTGAACACGTTCAGGAACGAGTAGTGCCCGGACCGCGCGATCGCCCGGCAGATGCCCTTGAGCTGGTCCTCCGCGCCGAACGGCACCGAGAACTGGTACTGCAGGAAACCCTTGCTGCCGTACGCGCGGTTCCACTCGCTCAGCATGTCCAGCGGGTGGTAGAACTGCGTGAGGTTCTGGATCTTGCCGCGGGCGCCCTTCTTGGGCACGGTCTTCTGCCACAGCTCGCTGATCAGCCCGAAGGTGAACTTGTTGCCGAGGCCGTTCGGGAACACGTCCGGCAGTGTGAGCAGCTGCGGCGCGTCGAACTTCAGCGGGTCGCTGCGCAGTTTCGGCGGCAGCTGGTCGACCTTCGCGAGCGAGCCGCGGGAGAAGGTGGCGCGGCCGAGCCTGCTGTCGGACGAGATCAGGTCCGGCACCGACATCGAGTAGTCGTACGTGAGGTCTGAACCATCGGTGAAGAGCCCGAGCGTCTCGTCGAGGCTCGACGTGCGGTCGGCGTCCACGTAAAAATACGCCGTTTCCGTCTTCTTCATCCGGATCGTGGCCCGCAGGACGATGCCGGTGAGTCCGATTCCCGCCACCGTCGCCCAGAACAGCTCCGATTCCGGGCCGTCCGGCGTGAGCGTGCGCACGTTTCCGTCGGCGGTGAGCAGATCCATCGACACCACATGGTTGCCGAAGCTGCCCGCCGAATGGTGGTTCTTGCCGTGGATGTCGTTGGCGATCGCGCCGCCGATCGTGACCTGCCGGGTGCCCGGCAGCACCGGCACCCACAGGCCGTACGGCAGCGCCTCGCGCATCAGCTTGTCCAGGCTGACGCCGGCGTCGAGGTCGACCAGTGCCGAGTCCGGGTCGATCGAGTGGATGCGGTCGAGCACCGTGACGTCGACGACAAGGCCGCCCGCGTTCTGCGCCGGGTCACCGTAGGACCGGCCGAGCCCGCGAGCGATGACCCCGCGCGGTCCGGCGGACGCGACGGCGCGGGCGATGGCCTCGACGTCGCGCGTGCTCAGGACGTCGGCGACGGTCCCGGCGGTGCGGCCCCATCCGGTGAGCGTGCGGCGCTGTGTCTCGGGAGTATGGGTCACCCGCCCATTAAAACAGCGGCGTGAAGCGCCTCCGATGAGGGTGGTGGTGGGGTCAAGGGCCGGAGTAGCCACGCCGAGTACCGCCCGGAACGTGCCCCTGAAGTCACCGCTTCTACACTTTGCGCATCAAGGCACAAGCGTCCGAGCGTCGAAGTGGGTATTACGGACACTGACGCAATAGGCCGAGAAGGTATTCCAGTGGTGGCGACAGAACCGCAGAGTGACATGGCACAGGCCGGCCCCGGGCTGCTGGGTCAGCTGGTCCGGTTCGGGGTGATCGGCGGCTTCTGCGCGCTGCTCGACCTCGGCACGTACACGCTGTTGCGAGCGGTCGGCATGGACGACGTCCCGTGGGTGGACTTCGCGCGTGCGATCAGCTTCATCGTGGGTACGACCACGGCGTTCTTCCTGAACCGGCGATTCACCTTCGCCGCCGGGAGACGGGACGGGAACGCCCAGGTCGGCAGCTTCGTTCTGCTGTACGGCGTCACGTTCTTCGTGGCCGTCGGCGTGAACCAGCTCATGCTGCACGTGCTGCCGGAGTCGGGGTGGCAGGCCACTCTCGCCTGGGTCGTGTCCCAGGCGACCTCGACCATGATCAATTTCGTGATGCTCAAGTGGGTCGTCTTCCGAGTACGGCCGGTAAAGGAGAACTGAGTTCGATGCCCGGTAAAGCAGCCCCGGTCGCGGAGGCGGCCCCCGCAGGCGAGACCCGGTTCGCCGAACACGCCCCGGAAGGCAGGCTCACGGCCCAGCGCGGGCTGTACGCCGGGCCGGCGCCGATCGTCAGCAAGGACCTCTACGCCGAGATCGTGCAGGGCAATGCGCTGCGCGAACGGGGCAGCGTCTCGCTCGAGCCGTCCGCCAAGGTCACCGGCAACACCTACTTCGGCCGGTTCCCGGCGAGCTACTGGCAGCGCTGGACCACGGCGGCGCAGGTGCAGGTCGAGGCGGTCGTGAGCGGGGACGGGCTGCTGTCGATGGGCGCGTCCGACGTGCTCGGCGACGCGCGGGTGGTCGACGCCGAGGCCGTCGCGGGCGCCAAGGGCCGCAAGGTCGTGCTCACCGGGGTGCTGGACAAGTTCTACGACGGCGGCGCGCTGTGGCTCGACCTGGAGACCGAGGGTGGCCAGTCGCTGCGGGTCGAGCAGGTCCGCTGGACTGTCGACGCGCCGGAGAAGATCCGTCCCACCGCGGTCACCATCTGCACCATGAACCGCGCCGACGACTGCCTGAAGAACCTCCAGGCGCTCGCCGCGGACGTGTCCTCGCTCGACACGCTGGACGCCATTTACGTCGCCGACCAGGGCACCGACCTCGTCGAGTCGCGCGAAGGCTTCGAGCAGGTCGCGAAGGACCTCGGCGACAAGCTGCACTACATCAAGCAGCCGAACCTCGGCGGCGCGGGCGGCTTCACCCGCGGCCTGTACGAGGTGGCCGGGCACACCGCCACCGAACACGCGAACGTGCTCTTCATGGACGACGACGTGCTGCTCGAGCCGGACCTCGTCGTGCGCATGACGGCGTTCTCCAACCGCTCGGCCGACCCGGTCATCGTCGGCGGCCAGATGCTCAACCTGCTGCACCCGAACCAGCTGCACGTCGGGGCCGAGTACGCGCGGCTCAACACGCTGGAGCCGGGCCAGCCGGTGCAGCACTCGCTGTCCACGGCGGACCTGCTGGGCGTCGACGAGGAGACCGGGGCCCCCAACCGCCAGGAACGCCGCCTCGACGCCGGGTACAACGGCTGGTGGTCGTGCCTGATCCCGTACGAGGTCGTCAAGGCCATCGGGTACCCGCTGCCGTTCTTCTTCCAGTGGGACGACGCGGAGTACTCCTACCGGGCCCGCGAGTACGGCTTCCCCACGGTGACCCTGCCGGGTGCCGGCGTGTGGCACGCGGACTTCCACTGGAAGGACTGGGACGAGTGGCACCGGTACTTCAACCTGCGCAACTCGATCATCACCGCGGCCCTGCACTCGCCGTTCAACCTGAATCTGCTGTCGCGGGTGCTGCTGGCCCAGCTGGTGCGGTACCTGCTCGGCATGCAGTACGGCCTGTCGGCGACGCTGATCAAGGCCGTCGAGGACTTCCTGGAGGGCCCGGAGGTCCTGCGTGACGGCGGCGTCGCGGCGATGAAGGAGATCCGCCGCATCCGCGACCAGTACCCGGAGACCAAGCGGCACCGGGCCACCGACGTGCCGGGGATCGCGTCCAACGACATCGGCATCATCAACAGCGCACCGCGGCCGAGCATGCAGCGGCTGGTGCTGATCAAGCGGGTGCTGGACCGGGTGCTCGGCCGTAGCCGGTTCGGTCTTGGCGCGGTGCCCATCGACGAGGCGCACTGGTGGCACATCGCGTTGTTCGAGACCGCCGTGGTGACGGACGCTTCGCAGGAAGGCGTGCGGGTCCGGACGTACGACAAGGTGAAGATGTTCGACCTGGCCAAGCGCGGCGCGAAGGTGATCAACCGGCTGCGTAAGGAAGGGGCGGGCGTGCAGGAGCAGTACAAGCGCGCCATGCCGGAACTCACTTCGCGGGACAACTGGAAGCGATTGTACGAGCTCTGACGCCGTCCGGGTCCGGTCCCGGTCCGTTCAAGTCCGTGAAGGGAACCATCAGGGAATCTGATTCCGTGAAGGTTCCCTTCACGGCCTTCTCAGCCTGTCTGCCCAGCTAGACGGAGAGGCCGAACTTTCCCTTTCTGCTCAGGTCGTCCACGTAGGCGGCTGCCACGTGGGCGAAGTTCACCGACACGAGGTTGTCGTCGCGGGTGTGCACCGAGTGGACGCCGCCGTGTTTCAGGAGGTCTGGGAGCTTTTCCTGGACCGGTGCGGACTCCGCGGCGGTGAGCGGGAAGATCAGGGGCTCTCCGCCTGCCGCGAGGTGCAGGACCAGCGCTGGTTTCGGGTCTGCCATCGCTCCATCGCAGCAGCTCACGATCACCGGCGGCAAGCGGTTCCGCTCACAGCGGAGCGGTTGCCCATGGTGGCGTGGAGTGGTCTACGGTTCTGCCGGGGAGACCGGATTTAGGGGTGGGTCGTGCCGTATTCGTTCACGCTGTCGCCTGCGGCGGTGGATCTCCTGCTGGCCGAGCTCGGACTGGGTCCGGCGCCGGTTCCGTTCGTCGTGCCGCACGTGGGCATCACCGGCGACGAGCGCCGGGCCGTGCGCGATGCCGTGCTGCGTGACCTCGACGGGCGTGGCCTGCTGCGGCGCGGCACCCTCGACGACGACGTCCAGCTGGCGCTCGCCACGTTCGCGCGGCCGTTTCTCGCCGTGTCCGCTGCCGCCCGGGTGGGGGATGCGCCGCTGTTCGCGCGCGTGGCGTCCAACGGCCAGTACGCGGTGCTCGTCCGGCACGTCGACGGCATGTTCTCGTTCGAGGAGGTCCGGCCGACCGGCATCGTCCCGGCGATCGTCGACCTGCTGCCGCTCACGCCCGCCGCGCCTGGCCAGTCGGTCACCGTCGCGCGGCCGGCGAAGCGGGCGGTTCGTGGCGACGCGTATGACCCGTTCGCCGGGGTCAGCGGTCCGCGTACGCACAATCCCCAGCTCAGGGCGGTACAGCGGATCTTCGAGAAGCCTCGGATGGCGGTCGGGGAGTTCACGCCGTACGTGCGCGACGGGTCCGGTCGCGAGGCCGCGCTGCCGTCGCTCGCGTGGTTCGACACCGAGGTCGGCCGCTACCTGCTCAGCACCCGCGATTCCGGCGACGGCAACCGCTGGCTCACCTACGCCCCGGCCGACAATGCCCGGCTGGCCCAGCAGCTGTTCACCCAGCTCGAAGGGTATTCGGCAAACGCCTGACCGGAGCGGCCGTCGTCGATAGACTGCGGCCCATGAGCACTGATCCGCTGGCGGCCGGCGGGCTGAACGCCAAGGGCATCGCCGAGGCCGCGGCCGAAACGCACAAGCTGGCCGGCGCCGCGAAGTCCGGTGGCTTCACCATCGACGGCGACGCGATCGGTGACCTGCGCAAAGCGCTCACCGACATGGTCACCCGCCTCGAGCGGCTGAAGCCGCAGACGCAGGTGCTCGCGTCCGCGCCGCAGCTCGGCAGCCACCCGTACGGGCACACCGTGGCCGAACACGACCGCAAGACCGGCGCCGACGCGCCCGGCTCCGCCACCGACGTGCTCGACCAGTTCGGCCGGATCCTGCAGGAGGCCGACGAGGCACTCGCCCGCGCGGGTGGCGTGTACACGGAGAACGAGAACCAGGCCATCGATTCTCACCGCACCGTGAAGGACACCGAATGAGCACGCCGCAGCTCGCGCCGTCGGACGCCGACTACCTCGGGCACGACCACCAGCAGCTCAAGAACTATCTCGACACCAATCTCGACGTGCAGCAGGTTTCCGCGGTCTCCCAGGCGTACACCGAATTGCAGAAAGCGTTCGAGGAATTCGCGACGCAGCTGGGTGAGGCCGTGAAAAAGGCCGCGGGCGCGTGGACGGGCGAGGCGGCGACGGGCGCGCAGGCGTATTTCGTGAGCCTGGGTGAATGGGCCGAAGCGAATGCGCAGAACGCCCGGCTGGCCGCGCAGACCGTGGAGGAGCAGGGAACCGCGGCGCACGTCGCGAAGAATTCGATGCCGGACGCGGTCCCGTTCGACTGGTCCGAGGAATTCGACAAATGGTCGCACGCGAGCCCGTTGGAAATGGCGGATGCGATCGATTCGACGTTGAAGAAACAGCAGGACAGCCGTGGCGCGCACGAGCAGGCTGCGGAGACGATGTCGAAATACGACGCTTCGCTGTATTCGGCGGCTTCGAAACAGCCGGAATTCGCGCACCCGCCGAAGTTCGGCGTCGCGTCGGGTGGTGGGGCTTCCGTGGCGTTGCCGTCGGGTGACACTCCCGGTGGTTCAGCCGGTGCGGCTTCGGGCGGTGGCGGCGGCGCGGCAGCCGGTGGCGACCCAGCTGCTCAGGTTTCCGCGCCGTCGGTGGGCGCCCCGAGCAACTTCAGCGGCGCAGTACACCAGCAACTCCCGGACAGCGCGACCACCGCGGCCGGTTACGTCCCGCAGGCCGGACACCAGGCCCCTGGCGGCGCAGGCGCGTCGGCCGGAATGGGCATGGGCGCCATGCCAATGGGCGGAATGGGCATGGGCGGCGGCTTCGGCGCCGACGAGGAACACGAAACCAAGGTAGGCCGCGGCGGCGGTGGCTTCGGCCCCGGCCAAGGCGCGGCCCCCGGCGCAGCCGAAGCAGCCGCAGGCGGCATGGGCGGCGCCCCGGCCCGCCCAGGCATGGGCTTCGGCGCCCGCCCCTACGACGACGAGGGCGACCAGCCGGCGTTCCTGATGGAGCTGGAGTCCGAAGAGGACGAAGTATTCGGCACCGGCCACCGCGCCGCACCACCGGTGATCGGGGAGTAGCAGCGTCCGTTGTGGACGGTGGGCAAGACCGTCCACCGTCCACAACGGAACCGGCTCAGTACCGGTAAAACTTCTCCGCCCGTCCCTGCCGTACCAGTTTCAGCCACTGCACAAAGGCCTTCGGGTCCCGTTTCACTCCCACGAAATACAGCCCGAACCGCAGCACCTCCAGTGCCCCGATCTTGCGCATTCCCGGCTGTGACAGCAAATACCCGCGATTGCGGTACGTGTAATACCGTTTGACCTCGTTCTCCGGGTCCTGTGCGTGGAACTTGCCGCCCAGCATGGGTTTGAACTCGTCCGAGCCGTCGGGGTGCAGGTACGTCGTCCGCAGCGACGTGCCGAATGGCAGGCCGGACCGGACCAACCTGCGGTGCAGTTCCACCTCGTCGCCGCGGAAGAACAGGCGGAGGTCCGGTACTCCGGTTACGTCCAAAGTGGACGCTCGGAACAACGCGCCGTTCATCAGGGACGCAATCCCCGGCAGGAAGTCCGTACCCAGTTCTGCCGACGAGCGCTTCCACGTGAGGCCGCGGCGCAGCGGGAAAGCCAGCTGTGCCGGGGAATCGATGTTCGCCACCACCGGCGACACCTCGGCAAGGCCGCGTTTTTCGGCTTCCTCCAACAGAATCTCGAGGACGTGCTCGTCTGCCGGGCGGCCGTCGTCGTCGGCGAGCCAGACCCATTCCGCACCCAAGGCGAGCGCGTGCAGCATGCCGAGTGCGAACCCGCCCGCGCCGCCGAGGTTGCGGTGTGACGGCAGGTACGTGTACGGCAGCGGGTACGCCTCCACGACCTCGCGCGCCGGCTTGTCCGGGCCGTTGTCCACCACCACCAGGTGGTCCACCGGGCGCGTCTGCGAGGCGATGATCTTCAGCGAGTCCGCGAGCAGGTCGCGCCGGTGCCGCGTGACCACCACGCCGACGACGGCGCCCGCGGGCAGCTCTCGCGTCTCGCCGCTCATCATTCGCCGCCGTTCTGCAGGACTGTCGCGGGCTCGATGCCGAGGCGTTCGAGACCTTCCTTGCTCATGTTTTCGAACGGATCGCGGCCCTTGTACGCGGTGAGCACGTCACGCAGCGAACCCTGCTGTTTGACGTGTCCCTCGTCCATCCAGATCGCGGTGTCGCACAGTTCCATGAGGAATTCGTCGGAGTGGTTCGCGAACACCAGGATGCCGGACCGTTTCACCAGATCCTTGAGCCGGTCACGGGCCTTGTTCAGGAATGCCGCGTCGACCGCGCCGATGCCCTCGTCGAGAATGAGGATCTCCGGGTCGATCGAGGTCACCACGCCCAGTGCGAGCCGCACCCGCATACCCGTGGAATACGTGCGCAGCGGCATTTGCAGGTAGTCGCCGAGTTCGGTGAACTCCGCGATGTCGTCGACCCGCTTCTGCATTTCCTTGGCGCTCATGCCGAGGAACAACCCGCGGATGAGAATGTTCTCCTCGCCCGAAATTTCCGGGTCCATGCCGACGCCGAGGTCGAAAACCGGCGCAATCCGGCCGGTGATCCGCGACGATCCGCGGGTCGGCTCGTAAATTCCGGCCAAAAGCCGCAGCAGCGTGGACTTCCCGGCACCGTTGTGGCCGACCAGGCCGACCCGGTCGCCCTCGCGCAGTTTGATCGACACGTCGTGCAGCGCCTCGATGATCGGCACCTTCTGCTCGGTGCCGATCTTGCCGCCGACCTTGCCGAGCACGCGCTTTTTCATCGACCGCGTCTTCGCGTCGAAAATCGGGAAGTCCACGTACGCGTTGTGGACGTCAATGCTGACCATCTGTCACACCCAATACGAGACGCGGGACCGGTAATTGCGCATGGCGATGAGGGCGAGCGCCCACCCGACCACGGTGATGGCGCCGACCACGACCCAGCTGGTCCAGCTCACCGCCTGCCCGATGAGCGGCGACCGCACCACCTGCATGTAGTGATACAGCGGGTTGGCCTTGATGAACGGCAGCGCCCACGACGCACCGTCCCGCGGCCCGCCGGACAGCAGCTGGTCGACCGGCCACACGATCGGCGTTGCGTAGAACATCAGCTGGATCAGGGAGTTGATGACCTGCGGGATGTCGCGGAAGCGGGTCGAGATGATGCCGAGCAGCAGCGCCGCCCACCCGGCGGTGAGCGCGAGCAGCACGAAGCCGGGGATGGCGAGGAGGATGTTCCAGCTCAGTCCCGGATGGCAGTACTTGCCGGGAACGCACACGCCGTCCTGGGATCCCAGTGAATACGGGGCATCCAGCGCCGAGAAGAAAATGACCAGTAGCACGACGTAGACGATCAGGTTGTGCGCCAGCAGGAGCGTCTGCCGCCAGATGGTGCGGAGCACGTACACGCTGAGCGGCGCGGGGAGCTGCTTGATCATCCCCTCGTTCGCGATGAACGTCTCCATGCCTTCGGTGAGGCACCCCTGGATGAAGCCCCAGATGATGAACCCGGTGGAGAGATACGGCAGGAAGACGTCGATCGGCGTGCGGAAGAGCTGCGAGTACAGCAGACCGAGCCCGAGCGCGATGACGCCCTGGCTGATGGTGATCCAGAACGGCCCGATGACCGACCGGCGGTACCGCTGCTTGATGTCCTGCCAGCCGAGATGCGTCCACAGCTCGCGATTCGCAAAACCGTCCTTGATGTCGGCTATCGCGCGCGAGAAGGTCTTGCTGTCCGACGACGGTGGCACCGGCGTGGAGATCTCGGGTTCGGCTACGTGAACCGTGCTGGTGGCATGCACGTGGACGAGGGTACCGATGGCGTGCCCGGGGTGAGGGCCGACCCGTCGGCCCGGTGGCCGCCCACGCTCAGTGACGCTGTGTGTGCGACGTTAAGATGTGGCAATGTCGGTCCCCGAAATCAGAACTTCGGCGTCGAAGTCTGTTTCATCGCGTGCGCTGTACTACCTCGTAGCGCCGGTGGGTCACCCCAATTACGGTGATGAGCTCATCACGGCAGGCTGGCTGGAGTACCTCGCGGAGACCGCACCGGACGCCGATGTGTGGGTGGACACTCATTCGCCAGGGCCCGCAAGCGTGCTCCTCGACGGCATCCACCCGCGGGCGAAGTTCACCGACACCCTGTGGCGGCTTTGCTGGGAAGCGCCGGAGGAAGACCCGTGGCGCAGCGCCGCTTGGGTGCGGGAAGCCGTACACCACCCCGGCATCATGCCCCGGCTGCACCACGGCGTCGAACTGCTGGCGAAGGCCGATGTGGTGCACGTCGTCGGTGGCGGGTACATCAACAAACTGTGGCCGAAGCAGATCGGTTTGCTCGCGGGCGCGGCCGCGGCGGCGGAACGTTCCGGTGGGCGCGCGGCCATGACCGGACAGGGTTTTCTTCCGGTTTGCGAGGATTCGGTACCGCTTCTGGAGGCGCTGGCCGACCGGTTCGAGGTCGTCGAGCTCAGGGACGACGCGTCGGCCGAGCTGCTCGGCCGGTCGGCCGGTCTCGACGACGCGTTTCTCACCATCGGGCCCGGCCGGTACGACCAGCCGGAGGACTTGCCCGAGGTGATGCTCTGCCTGCAGTCCGACCTGGTCGAGGTCGGCATCGGCAAGCTGGCCGGCACCGTGCTGTCGATGCTGCGGGCGTGGAAAGTGGACCCGGCGAAGATCGGGGTAGTGGAAGGCGTACCCCGGGTCGACCGCGAGGTGTTCGCGTTGATCGAGCGGGAACTGCCCGGCGCGCGGTTTTATCCGTTTTCACACATCTGGACCCACGGCCTTCCTGCTGCCGCGCACCAGACCTGGATTTCCACCCGGTTCCACGTCCACATGCTGGCTGCCGCGGCCGGAGCGTCCGGCGTCGCGGTGAGCATCCACCCCGATTACTACGCCACGAAACACCGCGCTCTCGTCGGGCTGGGATCCAACTGGACCCTGCTCGAGGATCTTTCCCAGATCCCGGTCCGCCCGACCGCAGGCGGTTACGCCGGCGAGTCGCTGACCCGCTTCCGGGAAAGCAAGCGGCAGCTCGCCGAGCAGGTTTACGCACCGGTGATCCGTCCGGTCGTGGAGGAGCCGCAGCCGGAGCCGATGGACGTGGAGCCGTCGATCCCGCGGCGCCGGTGGACCCGGCGGATCTGGGGCTGAACGGTATGCCCACAGTCGACAACTCGATTCGAATTCCGCATCGAGGAGCGGATGCGTGAGGCGCCCGGCGGGCGGGTTGGCTCTGGGGCAGATCACGCAGGTGCTCGGGTGGACGCCGCGAGGGGGACGGCTCTCACCCGGGACTTGATCGAGCGGTCGCGGACTCCTGCGCTGCCCCGGTCAGGGCGAGAGGACCGGGAAGTAGGTCAGCACTTCCCCGGTGTCCGCGTCGTAGCAGCCCGCGATCTCCAGCGCGCCCCACATTCCCGACCACACCCCGGTCTGCTCGTCCCGGACCACCTGCGGTGAGGTCCACGCGCCGTCTCCGGCGGCCGCAACTTCCTCAGGTGACCAAGAGGGCGGGAAGTAGGTCTGGTCCACCAGGTACTGCTTGGAGCTGTTCTCCGGGACGTGGCGGACGACCTGCCGCAGCGCGATCGGGTAGTCCGCGGGCCGGGCGAGCCGCGGCTGATCCGCGGTGCCGGCCAGGTAGCCGCGAAAACCGTTGAGCAGCGTCCAGAAATCCGTCTGCGGCAACACCGTCCGGGGCCAGAGCTCGTACCGGCTTTCCAGCACCACCACGTTGTTGACGAAGTCGATCAGGCAGCTGTTGCCGACCAGCGTCGCCTGTTCGTGGCGGCACTGCTCGAGCAGCTGCCCCAGCCGATCGAGCGCGGCGAGATTCGGCTGTGCGTCGGCATAGAGCCACGCGGCGAGCGCGAAGGACTCCTGCGGGGCCTTGACCCGCAGCCTGCGGTGTTCGTCGAACGACAGGGACAGTGCGTCGCCGGCTTCGAACAGCGAAGTCATCGGGTGCCGTCAGTGACTTGGGAAGTAGGTGGAGGGGTTGACGTCCAGCGGTGGCGGGGCGGGCTTCGAGGGATCGGGGTGTCCGGGTGCCGCGTTGGGAGGTGGTACCGGCTTGCCCGCCGGGTAGTGCGGGTTGGCGTACCCGGTCACGTTGATGATCTGGCCGGCGTGCGGATTGTCGTGTTTGGGCGGGGCGGCGCCGTGTTTGCCGGGGTTTGCCGGATCCCAGATCGGGGTGTAGGGGATCTGGCCGTGGCCGTTCCAGGTGTAGCTGCTGGGATGTCCCTGCGAAGTGGTCTGGTGTCCTGCCGGAGCGAAGCCGCCGTGTGGCTTGCCGCCGTTCCACGCCTGGTTGGCCACGTTCCCGGTCAGGCCCGAATTCGTGTTGGGCGGGAACATCGTGCTCTGCCCGGGCTTGCCCGACGCGGTCAGCTTGGGGACCAGGTTGCCTGCCGAGTTCTGGGTGTAAGGCCCCTGGATGTTGTAGACGCCGTTCGGTTTGGCCGGCCCGGGCACGGGCGTTCCGCCGTGGATTCCGCTGCCGAGGGTGGCGCTCGGCTTCGTGCCGGGCGGGAGTTGGTTGCTGAGCACGTGCCCACCGGTGAACGACGCGGGCTTCGACTTCTTCGGGTTCGCATGCGGTCTCGGCGGCTTGAGGTTGCCTTGGTTGACGTGGTCGTGGGTGTGCTGGGGGATCGAACCGCCGCCGTGTGGGTGCTGGGTCGGCGCACCCGGCGACGTGAGGTTGTGGTCACCGTCGTACTTGTCGGGGCCAAGTGCCCGGCTGGGGCCGGTCGATCCGTGCGAACCGCTGGGACCGGTGGATCCACTGCCGTGCCCGGAGGGGTGGTGTCCGGAGCCGCCACCCGGGCCCGAGCGGGGGCGGTCGGTGGGCAGCTTCGGTGTCTTGTCCAGCGGCGGCACTGAACCGGGCTTGCCGGTTTTGCCCGTCTTGACGCCCTTCATCGCGTCACCGGCCCGCTCGAACACACTGCGTGCCTTCCCCAGCAGCTGGCCGAGCGCCTTCAGCGCCTTGACCAGCCGCTGGACCAGGCCGGTGATCTTGGCCGCGGTCTTCGCGACGAGGCTGACAACCTGCGGCACGACCCAGGCCAGTCCGATGCCGAGAGTCAGCAGCACCTGCAGTGCCCACGAGATCAGGTGGCCGACCACCTGGGCGATCGTGTCGCGGACCAGGGACCGCACGGCGGCGACGACCTCGCCTGCGGTCTGCACTCCCTTTGCCGCGCCGTCGCTCATCTCGCTGGACGCGGACATCAGTGCGGCCAGGTCGGAAGCACGCTGCCGGTACGCGTCCGCCGCCTCGCCCGACCAGCCCTGAAGGTCGGCCTGCACCTGCTGGCCGACGTCTTCGCCGATCGACTTGAGTTCCTTTGCGACGTTCTGCCAGGTCGTCGAATACGAGGTGATTTGGTCCGGGTTGCCGGCGAGTGTGTCGAGTGCATCCTTGAGCGGCCCGACGTGCTCCATCAGCCAGCCGACGCCTGCCGAGAGGATTGCACCGAACGGGTCGGCGATCGTGCCGAGCGCGTCCAGCGCGGTTCCGGCGGCGCCGAGCACGGCCGAGGACCAGTCGCCGCTCTCGATACTGGTCTTGACCGCCTTCGCGTCTTCCAGCAGCGGGATTCCGGAAATGGCTGTCGTACTGCTGACCGGGGCGGACACCAATGGGTTGCTCATCACACTCCCCCTCTCGCTGCGGCCACGGTAAATGCCGCTGCCCGGTCGCGATGCGAGGACCGGGAGCGCGAACGGAAGGTCGACCCGGAAGATCCCGGACGACGTGTCGAAAGGGCAGAGATCAGGAGGCGAAGAAACCGCGCACCGCATCGATCCCGCGGAGGATTTGGAAGTGCTCTCCGCCGTGGCTCGCGGCCCGGTTCGACGAGTTGTCCGTGCCGCGCTTGCCAGGTTCTTCCTTACCTGACTTGGCTTCCGGTTTCGACGCAGTCTTCGTGGACCATTACGGGATCGGCTGGGTGCGTGGTGGTACCAGCCGAGTTCTGAGTCAAGGACCGGAACTGTCCGCAATCGCTTCTAGCGTCCTCCCATGACCGACTTGACCCCGTTCCGGATCGACATCCCGCAGTCCGACCTCGACGACCTCCACCGCCGCCTCGCCGCCACCCGCTGGCCCGACCCGTTCGCCGACCCGCAATGGGACCTCGGCATTCCGGTCGAAGAAGTCCGGGATCTCGCCGACTACTGGCGCCGCGGATTCGACTGGCGGGCGCAGGAAGAACGCATCAACGGCTTTCCCCAATTCCGTACCACCATCGACAACGCCACCGTGCACTTCCTGCACCTCCGCTCACCCGAGCCGACCGCAATTCCGCTCCTGCTCACGCATGGCTGGCCCGGTTCGATCGTCGAGTTCCTCGACCTCATCGGACCGCTGGCGGACCCTCGGGCGTACGGCGGGGACCCGGCCACCGCTTTCCACGTCGTCGTCCCTTCGGTGCCCGGGTTCGCCTTCTCCGGGCCGGCCCGGGAGCGCGGCTGGGGGCAGGCGCGGACGGCGCGGGCGTGGGCCGAGCTGATGACCCGGCTCGGGTACGAGAAGTTCGGGGCGCACGGCGGCGACTGGGGCGCGCTCATCTCCCGCGAGCTCGGTATCCAGTTTCCCGAGCGAATGATCGGGGTGCACCTGACGATGCTGCCGTCCGCGGTGGCGCGTACCGAGGCGGACCTCGCGGGTGCCGAGCCGGGCAAGGGGGAGCGGTCACTGGCCAAATCGCGGGCCCTCGAACGCAGCGGGCTCGGGTACGCGATGATCCAGTCCACCAAGCCGCAAACGCTTGCGTACGGGCTGACCGACTCCCCGGCCGGCCAGCTGGCCTGGATTGCCGAGAAGTTCCGGGCGTTCTCGAACACCGACCATGACCTGATCGACCGCGACGACCTGCTCGCCGACGTCTCGATCTACTGGTTCACCCGCACCGCTGCCTCGTCCGCGCGGATCTACGCCGACCAGGACGGGCAGTGGGGTGCGCCGCCGCCGGTTTCGACGGTGCCGACCGGGGTTGCGGTGTTTCCCGGCGACATGGGGCTGCCGCTGCGGCACCTCGCCGAGCGGACCGACCGGATCGTCCGCTGGACGGAATTCCCGCGGGGCGGCCATTTCCCGGCGCTGGAGGAGCCCGATCTGCTGATCGGCGACCTGCGGGCCTTCTTCGTGAGTGTCGGCTCCGCTTAGGAACCGACACTCACGAAGGGGTCACAGGTACTGGCCGGTCCCGCTGATCCCCGGCGCAGGACCCTCGCCGGGACGGCCGGACGACCCGGCGGGCAGCCCGCGGCGCATCTGCTCCAGTTGGACACGCGCGGCCATCTGCTGTGCGAAGAGCGCCGTTTGGATGCCGTGGAACAGCCCTTCCAGCCAGCCGACCAGCTGGGCCTGCGCAATCCGCAGCTCGGCGTCCGACGGCGTCTGCTCGTCGGTGAACGGCCGTACCAGGCGCTCGAGCTCCTCGCGCAGCTCGGGCGCAAGCGCTTGCTCCAGCTCGCGCACGGACGTCTGGTGGATCTCGCGTACCCGGTTGCGGCTCGCGTCATCGAGCGGCGCGGCGCGGACCTCCTCCAGCAGCTGCTTGATCATCGTCCCGATGCGCATCACCTTGGCCGGTTCTTCGACCAGGTCGCCGACCGATTCGTGGTCGTCGCCGTCGGGTGACATCGGTGCGGTGCCGACCGGGACGCCGTCCGGCCCGACCACGACCACGTGCGGCACGGAATCGCCGCCCGGTTCACCCGATCCCCGGAAGTTCGGCTCGCTCATGTGCTCCATCCCCGTTGCTGACTGTGTTGCGGGTCCGAGGGTAGCCGCAACCGGGTACCCGGGGTGCGTTCTGCCCAACCCCGCGGCAACCGCGAAACCGCACGTCCGTACGGTGTCCCCCATGGCGTTCGACGTCGCTCGTATCCGTGGGCTGTTCCCCGCGCTGGGGGATGGCTGGATTCACTTCGACGGCGCCGCCGGAATGTTGGTCCCCGAACAGGTCGCTTCGGCCGTGTCGACGGCCATGCGGGCGCCGGTGTCCGGGCCGGGCGGAGCCTTCCCGGCGTCGCAGCGGGCGGAGAGCATCGTCACCGCGGCGCGGCGGGCCGTGGCCGATCTGACCGGGGCCGAACCGGGCGCTGTCGTGCTCGGGCCGAGTGCGCCGGTCCTGCTGCGCCGCCTGGTCGACGCGCTGGCCGAGCGCTGGACGATCGGCGACGAGGTCGTGGTCTCCCGGCTCGACGAGGAAGCGAACATCGCGCCGTGGCGGCGGGCGGCGAAACGCGTCGGCGCCGTGGTGCGCTGGAGCGAGATCGACATCGAGACGTGCGAGCTGCCCGCTTGGCAGTACGAGAACCTCGTGTCGGCGCGCACGAAGGCGGTGTCGGTGACGCTGGCGTCGGGGTCGGTCGGGACCCGGCCGGACGTGCCGACGGTGATCGAGTTCGCCAAGCGCGTCGGTGCGCTGGTGGTGGTCGACGCGACGTACGCCGCCCCGTTCGTGCCCCTTGATCTGCAGGAACTCGGCGCCGACGTGCTGGTGGTGTCGGCCCCGGCGTGGGGTGGCCCGGCGGTCGGCGCGCTGGTTTTCCGCGACCCGGAGCTGCTGGAGCGGGTCTCGTCGGTGTCGCTCGACCCGGCCGCGCGCGGCCCGGCGCGGCTCGAACTGGGCCCGCACGCGTACCCGCTGCTGGCCGGTCTCGTCGCATCCATCGACTACCTCGCCGGTCTGGACGACGCCGCGTCCGGCTCCCGCCGTGAACGCCTGGTGACGTCGCTCGGCTCGGCCAAGTCGTACCACGCGGGCCTGCTCGCGCAGCTCTCCACGGAACTGCGCTCGCTGCGGCACGTGATGGTGCTCGGCGATGCGATGCGGCGGATCCCGGCGCTGGCGTTCACGGTCGCCGGGGAGAAATCGTCCGAAATCGCCGAATACCTTGCGTCGCAAGGCTTGTGCGCCTTCGCCGACGACGGCAGCAGCGGTGTCTTTGCGTCGCTGGGCGTCGGCGAGGTGGGTGGCGCGGTGCGGATCGGGTTGGCGCACTACTCCAACGTTTTCGAGATCAACCAGCTGGTGCGGGTCCTCGAAGAACTACGCTGAACTGCGCTGACGTTCCGTGAAGGGAACCATCACGGAATCTGATTCCCTCATGGTTCCCTTCACGGACTTCAGGACTTCAGGACTTCGCGGCCAGCAGGACTTTCCCGAACACCGAGCCCTCTTCCAGCATCCGGTGCGCCGAAGCGGCTTCGGCCATCGGCACGACCTGCCCGACCACCGGCAGCACCGAACCCTGCTCGACCAGCGGCCACAGCCGGTTGCGCACGTCGGCGACGATTTCCGCCTTCTGGTCCAGCGGCCGCCCCCGCAGCCCGGCCGCGTACACGCTCGCGCGTTTGCCCATCAGCTTGCCGAGGTTCAGCTCGCCCTTGATCCCGCCCTGCATGCCGATGATGACGAGCCTGCCGTCGGTCGCGAGCGCGTCGATGTTGCGGTCGAGGTACTTCGCGCCCATGTTGTCGAGGATGACGTCGGCGCCTCCGGTTTCGGCACGCAGTACCTCGGCGAAGTCGTCCTCGCGGTAGTTGATCGCGAGGTCGGCGCCCAGCTGGCGGCAGCTGTCGAGCCGCTCGGGCGAACCCGCGGTGACCACGACCGTCGCGCCCAATGCCTTGCCGACCTGGATCGCGTGCGTGCCGATGCCGCCAGCGCCGCCGTGTACCAGCAGGACCTGGCCCTCGGCGAGCCCGGCGTGCATCACGACGTTCGCCCACACCGTGCAGGCGACCTCGGGCAGCGCGGCCGCGGCGACCGTCTCGACCTCCGCGGGTACCGGCAGCAGCTGCCCGGCCGGGATCGCCACCCGCTCGGCGTACCCGCCGCCGGCGAGCAGCGCGCAGACCTCGTCACCGACCTGCCAGCCCTCGACGCCCTCGCTGAGCTCGGCGATCACGCCGGAGCATTCGAGGCCGAGAATGTCGCTCGCCCCTGGCGGCGGCGGGTAGTTCCCCTGCCGCTGCAGCAGGTCGGCGCGGTTGACCGCACTGGCCACGACATCCACCAGCACCTCGCCGGGGCCGGGCTCGGGGTCGGGGACTTCGGTCCACTCGAGCACTTCGGGGGCACCGGGTTCGCGGATCGTGATCGCGTGCATGGGCCCGACTGTAGCCCGCCCGGCTCAACCCAGGTCGTTGGTGCTGAAGGTGTTGCAGCGTGCGGGCTGGCCGGTCTGGAACCCGGTGGTGAACCACTTCTCGCGCTGCTTCGACGTGCCGTGCGAGAACTTCGACTCGTCGACGTCGCCGCCGCCGAGCTTCGACTGGATGTAGTCGTCGCCGATGCGGGCCGCGGTGTCGAGCGCGCGGGCGATGTCGTCCTTCGTGACGTCTTGGACCAGCGGTTTCCCGGATTCGGTCGGCGTGGTGGTGGCATGGTTGGCCCAGACCCCGGCGTAGCAGTCGGCCTGCAGTTCGAGCCGGACCGAACCGGACGTGGGACCGCTGCCGGTGCCGCGCTTGGACGTACCGGTGAGGTTCTGCACGTGGTGGCCGTACTCGTGGGCCAGCACGTACGCCTCGGTGAACAGCCCGCCCTGTGCGCCGAAACGGGTCTTGAGCTCGTTGAAGAACGTCAGGTCGATGTACACGTGCGAGTCGGCGGGGCAGTAGAACGGCCCGGTGTCGGACGTCGCGCTGCCGCAGCCGGTGCGCACACCGCCGGAGAAGAAGCGCGTGGTCGCCTTGCGGTAGGTCTGGCCGGAACGCGAGAACTCCTGGGTCCAGTAGTCCTGGATGGAGTTGACGACGGCGACTACCGCGCAGTCGTGGTCCCGGTTCGCGTCGGCGCCGGTACGGCACTTCTGCGCGAGCGTGGTGGCGTCGAGCTGCTGCCCGGAGCTGACGTCGCCGAGGCCGATGCCGCCTGCCGCGGGGCTCGGCCCGGTGCCGCCGAACTGGGACATGAGGAAGTAGATGAGCAGGCCGACCACGCCGAGCCCGCCGCCGCCCAGTGCCACGCGGCCGCCGATCCCGCCACCGCCGCCGCCGCTGCCTCGCATGTCCTGGACCTCGGAGGCGTCCAGTCCCGCGTCATCGTCGAATCGCACGGCCGAAAGCGTAGCTGCCGACCCGGAGACGGGCCTGGGTGCGGCCCCTGCGCTGGGGACCGCACCCAGGTAACTACCGAGGTTTCGATTACGGCGGTTGGCCACCGGCCGGGCCGGCGTCCGGCGGTGCCTTCGCGGTGCCGAGGCCGCGAAGAGAAGCAGCGCCAGAACGACGCCGGGTGCGCGAGGCCGATGCCGAGCGCACCGGTGCTTGCCCGCTCGTGCTGTTCACAATCGCGACCGAACCGGAACGGGGCCGTGCCGGCCGCGGGGACGCAGCGGGCGGTCAACCGCGGGATCACCTGCCATGCCACCACCTGGCCTTCCCGCGTGGGAAAACCGGGCCAGCGTGCCCCGCGGCGCGCTCGGTGTCCCGGCAATCCTCCGCTTCCCATCGAGCATGCGCCTCGACGCGTCGACTCTCAACCTTTTCGTGACCCTCCTTCGGGCGAAGTTTCGCCGCGGAATTTTCACGCCGGGCCGAAACGCCGGGCCGGATGGGAGCCTTCTACGCTGCGTACATGACCGACGACCTGGGCGTGCGTTGGCTGAACGCGGCCGAACAGCACGCCTGGCGGGCGTACATCGTGGCGTCGCTACGGCTGCGGCAACGGCTGCACCGCGAGCTGACCGAGGGGCATGGCGTTTCGCTCGCCGACTACGAGGTGCTGGTGGCCCTGGACGCAGCGCCGGACCGGCGCACCAGGATGTCGGAGCTGGCGGGCCTGCTCGGCTCCACGAAGAGCAGGTTGTCGCACCAGATCGGCAAGCTGGAGACAGCGGGCCTGGTCGAACGCCGCCCGGACCCCGACGACAAGCGCGGCGTGATCACGGCCCTCACCGACGCGGGGTACCAGGTGCTGGCCGCCGCGGCGCCAACACACGTCCGCGGCGCCCGGGAGCACCTGATCGACCTGCTGACCCCGGAGGAACAGACGACGGTCAGCACCGCGTTCATGCGCGTCCTCGAACACCTGGACGACGTGGAAGGACGGCGCGATACGCTGACGGGGATGGAAGCGTGGCAGAGCGGCCGAATGCAGACGCCTTGAAAGCGTCCGTAGGGAAACCTACCGGGGGTTCAAATCCCTCCGCTTCCGCTGGGCGTCCGGCCCCGGGTTCCGCGTCCGCGCGGGAGGCCGGGGCCGCCTTGCGCAGGTCGGCTCACCGGTGCTGTGCGCCGGGTTTCCGTGGAGTCCTCCGTGATCAGCGACGTCGGGTACGACGCCGCCAGTTCCGTGCTGGAAGTCGGGTTCCGCAACGGCACCGTGTATCGCTACCACCTCGTGCCCGCGCGGGTGTACCGCGAGCTGATGGCCTCGGACAGTCCCGGGCGGTACCTCAACCAGGAGATCAAGCCGCGGTTTCCGGCGCAGGCCGTGGAGTGATTGCGGGTCAGGGCTTCTTCAGCTCGCGCAGGGCCATCCGCGCGCGGACCTCGGGGCGGCGCAGCGGCGGCACGGTGGTGGGCGGCTGACGGCGTTGCGGCAGTTCGTCCAGCAGCCGCGCGGTGATCGTCGCGATCTCGGCGACGGCCGCCTCGAACGGATCGCGCGTGGCGTCGGAAATGGACTGCACGCCGGTCACCTTGCGCACGTACTGGCGTGCCGCGGCTTCGATCTCTTCCGTGGTGGCCGCGGGCTGCAGGCCGCGGAGCGTGGTGATGTTTCGGCACATGCGCTTCAGGGTACGTGTCTGCGGAAGCCCTCATCACACTCTCGGGCCATCCTCGTTGACGCCGCCGGAGCGCGCGCGGCAATCTCGATGAAGTGTCCCTCAGACCGCGCTCCCTCCGCCCTGCCCGTCCCGCCCCCGAAGTTCCCGCCGACACCCCGATTCCCGAGCAGGCCTGGCAGCGCGTCCCCGCCGACGAACTGGTCACGCTCGTCTCCGTCGTCCTGATGGCGCACGGTTTTCCGGAAGACCGCGCGCCGATGGCCGCGGAAGCGTTGTGCCACGGCGATCTCACCGGGGCTCCCGATACCGGTGTCGCGGAGCTGACGCGCGTTCATCTCCCTGCGGTGGAAGGCGGGTTCGTCAGCCCGGGTGCGCAGCCGTTGCTGATTGCGGACCGTGGTGCGGCGGCGTTGATCGATTATCGGCGGGCGTCCGGGTTGTGGGCGGTCGGTGATGCGATGGACCGTGCGGTACAGCGGGCCGGGCGGTTCGGGGTCGGGCTCGTGTCGTTGCGCGGGGTCGGGCCGTTCGGGCGCGTCGGTCATCATGCGGCGCGGGCGTTGCCGCACGGGATGATCGGGATCGTGATGGCTGCCGGGGGGTTCGGTGACCAGCCGGTTCATCCGCTGGGGATGGCGGCGCCTGCGGGGGCGTATCCGGAGTTCGTGCTCGACGTCGATCTGGCCGATACGGCGCGGGATCCGCAGTTTGCCGGGTTCGCGTTGATGGTGGATGTGCTGGCCGGGGTGTTGTCCGGGGTGGCCGATCATGAGCATGACACCGGGTTGCTGGTGCTGGCTATTGCGCCGACGACTCTGCGGAGTGCGGATGGGTTCTATCGGGCGGCCAGTGCGGTGTTCGGGAGCATGCTGGGGTGGGAAGGGGGGTCGCCGGTGCGGTATCCGGGGTGGCGGGAGGCGCAGTATTTGGAGCAGTGCCGGGCGTTGGGGGTGCCGTTGTCGGCTTCGGTGCGTCGGGGGCTGGATTTGTTGGCGGCTTCGGTGGGGAGGCCGCCGTTGACTACTGTTGGGTGATTGTGTTTCTGTTTAAAGAATTGTTGCGTGGGGGCACCCCGAAGCCGGAATTGTGACTACGGTCTGAGGGGCTTGTCAAGGCGGGAAAGATGCCTTGACAAGCCCCTCAGACCGTGTTTTGGGCTTCGTATCGGGGTGCAGGGTGGGGGCTGGGCTGCTGGGTCTCGTGGGTGCGCAGGTGCGGCTTGGTTAGTTGGTGGCTACTCGGGCTTGTTCGTGGCCGAGTGAGATGATGTCGCCGGTTTTTAGTTGGCGGCCTCTGCGGGTTTCTGTTTCGCCGTTTACTTTTACTTCTTCGGCGTCGATGAGGTCTTTTGCGTGTGCGCCATTGTCGGCCAATCCGGCCAGTTTCAGGAACTGGCCCAGTCTGATGGGCTCGCCGGTGATGGGGACGTCGCGCACGTTCATGCGTCGATGATGTCACGGGGTTGCGGTGGCTTGCTGGTAGAGAGTGCGGACCTCGTCGTCGAAGTAGCTCGAGTATGAGACGTCGTCCGTGTAGCCGCCTGCTTCGTATCCGCCGATCACGCCTACTACCGTGCCGAGCTTGGTGTCCGGCGCCGGGTCTGCGACCAGTGGGCTGCCGCTCGTGCCGGTGGCGAAGCCGGGGCAGTCGATGCGGACCTGGTGGGGGTCTTCCTGCTGGGTTTCGGCGTCGCAGGTGGCCACCTCGTCGATGCCGTCCGGGTACCCCGTCACCGTCACCGGGCGGGCGAACGGGCCGTTCGTGGCCAGCTGGTTTGCGCCGGTCACCGATTCGAGGGGGACCGGGGAACCGGTTTGCCGTGCGGTGGCGAAGCCGACGTCGAGGTTCGGGTCGGACGTGTCGATCCAAGCCTGCGCGACCAGCTGGTCGGCGACCTCCCAATACCCGAATGGCGCAACGCCGTCGTGGAAGCCCGGGGCGAACGTGACGCCGGTGACGTATCCGCCGCCCTGGCCGTCGTGGATGCAGTGGGCGGCGGTGACCAGCTCGTTTCCTTGCGGACTGTGCACGACGCTGGCCGTGCAGTAGTGCGTGCCGTCGACGAACAGTGCGCCGATGGCCGGTTGCGGGGGCACCCCCGTGGCCAATGCGCTGACCGTCTGCTGTGCCCCGTCAACCGTGCACGCCACGATGGTCCCGCTCGCACTCAACAGCGCGAACAGCCCGATCACCGTGCGTCGCATGCCACCTCCCGTAGACATTCTCCGTCACTAGTATCCGAACCGGCGGTGAGAACGAGGTGGGGAACTGATGAAAGACTTCGGCGGCAAGGTCGCGGTGATCACCGGAGCCGGTTCGGGCATCGGCCGGGCGCTCGCCCTCGAGCTGGCGCTGTACGGGGCCCGGCTCGAAATTTCCGACGTCGACGCCGAGGGGCTCGACGGCACCGTGCGCGAGGTCCGCGAGCGCGGCGCCGAGGTGCGGGGGCACGCGCTCGACGTGGCGGACCGGGCCGCGGTGCTCGCGCATGCCGACGAGGTGGCGAGCGAGCACGGCCGGGTGAACCTCGTCGTCAACAATGCCGGGGTGGCGCTCGGCGCGACCGTCGAGGACATGACGTTCGACGACTTCGACTGGCTCCTCGGCATCAACCTCGGCGGCGTCGTGAACGGGACAAAGGCATTCCTGCCGCACCTCATCGCTTCCGGGGACGGATACCTCGTGAATATGTCGAGTGTGTTCGGATTCGTCGGAGTGCCCACGCAGAGCGCGTACAACGCGGCGAAGTTCGCCGTTCGCGGATTCACCGAGTCGTTGCGCGGAGAAATGCTGGCCGCGCGGTATCCGGTGGGGGTCAGCTGCGTCCATCCGGGTGGAATCAAGACGAACATCGCCCGGAACGCGCGCGGCGGCAGCGGCGGTGATCAAGCGGCCGCGGCGGCCGGATTCGACAAAATCGCCCTCACCACACCGAAGAAAGCAGCCGAGACGATCCTGCGCGGCGTGCAGCGGCGGTCCGCGCGGATCCTCATCGGACCCGATGCGTACGTGATCGACGCGATACCGCGCGTTCTCGGTTCCGCCTACCAGCGGCCACTTGCCGCATTGGCCCGGCGAGGGCGCAAACGGATGGGCCGATAACCCGGCAGTTACAGCTGAAAGCCATGATCACCCGATGGAGTTGCATTTCTCCTGATCAGGCCGAAAATGCAGCAGAATGCACCCAGTCCACCCGTGTGTCCGCACCCCGGAGGTAGCCACTGATGCTGCGCCTTGCCGAGCGCCGGCCGACCGCGTCCGATCGTGCTGCGGGCGAGCTGGTCGACCGCACGGGCATCATCGCCGCGAGCCTGCCGCGCGGGCGGCGCAGCCCCGAGGATCTCGCGGTCCGGGAGACGAGCTGCGAATCCACCCAGCCGATCCCGATCGTCGCCGGGTGCGCGCCCGCCAAGGAACGGCCGCGCGCGGTGGCCGTCCGGCGCCGGGCCCGCGCGTGGGTCGGCGGCAGCGCGGCCGTGATCCTGGTCGGCCTCGGCTGGCTTGCCGGTGGGCTCTTCACCGGCGGATTCCTGGGCCACCCCACCGACGACGCCGCCGCGCAGACCGACCAGCGCGTGCCGGTCACCGTGCAGCAGGCTCCCGCGCCCGCCCCGCCGCCGGTCACCGAGACCGCGGCGCCGGTCACCGTGTACGTCCCGGTGCCTGCCCACGAAACTCCGACGCGGCGCAGCAACCCGGTCCGTCCCACCACCCCGCGTGAAACCTCCGCTCCAGCGCCGTCGAAGACGGCCGATCCGCGTGCGGATCTCGGCCCGGATTCCCCAGGGAACAAGCAAAAGAGCAGTGTCGACGACTATCTGGACTGGAAACCGTGGTTCGACGCGGCCCGGCGCATGTCCGGCGGTCGCTGATTCATCCGATCCACCCGTACTCGTGCTCCGGGCGTCCGGTCGCGCCGTACCGCAGCCGCATCTCCACCGCACCCGATTCCGCCAGCGCGGTCAGGTAACGCTGGGCCGTCGCGCGCGCCATGCCGAGCTCGCGGGCCACTTCGGCGGCCGACAACGGCGTCGGTGAACTGCGCAAACGTTCCGACACCAGCCGGGCCGTCGCGCTCGACTGGCCCTTGGGCGTCGCGGCTCGGTCCTGGTCGTGCAGCGTGCGGAAGGCGCGGTCCACGTCGTCCTGGGTCAGCGGGCGTTCCGTCGTCACCATGCCGCGGTAGCGCGCGTACGCCGTGAGCCGCTCGGCCAGCTGCCGCGTGGTGAACGGCTTGATCAGGTAGTTCAGCGCCCCCGCGCGGATGGCCGCGGAGATCGACCCGCCGTCGGTCGCGGCGGACAGCACGATCGTGTCCGTCTTCAAGTCCGGCAATACGGACAGGCCGGGCTCGTCGGGGAGATAGACGTCGAGGAGCACCAGGTCCGGCGCCAGTTCCCGCACGCGAGCGCGCGCCTCGGCGGCGGTGTGCGCGACCCCGGCGACGGTGAAGCCAGGGACTTCCGCCACGAATCCCGCGTGTACCCCGGCGACGCGGAAATCGTCGTCCACGATCAGCGTGCGGATCACGCGTCGGCCTCCTCGGGTCGGTCGGCCAGCAGGCCGGGCAGTTTGGCGACGAACAGCGCTCCGGTGGTGGTCCCGCCGGGGTCGGCGAGCCATACGTCGCCGTCGTGGGCCCGGGCGGCTTGCCGGGCCAGTGCCAGTCCGAGGCCGTGTCCCGGACTGAGCTTTGTGGACACTCCTTCGTCGAACAGTGTTTTCTGCAGCGAAGAAGGGATACCGGACCCACTATCCACAACGGACACGTGTAACGCGGACCCGTCGGCCAGCAGCCCGACCTCGACCCACGCCGGCCGCCGCGCGCCCATTCTCGCCGCGTGGAGGGCGTTGTCCACCAGGTTGCCGATCACCGTGCCGGCCGCGATCGGGTCGGTGAGGGTGGCCGGTACCCACGAATCGTCGGCAAGCCGCAACTCCATGCCTTTTTCGTGCGCCTGCTCGGTTTTCGCAACTAGCAGTGCCTGCAGGTACGGATCCGCGACCTGGTCGCCGAGCGGTTCGGCGCGGGACGCGGTGGTGTCGGTGAGCGTCTGCAGGTACTCCTCGGCTTCGGCGTGGTGCCCGAGCTGGAGCAGCCCGGACAGCGTGTGCAGCCGGTTCGCGAATTCGTGCCGCTGCGCGCGTAACCCGTCGGACAGGGAGCGAATGCCGTCGAGTTCGCGGGTGAGGCTGTCGAGGTCGGTGCGGTCGCGGAAGGTCAGTACGGTACCCAGCGAGCGTTCGTCTCGCTTCACCGCTCGGGAGTTGATCACCAGCACTCGATTTCCTGCCACCGCAAGGAGATTGTCCACCGGCAACCCCTCGGCGACTGCCTTGTGGACTCGCGGCGACAGGTCCAGCTCCGGCAATGGCGCACCGACCGGCAGCGGCGTACCAAGCAACCGTTCGGCTTCGTCGTTGCGGACGGTCACGCGTTGCTGCGCGTCCACCGCCAGCACGCCCTCGCCGATCCCGTGCAGCACCGCCTCGCGTTCGTACAGCAGCTCGGTCAGCTCGTGTGGTTCAAGGCCGTGCGTGACCCGCCGCAACCTGCGGTTGAGCAGCGCGGACGCGCCCGCGCCGAGCAGCAGCGCGCCGCCGCCGAAGACCAGCGTGAGCGCGAGCCAGCGGTTGAAATCGCCGGTGAGCTCGTCGATGTCGAAGCCCACGCTGACCTCGCCGACCACCCGATCTCCTTGCCGGATCGGTGTTTTGCTGCGCACCGACAACCCCAGCGTGCCGTGCTGTACGGCGCTCACGACGTCGTTGCCCGCCAGCGCTTCCTGCGCCGACGTGCTCACTCGTTTGCCGATTTGGCTCGGCGTCGGATGCGCAAGCCGGATCTCGTGGTCGTCGGTGATCACCACGAACAACGCCGACGTGCTCCGGGTGACCGCCTGCACGCGTTCCTCGAGCGGTCCGCCCTGCTGCCGCGCGGCCGCGCCCGCGACCACCACCGGGTCGGCGGCCACCGATCTCGCGATCGCCAGCGCCCGCTCGCCGTACTGTTCGGACAGCGTGGTGCGCAGGAGCGAGCTGACCAGCGCGACGCCGAGGCCCACGACGAGGACCACCACGCCGATCTGCAACAGCAGCACCTGACGGGTGAACCGCATCCGCGGAAAGAGCGCCCACTTCGGCATGCCAGGGAACATACCCCCAGCTCAGGGCAGCGCGCTAAATGAGCAAAACGTGGAGAACGCGCAGAGCGCACGCAGAACGTCGACAAGCTTCTCCCTCGCCTGACGCGCTCTTAACCTCCCTGGCAGCGCGTCCCCACCTCCCCGTGACGAAGGAGTCACCTCGATGGCCCCACTGATCGAACTGATCGGAGCCACCAAAAGGTTCCCCACCGGTTCCGGTTCCGTCCACACCGCCGTCCGCGACCTGACCATGACCGTCGAACCGGGGGAGTTCGTCGCCGTCGTCGGCCCGACCGGCTGCGGCAAGTCGACCACCCTTTCGCTCGTCTCCGGGTTGCAGCCCGCCTCGGCCGGGCGCGTGCTCGTGCACGGGAACGAGGTGAAGTCCATTCCGGACGGCGTCGGCTACATGTTCCAGACCGACGCGGTGATGCCGTGGCGTTCGGTGCTGGACAATGTCGCGTCCGGGCCGAGGTTTCGTGGGGAGTCCAAAGAGGACGCCCGGAAGAAGGCGGCGGACTGGATCGGCCGCGTCGGGCTCGCCGGATTCGAGAAGTACTACCCGCACCAGCTTTCCGGCGGCATGCGCAAGCGCGTCGCATTGGCGCAAACGCTGGTCACCAGCCCGAAAATCCTGCTGATGGACGAACCGTTCTCCGCGCTGGACGTGCAAACGCGCGCGTTGATGCAGGACGAGCTGCTGCGGCTGTGGTCCGGCTCCGGCGCCGCGGTGATCTTCGTGACGCACGATCTCGACGAGGCAATTGCGTTGGCGGACAAGGTGGTCGTGCTCACCACGAGCCCGGCGACGGTCAAGGACGTCTTCGAAATTCCACTTTCCCGTCCGCGCAAGGTCGAGGACCTGCGGCTCACCGAAGAATTCCGGAAGCTCTACTCCGACATCTGGGAATCGCTGCGCGGCGAGGTCGACAAGGCTCGCCGGAAGGGAGCGACCAGTGTCGCTTGATCTGATCGTCCCGCCGTCCAATTCGAATCCGGGTATCGAGGACGAGGCGAGCATCATCGCCCGGCAGAAGAAGCGCAGTTCGGCCCGCAAACGCAACGTCTGGTTGCTGCGGCTGGGAATTCTCGTGGTGTGGCTGGGGCTGTGGGAGCTGGCCGGCCGGTTCTGGATCGACCCGTTCTTCTATTCGATGCCGTCGAAAATCTGGCAGCGGCTGGTGGAATGGTTCACCGCCGGGACCGATTTCGGGTCCATCTGGTATCAGATCCTGGTGACGATCGAGGAAGCCTTCCTCGGTTTCGTGCTCGGTGCGGTCGCCGGGGTGATCTTCGGCGTGGTGCTCGGCCGTAGTGCGTACCTCGCCGAAGTGATGGCCCCGTTCATCAAGGCAGCCAACGCAATGCCGCGAATCGTGCTCGCCGCGTTGTTCGTGATCTGGTTCGGTCTCGGGTTGTCGTCGAAGGTCGCGACGGTGTTCGTGCTGGTGTTTTTCGCGGTGTTCTTCAACGCTTTCACCGGCGCGCGCGAAGTGGATCGCAACTTGATCGACAATGCCCGCATTCTCGGCGCGACGCGGTGGCAGGTGCTGCAGTCGATCGTGCTGCCGAGCGCGACGTCGTGGATTCTCTCCTCACTGCACGTCGCTTTCGGATTCGCGTTGATCGGCGCCGTGGTCGGGGAATACACCGGGGCCAAGGCAGGAATGGGCTTCCTGATTGCGAATTCCCAGGGCACTTTCGACACCGCCGGGGTGTACGCCGGAATGATCATCATCATGGTCGTGGCGTTGTTCGCCGAATGGCTGATCAGCACGGCGGAACGACGGCTGCTGCGCTGGCGTCCGCAGGCGTCGGCCCAGGCGAGCCAGGGGATCTGACATGCGGCTGAAAAGGACAGTCGCGGTCGCGGCGGCCGCGCTGGTGACGGTGGCCGGGGTGACCGCATGCCGCGACTCCCGGCAGATCGACCTCGGCAGCAGCGGGCGGCCGCACGTGAAGATCATGGTGGGCGGACTGTCCAAAGTGATCTATCTGCCCGGCCAGCTCGCGCAGCAGCTCGGCGAGTACCAGAAGCAGGGACTCGACGTCGAACTGTTCGACCAGCCCTCGGGGGCGAATGCGGAAACGTCGCTGCTGGCCGGGGAAGTGCAGGGCGTGATCGGGTTCTACGACCACGCCATCGATTTGCAGGCAAAGGACCAATGCATCACCAGCGTGGTGCAGTTCGCGAATGTGCCCGGCGAAGCGGAAATGGTGGCCACCTCGAAAGCCGGGCAGATCAGGTCCGGCGCGGATTTCCGCGGGAAAAACCTCGGGGTGACGTCGCTGGGCTCGTCCACCGACTTTCTCACCAAGGCACTCGCGAGCCGCGGTGGTGTCGGCAGCAAGGATTACACGCCTGTGAAGGTCGGCGCCGGGCAGACGTTCATCTCGGCAATGCAACAGGGTTCGATCGACGCCGGGATGACGACCGATCCGACGATTGCGCAGCTCACCAATACCGGACAGGCCAAGGTGCTGTACGACATGCGCACGCCGGAGGGAACCCGCGCCGCGCTGGGTGGGCTTTACCCGGCGAGCTCGCTGTACATGGGTTGTGAGATCGTGAAACGATATCCGGACATCGTGCAGAAACTGGCGAACGCGTATGTGAGTTCGCTGCGCTGGCTTTCTTCGCACACCGCGGAACAGGTAGCCGATGTGATGCCGCCGTCGTTTGCCGGTGGCGACAAGGCGCTGTACGTGAAATCGCTCAAGGACAGCCTGCCGATGTTCACCGAGGACGGGCGAATGGACGCGGCCGGAGCGCAGAACGTGCTGAACGTGCTGGGTGCTTCGTCCAGCAATGTGAAACCGAAGAAGGACAAGATCGATTTGAGCCAGACCTACACCACCCGGTTCGTGGACGCTGCGCGCCCGCCCTCAGCGCAGTAGTCCACTCGCGAGGTCCGTGCATGGCCCGTTGCCTTCCCCATCGGGCCGTGCACGGACTTCCGTGTGCACACCGGAAATTCGGGACATTACGTGAACAATTGCCCGAATGTGAAGACCCTTCGAAAGTAGCTACCCACCTGGGCAGCCGAATCCAACACTGGTACCGCAGGCACTCCGAGTCCCGTGACCAGATTGGATGCCCATGTATTCACGACTTTCCTTGCGCCCGTTGCGGCTGGTGGCGGTCTCTGCGGTCGGCGTGCTCACGGCAGCGGCGCTCGCCGCCGGTGCGGGTGCCGGTCCGGTTTCGTTCGGCAGGCACTTCCACGGCCAGCACTATTCCGGCGGAAACTGGGGCGGTTATGTCAGTTTCGGCAGTTTCACCACCGCGACCGCAAGCTGGACCGAGCCGTCGGTGACGTGCAATTCGAGCAACGACCTCTTCGCGCCCTGGGTGGGCATCGACGGCGACGGTTCGTCCACAGTGGAGCAAACCGGCGTCGCGACGGACTGCTCCAGCGGAAGCCCGGAATACCAGGCGTGGTACGAAATGTACCCGGCCGCGCCGGTGTATTACTCGTCGTCGGAAGCGCCGGTGCAGGCCGGTGACCACCTTACGGCGACGGTGACCCGCAGCGGGTCCAGTTACCGGCTCGACCTCACCGACACGACCCAGGGTTGGACGAAAACGACGACGCAGTCGTTGAATGCGCAGCACTCGTCGGCGGAGGCGATCATCGAGTCGCCGACCGATTCGTACCCGTCGATCAATGGCGGGGTTTCGTTCGATGGGGTGACGTTTGATGGTCGGAATCTTGCCGACACCGGTCCGCAGGGGCTCGATGCTGACGATAATGGTAGTGCGACGTTTAGCCCGGGGCCGATTGGGTCGGATGGGCAGAGTTTTACTATGGCCCGGCATTGAGCTGTTCGAGGTTCGTGGAGGTTCCGCTTTAGGGAATTGTTGCGTGGGGCACCCCGAAGCCGTGATTGTGACTACGGTCTGGGGGGCTTGTCAAGGCGGGAAAGATGCCTTGACAAGCCCCCCAGACCGTGTTTTGGCTTCGTATCGGGGTGCAGGGCCGGGTCTGGGCTGCTGGGTCTCGTGGGGTGCGCGGGCTGCGGTGAGTGGGTGGTGGGGTCGGTGTGAAGGGCTGTGAAGGGCTGTGATGGTTCCCTTCACGGACGGGCGAAGCGGTAGGCGCGTTCGACGCGCGAAATGTGCATGTCGAATTCGGTGTTCACTCGGCACGGTCTTGGTGGCGGGCTTCGGTGCGCCGGGATGTGAAGATTACGGCGTTGTAAGGCGGTTCGGGGAGCTCCAATGCGCGGAGGTATACCGGTGGAGCGCGGCGAGCCAGCGGAATTCAGCCCTGCAGGCCGTTGACCGCCCAGGCGAACACCATCAGTGCTAGTGCCGCGTCACGCAACGTTGGGTAGGTAATCTGGGCGGCGGATCTTCGAGCCGGCTGCGAAGTGGCGCTTCGGGTGGCAGTGCCGGTTGCGCCA
>NZ_JNYZ01000018.1 GCF_000717335.1 Amycolatopsis jejuensis
CCATTCCTTCCGAGCCACCGTGCGGCAACCAACGATCAGCCACACCCCATCGCCCTGGGCATCCAGGGCACTCGCCCCGAACAACATCAACCTTAGGGACCAGGGATGACCGACGTGGTACCTCAGCTCGGCGCGCGTGCTGATCTCGGTGAGGAGGTTCGGCTGGACCTTTATCGCCGGGTGGTGCTGGCGCGGGCGTTCGACGAGCAGGTGCGTCGCGGGTTGTGGGCGGGCAGGTTGCGGTTCAACTACTGGCCGTCGGAGGGGCACGAGGCCATCGCGGCCGGAGCCTGGTCGACGCTCCGGCCGGGGGACCGCGCTGTGGTGACCTACCGCGGTGGTGCGGACGCGATTGCGCTCGGGGTGCCGGTGACTGCGGTCGTCGCCGAGTATCTCGGGCGCGTCGGGGGTACCTCCGGTGGCCGCGGCGGCGCCATGGGGCTGTGCGACCCGGAGCGGAACCTTGCGCTGAGCACCGGCATTGTCGGGGCGGGCGCGCCGATCGCGAACGGTATCGCGCTCGCGGCGACGTTGCGCGGCAGCGACTCCGTGACCGTGGTCAGCTTCGGCGACGGCGCCACGAGCATCGGATTCGTCCACGAGGCAATGAATCTTGCGGCGCTCTGGAAACTGCCGGTGGTGTTCCTCTGCCAGAACAACCAATTCGGCGAGCACACCCCGATCGGCGAGTACACGCTGACCAAACGGCTGTCGGACCGGGCGCCCGGCTACGGCATGCCGGGGGTGACCGTGGACGGATTCGATCCGGAAGCTGTTCATCGAGCGGCTGGAGAGGCGGTGGCGCGCGCTCGTGCGGGCGAGGGGCCCACCTTTCTCGAAGCCACCTGCTACCGGCTTCAGGGCCATTCCTTCGGCGCTCCGATGCCGTATGCCGACCCGGATGAGCTGGCCGCCGCGAAAGCGGCGGAACCCGTCGGCGCGTACCGGACCCGGCTGATCGAGGCCGGAGTTTCGGCGGACGCGCTCGGTGTCATCGAGGCCGAGGTCACGGACCTGGTCGCCACCTCGATCGAGGCGGCCTTGCAGAGTCCGCAGCCGGATCTTGCCGAGCTGGGCAACCATGTGCTGGCCGGGACCACTGCCGCCACGCCGGAAAGCCCGGCCGGTCTCGCGGATCCCGGGTTGCCCGACAGTCCGCGGACCAAGACCGGTATGTCGGGCGCGGTGAACGACGCACTGGCGATCGCCCTCGAAACCGACGCCCGGGTTTTTCTGCTCGGTGAGGACATCGCCGACCCCGCGGGTGGCACGTTCAAGATCACGAAGGGCTTGTCGGACCGCTTCGGGACCCACCGCGTCCGGGCCACCCCGATCAGCGAGACGGCCATCGTCGGGGCCGCGATCGGCGCGGCCATGCAGGGCTTGCGGCCGGTCGCCGAGCTGATGTTCGCCGACTTCCTGCCGACCGCCCTCGACCAGATTGCCAACCACGCGGCCAAACTCCGGTCGATGACCGGGGGACAGGCCACCGTCCCGCTCACGATCCGGACCCTCGTCGGCAGTGGTACCGGCGCTCAGCACTCGCAGTCCCTCGAAACGCTGGTCGCCCACATTCCGGGTCTGAAGGTCGTCTATCCGTCGACCGCAGCGGACGCGAAGGGGCTGCTCGCCGCGTGTATCGCCGACGACGATCCTTGCGTGTTCTTCGAGTCGGCAGCGTTGCTGTACAAACCAGGCGAGGGTGAGGTTCCGCAGGGACCGTACGAGGTTCCGATCGGAACGGCAGCCATTCGCCGCCCGGGCAAGGACGCGACCGTCGTGGCGTATGGCACTGCGGTACCGACGGCTCTGCTGGCGGCCGAGGAACTGGCCGGGGAGATCGACGTCGAGGTCATCGACCTGCGTTCGCTGGTCCCGTGGGATTCGCCGCGGGTTTTCGCGTCGGCTCGCCGGACCGGGCGAGCGGTCGTGACGTACCCGGCCGTGCAGTTCGCCGGTTTCGGCGCTGAGGTGGCCGCCCGGATTTCCGAGGAATGCCACGATGCCCTACGCGCTCCCGTGCGCCGGGCCGGTGGCGCGTACACCGCCATCAGCCACGCGCCGAATCTCTCCGCCGCCTTTTATCCGTCGGTGTCGAAACTGGTCGAAATACTGCGCTCGGCAATGGCTTTCTGAGCACTTTTCCCGAGAGGAGCTGCCCGGGTGAACGCCGCTTTGCTGCGCCCCACCGGAACCGACCGCCTACTGGCCGAGATCGCCGACGCGGTGGCGCACCAGGCCGGCTATGCCCAGCCCGAAGGTTTCGACCAGGTCAAGGGATGGCGCCGCGCGGCGGAGGCCGGGCTCTGCGGAATGCGGCTGCCCGAACGCTTCGGTGGTGGCGGTTGTTCCGCCGTGGACCTGGTGACGGTGGCGACGAGCCTCGGCACGCACCTGGCCGTGCTGCCGCTCCTCGGGCACGTGCTTGCCGGTGAGCTGGCGACGCTCGCCGGCGCGACGGCGGAAACCCTTACCGGACTGGCCGATGGCACCCTGCGGCTCACCGTCGGCTTGTCCGCCGACCTGACCGGGACCGGGGAGGCCGTTGCCTGGGACGCCGCCGGTGCCGACGCCGCTTTGGTTCCGGCCGACGGCAAACTGGTCGCGCGAGCCGTCGCCGAGCCGTCCGGACGACCCGCCGATCTCACCCGGACGGTGACCCCGCTCGGCCCGGCTGTCGACGTCGGTGACCTCGGGGGTGAACTCGGCGATCTCCGCCGGTGGACCGCGCTCGCGCTCACCCTGGTGGCCGCGGACACGGTCGGCGCGATGGCCGGAGCACTCGGTGCCGCGGTCGAATACAGCCGCACCCGGGTCCAGTTCGGGGCTCCGATCGGCAGTTTCCAAGCGCTGCAACATCTTTGCGCGGACGCGTACGTCTCGCTGACCGCAGCCCAGGCACTGACGTCGCACGCAGCCGAGCAGCTCGATACGGCAGACCCGGCCGCCGCGCTGCTGGCAGCCAGGTCGGCGAATGCGCTCGCCGCGGAGTACGGCCGCCCGGTTGCCGAGGCGGCGATGCAGGTGTTCGGCGGGATGGGGATCACGTGGGAATTACCCCAGCACGCCTACCTTCGCCGGATCGCGCTCAACCGGAGGGTGCTGGGCGATGAGCGGTACCAGTACACGAAGATCGCCGAGTCGCGACTGGAGGCCTGATCGTGTCCACCGCCGAGGAAGTCGAAGCATTCCGGGACGATCTTCGTACCTGGCTGTCCGCGAATCGCCCGCCACCGGCGCCGCCGAGCCACGACGGCGCGGCGCGGATCGCGCACAGCAAAGCGTGGCATCGTCAGCTGTCCGCGGGTGGCTGGCTCGGGCTGTCCTGGCCCGCCGAGTACGGCGGACAAGAGCGGCCCCCGGTATTCGAAGCGATTCTGAACGACGAGCTGGGCGCGGCCGGCGCGCCGCTGCTGACCAGTTTCTCGTACCTGGGGCGGGTCCTTCTCACGAGCGGGACCGAGGAGCAGCAGCGGCGCTACCTCCCGCCGATGCTCGCCGGGACGGAATTCTGGTGCCAGGGATTCAGCGAGCCGGAAGCGGGATCGGATCTCGCGTCGCTGTCGACGGCCGCCCGGCGCGACGGCGGTGAATGGGTCGTCAACGGCCGCAAGATCTGGACCAGCCGGGCCCATCACGCGGAGTTCTGCCTGCTGCTCTGCCGGACCGAGCCGGGGTCGGACAGAAACCGCGGACTGTCCTTCCTGGTCGTTCCGACGTCCGCGCCCGGCGTCACCATCCGCCAGTTCGCGCTCAGCACCGGCGCGGAGGAGTTCGCGGAAGTGTTCTTCGACGACGCCAGGGTGCCGGTCGGCAATCTGGTCGGCACCGAAGGCGAGGCCTGGCCGGTCGCCATGGCTGCACTGGAGTACGAGCGGGGACCCGGCGACGTCGGGTTCGTGGGCATCCTCGGGCACGACCTCGCCTTGATGGAACAAGCCGGGGCGGACGTGACCGACTCGTTCGTCCGGGCCCGCATCGGCCGGGCCTACGTCCTCACCGAGGCGGTGCGCCGGGTGTGCGCCACGAGCATGGCGGCGCGGCTCGCCGGACAGCCACCCGGACCCGAGATCTCGGTCGACAAGCTGTTCTTCACCAGGGCGCGGCAGGAGATTTCGCGGGACTTCACCGATCTGGTGCCCGGTGCCCAGGCTGGGTCCGAGGGAAAGGCCCTGCGGGATTACCTGTACTCCCGGGCGGTATCGGTTTTCGGTGGTACGGAACAGATTCAGCGGAACATCGTGGCGCAGCGGGTGCTCGGGATGCCGAGGTGAGCTACCGGGACGCCTGGCGCGATTCGTACCGGGCCATCAGCCGGCGGGCCGTGATCTGCAGGGGCGGCACGATGCGGCTGACGCTCATTCTCGACATGTGCGGCAGCACCGACAGCGCGCCGGCGAGTTCGCGCGCCGCGGTGAGGAGGGGGACGGCGACCGCGCCATAACCGTCGGTGTACTCCTCCCGCATCACCGCATAACCGGCGCGCCGCACCTCGGTGACCGTGTCGCGCAAGGTGGCGAAGCTGTCGATCGTCTGCGCGGTGAACCGCCGCAAATCCGACTGCCGAAGGCTTTCCAGCGGCGACGGGCGCGCGTAGGCGAGGAAAATCTTGCCGCTCGCCGTCGCGTGCAGCGGTGCACGGTGCCGGATCGGGTGGGCGGAATGGGCGTCGCGGGTGCCGATCAGCTTTTCGACGTAGAGCACCTCGTGGTGGCCGAGAACGCCGAGGAACACCGGCGCCCGGACCGCCTTGAAGAGGGTCGCCATGTACGGCAGTGCGGTCTGCCGCAGCTCCTCGTGCGCGGGAACCCGCTGTCCGAGCGCGAACAGCCGGGTGCCGAGCTGATAGGCGGTGCCTGCCCGGTCCAGGTACCCGTGTTCGACGAGTTCCGCGACCAGCCGGTACACCGTCGACTTCGCGAGGCTGGACCGCCGCGCGATGTCCGACAGGGTGAGCTGCTGCTGCTCACCCTCGAAGGTGTCGAAGATCAGGCGGACCTTGGTCAGCAGGGTTTCCGCGTTGTTCGGGAGCGGGACGACGGCCGTCACTGCCAGCCTCCTGGCTTGCGCCCGGTCCGGACCGGACGACATGGTCGGATGGGACCCGGTCGGATGGGGTCATTCCCGCGGCAGGCCCAGCACGCGCTCCGCGAGCACGTTCTTCTGGATCTCGTCGGTGCCGCCACCGATCGAAACCAGGTGTGCCGACAAGGCCATGAGCTCGACCTCACCGCCGAGCGCCGCGTCCGGTCCGGACAGCAGCCCGGCCGGACCGAGGACGTCGAGATCGACGTCGCGCGCCCGCCGGGCGAGCGCCGCCGCGGCCAGCTTCGCGACACTCGCCCCGCCGTCGAACGGCGAAGCGCGGAGCCGGGCCATCAACGCCCGGCTGGCTTCGCTGAGAATGTGCAGCTGCACCACGTTGTCGCGAACAACGTCGTCGGACCATACGTCGTACTGCAACGCGAGCCGCCGCGCGGCCCGCCCACTGCGCGAATACATGCGGGTGGCGGTGGATGCCGCAGTGCGCAGGGCTTCGGCAGCTTCGCCGACCGTGCGGTCCAGCCAACCGCCACGCTGTCCGGCCGGCGGAGCGGGCACGGCCGACGGTACGCGGGAACGCTCGGCGGCCAGCGTCGCCTGCGCCACTCGCCAACCGTCGTTCAGCTGCCCGACAAGCCGATCCCCGGGTACGCGCGCTTCGGTGAGGAATACCTCGTTGAACTCGGTGAGCCCGTTCATCTGCCGCAGCGGCCGGACCTCGACCCCGGGCTGCGCCAAGGGCACCAGCAGATAGCTGATCCCGCGATGTTTGGGGGCTTCCGGGTCGGTGCGCGCCAGCAGCATTCCCCAATCCGCTTCGTGGGCAAGGGAACTCCAGACCTTCTGGCCGTTCACCACCCAGTCTCCGCCGTCGGGCCGGGCCGACGTCCGGAGACCGGCGAGATCGGAACCCGCACCCGGTTCGCTGAACAACTGGCAGGCCGCGATTTCGCCACGCGCGATCTGCGGCAGCAGCTCGCGTTGCTGCGCGGGCGAGGCATGCTGCAGCAGTGTCGGGGCCAGCATCGTGACGGCGATCCCGTCGGGCGGCCCGATCAGCTTGCGGTTCGCCAGTTCGGTGCGGGCCACCCGGGCCATCCGCGGGGATTCCCCACGGCCACCCGCTTCTTCCGGCCACTGCGGGAAAGACCATCCGGAATCCGCGAGCCGCCGCCACCATTCCCGCACGGTGAGGCCGGCGGACCAGTTCGCATCGAGCCACGCGCGGAACTCTGCTGTCACATCGGCGTCCATCCACGCTCCTCCGCCGGGAATCCGGAAACGCTTGCCCCTCGATACTTACCAGGTACCATCGGGCATACCAAGCCCGGCGGCAATTTCGCTCCGCCCGGCTTCTCTCAACCCGCCGAACCCCTTCGAGGACAATCGTGTCTCTTGACTGTACGCCCGAGCAAGCCGATCTCCGTTCCGCCGTCCGCGATCTGCTCACCGCAGAATCGGCGGAGCCGCAGGTCCGTGCTGCGATGGAAAGCGCGGCGGGCTTCGATCCGGCGGTGTGGCGGACGATGGCGGAAATGGGCCTTCCCGGCCTCCTGATCGACGAGGCATACGGCGGCGGAGGCGGGAACTTCGGTGACGTCTGTGTCGTTGCCGAGGAAATGGGCCGGGCTTTGCTTTGTGCGCCTTATCTGTCGTCCGCGGTGGTGGCCACTACGGCTCTCCGGCTGTGCGCGGACGAAGATGTACAAGCGCGCTGGCTGCCGGAACTCGCTGCTGGCCGCCTTCGCGCCACTCTCGCGACCTCGGCCGTCGCCGCGGCGCCGGATGGTGGCCGGTGGCGGGTCACCGGAGCTGCCGAATATGTCCTCGACGGCCATACCGCGCAGCTGCTCCTGGTCCCCGGCACCACCGATGCGGGGCTCACCCTGTTCGCTGTGGACAGTAGCGCGGAGGGGGTACGTGCGGCCGCCCGCACCACCCTGGACGCGACGCGCCGCCTGGCGCATCTCGAGTTCGAGTCGGCGGCCGCGGTGGCGGTCGGCCGGGCCGGATCGGCGAGTGAATTCCTGCCTGCGGTACTGGATTTGTCGCTGGTGGCGTTGTCGGCCGAGGCTTTGGGCGGGGCACAGCGAGTGCTCGAAATGGCCGTGGAATACGCGAAGGTGCGGGAGCAGTTCGGCAAGCCGATCGGGTCGTTCCAGGCGATCAAGCACAAGTGCGCGGACATGCTCACCCAAATCGAGCTCAGCCGTTCGCTGACGGTACTGGCCAGGGACGCGGCCGTGGCCGGGCGTGCCGACCTGCCGATGGCGGCGAGGATGGCCAAGGCCTTCGGCGGCGACACGTTCTTCGCCTGCGCTGCCGAGAACATCCAGGTACACGGGGGAATCGGCTTCACCTGGGAACATCCGGCGCACCTGTACTTCCGGCGGGCGAAGTCCACGCAGGTCCTGTTCGGCAGCTCGCGGGAGCTGCGTGCGCAGCTGGCTCGCCTGCTGGACGAGGAGTCCGCGGCCGGAAGAAGATCGGGTTAAGCCCGGCGTGACAAGGGTTTTGGCGAGATCCGGCACTCGGTAAGACTGCGGGTCGACAACAGACTGCCAGTTGGTTTATCCTTCGGGAACGAGAGCGCGCCATGGCCGGGTCCGGTCACGGCTGCGCCGGTCGACCTGCTCTGCTGCCCTTCCGGATGTCACTAAGGACGCTCATGGAAGATCTCGATCGATCGCCGGTTCCGGACTATCCCTCGCTCCTGCGGCTCGACGGCCGCACCTTCGTCGTCGTCGGCGCGGGACAGGGCATGGGACGCCAGACCGCCCACGCACTCGCTTCGGCAGGCGCGCACGTCGCTTGCGCCGACCTCGACAAGGACCGGGCCGGCCACGTGGCGGTTGAGATCGCCGGAACGGCCTACCAGGTCGACGCGGCCGATCCGGAGCAGATCGAAGCCATGCTGACCGCGGTCCGCGCGCAGGCCGGCCGGATCCACGGGATCTGCGACGTCATCGGGATGGCGCGGTGGTCCAAGGTCACCGAGATGCCCGACGAGGACTGGGACTGGTCGTTCGACCTCGTGCTCCGCCATGCGTACCTGCTGATCAAGATCGGCGGCCGGATGATGGCGGAAGACGGGGGAGGGGCGATCACCTGTGTGTCGTCGATCAGTGGAATCAGCAGCGCGCCTTACCACGGCGCGTACGGGGCGTACAAAGCCGCGATGATTTCCTTTGTCAGAACGGCATCGGTGGAGCTGGCCCCGGCGAACGTGCGGGTGAACACCATTGCCCCGGGAGCCGTCGCGACGCCCCGTCTGGCGCGCGATCGCGGTCTCGATGTCGCGTCGATGGCGGACGGCTCGTTGACGAAAATGGCGCAGACCGCGGACATCGGGTCGGCGATGCTGTACCTGTCGAGCGATCTCGGCAAGCACGTGAACGGGCACACCCTGGTCGTCGACGGCGGCACCATCAACAAGTTCCCGATCCCCCTGGACGGTGCCGATGCGCGCACGCCGGGGAGTGTCATCGGCTCCCGGGGATGAACCAAGTGCGGTAACGAAAGGACGGTCGACGACGTGGACGGAATTCCTGAAAGACTGGCCGGCAAGGTCGCCTTCGTCACCGGAGCGGCGCGCGGGCAGGGCCGGGGGCAGGCGGTGCGGCTCGCCGCCGAGGGCGCCGACATCATCGCGATAGACCTGTGCACCAAACCGGAGACGACCTCGTATCCCGGGAGCACGCAAGAAGATCTCGCCGAGACCGGGCGATTGGTGAAGGAGCTCGGACGGCGCATCGTCACCCGGGTCGCGGACATCCGGGCGCTCGCCGAGCTGGAAGCGGCGGTCGCGGAAGGGGTGGCCGAGCTCGGCAGGCTCGACGTCGTCGTCGCCAACGCCGGAATCTGCACCACGGCGATGTCGTGGGAAATCACGCCGGAGCAATGGAAAGAGACCATCGACGTGAACCTGACCGGCGCGTTCCACACCGCGAAGGCAACGGTTCCGCGGCTGATCGAACAGGGCTCCGGCGGTTCGGTGATCTTCATCAGCTCGGTCGCCGGCCTGCGCGCCAACCCGTTCCTGGCGCACTACGTGGCGAGCAAGCACGGCGTCACCGGCCTGGCCAAGACGATGGCGCTCGAGCTCGGGCGGTACGACATCAGGGTCAACTCGGTACATCCGGGCGCGGTCGAGTCGGGGATGTACCCCGCCGAGCTGGTTCCGTTGCTGCAGGAGTACGCCACCACCCTCGCGCCGATCTTCATGCCGACGCTGCCGGACCAGATCTCGCAGCCCGAGGACATCGCTTCGGCCGTCGCATGGCTCGCCTCCGCCGAGGCCCGGCACGTCACCGGGATCCAGCTGCCGGTGGACCTCGGCAACCTGCTGCACTGATCTCCGGCCAGGACAGTTCCCGCTGCGCTGCCTTCCTTCCTTTCCGGACAAGGGACGACTATGACCTCATCTGAATCTCGACGCATTGTTTTCTACGGCAAGGCCGATGCGCCGGTGCTCGAGGAGACGGGCATGATGGCGCCCGCCACCCTCGACCCGGCGGTGTCCGCCGAATTCGACCTCTCCCTGCTCGCTGCCGGTGCCCGTACCACGGTGCTGTTCTCCGAGGAGGAACCGAGCGGATTCAGCTTGGTACACGCGAAATTCGGCCCCGGCTATCGCCTGCCGCGGCACAGTCACTCGTCCGACTGCCTGTACTACGTGGTCCGGGGCGAGGCGATCATGGGCCGTCGCACCATCAAGGCGGGCGACGGGTTCTTCGTCTCGGCCGGTCAGCCGTACGCGTACGCGGCCGGGCCCGACGGGGTCGAGGTCCTCGAATTCCGGACGGAGACCCACTTCGACATGAAGATCTTCGACCAGACGGTAGCCCGGTGGCAGCCGATCGTCGCTGCCGCCAAGGCCAACCACGACCGATGGATTGCGGAGGTGTGAGGATGACACTCGCGGAGTCGCAACTGAACGACGTCGCTGCCGATCTCGACCGCCACGGCTACGCCGTGGTGCCGAACGTGCTGTCGCAGGCGGAAGTCGGCGAGGCCGTCGAGCGGCTCTGGGCGGCGAACGAGGAGAACCAGCGCCGCGGCAACCCGGCGCACCTCCCGAACGTCGACCCGAACGAGTGCAACGTCCGGGTCTTCAATCTGGTGGACCTGGACCCGCTGTTCGGCGACCTGCTCCAGCACCCCGCCGCGGACGCGATCGTGGCGCGGTGCCTCGGCCCGGACTACGTGGTCAGCAACTTCACGGCGAACATCGCGCGTCCCGGCAGCGGGTCCATGGTCATCCATTCCGACCAGGCGACCGTGGTGCCGGAACCGTGGTCGAACCCGTGGGCGATCAACATCATCTGGTGCCTGTGCGACCTCCGCGCCGAGAACGGCGCCACCCGCTACATCCCCGGCAGCCACCGCTGGTCGACGAAAGCCGATCTCCCGGACGACCTCGAGCCGCTGCTGGTCCCGTTCGAAGCCCCGGCCGGGTCGATCCTCGCAATGGAGGGCCGGGTCTGGCACACCTCGGGAGCGAACGTGACGAAGGACGAGGACCGGCCGCTGTTGTTCGGTTATTACACGAGTCCGTTTTTGCGTTCGCAGTGGAATTTCAGTGCTGCTCTTCGGCCTGGGGTGCAGGAGCGTTTTTCGCCGGTGATGCGGCATCGGTTGGGTCTTGATTCGTGGTTGAATTTGCGTAAGCCGCGCGGCTGATCTGCGGTGCTTGTCAGGTCTTGAGTGCAACGGTGGCGCGCCCGGGGGCCAGCGTGGTCCCGTCGGAGCTTGCTGTCCACACTTCCAGGTCCAGGTAGGTGGTTCCGTCCAGGGAGCGCCGGTCGACCACCCGGCCGCCTGCGGTGACCGTGGCCCCGCGGGTGTTCGGCACGCGGAACTTGCACGACAGCGAGACAATGCGCCCGTCGTCGCCGAGCCAGTCGCGCAGCAGGCAATGCAGATACGACCACTGCAAATTTCCCATGCCGAACGCGCCGGGGTAACCCGCGGCGCGGGCGGCCTCGTCGTCCATGTGAATGGGGACGAATTCGTCGTTGACCGCGGCAAAACGGTTCCAGTTGCCGAGGTCGGTGGTACGGACGAAGGCAGGCAGGTCGTCGCCGATGGCAGCGTTCGCCGGATTGTCGTTGACAGTCAAAGGAATCCTCGCTCGGCTGCAGTCAGTATCGGATCAGGGTCGTCCGGTGGCGCCGGACCCGTTCGGCGCGCTGGTTCGTCCAGGTGTCCTCAAGAGTGGTGAACAGCATCCGGCCCAGGCGGCCGGACCGTTCGTCGTACCTGGTGAGCCGTTTGACGGCGGTCAGCACGTCGCCCGGCCGGATCGGTTCGCCGTACTCGACCTCCATGCCGCCGTTGAGCGCGAAGTTCACCCGCGGCGGGGGAATGCCGAGCGATTTCTCGAGGTGTACCACGTCGCCGGTGCCGGTTGTTTCCTGCTTGGCGACACACCACGCGAAGGCATTGAATTCCTCCGGCGCAACGATATCGGCCGCGGGATCGAGGAACCGTGCCGGCGGCGCGTCCGGGTAATAGACCGCGATGGCCCAGCGGCGGATGTCGGATTCCGCCACGGGGTAGGACACGCGGCGGTCGAGTACGGCGCCGAGCGCACCGCGCATTGCCTCGGAGATGTGGGTCATCGCGGGCGCCCGAGGAACTGCTTGGCTCCGGGATAGCTCGGGCGGGGCAACTTCAACACATGCTGGGCGATGATGTTGCGGAAGACTTCGACGGTACCGCCGTAGATCGTGGTGCCTTGCGCGAACCGGTGGGCGAAATCGAGCGCACCGTCGCCGAGGAGGCCGGGCGCACCGGGCTGGAGCACGGCTTGCGGGCCGACCAGGTCGATCAGTTCCGCGGATTTCGCAATGAGCGTCTCGGCGCCTTTCACCCGGCCCATCGGCCCGGGCGTGCCGAGGGCGGCCTCGTAGCCGGTGGCGATCTGCCCGAGGCGGGCCAGCACGGCGGGGTCGTCGGCAGGCCGGGTGCCGTCCGCGGCCGGGGTCGCCGCCCAGGTCAGCGCGGCGGCGAAAGCAGGTTCGAGGGTACGGAGAAAGCCTTGTCCCATAGACAGATCCGCCAGCCGGTCGCGGGCGGCCATGCCGTGCTCCTCGTCGAGCGGGCCTCGCAGCACCGTCCAGCCCTCGTTGACCTCGCCGAGGCGATACCGGTCCGCCACCCGGACGCCGTCGTAGTAGACCATGTTGGTCCGCTCGCCGCCGAACGTCCGGATCGCCTGGATCTCGACGCCCGGGGAATCGAGCGGGACCAGGAACATGGTGAGCCCGCGGTGCTTGGGCCGTTCCGGGTCGGTGCGCGTGACCAGGAAGGTGTACTGGCAGTTCTGCGCGCCGGTGGTGAACGTTTTCGCGCCGTTGAGCACCCACTCGTCCCCGTCGCGGACCGCCTTCAGCCGCGCGCCCGCGACGTCGGAACCGCCGTCGGGATCGGTGTAGCCGAGGCACATCCGGACGGTGCCGTTCGCGACCCCGGCCTTCACCTCGGCCCGCAGGCGCGGATCGGCGAGGTACCGCTCGGCGGCCTGCCAGACCAGCCGGGTCGTCGCCGCTGTCACGCGGGGGACCTGGTGGTACACCAGTTCCAGGTGCAGAATGCGGCAGCACACCGGATCCAGCCCCGCGCCACCCTCCCCGACCGGCCATTCGGGCGTCAGCCAGCCCCGGGCCGCGAGCGCCAGGTGCACGTCGAGGTTGAAGCCCGCGCCCGTCTCGCGTTCTTCCTCCAGCACCTCGTCCGTCACGATCTCGTCGAAGAACGCCCGTGCTTCCCGCTGAAACGCTTGCTGCGCCGGGGTGAGCTCGACCAGCCCGAAGTCCATCAGAACCTCCTAGCCAAGGCCGGCGACCAGCTGCGCGCCGACCCTCGTCATGTCCGTCGCCGATTCGGTGATCGCGCTCCAGCCCTTGGCGCGCAAGAAGTACAGGCTCGAATCGGCTTCGACGGTGAAGCCGAGCCCGCCCTGCGCGTGCACGACGGTGGCGGTGCCGAAGGTCGCTGCCGACCGCGCCGCGCCGAACGCCATGAGCGGCAGTTCCGGGCGCACCCCAGGTTCGTGCTGCATCATCCACGCGGCCCGGTAGACCAGGTTGCGGGCCGCGGCGATCTCGATGGCGGTGTCGACCAGCGGGTACGCGACGCCCTGCAGGCTGCCGACCGGGACACCCATCGTCTCGCGCGTCTTGACGAACTCCACCCCCAGCGCCAGCGCGCCGTCGGTGAGCCCGGTCAACGCGGCCGCGGTCAGCAGTTTCCATTCGGCGCAAGCGATCTCGTGGAGTGCAGCGGCCCGCGGCCCGGACGCGAGCGTGGTGCGATTCGCGCCGGGCTGCCACCAGGCGAGCGGGGTGCTGCCCTGGTTCGGCACGTGCGCGGCCGGCTCTTCTCCTTGGTACAGCACGAGTTCGTCGCCGGTGAGCGCGATGACGTCCGCGGCGATGGCGGCGTCGGGCACCAGCTGCGCGACCCCCGGAACGGCCGGAGCGTGGGCGATCGTGCAGATCCGGGTACCTTGCGGGGTGCTCGCCGCGGCCAGCAGCCGGGTGGCGCACACGTGGCTGGCCAGCGGCACCGGCGCGAGCCGCCGTCCGGCCTCGCCGGCGACCAGAACCAGGTCGATCATCGTGCCGCCATCACCGCCGGCGGCGGCAGGCAGGCTCATCGTGGCGACCCCCATTTCGAGCAACCGCGCCCACAGCGCGCTGTCGAAACCGAGCGGTTCGGCGGCCCGTACCACCGACGACGGGCACTCTTTGGTGAAGAACTCCGCGAATGCTTCGCGCACCGCCATTTCGTCCTCGTCGAGCGCCGGATCGTTGCGCCGCAGTTCGTAATCGACCACTGCCTCACCCGTCCGAATCGGTTGACACCCGTCATCGGACCGTAGCACAATACCGGCCATCAGTCTCAAAGCGACTATCAGTCGGTCGCGCCACACAGTCCGGGCCGTGAGGGAGATCTTTGTGAGCAAGCGTGATGGGACGACTCGCCCGCCGGCCGAAGACCTCGAGCGACTTCGGGAACGCTACCGCCACGAGCGAAGCCTGCGGATGACGCCGGAGAATCTGCAGAAGACCGATCTCGACATGGTCGGCGAGTACGCCCGCTTCGACGACGATCCGAATGCGGTACCGGCCGATCGCCCGCCGCGCCGGGAGACGGTCACGGTCGCGGCCGTCGGCGGCGGCTTCACCGGGCTGCTCCTCGGCGCCGAGCTCCGCAAGCTGGGGATCGAGGATTTCCGGATCATCGACCGGGCCGGTGATTTCGGCGGTACCTGGTACTGGAACCGGTATCCGGGCGTGCGCTGTGACACCGAATCCTACGTCTACCTGCCCCTGCTCGAAGAAACCGGCTATATGCCGACGGAAAAGTACGCGACCGGGCCCGAGATCTTCGAGCACTGCAAGCGGATCGCGGACCGCTTCCGGCTCTACGACAATGCGCTGCTGTCCACCGAAGTCACCCAGCTGACGTGGCAGCCGGCCACCTCGCGCTGGCTCATCGAAACGCATCGCGGTGACCGGATCGAGGCACGTTTCGTCGTGCTGGGTACCGGCATCTGGGGCAGGCCGCAGCTGCCGGGCATTCCCGGCCTCGAAACGTTCGAGGGGAATTCGTTCCACACGAGCCGGTGGGACTACGCCTATACCGGGGGCGCCGGAAACGGGAAGCTGGACAAGCTCGCCGACAAGCGGGTCGGGGTGATCGGCACCGGGTCCACCGCCGTGCAGATCGTGCCGCGCGTCGCCGAATGGGCGAACGAGCTCTTCGTTTTCCAGCGGACTCCGGCGTGTGTCGACGTCCGGGCGAACCGCGATACGGACCCGGAATGGTTCGCCGCGCTCCCGCGGGGCTGGCAGCGGGACCGGATCCGGAACTTCACCACGGTGCTGGCCGGTGGCAAAGCCGATACCGACCTGGTGATGGACTGCTGGACCGACGTCAAGAAGATCGCCGCCGGGTGGCTGGAACGCAATCCCGGGATGTCCGTGGCGGAGGCGGCCGAGCTCGCCGACTTCGAGAAAATGGACACGATCCGCGACCGGGTCGAGCGGACCGTCGGCGATCCGGCCGTGGCCGAGGCGCTGAAACCGTGGTACCGCCGGTATTGCAAGCGGCCGACCTTCAACGACGAGTACTTGCCCGCGTACAACCGCCCGAACGTGCACCTCGTCGACTCTCCGGACGGGGTCGAGCGGATCACGCCGGCCGGGGTCGTCGTCGACGGCGAGGAATACCCGCTCGACTGCCTCGTCTTCGCGTCCGGGTTCGAGCTGCCGAACTTCACCCACGCCAGCCGGACCGGGTTCGAGACCGCGGGCGTCGGCGGAATCCTCCTGTCGAAGCGGTGGGCGCAGGGAATGCAGTCGATGTTCGGGATGCACGTGAACGGATTCCCGAACCTGTTCCACGTCGGCGTCTCGCCGCAGGGAATCGCGACGGCGTCGGTCACGCACATGCTGTACGAGTACATCGAGCACATCACGCACCTGGTGCAGCACGCCACCGCGCACGGGATCGCGGAGATCGAGCCGACCCGCGAGGCCGAGGCCGCCTGGATCCGGAACTGCCGGGCCCTCGGAACGCCCTTGCACAGTGGCGAGGTGGATCCCGGCGGTGCGTACGTCACCGATTGCCTGCCCGAGTTCGTCCGCGCCGCGATCCCTGCCGCCGACCCGCCGGACACCGATTCGGCCGTGGCGAAGGCCGTCGCGGAACACGGCCGGGGGCCGCTGGGCTTCTTTGCGTTCCTGGCCGAATGGCGGGCCGCGGGCGATTACGAAGGTCTCGACTTGCGTCCGGAGTCCGCGCTGGGGCGGCCGTGAAAGGAACGAGCCGTCCCGGAGAGCCGCCGGACCGCTCCTGGGCCGAGGCGACCTTTCCGCCGTACGCACCGACGGTGCCGAACCTCCTCGCGGACGGGACCGGCTCGTACGGGAGCAGGGAATGCCTGGTCACCTCGGCCACCCGGCTCACCTACGCGGAGCTGGACCGCAAGTCGCTCGACCTTGCCGCAACCCTCGTCGAACTCGGCGCAGGCAAGGGTTCGCGCGTCGGGATCTTGTTCCCGAACGGGGCGGACTGGGTCATCGCCTGGGCGGCGGCGGCCCGGATCGGCGCCGTTGTGCTGCCGGTCAACACTTTCTACCGGCCCGAGGAGCTCCGGGCATTTCTCCGGTACGCCGATGTCCAGTACCTGCTGTGCGTCGAATCGTTTCTCAAGCACAATTACCTGGACAGCCTGGAGAAGGCGGTACCGGAACTGGCTTCGGCGCACGGATCCCCGCTGTTCCTCGGCAGCCTGCCCCAGCTCCGATACGTGCTGAACTGGCATGGCGAGGGGCGGCCATGGAACCTGCCGTGGCACCGATCCGATGCGCCCCGGCTGCGCGAGCTGGTCGCCGAGATGGAACGGGACGTGACCCCGGCCGATGACCTGGCCGTGGTGTTCACGTCCGGGACGACCGGCGAACCCAAAGGGGTCGTGCACACGCACGGTGGGTTGCTCCGGCACGCCCGCAACCTCGCCGGTCTGGCGGGCAGTGACGAGAACTTGCGGATCTGGAGCCCGATGCCGCTGCACTGGGTGGGCGGTTTGGTGCTGAGCCTGCTCCGCCCGTTGTCCGTCGGTGGCTGCTTCGTCACCCAGGAAGTCTTCGAAGCCGGGGAAGCGTTGCGGCTTCTCGAGCAGGAGCGGGTCACCGATGTCACCGGCTGGCCGCATACGATCGCGAGCCTGGTGCAGCATCCGGACTTCGCCGGGACCGACTTGACGTCCATCAGCTTCGGCCTGCCGGAGGCGATCCCCGCCGATCGGCGCCCGGCCGACGCGTCGCTTGCGGTCTCGACGCTCGGGATGTCGGAAACGGGTGGCCCGCACACCTATTCCACGGCCGCCGAACGGATCACCGGCTCCCCGGCGGAGTACCGGGGCAGCTCGGGACACCAGGTTCCCGGGCTGCGGCACCGGATCGTCGACCCGGATACCGGCGAGGAGCTGCCGGACGGGCAGGAGGGCGAGATCCTCGTCCGCGGCTATTCGCTGATGCGGGGTGTCCACAAACGCGAGAATGCGGACGTCTTCGACGCGGACGGCTGGTATCACACCGGCGACCGCGGCGTGATCCGGGACGGCTGGTTCTTCTTCACCGGCCGGGAAAGCGACCTGATCAAGACCCGGGGGGCGAATGTGGCGTCCGGCGAGGTCGAACAGAAACTCCGGGAGCTTCCCGGCGTCGATCTCGCTTTCGTCCTCGGGGTACCGGATCCGGTGGACGGGCAGCAGGTGGTCGCGCTTCTCGTCGGCGGCGACGGGTTCGCATTCGCCGAGCACGAAGTGCGGAATGCACTGCGCGAGCAGCTTTCCTCGTACAAGGTACCCCGCCGGATCTTCCCGATCCTGCGGTCGGAGGTGCCGTGGTTACCCAGTCAGAAGGTCGATCGGACGCGCTTGCTCGCGCGGGCCGGTGACCTGCTGGTCGAAGCGAAGGAGAACAGGATGTCCCAACCGGTTCCGGGCAATGACCATCTCGCGACAGTGGAGCGTGCGGTCGAAGCCTACAATTCCTGCGATTTCGAGACGTACGCCGGGTTGCTCACCGAAGATGTGCTGTTCGTCCACCACAACCGCACGCCGGAATACCGCGGCCGCGACGAAGTGATCACCATGCTGAAAGAAGCGGCGTCGAGCATGTTCGCCAGCAGGGAATTCCTCCCGGCCACGCGAGTCGACCAAACCGGCGATTTCGTTTACCGCCGTCAGGGGTGGACGGGGACCGTGGCGGCCGACGTTCCCGGCGCGTCGATGTCCAAGGGCGACCAGGTTTCGATGGATCTCTGCAGTGTTTATGTCTTCCGCGGTTCGCTGATCGCCGAATTCCATGACTACGGGTGAGCCGGGATCCGCAGCGAACAGAGGGAGCAACCGCCTTGCCTGATCCGGAATACGGTCTCATCACCGACGAGAAGATCCGCCGCCTCCGCCTGCGGGTGGGCGCCGATCTCGACCCGGCCAACTTCGCCCCGGCCGAGATTTCCCGTGCCGCCTGGCGTCCGGTCACGAATGGCTACAACCAGGTCGTCACCCCTGACGCGGTGCGGCATTTCGTCAACGGGTACGGCGACGACAACCCGCTGTACTGCGATCCGGCCTATGCCGAGGCGAGTTCCTGGCGCGGCCTGATCGCACCGCCGACCTTCGTCTGGACCATGTGCGACCCGCAGACCGACCAGGAGGTCGTCCTCGGCGGCGGCGACGAGCCGCCGCGCAGGTTGACCGCGGCCGGGCGGGAGCTGTTCGCCGGGGACCCGTTGCGCGGGACCGGTTCCGTCCAGTCCCGGGTCGAGTACGAGTTCTACCGGCCGCTCGAAGCCGGCGACCGGCTCTACGGCAAGCGGACGATCCTCGCCGTCGAGGACCGGCCCAGCCGCAAGAGCGGGCGGGCGGTGCACGTGACCTGGGGACTCGTCACGTGGAACCAGGACCGGCTGCCGGTGCACCTGCAGCGCGGCACCTGGGTACGGACCGAGCGGCGGCAGGCGAACGGCGAAGGCGTGCCGCGCAAGCGGGTGCAACCCAGCGCCGAGCCGTACACCGACGAACAGCTGGCCGAGATCGATGCCGCCTACGCGGCGGAGAGCCGCCGGGGAAGCAGCCTCCTGCACTGGGACGACGTGCAGGTGGGCGACCGGTTGCCGGTGCTGGTCAAGGGTCCGCTCCGGCAGACCGACATCATCCTGTGGCACGCCGGGTGGGGACAGGGTTTTCCGACCTACGCCTTCCGGCTCGCCTACGAGCGGCGGGTCGAAACGCCCGGCCTCTACACCCGCAACGAGTACAACGTTCCCGACATCGTGCAGCGCATGCACTGGGACAAGGACTGGGCCCAGCGGGTCGGCGCAGCCGAGCGCTACGACTACGGGGCGCTGCGCGAGACCTGGCTGTGCCAGCTGCTCACCCATTGGGCGGGCGACCGGTCCTGGATCAGCTCGATCGACGTGGAGCACCGCAAGTACAACTACATCGGCGACACGACCTGGCTCAAGGGCGAGGTCACCGGCAAGCGCGTCACCGGCGGGCAGCACCGGGTCGCGGTCAAGCTGTGGTGCGAGAACCAGCGCGGGGAAGTGACGTCCCCGGCCACGGCCGAGGTGGTGCTTCCGGGCAAGGACGCCGGCCTCGGCTGGGCTCCGCCGGTCCCCGGCGACCCGGTCGACCTGCTGCGGGCCGAGATCGCCCGGTTCGCGGGAACAGCATGAGCGATCCCCGGCGCAGCAGCGAGATCGTCTTCCGGTACCTGCTCGAGGCACACGCGCGCGACCACGGTGACCGGCAGTTCGCTGTGTTCCCCGAGGAGAATGCCGCCTGGACGTGGGCCGATGCCGATCGCGCGGCGAACCGGTGCGCGGCGGTCCTCCGCGCACACGGGGTCGGACGGGGCGACCGCGTGGCGGTGCTCGGCGACAACACCCAGGGAGTGGTCCAGACCTTACTGGGCACGACCAAACTGGGCGGGGTCTACTCCCCGCTGCACCCGGCGTGGCAAGCCGACCACCTCCGGCACGGGCTCTCGGTGACCAAGCCGAAGTTCCTGGTGTGCCAAGCGGATTACCTGCCCCGGCTCGAAGCGGCCGAGAGCCCGGACCTGCCGCCGACCGTCGGAGTGCTCGGCGAATTCACGCCGCGCGGAAGCCGGTTCGTCGCCATGAACGAGCTGATCGAGGCCGCCCCCGCAGACCCTCCCGATGATCCCGGCCTGCACATCTGGGACCCGTACGCGGCGATCTTCACGTCCGGCACGACCGGCCCGCCCAAGGCAGTGCTTTCGCCGTACGGCCAGCTCGCCGCGCAGATCGAGCACAGCATGCTGCCCTTTCTCGACGCCGACGAGGTGCTCCTCGGCGATATGCCGCTCTACCACGTCGGCGCCCTGCTGAGCTTCCTGGCCGTGCTGCAGCTGGGTGCTCGGTGGGTGGTCGTGCCCAAGGTACGGATCGACAGCTTCTGGGACACGGTCCGCCGTTACGGCGTCACTCATGCGACTTTCACCCCCGCGGCCGCGACCTTCCTCGAGAAGAAGCAGCCGAGGCCGGACGACGCCGACAACCCGCTGCGGATCGTGCTGACCGGAACGTTCTCGAAGGGGCTCGACCGGTGGTGCGCGCGGTTCGGGGTGCCGCACCGGTACCGGTACTACAACGGCACCGAGCAGTGCTCCCCGCTGATGACCGGGCTCGATCCCGCGGAGGACGCGCCCACCGGATACGTGCGGCCGGGCGTCACGGCGCGGCTGGTCGACGGCGACGATCTCCCGGTCCCGCCGGGTGCGGTCGGCGAGCTCGTCGTCCGGCCGGACCGGCCGTGGGAAACCATGCTGGGTTACCTCGGCGATCCCGCGGCCACCGCCCGGGCGTGGCGCAACGGCTGGTACCACACCGGCGATCTCTTCGTGCAGACCGGCGAGGGCACGTTCCAGCACGTCGACCGGGCCGCCGACGTCATCCGGCGGCACGGCGAGAACATCTCGTCGGTCGAGGTCGAGCGGGTCGTTCTGGAGCATCCGGCGGTCCTGCGCGGTGCCGCGGTCGGGCTGCCGTCCGAGGAGGTGCCGGGCGACCAGGACATCAAGCTCTGCCTCGTGCTGCGCCCGGACGCCGACCTCGCGATGGACGAGCTGATCGGCTTTCTCCGCGACCGGCTCCCGTCGTACGCCGTGCCGCGCTACGTGGAGATCTGCCCGGAGCTGCCCGTCACGGCCACCAACAAAATCCGCAAGCCGGTGCTGCGCGCGGCGGGCGTCACCGCCGCGACGTGGGACCGGCACCGACCGCAAGGGAGCCGGACCGGATGATCCCCTCCGCCCACCGCGACAGCGGGCTCGGATACCGCAAGGTCGACGGCATCGCGTGGCTTACCCTCGACCGCCCGGATCGCGGCAACGCGCTGTCGCCCGCTCTGCGCCACGCGCTCACCTGGGCCTGGGACGACGTGCGTGACGATCCGGCCGTCCGCGTCGCCGTCGTCACCGGAGCCGGTGACAAGCACTTCTGCACCGGCGCCGACCTGAGCCATCGGGTCGCGCAGGACCGGCGCGGTGAGCCGGTCTCGCCGGACGACCGTCCGTTCGAAGAGGTGAACTCCTTCACCGCCCGCCACCGCGGGGTCTGGAAACCGGTGATCTGTGCGGTGAACGGGCTGGCCGCGAGCGCCGGGTTGCACTTCGTCGTCGATGCCGACCTGGTGATCGCCGCCGAAACCGCCGCCTTCTGCGACACCCACGTGGACGTCGGGCAGGTCGGCGCGATCGAGAACATCGGCCTTGCCAAACGCCTGCCGCTCGGCACGGCGCTGCGGATGACGTTGATGGGGCGGGCGTACCGCCTCTCCGCCGAGCGGGCGTACCAGCTCGGCCTGGTCGACGAGCTCACCACCCCCGGCGCCTTGCTCGCCACGGCGGAGGAGATGGCCCGGCAGCTCATGGCCGTCTCGCCCCGGGCCCAGTCGCTGTCCCAGCAGGCCATCTGGCGGTCGCTGGACATGGGGTACGCCCAGGCGACCGAGCTGGGCTGGGCCTACGTGCGCATGCAGTGGGCGCACCCGGATGCCACCGAAGGGCCGCGGGCGTTCGCCGAACGCAGGCCGCCGAGGTGGTACGACGGCGGGCAGCCGTGAGCGCGCGTCCCCGTCGGTTCCCGACCGGCGGTCTTGTAGGGTGGCCGTATGCCTGCTGCCCGCACCGAAAGCCTCAGTGCCCGCCACGTCGCCGAAACCCGGGCGGCTCTGATCCGGGTGGGGCGCGAGATGTTCTCCACGATCGGGTACCAAGCCGCCAGCACCGACGAGGTGGTGGCCGGCGCGGGCGTGTCCAAAGGCGCGATGTACCACCACTTCAAGTCGAAGCGGGAACTGTTCGAGGCAGTGCTGATCGAGGTGCTTTCCGAGTACGGGGAGCGCCTGGCGAAGCCGAAGATCACCGGAACCGACGAGTGGGACCGGTTCGTCAAGCTCGCGCTGCGGTACGTCGAGGCCGCCTCCACCGACGAGGCCTTCCGCCAGATCATCCTGATCGACGGCCCGGCGGTGCTGGGCTGGGCCAGGTGGCGGGAGATCCAGCGGGACATCTCGCTGGTCGGCGTCACGGAGGCGATCGGGCGGTACATGGACGCCGAGCTGATCAAGCGGATGTCCCCGGCGGCGGTGGAGCACGGGATCATCGCGGCGCTGAGCGAGTCGGTCATGTACGTCGCCCATGCGAAGGACCGGAAGGCCGCCCGCAAGGAGATGACGGCCGTGGTCACCACGATGATCAACGCGTTCCGCGCCGACCGGCCCTGACCCGCTGGCCGCCCTCCCGGGAGCGGCTGCGATGACGGGGGCGGACGGCTATGCGGAAAGCCTGGCTGCGGTGTTCCGCGCTCGCCGCGACGAACCTGCGGTGGGGCTGTCCAGAGTCTGGTCGACCTGGCGGCAGATCGCCGAGTTGCGCGCGCCTCTCGCCGACCTGCCGGACGGCCCGGTGGCGCTCGTCCTGCGCAACCGGCCGGCGACCGTCGGGGCACTGGTGGGCCTGCTCGGTACCGGCCGGACAACGCAGCTCGTTTCCCCCATTCAACCTCCCGGTGCCATTGCCGCGGCCGTCCGCGGGTGCGCCGCGGTGGTCGCCGATGCCACCGACTGGTCGCCGGAGCTGGCGGACCACGGCGGGATCGAACTCGGCTGCCGGGCAGACGGAACCCTGACCGCAGCTCGGCGGCCGGGAAGTACCACGGCGCCGCGCCCGGTCGAGTTCCCCGGCGCCGCGATCGTCGTCTCGACGAGCGGGACGACCGGTCCGCCCAAACGCATTCCGATGGCCTGGGCCGACCTTCCGGCGCCCCGCGTGGGCGCGCCCGGCGAGGTCGTGATCAACGCGATGCCGAGTACCACCATTTCCGGTCTGCGCATCGTGCTCGGAGCGCTGGCCGCCGGTCGTCCGCTGGCTTTGCTGGAACGGTTCGAGGCCGGGGCGTGGGTGGCGCTGGTCCGCGAGCTCCGGCCGCGGTACCTCGGACTGCCGCCCGCGGCGATGCAGATGCTGCTGGACGCCGACGTCGACCCGGCCGACCTGGCGAGCATCGAGGCCTGGCCGACCGGCTCCGCGCCGGTCACCCCGCAGCTGCAGGAACAGTTCGAGGCCCGGTTCGGCATACCGGTCCTGGTCAAATACGGCGCGACCGAGTTCGGCGGTCCGGTCGCCGGGTGGACGCTCGACGACCACCGGCAGTGGGCGAAGCGCAAACGGGGCAGCGTCGGCCGCGCGAAACGCGGGGTGCGCCTTCGGATCGTCGACCCCGGAGGCGGCGAATGCCCGGTGGGTGCGCCCGGATTGCTCGAGGTGCGCGCGTCCCGGGCCACGGAATGGATTCGTACCAACGATCTGGCGCGCATCGACGAGGACGGGTTCCTGTATCTCGACGGCAGAGCGGACGACGTCATCGTCCGCGGCGGGTTCAAAGTCCCGCTCGGCGAACTCGAGCGGATCGTCGGTGCGCACCCCGGCGTTCGTGCCGCCGGTGCCGTCGGCCTGCCCGACCGCCGTCTCGGCCAGGTGCCCGCGGTGGCCGTGACGGTCATTGCCGGGGCCGGCGCGCCGACTGCGGCCGAGCTGACCGAATGGCTGCGCGCTCGCGTTGCGCCGTACCAGGTTCCGGCGGTGGTGCGAGTGGTCGGCGCCCTTCCGGAGACCGATTCGCACAAGGTCAGCCGACCTGGCCTGCGGCGGCTTTTCGAGGATGGGTCGCGCGCCGACTAATGGTCGGTTATTGACTGATTGATGGCAACCGACGTAGTGTCGATCACGTCGGCCGGATTCGGAGGATGCCAGGATGCAGTCCGCTCGTCAGGACCCCGATCAGCGGGCCGGGATCATCCGGATGCTGACCGCTCCCGATGGCCCGTACGCGGTGGAAACCCTCGACGTCCGGGGGATTCCGTACCGGGTCTACGCGAATGCGCCGAACGACGTGCGGACGTTTCTGGCCGCCGCGGCAGGACACGGCGACGGCATCGCGCTCGCGTACGAGGACGAGACGTGCTCGTGGCCGGAGTTCCTCGACCGGATCACCCGGGTCGCGAAGGTGCTTCACGAGGATTTGGGAGTACGGCCCGGTGACCGGGTCGCGCTCGCCATGCGCAACCTGCCGGAGTGGCCCATTGTCTTCGGTGCGATCGTCAGCCTCGGAGCCATTGCGGTACCGCTCAATGCGTGGCTGGTGGCCGGGGAGCTGGCGGCTGCGCTGAACGACTGTGCCGCCCGCGTCGTCGTATGCGACGCCGAACGGGCGAGCCGGATCCAGCAGGTGCGTGACGATCTGCCCGGCCTGCGGATGGTCGTCGAGGTGCGGGCCCCCGGCGAGGTGACCGGAGACGAAACCCTGGAAGCCATGCTGGACACCCAGCCGGTCGGCGTGGACCTGTCCGGTGCGGCCATCGACCCCGACAGTGACTGCACGATCATCTACACCTCAGGTACCACCGGAAGGCCCAAGGGCGCGGTTGCGACGCACCGGGCACACGTCGCGGGCATCATGAACACCCTCTTCACCCGGGAGGTCGAGCGGCGCCTGATCTCGCTCACCGGTCCGGCCCCGGCCGGCTGCACGCTCGTCACCAGCCCGCTGTTCCACATCGCCGGGTTGCCGATGTCCTTCCTCAATCCGTACCTGGGCATCACGACGGTCCTCCTGCGCAAGTGGGATGCCGTCCGGGCGGTCGAACTGATCGAGAAGTACCGCGTGACCTCGACCAGTGGAGTCCCGACCGTGGTGGAGCAGCTCCTGGATGCGCTGGAGCACAGCCCGCGGGACACGTCGTCGCTGCGGCTGGTGGGTACCGGTGGCGCACAGGTCTCCTCGTCACTGGTCCGGCGGATCACCACCGCGTCCGGCGGCAGGCTGGCGACGGGAACGGCGTACGGGCTCACCGAGACGACCGGCCCGATGGTCCGGATCGGATCGGCCGACCTCGCCGGAAACCCGCAGGCCGTGGGACTGCCTTATCCCACTTCGGAAATCCGGATCGTCGGCGAGAACGGCGACGAGGTGGCGCCGGGGGAAGCGGGGGAGGCGTGGTTCAGGGGCCCGAACGTCGCGCGGGGCTACTGGAACCGCGAATCCGGCGCGTTCACCGGCGACGGCTGGTTCCGCTCCGGCGATCTGGTGGTCCGCGACGAAGCGGGTTTCCTGTCCATTGTGGACCGGATCAAGGACGTCATCATCCGGGCGGGGGAGAACGTGTATTGCAGCGAGGTCGAGGACGTCCTGCTCGCTGCACCCGGCGTCGTCGAAGTGTCCGTCTACGGGATGCCGCACGAAACCTGGGGCGAGGAGGTGACGGCGACGGTCCGCGGTGAGTCTGCGCCGGCGGAGCTGCGATCGTATGCGGCTGCCCGTCTCGCCGCGTTCAAGGTACCGACGCGGTGGGCGTTCACGGCCGATCCGTTGCCCCGCAATGCCGCGGGCAAGGTGCTCAAACGCGAGCTGCAAGCCGGCCACCGGAAGAGCGGGGGATGACCGCCGATGAGCACGGAGTACCACGAGATTCTCTATGGGGTCGCGGACCGGGTCGCGACCATCACGCTGAATGTGCCGGAGAAGCGCAACTGCCTCAGCTACCGGATGCGCCGGGAGATCCGGGAAGCGTTGCACACCGCGGAGAACGACGACGTGGTGAGCGTGGTCCTGATCCGGGCCGCCGGGCCGTCCTTCTGCTCGGGATACGACATTTCACCACCGCCTGCGGCCGGCAAGAACCGGGACTACTACCGCGACGAAGACCAGCGTCCGCAGGGCTGGGTGTCGTCGCCGGAGTTCGCCGGCTGGACGGATCAGTGGGCCCGCAGCTGCCTGCGCGACCTGATGCACATCTGGACCTTGCTCAAACCGGTCGTCGCGCTGGTGCACGGCGACTGTCTCGCCGGTGGGACCGAGCTGATGTCGTTGTGCGACATCGCCTTCGTGGCCGACGACGCCGTGCTCGGGTACCCGCCGATGCGCGGGATGTCGACCCCGGACGTGCCGTTCTTCCCGTGGAAGATGACGATGGCGCAGGCGAAGTACCTGCAGCTGACCGGAAACTCGGTGAGCGGTGCCGAAGCGGCCCGGATGGGCTGGGTCGCCAAGAGTTTCCCACCTGAGGAGCTCGAGGAGGCGGTCCAGCGGGAACTCCGTGCCCTGTCGGGCATTCCGGTGTCGCTGCTGTCGGCGAACAAGCAGTCGGTGAACCAGGCGTACGACATCATGGGCATGCAGACCCATTTCGGCCAGGCGTGGTCGTGGCACCTGCTGAGCGGGTCGATCCGGCCGGACGCCCGGGAATTCGGCCGGATCCTCATGGAGTCCGGTCTCAAAGCCGCCCTGGAATGGCGGGACGGCGCCTTCCGCCGGGAAGGTTTCCGCTGATCGCCGTGCCGGGAGGAGCAAAGCCGTGACTATCGAGGCCGTCGTCCGGGATGCACTGGACACCCTTTTCCGTGACCATTGGCCTGCCGGCCGGCGGGAATTCCTGAGTGCCCAGTTCGACGCGGGCCTGGCGTGGGTGCATCTGCCGGAAGGCAGCGGCGGGCTCGGCCTCCCGCGGGCGCAGCAGTCCGGGATCTTCGCCCGGATCGACGCGGAAGGCGCGCCGAACGGGCGGGCCCGCAACCCGCTGGCCTATGCCATGGGCGCCCCGACGATTGCCGCCTGGGGCACCGCCGCCCAGATCGAGCGGTACCTCCGGCCGATCTTCCTCGGCGACGAGCACTGGTGCCAGCTGTTCTCCGAACCGGGAGCGGGCTCCGACCTCGCCGCGGTGGCCACGCGTGCCGTGCGCGACGGCGACGAGTGGATCGTCAACGGCCAGAAGGTGTGGAGCTCGATGGCGCACGTCTCGGAGATCGGGATGCTGGTGGCCCGCACCGATCCAGACGTCCCGAAACATCGAGGCCTGACCTACTTCGCACTCGACCTGAGCCTGCCCGGGGTGGAGGTCCGGCCGCTGCGGCAGATGACCGGCGACGCCGAGTTCACCGAGGTCTACCTCACGGACGTGCGGATTCCGGACAGCTGCCGGATCGGCGACGTCGGCGCCGGGTGGAAGGTGTGCGTCTCGACGCTGATGAACGAGCGGGTGATGTTCGGGTCGGGCGGTTCCGGTCCGGTCGATCTGGCACTGGAGCTCGCGCGGGACTCGGCCGAGCTGCGCCGGGACCCCGAGCTGCGCGCCCGGCTGATCCGGTTGTGGATCCGGGCCCGGGTACTGCGGCTGACGAACGCGCGGGCCACCACGGACACCGCCGGGCCGCAGGGGTCGATCGGCAAGATCGGCTACGCGGAGATCAACAAGGCCGGGTACGAGCTGTGCATGGACCTGCTCGGCGGCGAAAGCCTGCTGTACGACGACTACACGACCCGGGTGCCGGAAGGCTGGGGACAGGGGATCGACGGCGGGGACGTCCGCCGCCGCTTCCTCCGGTCCCGCGCGAACTCCATCGAAGGCGGCACGACCGAGATCATGCGCACCATCCTGGCCGAGCGGATCCTCGGCCTGCCGCCCGAACCCCGGGCCGACAAGGACCGGCCGTGGTCCGAAGTTCCGCGAGGCTGAGGGCGGTTTCCGATGAGCGACGAGATCGACGAACTGCGCCGCACGGTGCGCAGGTTCCTGGACGAGCGCAGCGACGAACGCGAGGTGCGCCGGCTGATGGCCGACCCCGTCGGCTACGACCCGGCGGTCTGGCGGCAAATGACCGAGCAGCTGGGTCTGGCCGGTCTCGCGATCGCCGAGGAGCACGGCGGGAGCGGAGCCGGGTTCGACGTGCTGGCGGTCGTGTTCGAGGAACACGGCCGGCTGCTCACCCCGTCCCCGCTCTTCGCCTCGGTCGCCCTTGCCGCAACGGCATTGCAGCAGTCCGGGGACAAGGCGGCGATGGCGGAGTACCTCCCGGGCATCGCCGGCGGAGAGTCAATTGCCACGCTGGCGTTCAGCGAGTCCGATGCCGGGCGGGACACGAGGGCCAGGTCGGGGAAGCTCACCGGACGTAAACGCTATGTCGCCGACGCACACGTCGCCGACCTGATCCTGGTCACCGCGCAGGACGACGAAGGGCTCTCGCTGTTCGCGGTCGAACGGGAGGCGCCTGGCCTCACCGTCACTGCGGAACTCACCATGGACCAGACGCGCAAGCTCGCGACGGTGGACCTGGCCGACACGCCTGCCCGGCTGATCGGAACGCCCGGTGCGGCTCCCTTGCACCGCACCCTTTTGACTGCCGGGGTCGCACTCGCCGCCGAGCAGACGGGTGGCGCGCAGCGGGTCCTGGACATGGCGGTGGACTACGCCAAGACCCGCGTCCAGTTCGGCCGCCCGATCGGGAGTTTCCAGGCCGTCAAACACAAACTGGCCGACATGCTGGTCGACGTCGAAACCTGCCGCGCCGCCGCGGAGGCCGCCGCCGTGGCCATCGCCACCGACGCGGCCGACCTCGAACTGGCGGCGAGTGTCGCGAAAGCCTACTGCTCCGACGCCTACTACCGGACTGCCGCGGAAGCGCTCCAGATCTTCGGCGGCATCGGGTTCACGTGGGAGCATTCCGTGCAGTTGTATTTCAAGCGGGCGAAGTCGAGCCAGCTGCTGCTCGGTTCCCCGGGATACCACCGGGATCTCGTCGGGCAGGCGCTCGGAATCTGACGCCGCTCACCTGCTCATGCGCAGAATCAGAGCGACGGCGTCCTCCGTGCAGGCTCCCGGGCTCAGGACCTCCTGCAGCATCAGGCCACGAATCGCGGCAATGGCGACGGTGGCTACGGTCTGCGCTTCCCCGGCGTCGCGCCCTGCACGTTCCGCGAGCGAAGCCAGCAGCCGGGTCAGGTCGTCGAGCGAGTCGATGAACTCACGAAAGTCCTCCGGCCGGTACGCGGCCAATCCGGCGACGTGAAAGAAGCCGCGGACCCGCGACAGCTGCTCCGGACGCGTGTAGACCCGCCAGATCGCCACGACCAGGTCATCGAAGGTGCCGTGCCGGGCGGTCTCGAAAAGCGTCTCGTTGTCGCGGGATCGCTGTGCTTCGAGCATGGCCGCCAGCACGCCCGGGAGCGACCCGAAGTGGTAGCGCAGGAGGGCGTGGCTGGTCCCGGCCCGGGCGGCGATCTCCCGGAGCGACACCTCCGGCGAGGGAAGGTCCTCGCCGAAGGCGTCGAGAAGCCGGGACAGGAGACGCTCGCGGGCGTCGCCCGTGCGTTCGGTGCTTGACAGGACCACTCCCACAGTTTATCCATTGGAAAAGAACGATGCCGTGCTGCCTCCCATGGTTGCAGCTGACGGAGGGAGCGCCATGTGGCAAGGCTGTCTGGCCGACACGGACTATTTCGAGATGCGTTCCACCGGCGGGCGCGACTACGGCATCTGGGTCACCACGCCACCGGGCCACGACCCCGCCACGACGCCGTTGCCTGCCGTGTACGTGCTCGACGGCAACTGGGCCGTGGGCCAGACGGCACCGCTCATCGTCACCCAGGCCGACCCGATGCAGCAGATCCAGCCGTACCTGCAGGTCAGCGTCGGTTACGCAGGCGAGGAAGCGCAGCACTGGGCCCGGCTGCGCAACCGTGACCTCGTCCCACCCGGCGAGCCGATCGCGCAAGAACTCGTCGATGCCGTCGAAACGGGCCTTCAATCAGGCGCGATGACTCGGGAGACCGCCGACGCCTACCTGGCCGAACTACGCGACACCCACGCCGATACCTTCCTCAGCTTCCTCACCGGGGAACTGCACCCGCGCATCGAACGCGATTACCGCACCTCCCCGAGCGGCCACGGCCTCTTCGGCTACTCCTACGGCGGGCTTTTCACCCTCTACACCTGGCTCACCGGCAACACGCTTTTCGAGAGCATCGGTGCGGGCAGCCCCGGGGTCGCCAGTGAAGACAGCCAGATCTTCAGCCAGCTCGGCACCATCGGGGACCGCCCGCCGCACGCCAAGCTGCACGTGACCTTCAACGAGCGGGAGCTTCTCGGCGACCTGGCGGTGTACCAAACCATCACGAGGAACACGGCCACCGTCCTGCATCGCTTGACGTCCCGCAGTGTCACCAGCGCAGTCCTGCACGAAACGCACGTGACCGGCCTGCAGGCGTCGTTCCTCAGCTACCTCCGGACTTGCCGGGCCCGGTGAGCCAGGCCGTCGTATCCGGGGGCAGGGTCGCCTCGTCCGGCAGCGGTTGGCTGGAGAGCAGCACAGTCCCGTTCGGTCGCTTGATGGGTGCGGTTCCGAAGTTGGTCACCGACACCATCCCGTCCCGCCGGAACGCCAGGGCGTCCGGTCCGGCGTCGATCCACGCGAAGTCCTCGGTGGCAGCGAAGGATTTGCGGATGCGGAGGGCGGCGCGGTACAGGTTCAGCGTCGAGCCGGGATCGTCGTGCTCGGCTTCGATGGAGTACTCGCCGAACCAGGCCGGTTGGGGCAGGTGCGAAGCGCTGCTGCTGAACCCGAAGTACGGCGCCTGCGACGTCCACGGCAGCGGCACCCGGCACCCGTCGCGCGAGGGGATGGCGGCGTCGGACCGGAGGGCGACGGGATCCTGCCATACCTCACGAGGAAGGTCCGTCACCTGCGGCAACCCGAGTTCTTCTCCCTGATACAGATAAGCGCTCCCGGGCAAGGCGAGGGTCAGCAACGTCGCGGCCCGCGCGCGCATCAGCCCGACGGCGCGCGCCGAATCCGGGGCGTATCGCGACGCATGCCGTTCCACGTCGTGATTGGACAGCACCCACGTACTCGACGCGGTCAGGTCGAGTTCCTGCGAGATGACCTTGCCGAAGGACTCCGCGTCCCACGGGGCGGCGAGCAGGTCGAAACTTTCCCTGCTGGCGTTGCGCAATCGCCGATGCGGCTCCGCCACCGCTTCGGCGACGGCGAAGAGCGGCGGGTCGTAAGAATCGAAGAGCTCGCGCCATTCCGCGTACCCGGTCTGGACGTCATCCCGATCGAACAGTGGATGGTGTCCCTCGGCGAAACTGCTCGCGGAGGACGCGGCGCGGCCGGTGATCGCCGCAAGGCCGGTGACGATCTCGCTCCACGGCGGGAGCGGTTCGCGGAGGTCTTTGGTGACCGTCATCGCCACGTCGACGCGGAATCCGTCCACGCCGCGGTCACCCCAGAATCGCAGCGTCCGCAGGAAATCGGCGCGGACCTCGGGGTTGGCCCAGTTCCAGTCCGGTTGCTGCGGCGTGAACAGGTGCAGGTACCACTGGCCGTCCGGCACCCGTTCCCAGGCGGAGCCGCCGAGGAAAGACTGCCAGTCGGACGGCGGTTCCTCCCCGTTCTCCCCGCGGCCGTCGCGGAAGTGGTAGCGCTCGCGTTCGGCGGACCCCGGCCCCGCGGCCAGTGCGGCGCGGAACCGTTCGTGCCGGTCGGAGCTGTGGTTGGGGACGATGTCGACGATCACCTTGATCCCGCGCGCGTGCAGTTCCCGGACCACGTCGTCGAACTCGCCAAGGGTGCCGATGACCGGGTCGATGTCGCGGTAGTCGTCCACGTCGTACCCGCCGTCCGCGAGCGCGGAGGGATAGAACGGGCGGCGTCGACCCCGAGCTGCTCGAAATGGCCGACGTGCGCGAGGACCCCGCGCAGGTCACCGACGCCATCGCCCGACCCCGTCGGCGAAACTTCGCGGATAGACCTGGTAAACGGTGGCGGTGCGCCACCAGCCTGCGGTGAGCCGGTCGTCTCGGGTCATGGTTCTCGTTCGGATCACTTGGCTCCGCGGACGAAAGCGAGCACGACCGTACCGAGCACGGTCGCGACGATGGCGATCGGGAAAAGCGAGCCGTAGCCGCCGAAGATCCCGACCGCGACTCCGCCGATCGCGGCACCGAACGTCTGCGGGAGCGTGGTGGTGATGTTGATGATCCCGAGGTCCTTGCCGGTTTCCTCGGCCGAGGGCAGCACGAGCGTGACGAGCACGAGGTCCACGGACATGTACGCGCCGACGCCGAGGCAGGTGAGCACGTTGAAGACGAGCAACCCGGTCAGGGTAGGCCAGAGGAGGGGAATGACGAGCGAGACGGCGATGATCGCGGAGGAGGCGTAGACCAGTGGTTTGGTCCGGCCGAGCCGCTGCGCCAGCGGGCCGCTGAGCGCAGTGCCGAGCACCAGGCCGATGAGCCCGGCGAGGTTGGTCGCCGGGATGGCGTCGACCGCGCCCGCGCCGAGCCCGATGTAGTCCTGCATGAGGTAGAGCGAGAAGGTCTGGATCGGGTAGAAACCGGTGAAGAGCAGGAACCGGCCGAGGAAGACCCAGGCGAAGTCGGGGTTGGCGATCGGGTTGACCCAGAACGCCCCGAAGAGCGTCCGGAGGGTGAACGGCGTACGCGGTTCGTGCCGGTTCGACTGGGCGTTGAGCAGGGAGAAGAGGATCGTCAACGCCGCGAGAATCCCGGCGACGAGCAGGTACCCGACCGGAAGCAGCGACGCGAAACCGGCGCCGAGCACCGCCCCGATGATCCCGCCGACGAGCTGGGCCACCCCGTACACCGAGGAGAACACGCCGCGCTTGGCCACCGGCACGCGATCGGGAAGGTAGGCGCTGGCCGGGGTGAGGATGAAGTTCGTGGTGAACTGCATGGCGACCATCAGCACGACCAGCAGCGGGATCGACGTGACGAACCCGGTCACCGCCGCCAGCCCGAGCGTAGACACCGCCCCGGCAATCATCCACGGCTCCCGCCCGCCGATGCGCGTCCGCGTACGATCGGACAGCGCACCCGCAATCGGGGCACCCACCATCGACGCGACGGCACCGATCCCGATCACCAGCGCGAGCGAACTGGCCTGCGTCGCCGGGTCGATCGCCTGCACCTGAATCGGGATGAACACCGAGGCTGCCGCACCCCAGAACACCGAGAAGCTCGCGATGACGAGGGGTAAAGTCGCAAGCAGCTTCCGCAACCCGAGCGATTTGAGGCTCTGCTTCGAGACATCGGCCGGAGCCTGGCCCGGGTCCGCGGTTCTGCTGGAGTCGGCCGGTTCCTCCGGGATCACGGACATGGACACTCCTTTGTGTCTGGTGTCTTGGTGTCTTCGCTTTGGGAGACCAGCGGTGTTTCGCAGCTCCGTCGTCGCGCCGTCGAGTCCGTGCCTGGGTCGTGGGGCTGTGGAGGTGCTGGTGTCTCGTAGCTGGGTCGTTGCGCTGTCGAGTCTGTGTCGGTGTCGCGGGGCTGTGGAGGTGCTGGTGTCTCGTAGCGGGATCGTTGCGCTGTCAGGTCCGTGTCGGTGTCACGATGCCGGTGTCTCGTGGCTGGGTCGTTGCGCTGTCGAGTCTGTGCCTGGGTCGTGGGGCTGTGGAGGTGCTGGTGTCTTGTAGCGGGGGGTCGTTGCGCTGTCGAGTCTGTGTCGGTGTCACGGGGCCGTGGAGGTGCCGGTGTCTCGCAGCGGGATCGTTGCGCTGTCAGGTCCGTGTCGGTGTCACGATGCCGGTGTTCGTAGCTGCCGTTGCGGTGTCGAGTCGGTGTCGTGGTCACGGCGCCGTGGAGATGCCGGTGTCTCGCAGCGAAACCGTTGCGCCGTCGAGTCCGTGTCGGTGTCACGCGCCGTGGCGATCCCCGTTGGCTGCGGTCAGGGCGCCGTGGAGATCCCGAAGATCGGATGTTCCGGGGAGCTCGACGGAAGTTCGTGGAACCCGAGGCGGACGTAGAACGCCACCGCCCCCTTGTTGGCGGCGTCGACACCGAGATACAACGCAGGTACACCGCGTTTGGCGAGCGCCGCGCGGAAGGTGTCGACGAGCTTCCTTCCGAAGCCGAGACCTTGCAGCTCGGGCAACAGGTTGATGTGCAGCTGCGCCGGATAGTCGGCAGCCTCGGGAATCCGGGTCGCCTCGGGATTGAGACCCACCCAGATCAGGAGTTCCTCGGGAATCGGCGGCGTGCGGCCGGTCGGTGGACCCGGTTCCGGATGCCGCGCCGCGAATCCGGGCTTCCACTCCCGTTCCCACCAGGCGAGGAACTCGTCGGTGTCGGCGACTCCGACCAGGTAGCCGAGAACGCGCTTCCCATCATCGACGACGAAGGCGAGATCGGGTGCGAACTCCACGTACGGCAACGCGGCCGCATCGGCGACGAGGGTGTCGTCGGAATACATCCCGGTCGCGTCGGCTCCGGCCGCCCCGGTGCGGAGGCAGATGTCCGCGATGTCGTCGCGATCCTCCGGACGGTACGGACGGATCGTCAGTTCCCCGGTACCGTCGGGCTGTGCCTGCGCGTTTTTGACCATTGCGACCTTCCGGCGGGACGAACAGCGAGAAAGCCTCCCCGGATGTCGCCACCAGAGAGCCGTCCCCTCCAGCGTCGGGTATCCGCAACTGCGGGGCAACGCCGTGCCTGACCCGGAACCGATACGATTTTTGCCCTGCCCGCCCTTCACCCGGGAAAGGATGCCCAGCCGGTGAAAGAACAGTTCGCGAACGCCCTGACAGACGACCAGCGCGCGGTCTACGACGCGATCACCGCCGGCCCCCGAGCACGCGGCCCGCAACATTTCGTACTCCAAAACCCGGACGGGACACTCAACGGCCCGTTCGGGCTCATGGTCGGCTACCCCGAGGTCGGCGGACCACTCCAGGCGCTAGGCGCCGCCCTCCGATACCGAACGGCCCTCTCCGACCGCGAACGAGAACTCGCCATCCTGACGGTGGCCTACGCAACGGGAAGCCAATTCGAGCAAACCGCACACGAAGCAGTCGCCCGAACCTGCGGCCTGGACGACGACGTATTAGACGCCCTCCGCAACGGCACGCCCCCGCCGGACGAACGCGAGCAGGCAATCGTCGAGCTCGCCCGGCATCTCACGCACACCGCCGAGCCCACCGCACAAGCGACCACCACAGCAGCAACCCAGCTGGACCAGCGCACGATCTACGAAGTCACGGTCCTGACGGGCTATTACCGGCTCTTGGCCCACACCATGGCCCTCCTGCCCCCGACCCCGTAGCAAGGCAACGCCGCCCCACCCCACCCGCGACGCCGACCGCGCGGCGCCGTTGGCGAGCGTACGGCTCAGGTCGCCGACTGCCCGGCTCAAGACGGCACCGAACGGTTCGGGATGGCACCGCGCCGCTCGGGATGGCACTGGACGGTTCGGGATGGCACCGCACCGTTCGTGACGGCGCCGCACCGCTCAGGATGGCGTCGGACGGCTCGGGATGGCTCGGGATGGCGCCGCACGGCTCGGGACGGCGCCGCACGGCTCGGGACGGCGCCGCACGGCTCGGGATGGCATCGGACGGCTCGGGACGGCACCGCACCGTTCATAGGTCAAGGGCACGGCCTAGACCGCCAACCACACCCGGTCAAGACAGCGACGGCCCGGCTCACGGCCGCATCGCACGGCTCGAAACGGCGAGCTGTGGTCCCGGTCCGCCTGGCCGGACCGGATACCGGCAGCGCACTGCCTCCGGTGCACCGGAGGCAGCCGGTCTGCTGGCGTCCCTCTCCCTCTCGCTCCCGCTCTCCCTCCCGCGAGCCTGTCGCTGGCGCGGCTGCGGGCCACCTGCCCGCGCGGATTCACCCGATGGAAACCTCCTCCCCAACGGCCAACGGCCTCTCGTACCAGGAACGGATCCCGAAACACGATCGTTCCACCGCCGGCTCCACCCTCAGTCTCCGCCGCCGAGGCTCCACTGCCCAGCGTCCGTCGCTCAGTCTCTGCTGCTCAGCATCCACTCACCGTCACTCGAAGAAATTCGGCACGTCCATCACCCCTCCCGATGCGTCGAACTCGTCATGCACGGCCTTGCGAAGATCCGCATCGGCGAGATAGTCCGCGGCTGTCAGCGCCAGGCCCAGTGCGCCGTCGACAACCGCCTTGTCTCCCGTCGGCGACCCGGCCGCCGCGGCGAATTCCTTGGTGTGCAACGCAACTGTCGGGCCGGACACCGCAATCATCGGATGCAGCGCAGGCATTCGGAAGGACAAGTTTCCCAAATCGGTGCTCCCGGTGAGGAATTCCGGCACGATGCCCGGCGGCAGCGGCTTCCGCCCGGTGCCGATCTGGTTGACCGACCACCGCCCGGCCAAGGTGGTATTGAAGCGGATCGGAAGGTACGCCGGCTGTTCGTCCCACCGCAGTTCCACTCCGCAGCCGGTCATTTCCGCCGCACCGCGCGCGATCGCCGTCATCCGGTTGGCCAGGTCCCGCAGCGTTTCCGGATTGGCCGAACGCACGTAGAACAGCAGCGCGGCACGCGCGGGAATGACGTTCGGCCGCGCGCCACCGTCGGTAAAGACACCGTGCACCCGGTCGCTCGACGGCAATTGCTGGCGCAGCGCCGACACTCCCTGGTAAGCGGCGACCGCGGCGTCCAGCGCATTGCGGCCCATGAACGGCTGCGCGGACGCGTGTGCACCAACCCCGTGGAACACCATCTCCAGCTGCCGCCTGCCGAGGAACGGATGCAGCGCGATGTCGTGACTGAACGGATGAAGCATGATCACCGCGTCGATGTCGTCGAAAACACCTGCCCGGGCAAGCGTTTCCTTACCGCCGCCGCCTTCCTCGGCAGGAGTGCCGACCAGCGATACGCGTCCGCCGAGCCGTTCGGCGACCGCCGCTGCCCCGAGGAATCCGCCCGCTCCGGCGGTGCAGATGACGTTGTGCCCGCAGCCATGGCCGAGCCCGGGCAGCGCGTCGTACTCGGACAGGACTGCTATGTGCGGGCCGTTGTTTTCCGGTGTACCCGTGCGCAACGCGGTATCCAGCCCGCCGATGCCCACGGTGACCTCGTGTCCACGCGCCCGCAGCAGTTCGGCGAGCGCGCCGACGGACCGGTGTTCGGCGAACCCTTCCTCCGGATGCGCGTGCAGATCTTGGCTGAGCGCAACGAGGTCGGCGGCACGGGCGCGTACTTCTTCTTCCACCGCAGCGCGGGTTTCCGCGTCGGCTCCGGCGTGTTCGGAGCCGAGCGGTTCGGCGGCGGCCACGGCATCGGCGGTGGCTTCGAGGAGGGAACGGAGGTGGCTGTCGTCGGGTGGGACAGGCGCGGCGTTGGTCATGGGGCGAATGCTAGCGCCGCACCCCGACAGAAATGGATCACCGCACGTCAGGCAGCCGTCCGGACACCATCTGGGCGACCCCGAAGTACTGCTCGCCGACGTCGGTGAACCCCCGGGCACGCAGGCTTGCCGCGATCTCGCCGCGGTCGAACATGCGTTGTCCGCTGATGATTCCCGCTGCTGTGTCGGCGATCCGGGCCGGCGGCCAGTCCCGGCGGGCGCTCGTGAGCAGGACGATCCGGCCGCCCGGGCGCAGGATCCGGGTGAACGAATCGAGCGCGCGTTCCGGCTCGGCGAACATGTGCAGTGCGGCGAAGCAGCAGATTGCGTCCACTGTGGACGATTTGAGCGGAGGCTCGACGGCGTCCGCGCGAAGGTAGGCCACCGCGGGCGAATCGGTTTCTTCGACCGCGCGCACCAGCATGCTGCGCGCGCCGTCCAGCCCGATCGCGAGCCCGTCCGGACCAACGGCGTCCCCGAACGCGCGGGTGAATCTGCCGGTGCCACACGCGACGTCGAGCACGACGTGGCCCGGGCGCAGCGCGAGGAGTCCGGTGGCCGATTCCACTTCACCGGTCATGGTGGGGCCGCCCGGGCCTTTGAGGACGCGGCCGAGTACCGGCCGCCAGTAGCGTTCGTAGACCTGCGGCAGCAGGGTGGTGCGCATGAGCCGCTGGGCGAGCCCGGTGGCCGGACCGGCCTGTGGCGCGTCGCCGAGGGTGTCGAGGAATCCGCCGGCTGCGGTGGCCGGTTCGAGGAGCAGATCGGCGAGGTGCTGCCGGGTGCGGTGGTCGGGCACGGGGGTCCTCTCGTGGGGATACCGGGAGTATGCGGGATGAACGGATAACTCGTTCGAGTGAAGATCCGGCCGATCAGGCGTTCGAGGGCCCGCTTTGTCAGTGCCCATTCCTAACGTCGTCCGCACGATCCCCAACCCGCGGGGACCAACGAGGAGGACCGTCCCATGACTGCACCGATCCTGAGCGCGATCGACCTTCCCACCGGCGAGATCGCCGTACACGGAGCCTTCGACCTGGCAGCCGCGTCGCAGTGGCTCGCCAGGTCCGGCCCGGCGGCGCACTTCGCCGCCGAGCCCGGAGTGCTGCACCTGGCATTCCCGGTGGAGGGGAGCTGGACCTGCGCCGGCGTCGCCGTCCGGCAGAGATCGCCCGGCACGGTCGAGGTCGGCGTTGCTGCGCCGATCGAGGTGGCCGCGCGCGTGATCGCGCAGGTGAGCCGAATGTTGTCGCTGGACGTCGACGTGTCGGGCTTCACCGGAATCGCCTCTCGTGACTCGGTGGTCCGGCGGTTGCAAGCCCGATACGCCGGAGCACGTCCGGTGTTGTTCTCGTCGCCGTACGAAGCGGCCTGCTGGGCGGTGCTCACCCAGGGGATGCGAGCGCCGCAGGCGATGCGGTTCCGGGAACAACTTGCCGCCCGGCACGGCCAAGCGGTCGGCGAAGGCGGGCTGATCTCGTTCCCGGCGCCTCCGGCGCTGGTGGAGCTGGTTTCGGAGCCGTCGCTGGGACAATTCCGGCTTGCCCGTCTGCGTGCCGTCGCCCGGGCCGCGATCGACGGCCGGCTCGATGCCGGGGAACTGCGGGCATTGCCGATTTCCCAGGCCGTGTCCCGGCTATGTGCAATCACGGGGATCGGCCCGTTCTCCGCCGAGCAGATCCTGCAACACGGTGCTGGGCATCACGATCTCTTCCCGCGACTCGACACCCATTTTCACGAGGTGCTGCGCGCGGAATACGGGCTACCCCCGGACACGCCTCCGGACGAGCTCGAACCGCTGGCCGACGACTGGCGTCCGCACCGTTCGCTCGTCGCACACCTCTTCCGGGTCCACCGGGTAGCGGCCTTGGGCCCGGGTTCGGGTCCTGATTCGGGTCCTGACTCGGAGGAGGCATGACCGGTGCTTGAGCTGGATGACTTGCCGAAGGGAGACGCTATGGAATGAAGCCGCCCTATATCGAACCGCGGTCGACGAGGCTTGCCAGGGCACTCACAGTGGCCAGATGTGGCTTGTGGTGAGGTGTCGGCGTGCTTACGCCTGTGCTCGCCGTCTCGACCGTTCTCAGTGCCCGACCGGGTGCCGGAGGCGCCTCCGGCACAGCCATGGCAACGGGTACGGGGACGGTCAGCGCGGCGTTGGAGCAGGCGAACACGCCGAGCGTCATCACCCTGGTCACCGGTGGACTCGCGCTGCTGGTGGTCCTCGCCGGCGGGACGCCGTGGCGGTTCGCCCGCAACGTGATCACCATCGTGCACGAGGCAGGGCACGCGCTGGCAGCGGTCCTCGTCGGACGCCGGCTGCGGTCGATCCGGCTGCATTCGGACACCTCCGGGGTCACGGTGTCGCGCGGCAAGCCCGAGGGACCGGGCATGGCCTTCACCGCGATGGCCGGTTACGTCGCACCGTCGGTGCTGGGCCTGCTGTTCGCGAGCCTGATCGGTGCCGACCTCGTCACGGCGGTGCTCGTGCTGGTCGCGTTGCTGTTGCTGGGCGTGCTGATCATGGTCCGCAACGCCTACGGTGTGTTCACGGTGGTGGCGAGCGCGGTCGTGCTGGGCCTGGTCGCCCTGGTTGCGCCGAAGGTGGTGCAGGCACCGTTCGTGTACCTGCTGACGTGGTTCCTGCTGTTCGGCGGGGTCCGCCCAGTGGTGGAGCTGCAACTCAAGCGACGCCGAGGACAGGCCCGCGACTCCGACGCCGACCAGCTCGGCCGCCTCACCGCCGTGCCGCCGGTGCTGTGGGTGCTGGTGTTCGTGGTGCTCACGGTGAGCTGCGTCGTAGCGGGCGGGCTGTGGCTGCTGCAGCCACTGGCGCCGTAATGGGCCGGTTCCGCCCGGGTCTCTCGGGCTCCGGCTCCGCCTGGGGTCGGCACGCGGGCTGATGTCGGGCGCGGTGCTGCCCAGGAGGACCCGTGGTGGCGCGAGCAGTCACGAGCTGCGCGCGCACGGCAGTGACGTGCTGCGCGAACGCGGGTCGGCGACGTGCTGCGCGGGCGCGACCCCGGTTGCTACACCGGCATCTAGCCTGTGGCGAGCTGCGTGGCGCGACCGACCGTGGCTGCTGACGGTGACCGTGCTGGCGGGCGGTGACCGTGGTGGCTGGCGGATCAACCGCGGCGGCCGCAGACCATTGCGAGCTGTTGGGTGGCTTGATCCTGCGAGGGTGCGGGATGCTGCGAAAGCACGTAGTGCCGCGAGTACGACGTGGTGCAGCGAGGGCGCAGCGAGGGCACTGCTGCGCTGCCGACGTGGGTCCATCCCGACCGTAGCCAGGCGGCGGTCACGCGCCGCCCGAGACGACCGGTGCCACCGCGTAGGCCGTGACCTGGTCTCCAGGGTGCGCTGGGCGTCCCGAGGACTGAGCCCGTCGTCTTCCCACGTGGGCGCGTACGGCAGACTGGACGTCTGCTGTGCGCGGAGGGAGACAGACGATGGACGAGGTCGCGAAGGCCGTCGAGGAGTGTGCGCGGGCGGCCAAGGCTGCTGCGCCGTCGCTGGCTGCTGCCGGGGACGACGCGGTCGACGCGGCGCTCCTCGGGATGGCGGAGCGGCTCGTTGCGCATCGGGACGAGGTGCTCGAGGCCAACCGGGCCGACGTCGCCAAGGCGACCGCCGACGGGATGAGTGCCGGTCTGCTCGACCGGCTCACCATCACTCCGGAGCGGCTCGACGGCATGGCTGCGCAGCTGCGGCTGCTGGCCGGTGCGCCGCACCAGGAGCGGGCGGTCGACGTGTCCACGTTGGACGGTGGGCTGCGGCTGATCGAACGGCGGCGTCCGGTGGGCGTCATCGGCGCGAACTACGAGGCGCGGCCGAACGTGACCGTCGATGTGGCGTCGCAGCTGGTGAAGTCGCGCAATGCGGGCGTGTTGCGTACCGGGTCGGCGGCGCTCGGCTCGGCGCAGCGGCTGCGCGAAACCGTGATCGCACCTGCGCTGGACGCGGCCGGGATCGATGCGGACGTCGTGCAGCTGGTGCCGCGGGTCGAGCGCGAAGCCGCGTCGGCGCTGGTCCGGTTGCCCGGGCTCGTGCCGCTCGTCATCCTGCGCGGCAGTGGCGACAGCACCCGCGCGCTGGCCACCGAGGCTGCGGTGCACGGGGTTCGCACGCTGGCCCACGCGGACGGCGGTGGCGTCCTGTACGTCGACGTCGCGGCGGACGCCGCCAAGGTGCGGGACCTCGTGTTCGCGAGCCTCGACCGGCTCGGCGTGTGCAACCGGCTGAACCTGCTGCTGATCCACGAGGACGTGCACGATGCCGTCTGGCCGCAGATCGAGTCGGCGCTCGCCGACCGCGGGGTTACGCCGTCGCTCGCGCCGCACGAGCACGCGATCGGGTACGAGTGGGCGCTCGACTCCGAGCGGGAAGCGACCGTCACGGTCGAGAAGGTCGGCGGGCTTTCCGACGCGGTCGAGATCGCGAACGAGCGCACGTCCGGCCTGGCCGCGGGGATCGCGACCGAGAACCCGGCCGCCGCGGAGCAGTTCTTCGACGGCTACACCGGTACGGGCGTGTTCTGGAACGCGCCCACCCGGCTGCTCGACGGCTTCAAGCTGCTCGCCGTACCGGAGACCGGCATCAACCTTGACCGGGTGCCGGGTCCGCGCGGGCCGGTGACCTACACCGACCTGTACGTGCGTCAGTACGCCGTCGTGCCGGCCTGACCACCGGCGAAAGGGACACGATGACCGGGCGGCCGCACGTTCTGCTGTCCGCGGCGCAGTCGCTCGACGGCTACCTCGACGACGCGGGCAGCACCCGGCTGCTGTTGTCCAACGAGGAGGACTTCGCGGAGGTCGACCGGCTGCGCGCGGAGGCCGACGCGATTCTCGTCGGCGCGGGCACGGTGCGGGCCGACAACCCGCGGCTGCTCGTGCGTTCCGCGGAGTTGCGTCGCGAGCGGGTGGCGGCCGGGCGGCCCGAGCAGCCGATCAAGGTGACGGTCACAAGCAGCGGCAAGCTGGACCCGGCGTCGCGGTTTTTCACCACCGGCGACGCGCCGAAGCTCGTCTACGCACCCGCGGGCAGCGCCGACGGTCTCGGTGCCGTCGCGACTGTCGTGGACGTCGGCGCCCCGCCGCAGATCGAGCGGGTCCTCGACGACCTTGCGGAGCGCGGCGTCCGGCAGCTGCTGGTCGAAGGCGGCGGGACGGTGCACACGCAGTTCCTCGACGCCGGACTCGTCGACGAACTTCGTCTCGCGATCGCCCCGATCATGGTCGGCGACCCACGGGCACCGCGATTTCTCGGCCCGGGCGCGTTTCCGCGGCCGCTGCAGCTCACGGAAGCGCGACGGCTCGGGGAAATCGCGGTGCTGCGGTACCGCGCTGCGGCCGAACCGTCGTCGCTCGACCTGGCGCGATTGCGGCAGGCGATCAAACTCGCCGACGAGTGCCCGCCCAGCTCGACGTTCCGCGTCGGTGCGGTCGTCGGCCTGCCGGACGGGACGGTCCTCGCCACCGGCCATTCCGGCGAAGGCGATGCGCACAACCACGCCGAAGAAGCCGCGCTGGCGAAGCTCGACCCGCGCGATCCACGGCTGGCCGACGCGACGATGTACAGCTCGCTCGAGCCGTGCAGCGATCGGGCGTCGCACCCGAAGAGTTGTACGCAGTTGATTCTCGAAACGGCCATCCCACGCGTCGTGATCGCGTGGCGTGAGCCGTCGCTTTTCGTTGAGGCGGAAGGGGTTGAGCGGCTCGTCGCGGCCGGGCGCCGGGTGATCGAGGTGCCCGCGCTGGCATCCGAAGTGCGGCGCGCGAACACGCATCTGCCCGGGGTGCGGCCCTAGGGCCGTGTCTCCGAAATTCGCCGGGATGATCGGCAAGTGATTCGTTCTGGTGCGATCTCGGACAGGTGGTGGGAGGTCGCACGGCTGAGGCGCTCCCGGAAGGGCTTGCGTGGCAGGCCGCTGGCCGATCCGCCTGATCTGGCGGTTCCGAGCGGGGACGCCGTGGCGGGACGGGCCCGAAATGTTCGGGCCATGGCGATATAGTCGGGAAACGTCACCAACGGTTCTGCATCGGCGGCGCCTGTCAGGGGATGTTCGACGTCGTGCAGTCCAGCTGCGGCTCGGATCGCGCCGTGGTGGCCGACGATCGGTTGCCACGAAGAAGATCACGCGTCTCCGCACACTGAACCTTGTCGCATCGGGAACCCCGTTGCGTGTTCAGCTCTGCGGGGCTCACCAAGACCGGCGGGATCTTCGCACTTCACCGATCGACATGTTCCGCCGCCGTCGGAACAGCCCGCGCAGTGTTCCCACATTGCGGTAGCCGACCCTGGCGGCGACCGCCTCACCCGTGAGATCGGTGGTTCGCAGCAGGTGAGTGGCTCTTTCCAGCCGGATCTCGTTGACGAAGTCTCTCGGCGACATGCCGAGCTCCGCAGCGACCGTACGTTGCAGACCGCGTTCGGTGGCCCCGAGCTCTCGTGCGGCAACAGAAATCCTGATGCTTTCGCCGAGATGGCAACGCACCCAGCGCTCGAATGCCGCGACGAGCGGGTGGTCGCGGGCGAGCACCTCAGGGACGATGAAGTCGAGCCGCGCCTGCCGGTTGCCTACCATCATGAACCGGCTGACGAGTTCCGACAGCGCCGGACTTCTGTCGTGTACCAGGGAAAGCGCGAGATCGAGGTGTCCCAGCGCGGCGCCTGCGGTCATCACGCGGCCCGCGCGGCACAGCGTCCTGCTTTCGTCCAGCTTGACCTTCGCGTAGCGGCGGCGGAACGCCGGACCGAGCCACCAGCTGGTGGTTGCGGGCGCACCGTCCAGCACGCCGGCTTCGGCAAGGAAGAAGGTGCCGGTGCAAGCGGCTGCCACGCCGGCCCCTGCCGCACGTGCGTCGGTGATCAGCTCCAGAATCCTCCGGCTGGAGGGGGCGGACACCAGCTCGATCAGCGCGTCCGCCTCCGGCACGTTCACGGCAGGCACGATCAGCTGTCCGACTTCGCCGGTCAAACTGGTAAGCGGTGCAGTCCGGATTTCGTAGCCATTGCCCGTCTGCACTGTGGTACTCGTGGACACCACCCGGATGCGCCACGGCGGAGGCGGGGACTCCAGCTGATCGCGCAGGGAGTTCGCAGTACGCAGGGCTTCCAGCACCGCGGAAAATCCGAAGTCGGCGACACCGTCGACAACGAGGACCGCGACATCCATGTCGCATACAGTACTGAACGTGTCGTATCCGACACTGTCCAGGTGTTGATCTTGGTCGTTACGCTCGGTGGAGACAGTTCCGCCCCTACTTCTTCCCGGAGCACCCCTTGACCCTGATCACGACGACTGGTTTGCACCACCTCCGGCTCACGGTGACCGAGCTGGACAGGTCCTGCGAGTTCTATACGAACGTGCTCGGTTTCGAGATCGCCGCCAGATCGACCGGAAGCGCGGACGACCCGGAAGTACGGGCCGATCCGTGGCGGTTCTACGGTGGCGTTGTCCTCCAGGCCAACGGAATGCTGCTCGGCCTGCGCCCGGTCGCGGAAAAGTCGGAAAGGTTCGTGTCGGAGCGGGTCGGACTGGACCATCTGAGCTTCACGGTGGATTCGGTGAACGAGCTCGAGCTGGCCGTTCACCGGCTGGACGAGGCGGGCGTCGAGCACGGCGACATCATCGAGTGGGCCGACTTGGGGATTGCGATCCTGTCGTTCGACGATCCGGACGGCATCCACCTCGAGCTCACCGCCCCGCTGTAACCGGACGCCCGGGCCGGATTCGGTCGCAGTTCGTTCCGCTCTGAGCGGCGACTGCATCCTCTGGCCGTCGAGCCGGGGGTCTTACGCGGACGTGCGTCGGACTCGGTTTTCGTTGCTGCCGCCCCTGGTCGGAAAACGGGCGTTGCAGCGCGGTTTCGCGCTGCAACGCCCGTCCCGAAAAGTGCGGTCGAGGCTATTCGATCAGCAGGCGCCGTTGTCCGCCCACACGCCCCATTCACCCGTTGTTCCGGGTTCCTCGCCTTGGGTCCACCATTTGGCGGTCCATTTGTGTCCGTTGTGCGAAACTGCGTTGCCGCCGGTGTAGACCTGTGATTTCTGCCATTCCGGTGTGGAGCAGTTTCCCGGAGGATTGGTGGTGGGGGTGGTCGGTGCGGTGCTCTGTGGTGGGGTGGCTCCGGCGAAACGGGTGGTGAATTTCGTGAACTCCCAGTCGTTTTGCTGGACGTTCGAGCACACGGCGTTGTCGGTCGTAGTCGTGCACTGGCGGTCGCGGTTGACTGCCCAGAAGGTGAACCGGCCGAGATGGTGGCTGGTTGCGTAGTCGTAGACGGTCTGGAAATCGGAAATGTTGAAGTACTCCGAGACGTCGGACTTTCCGTTCATTCCCGAGAAACCTTCGTGGGAATACGCGGTGGCACTGTCCCAGCCGAGGTGACTTTGGAGCAGGCCGTGGAACGCTTCCAGTGCCGACACCTGCGAGGAACCGCCGTTGAAGCCGCCGTCGAACGGCATGATGGAGAAGTTGTTGGGCGTGAAGCCGATCGACTTCGCCTGGTCCAGCAATTGGGTGCCGAACCAGCCGGTTCCGGCCGCGGTACCCGGCATGGTCACCGAAATGAAGAGACCCGGGTTGTCGGCCTGCAGTTTCTTCGCGGCGCCGAGTTCGTTCGCGATGGCGGCGGAGTTTTCGTACTCGGGTTCTTCGAGGTCGAAGTCGATTGCCTTGAGATTGTACTTGGAAATGACCTGCTGATACGCGGCGGCGGTGGCATCGACATTTCCGCAGGTCTGACCCAGTTTCGTCCCGCCGTATCCGCCGACGGAAACCGAAACGTCACCACCGTTTCCGCGAATGCGATTGATGGCATTGCCGACGGTGGTGTCCGAGGAAACCGGTGACGTACCGTCCCAGGTGGGGCTGCATCCGCCGCCGTTGGGGGCGAGAATGAAGGCGAGCTGGAAAGCTTTCTGCCCGGTCGCATTCATCACGGTCACCGGATCGGGCGGGTTGTTGCTTTGCGGCATGAGGTACGGAGCGGCGGCGTACCAATTGTTTTCGAGGGCCGCGGTGGCCGACGTCTCGGGCTGTGCGTGCGCGGTCGCGGCCACAACGCCGGCCGTCCCGAGCACGGTGGCCGCGGCGACGAGAGTGGCGGCCAGTCTGCTTCGCTGCATCTGTCCTCCGGCTGTCGAGCGGGGAGCGAGTGCGGTAAGCATTGGACTAGACCATTACGAAGTCAAGGTGCGACAACACCTTGTCGCCCAGCGGCGGGTGGTTCGGGAGGTTTGCCGGAATCTTGTCCACCGCGTTCCCCCTTGCGGCGCAACGACTCCGCGCAAGGGGACGCAGACCACTGCGGCGAGTGGTCCACTTTCGGCGTGGTGGAGGGCAGGGGGGAGAGCTCGGTGGGGTGGGCAGCCGGATCGGAAAGAGGACGGGAATGGGGAAAGGGGTGGGGATAGGCGGAAGACGAGGTGGGAGGGGAGTGGGGGCGGGAAGGCGCGGGAGGGAAGAGCCGGGCAAGGCGGGCAGGGACAGAGGCAAGCGAGGTGCGGCAGAGCGGGAAGGGGCAAGGCAGGGCAGCGCCGCGCGGGCAAGGAGGGCGAAGGCAAGGCAGGCACGGCAGAGCGGGAAGGGGCAAAGCGGGCCAGCGCCGCGTGGCCACCGAGGGCAGGGCAAGGCAGGCACAGCAAAAGCGGGAAGGTGCAGAGCGGGAAGGGGCGGGAGGGCAGAGCCGGGATAGCAGGCAGCGCCGGGCGGGCAGGGGCAGGGGAGGCACGGCAAAGCGGGCAGGGACAGGGCGGGAAGGGCAGGGACAGGGCGGGAAGGGGCAGAAGCCGAGAAAGTCCCGGATCAGGAGCGGTCAGTCGTTCTCCAGATCGCCTTCCAGGCTCAGGTACACCTCTCGCAGCTGGGCCAGCAGTGATGGATCCGGGTCGCCCCACAGGTTTCTCTCGGCGGCTTCCGTCAGGCGTTCGATGATTCCCCGCAGGGCCCACGGGTTGGCATTCCGGAGGAACTCCTGGTTTTCCGCATCCAAGACATACGATTCCGACAACTTCTCGTACATCCAGTCTCCCACCACCCCTGCGGTGGCGTCGAAGCCGAACAGGTAATCCACCGTTGCGGCCAGTTCGAAGGCGCCCTTGTACCCGTGCCGCCGCATCGCCGACAGCCAGCGTGGGTTCACTACCCGCGCGCGGAAGACCCGGGCCGTTTCCTCACCCAAAGTGCGGGTGCGGACGGCGTCGGGCGTGGTCGAGTCGCCGACGTACGATGCCGGGGCCGCGCCCGTCAAAGCGCGGACGGTGGCGATCATTCCGCCGTGATATTGGAAATAGTCGTCCGAATCCGCGATGTCGTGTTCTCGGGTGTCCGTGTTCTTCGCGGCCACCACGATGCGCTTGTACGACGTTTCCATGTCCTCGCGGGCTGGGCGGCCGTCGAGGTCCCGGCCGTAGGCGAAGCCGCCCCAGACGGCGTATACCTCGGCCAGGTCCTTGTCGTCGCGCCAGTTTCCGGAGTCCATCAGGGGGAGCAGGCCCGCGCCGTATGCGCCGGGTTTCGAGCCGAAGATGCGGGTCGTGGCGCGGCGGGCGTCGCCGTGGGAGGACAGGTCCGACAGGTAGTGCGCGCGGACGAAGTTCGACGACTCCGGTTCGTCCAGGCCGGCGACCAGGCGGACGGCGTCGTCGAGCAAGGTGATGACGTGCGGGAAAGCGTCGCGGAAGAAGCCGCTGATCCGTACTGTCACGTCGATTCGCGGGCGGCCCAGTTCGGACAAGGCGATCGGCTCGATACCGGTCACGCGCCGGGAAGCTTCGTCCCAGATTGGCTGGACGCCCAGCAAAGCCAGGACTTCCGCGGCGTCGTCGCCGGACGTACGCATCGCCGACGTGCCCCACACCGACAGGCCGACCGACTGCGGCCAGTCGCCGGTGTCCTCGCGGTAGCGCTGCAGCAGGGAATCCGCCAGTGCCTGGCCGGTTTCCCAGGCCAGACGGCTGGGGATGGCCTTGGGGTCGACAGTGTAGAAGTTGCGGCCGGTCGGCAGGACGTTCACCAAACCGCGCAACGGGGAACCGCTCGGACCGGCCGGGATGTAACCGCCGTCCAGGGCATGCAGTACAGCGTCCAGTTCGCTGGACGTACCGGCGAGGCGGGGGATGATTTCGGTGGCGGCGAAGGTGAGGACCTGGGCGACCGCAGAATCCGGACCATCCAGAACCGAGGCGACGACCGAGGGAACCGCGGTGGGGTCCCAGGCGTGGGATTCCATGGCGGAGACCAACGAGTGCGCAGTCGTCTCGATGGCGTCCACTTCGGACAATGATGCAGCAGAGTTTTCCTTCAACCCCAAGGCGGAACGCAAACCGGGGACGGCGCCTTGCTTACCGCCCCACATCTGCTGCGCGCGGAGCATTGCGAGGACGAGATTGACCCGCGCGGCGCCGACCGGCGCGGCACCCAGGATGTGCAGCCCGTCGCGGATCTGCGCGTCCTTCACCTCGCAGAGCCAGCCGTCGATGTGCAGCAGGAAGTCGTCGAACTCGGCGTCGTGCGGGCGTTCGCCGACGCCGAGGTCATGGTCCAGTTTCGCGGCCTGGATGAGCGTCCAGATCTGGGCGCGGATGGCGGGCAGCTTGGCCGGGTCCATGGCGGCGATGTTGGCGTGCTCGTCGAGCAGCTGCTCGAGCCGGGCGAGGTCGCCGTACGATTCGGCGCGCGCCATCGGCGGGACGAGATGGTCGACGATCGTCGCGTGGGCGCGGCGTTTCGCTTGCGCGCCTTCGCCGGGGTCGTTGATCAGGAACGGGTACACCAGCGGCAGATTGCCCAGCACGGCGTCGGGAGCGCACGCCGCGGAGAGGCCGGCGGTCTTGCCCGGCAGCCATTCCAGCGAACCGTGTTTGCCCAGGTGGACGACGGCGTGGGCGCCGAATTCCTCTTCCAGCCAGCGGTACGCGGCGAGGTAGTGGTGGCTCGGCGGGAGGTCCGGATTGTGGTAGATCGCGACCGGGTTTTCGCCGAATCCGCGTGGTGGCTGGATCATCATCACGACGTTGCCCGACTGCAGCGACGCCAGCACGATGTCGCCCTCGGGGTTTGCCGACGTGTCGACATACAGCGAACCCGGCGCCGGGCCCCAGTGTTCTTCCATCGCTTCCCGCAGCGAATCAGGAAGCGCGGCAAACCACTGGCGGTAGCGCGCGGCGGGTACGCGGATCGGGTTACCGGCCAGCTGGTCCTCGGTGAGCCACTCCGGATCCTGGCCGCCCGCGGCGATCAGGGCGTGGATGAGCGCGTCGCCGTCGGGCTGGTCGGTTCCGGTCGGATCGACGCCGGGGAAGGCGTCCGGACCCAGGTCGTACCCGCGGGACCGCATCAGCCGCAGCAACTCCACCGCGGACGCCGGCGTGTCCAGGCCGACCGCGTTGCCGACGCGCGAATGTTTGGTCGGGTAGGCCGAAAGCATCAACGCGATCCGCCGGGAACCCACCGGAGTGTGCCGCAGCCGCGCGTGTGCGAGCGCGATCCGGGCGACCCGCGAAGCCCGCTCGGCGTCCGCGACATAGCGGGGGAGACCGTCCTCGTCGAACTCCTTGAAGGAGAACGGAACCGTGATGATCCGGCCGTCGAACTCCGGTACCGCCATCTGGTTACCTGCGTCGAGCGGGGACAGCCCCTCGTCGCTCGATGACCACGTCGACCGGTCGCTGGTGAGGCACAACGCCTGCAGCACCGGGACGTCCAGCGCGGCCATCTCCGCGACGTCCCACGATTCGTCGTCACCACCCGCTCCGGCGTCCGACGGTCGCGTGCCACCCGCAGCCAGCACGGTGACCAGCAGCGCGTCGACCTTCGCCAGCTCGGCCATCATCGACGGCTCACGCGTACGCAACGACGCCGTGTGGATCGGCAGCGCGCGCCCGCCCGCGGACTCGACCGCGTCGGCCAGCGCGTGCACGAACGCGGTGTTCCCGGACAGGTGATGCGCGCGGTAGTACAGGATTCCGACGACCGGGCCATCCACGGAAGAACCGGAAGGAGCAGGCCGCGAAAGGACCCCCCACGCCGGAAGCGACACGGGCGGTTCGAAGCCCTCGCCGGTGAGCAGCAGCGTGTCGGACAGGAATCGGTGCAGCTGGGTGAGGTTGTCCGGACCGCCTTGCGCGAGGTACGCGTGCGCCTGCGCGGCGATCCCGGCCGGAGTGGTGGACAGCTTCATCAGCTCCGCGTCCGGCGTCTGCTCGCCGCCGAGCACGACCACGTGTGCCCCGGATGCCCGCAGCGTGTCCAGGCCGTCCTGCCAGGTGCGCGGCGTGCCCAGGATCCGGACGACCACGATCGACACGCCGTCCAGCAGCCCCGGCAGGTCGCCGGCCTGGAGCCGGGCGGGGTTGCCGAGCCGGTAGTCCGCGGTGGCCGCTCGCGCGCTGAGCAGGTCGGTGTCCGAAGTGGACAGCAGCAGGATCACGGCGTTCCTCACTCGGGGTGTCCGCGCCCCGGGTCGACGGGCGCGCCGGCGGGAGTTCCTGGCTCCCGGCAGCCGGGTGGCTGCCGGTCACAGTGGCGGGACCGTCCCGGATTCGCACCGGGTTCCTCCGCTTGCCGACGCGGGTGCGCTCCCACTCTCGCCGGACGCGCGGACGCCGTCAAGGTGAACCACCCCTCATGCGGGTCTGCTCTCGCCCCCGATCCGCGGGAACGGCGCGGTGGAGAACAGCACCTCCACCGCGACCTCGAAGAACTCCGCGATCCGGAGCGCGAGGTACAGGCTCGGGCTGTACTCGCCGCGCTCCAGGTAGCCGATCGTCTGGTAGTGCACGCCGAGCTCATCGGCCAGCTGCCGGCGCGAGATCCCGCGCTCGGCGCGCAGCACCGCAATGCGGTTGTAGACGTTCTCGCTCACCGCGGATCACACACGCTGCAGTGCCCTTTCCCGACGCGCCGCCACCGACGACCCCGATTCGCGTCGCGCCATCCGCCGCAGCAGGATCGGGGCCAGCACCAATCCGATCACGGCCCACGCCGCGAGCACCCCCAGGGTCGCCCACGGCCGCCACGACTGCCCGATTTCCACCACCACCGCCTGGTCCGGCAGCAGTGCCGAGCGCATGCCGAGGCCGAGCCAGTACATCGGGAACACCTGGGCGACGTCCTGCAGCCAGCCCGGCAGCGCGGTGATCGGGTAGAAGATCCCGGAAATCGCGCCGAGCCCGAGCACCGGCAGCATGACCAGGCCCATCATCCGGGAGTCCTGGATCAGCGACCCGATGGCCGCGCCGATCGGCATCGTCGCGACGAGCCCGGCGGCGAGCACCCACAGCAGGTGCAGGAACGACCAGAACCCGCCCGGGGCCAGCCCGGAGAACAGGAACAGCGCCGGCACCAGCATGACGACGACCCCCGCCGTCTGCACCATCGAGAACGACGTGATCTTGCCGACGAGGTAGCCGAGCATCCCGTTGGGCGTGGCCTTGGCGCGCAGCAGCGTGCCGTCCTCGCGGTCGACGATCAGCGCGCCGGCCAGGCCGGACAGGCCGTTGAACACGATGCCCGCCCCGATCACGCTCGGCACCGTGGCGGTCCCCAGCGAGAACGTCGTGCCCGGCAGATGCGCGTCGCGCATGAAGAACAACGTCCCGAAGATCATGGCCAGCCAGACGATCTGGCCCATCAGGTCGTCGCGGTTCGTCCATTGCTGACGGAACTCGATGAGCCCGCGGCGGAGCCCGACCCGCATCGCGGTCCCTTGCGCGGTCGCGTTCATCGGAGCACCGCCCCGGATTCGGCGCGCTGCACGAGCGTGAGGTACGTCTCCTCCAGCGAAGCCCGCCGGACCTCCAGATCGGCGACCGCTTCGCCGTGCTGCTTGAACAGTTCGTACACGTACTTCGTCGCTTCCGTGGTGGAGTGCACGAATCGCTGCCCGTCGACGGTCCAGCGCACCTCGGCCTCGCCCGCGATCTGCCTGCTCAGCTGGTCCGGCGAACCATTGGCGACGATCGAGCCGCCGCTCAGGATCATGATCCGGTCGGCGAGCTTCTCGGCCTCGTCGAGGTCGTGCGTGGTGAGCAGGATCGTGGTTTCGTCGTCGGCCAGCCGGTGCACGAGGTCGTGGAATTCGCGCCGCGCCTGCGGATCGAACCCGGCCGTGGGCTCGTCCAGGAACAGCAGCTCGGGGCGGCCGACGATGCCGATGGCCACGTCGAGCCTGCGCCGTTGCCCGCCGGACAGCTGCCGGATCTTCTTGTTCGCGTGCTCGGTGAGCCCGACCGCCTCGACCAGTTCGGCGGTGTCCCACGGCCGCCGGATCCGGTCGGTGGAGTAGGGCGAGTAGAACGCACCGAGCAGGTCCAGCAGTTCGTACACGCGCCATTTGCCGTGGTCACGCCAGGACTGCAGGACGACGCCGAGCCGCGCGCGCCAGTCTTCGCCGCCGCGCGCCGGGTCGGTGTCCAGCACGGACACCTCGCCTGCGGACCGCATCCGGAACCCTTCGAGGATTTCGATCGTCGTGGTCTTGCCTGCGCCGTTGGGTCCCAGGAGGCACAGCACCTCGCCGCGGTGCGCGGTGAACGAGATGCCGTGCAGGACATCGTTCGACCCGTAGCGCATCCAGAGGTCATCGACGCGCAGCACGACGTCTTCTTGATCTCTCATCGAACCAACCCCCCCATCTTGCCTGTACGATTGAATGTAGCATACCTACTACATTTGAGAGCAATCCTGCTGACTCGCGCCCGGGTTACAGTGAGCGGCATGTCCAGCCCTGCCCGCGTGCGCGCCGACGCCTGTCCCGGGGTTTTCGCCACGCACGACGCAGCGGACGGCCCGCTCGCGCGCGTCCGGTTACCCGGCGGCGTCGTGTCGGCGGACCGGTTACGGGCGCTGGCCGCGTGCGCGGAGGAGCTCGGCGACGGCAATGTGCATCTGACCTCGCGGGCGAATGTCCAGCTGCGTGGCGTGCGGCGGCCGGGGCTCGCGGGACGGCTGGCGGAAGCCGGGTTACTGCCGTCGCCGAGCCATGAACGGGTCCGGAACGTGCTGGCCTCGCCGTTGAGCGGGGTGTCCGGCGGGCTCGCCGACGTCCGCGGGCTGGCTGCGGAACTCGATCTTGCCTTGTGCGCGCGTCCGGAACTCGCCGAGCTGCCCGGACGGTTCCTGTTCGGTTTCGACGACGGGCGCGGCGACGTCGTGGGCACCGACGTTTGCTGGCGGGCGCTCTCTCGAACGATCGGCACGGTCATGCTTGCCGGGCGCGATTCGGGTTGGCGGATCAAGCGAGAAGACGCGGTCACAGCGTTGCTCACAGTGGCGGAAACGTTTGCGCGGACGCGAGGTTCGGGATGGCGAGTCGGCGAGCTGGCCGATCCCGCGGGACTGCTGCCGGACGGTCCGCGCGACATACCACAGGAGCTTCCGACGCGGGTCGACCCGACGGTCGGGCGGATTCAGCGTGACGACGGCGGCGTGGCGATCGGCGTCGCACCACGGTTCGGACAGGTGACGGCCGCGCAGTTGCGGACGCTCGCCGACTGCGGCGACGCGCTGGTCACCCCTTGGCGTTCGGTGCTGCTACCCGGCGGCGCGGACGTCGAATACCTGCAGGCAGCGGGTCTTTCGACCGATCCGGCGACAGCGGACCTTACCGCCTGCATCGGCGCGCCGGGGTGTGCGAAGTCTCTCGCCGACGTCCGGGCGGATGCGGCGAAGCTGGTCGGCGTACGCGCGCATGTCGCAGGCTGCGCGCGGCGGTGCGGACGGCCGTCGGGGACCCACCATGACGTCGTTGCCGAACCCGGCGGCTACCGTGTCGACGGACGCTGGACCCCGGCGTCCGGTTTGGCGGAGGCGTTGGCGAGAAAGGGACCTTCGTGATCGACTACCTGCGGGACGGGGCCGAGATCTACCGGCACTCGTTCGCCACGATCCGCGAGGAGGCGGACCTGGCGATCCTGCCTGACGACGTCGCGGGTGTCGCGGTGCGGATGATCCATTCCTGCGGGATGGTCGACCTCGTCGACGACCTGCGGTACTCGCTGGACGTCGTCGAAGCGGGCCGCGCGGCGCTGGAGGCAGGCGCGCCGATCCTGTGCGACGCGAAGATGATCGCCAGCGGGATCACGCGCAAACGGCTGCCCGCGCGCAACGATGTCGTGTGCACTCTTGACGATCCGAGCGTGCCCGGGCTCGCCGAGCGGATGGGGACGACGCGGTCGGCCGCGGCGCTGGAGCTGTGGCGCGACCGGCTGCCCGGGTCGGTGGTGGCGATCGGCAATGCACCCACGGCGTTGTTCCGGCTGCTGGAACTGCTCGACGAGGGCGTTGGCGCCCCGGCCGCGATCATCGGGGTACCAGTGGGGTTCGTCGGTGCGGAGGAGTCCAAAGTGGAGCTTGCGAAGCGGGCGCCGGCACCGTACCTGGTGGTACACGGCCGTCGCGGCGGCAGCGCGATGGCGGTCGGCGCGGTGAACGCGATCGCGAGTGCGGCCGAATGACCGGGCGGCTGTACGGCGTCGGGCTGGGTCCCGGCGATCCGGAACTGATGACGGTGAAGGCGGCGCGGCTGATCGGCGAGGCGGAGGTCATCGCATACCACTGCGCGCGGCACGGCCGCAGCATTGCGCGGTCGGTCGCCGAGCCGTACCTGCGTGAGGGTCAGGTGGAGGAACGGCTGGTCTACCCGGTCACCACCGAGACCACCGATCACCCCGGCGGGTACGAGGGCGCGATCGCCGATTTCTACGAGCTGAGCGCGAAAAAGCTCGCCGAGCACCTGGACGCCGGACGTGACGTGGTGCTGCTGTGCGAGGGCGACCCGTTCTTCTACGGCTCCTACATGTACATGCACGAGCGGCTTTCCGGCCGGTTCCACGCGGAAGTCGTGCCGGGGGTGACGTCGGTGAGCGCAGCGGCGTCGGTGCTCGGCCGTCCGCTGGTGCAGCGCGACGAGGTGCTCACAGTGCTGCCCGGAACGTTGCCAGCGCCCGAATTGGCGCGGCGGCTCGCCGACACGGACGCCGCTGCGGTGCTGAAATTGGGGCGTACCTTCGGTTCTGTCCGTGAAGCGCTCGCGGAAGCGGGCAAGCTCGACGACGCGTGGTACGTCGAGCGGGCGACCTGGGGACAGCAACGGGTCGAGCCGTTCGCGGACGTCGATCCGGCTTCGGTGCCGTATTTCTCGTTGGCACTATTGCCCAGTCCGGCTTATCGGTCGCGAGTGGAGGGTGCTCCGGTTGAAGCTCCGTCTCATGTGGACGGTGGCGAGGTCGTGGTGGTCGGGCTCGGTCCGGCTGGTCCGGAGTGGCTGACGCCGGAAGCGTCGGCGGAATTGGCTGCGGCGGATCACATTGTCGGCTACGGACCGTATGTCGCGCGGGTGCCGCAGCGGGCGGGTCAGCAGCGACACGCGTCGGGCAACCGGGTCGAGGCGGACCGCGCGGTGGAAGCGTTGCAGCTGGCGGCTTCCGGCGCGAAGGTGGCCGTGGTGTCGTCGGGCGACCCCGGGGTGTTCGCGATGGCTTCCGCGGTGCTGGAACAGGTTTCGGCCGGACATGGTAGCGGTGTGCGAGTGCGGATCGTACCCGGCGTGACGGCGGCACAGGCGGCGGCTTCCCGGGTGGGCGCACCGCTGGGGCACGACTATTGCGTACTGTCCCTTTCGGACCGGCTCAAGCCGTGGGAGATCATCGAACGCCGCCTCGACGCGGCGGGCGCGGCGGATTTGGTGCTGGCGCTGTACAACCCGGCGTCGCGCACGAGGGTGACCCAGCTGGCGTCGGCGCGGGAAGTCCTGTTGCGACACCGGGCGCCGGAGACGCCGGTGGTGGTCGCGCGGGATGTCGGTGGTCCGGAGGAGGAGATCCGGGTGACGACTCTGGGTGAGCTGGATCCGTCCACTGTGGACATGCGGTGCCTGCTGATCGTGGGTTCGTCGAAAACGGTCGCCGAACCAGGCCCCGATGGGACGTCGATCGTGTGGACTCCGCGCACCTACTAACGCGTCGGATCCTTGCCGTTCGGCTGTGACGGCCCGGGCCCCGGTGACCACCAACCCCACACCGTGCGCTCGCCGTGCACGATCGTCGGGGCGACTCCGGTCGTGTACGGCTCCACCTGCAGTAGCTGGCCCCAGGACTGGGCCGGCTGGCCGATCAGGTAGCTCGGCACCTCGGGTTCGTCCGCGATCTCCTCGAGCCAGCCGATCGGGCCGCCGTTGGTGCTCGACGCCCACTTTGCCTCGTCGGCCAGCTGACCTGCGGTGATGCGGTAATCCGGCATCGCCGAGATGCCGTCGTGCGACGTGACCGGGTTCGCGCACGGGTACACGAACGACGCGGGCCAGTCGAGGTACACCGATTTGCCCGCGAGTTTGTCGGTGAGGGTGGTGAACGTCGGCACGCGTGGGGCGGACGCGGCGACCCAGCCGTCTTCGGTGAGGTCGTCGTCCACGATGGAGATGCGCACCGACGTGGTTTCCGGTGGCAGGTCACGGAGATTGATCCGCGTGTCGTTCCAGCTGCCGGTCCCCGCGCCGGGCGCGAGCACGAACTGGCTGCGCAGCACGCGCACCCCGGCCGGAGTATTCGTGCCGTACTCCAGGCTCACCGTCGTCGGACGGCGCGCCTGGCTCGCGGTGGCCACCACGACCTGACCACCGGCAGGCTTGTCCGACAGCGCATACCAGTCACTGCGCAGCCGTCCGGCGCGGGTCTGCGTGTCGAGGTAGCTGCTCCACATCGGCACCTTCTCCGGCGTGAACCCGTGCGGCGGCTCGGCGAGCGGGTCCTTGTCGTCGACTGCGCTGGTGTGGAAGCCGAGCTGGACGCGGCCGTTGTCCTGATCCGGGGTCGGCAGCGGCGACGGCTTCTCCGGCTTCGCGGGCACCGTGCGCTGTTCCGGTTGCGGATGCAGGACACTCGTCGCGGCGTCGCGTTCCACCATCACGTGGTCGGACAGGTTACAGCTCTTGCCGAACAGATGCCCGACGTTCGCCGCGCCCAGGCTGTAACTGCTGCGCTGCGTGTAGATCGCCGCTGCCATCGTGTAAAACTCGCCTGCCGCAACCAAACCGCACACCACGACCAGCGACAGCGACCCGAGCCGGAGCGACCGGCTCCCGCCTTCCGGCGCGGCCGCCGCACCCGGCCGATGCGCGCGAATGTTCTCCACGAACGCGTAAATCCCCGCGACCGCAGCAGCACCGAGCAGAATCGTCGACAGCGGAATCCCGCCGATCGACGGCGCGACGTTCGTCCACGGCACGCCAAGCCGCGACACGAACCAGTACGTGTTCGGCCCGGTCGCCGCCAACGCGCCGACCGCCAGCAACACGGCCAGAAACGCCGCGCGATTCCGGTTGGACCGCAACACCGTCGAACTTGTCGCCAGCGCGGTCAACGCCGCCATTGACGCGCCGACCGCGGCGAAGGCACCGAAGTGATGCGTCCACTTCGTCGGTGTCAAGGCGAGCAGGAGGAAGAACAACGCGGTGGTGGCGATCAGCCGCCGGCTCGGCCCGAGCGCCGCGCCCGGGATTCGCCCGCGGCGCAGCAGCACCACGAGACACGTCATCGTGCACAGCAACACGAGCAGCACCGGGAACCGCCGCGGCGCCGAGCCGTCCGGCAGATTCTCGAACAACAGCTGGTAGCGCGTGAGTTCCTGGAACCACGACAGGTTCGGGCCGACCGCGGTGCGGATGCGGGTGGCTTCCTGCACGGTCGCGAACGTCTGGTCGGCGAACACCACCACCAGCACCAGCAATCCGGACGCCACGATCGGCCCGAGAACCGGCAGCCAGCCGCTCGACGCCCGCTGCCGGACGAGCTTGAACAGCGGTTTCCCGGCGACCAGGAACGGTGCGACCGCGATCAGCCCGGTCGGCGTCGCCGCGAGCGTGAACGCGGCTGCGGTCAACCCCAGGCACACCGGCAGCAACCGGCGGGTGACGAGCGCGCGTTCCACCGCGCAGATCGCCAGCAGAGACCCCAGCGCGGCCACCGGTTCGGGCCGGACGCCGTTGTTGAACGGCATCCACCAGACCAGGAACACCGCCGCGGCCGCCCAGCCCGCCGCGCGGCTGCCGCGGACCTGCGTACCCAGCCGCGGCATGACCTCGCGGCTGATCAGCAGCCAGCTGATCACACCGAGCAGGTACGAGGGCAGCCGGATCCACGGCGGCACCGTGCTGACGTGCGTCATCAGCTCGTACAGGTGGTAGAACCAGCCGAACGGCGCCTCCGCGACGCCGAACCAGCGGTGGTAGTTCGTGAGGTACCCGGTCGCCTCGGTGACCCGGGCCATCGTGAGGATGTACCCGTCGTCCGAGGTCACCGGCCCGATGAAGACCCACGCGCCGAGCACGCCGAACACCGTCGCGTCGCGCCCGGTCAGCCGCCACCAGCCCACCGGCGCCCACCGCGGTGCGCGCCGCGCGAACCCGGCGTCCATCCGCCACACCACGATCAGGCAGCCGAGCAACGCCAGCACGGCGAGGATGCCGACGCCGACCTTCAGCGGTGTCGGCGAAGTCTGGTACCGGGTGTCGGGGACCACCGAGACGTGCAGCCCGGCGATCGGGTCGCGCGCGGACGTGATCGAGGAGTAGATGCCGAGCACGCGCGGCCGGACGTCGCCGGAGCTGTGGAAGATCGGGGTTTCGCCGACCGTGAGCGTCATCTGGGTCGCGTCGGCCGCGAGGCGCACCGAGCAGCCCGACTCAGGCAGCGGCTGCTGCGCGATCTGCTGTCCCTGGCTGGATGCGAGCAGCACGCCGTTGTCCACGCGCAGCTGCAGGCCGACGCCGTTGGCCGCGCGTTTCCCGGTGCGCCCGTCCGGCACGGTCGAGAAAAGCAGCGCCGGGCCGTTCGTCCGCGCGTCGAGCGAGCGGATCGTGGCGCACGGCAGGTCCGCTTTCAGGTCCTGTGCCCAATATCCGGTCAAGGGCGCGTTGACGGACCGGGTGTCGGAGGCTTGCGGCCACGCGATCACCGCGGTGTCCTGCACGACCGGCAGGAAGGGATAGGCCAGGGCGCACAGCGCCGAAAGCAACCCCAGCACTACGGCAATCGGACGCATCAGCGCAACGCTAACGGGTGTGACCGGGGGTCTTACGCAGACCCCTGATCACGCGGCGTGAACCGCTCGTGGTGTAGGACGCCGGACAGTGGCGAGCGGTGCCGCCAGCCGTGCCGTTCCAGGTCGGGGACCTCGGCGAGCGCCGTCACCGGGCCGACGCACAGCCACGCGACCGGGCGGATGCCGTCCGGGATGCCGAGCAGCGCGGCCAGCACGGGTTCGCGGTAGAAGCTCACCCAGCCCACGCCGAGGTTTTCGGCGGTCGCGGCCAGCCAGAGGTTCTGGATCGCCAGGCACACCGAGTACAGCCCGGCGTCCGCGATCGCGTGCCTGCCGAGCACGGCCGGGGCGCCGCGCTGCTCGTCGTAGGTCACGACGATGCCGAGGCTCGACTCGCGGATGCCCTCGACCTTGATCCGCGAGAACGTCTCCGCTCGTTCGCCGTCGAGCGACGACGCGAACACCTCGCGTTCGTCGTGGACGTGTTGCGCGAATTCCGCGCGCGTGCCCGGGTCGCGCACGAGGACGAAGTCCCACGGCTGGCTCATCCCGACGCTCGGCGCGGCATGCGCGGCCTCCAGGACCCGGGTGAGCACTGCGTCGTCGACGGGTTCGCCGGTGAACTCGGCGCGGACGTCGCGGCGACGGCGGAGGATGTCGTAGAACTGCTCGTTCATCGGTTCAGCACCCAATCGACGGCTTCGGAGACGGCTGCGGCTTCCGCGGCCGGCGGTCTCGGCGGACGGCGGACGACGACCACCGGCAGCCCGAGTTCCCGTGCCGCGGCGAGTTTCGCGGCCGTCATCGCGCCGCCGCTGTCCTTGGTGACCAGCACGTCGATGTCGTGCTGGGTCATCAGCGCGCGTTCGCCGTCGAGGTCGTACGGGCCGCGGTCGAGGACGAGCTCGTGCTGTCGCGGCAAGGGCTGCCCGGGCGGGTCGACGCAGCGGATCAGGAACCACAGCGGGTCCAGGTCGGCGAAGGCGGACAGCCCTTGGCGTCCGCTGGTGAGGAACACGCGGGAGCCGAGGCCGGGCAGGATCGCGGCGGCTTCTTCGAGGTCGGCGGCCCAGTGCCAGCGGTCGCCGTCAGCGGGGACCCAGCCCGGGCGGGCCAGGCGCAGCAGCGGCACTCCTGCTGCGGTGGTGGCGTGGAAAGCGTTGGTACCAATGCGTTGTGCGAAGGGATGGGTTGCGTCGACGACTGCGGTTACCGCGTGCTCGCGCAGCCATGCGGTGAGTCCCTCGACGCCGCCGAATCCGCCGACTCTGATCGCACCGACCGGCAGTCGCGGCTTGCTTACGCGCCCGGCCAGCGACGAGACCACCGCGACCCCGCCTTGGTGCAGCTGCGCGGCCAGGTCTCGGGCCTCCGCAGTGCCGCCAAGGATGAGGACGGTCATCGCCCGTACCCCACGGCGGCGCGCCAGCGGTCGAGCGCGCGCATGTTGGCGATGGTTTCGGCCCAGGTCAGCTCGGGTCCTTGCCGCTCGGCGAGGTGCGCGGCGACGTAGTCCGCTTCACGGGCGAAAATCCCTTGCGTGGCTTCGATTTCGATGACTTCCGGCTCGCCGTCCGACGGTGTCAGCACGATGGTGGACACGCCCGGCGCGCGCAGTTCGTGAATCCACGCGGGTTTCGGTACGTACAGCTGGCCGGTGGTGCCGTAGATGCGGATGTGGTCGTCCTGCGCGAGCCGGTACCCGCAGGACAGCTGTGCGATGATGCTGCCGGGCAGGCGGAGCAGGCCCATGGCGAACTCGTCGACACCGTCGTCGGTGAGCCGGGCCATGCCTGTGACGCTGGTCGGTTCCACCACCGCGGTGCCGGTGGCGGCCTGCGCGACGAGCCTGGCCAGCGACGTGCAGTAGCAGCCGACGTCCAGGATTCCGCCGCCGCCGAGCGCGGGATCGGCGAGGCGGGGGTCGTCGAAATCGAAGCTGAACGTGACGTCCACGGCGCGGACCTCGCCGATCGCGCCGCATTCGATCAGCTCGACCAGCCGCCGGGTCTGCGGATGCAGCCGGTACATGAACGCTTCCATGAGGAAAACGTCGTTGCGGCGGGCGGCATCCACGACCTTCTCCGCTTCGGCCGCGGTGAGCGTGAGCGGTTTCTCGCACAGCACGTGCTTTCCGGCTTCCGCGGCCCGGATCGCCCATTCCGCGTGCAGGGCATGGGGAGTCGCCACGTAAACGGCGTCGACGTCCGGGTCGGCGAGGAGGTTTTCGTAGCCCGCATAGGCTTTCGGGATGTCGAAGCGGTTCGCGAAGTCCCGGGCCCGTTCGGCCGACCGCCCGGCGACCGCGGTGAGCACGCCGTGGCGGCTTTGCTCGACGCCCGCGGCGAACTCGGCGGCGATCGTCCCGGTGGCCAGCAGGCCCCAGCGCAGTTCGGTCACAGCGACTCCGGTTGGCTCGCGCGGTCACGGGTGCTCGAATACAGGAAACTGTCCGGAAATCCGCCCGCCGCCAAGACCCGGCCGACGAAAATCGTGGCCGCACGGGTCATTCCGGCCGCCCGGGCCTGCGCGGCGATGTCCGCGAGTGTGCCGCGGACCACGGTTTCCCCTGGCTGGCTCGCCAAAGCGACGACGGCGGCCGGACAATCTGCGCCGTAGTGCGCGGAGAGTTCTTCGGTGACCCGCTCGATGTGGTTGATCGCCAGGTGCAGCGCGAGCGTGGCGCCGGTACGCGCGAAGTTATCGAGCGTTTCGCCGTCCGGCATTGCGGTGGACCGTGCTTGCGCCCGCGTGATCACCAGGCTTTGGCCGATTCCCGGGACGGTCAGCTCACGTCCGAGCACGGCTGCGGACGCCGCGAATGCGGGTACACCGGGCACCATCTCGTACGGCACCCCTTCCGGTTCGAGCCGGCGGACCTGTTCGGCGACCGCGCTGTAGAGCGACGGATCTCCCGAGGTCAGCCGCGCGACGTCACGGCCGGATCGGTGTACCTCGACCAGTTTCGCGGTGATCTCGTCGAGGCTCAGGTTCGCGGTGTCGACGCGTTCGGCGTCCGGCGGACAGTATTCGAGCAGGGCGGTCGGCGTCATGCTGCCCGGGTACAGGCAGACCGGGCAGCGGGCGAGCAGGTCGCGGCCACGCACGGTGATGAGGTCGGCCGCACCCGGTCCGGCGCCGATGAAGTAAACGGTCATTTCCAGCTCCACTGCGTGACGGCGCGGGACGGCGTCCAGCCGGTGAACCCGCCGAGAGGTTTCGCGTGCTCCACGGAGATCCGTTGCAGTTCGCCGCCGTGTCGCGCGTACGCGGCGGCCAGGATCTGTTCTGCTTCAAGGGTTACCCCGTGCGCGACGATGCGGGCGCCGGTTTCGAGGCAGGCGTCGAGGACCCCGGGTACCGTCAGGCCGCCGCCGACGAACACTGCGTCCGGTTGGGGGAGTGTCTTGAGCGCATCGGGGGCCGGACCGGTGACGACCTGGAGTTCCGGTACGCCAAGGGTATCCGCATTGCGCCGGATCCGTTCCGCGCGCGCCGCATCGCGTTCGATCGCAATCGCGCGGTTCAGCGGATGCACGCGCGACCATTCGATGCCGACACTTCCCGCGCCTGCGCCGACGTCCCACAGCAGTTCCCCGGGCGCTGGCGCGAGCCGGGCAAGCGCGGACGCGCGGACGTCACGTTTCGTGAGCTGGCCGTCGTGCTCGAACGCGTCATCGGGCAGACCGGTGAGCGGGAGCCTCGGTCCTTGACAGCCGATGGCGAACACCGTGAGCGAGCCGGGATCGTGCGTCCAGCCGTCGGCGATCTGCTCGTCGGCGCCAAGGTTTTCCAGCGTGGTCAGGGTGGATTTCCCGTACCCGCGGGCGGTGAGCAGATCGCGCAGTTCGGCCGCCGTACCGCCGAGTACGAGCACTTTCCGGCCCGGCGCAAGGGCACGCGCGACGCGGTGCACGGCGCGGCCGACGACCGTCACGATTTCGGTTTCTTCGAACGACCACCCCAGCCGCGCGCGGGCCAGCGTGGCCGACGAAAGTGCAGGCAGGACTTCGATGGCGTGACCTCGGTCACGCAAGGTGGTGCCGATGCCGGACAGCAACGGGTCGCCGCTGGCCAGGACGCAGATCCGGCGTCCGGCGTATTCGGCGAGAACCTCGTCGAGCGCGGGCAGCAACGGGCTCGGCCAGGCCCGGGTCTCGATGTCCCCGGGCAGGGACGCGAGCTGGCGCGGCGCACCCAGCACGACGTCGGCTTTCCGCACGGCATCGCGGGCTTGCGGGGACAGCCCGGCCCAGCCGCCGGCCCCGATCCCTACCACAGTCAGGGGTGATTCATCGCGCACGATTTCCCACCCTAAGCGAGGCCGCCGCTGTGCGATGATCGGCCGGACGCCGCGACCACGAGGGAGTGTTCTTGAAGCCCTATCCGTTCACCGCTGTCGTCGGGATGCCGGACCTGCGTCTGGCGCTCGTCCTGTCCTCGATCTCACCCGCGGTCGGCGGGGTGCTGGTGCGGGGCGAGAAAGGCACGGCGAAATCGACCATGGTGCGCGCGCTGGCCGGGCTGCTGCCGGGCGTCGACGTGGTGGACGGGTGCCGGTTTTCCTGCGCTCCCACCGCTGCCGACCCGCAGTGCCCGGACGGTCCGCACGCGGCCGATGCCCCCGCGCACCGGCGGCCGGCCCGGCTGGTGGAGCTGCCGGTGGGCGCGGCCGAGGACCGGGTCGTCGGGTCGCTGAACCTGGAGAAAGCGCTGGCCGAGGGGGTCACCGACTACCAGCCGGGGCTGCTGGCGGCCGCGCATCGCGGGTTGCTGTACGTGGACGAAGTCAACCTTTTGCACGACCACCTCGTGGACACTTTGCTCGACGCCGCGGCGATGGGTCGCGCGACGGTGGAGCGCGAGGGCGTTTCGGTTTCGCACGCGGCGAGGTTCGTCCTGATCGGCACCATGAACCCGGAGGAAGGCGAGCTGCGGCCGCAGCTGCTCGACCGGTTCGGGCTCACCGTCGAGGTCGCGTCGAGCCGGGATCCGGAGCAGCGCGTCGAGGTGGTCCGGCGCCGGCTGGCGTACGAGGCCGATCCGGACGGGTTCGCGCTCGGTTACGCTGGCTCGGACGCGGCGCTGGCGGCGGAAATCGAGGCGGCACAACGGCTTCTGCCGTCGGTGAAGCTGCCGGACGACGCGCTGCGGCAGATTGCCGAGGTGTGCGCGTCGTTCGAGGTCGACGGGATGCGCGCGGACATCGTCACCGCGCGGACGGCGGTCGCGCACGCGGCGTGGGCCGGGCGGGACGAGGTGACCACCGAGGACATCCGGGTCGCGGCGCGGCTCGCGTTGCCGCACCGGCGGCGGCGGAACCCGTTCGACGCGCCGGGGATTTCGGAGGACCAGCTGGAGCAGGCGTTGCAGGACGCGCAACCTCCGGAGGGGCCGGACGGTCCGGATGGGCCGGACGACGGCGGTCCCGATGGTGGACCGGACGGTGGGCCGGGCGGGCAGCCGGATGGTGCGTCGGCCGGTGCTGCTCCGGACGACGCGGGTGCTGAGGCCGGTGCGCCCCCGCCGCAGCCCGGGAACGGGGATTCGCCGCAGAAGACCGTCGGCGCGGGGGACACGTTCCGGGCCAGGGTGTTCCGCGTCAAGGGAACCGGCGAAGGCGAGCGCGGACGTCGTTCACGCGCCATCACCGACACCGGCCGCACGATCGGCGTGCAACCGCCCAGCGTGCGGGAGGGTCGTCCGCATCTCGTCGCCACGATCCGCGCCGCCGCGCCGCATCAGCAGGCCCGCGGGAGGTCCGGACCGGGGCTGGAGGTGCGGTCGCCGGACGTGCGGTTCGCGCTGCGCGAGGGGCGCGAAGGCAATCTGGTGCTGTTCTGCGTGGACGCGTCGGGCTCGATGGGCGCTCGCGCGCGGATGCGGGAAGTGAAGACCGCGGTGCTTTCCCTGCTGTTGGACGCTTACCAACGGCGGGACAAGGTCGGTCTCGTCACGTTCCGTGGTGCGGCGGCCGAGTTGGCGCTGCCGCCGACGATCAGCGTGGAGGCCGCCGCGGCGAGGCTCGAAGGGCTGCCGACCGGTGGCCGTACGCCGCTCGCGGAGGGGCTGGTGGAAGCCGCGCGGGTGTTGCGCGTGGAGGCGATCCGGGATCCGCGACGGCGTCCGCTGCTGGTGCTGGTCACCGACGGCCGCGCCACGAGCGGGTCCGACGCGGTCGCTCGCGCGGAGGCTGCCGCGGGGTTGCTCACCGGCGTGACCACGATCGTGATGGACTGCGAAACCGGCCGGATGCGGCTCGGCCTCGCTGCGGAACTGGCCGGGCACCTGGGTGCCGAGCACGTGCCACTGTCCGAAGTGGCCGGTGAGTCGCTGGCTTCGGCCGTACGCGAACGAACGGGAAGGGCTGCCTGATGCCGCAAGGGAAACCGGCCGTGGTGCCGCAAGACGGGCTGACCACGCGGCAGCGCCGGAACCGTCCGCTGCTCGCGGTGCACACCGGGGAAATGAAAGGCAAGTCCACCGCGGCCTTCGGAATGGCGTTGCGCGCGTGGAATCAGGGTTGGTCGATCGGCGTTTTCCAGTTCGTGAAGTCGGCGAAATGGCGGGTCGGCGAGGAAGCCGCGTTCAAGGCACTCGGGAAACTGCACGACGAAACCGGGCAGGGCGGTCCGGTCGAATGGCACAAAATGGGGGAAGGCTGGAGCTGGTCGCGTAAACCGGGCAGCGAGGAGGACCACGCGGCCAATGCGCAGGAAGGGTGGGCGGAAATCAAACGCCGCCTTTCCGCGGAGGCGCACGGTTTCTACGTACTCGACGAATTCAGCTACCTGCTCAAGTGGGGCTGGCTTTCGGTGGACGACGTAGTGTCCACTTTGGTCTCCCGGCCCGGGCACCAGCACGTGGTGATCACCGGCCGGTACGCGCCGCCGGAACTGATCGAGGCCGCCGACCTGGTCACCGAAATGACCAAGGTCAAGCACCCGATGGACGCCGGGCAGAAGGGGCAGCGGGGGATCGAGTGGTAGCGCGCGTGGTGATTGCCGCGCCCGGTTCCGGGCACGGCAAGACCACCATCGCAGCCGGGTTGATGGCTGCGTTGCGCGCGGCCGGGCACCGCGTGTCCGGGCACAAGGTCGGCCCGGATTTCATCGATCCCGGCTACCACGCGCTTGCGACCGGCCGCCCGCCACGCAATCTCGACCCATTTCTGCAAGGCGAAGACACGCTGGTTCCTTTGCTACGGCACGGTTCTGCGGGCGCCGACATTACCGTCATCGAGGGCGTGATGGGCCTTTTCGACGGCGCGCTGGGTACCGAGGGATATGCGTCGACCGCCCATGTCGCCAGGCTTCTCGACGCGCCGGTGATCCTTGTTGTCGACGCTTCGGCAGCTTCTCGCAGCGTCGCGGCGACGGTGCTGGGATTCGCGCAGTACGACACCCGCGTGCGCATTGCCGGGGTAATCCTGAACAAGCTGGGCTCGCAACGGCACGAAGACGAGATCGTCAGTGCGTTGGCGGCGACCGGTGTCCCGTTGCTGGGTGCTTTGCGCCGCAATGAAAACGTGCACGCGCCAAGCCGTCACCTCGGTTTGGTTCCGGCGGCCGAGCGGGCGGCGGATTCGCAACGGTTGCTGCCGGAGCTGGCGGAGTGGGTGGCGCACGGGGTCGACCTCGAGGCGGTCGTCCGGGTCGCCCGGCAGGCTCCGCCACTGGGTGGTCCTTTGTGGACTCCCGGCCCGGTTCAGGACGGTCCACGTGCGACTCTTGCCGCTGCCTCCGGCCCGGCGTTCACGTTCCGCTACACCGAGAACGTCGAGCTGCTGGCCGCGCGCGGGATTGATGTGGTTGACGTGGATCCCTTGCGAGACAAAGCTTTACCTGCTGGTTGCGCCGGGCTGTACTTCGGCGGCGGATTCCCCGAAGTGCACGCTGCCGAGTTATCGTCCAATGTGGAGCTTCGTACTTCGGTTGCCGCCGCAATTGCCGACGGAATGCCGGTGAGCGCGGAATGTGCGGGCCTGCTTTATTTGTGCCGTTCGCTTGACGACCTTCCGATGGTCGGCGCCGTCGATGCGGAAGCAACCATGACTCGCCGTGGAAAACTCGGCTACCGCAAAGCCGTTGCGGTAGCCGACAATGTGCTCGCCGTCGCCGGGCAACGCGTCACCGGACACGAATTCCACCGCACCGAAATCGCTCCGGCCCATGGTTCCTCCGCGGCCTGGGGCTGGGATCGCACCCTGGACGGATTCGCTTCCTCCTCACTGCATGCCTCCTATCTGCACGTCCATTGGGCCGGATACCCGGAACTGGCTGACCGTTTCGCCGAACGCGTACACGCGCATTCCCTGGCGGTGGCCCATGGCTGAGTACGACCTGCATCACCACGGTGACCGGGAGGTCGGCGAGGGACTGGTAGACCTCGCAGTGAACGTCCGGCTGTCGGCGCCACCTTCCTGGCTGCGCGCGGAACTTGCTGCCGCACTCGACAATCTGGCCGCATACCCGGACACCTCTCGCGCCGTGGCCGCCGTCGCCGCACGCCATGGTCGCGCCGCCTCCGACGTCCTGATCACCGCCGGTGCCGCGGAGGCCTTCACCCTGCTGGCGTCGGCCTTGACGCCGAAGCACGCCGTGGTGGTCCACCCGCAATTCACCGAACCGGAAGCCGCCCTGCGCGCCGCCGGACACGCCGTCGACCGGGTCATCCTGTCCGAAGCAGACGGTTACCGGCTCACTCCCGTTCCCGCGGGCGCGGACCTCGTTTTCGTCGGCAACCCGACGAACCCGACCTCGGTCCTGCATCCCGCGGACACCCTGCGCACGCTGACCCGCCCCGGCCGCATCGTGGTCGTCGACGAAGCTTTCCTCGACGCCGTCTCCGGCGAGGTCGAAAGCCTTGCCGGAGAACGCATCACGGGCGTGGTGGTGCTGCGGAGCCTCACCAAGACGTGGGGGCTGGCGGGCCTTCGCGCGGGCTATGTCCTCGGTGAGCCCGCGGTGATCGACCGGTTGCGTGCCGTGCAGCCACCGTGGTCGGTGTCCACTTTGGCCGCCGTCGCGACGATCGCCTGCTGCCGCCCGTCGGCGCTGGAGGAAGCGGAAAAACTGGCCGCCACCGCCGAATCCGACCGGGACTACCTGGAATCCGGCCTGGCTTCCCTGGGTGTTCCCGTGGTGGGGACCCCGCGCGGCCCGTTCGTGTTGATCCGGATCCCCGGCGCCGCAGCTCTCCGTCTCCGCCTGCGCGAGGCAGGCTACGCCGTCCGCCGCGGCGACACTTTCCCCGGTCTGGGACCGGATCACCTGCGCATTGCCGTCCGGGACCGCGTCACCACCGACGCTTTCCTGGACGTCCTACGGGCGTTGCTCACGCAGCCGTAAGCAACGCCGCGGCCACCGCCACCTCGACGCACCCGCCAAGCACGTCGCCCGTGATGCCCCCGATGCGCCGCACACACCGGACCAGCAACACCCCCGCCACGACGTACCCCAACGCGACCGCCAGCGCCCCCCGCCACCACGGCAACCCCGGCGCGAACGCCGCACCCCCCACCGCCACCGCGAAAACCGCCGCCGCCACCACGACCGGCACCGACCCGGCAACCGTCGCCCCCAACCCTTCCGGTCGCGCCGACGGTACCCCTTTCGCACAACACAACGACAACACACACCGTCCACAAAGGACGGCCACGACAACCGCGGACACCCCGTGCCCGTGGCCGATCGCGCCGGCGAGCGCGCCGATCTGGACCAGCAACACGAACACCAGGGTGGCAACGCCAGTAGGCCCGGAATCGCCGCGCCGCATGACATCGAGGGCCTTGGCGCGGTCGTAGGAAGCGCCGAGCCCGTCGGCAGTGTCGGCAAGCCCGTCGAGATGCAGCCCGCGACTACCCAGCGCCACCGCCCCCAGCGCCACCGCCGCGACCGCCACCGCCGGAAGCCCCACGGCAACCCCACCGGCGACGACCAGCCCCGCCGCCGCAGCCAGCGGAACCGCCGCAACCGGCCCGAGCACCATCGCCACCCCGGCAACCGAGCGATCAATCCGCCGAGGCGCGGGCACCGGAACGGTGGTCAAGGTCCCGAACGCCAACCGGACCCCATCCCCGACCCGGGTCACCGCCCGGCCACCGTTGCGGTGACGGCTGCCCTGTTCAAGCCTTTACCTCCGCTTTCAATGCCGTGCCGCTGGACTCGCGCCCCTGCTGTGCGGCGCAACCTTGCCGTCCTGCGCTACCACGCCGCCGTGCGCAACTATGCCCCGCCGTTGTAGCCCGCTGTGTTGGGCACTCCGGTGCGAGGTGTTGCCGCGCTGTGTTGTGCATCCTGGGGCGAGGTGTTGCCGCGTTGCGTTGCGCATCCTGGTGCCGGGCGTTGCCGAGCTGCGCTGCGCATCCCGGCGCGAACCGCTGCTCTGCGCACCCGGAAGCGATGAGCCGCCCCGCTGCCGCGTGCGCCCCTCGATGATCGCCGCTTGGCTCTCCTGCGCGACCCGGCCGCGACCCGCTGCCCGCGCGAACCCGCAGCCCCTCCTCCAGCGCGGCCCACGGCCCGCCGTGGCTCGCGCTCCCGCGCGCCACCGCCACCCACCCCGCCACCCGATGCGACGTTCGGTGCATGTGACGCACCCAATGCGGCATTGGGTGCGTGTGGCGCAGCGAATGTGGCGTTGGGTGCGTGTGGCGCAGGGAATGTGGCGTTGGGTGCGTGGGATGCAGCGAATGTGGCGTTGGGTGCGTGTGGCGCAGGGAATGTGGCGTTGGGGTGCGTGTGGCGCAGGGAATGTGGCGTTGGGGTGCGTGTGGCGCAGGGAATGTGGCGTTGGGTGCGTGGGATGCAGCGAATGTGGCGTTGGGTGCGTGGGATGCAGCGAATGTGGCGTTGGGTGCGTGGGATGCAGCGAATGTGGCGTTGGGTGCGTGTGGCGCAGCGAATGTGGCGTTGGGTGCGTGTGGCGCAGCGAATGTGGCGTTGGGTGCGCGTGGCGCAGCGAATGTGGCGTTGGGGTGCCCGGGATGTAGCGAGTGCGCCGTTTAGCGCACGGGATGCAGCGAATGTGGCATTCGGTGCATCCCACGCACCCAACACCACCCCGGCACCCCCCGGCAAACCCTCGGGTCACGCCAGGTCCGCCAGCAAACCCATCTCCGCGATAACCGCGCGTGCCGCCCTCAGCGTCGGCACTGCCTGCACCGCGCCACTGCCCTCGCCCAGCCGCAACCCCAGGTCCAGAATCGGCGTCAGCCCAAGGGCTTTCAGCGCAAACGCCTGCGCCGGTTCCGTCGACCGGTGCCCCGCCAGCCACCACCGTTCCGCGCCTGGCGCGATGTCCCGGGCGACCAGCGCTGCCGTTGCCGAGAAGATGCCGTCCAGCAGGACCGGGGTGCGCCGGGTTGCCGCCTCCACCAAGAACCCCGCCGTGGCGGCCAGGCAGGCGCTGCCCAGAGCCGTCAACCGGTCGAACGGGTCCGTACCGGCAAAACGGGTCAGCGCTGCAGCAACAACGGCCGTCTTCCGATCCAGTGCGTCGCCCGAAACGCCGGTGCCCGTGCCGACTACCTCGGCTGCCGGGAGGCCCAGCGTCGATGCCACGACCGCGGCGCACACCGTCGTGTTGCCGATGCCCATGTCGCCCGGGATGAGGACGTCCGCTCCTGCCTCCTCGGCGGCAATCGCGCGGCCCGCTTCGAAGGCGGCGAATGCTTCGCCGGGCGCGAGGGCGTCCTCGACGTCGATGGCGCCTGACCCGCGGCGGATCTTGTGTGCGGTGACCTCGGGCGGTATGTCCGAAGCGTCCCAGTCGACCGCGATGTCGGCCACCCGCACGCGCGCCCCGACCTGTGCGGCCAGCACCGTCACGCCGCTGCGTCCGGCCAGGAACACGCGCACCATTGCCGCCGTGACCTCGCGTGGGTACGCCGACTGCGCCGACACCCCGTGGTCACCGGCGAAGACGACCACGCGCACGTCGTCGAGCGGGTGCGGCGGGACCGTGCCGTGTGCCGCGCTCAGCCAGGCGGCCAGTTCCTCCAGCCGGCCCAGTGAGCCGAGCGGCTTGACCAGGCCGTCGAGCCGTTCGAGCGCGGCGGCGTGGGCGGCGGCGTCCGGGGTGGGGATGGCGAAACGCGGCACGGCGAACTCCTCACGGAAGGTCGAGCGCCCGTCCGGCCACGATGAGTGACACCCGATCGCTTTCGGCGGACACCCGGTTGTTGAGTGCGCCCAGCACATCACGGAACAGCCGTCCGGACACCGTTGCGGGTACCACACCGCTGCCGACCTCGTTGCTCACGGCCACCACCGGCACCCGCGCCTGGCTCCAGGCGGCGAGAAAATCCTCGAGACGGTCGTCGAGCCGCTGTTCCCAGCCCGGCTTGGCGGTCCACGCGCCGACCTCGTCGAGGACCCGCGACAGCCACGTGCCCAGGCAGTCGATGAGCATCGGGCTCGTCGCCGAGCGCAGCACGGTGGCCAGGTCGGTGGTCTCGACCGTGGTCCAGTGGTGCGGGCGGCGCGCCCGGTGCGCCTCGACGCGGGCGGCCCACTCCGGGTCGTCCGCGGACGGCGGCAGCCCGGGGGCGACGTACACGAGGTGGGGATGATGCGCGACGAGCCGCTCCGCGTGCCTCGACTTCCCCGAGCGGACCCCGCCGAGGACCAGCACCTTGCCGTCGTCGCGTCCGTACCGGCGGAGAGTGCGTGCCAGGGTTTCGAGAGACCCGGCGAGCCGGTGCGTCAGCTTGGTCATACCCGGCATTCTCTCCCGCGCGCTACGGTTCGCCACGTGCCACTCCGAGAAGCCGCCACCGCAGCCGGGCTGATTGCCGGATACGCGGCCGACGCGTGCTTCGGCGACCCCCGCCGCGGACATCCCGTCGCGCTCTTCGGCACCGCCGCCGGCCTGCTCGAACGCCGCTGGTGGGCCGATTCCAAACCCCGGGGTGCGCGGTATGCGACGGTCTGCGCGGGTACCGTCGCGGGGCTCGGCCTGGCCGCGGAGGCAGCGACGCGGCACCGCCCGGCTGTCCGTTTTGTCCTGACCGCTCTCGCGACGTGGACGGTCCTCGGCGGCCGCGGGCTCGCGGCGGAGGGCCGGAAGATGGCGCAGTTACTCGAATCGGGTGACCTTCCGGCCGCCCGGCAGCGGCTCGGCCACCTCTGCGCCCGCGACGCGACCGGCCTCGGCGCCGCCGACCTCACCCGCGCCGCCACCGAGTCGATTGCCGAGAACACCTCCGACGCCGTGGTCGCGCCGCTGCTCTGGGGCGCCGTCGCTGGGATGCCCGGGCTGCTCGGGTACCGCGCGGTGAACACTTTGGACGCCATGGTCGGCTACCGCTCGCCACGCCACCGCAATTTCGGCTGGTTCGCCGCTCGCACCGACGATTGGGTGAACCTTGTCCCGGCGCGAGCCGGCGCGGTGCTCACCGTGCTGACCGCGCCGCTGGCCGGTGGGCACGCCCGCAAAGCATGGCGTACCTGGCGGCGCGACGGGCGGGCGCATCCGAGCCCGAACGCCGGTCAGGTGGAGGCCGCGTTCGCCGGGGCCCTCGACCTCCGGCTCGGCGGCACGAACACGTATCACGGCGAGGTCGAACGCCGCGGCACGCTGGGCGACGGCCGGGCGCCGGGTCCGGGGGAGCTGCGCCGCGCAGTGCGGCTGTCGCGGCTGGTGGGCGCGGCCGCGCTGGTGGTGGCGGCGGGGATCGCGGTGGCGCGATGAGTGGTCTGCTGGTCGCCGGTACCACCTCCGACGCCGGGAAAAGCCTCGTCACCGCCGGGATCTGCCGGTGGCTCGCCCGGCGCGGGGTGCGGGTGGCGCCGTTCAAGGCGCAGAACATGTCGAACAACTCGATGGTCTGTGTGGACGGCGCGGAGATCGGCCGTGCGCAGTGGGTACAGGCGCGGGCGGCCCGCGTGGAGCCCGAGGCCGCGATGAACCCCGTGCTGCTCAAGCCGGGGAGTGATCGGCGGAGTCACGTCGTCGCGCTCGGCAAGCCGTTCGGCACGCTCGAAGCGGGGGAGTACGCCACCGGACGCGCCGGGCTCGCCGAGATCGCCTTCGCCGCGTTCGCGGACTTGCAGCAGCGGTTCGACGTCGTGGTGTGCGAGGGCGCAGGCAGTCCCGCCGAGATCAACCTGCGTGCCGGGGACTACGTGAACATGGGCCTGGCGCGACGGTTTTCCCTGCCCGTGCTGGTGGTCGGCGACATCGACCGCGGTGGCGTGCTCGCCGCGATGTTCGGCACCCTCGCGCTGCTTTCGGCGGAGGACCAGACACTCGTCGCGGGATGGCTGGTGAACAAATTCCGCGGGGACGTCGGCCTGCTGCGGTCCGGATTGGACAGTCTCGAGAAGGTCACCGGCCGCCCCGTGCTGGGTGTACTGCCGTGGCTGGATCGGGTGTGGATCGACTCCGAAGACGCGCTCGCCGCGGCCGGGTGGCGCCGCGAAGCCGGGCAAGGCGGTCTGCACGTCGCGGTCGTGCGGTTCCCGCGGGCTTCCAACGCGACCGACGTCGACGCGCTCGCCGCCGAACCCGGCGTCACCGTCAGCCTGACCGCTGATCCGGACACCGTTGCGGCCGCGGACCTCGTCGTGCTGCCCGGTTCACGGGCCACTGTGGACGATCTACGGTGGCTTCGCGCGCGCGGCCTCGCGGATGCGGTCGTCGCGCGTGCCGCCGAAAAACGGCCGGTGCTGGGGATTTGCGGTGGGTATCAAATGCTGGCGGAGTCCATTGAGGACGACGTGGAGTCCGGCGCCGGGGTCGTCGAGGGGCTGGGCTTGCTGCCGACCCGCGTGACGTTCGCCGGGGACAAAGTGCTCGGCCGCCCGGTCGGCAGCTGGCGCGGACACCGGGTGGACGCTTACGAAATCCACCACGGCTCCGCCGCTCCGGCCGACGCGGAGCCGTTCCTGGACGGTTACCAGGTAGGCGCGATCTGGGGTACGACCTGGCACGGCGCGCTGGAAAACGACGGCTTCCGCCGCGCCTGGCTGAGCGAAATCGCCGCCCAGGCCGGGATCACTTGGCAGCCGGCCGCAAACGCGCCCGGTTTCGCCGACCTGCGCGAGGACATGCTGGACCGGCTCGCCGACGCCATCGAGTCCGAAGTGGACACCACGACCCTGCGGGCGCTCGTGGAAGCAGGCGCCCCGGGCGGGCTGCCGTTCGTCCCACCCGGCGCGCCCTAGCCCTCGGATACCTTGCGCACGAAGGCATCCTCGGCAGTGACCGGTTGTCCGGCCGCGTTCGTCACGTGCAGTTCCACCGGTTGCCTGCTGGTGATCTCCAGCAGGTCCGAATGGCGCTCGTCCTCGGCGAAGAGGTGGTGTTCGCCCCATTTGCGGAGCGCCACGATCACCGTGAACAGCTCGCGGCCCCGGCCGGTGAGCGCGTACTCCTGGTAGGCGGAGCCGTCGGCGGCGGGGACGAGCTCCAGGATGCCCTGGTTCACCAGCTCCCGCAGCCGGGTCGCCAGGATGTTCTTCGCCAGCCCCAGGTTGCGCTGCAGCTCGCTGAACCGGTGGATCCCGTCGAGGACGTCCCGCACGATCAGCAGTGACCACCGGTCACCGATCACGTCGACGGTCCTCGCCACCGGACATTCCGCGTCCCGGTGGCTCACGCCCCGCGTCCCCATCAGGTCCCCCTGTCCGTTCGCCCGGAAACCGCTTCCGAAGGTGGTTGCAATTTTAGACCACATCGCTCTAAGGTTGCCACCCATGGTTTCAAAGTGAAACCAGAATTCCCGGCACCGAGGAGCGGTCATGACGGAAGAAACGCAGCACACCCGGGTCAGCCCGGTCCGGGTCGCGGTCGCCCAGTTCGAGCCCCGGGTGGGCGTGGAGAACCTCAAGGCCAACGCCGTCGCAGTGGAGCAGCGGCTGGCGGCGGCCGCGGACGGCGGCGCCCAGCTCGTCGTCCTGCCCGAGCTGTCCACCACGGGGTACGTCTTCGAGACCCGCGAGGAAGCCTTCGCGCACGCCGAAGCAGTCCCGGACGGGCCGACCGTCGAGGCGTTCGCCCGGTTCGCCGCGGAGCGTGACGTGTACGTCGTCGGCTGCATCGTCGAGCAGGACGGGCAGCAGCTGTTCGACACGGCAGTCCTCGTCGGCCCGGACGGGTACCTCGGCCGCTACCGCAAGACCCACCTGTGGAACACCGAAAAGCTGTGGTTCACCCCCGGCGACGAGGGCTTCCGGGTCTTCGACACCCGGATCGGCCGGATCGGGCTGCTGGTGTGCTGGGACATCTGGTTCCCCGAAACGGCCAGGATCGTCGCGCAGATGGGCGCGGACATCATCTGCATCCCCACCGGCTGGGTCTGGACGCCGCCTCCGCTCTACGACGCGAGCGGCGTGTGCATGGCCGCGTACCTGACCATGACGGCGGCCCACGCGAACAACGTCTTCATCGCCACCGCGGACCGCATCGGCCAGGAACGCGGCGCGGGCTTCATGGGCAACTCCCTCATCGCGGGTACGAACGGCTGGCCCATCGACCGCATCGCCGGTCCGGACGAGGACACCATCATTTACGCCGACGTCGACCTCACCGCTGCCCGCACGGCCCCGATCTGGAACCAGCTCAACGACCTGCACCGCGACCGCCGCACCGATCTGTACGACCAGATGCTCGGCTACCGCGGCGCCGCGCCGCTGCCCCGCTGACGCCATGGCGACCTCGAACGCCAACGGGGGCGTTCCCGTCTCGCGCATCGTCACGTGGGCCACCGTCGCAGTCGTGATCGTCGCCGTCGCCGCGGGCCAGGCATGGGACGGCAACTACCGCGGCTTGGCGTCGTGGCTGGTCTCCGCACTGACCGAACCGCAGTTCTACGCCGTCGCGTCCGCCGGTGCGGGTCTGTTCCTCGGCGGCTTGTTCGCCCATGCGGCACAACGGAATTCGCGCCGGTGGGCAGGCTTCGTACAGGCTTGCGGCACCGGAATCTGGCCTGCGGTGGCCGGTACCGCGCTGGCGAGCCTGGTCCTCGGCATCCTGGCCTGGGGCTGGACGCTGCACACCGGCCAATGGCAACCCCTCTTCGTGCCACTGGTCGCCACGGCGCCCGCCATGGTCGTCCTTTATGGACCCACGCTCCGGGTCTGTGCCACCGCCGCCGTTTCCGGCGCATTGGTGACCCCACCGGCGTCGATCCTCGTGGTGGAGTACGTCTGCGGACCGGCGCAGCTGCCACCGGTCGTCGGCGCCACGGCAGGCATGTGGATCGGCGCGGCGGTGGCGTTCGCGGGCTGCCGGTTCCTGCCGTGGATGCCGCCGCCCGGCGCATGGCGGACCACCGAAGCCCCTGCGCGCCCGACGTCGCGCTGGTGGGTGCTCCGCCGGGCACTCGCCGACTTCAGCGAAGCACAGTTCTTCGGCAACGAATGGGCGAGCGGCGCCATGCTCGTGGGCGCGATCGCCGCGTACCTGGTCAGCCCATCGTCACTCGTCTACGGCACCGGCCTGTTCCCGGCCGTGCTGGCGAGCCAGGTCATCACCGCGCTCGCCGGGGTGCTGATCTGGCGGCGCAAGTGGCGGGCGCTGGGTTTCTACCCGACTTTCGTGCCCGTGGTGTCCGTCGCCCCGGCAGCCGTGCTGGCCTTCGACGGCAGCCTCCTGTCCATTGTGGTCGGTGCACTCGCGGGGGCACTCGCCGGTCCGCCTCTCGCTGCTGCGGTTTCTCGTCGGTTGCCTGCGGGCTTCCACCCGTTCGTCGGGAATGTGTTCTCGATGAGCGTTGCCACGGCGGTGATCGTGCCGTCACTCCACCTCGTCCCAGGGATGTCCACATGACCCGGCCAAGTATCACCGAGCTCGGAAAAGCTTTGCGCCGTCAGGAGATCTCCGCGGCTGAACTGACCGCGGACGCCATTCGGGCAGTACGGGAGCGCAACCCCGTCCTCAACGCGTTCGCCCTCGTCGACGAGAACGGTGCAACCGAAGCGGCGCGGCAGGCGGACGCCGAACTGGCGTCCGGAATCGACCGCGGCCCGCTGCACGGCATTCCGGTTGCGGTCAAAGACCTGATCGACGTGGCGGGCGTGCCGACCACCTGCGGGTCGGCGACGTCGTCCGGCGCTCGGGCCCTGCGCGACGCCGAGGTCGTCGCCCGGCTGCGGGAACGCGGCGCGATCATCGTCGGGAAGACCACCTTGCACGAGTTCGCCTACGGCGCAACGGGTGACCGTTCGGTGCACGGCCCGTCGCGGAATCCGCACGACCCCGGCCGGATGTCCGGCGGCAGCAGCGGGGGGAGCGCGGTGGCTGTGGCGTCGGGAATGGTTCCGTTGTCGCTGGGTACGGATACCGCGGGTTCCGTGCGCGTACCGGCGGCGCTGTGCGGAACGGTCGGGTTCAAGCCCGCGTTCGACGCCATTCCCAGCTCGGGCGTGTACCCGCTGGCCCCCACACTCGACCACGTCGGCCTCTTCGCCGGTTCCGTCGGCGACACCCTGCTGGGTTACGAGGCGGTGACCGACCAGCCCGTGCAGCCACTGCCCGACGTCCGCGGGATCCGGGTCGGCTGGGCCAGTGACCTCGCGCCCTGCGACCCGCGCATTGAAGAGTCGACGTACGACCTCGTGGTACGGGCGGGGTTGTCGCCCGAGAAAGTAGCGGAATTCCCGGGGAACCTCTTCGAGGTGTTCACCACGTTGCAGGGCAAGGAAGCGTTCGACGTGCACGCGCACCACCTGGACCAGGACCGCGACCTGATCGACGACGAGGTCTTCGCACGGCTCGACAACGGCCGCAAGGTGACCATCGCGAGCTACGCGCAAGCGGACGTGGTACGCCGGGAATTGCGCACTTTTGTCGAGGATCTGTTGCAGGTAAACGACATTCTCGCTCTCCCCACTGTTCCGTTCGTGGCCCCGAAGCTCGGGGAACGCCGGGTGCCGGGCACCGGCCTCGAGGTCCGCTCGGCCCTGCTTTCCCTGACGTTCCCGTGGAACCTGACCGGAGTCCCGGCGATCAGCGTTCCGGCCGCCCGCCAGGACGGGCTGCCGACCGGGGTACAGCTCATCTCCGCCCCGGGCAAGGAACATCTCCTCTTCGCTGCCGCGCAGGCAGTGGAAACAGCCTGACCAGAAAGGGAAATCCCGGTGCCATCCATCCAGATCGATCTGCCACTGCGCCTCCCGCCTGCCGAGAAACAGCAGCTCGCCCAGCGAGTGGGCGAAATCTACGGGGAGATCATGCAGGTCGGCAAGGACCTCCTCACCGTGTCCGTGCACGACCTCGGCGAGGGCGGGGTGTGGCGGTGTCACGACGGCGCGCCCCCGACCCCGTCGGCGCTCATCATGTGCGACATCCGCAGCGGACGGCCGGTACCGACCCGCGCCCGCCTCGCGCAAGCGCTGATCGACGCGTGCGTCGAACTGTTCGCCCTGGACGCGCTGTGGGTGAAGGTCGAATTCACCCAGCACGCGGGCGACGAGATGTACCACCCGCACCTGGCCGGGTTCAACACCGACTGGACCGGGGACGAACGGCGCTGAACCCTCGTGCGGGGTTCCGGCACGAACCCCGCACGAGAGCCGGGTCAGGCCAGCCCGCGCAGGAAAGCCAGTGACGGGGCGAAGAAGTACTCGCCGCCCTTGAGCGTCACGGCTTGCGGCACCGGGTCGGCGGTGATCGGCGTGCCGGTCGGGTCACCCCAGGTCGTGACGTTTCCGGCCGGTTCGCGCGAACCCTGGGCGATCACCGGGTCAAGGCCGGGCTTGGTGCCCGGCACGATCGGGAAGCCCGGGTTGTTCGCCCACAGCGTCTGGGTGAACTCGAACTGGTTGCCCAGCACCGAGTTGAACGCCATGAACAGCAGCCCCACCCCGCCGGACGGACGGGCGGACGGCGGCAGATCGGCGGTCGGGTCGTCGGCGCGTTCGCCGTACGTGACGCCGCGGCGGGCCATCAGGTGCTTGCGCTCGTCGGCGGGGTCCTCGGCACCGCCGCTGCCGCGCGGGTTCGTCTTGCGGATGTGCGCTTGGAACGGGCATTTCGCGCCGTCCGCGTCGCTGCCGTAGGTGAAGTTGTTCGGTACCGGGCTTTCCGCGCCCTCCTCGCGCTGGAGGGTGAGCGGGGTGCCGTCCTCGAACCGGCCGATGATCATGGCTCCGGCCCGTTCACGGTCGTCGCCGGTGAGGCCGAGCGCGTCGGCGAGGTCGGACTCGGCCTGCTTGAAGCGGCGGACGTTCTGCTCCAGCTTCCGGAACACCAGGTAGCTGCCGAAGTGGATCGACGGGTCCGGCGCGGCCGGGTCCGGCACCAGCACCTGCCCGAGCGGCGCCGCGGGATCCCAGACGTCGGTGCCGTCGGTGCCGTTGCGTTCGGCGTCGAGGTCCTCGGCGAGGAACAGCGGCTGGCTCCGCCCGTCGACATACCCGAAGTGCTCGATCCCTTCTCCGCGGCCGTTGGTGCGGCCGGATCCGGTTTCCTCGGCCAGCACGGTTACGGAATCCGGAAGCAGCGCGAGGACGTCGTTGCGGCAGGCGGTCGCTGCGCCGTCGGACGCGTCACCGATCATCACCACCGCGTGGATCGCCTGGTGGTACCCGGGATCGAAGGTGGACCGCGGCGGGTCGGCGAGCTTCGCGCGCGTCTGCGGGGACCCCATGCCGCGCACGAAGGCTTCGTCCGGCGGCGTTTGCGCGACGCCCAGCACGGCGTACCCGGCAGCGGTGAGCCCGACCCCGACGTACGGCGTCCCCCGGGTCCCGGACGTCTTGAACGCGCTGATTTCCTCGAGGTGCGTTCGCGCGGACTTCAGGTGCTGATTCGCCAGCGCGGCAAGGAAAGCCTTCGCCTCGCCGGCATCGCCGAAGGACAGGAACAGCGCCGAGAAATGGTCGCGGACGTGCGCTTTGACGATGTTGGGCTGGAGCTGGTCGAGCATCGCGGCGGCGTCGCCGTTCGCGGTGGTCCAGGACAGCGTGGTCGTGAGGTCGACAGCCATGACCGGTGTTTCCTCCCCGAAGCCGCCACGCGCGGCTTCTGTCGGAGAGGAGGTCGCGCTGAGTAGACCGAAGGATTCACCGGCGGCGGGAAGTTCACCCTGATGGCGCAAGGTCGACGGTGATCTTGTTGCCGTGGGTGATCTTGGGCAAGAAAAGGGGCGGGTGCGACGACGCTGTCGCACCCGCCCGGCAAGCGGAGCAGACACGGCAACGCTGCCGTGCCCGCTCCGAGGCTGGAGCAGCCCGGGCCAGCCAGCGCTGGCTCGGATGGTCGGGCGAGCACGGCGACGTTGACGTGCCCGCTCCGAGGCTGAGCAGCCCGGGCCGGGTGGCGCCGACGGTGGCGCAGCGGCTCAGGTAGATCGGGGCAGGCGCGGCACCGTTGACGCGCCTGCCCCGGGTCTCAGGCGATCGGCCGGTCCGTCGGCGCGATCGGGGCCGGGAGGACGGCCCGGCCGGTCAGAAATGCGTCCACCCCGGCCGCGCAGGACCGGCCCTCCGCGATCGCCCACACGATCAGCGACTGCCCGCGGCCCATGTCCCCAGCGACGAACACGTTGTCCACCGTCGTCCGGAAGTTCTTGTCCCGCGACACATTCCCGCGCTGGTCGAGCTCCACGCCGAGGTCGGTGAGCAGGCCCTCGCGCTGCGGGCCGAGGAAGCCCATCGCCAGCAGCACCAGCTGCGCGGGCAGCTCCTGCTCGCTGCCCTCGACCGGGACGAACTTGCCGCCCTCGTTGCGTACCTCCACCAGCTTCAGCGCGCGCACCCGGCCGTCCGCATCGGACAGGAACTCCTGCGTGTTCACCGAGTACAGCCTTTCGCCGCCCTCCTCGTGTGCCGAGGACACCCGGTAGATCATCGGGTACGTCGGCCACGGGTGTACGTCCGAACGCGACTCCGGCGGACGCGGCATGATTTCCAGCTGCGTCACCGATTTCGCGCCCTGCCGGTGCGAGGTACCGACGCAGTCCGCGCCGGTGTCGCCGCCGCCGATCACCACGACGTCGAGCCCGGCCGCGGAGTACGGCGACTCCGCCAGCTCGCCCGCCGCGACCCGGTTGGCCGGTGGCAGGAACTCCATGGCCTGGTGGATGCCGTCCAGCGAACGGCCGTCGATCGGCAGGTCGCGCCACGCCGTCGCGCCGCCCGCGAGCACCACCGTGTCGTGCTCCGCGCGCAGCTGCTCGACGGTGACGTCGATGCCCACGTTCACCGACGTCCGGAACTCCGTGCCCTCGGCGCGCATCTGGTCGAGCCGGCGGTCGAGCCGGGACTTCTCCATCTTGAACTCGGGAATGCCGTACCGTAGCAGCCCGCCGATCTTGTCCGCGCGCTCGTACACGACGACGCTGTGCCCCGCCCGCGTGAGCTGCTGCGCGGCGGCCAGCCCGGCCGGACCGGACCCGACCACCGCGACCTTCTTGCCGGTCTTCGCGACCGCCACCTGCGGCGTGACCCAGCCCTCTTCGAACGCCCGGTCCACAATGGAGATCTCGACCCGCTTGATGGTGACCGGATCGTCGTTGATGCCCAGCACGCACGCGGTTTCGCACGGCGCCGGGCACAGCGTGCCGGTGAACTCCGGGAAGTTGTTGGTGGCGTGCAGCCGTTCCGCCGCCTGCTGCCAATCCTCCCGCCACACCAGCGTGTTCCACTCCGGAATGAGGTTCCCGAGCGGACAACCCTGGTGACAGAACGGAATCCCGCAGTCCATACAGCGGCCGGCCTGCTTTTCCAGCCGCGTGGTGGCGAAGTCCTCGTAGACCTCGCGCCAGTCCAGCAGGCGCAGATCCACCGGACGCCGCTTCGGTTCCTCGCGTGTGGTGGTCAGAAAGCCCTTGGGGTCAGCCATGAGCGGCCTCCATGATCGCCTCGTTCACGTCCCGCCCGTCCCGCTCCGCCGCCACGCGAGCGGCGAGGACCCGCTTGTAGTCCTTCGGCATGACCTTGCCGAACCGGTCGACCGCGGTGTCCCAGTCCGCGAGCAGCTCGCGCGCGACGGCGGATTCGGTTTCGTTGTAGTGCTTTTCGATGGTTTCGCGGAGGAAGTCGACGTCGGAGCTGTCGAGCGGGTCGATGTCGACCATCTCCGGGTTGACCCGGTGCGCAGGCAGGTCGAGCACGTACGCGACCCCGCCGGACATCCCGGCCGCGAAGTTGCGTCCGATCCCGCCCAGCACCACGATGCGCCCGCCGGTCATGTACTCACCGCCGTGGTCACCGACGCCCTCCACCACGGCCAGCGCGCCGGAGTTGCGCACGCAGAAGCGTTCCCCGACCTGGCCGCGGATGAAGATCTCGCCGCTCGTGGCGCCGTACGCGATCACGTTGCCCGCGATGATGTGGTCCTCGGCAACGATCGGCGATTCCTTCGGCGGCCGCACGATGATCCGCCCGCCGGACAGGCCCTTGCCGACATAGTCGTTGCCATCGCCGAGGAGCCGCAGCGTGATGCCCTTCGGTACGAACGCGCCGAACGACTGACCTGCGGTACCGGTGAAGGTGACGTCGATGGTGTCGTCGGGAAGCCCTTCGCCGCCCCATTTCCTGGTGAGCTCCGAGCCCAGCATGGTGCCGACGGTCCGGTTCACATTGCGCACCGGCAGCTCCAGCCGCACCTTGTCCCCGGCCGACAGCGCGCCCTCGGCCAGCTGGATCAGCGTGTTGTCCAAGGCCTTGTCGAGCCCGTGATCCTGCGCGACGACCTGGTGCCGGGCCGCGCGCGGCGGCAGGTCCGGCACGTGGAAGATCGGCGACAGGTCGAGCCCGGCGGCCTTCCAGTGCTCCACCGCCTTGCGCTTGTCGAGTAGCTCCGCGTGCCCGACCGCCTCGGCGACCGACCGGAAACCCAGCTCGGCCAGGTACTCCCGCACTTCCTGGGCGATGAACTCGAAGAAGTTCACCACGTACTCCGCCTTGCCGCTGAACTTCTCGCGGAGCTTCGGGTTCTGCGTCGCGACGCCCACGGGACACGTGTCCAGGTGACACACGCGCATCATGATGCAGCCCGACACCACCAGCGGCGCGGTCGCGAACCCGAACTCCTCGGCGCCGAGCAGCGCGGCGATCACGACGTCACGGCCGGTCTTGAGCTGGCCGTCGGTCTGCACCACGATCCGGTCGCGCAGCCGGTTGGCCAGGAGCGTCTGCTGCGTTTCGGCCAGCCCCAGCTCCCACGGCCCACCGGCGTGCTTGATCGACGACAGCGGCGAAGCGCCGGTGCCGCCGTCGTGGCCGGAGATGAGCACGACGTCCGCGTGCGCCTTGGAAACCCCCGCGGCCACCGTGCCGACGCCTACTTCGGACACCAGCTTCACGTGGATGCGTGCGTCCGGGTTGGCGTTCTTGAGGTCGTGGATCAGCTGCGCCAGGTCCTCGATGGAGTAGATGTCGTGGTGCGGCGGCGGCGAAATGAGGCCGACCCCCGGCGTGGAATGCCGGGTTTTCGCAATCCACGGGTACACCTTGCCGCCGGGCAATTGCCCGCCCTCGCCAGGCTTTGCGCCCTGCGCCATTTTGATCTGGATGTCGTCGGCGTTGACGAGGTATTCGCTCGTGACCCCGAACCGGCCACTTGCGACCTGTTTCACCGCGGACCGGCGCTCCGGATCGTAAAGCCGCTCCGGGTCCTCGCCGCCCTCGCCGGTGTTCGACTTGCCGCCGAGCCGGTTCATCGCGATGGCGAGCGTCTGGTGCATTTCCATCGAAATCGAACCGTAGGAAATGGCGCCGGTGGCAAACCGCTTCACGATCTCCGAAACCGGCTCGACCTCTTCGATCGGCACTGACGGCCGGTCGCCGTACTTGAAGTCGAAAAGGCCGCGCAGGGTCAGGAGTTTCCCGGCCTGGTCGTCGACCGACTTCGTGTACTCCTTGAAGACCTCGTATTTCCCGGCCCGCGTGGAATGCTGCAGCTTGAACACCGTCTGCGGGTTGAACAGGTGCGGCTCGCCTTCGCGCCGCCACTGGTAGTCCGCGCCGGTTTCGAGTTCGCGGTGACTCGCCCGTACCCCGTCGATGGGGAAGGCACGCAGATGCCGGTACGAGACTTCCTCGGCAATGGTGCCGAAGCCGACGCCACCGAGCCGGGAAGTGGTTCCGGTGAAACAGGTGTCGATCACCTCAGTGCCGAGACCGACTGCCTCGAAGATCTGCGCACCGGTGTACGAGGCCACTGTGGACACGCCCATTTTGGACATCGTCTTGCGGACACCCTTGCCGAGCGCCTTGATCAGGTTCGCCGTCGCCTGCTTCGGCGTGACACCGGGGATGAGGCCCTGGTGCGCCATCTCCTCGACGGTCGCCATCGCGAGGTACGGGTTCACCGCCGCGACGCCGTACCCGACCAGCAGCGCGATGTGGTGCACCTCGCGCGCGTCGCCCGCCTCGACGATCAGGCCGACCTGCGTACGCGTCTTCTCCCGCACCAAGTGGTGGTGCACCGCGCCGGTGAGCAGCAGCGACGGGATCGGCGCATGGTCCTTGTCGACCCCGCGGTCGGACAGCACGATCAGCCGCGCGCCGTCCTCGATCGCCTCGGACACCTCGGCGCGGATCTCGTCCAGCCGCTGCAGCAGCGCGTCCCCGCCGCCGTGCACGTTATACCGGCCCATCACGGTGATCGCCTGGAACTCCGGCAGATCGCCGTCGTCGTTGACGTGCACCAGTTTCGCGAGCTGGTCGTTGTCCAGCACCGGGAACGGCAGCACGATCCGGCGGCACGACGACGCACCGGCGGCCAGCAGGTTCGGCTCCGCGCCGATCTGCGTGCCGAGCGCGGTGACGAGCTCCTCGCGGATCGCGTCCAGCGGCGGGTTGGTGACCTGGGCGAAAAGCTGGATGAAGTAGTCGAACAACGGCCGCGAATGCGACGAAAGGGACGCCAGCGGCGAATCGTTGCCCATCGAGCCGATCGGTTCCGCGCCGTTGCGGGCCATCGGCTCGAGGATGGTCTCGAGTTCTTCTTCGGTGTAGCCGAAAGCCTGCTGCCGGCGGACGAGTGCGGCATGCAGCGGGACCTCGCGGTCACGTTCGGGCAGGTCCTCCAGGCGCAGCAGCCCGGCGTCGACCCATTCGTCGTACGGATGCTCGGAAGCCAGCTCGCCCTTGATCTCCTCGTCCTCGACGATCCGCCCGGCGGCGGTGTCCACGAGGAACATCCGGCCCGGCTCCAGCCGTCCTTTCCGGACGATCTTCGCCTGGTCCAGCTCCAGCACGCCGACCTCGCTGGCGAGCACGACGAGCCCGTCGTCGGTGACCCAGTAGCGGCCGGGGCGCAGGCCGTTGCGGTCGAGCACCGCGCCGATCTGCGTGCCGTCGGTGAAGGCCACGAGCGCCGGGCCGTCCCACGGCTCCATGAGCGTGGAGTGGAACTCGTAGAACGCCCGCCGCGCCGGGTCCATCTCCTGATGGTTTTCCCACGCCTCCGGGATCATCATCAGCACCGCATGCGGCAGCGGCCTGCCGCCGAGGTGGAGCAGCTCCAGCACCTCGTCGAACGACGCCGAGTCGCTCGCGCCGCGCGTGATGACCGGGTAGATCCGCTTGAGGTCGCCGGGGATCAGGTCGGTCTCCAGCAGTGCCTCGCGGGCGTCCATCCAGTTGCGGTTGCCCTTGAGGGTGTTGATCTCGCCGTTGTGTGCCACGTACCGGTACGGGTGCGCCAGTGGCCACGACGGGAAAGTGTTGGTGGAGAAGCGGGAGTGCACCAGGCCGATCGCGCTCGTCACGCGCTCGTCGGTGAGGTCGAGGAAGAACTTCTCGACCTGCGGCTCGGTGAGCATTCCCTTGTAGACGATCGTGCGCGAGGACAGCGACGGGAAGTACACGTCATCCTCGGCCAGCTCGTGCTCGGAACGCTTGCGCACGCAGAAAGCGGCGCGTTCGAGGGCGAGGCCCTCGCGGTTGTTCCGGCGCCCGGCAAGGAACAACTGGGTGAAATGCGGCATGCTCTGCGCCGCGGTGGGACCGCAGTGCGCGGTGTCGACCGGCAGCTCGCGCCAGCCAACCACCCGCAGGTCCTCCTCGGCGGCAATCCGCTCGATGGTGGTCATGGCGCGGCCGCGGCGCTGCTCGTCGCGCGGCAGGAACGCGGTGCCGACGGCGTAGCTGCCCTCGGGCGGCAGCTCGAAACCGGCGACCTCGCGGTAGAACGTGTCCGGGACCTGGATCAGCAGACCGGCGCCGTCGCCCGTGTCCGGCTCGGCCCCGCGCGCTCCGCGATGTTCCAGATTCTTCAGCGCGACCAGGGCTTTCGCCACGATCTGATGATCCCGGCGGCCGGTCAGGTCCGCGACGAACGCCACCCCGCACGCGTCGTGCTCGTACGCGGGGTCGTAGAGGCCATCGGTGGCCGGTGTGCTGAAACCGGAAGTGGAACGGTGGGTCACGGCTGGCCGCCTCCCAAGGCGTTGGCGCGGTCGTGCTCACTCCATCGAAGGTTCGTCTGTGAACCGGTTAACGAAGTGGTCCGGAACCGCGATGGTCAGTCGAGAAGGGAAAACCATCCGGTGCCGCACCTTCGGGGACGCCGCGATGCGTCCCGGTGCGTGGGGTACCGCGGCCCGGTCGGACGACCAGGCCGGGAGCCGGATGGTTCCAAGCCGCACGGCGATGGGCGGCGGAACGGTTTTCTGCACGGCGCTGTACAGGCACGCGCCGTCGTCGGTCGGCCTGAGTGGTGGGGGCCGGCCGGGCGCGTGGTGCTGTCCCCGGGTTCGCCGGGTCTTATGACGATAGTGTGAATTCGCTGTAATCGACATACGTCGTGGCGCGGGCGTGGGAAACGCCACGCATACGTTGACGGCCACCGGGGTACTCCCATATGCCGGGCCGTCTCTCCCGCCAAGCGGTCAGCGGTGCCGCTGACCTGCGTAAACGCCTGCGCCCGCCCGTCTTATGTGCACCCGCGGCACCTGGTTGACTGGACGGCATGAGACGGCGCGCCGATGGCTGATCGTTATCTGTCCGTGGCGGCATCCGGGCTGCACGAGATCGAAATCCGCCGCTCGCGGTTCCTCTGTGCCCTCGCCCCGGCCGCCGACGAGCCGGGCGCCCGCGAGGTGATTGCGGCCCGCCGGCGCGCGGAACCCTCGGCGCGGCACCACTGTCACGCGTTCGTCCTCGGCTCCGACGGCCGCACCCAGCGTTCCAGCGACGACGGCGAACCCGCCGGGACGGCCGGCGTGCCCATGCTGGAAGTGCTGCGCCGCCGCGAGGTCACGGACACGGTCGCGGTGGTGTCTCGTCATTTCGGCGGGGTGCTGCTGGGCGCCGGGGGACTGATCCGCGCGTACGGGCAGGCGGTGTCGGAGGCGCTCGATCACGTGGGGCTCGTGGAGTACCGGCGGCTGCGGCTCTTCGACATCGAGGTGGACTACACGCGAGCCGGCCGGCTGGAGAACGACGTGCGGACGTCTCCGTACGTGCTGCACGAGACCCGTTTCCAGGCGGCGGCGCACTTCGAGGTGGGCCTGCTGCCGGGCGAGGAGCCCCGGTTCACCGCGTGGCTGGCCGACCTGACCGGCGGCGAGGCCGTCGCGGTGGAGCTGGGGGAGGAGTGGGTACGCGGATGATCAAGCGGCGACCGGGTTTCCGGCCAATGCGCGCTTGCCCGCGGCAGTCAGCCGCGCCGGGACTCTTCCCCCGCACGGCCCTTCGGCGGCCGCTTCGATCAGGCCGTTGCGGACGAGATCGCGGACCGTCGCCTGGTCGCAGCAGCTCAGCCCGTCCACGAAAAGGTCCGGTTCGCAGCTGCAGCTGATCTCCGCGTGCCCTTCGGCCACGGCTCTCAGCGTGGCCCGCTCCCGGTGGTTCAGCTCGGTCATCACTCCGCCAGTGTCCGTCGCGGGGTGCCCGATGTCGCGTATTTCGCGCCGTTTCCGGGGGTATGTCGCGACACTTTCGGGGCGTCCGCTGTGGACTGTCACCGGATGCGCTGGAGCAGGGTCCGGACCGCAGGGGTGACGAGCCGTTCGACGTCTTCGGGGGTGGCGGTGGCGAGCGGGTCCTTGCCGACGATCGAGCGGACAAGGCCGATCCCGAGCAGCCAGGCCATCGCGAGATCGGCACGCAGCTCGGCGTCCGGTTCGTCGGTGAGCCCGGCCAGCGCCCGGGTGTACTCGCCGCCGACCTGCGCGCGCAATGCCTCGTCGGCGTGCTCGGTGCCGGAGGATCGCAGGTACGTCTCGACGGAGTTGTTGCCGCCGTCGAGAAGGGCCTGCAACGCTTGCCCGAAAAGCTCCTCCGGCGGGGTCGTCTCGATCTGGGCAAGACCGCCGCGGGCGATCACGATCTCGAACAACGCGTCCTTGTTGCCGAAGTACCGGAACAGCAAGGCCTGGTTGACCCCGGCGCGGTTCGCGATGTCGCGCACCGTGGTGCGGTCGAAGCCGCGTTCGGCGAACAGTTCGGCCGCAGCATCGAGCAGCGCGGCCTTCGTCGCCGCCGCGTCGCGTCGGTGCGGATCGACGCCCATCCGGCCTCCCGTGGTCGCTGGCTCGCGTTCCCGACGAGACTAGCCCTGGCCGGCGGCTATGCGGGGGAGCCCCAGCTGACCGGCAGCTCGCGGACGCCGTAGACGAGCGTGTTGTGCTTGTACTGCAACGAGTCTTGCGGTACGGCCAGCCGCAGATCAGGGATCCGGCGGAACAGGCCCGTCAACGCTTCCTGCAGTTCGACCCTGGCCAGCTGCTGGCCGATGCACTGGTGCGCGCCGTATCCGAAGGCGACATGCGTACGGGGTGCTTCCCGGGTGAAATCGAGGCGGTCGGCGCCGGGAAACCAGTTCTCGTCGCGGTTCGCCGAGCTGAGGGCGGCCACCAGCCACTCACCCGCATTGACCGTCCGCTCGCCGATCCGGACGTCCTCGGTGGCGTACCTCGCCACTCCGAACTGCACGATCGACAGGTAGCGCAGCAGCTCCTCGGCTGCCCGCTGCGGGTCCGCGAGCGCGGGGTCACGCAGCTCGGGGTGATCGAGCAGGGCAAGCGTGCTGAGGGTGATCATGTTCGCGGTCGTCTCGTGCCCGGCCACCAGCAGGTTGAGCCCGAGCAGGACGAGCTCGGGAAGGGTGAGCGGGTCGCCGGTGGTCTCGCCGCGGACGATCAGCTTGCTGAACAGGTCGTCCTGCGGATCCTGCTGTTTGCCGGCGAACAGCTCCGCGAGGAATGCGGCAATGGCGTCATATGCCCGATTTGTGTCCTCGGGTGTGCCCTCGGTACTGAGCAGCGCCCCGCTGTGGTGCTGGAACTGCTCGCGCTCGGCATACGGGACGCCGAGCAGCTCGCAGATGATCAGCGAGGGGATCGGCAGCGCGAAGTCCTGCATCAGATCGGCGGGGCCGCCCTTGGCGAGCATCGTGTCGAGGTGCTCGTCGACCAGCTGCTTCACCGAGGCACGGAGGGTCTCCACCCGGCGCACGGTGAACTCGGCGAGCACCATCTTGCGCAGCCGCGCGTGGTCGGGCCCGTCGAGCTGGATGAGCGAGCCCGGCTTGACCTCCTCGTCGGGGTCGAGCTCCGGTTTGACGTGCACTGAGGACGCGCCGCGCGAGCTCAGCGTGCGGTCGGCGAGCACGGCGCGGACGTCGTCGTACCGCGTGACGACCCAGGCGTCGATCCCGGCCGGGCAGCGCATCCGCGTGACAGGCTCGGCGTCCCGCATCGCGGCGTAACCGGCGGGCGGGTCGAACGGGCCGCCGGCCGGCCGGTCCACCGGGAGGTCGGGGAGTGCGGATGCGGGGGCCATGGCGGTACCTCTCGTCCGGCGGCGGGTCTTCCTCCACCATGGAGGCACCCGGACCGGGCCGGGCCGATCGGTGCCGGAAGGGCGGCAGATCTGCCCGGAATGCCCTGGCCGCGCCGAGGGGTCAGGCAGACTGCGGCCGCAGCGCGGCGAGCGCGTGCCGGGCGGCCTCGCTGAGCCGGGCCGGGACGCGGTCGCCGAGCACGCCGGGCCGGACCGGGCAGATCCAGCCGCCGTCGACCAAGCGGGTCACCGCGGAGTGGTCGCACCATCCGCCGTCCACGGCGAGGTCCGGGGCCGGGCCGATGAGGATTTCCGCCCGGCCGGCCGCGACGGCCCGCAGGATGGCGTGTTCCCGGTGGTTGAGGGTGTCCGGCTCCATGGCGATCACTTCTTCGGTTCGGCCTCCCGGCGCTGGGAGGATCGGGACCCCATGGTCGGCCGTGCCGGTTCCGGAACGGAAGGGCTTGCCGGGCAGCCGGGTACTTACAGTCATCGGTGCTACCCCGGCGGACACTCCGGTCAGACCGGTTCCCCGGCCGGTTCGTCGGCGAACCGGCGCGCGACGCGGTCGGCCCCGGCCTTCGCCCACGCCGTTGTACCGGCGATCGCGAGCACGATGATCAGCGTCGTCCCGCCCGCGACGGCCCACCACGCGGCTGCGTAACCGACGAGCGGCACGGCCGCGGCGGCGAGGATGGTGCCCGCGATCGCGACGCCGAGGGTCTGCCCGACCTGCCGCGACGTCGAGGCGACCGCGGCGGCGACCCCCGCCTGCGAGAGCGGCATCCCGCTCACCGCGGCGTTGGTGATCGGCGGGTTCAGCAGCCCGAAGCCCAGCCCGAACACGCCGTACGCGACCGCGAGGACCCACAGTGGCGTGGTGACCGACGCGGTGGTGAGCACGATCGCGACGGCGGTCATCGAGAATCCGGCGGCCAGCAACGGGATCCGCGCTCCGCGGGCGGCGACGATCCGGCCGGACAGCGGGGCACAGATCGTGGCGGCGACGGCGGTCGGCAGCAGCATCAGCCCGGACTGCAGCGCCGAGAGCCCGCGGACCTCCTGCAGGTAGAGCGGCGAAAGGAAGAGGAACGTCCCGAAGGCGGCGAGCCCGCACACCGCGCTGACCGTGGCCGAGGAGAACGGCGCGCTCCGGAAGAACCGCAGTTCGATGAGCGGTTCCCGGCGGCGGATTTCCCAGCGGATCAACCCGATCAGCGCGACGACGCCGATGCCGAAGAGGCCGAGGATGAACGGCGATCCCCAGCCGAGGCGCTGTCCTTCGATGACCGCGGTCACCACCGAACCGAGCAGCACCACGACGAGGGCCTGCCCGACCGGGTCCGGACGGCGGGACCGCGCGGCCCGCGACTCCGGCACGTACCGCGCGGTGAGCACGAGCGCGGCGAGCACCACCGGGACGTTGACCCAGAAAATGGCCCGCCAGCCGATGCCCTCGGTGAGCACCCCGCCGAGCACCGGGCCGACGCCGAGGGAAATCCCGACGATCGAGCCCCACACCCCGATGGCGCGCGCCCGCTCGCCGGGGTCGGTGAAGACGTTGGTGATGATCGACATCGCGACCGGGTTCAGCATCGCGCCGCCGAGCGCCTGCACGATCCGTGCCGCGACCAGCCAGCCGATCGACGGCGCGAGGCTGCACAGCAGCGACCCGAGCCCGAAGAGGACCAGCCCGGTCAGGAGGATCCGCTTGCGCCCCAACCGATCCCCGGTGGCCCCGGCGAGCATGAGGAAACACGCGAGCACGAGCGTGTACGCGTCGACTGTCCACTGCAGACCGCTGATCGACGCGCCGAGGTCGCTGCGGATGGCCGGGAGCGCGACGTTGACGATGGTGTTGTCCATCGCGACGACCAGGATGCTCGAGCACAGGATCGCGAGGACGCCGAATCTTCTCCGCGCGGTGTCGACTCCCATCAGCGTGCCTCCCAGCCGGCGATCTCGGCGGCAATGGCTTCGTCGCTCAGATTCTCGGCGCTCCAGGCCGCCGCCGCGTAACCGTCGGGGCGCACCAGGACGGCCGCCGCGCCTTCCCAGCCCCGCAGCGAACGGACGACCTCCCCGTGCGGCCGGGTTTCCGGCACCGGGCCGAGCGCGACGAGCGTGAGCCGGTCCGGCTGCAGTGCGCGGTGCAGGGTTCCGCCGTGGGCGAGCGGGAGGTTGGGTACCCGGCGGCCGCCGAGCCCGCCGTCCGGCGCGGCATAGGACACGTCGAGCCCGGACAGCCAGCCGCGCAGCTCGTCGGCGGTGTCGCCGTCGCGGCAGATGAGCCCGGACATCATGTCTCGCAAGGCTTTTCCGGCGGGCGTGAAGGTGACCATCAGCCCGGCTTGGGCAAGCGTGTTCGCCGCGAGCCGGGCGGCGATCGGACGGCGCTCGGCGTCGTAGGACTGCGGTCCGTCGACGATCCGGCGCGGCGCCCGGCCGCTTGCCTCGGCGGCGAGCTTCCACGCGAGGTTGGCCGCGTCCTGCACGCCGACGTTGAGTCCCTGGCCGCCTGCGGGCAGATGTACGTGCGCGGCGTCGCCGGCGAGGAACACCCGGCCTGCGCGGTAACTGTCGGCATGCCGGGTGGTGTCGCCGGCGCGGGAAGTCCAGAGCACCTCGGTGAGACAGAGGTCGTCGCCCGCCAGCCGGCCGAGGATGTCGCGCAGCTCCGCCGCACTCGGGATTTCCGCTTGGCGCCGCGCGGCGTCTTCCGGCGTCAGGCCGGTGTCGCACAGTTCGTTCCCGAAGACGCGGTACACGCCGCCGGGCAGCGGGAGGACGCTGTACGAGCCGCGTTCGAGGTCCCAGTTGTGCGGTTTCGCCGGGGGCCGGGCGAGCCGGACGTCGGCGAGGAAGCCCATGCACGATGCGGGACTGCCGGGAAAACCGAGTCCGAGCGCGTGCCGGACCGCGCTGTGCGCCCCGTCCGCGCCGACGACGTACCGCGCCCGCCGGGTGCCGGCACCGGACGTGATGGTGACGCCTTCGTCGTCTTGGTCCAAGGTGGTGAATTTCCACCCGAATTCGACGGGAATGCCCTGTTCGGCCAGGTGCCTGGCGAGCAGCCGCTCGGTTTCGGGCTGCGGCAGCTGGAGGACGAAGGGGAACGAGGTGTCGAGCTTCTCGTAGCTCAGCCGATCGGGTAGAGCGGCGAAGTGCGCGGCCGGGACCGCGTTGCCTGCTTCGACCATCCGCTCGGTCACCGCGCCATCCGCCAGGCAGTCGAGAACCTCCAGCGTGCGGGGGTGAATCGTGGTCGCCTTCGACTGCTGCACGCGCTCCGGCTTCGCCTCGAAAACCTGCACCGCAACCCCCGCGCGATGCAGCAACGCGGCCGTCGCCATTCCTACCGGCCCGGCCCCGATCACTGCGACCTCGATCTCCATGGCGTCCCCTCCGTACCCCGGCGAACTATCTTGACATCAAGGTATTATCTGACCGTCTTGATGTCGAGAGAAGAGGACGTGTGGCTGTGACCACATCGTCACAGGACGCAGTCGACGACCTGGTGGAGTCGGTCCGGCGGGCGGGCGGCGAAGAGGACGTACTGGCGGCGAAGGCGATGGCCTACCGGCTGCGGCGGGTGGCGCATCAGCTGGAGCTGGCGATGCGCCGGGAGCTTTCCGGGCACGGGATCGAGCTGTGGGAGCTGGAGGTGCTGGCCGCGCTCAAGCGCGCGCCGGAGCACCGGCTCAGCGCCGGGCAGCTGATGTCGGCGGTCGAGCTCACGTCGGGGTCGGTCACGCACCGGATCACCCGGCTGGAGGACCGCGGCTGGGTCCGCCGGGACAAGGACCCCGGCGACCGGCGCTCGGTACTCGTGTCCCTCACCGCCGAGGGCGAACGCCGGGCGGTGGCTTCGTTCGGGCTCAAGACCGAGGTCGAGCGGGAGATCGCGAAGGTGCTCGACGAAGAAACGATCGACGTGGTGAACGACGCGCTGCGGCGGGTTTCGCACCACTTCAAGGGAAAGGACGCATCATGAAGCGCGAGACCCTGGGAGCCGCCGCGATCGTGGCCGGCGCCGTCGCTGCCGCCCCGTCGGTGTGGCAGACCGTCACGCACATCACCGATCCGAGCTACCGCGCACCGGAGGTCCGGCACGGCGAGGGACACGTGCAGTACCACATGGCGCGCGAGGCGCTGATCACCGCCGGAGCGTTCGGCGCGGTCGGCAGCGCACTCACCGCGGGTCCCGGACGGTCACCGGCGCTGTGGCGGGCGATGGCCTGTGCGGCAGGCGGTTTCGTCGCGGCGATGTGGTCGGGCGGTCCGACGACGGGCGTGTGGGCGCCGAACCGCAAGGCGCTGGCGATCCACGTGGCGTCCACGAGCGCGCTGGCATTGGGGGTGGCCTTGCTGCGGCCGCGTCCCTGACGAGTGGGGCGACTGGACAGCGTGCGGTCTGCCCGGTATCAACGAAAGGGAGATGTAAGCAGCGGCTTACAAACTGACCCTGAGGAGAGGCCGGTATGACCATCACGCACCCCGAGCCGTTCGCATATCCGTTCAACGAGGAGGCCGGGCTCGCTCTCGACGAGGCATATGCGGAGGCGCGGGAGGCCGTGGGGATGGTCCGCGTCCGGATGCCGCACGGCGAGTCCGCCTGGCTGGCCACGCGGTATGCCGACGCCCGGTTGGTACTGGGCGACCAGCGGTTTTCCCGGGCGATGGCGCGGGAGCGCGACGAGCCGCGGATGGTCGAGTTCCGGGGTTCGGGCGGCATCCTGGCGATGGATCCGCCCGATCACACCCGGTTGCGCACCCTCGTCGCGAAGGCGTTCACGATGCGCCGGGTCGAGCAGCTGCGGCCGCGGGTGGCCGAGCTGGCGGAGGGGTTGATCGAGGAGATGCGGCAGCACGGTCAGCCGGCTGACCTGGTGGATCTCTACGCTTTGCCGATCCCGGTCGCCGTGATTTGCGAGCTGCTGGGCGTCCCGCTGGCGGACCGGCCGCAGTTCCGCGAGTGGAGTGACGCCGCGTTGTCCACCACGCGGCTCACCCCGGAGGAAGCCGAACGCAGCCGGGACGAACTGCAGGCGTACATGGCCGGTCTGGTCGCCGAGCACCGGGCGAAGCCACAGGACGACCTGATGACGGCGCTCATCGAAGCCCGGGACGAGCGGGACCGGCTCACCGAGCTCGAGCTGGTCGAGCTGTGCATCGCCGTCCTCATTGCCGGGCACGAGACCACGGCGAGCCAGATCCCGAATTTCGTGTACGCGTTGCTGGAGGAACACGAACACTGGGAGCGGCTGTGCGCCGACCCGTCGGTGATCCCGGCCGCGGTGGAGGAGCTGATGCGGTACGTGCCGCTGGGTGCGGCATCCGGGTTCGCCCGCTATGCGACGGAAGACGTGCAGGTGGGTGACGTGATGGTCCGGGAAGGGGAACCGGTGCTGGTGGCGATGAGCTCGGCCAACCGGGACAAGCTGCAGTTCGACTGCCCGGAGGCGCTGGCGCTGGACCGCGCGGACAATCGTCATCTCGGCTTCGGCCACGGTGTGCATCATTGTCTCGGTGCCCCGCTGGCTCGGCTGGAACTGCAGGAAGCGTTGCGGGCGTTGACGAGGGAGATGCCGGGCCTGCACGTGGCCGGTGACATCGGCTGGAAGACCCAGATGCTGGTGCGTGGCCCGTATCTGATGCCGGTGGGATGGTGACGATGACCTGGCAAGTGGAAGTGGATCGGGACACGTGCATCGGGAGCGGGATTTGCGCGGCGCTGATGCCGGAGGAGTTCTCGCTGGACGGCCCGGTGGCGCGCCTGCTCGCCGGTTCGGTGGAACCCGATGAGACGCTGCTGGACGCGGCGGATTCCTGCCCGGCCATGGCGATCACGGTACGGAACGGCTCGGACGTGGTGGGCCCGCGGCTTTAGGCGTACGCACCCCGTTTTCGGTGACCACGGCAGTGATGAGCTCGGCCGGGGTGACGTCGAAAGCCGGGTTGGACACTCGCGCCCCTTGTGGGTACTCGGTTTCCCGGCGCTCTAGCCGCGACCGCGCCGTTAAGGGCCACGGTCGGTGCATGTGCGGGCAAGTGAGTGGACAGCAGGTCAGAGGGCACGGTATTAACGAAACGTAGACGTAAGCCGATGCTTACAAACGGAGCGAGGAGCCGCCCCCATGACCACCGCACACGGTGAGCCGGTCGCGTACCCCTTCAACGAGGACGCCGGGCTCGAGATCAGTGAGGCCTATTCGGCGGCGCGCGAGACTGCGGGAATGGTCCGTATCCAGATGCCGTACGGCGAGCCCGCCTGGCTGGCGACCCGTTACGCCGACGCCCGGCTGGTGCTGAGGGACCAGCGGTTCTCCCGCGCGATGGCGTACGAACGGGACTCGCCGCGGCTGATCGAACACATCAGCCCCGGCGACATCCTGTCGATGGACCCGCCCGATCACACCCGGCTCCGGACGCTGGTCGCGAAGGCGTTCACGATGCGGCGGGTCGAGCTGCTGCGGCCGCGGGTGGCCCGGCTGGCCGATGAGCTGATCGACGGGCTCCGGCAGCACGGCCAGCCTGCTGACCTGGTGGATCTTTACGCGTTGCCCATCCCGGTTGCGGTGATCTGTGAACTGCTCGGGGTGCCGGTGGCGGACCGGCCGCAGTTCCGCAAGTGGAGCGACGTCGCGCTGTCCACGTCGAAGATGACCGTCGAGGAAGCGGAAGGCAACATCGGGGAGCTGCGGGAGTACTTCGCCGGCTTGATTGCCGAGCGTCGCGCCGAGCCGCAGGATGACCTGATCACCGCGCTCATCGAGGCGCGCGACGTCCAGGACCGGCTCACTGAGCGGGAGATGCTCGATCTGTGCATGATCCTTCTCGTCGGCGGGCACGAGACGACGGCCTCCCAAATCCCCAACTTCGTGTATACCTTGCTGGGCCAGCGTGAACAGTGGGACCGGTTGTGCGCTGACCCGTCGCTGATCCCCGCCGCGGTGGAGGAGCTGCTGCGGTTCGTGCCGCTGGGTTTCGGCGCTCTCTTCCCCCGATACGCGGTGGCAGATGTCGAGGTGGGCGACGTGGTCGTGCGGAAGGGGGAAGCGGTGGTGGTGGCGCCCGCGGCCGCCAACCGGGATGCCCTGGAGTTCAGTGCCCCTGATGACCTGCGGTTCGACCGCGAGGACGACCATCATCTGGCTTTCGGGCACGGCGTGCACCATTGCATCGGCGCCCCGCTGGCTCGGCTGGAACTGCAGGAAGCGTTGCGGGCGTTGACGAGGGAGATGCCGGGTTTGCACGTGGCGGGCGATATCGGCTGGAAGACGGAAACATTGGTACGCGGGCCGTATGTGATGCCGGTGGGATGGTGACGATGACCTGGCAAGTGGAAGTGGATCGGGACACGTGCATCGGGAGCGGGATGTGCGCGGCCCTGATGCCGGAGGAGTTCTCGCTGGACGGCCCGGTGGCGCGCGCAATCGCCGGCTCGGTGGAGCCGGGTGAGACGGTGCTGGACGCGGCGGATTCCTGTCCGGCGATGGCGATCACGGTGCGGAACGGGGCGGAGGTAGTAGGGCCGCGGCCTTAGCTTTTGGGTGTGCGCACCCCGTCCTCCGTGACGACGGCGGTGATGAGCTGTGCCGGGGTGACGTCGAATGCCGGGTTGAACGCATGCGCTCCGTCGGGAGCGATCTGAGTTGCGGCGAACTCGGTGAGTTCGCTGTTGCTGCGTTCTTCGATGGCGATGTCCGCGCCGGTGGCGAGTGATTCGTCCACAGTGGACGTAGGCGCGACGACCACGAACGGCACCCCGTGATACGCGGCGGCGATGGCGAGACTGTAGGTCCCGATCTTGTTGGCGACGTCCCCGTTGGCGGCAATCCGATCAGCCCCGACGAGGACACAGTCGACGAGCCCCCTGGCCATCGCCGAAGCCGCCGCCCCGTCCGCCTGCACCCGGTAAGGAACCCCGGCGCGCTCTAGCTCCCACGCAGTGAGCCGGGACCCTTGCAGCAGCGGCCGGGTCTCGTCGACCAGCACGGATTCCACGAGCCCCCGCTCGTGAAGATGCCAGACGACCCCGAGCGCCGTCCCCCACGCGACAGTGGCGAGGTGGCCGGTGTTGCAGTGCGTGAGCAATCGCAGGGGTCGCCTTCCGCAATGGCTGAGGACCACTTCCGCCGCTGCTTCGGACGCGGCTCGGTTGCGCCGCTCGTCCTCGTCGAGCATGGCTTTGGCCTCGGCCAGCACCGCTGCGGGTCCTTGGTGGAGATGGTCGAGCGCGCGCTGGACACCCCAGGCGAGGTTGACCGCGGTCGGCCGAGCGCGTGCGATTCGCCGGGCTTCTTTCCGGATGTCGGTGGTGTGCCCGGCATCGTTCCGAGCGTCGGCTGCTTGCCGGTTCCGGACGTCCGCGGTCCGCTCTCCCCGGACGTCGCCGGCGTACGCAGCGAGCGCCACCCCAAGCGCCCCAGCCGCCCCCAACGCAGGCGCACCACGAACGGCAAGCCGCTGAATCGCCTCGACCAGTTCGGTGACCGTACGCAAGGTGAGCGTGCGGTACTCGCCCGGAAGAGCCACCTGGTCGATGATCACAATGGCCCCATCGACCCAGTCGACCGTCCTACGCATGCGCCCTCCTACCTTCCGCCCCTCGATGACACCCTGACTCCCGACCCCGCCAGGGTTACCCCCGGCCCGCCAAACCTGACGCAACTCGCCCGACGCATCCACCGCGGCGCGGTCAGCCCTGGGTCAGCCGGCCCCGGCCGAGCGAACTTGGCCGAGCTGGCCTGGCCCGCCCGGCCTGGTCCGTCCGACCTCGGGACCGCCTGGCCTGACCTGGCCCGCCTGACCTCGGGACCGCCTGGCCTAGCCTGGCCTAGCCAACTCGCCGCGTCCGGCCCGGCACGGTCAACTGGCCCGGGGACCTGGCCGAGCCCGATGAGTCCGTCTCGACCCGGCCCCATCCAACCGGGCTTTGCCTGCCCAAGCCGACCCGTATGGACCCGACCAATGCGATGCGTCCGACTCGGCGCGGTCAGTCCGGTCCGGCCGACCCGACCCGGCCCTGCCCAATCCAGTCCCGACCCACCCGGCCCGGCCGACCCAGCCCGGCCTGACCTGACCTGACCCGGTTAGGCCGACCCGACGTGCCCGGCCCAACCCGACCTCGTCCAGCCCGGTCCAGCCTGACCCGGCCTGACTGGCCCGGCCGACCCGAGATGTCCGGCCCAACCCGACCTCGTCGGCCCAACCTGACCTCGTCCAGCCCGGCCCGGCCGGTCCAGCCAGCTCGGCCGCCCAGCTCAACCTGTCCCGCTCAGCCACCCCACTCGAACCCGATCACAGGCCCTTCATCAGATCCGTTTCCGTCACCCCCGGTCCTTCGCCGTCGCGGATGAACCACTCTGTGCCGAATGCTTCGCCGAACTTGTCGTCCGGCAGGGTCAGGAAAAACGACTCCTCGCTGATCTGGCTGCGGTGTGCGCGCATGGCCGCGCGTTTGAACGGCAGGTATGCCGTGACGTCGACTGCCGCGGTCAGTTCTGCTTCCGGTTTTCCGATCGACATCTCACCGTCCGGTGCACCCGCGGCGTCGGCGGACGAGGAGGCTTCGGCCGCACCGCGGATCCGATCCCGGTTGGCCGACCCCTGGTAAACCCGCGGTGTGCCGGCGAGTTCGCCCGCCCGCATCCCCACTCGGTACACCTGGATGTGGTCGGGGTGGCCGTACACGCCGAAGTCGTCATACACCGTGAGCACGTCGGCAGACTCCTCGCGCAGGATCGCCGCCAGCTGTTGCGCTGCTTCCTCGACGGGCGCGGTCCAGAACGTGCCCGGCTCGTCGTTGGACGGGTCGCCCATCATCCCGGAATCCCGGTAGTCCAGGAATTCCACGCGCGCGACACCCAGCACCTCTGCCGCTGCCTGCGTTTCCTGCACGCGCCGATCCGCGAGTTGTTCGCCGTCCGCCAGAAGCCCCTCGGGGATCTCGCCATTCTCCCCGCGCGTGGCCACCACGAGCACCACCCGGTGCCCCTCGCCGGCCGCCTTGCGCATCACGCCGCCGGTCATGATGCACTCGTCGTCCGGATGAGCGTGGAACGTCACCAAAGTCGCCATACCGAGAACCTACCGCCCGCCACCGACAAAAACCGGTGCCCGCCGGAAACCGGATCCGGGAAATCCGTGCCGTGAATCCACTGTGGACACTCGGCTGCCGTCGACCCGTCGCCCACACGGGTGGACCTCGCGCTCCAGCGGTACGAGGGGACCCCTCGCTCCGTCTCGCGCTTGGCTTCTCCGGCCACGGCGGCTTAAGTTGGGGTCCGCTGACCGAGGAGGCGTCATGACAGAACGGACGAAGTACATCCTGGACGAGGCCGATCTCCCGGCGCAGTGGTACAACGTGGTGCCGGACCTGCCCGAGCCCCCGCCCCCGCCGCTGCACCCGGGTACCCGCGAGCCGATCGGGCCTGCGGACCTGGCGCCGCTGTTCCCGCAGGCGCTCATCGAGCAGGAGGTCACCAGCGAGCGCTACATCGACATTCCCGAGGAGGTCCTGGACGTCTACCGGCTCTGGCGTCCGTCCCCGCTCTATCGCGCCCGCCGGCTGGAGAAGGCCCTCGGCACGCCGGCCCGGATCTACTACAAGTACGAGGGCGTCAGCCCGGTCGGCTCGCACAAGCCGAACACCGCTGTGCCGCAGGCGTTCTACAACGCAGCCGAGGGCGTCACGCGGCTCACCACCGAGACCGGTGCCGGTCAGTGGGGTAGTGCGCTCGCGTTCGCGTGCGCGACGTTCGGGCTGTCGTGCGAGGTCTGGCAGGTGCGCGCGTCGTACGACCAGAAGCCGTACCGCAAGCTGATGATGGAGACGTTCGGGGCGACGGTGTACCCGAGCCCGTCGGACCGTACGGCGTCCGGCCGGGCGATCCTGGCGGCGGACCCGCAGTCCACGGGAAGCCTCGGCATCGCGATCAGCGAGGCGGTCGAACAGGCGGCGGCGGACCCGGGAGCCCGGTACGCGCTGGGCAGCGTGCTCAACCACGTGCTGCTGCACCAGACGATCATCGGCGAGGAAGCACTCCGGCAGTTCGAGATGGCCGGTGACACCCCGGACGTCCTCGTCGGCTGCACCGGCGGCGGCTCCAACTTCGGCGGGCTCGCGTTCCCGTTCCTGCGCGAGAAACTGGCGGGCCGGATGAACCCGGTGATCCGGGCCGTCGAACCGGCGGCGTGCCCCACTCTCACCCGCGGCCGCTACGCGTACGACTTCGGCGACACCGCCGGTCTCACGCCCCTGCTGAAGATGCACACGCTGGGCCACGGCTTCATCCCGGACCCGATCCACGCCGGTGGTCTGCGCTATCACGGGATGTCGCCGCTGATCTCGCACATCTACGAGCTCGGCCTGATGGAAGCGCTCGCGGTCGGCCAGCAGGAATGCTTTGCGGCAGGCGTGCAATTCGCCCGCACGGAAGGCATCATCCCCGCGCCCGAACCCACGCACGCTCTTGCCGCGTGCATTCAAGAAGCCTTGCGCTGCAAGGAGACCGGCGAAGAGAAGGTGATTTTGACGGCACTCTGCGGACACGCCCACCTGGACCTGCCCGCGTACGGCGCCTACCTGGCAGGAGAGATGGTCGACAACGAGCTCCCGGAAACGGCACTGGAGGAATCCCTGGCGGCGCTTCCGTAACGCGGTGGCGGACCGGCCGCTGCGGGCCTGCGGTGGTGGATGGGCGGCTGCGCGGAGGGTGGGCGGCCGTGCGTTGGGTGGGCGGCCGTGCGGTTGCGCTGACGGTGGGCGCCCGTGCGGAGGGCGCGCGGCTGTGCGTTGGACGAGCGGCTGTGCGGACGAACGGCTGTGTAGCGGACGGGCGGCTGCGCGGAGGGCGAATGGCCGTGCCGAGGGCGAGTGGCCGTGCCGAGGATGGGCGGCTGTGCGGAGGGCGAGTGGCCGTGCCGAGGATGGGCGGCTGTGTAGCGGACGGGCGGCTGCGCGGAGGGCGAATGGCCGTGCCGAGGATGGGCGGCCGTGTGGCGGACGGGCGACCGTGCTGACGGTGGACGGACGGGCCGAAGGCGTGCGGCTGCGCGGAGGGTGGTGGTCGTGCGGAGGGCGGTGGTCGTGGCGAGGGCTGTCTGCCCCGGCGGGTGAGTGCTGGCGCTGGGTGGCTGTGCTGGGAGCGGGTGGTTGCGGGGAGACGTGGCGCTCCGCTGAGGGCGGGTGCGTGGCTGAGGGTGCGTAGCTGTGTCGAGGCCGTGCCGCGGAGGGCGAGTGGCTGCGTTCGGAATGGGGCGGCTGCGCCAAGGGGCGCCTACCGCTGGCGGTGAGCGGTTCTGCTGAGCGTGGGTGGCTGCGCTGATGGTGGGCAGCTGGGGACAGTGAGGCCGCTGGGTTGACGGTGGAGCGGCTGCGCTGACCGCGAGGCGGCTGCATAGACCGCGAGGCGGCTGGGTTGACCGCGAGGCGGCTCGGCTGGCGGTGCGGCGGCCGGACTGGCAGTGAGGCGGCTGCGCTGACGGTGGAGCGGCTGCGCTGACGGTGAGGCGGCTGCGCCGAAACGGAGGACAGCTGGGTCGGCGGGCCGACGTTCGGGCGGCTCGAAGCGCAGCCGAAATCAAGCCCGACCCCGTAGCCAGGAGACGCCACCCACGGTGGCCGGAGGAACCCTTACCGCTCCTTCGAAACGGTAGCGAGCAGCTCCGGCCCACGGGTCGCCAGGCGGCGTTCCGCTAGGCCTCCCCACCACCACGCCAGTGCGGCCCCCGTTGCCACTCCGGCTGGGATGCCCAGCCATTCGACTACGGGGAGGTTCGCCAGGGTTCCCCAAAGGCAGAGCGCTACCACTGGCAGTGCACCGGCTACCAACAGCAGCGTGGTTGCCAGCATGAGGAACGCCCGGGCGCAGCCGGGGCGGCCGCCGGAGGACCAGGGGCTTGCGGTTCGGCGTTGGTCCGGCAGGGGGAACGCCAGGAAGACCGACTGCAGGATCAGCAATCCGGCACCTGCGCCCAGCGTCGCCGGGACCAGGCCCAGCACCCAGGGGTAAGCGCCGGGTTTGCCCAGTGCGCCGGGCAGCACCGCGGCCAGTACCAGGGCTGCCGGGCCGACGATCAGGGTCCACGCCAGTTGCCTGCCTCGTACGTCGGCGCGTTCGGCGCCCGGGACTACCAGCGTATGCCACAGGGCGCTGCCGTCCATGCCGTACAGGTTGCCTGCCTGCATGCACGCGAAAATCACCACTGCGACCCCGAAATACGGCAGCATCACCGAACGGCCACCGCCCGAGACCGACGGCACTACGGTGATCACTACGCCGATCAGGAGGGTCGACAGCAGGGCTACCCGGCGTCGGGCGTCGCGCCACCAGGTGTGGAGTTCCTTGCGGGCCACGGCACCTATCGGGGTTGCGGGGAGGAGGCGTCGAGTAAAGGTGCGGGTGGTGCGGGTGCGAGTGGAGGCGGCGCCGCGGAACGAAGGTGTCGTGGCGGCGCGGGCCAGCAGGGTGCCCCAGACAACGACCAGCACGGCGAGCACAGCAATGAGAGCCACCAGCAAACCGCCTGCGGTTGCCCAGTCGCCGGTGCCTGCGGCGTGGACGGCTAGCGTGCCCCAGCCGGACGGCAGTGCGTGCACGACGGTGACGAACCCCGGCACCCGGCCGTTGACGATTGCCGGGCCAAGGCTGTTGATCGCATAGTTCACCGCGACACCGGACAAACCGGTGAGCGCCACCAGGATGATCCCCAGTTCCTTGCCCTTGCGCGACGTGAGCAACGCGCCCAGCGCCGCCATCACCACCCGGTACAGCAGCACCACGAAAGCCAGCTGCAGCACGGCGAAAACCAGCCCCACGAAAGCGGGGCCCACCCCCAGCCGCGCGCCGTACACGGCCAGGCCCAGGAACGCCAGCAGGCTCACCACCACGGTGACGCCGACGAAACTCGCTGCCAGCAAGCCGACTGCGAGACGGCGGCGGCCGATCGGCAGCAGTGAGAAGTGTTCCGGACGCAACGTGTCGTCGCCGCCACCGGTCGCGACCGGCGCGAGCACCCAGCCTGCTGCCCACACCGCGTACACCGACGTGAGCAGGTCGACCGTGATCCGCGGGACCGGGAACATCGCGATGCCGAGCGTGAACAACGCGGCCAGCAGCCCGAAGATCCCGCCGACGATCATCGCGGCGATTTGCCGTCCCCGCAACGAATTCCGCAGGACCCGCAGCTTCAGTCGGACGAGGACGCCAACCACGCCAGCCCCTCCGCTCCACCGGTGCGCCCGCCGACGATGTGCACGAACGCCTCTTCCAACGTGCCGTCGCCCCGTACGTCGGCCACCGCTCCCGCGGCGACGACGCGTCCGCGCGTGATCACCGCTACGTGGCTGCACAGCTGTTCCACCAGCGCCATCACGTGACTCGACAGCACCACCGCACCACCCGACGCGACGAACCGCTGCAGGATCGTGCGGATCGTCGACGCCGACACCGGGTCGACCGCCTCGAACGGCTCGTCCAGCACGAGCAACCGGGGCGCGTGCAGCAACGCCATCGCGAGGCCGATCTTCTTGCGCATGCCCGCCGAATAGTCGATCACCAGCGTGCGTTCGGCGTCGGCGAGTTCCAGCACCCCGAGCAGTTCCTGTGCCCGCTCGGCGACCACGTGCGGCTCCAGCCCGCGCAGCAGCCCCATGTACGTGAGCAGCTCGCGCCCGGTGAGCCGTTCCGGAATGGACAGTCCGTCGGGAAGGACCCCGATCAGGCTTTTCGCCCGTTCCGGTGAACGCCACACGTCGACGCCGAACACGTGCGCCTCGCCCGCGTCGGGCCGCAGCAGGCCGACCGCCATCGAAAGCGACGTGGTCTTGCCTGCTCCATTCGGCCCCACGAGGCCGAAGAACGACCCGCGCGGTACCTCGAGCCGTACGTCGTCCACCGCCAGCGTGGTGCCGAACCGTTTGGTGAGCCCGTAAAGCCCCATGGCGGCGGCTGAATCCCCGGACATGCGTCCCCCCTTCCGTGTGCGCCCGACTCTACGCGGGCCCACCGACAGAAATCAGGGTTCGCAGGTGATCTTCGGCTGCGGGTTGTAGTGCACGGTGCGCGTATTGCGCGAAACTTCCCGGCCGGACGAGACATCCCGCAGGATCCGCGTGTCGCTCGTGGTGAAGCCGGGCGCGCCGTTGGACCCGTGGCAGTTGTCCGGCGGACCCGGTTTCGTGGGCGGCGGCGTGGGGTTGGACCGTCCGCCGGGGACTGATTCGACCGTGTACCGCTTGGTACCCCACAGTTTCACCGTGATCGACGACGGTGTCCAGATCGTCTGGATTGCGACCCCGGTGTCCGAATCGTTGGTGAACTTCAGGTCGATCACGCTGGAGCCATTGGGGTTCTGGAACACCGTCGCCTCGCGCGCGGCCGGGTAACGGCTGATGTAGTAACTGTGTTCCTTGTGCCCGGCGTCCTTCATCGCGGCGAAGTACGACGCGTTGTACAGCGTGGTGGCGAACTGCGAAATCCCGCCGCCGACCTCGCGGGCCGGCGCGCCGTTCTCGATCACGCCCGCCTCGACGTACCCCTGCGCCCGCCCGCGCGGACCGGTGAAACCGTTGAGGCTGAACGTTTCTCCCGGCTTCACGATGGCGCCGTCCACCTTCTGCGCCACCGTCCGGATGTTCACCCCGGAATCGGCGGCGAACCCGCCGGTGCTGAACTCGCCGATGACTTCCTTGACACCCAGCTTGTCCGCCTGCTCGGTGGTCACCTTCGCGGGCGTCTTCTTGTACACGGCCTTGAGCTCGCGCCCGTCGGCCTGCTTGAGCGTGTTCGGCAGCGGCTTGAGGCTCTGCTCCCAGTCGACCGTGCTGCCGTCGGCCGACGGCTCGACGACCGGTTTCCCGCCGGAGAACTCGATGCTCGCGTCCTTGCCCTCCTGCTCGGTGGGTTTCAGCTGCGGTGCGAGTGCGTCGGTGACCTTCTTCGGGTCGATCTGCGGGGCCAGCCCGCCGCCGTCGGCAGGGACGAACGTGAGCGCGGCGGCGATCTGCTCGGGTTTGAGCGTCGCGTCCGCGCCCTCGCCCTTGACCACGACCGGCGCGGACACCGCGGGCCGCGCGTACTCCGTCAGCGCCCGCTGGACCCCGTCCGCGGTTGTGCGCACCGGCGTGGTCACCACCGGCAGCGCGAGTTCGGAACCTGAGGCCCAGCCGCTCAAGACCTTCTGCCGGGCTGCTGAGACGTCCAGCTTCTGCCCCGGCCGCGGCGGGACCGCGACCGGCGTCGTGCCGTCGAACCGGACCGTGCCCTCCACCGGGTCCCGGTCGACGCGGCCGCGCAGCTCTTCCAGCGCCGGGTCGAGCTTGCCGCCCTCGGCGTGCGAGACGACGCCGATCTCCCGGCTGCCGAAGAACGACGCGAGCCGGGTGAACGGGTTCACCGGCTGGTCGCCCGCCTGGTCGAGGGTGCTGCTCCAGTCGAGGGTCAGCCCGGCCTGCGTCGGCGACAGCTTCGTGTGCGCGTCGCCCGCGGTGACCGTGAGCGGCTGGGTGAGCCGCGGCTCGATCTTCCCGCGCAGCTCGCGCTCGGCGACCGGCCGCTCCAGCCCGCCGACGTCGACCCCGGCCACGACCACCCCGCGCGGCACCCGGCCCTGGCTGGTCAGCAGGTCGATCAGGTACGCCACCACCAGCACGCCGAGCACCCCGCCGGTGATCCAGCCCGCCTTGCGCAGGCTGCGGCGGCGCGCCGGACGCTCCGGTTCCTCCGGTGACACGGCCGGCAGGACCTCGGTCTGGTCACTGTCGGACTCCGGCCAGCGCGGTTCGTACGGCACCTGTCGACCCCTTCAACTCATATGTCCCGGACGCATAGCCTACGGGCCGAGCCGGACATGCCGGACTACTGCCCCCAGCGGAACAAACCGGTCGCCCTTCGTGGCGTCTCGACGGGGAATTCCCTGGTTGAATGAGCGGACCGGCGGTGATCGGAAGGAGCGACCGCGTGCACCTGCTGCTCCTCGCGGACACCCACCTCCCGAAACGGGCCAAGGATCTCCCGGCGCAGGTCTGGGACGAGGTCGCCACCGCCGACGTCGTCGTGCACGCGGGCGACTGGGTCGATGTCGGGACGCTCGATACGTTATCCGCGAAGAGTGTGCGGCTGATCGGCGTTTACGGCAACAATGACGGCCCTGAACTGCGGAAACGGCTGCCTGAGGTCGCCCGCGCAACGCTCGACGGCGTCCGGCTGGCGGTCGTGCACGAGACCGGCGACGCGAAAGGGCGCGCGGCTCGGTGCGACGCGCAGTACCCCGGCGTCGACGTGCTGGTGTTCGGGCACAGCCACATCCCGTGGGACACGGTGACGCCCGGCGGGCTGCGGCTGCTCAACCCCGGTTCGCCCACCGACCGGCGACGGCAGCCGTTCTGCACGTACCAGACCGCGGAAATCCGCGACGGCCAGCTCACCGCGGTCGAGCTGCACGAGTTGCCGCGTCGTGGTTGAGCGGGTGGGCAGGAGGCTGTGCGGGCTGTCGCGTCGTGGTTGAGCGGCTGGGCAGGAAGCAGCACGAGCTGCCGCGCCGCGGTTGAGCGGGTAAACAGGAGCCATGGACCCGGCACGCGCACTGCGCGACATCGCCTTCCAGCTCGAGCGCACAGGTGAGCCGACCTACCGCGTACGCGCCTTCAGGCAGGCAGCTGCGGTAGTCGACAAGCTGTCTGCGGAAGAGCTCGAGTCGCGGATCCGCGCGGGGACGCTGCAGGCGTTGAAGGGCATCGGCAAAGCCACCGCAGGCGTGATCGAAGATGCGTGGGGAGGCCGTACGCCCGCGTACACGGCGAAGCTGACAGAAGCCGAGCTCCCGGACGGTGGTGCGTTGCGTACGGCGCTTCGCGGCGACTGTCACACGCATTCAGACTGGTCTGACGGCGGTAGCCCGATCGCCGAGATGGCCGAGGCGGCGCGCGCGTTGGGGCACGAGTGGATCGTGCTCACCGATCATTCGCCGCGGCTGACTGTCGCGCGCGGGCTGTCCGCCGAGCGGCTGCGCGCGCAGATGGACGAGGTCGCGCGGGTGAACGCGGCGCTCGCGCCGTTTCGGATCCTGCACGGCATCGAGGTCGACATCCTCGACGACGGCGCGCTCGACCAGACCGAAGAACTGTTGGGGCAGCTGGACTTCGTGGTGGCAAGCGTGCACTCGAAGCTACGGATGCCGGCCCGCGAGATGACCCCGCGGATGCTGGCCGCCGTCGAGAATCCGCATGTGCGCGTGCTGGGCCACTGCACCGGGCGGCTGGTGCGCGGACGGGGCAGGCCGGAGTCGGAGTTCGACGCGGAGAAGGTGTTCACCGCCTGCCGCGAGAACGGCGTGGCGGTGGAGATCAACTCGCGGCCGGAACGCCTCGACCCGCCGATGCGGCTCCTGCGTCAGGCCGTGGAACTGGGCTGCGACTTCGCCATCGACAGCGACGCGCACGCACCCGGTCAGCTCGATTGGCAGGGCTACGGCTGCGAGCGGGCGGAGAAGGCAGGGCTGGGCCCGGAACGGATCATCAACACCCGGCAGGCGGACGAGCTCGCCGGGCGCCGATGACCGGTGGGGCCGGGGACGACCGGCCCCACCGGGGGGTCAGCGGATCTCGTACGGGTCGCCGTAGACCTTCCACTTCAGCGGCGTATGCAGATCCAGGTTGCCCTCGTTGAGGAACACCATCTGCTCGGTGTCCACCCGGGACGTGTCCGCGTGCGCCTCCTCTTTCTTCATGACGACCTTGCGGGCTTCCAGAAATGCCTTGAGATACGTGGTTTCGTTGCCGCCCTTGGCCGGGGGCTTGGCTTTCTTGAGCGCGGCCGAACGGATGCCGCCGAAGCTGTCCGTGCTGGTGCCGGGGCCGTGCATCACGATGGCGTCGTAGTAGATGAACTGGCCGAGCGCGCCGAGGCCGTCGGATTTCGCCTGGTTCACCGCCGGGTCGAAATACACCCGGTCGCGCTCGTTGTTCTGTGCCGTCTGGAATTCACGGGTCTGCGCGGCTTTCTTCCAGGCGCTTTCGAAAGCCGAGCCGAGACCTTCGTGGGAATCGGTGCCGTTGACTTTTTCCAGTGCCGGCAGGAACTTCGCCAGCGGGTTGCCGGGAACGGACTTGGTGTACGCCTGCACCAGCTCCAGCATGTCGCCGGTACCCGAGCAGAAGCCGATGATGCCCGCGGTGTACCCACGGCCGTCGCCGATGTCCTCGATGTAGGAGTACTGCGCTTTCCAGTCGAGCGACGAGTTTTCCGCGCTCGACACGAGCTGCATGGCGATTTCCTTCTTCTCCGGCGACGCGAGGTCGCCGCCGGAACCGCGGGCCCGCGCCGCCGCGGCGAGCGGGGCGGGCACGGCGGCGGCCGAGAGGGCGGGGGTGCTGAGCACGAGGGCGAGAGCCGAGGCCGCCGTGAGACCGGTGACCAGCGCGGGCCGCATCGTCTTGCGCATGACGGGAATCCCTTTCCGCGGAACGTGGGCAAGGCGCCGGGACCGGCAATTCCCCGTGCGGGGGCCGGTTCCGGGTACTGCTGCGGCGTAGCGCCACGATAACCGAGCGTGAACCGGCAGGGCAAGACCTGCAGCGAGGATTCAAGGATGTGAACGGTCCACAGTGGAAGTGAGTGTTCATGACAGTGAGAACCGGCATGGACAATTCACGAGACTTGGATATCCCCGCACTGTCTACTTTGGACACACGTGACCCCATGCTAAACTCACGCCAAGATGCCTTCAGCCGCCGACGCGACCGCGCCGCGGCACCGGTCCATCCTCGGCCTGCTGCTGGCCGTTCTGCTGCTGCTCGGCGTGGCCGTTCCCGGCCCCGCGCCGGTCATCCCTCATCCGCACGACCCCGAACCCGCGCTCGTCCAGGGGCACGGCCCGCACCTCGTCGCCGCGCATCCGCTGCCGCTCGCCGACGCTCCGGGCGAGATCCGGCTCGCCCGGCCCACCTCGTGCACCGTCCCGTTCACCGGTACCGCACCGGCCGAACTCGACCGCGCCCCAGTCCCCGCCGCCGCGCGGGCGCCTCCCGTCTGCTGAGTACGCGCACCCACTCGTACCCGGCTCTCGGAGGACCCATGAGCAACGGTCATGCTTTGCTGGCCGTCGGCGGCGCATTTCTCGCCGCCGGCGCCCTTGCCCGCGTCGGCGCCCGCATCGGGCTGCCCACGATCCCCCTCTTCATGCTGGCCGGTTTCGTGTTCGGCCCGCACACCCCCGGACTGTCCCTTGTGGACGATCCGGCCGAGTTCGGCGTGCTGGCCGGGCTCGGTCTCGTGTTCCTGCTCTTCTATCTCGGACTCGAGTTCTCCCTCGACGACCTCGCCCGCGGCGGCGCCCGGCTCGCCGTTGCCGGGCTGGGGTACCTGCTGCTGAACGTCGGCGGCGGCCTCGCGTTCGGCTTCGCGCTCGGCTGGGGTACCCGCGAGGCGCTGGTGATCGCCGGCGCGATCGGTATCTCGTCGTCGGCCATCGTCACCAAGCTGCTGCTGGAAACCCGGCGGCTCGACCATCCGGAATCCCGCCTGATCATGGGCATCGTCGTGCTGGAGGACCTCTTCCTCGCGCTGTACCTGGCCCTGCTGCAGCCGGTGCTCAGCGGCGCGGACGGATTCGGCGCGGCGCTCGCCGACTTCGGCAAGGCGTTCGCGTTCCTGCTCGTGCTCGCCGCACTGGCCCGCTGGGGCGGCCGGCTGGTGTCCCGGCTGTTCGGTTCGGCCGACGACGAGCTGCTCACCGTGTGCTTCGTCGGCGTCGCGGTGCTGGGGGCCGCGGTGGCCGAGGAAGTGGGCGTGTCCGACGCGATCGGCGCGTTCATGGTCGGCATGATGCTCGGCGGGTCGAAGGTCGCTCCGCGCGTGCACAAACTGGTGCTGCCGCTGCGGGACGCGTTCGGCGCGCTGTTCTTCTTCATCTTCGGCCTGTCGATCGACCCGGGTGCAGTGGGCACCGTGGTGCTCCCGGTGCTGGCCGCCGTGGCGCTGACGGTGGTACTGAACCTCGCTGCGGGCGCGTTCGCCGCCCGGCTGCACGGCTTCGACCGCCAGCAAGGCGTGAACATCGGCCTGACCGTGCTCACCCGCGGCGAGTTCTCCCTGGTGCTCGCGACCATGGCGACCGCGGCCGGGCTCGACTCGCGGGTGGCCCCGTTCGTCGCCGGATACGTGCTGCTCCTGGCCGTGATCGGACCGCTTGCCGTGCTCCGCTCGGACCGGCTGACCTGGCTGCTCCCGGCCTGGCTCGTCCGCGCGCGGGCGGCTCCGGCGACCTGACCTGGCCACCTGACGCGGGTGCTGTGCGGCGTGGCTCGTCCGCTCGCGGGCGGTTGCGGTGACTTGAGTCGGGGTGCTGTGCGGCGTGGCTCGTCCGCTCCGGGGGTGGTTCCGGTGGCTTGAGTCGGGTGCTGCGCGGCCTGGCTCGTCCGCCCGCGGACGGTTCCGGTGACCTGGTCCGGCGACCTCGCGCGGGTGCCGAGCGGCATATTCGGAAGCCACCGGAAGCGCGCCCGACTATCCTTGTCCCAAGTATGTCCACTCCATCCCCTCTTGCCGCGCTGCGCGCCCAGCTGCCCGAACTGATGCTGCGCGACGAGCATCGGTTGCGTCGCCGTCTCGACGGCGCGCGCCGGGCTCGTGACCAGCAGGCCATGGCCGAGCGCATCGCGGCCGACGTCGAGACGGCGCGGCTGCGCGTGCAGCTGCGCCGTGAGAGCGTGCCGAAGATCGAGTACCCGCCCGAGCTGCCGGTGAGCAGGCTCAAGGACGAGATCGGCGACGCGATCCGCGACCATCAGGTGGTGATCGTCGCGGGGGAGACCGGGTCGGGCAAGACGACTCAGCTGCCGAAGATCTGCCTCGAGCTGGGCCGCGGCGTCCGCGGGCAGATCGGGCACACCCAGCCGCGCCGGCTGGCCGCGCGCACGGTTGCCGACCGGATCGCGAGCGAGCTGAAGACCGAGCTCGGCGACACCGTGGGGTACAAGGTCCGGTTCACCGACCAGTCCGGGCAGGACACCCTGGTGAAGCTCATGACCGACGGCATCCTGCTCGCCGAGATCCAGACCGACCGGATGCTGCGCCAGTACGACACGCTGATCATCGACGAGGCCCACGAGCGCAGCCTCAACATCGACTTCATCCTCGGTTACGTCAAGCAGCTGCTGCCGCGCCGCCCCGACCTCAAGGTCATCATCACCTCCGCGACCATCGATCCCGAGCGGTTCTCCAAGCACTTCGACAACGCGCCGATCGTGGAAGTGTCCGGCCGCACGTATCCGGTGGAGGTGCGCTACCGCCCGCTTGCCGACCCGGACGATCCGAGCAGCGATCCCGACCGTGACCAGACGCAGGCCATCGCCGACGCGGTGCAGGAGCTGTCCGCCGAAGGACCCGGCGACATCCTCGTGTTCCTCTCCGGCGAACGCGAGATCCGCGACACCGCCGACGTGCTGAACCGGCTGGAGCTGCGCAACACCGAGGTGCTGCCGCTCTACGCGCGCCTTTCCGCGGCCGACCAGCACCGCGTGTTCCAGCGGCACACCGGGCGGCGGATCGTGCTGGCCACCAACGTCGCCGAAACGTCGCTCACCGTGCCGGGCATCAAATACGTGATCGACCCGGGCACCGCGCGGATCTCGCGCTACAGCCACCGCACCAAGGTGCAGCGGCTGCCGATCGAGGCGGTTTCCCAGGCGTCCGCGAACCAGCGCAAGGGCCGCTGCGGGCGCACGTCGGACGGCATCTGCATCCGGCTGTATTCCGAGGACGACTTCGAGTCGCGGCCGGAGTTCACCGATCCGGAGATCCTGCGCACCAACCTGGCGTCGGTGATCCTGCAGATGACCTCGCTGGGCCTCGGCGACATGGCCGCGTTCCCGTTCGTGGAGCCGCCGGACCGCCGCCAGGTCACCGACGGCGTGCAGCTGCTGCAGGAGCTCGGCGCGTTCGAGACCACGGACACCACCAAGCTCACCGAGGTCGGCCGCAAGCTCGCGCAGCTGCCGGTGGACCCGCGGATGGGCCGGATGGTGCTGGAGGCCGCGCGCAACGGCTGCGTGCGTGAGGTGATGATCATCGCCGCCGCACTGTCCATTCAGGACCCGCGGGAGCGCCCGGCGGAGAAGCAGCAGGCTGCCGACGCGCAGCACGCCCGGTTCGCCGATCCCACGTCGGACTTCCTCGCGTACCTCAAGCTGTGGGAGTACGTGAGCGAACAGCAGAAAACGTTGACCGGCAACCGGTTCCGCCGGATGTGCCGCGCCGAGTACCTGAACTACCTGCGGATCCGCGAATGGCAGGACATCTTCGGCCAGCTGCGCCAGCTCGCCAAACCGCTCGGCATCATGCTCAGCACCACCCCGGCCGAACCACAGCGGATCCACACTGCGCTGATCGCCGGGCTGCTCTCGCACATCGGGCTCAAGGACCCGGCGAAGGGCGATTACCTCGGTGCCCGCGGCGCGCGGTTCGCCGTGTTCCCGGGCTCGGCGCTGTTCAAGAAGCAGCCGCGCTGGGTGATGTCGGCCGAGCTGGTGGAGACGTCGCGGCTGTGGGGTCGCGTCAATGCCCGGATCGAGCCCGAGTGGGTGGAGCCGCTGGCCGCCCACATCGTGAAGCGCACGTACTCGGAGCCGCACTGGGAACGTAAACAGGGCGCGGTGATGGCCATCGAGAAGGTGACGCTGTACGGCGTTCCGCTCGTCGCCGACCGGCGCGTGAACTACGGCCGGATCGACCCGGAGCTGTCGCGCGAGCTGTTCATCCGGCACGCACTGGTGGACGGCGACTGGCATACGAACCACAAGTTCTTCGCGGAAAACCGGGCGCTGCTCGACGAGGTCGAGGACCTGGAAAACCGCGCCCGCCGACGCGACATCCTGGTGGACGACCAGACACTCTTCGAGTTCTACGACGAGCGCGTGCCCGCCGACGTGGTGTCCGTACGCCATTTCGACAGCTGGTGGAAGCAAGCCCGGCGGAACGAGCCGGACCTGCTGTCGTTCGAGAAGTCCATGCTCATCAACGAAATCGCCGGTGGGGTCCGGGAATCGGACTATCCGGATTCGTGGACGCAGGGCACGCACGTCTTCAAGCTCACCTACCAGTTCGAACCGGGCGCGGACGCCGACGGCGTCACCGTGCACCTTCCGCTGCCGGTGCTGAACCAGGTCACGCCGGACGGCTTCGACTGGCAGGTGCCCGGTCTGCGCGCCGAACTGGCGACCCAGCTCATCAAGTCGCTGCCGAAAGCGTTGCGGCGCAACTTCGTTCCCGCGCCGGACACTGCCGCTGACGCGCTCTCGCGAGTGTCCCCTTCGGACGGTCCGCTGCTCGAGGTGCTCGGCGACGAGCTGCACGCCCTGCGCGGCGTGGACGTGCCCGACTCGGCATGGGACCTTGCCGCGGTGCCGGACCACCTGCGGATGACGTTCCGAGTGGTGGACGAGCGCGGCAAGCGGATGGCCGAAGGCAAGGATCTGGACGAGCTGAAGCGCCGCCTTGCGCCCCGCGTGCGCGAGACGATTTCCAAGGCGGCCAACAGCATCGAGAAAGCGGGCCTGGTGCAGCCGTCGTTCGGCGAGCTGCCGAAGGTGTTCGCATCGACGCGCCGCGGGCACGACGTGAAGGCGTACCCGGCGCTGGTGGACGAGGGCAAGTCGGTGGCCGTCCGGCTGCTGGACACCCCCGCCGAGCAGCAGCACGCGATGTGGTCGGGCACGCGGCGGATGCTGCGGCTGAACCTGAACTCGCCGATGAAGTTCATCACGCGGTCGCTGTCGAACTCCTCGAAGCTGGTGCTGAACCGCAATCCGCACGGCAGCGTCGCCGGATTGCTGGACGACTGCGTGGACTGCGCCGTGGACACCCTGGTGACCGAGGCGGGCGGCCCGGCGTGGGACGAGGCCGGGTTCGCGGCGCTGCTGGAGAAGGTGCGGGCCGGGCTGAACCCGAAGGTGCTGCAGGTGCTCACCGAGGTGGAGCGGATCCTGCTCGCGGCCAACGACGTGGAGACCCGGCTGCCCGACACCCGCGGCCCGGCCGAATCGCTGGCCGACATCCGCGCGCAGCTCGACGGCCTCGTGCACGCCGGTTTCGTGACGGAAACGGGCGCGGCGCGGCTGCCGAACGTGGTCCGCTACCTCCGGGGAATCGAGCGCCGGCTGGAAAAACTGCCCACCGAGCCGACCAGGGACCTCCAGCGCACGGCCGACCTCGCGTGGATCACCCAGGAATACCGCGACGCACTGGCGACCCTGCCCCCGGGCACGTCGTCCCCGGCGCTCGCGGAGGTGCGGTGGATGATCGAGGAACTGCGGGTGAGCTTCTTCGCGCAAACGCTGGGCACGGCGCATCCGGTTTCGCTGAAACGCATCACGAAGGCTTTGGATGACGCGCTCGGCTAGCGGGGTTACCTCGTCAGCAGCGTGACGGTGGCGACGCCGGCCGAAACGGTTCCGGCAGCGGCGGAAAGCGACGTGGCGATGCCGCTCATGTTGCTGAGCATCCGGCGCAACGCCTCCACCGGGCGCTGTTGCAAGAACGCCATCTTGAGTTTCTGCCACTTGTGCTGCTGAAGGTGGCAGCCCAGAAGGATTCCGCTGGCATTGTTGCGGCAGAAATCGTTTTTCCGCGTGGTCGCACAACACCAGGTCGGAGCCAGGAAAAGGCAGTACAGCACCAGGAAAGCCGACACGATCGCGATCATGCCGGGCCCCACCGCGGGGGCGGTCCAGAGCAACACGACGGCGATCAGCGCAAGGCCGGTCCACAAATTGCCGAGGCGGCCTTTCTTCTTTCTCCCCACCATGGGTCACGAAGGTACTGATCTTGATCCGCCCGCCGATAGCGCCTTGCGGTGGAATCCGCCGCAGAGAATGCCACCGACGGCAACGGAATGCTCCGCCGAATGGATCTTCCCCATACCGCCATGTGGTGCGTGGGAATCTTGGGGGCAAGGGGATCACTTCGCCTCCGCGTACGTGTCCACCGGTTTCGCGTGCATCGGGAACCGGACCGGGCATGCCTCACCGAATACGAGCTTTGCCGATTCCAGCACGGCGTCCTCCACGATGTCCGCGACCTCTGCCGCCAGTTCGGCCGGGGTGTGCACGATCACCTCGTCGTGCAGGAAGAACACCAGGTGCGCGGGGGAGGGGAGGCGGCCGCGGAGGGTGGCCAGCAACACGGCGGTCAGGTCGGCTGCGCTCGCTTGCACCACGAAGTTCCGGGTGAACCGCCCCCAGTTGCGCGACGCTTGCCGTGCGCGGGATTCGGTGGCTGCGTCTTCGGCGAGTCCACCCGTGAGCGCTCGCCACGCGGCCGACGGGGCCGGGGACGTGCGGCCCAGCCGAGAACGTACCCGCTCGCCGCGTTCCCCCGCGGTGGCCGCTCGCTCCACATAGGACACTGCATCCGGGAAACGCTGGCGTAGCAAGGCAAGCAGCGGACCCGCTTCGCCGGACGTGCCGCCGTACATCGCCGACAGCATGGCGATCTTCGCGCGCGAACGGTCGTCTCGCGTGTCTCCCGGGCGGAGCGGGACGTACCGCGCGCCCGAGAACAGCGCTTCCGCCAGCCGTGCATACAGATCGCTGGCCGCCGCGACCTCGGCGAGACGGCGATCTCCCGACAACGCCGTGAGCACCCTCGGCTCCAGCTGCGCGCCGTCGGCCACCACCAGCTTCCAGCCGGGATCCGCGCGGACACATGTGCGCAGCACCTTCGGGATCTGCAGCGCACCCCCGCCGCGCGTGGCCCATCTGCCCGACACCACCCCGCCGACCACGTAGTGCGGCCGGAACCGCCCGCCGGCGACCCATTCGTCGAGCCACGCCCAGCCGTTGGCCGAATGCAGCCGTGACAGCTCCTTGTACTCCAGCAGCGGCGCGACCGCGGGATGATCGATGTCCTGCAACAGGTATTTCCGCGCCGACGGGACCTCGATACCCGCCCGGCCGAGCGCGCGCACGACACTGGGCGGCGAATCCGGGTTGACCGGCCGCCCGCCGAACGCGTCGGTGATCTTCTCCGCCAGCACCACGAGCGCCTTCGGCCGCTGCCCGGCAGGCGCCCGCGGCCCGAGCCGCTCCTCCAGCAGCTCCCGATGCAGGTCGGCCCGCCACGGCACCCCGGCCGCGGACATCTCGACCGCCGCCAGCGCACTCGCCGACTCCGCCGCGAGCAGCAACCGCATCCGCCCCGGCGCCTCGGTGGCGGCCACCCGTTTCTCTTGCGCAGCCAGGACCCGGCGGGCTGCCTCGGCCACGGTGACCCCCGGCGGCAGCCCCGGACCGGGCGGCGAGAACAACGTGGGCTGCCCGGCCTCCCCGAACGCAGGCCCGTCGTCGGGCGGTTCCTCCCCGTTCGCCCGCGCCCACGCCGCCCGCAGGCTCCGCGATTCCCCCTCCCGGCCCTCGTACGCGAGCAGCAGCCCCTCGGCCAGCGCCAGGTCGTGACACCGGCCCAGCCGCACCCCGGCCTCGGCCAGCGCCGGGTAGTCCGCCTCGACCGAGGGCAGCACCCAGCGCGGGCTCTCCGCCGCCTCGAGCCGCCGTACCTCCTGGGCCCATTCGGCGCGCGACAGCCCGCGGAGGGCACCCGCGGGGCCCTCGATCGTGTAGCCGGAATCCTCCTCCCGGCCGGTGATCACCTGCACCCCGACATTGTGCGGACCACCACCGACAATTTCCGTCGCGCCGGGCACTGGTGCGCGGCGCAGGTCCTTGCTTTACTGTCGAGTAACCCCCATACCGCCGGTACGCCCGGCCGGTGGCGGACGACCCGGAAGCAGCGACGGAGGTGCCCGGATGAGTGTGGCCGAGCTGGCCGGACAGGTGACCGGCAAGCTGACCGAGACCGTGCGCAGCATCGAGGTGATGCGCCGCGCCGGGCTGGTCCCGTTCCCGCGGCTCGACGAGGGGGTCCGGTCGCTGGTCGCGATCCACCGGTACGGCCCGTTCGCCGGCGCCAACCACATCGCGGCGCGGCGGGACCCGGCGGCGGTCGGCATCGTCGACGACCTCGGCCCGCTCACGTTCAAGCAGCTCGACGACCAGTCCAACGCGCTCGCCAGGGCCTGGGCGGAGCGCGGTCTCGGCCCGGATTCGGTGATCGCCGCGCTGTGCCGTGACCACCGCGGGCTCGTGCTCACGATGGCCGCTTCGGGCAAGCTCGGCGCGCGGCTGCTGCTGATGAACACCGGGTTCGCCAAACCGCAGCTCGCCGACGTCGCGAGCCGGGAGGGCGTCACCGCACTCGTGTACGACCAGGAGTTCACCGGCCTGCTCGACGCGGTGCCCGGTGTCGACCGTTACCTGGCCTGGGTGGACGAACCGGGCGAGCACGACATTCCGGTCCTCACCGAGATCATCGCCAGCACCGACGACCGTCCGCTGCACGCGCCGGCCAAACGCGGCGGGTTCGTGCTGCTGACCAGTGGCACCACCGGAACGCCGAAGGGCGCGCCGCGGCCGCACACATCCCCGCTGGCGTCAGCGCAGTTCCTGGACCGCATCCCGCTGCGCTCGGGCGAGGCGACCTTCATGGGCGCGCCGCTCTTCCACGGCACCGGCCTGTCCCAGTTCATCCTCAGCTTCGCGCTCGGCTGCACGGTGGTGATGCGCCGCAAGTTCGACCCGGAGCTCACCCTGAAAGGCGTCGCCGACCACCGCTGTACCGCGCTCGTCCTGGTACCGACGATGCTGCAGCGGATCGTCGACCTGCCGCCGGAAGTCCGCAACCGCTACGACACGTCCTGCTTGCGGATCATCTTCGTCGCCGGGTCCGCGCTGTCGCCCGACCTCGGCAACCGGGCGAACGCGGAGTTCGGCGACGTGGTGCACAACCTTTACGGCTCAACGGAAGTCGCGGTGGCGACGGTCGCGACCCCGGAGGACTGGAAGCGTGCGCCGGGCACCGTAGGCCGCGCGCCGGTGGGCTGCCGAGTGGCGCTGTACGACGAAAACGGCGGGAAGATCACCGCGCCGAACGTGCCCGGCCGCGTGTTCGTGGGCAGCGGCCTCAGCTTCGGCGGCTACACCGACGGCCGGAACAAGGAGATGATCGACGGCCTCCTGTCCAGCGGCGACGTCGGCCACTTCGACGAGGACGGACTCCTTTTCATCGACGGCCGCGACGACGAGATGATCGTGTCCGGCGGCGAGAACGTGTTCCCGATCGAGGTGGAGAACCTGCTGGTGGAACGCGAAGACGTCGTCGAGGCAGCGGTGATCGGCGTCGAAGACCCCGATTTCGGCGAGCGGCTCAAGGCGTTCGTGGTGCGCGCCGAAGGTGCAGACCTGGACGAGGACGGCGTACGCGAGTACGTGAAGGCGAATCTGGCGCGGTACAAGGTGCCGCGAGACGTGGAGTTCCTCGCCGAACTGCCGCGAAACGCGACCGGGAAAGTGTTGCGTACCAAGCTGTCCTAGCTCACGGACCCCAGCCGATGCCGAAGATGCCGGGCCCGAAGTCGAGTGCGATGGCGTGCACCCCGTTCCCGCTGTCGAGCCGCAGGCGACGGCGGGTGGGCGCTTCGTCGGTGGCGTGCGCGTACTGCCAGCAGCGTGCAGGCACCGCGGCCGGGTCGAAGCGGATCTCCAGCAGGTACTCGCGGACGGGGCGGCGGAATTCGCGGTAATGCGTTGCCCGGCACTGCGGGTACGGCGGGCCCGCGTTGAGCAGCGTGTACTCGATCAGATGCGTTTCGCCCCGGTCCACTTCGCGGTCGAAAAGCAGCTCGGCGACCAGGATTCCGTGCGCGTCGTCCACCTCCGCGCGGCCGACGCGGCAGTTGCGTACCGGCCGCAGCTCCGGTACCGCCGTGGCGTCGCCTTGGGCGTACACGAGCAGCCAGCGGTCCTGGCCGTCCGCGCCGGACTGGAACACCGCGCGGGACGTGACCGCCTGCTGTCCGCCGTCGGCGGCGATGTCGCAACGGTCGTGCAGGCCGACGAGCTTGAGCTGGTGCTGCTGGTCGAGCGCATCCGGCGCGCCGACCCGGTCCAGCAGCGGCTGCAGGATCTCCCGGGTGAACGTGACCGGTTCCTCGCCCGCCCGGTCGCGCCGGCTCGCCCCGCGGGGCCGCGGCGGTGGCAGCAGACCGAGCAGCGCGCCGTCGGGGACGTCGAGGATTTCCTCCAGCACCCGGACCGCCGAGAGCGATCCGGCCCGTTCCGGCTGGCGTTTGCCGGACTGCCAGTAGCTGAGCGCGGTGACGCTGACCGTGGTGCCGCGGGCCCGCAGCCGCGCCTGGATCCGGTCGAGCGACAGCCCGCTGGTGGCGATGGCGGCCCGCAGCGCGCTCGCGAAAGCAGTCCGGGCACCTTCGGGGGTGTCCGGACCGACCCGGTCGCCGCGCTGCCGCTGCGCCATGTCCCGCCGATCGCCCCCACTCGTAACCGACCGTGCCGAGCCCGCCACCGTGACGGTAGCAGCCGCCCGAACAGGCATTCCGTCCCGGCACTCGGGCGAACGGGCTAGTACTGGCAACTGTGAACCATTGCCGGGACCTGCGCGGGCACGCTTCCATGGCCTGGACGGACCGCGCCGCCCCCGGCGCGTCCGGACACTCCGGCACTTCGGCCCCCGCTGCGCGGTCCGCGCCCCGCGCGTCCGTCGGTGGCCCTGCCCGGAACCGGTGGCCCGGCCTGCCCCCAGACGCCGGGCCACCGGTCACCCCGCAGCCGATTCGTGACTTGCCCGGCGCCCGCAGCGGGCAGACGATGGGCGCGATCCCCGGTTCCGGGGCGGTTTCCCCTCGATCGCAGGTGGTCGAAATGGCGAAATTCCTTCTGCTTTACCGCGACGACCAGCCGGTCGAACAGCGCATGGCCCAGGCGACGCCGGAGCAGCAGGCGACCATGATGGAAGCCTGGGCGGCGTGGTTCGCCAAGGCGGGCGACGCCGTGGTGGACGCCGGTGCGCCCACCTCCGGCGGGGACGGCACCGTCGGCGGGTTCACGATCCTGGAGGCCGATTCGGCCGACGCCGCACAGGCCCTGCTGGCCGGTCATCCGCACACCGAGACGGGCACGATCGACGTACTGGAGATCCTTCCGCGTCCGGGGGCCTGAGCGATGCCCACGCCGGAGTTCGACGGCAAGTGCGCGTTCGCGCTGAGCCTGGGACCGCGGAACCGCGCGCCGGCCGGCAAGGCGAGGCTGGCGATGGACATCGACGGCAAGACGTACTACTTCTTCGGCGCCGTGCCGAGGTTCCTCTTCAACCTGATCCCCGGCAGCCTGCAGCGCGCGGAGCGGCACTGGGCGGCCGGCTGAGGGTGCGATCACAGTGCGGTCTACCGGGTGGTAACCACCCGGTAGGCTCCGCGGATGGTCCTGCGGCAGAACATTCTCATCAGCGGAGCCAGTTCGGGCCTCGGCGAAGGCATGGCACGCGAGTTCGCCGCGCGGGGGCGCAATCTCGCGCTGTGCGCCCGGCGGATCGAGCGGCTCGACGAGCTGGCGGCCGAACTGCGCAGCGCGTACCCGGGGATCACAGTGGCCACCCGCGCGCTCGACGTGACCGATCATGCACAGGTGTTCGCGGTTTTCGGCGAGTTCCGGACGGAACTCGGTAGCCTCGACCGCGTGGTCGTCAATGCCGGTCTCGGCAAGGGACAGCCGGTCGGCAGCGGCCGGTTCGACGCCAACCGGCAGACCCTCGAAACCAACCTCCTCGGCGCGGTCGCGCAGATCGAGGCCGCCGCGGGCATCTTCCGCGAGCAGCGGACCGGGCACCTCGCGGTGATCTCGTCGTTCATGGCCCTGCGCGGATTCCCGCGCAACCTCACCGCGTATTCCGCCTCGAAAGCCGGGATCTCCGCGTTCGCGGAGGATGCGCGGCTCGAGCTGAGCCGCCACGGAATCACCGTCACCGACGTGCGGCCCGGCTACATCCGCTCCGAGATGACCGACCGGTCCAGCGCGCGCAATCCGCTGATGGTGTCGGCCGAGACCGGCGTCCGCGCGCTCGTGAAGGCGATCGAAGCGGAGCCGAAACGCGCATACGTACCCGCGTGGCCGTGGGTACCCCTGAGTGTCGCGGTGCGTTTGGCGCCCGCCCGGCTGTTGCGGAGGTTCGCGTAAATGGGTGCGATCTACCTGATCCGGCACGGACAGGCGTCGTTCGGTGCGGCGGACTACGATGCGTTGTCGCCACTGGGTTTCGAACAGTCCACTTTGGCCGGTGCGGAGCTGCGGCGGCGCGGGGTGGAGTTCTCCCAGGTGCGCTCGGGCACGCTGGCGCGCCAGCGGGACACTGCCGCGACCGCCTTGAAGGCCTTGGGTTGCGACCTGCCGGTGGTCGAGGACGAACGCTGGAACGAGTACGACCACGTCGACATCTCCCGGCACCACGCAGGCGGTGCGCCGCAACAGGATTCGCGCGAGTACCAGCGGTTGCTCGATGCTGCGCTGACCGCGTGGACCACCGCGGGCGACGAAGGGCCGTGCGCGGAGAGCTGGCCTGTGTTCCTCGGCCGGTGCACGGCGGCGCTGGCAGACCTCGTCGCGTCGCTGGGCAAGGGCGAGCACGGGCTGGTGTTCACCTCCGGTGGCGTGCTCGGCGCGCTCGCGGGAGCATTGATGGGAGCACCCGAGGTCGGGCTGCTGAAGCTCAACCGCGTCACGGTGAACACCGGGATCACGAAGCTGACGTCCGGCCGGGGCGGGGTCACCTTGTTGTCCTTCAACGAGCATCCGCATCTGGAAGGCGAGACGGCGCGGCTGCTCAGCTACCGGTAGGAGGCCGGCGTGCAGTTCGGTGAGGTCACGATCGTCCCGGTGAACGGGTACGGTCCGGAAGACGTGGTGGTCGACGCGGAAGGGCGGGTGTACACCGGGGTCGCCGACGGCCGGATCCTGCGGGTGTCGCCGGACGGGCAGCGGATCGACGTGCTCGGCGAGACCGGCGGCCGTCCGCTCGGGCTGGAGCTGTACGGCGATGGCGAACTGCTGATCTGCGACGCCCGCGCCGGACTGCTCGCCATGCCGCTGGCCGGCGGTCCGGTCACCACGCTGGCGACGTCCGCGGCCGGGCTGGACCTGGTGTTCTGCAACAACGCCGCAGTCGCCGCCGACGGCACGATCTACTTCACCGACTCCTCGCGCCGCTTCGGGATCGACCGCTGGCGCGACGACCTGATCGAGCAGACCGCAGGCGGCCGCCTGCTGCGCCGTACCCCGGACGGCAAGATCGACCTCCTCGCCGACGGACTGCAGTTCGCGAACGGCGTGGCCCTGCCCCCGGACGAATCCTTCGTCGCGTTCGCCGAAACCGGAGAATTCCGCGTCAACCGGCTCTGGCTGACTGGCCCGCGCGCCGGGGAACGCGACCTGCTGGCCGGTAACCTGCCGGGCTTCCCGGACAACATCGCCACCGGCAGCGACGGCCTGATCTGGATCACCCAGGCCAGCCCGCGCGTCCCGGCGCTAGACCTGGCGCGCCGCCTGCCCGCGCCACTGCGCGCGGCAGTCCGATCTCTTCCGGATGCCTGGCAGCCCAGCCCGAAACGCCAGGTCGGCGTGCTGGCGGTGACGCCGGACGGCGCGATCGAACGGCAGCGGCGCGGCGAGATCCCGGGCTTCCACCTGCTCACCGGCCTGCGCGAATACCACGGCCGGCTGTGGTTCGGCAGCCTGGAGGAGAACGCGATCGGGTACACCGACCTCTGATGACCCGTACTCTCGCACAGACCTACCGCCGCTTCGGCGAGGACGCGACTTCGCCGTGGTACCAACGGGTTTCCCTCGCGTTGAGTGAATCGCCGGAGGCCCTGCGCGCCATCGAAACGGCGCCCGCGCGCAAGCGGCATCCGACGGTGATTCTCGCTGCGCTGCACGACCTTGCCCTCTCCGGCCGCGCCCCGGCGGACGACGCAGTCGACACTGTGCTCCAGCGGACCGACGAGGTCGTGGCGATTGCTGTGCGGCGACCCCTGCGGACCGGCGAAACCGGACGCGCCACTGTGCTGTATCCGCTCATCGCCGAGGTTGCACACCGGGCGGGTGCGGATGCGGTCGGGCTGCTCGATTTCGGGTGTTCGGCGGGGTTCAACCTCACCGTCGATCGCGTCGGAATCACCTACAGCAAAGGCGAACCGCTGGGTGACCCGGCGTCGCCCGTGCAGGTGTCGGCCTCGATCGTGGGAGACCGGCCGCTGCCGCCGCGGGCGATCCCGGAGGTCGTCGCACGCATCGGCCTCGACACCCAGCCGCTGGACATGACCGACGCCGCCGACGCTCGGTGGCTGCGCGCCTGCCTGCCCCCGGACCAACCGGAGCGCATTGCCCGGCTCGACGCAGAAATCGCTTTGACCGCAACGGTTTCCCCGACGCTGGAGCAAGGCGACCCGGTCGACCTGCTGCCCGACGCCCTCGCCCAGATTCCCGTGGACGCGTTGCCGGTGGTCACCACGACCTGGGCGTTGTCCCGGCTGTCGGTCGAGCGCCGTCGCCGTTTCGCGAGTCACCTCGCCGAGGCCGGCCGGACGGTCGCGTGGGTGTCCGCGGAAGGCGTCGGCGTGGCGCCGGAGGTCCCGACCTTCGGCGACCGACCGGCGTCCGGGCACAGCATTCTCGGCGTCGCGCTGGCCGACGGCTCCGGGTTGCGCACGGAAGCCGTCGGCCGGTGCTGGTCGCGTGGCCGGTTGCTGTCGTGGCTAGCGACCGGTCCACTGTGGACTGCGGCCGGCTGACCAGGCGGCGTAGAACTCCTTGTGGTCCTTGGCCGTCATCAGCAGAGCCTGCGTGATCGCCTCCAGCTCGATGGAGCTGCCGAGGTCGCTGTCGAGCTCGCGGGTGAGCAGGACCTTGGTGGTGGAGTACGCGAGCGCGGGACCGTCGGCGAGGCGGCGGGCGAGCGCGGTCGCCTCGGCGGCCAGCTCGTCGTCCGGGATCACCCGGTTCGCCAGCCCGATTGCCTCGGCGCGCGCGGCCGGCAGTTTGTCGCCCAGCATCAGCAGCTCCGTCGCGCGGCCGAGGCCGACCAGGCGCGGCAGCAGGTACGCCGAACCCATGTCCGCGCCCGCCAGGCCGACCTTCGTGAAGAGGAAGGCGAACTTCGCCGATTCGGCCAGCAGCCGGAAGTCGCTCGCCAGCGCGAGGACGGAACCCGCGCCTGCCGCGACGCCGTTGATCGCCGCGATGATCGGAATCGGCGTCTCGCGCATGGCTTTCACCACCGCGCCGGTCATCCGGGTGAACTCCAGCAGCTCGGCGGTGTCCATCTTCTGCAGCTCGCCGATGATCTCCTCGACGTCGCCGCCCGAGCAGAACCCGCGGCCCTTGCCGGTGAGCACCAGCACCCGCACGTCGCCGCGGTGCGGCAGCTCGGCGACGAGGTCGCGCAGGTCGGCGTAGATGTCGAAGGTGAGCGCGTTGAGCTTGTCCGGACGGTCGAAGGTCACCGTGGCGACCCCGTCGTCCACGGTGAACTCGAAGTGGTCCCACGTTTTCGTGAGCGGGACACTGGCGCGGAACGGGCTCATTTCTGGATTCCTCCACCGTCGAGAACGAGAGTCTGACCATTGATCGCGGCCGCCTCCGGGGCGGCGAAAAACGCCACGGCGAACGCGATTTCCGCGGGTTCGAGCAGCCGGCCGAGCGGGGAAGCGGCGGCCAGCGCGGCCTCGGCGTCGGCTTCGTCGCGGCCGGTGCGCTCCTGGATCCGGGCGACCGACGTCGCGGTCATGTCCGTGCGCACGAACGCCGGGCACACCGCGTTCACCGTGATACCGGTACCGGTCACCTCGGCGGCGACCGCGCGCATCAGGCCGACCGCAGCGTGCTTCGAGGCCGTGTACGCCGCGGTGTAGCGCGCGCCGACGTGGCCCACCGTCGAGGCGACCGTGACGATCCGCCCGCTGTTCCGCTCACGCATGCCCGGCAGCACCTCGCGGGTGCACAAAAAGGCACCGGTGGCGTTGACCTCGAACTGGCCGCGCCAATCGTCCACTGTGGTCTTCGCCAGCGGCGCACTCGACGACACCCCGGCGTTGTTCACCAGCACGTCGACCGGGCCGAGCTCGGCGAAGTACGCGCGTACGGCGGCCTCGTCGGTGACGTCGCAGTCGGCGCGGCCGGGGGAGTGCACCGTGTCGCCCGCCTGCCGGAACCGTTCGGCGACGGCGGCGCCGATGCCGCGGGTACCGCCGGTCACCACGACGACCCTTCCGGGCCGTTCCCCTGAATTGGTCACGCTCGAAAGCTACACCGCAGCGGGCTGTGGTGTATAGAGTTGTGGCGTGCCCGACGTTGCCGAACCCGCGCGGACCCCGCAGGAGCTCGTGATGACCCTGCTGGGCAGCTACGTGCGCCCGCGCGAGAGCCGGCGCGTGTGGTCCGGCGGGCTCGTCGCCCTGCTGCACGAGCTGGGGTTTTCCGACGGCGCGGCCCGGATCGCGCTCACCCGGCTCGTCCGCCGCGGCCTGCTGGCCCGGCACCGCGACGGCCGCCTGGTGCACTACTCGCTGACGCCGCGCACGGTCGCCCTGCTGGAGGCCGGTGACCGGCGGATCTTCGGCCTCGGCCGCCGCGCCGAACCGGCCGGGACCTGGACCGTGCTGTGGCAGAACATCCCGGAGACCCGCCGCCGGTCCCGCGAGCGGCTGGTGCGGCGGCTGCGGTTCCTCGGCTTCGGCCCGGTACAGGACGGCACCTGGCTCGCACCGCACGACCGGGAGGCCGAGGTTCTCGCCTTGCTGGCCGAGCTCGACGTCGCCGAGCACGCCGGGCTGATGCTCGGGACCCCGTCCGCCGCGCTCGACGTACGCCGGCTCGCCGGCCGGGCCTGGGACCTCGACGGCCTGTCCGCCCGGTACGCGGCGTTCGTCTCGGATTTCGGCGAGTACCCGCGCGATCTGCCGGACGGGCAAGCGTTCGCGGTACGCACCCGGCTCGTCCACACGTACCGCGAATTCCCTTCGCTCGACCCGGAACTGCCGTCCGAACTGATTCCCGCGCCGGGCACGCGGGCCGCCGCGGTCGAGCTGTTCCACGACCTCTATTCCGCGCTCGCCCCGCCGGCGCAGCGGCACTTCGACCGAACCCTGTCCACGAGATGAGGAACCCATGACCGGACCGAACGACCCCCAAGCCGCCCTCAGTTATACGTCGTACCTGGCTCTCGACGAGGTGCTCGGCGCGCAGCGCCCGCGTTCCGACGAGCACGACGAGCTGCTCTTCATCGTGATCCACCAGGTCTACGAGCTGTGGTTCAAGCAGATCCTGCACGAGGCCGCGTTCCTGCAGGAGAACCTCGAAGCGGGCAACACCGCCCACTCGATCCGCACGCTGCGCCGCATTCTCACCGTGCTCAAGGTGGTGGTGGCGCAGATCGACGTGCTGGAGACGATGACGCCGAGCCAGTTCACCAGCTTCCGGACCCGGCTCGACGCGTCCAGCGGCTTCCAGTCCGGCCAGTTCCGCGAGCTGGAGGCGGTGCTCGGCCGTCGCGACGAGCGGGTGTTCGCGCACTACCCCGAGGGCGGCGAGCAGCGCGCGCGGATCGCCTCGGCCATGCAGCGGCCGTCGGTGTTCGACTCGTTCCTGACGTACCTGTCCGGCAACGGCTACCCGGTGCCCACCGACCGCGACGTCACGCGCCCGCTCGAGCCCTCGCCGGAGCTGCAGGAAGTGCTGCTGAAGGTCTACCAGGACGACGGCGGCCCGTCGGTGGTCGCGGAATGCCTTGTCGACCTCGACGAGGGCCTGCAGGAATGGCGGTACCGGCACGTGAAGATGGTCGAGCGGACGATCGGCGACAAGACCGGTACCGGCGGCTCGTCCGGCGCGTTCTACCTCCGCAGCACGCTGTTCCAGCCGATGTTCCAGGACCTGTGGGCCGTGCGGAGCCGGCTGTGACCACGCTGGATTCCTTGCGCGCCAACGCAAACGCGCTCGCCCCGCACTACTCGCGGTTCGGCGTGGCCGACCGGCTGCTGCTGTCCGCGCATTCGCACCAGGCCTGGCCGGACGTCGCCGAGGAAGGCCTGCGGGAGGCGTTCGCCGACGCCGCACGGGACGTCGACGAGAAGTGGGGCCGCGCGTTCGCGAAGGCTGACGAACTCCGGGATGGCTTCCGGCAGTGGCTGTCCGATCCGCATGGCGACTACGCGCTCGGCCCGAACACGCACGAGCTCGTCCTCCGCTTCCTGTCGGCCCTGGACCTGCGGAAACGTCCGCGGTTGGTGACCACCGACGGCGAATTCCACACCCTGCGCCGCCAGCTCACTCGGCTGGCCGAGGAGGGGATCGAGGTCGTCCGGGTTCCGGCGGCTCCGGCGGCGACGCTGGCCGAGCGGCTGGCCGAGCAGGTCGACGACCGTACGGCCGCGGTGCTGGTGTCGGCGGTGCTGTTCGAGACGTCGTGGATCGTGCCCGGGCTGGCGTACCTGGCCGAAACGTGCCGCCGCCGGTCGGCCGAACTGGTCGTCGACGCGTACCACGCGGTCGGCGCAGTGCCGTTCCCGATGCACGACCTCGGGCTCACCGACGCGTGGGTGCTCGGCGGCGGGTACAAGTACCTCCAGCTCGGCGAGGGCAACTGCTTCCTGCGCCTGCCCGCGCACGCACAGGAACTGCGCCCGGTGATCACCGGCTGGTATGCGGAATTCGGCGCGCTGGCCAACGAACGACGGCCCGGCGAAGTCGCGTACGCCCCTGGTGGTGACCGATTCGCCGGAGCCACGTACGACCCGTCAAGCCATTACCGCGGGGTACGCGTGCAGAAGTTCTTCGCCGAACAAGGCCTGACCGCCGAGTTCCTGCGCGAGGTGTCGCAGCACCAGGTCGGGCTGCTGGCCCAGTGCTTCGACGACCTCGGCCTGCGGGAGGACGTCGTGACCCGCGATCGCGAGGCCCCGCTCGACGGCATCGCCGGCTTCCTCTCGCTGCGCAGCCCGGTGGCCGGGCGGCTGTGCGAAGGCCTGGCTGCCCGCGGGGTGCGCACCGACAGCCGGGGTCATTACCTTCGGTTCGGGCCCGCGCCGTACCTGTCCGACGCGCAGCTGACGGCCGCGATGTCCACCCTTCGGGAGGTTGTTGCGGAAGAGGGGTAATGCGGGTGGTGGCCCGGGATCGGGCGAAGTAGGTTGACGGTGTGCACTGCGGAGCGGGCAACCCCCGGCTCCCCGGTGTGCACCGTTTTCACTGCAACGCGCGGCCACGAACCGCGCGGGAGACAAAGGAGTCACCACCGTGACCGAAGGTGTGTTCGGCCGGCACAGCGGCCATGAACAGGTCGTGTTCTGCTACGACGAGGCCAGCGGCCTCAAGGCCATCATCGGGATCTACTCCACCGCGCTGGGACCGGCGCTGGGCGGCACCCGCTTTTACCCCTACGCCACCGAAGACGCCGCGATCGACGACGTTCTCGCGCTCTCCAAAGGAATGGCGTACAAGAACGCGCTCGCCGGGCTCGACCTCGGCGGCGGCAAGGCCGTGATCATCGGCGACCCGAACACGCTGAAGTCCGAAGCGCTCCTGCGCGCCTACGGCCGGTTCGTCGAATCCCTCGGCGGCCGCTACATCACCGCCTGCGACATGGGCACGTACGTCCACGACATGGACGTGGTCGCCCGCGAAACGCACTACGTCACCGGCCGCTCGCCCGAGGACGGCGGCGCCGGGGACTCGTCCGTGCTCACTGCTTTCGGCGTGTACCAGGGCATGCGCGCGTCCGCCGACCACGTGTGGGGCGGGCCCGAGCTGTCCGGCCGCCGGGTCGGCGTGGCCGGGGTCGGCAAGGTGGGGCACATCCTGGTGGGGCACCTCGTCGAAGCCGGGGCGCAGGTGGTGATCACCGACGTGTCCGCGCCTGCGGTGGAACGCACCCGGGCGGCGTACCCGGGTGTCGAGGTGGTGTCCGATGTGGACACCATGGTCGGCACCGAGCTGGACGTGTTCGCACCGTGCGCGATGGGCGGCGTGCTCACCGACGAGACCGTCGCGGCGCTGCGGGCACGGATCGTGTGCGGGGCGGCCAACAACCAGCTCGCGCATCCGGGTGTCGACAAGCTCCTCGACGACCGCGGCATCCTGTTCGCGCCGGACTACCTGGTGAACGCCGGTGGCGTGATCCAGGTCGACGACGAGCGGCACGGCTTCGACTTCGCCCGCGCGCAGCGTAAGACGGCGGCCATCTTCGACACGACGAAGGCGGTGTACGCGCTGGCCAAGGCCGACGGCGTACCCCCGGCCGCGGCTGCCGACCGGCTCGCCGAACGCCGGATGACCGACGTGGGCCGCCTGCGCTCGATCCTCACCGTGTAACTTCCCCCGAAAGCCGTGAAGGGAACCATCACGGAATCAGATTCCCTGATGGTTCCCTTCACGGACTTGAAGCCGGACCTGCCGGGGTCAGCCGCTCTTGCGGCGGAAAGTGCGTTTGTTCGCGGCCGGGCCGTGCGCGTGCTGGGAGTGCTGCCCGCCGTTCTCGTGGGACGCGCCTTCGCGGGCCTTCGCCTGCTTGCGCTCGAGCGCCTCGCGGAACTTGCGCTTGACGTCGCCCTCCTCGTCGCTGGATGCCGGTTGTGCTTCGCTCATGGCTGACCTCCGAAGGTGGCGACGTCGTACCCCGCCAGACTGGCACCATCCGGGCACCTTGGCGAGCCGATTTCACGGCGCGGCGACCCGGTGGTGGCTCGCCTCGGCAGGACGGCGCGGAGCAGGCACGGCCTCCGGAGGGGGCGGGGGAAGGACCCGGCGCCGGGCCCGCAGCACCGTCCCCGCGACCAGTCCCAGGACCAGCGCACCGGCCAGGACCAGCGCAACCCGGCCGGTGGCGGCGTCGAAGAGCAGGTCGCCCGCACGGCCGTACGCGAAGCCGGACAGCACAGCCCACGCGACGGCGGCAACCCCGGCCGCGGCGAGGGGAGTGGTGAGCATTGCCACTGCCGTGACCGCGAGCGCCACCGCGGCGACGGCGTAGCCCGGATGCGCGGTAGCCCCCGCGAGGTCCGCCGCGATCGCAGCCGCCACCACTGCCACACAGCCGAGCGGGAAGCCGAACCCGCCCGCAAGTCTCTCTTCGGTACGCATACCCCAGTGCACCCCGCGCGGGCGCGTGACCCAGGGTGCGCCGACGGCTTCCCTACGCTCCGGCCGGTGTTCTTGACGCCTTTTTGACCGGCCTCCGGCCCGAGCGGTGACTTTGCCGCCGCTGACGACGATCCTCATGTCCGAATCGCCATGCAACTGTGGGCACCTGGACGTCGCGCAGCCGTTCGGTGCGGGGCGGCGGTCCGGTGTTGCTCTTCTTGACCGGCCTCAGGCCGCGCGCGTGGTGGCGCGCTGGATGGCGTCCACGATGTCGGGCCACAGTGGTTCCGGGAGGTTGTGGCCCATTCCGGGCAGGATGACCAGTTCCGCGCCGGGGATTGCGGCCGCGGTCGCTTTCCCGCCGCTGACGTCGATCATCACGTCCGCGTCGCCGTGCAGCACCACCGTGGGCACCCGCACGTCGCGCAGTCGTTCGGTGCGGTCTCCCGATGCCACCACCGCCGCGGCCTGCCGCTGCATGCCGAACGGGTGCTGCGCGCGGTCGTAGGCGCGGGTTGCCTTGTGCCGCAGGTACTCCTCGGTCGCCGGATAGCCCGGCGAGCCGGTGACGCGATAGGCGGCGATGCTCTGCTCGATCGCCTCCTCGCGGGTGGCTGCGCGCTCGCGGGTGAGCGACGCGAGCGCGGCGGGTGAGGTCTGGCCGACCGCCGGGTCCCCGGTCGTCGACATGATCGACGTGAGGCTCAGCAGCCGGTCCGGATGGTCGATTGCCACCTGCTGCGCGACCATCCCGCCCATCGATGCGCCCACCAGGTGCGCCTTGGCGAATCCGAGCGCGTCGAACAGGCCGGTGACGTCGCCGGCGAGGTCCGGCAGCAGGTACGGTGCCTTGCTGGTCCCGGCCATGACGGCGGCGAGGTCGGGCACCCCGTGGTCGTCGAGTGACGTGGAGAGACCGGCGTCGCGGTTGTCGAACCGGACGACGTGGAAGCCGCGGCCGGCGAGCAGCTCGCAGAACCCCTCCTCCCACGTGATCATCTGGGCGCCGAGACCCATCACCAGCACGACCGGCGGCTGCGCCGGGTCGCCGAACGTGTCGTATTCGAGTTCGAGGCCGTTGGCCTGCGCGCGTGGCATACCCCAGATCATGCCCGAGCCCGCGGTGCCGGCGCCGGGTACGGTGAAATGCATGCCGACTTCGTCCTCGCGTACCGGGAGGAGCCCTCGTTCCCGCTCGGCCGCCGGACTGCCGGCGGTCACCGCCGGGAAGGTGATCGACGCCGCGGTGGCGCTCACCATCGAACGCGGCCTCGACAACTGGACGCTCCGGCAGCTGGCCGCAGCGATCGGCGCGTACCCGGCGGTGGTGTACCACCACGTCGGTGACCGGGACGCGGTCGCGTGCGCGGTGCTCGACCGCGTGGTCAGTCAGCTCCGGGTGCCGGACGAGACACTCCCGTGGCAGGAGTGGTTCGTCGAACTGCTCACCGACCTACGCGAGGTGCTGCGCCGGCACCCGGGCACGGCGCGGCGGATGGCGTCGTTCGGGCCTTCGCCGGAAGCCGCGGCGCCCACAGTGGACCTCGGCGTGCGGATCCTGACCGACGCGGGCTTCGGCGACGAGAGCCCGCTCGCCTACACTCTGCTCACCACCACCGCGTGCCAGTTCGTGGCGCTGGAGGACGACCGGGACGGCAGCCTCGCGCTGCGGCTCGGCAACACCGAGGCGTACGCGGCGTACCGCGACCGCGAGGACCTGCCGGGGATGGCCGCGCACGGCCGCGCGATGCACGAACTGCTCACCGACCCCGATCGTGCGGCCGGGTACCACACCCGCATGTTCGATTTCGCCATCCGCCGCTGCCTCGACGGGCTCACCCGTCATCTCGGCGCGTGATTGCTCCACCGGGAGGCTCCGCACTGGGCCGTCCGCGTGGTCGTGGTGAAAAGTCAGGTCGCGGCGGAGCGAACTGACACCGATTCGACGCCTGGCGGGCGTAGCGTGGAGAGGTACCGGGGGCATTGCCTCCGGAAGGGGCCCCCGGCACTTTCCTCCCCCCTCGTGGTGCCGGGGGTTCTCTTCCCTGCGGACGCGGTCAGGGCTCCGGCGGATGCTGGATGGCCGGGAACACCTGCGTCACCACGGTCACCAGCGACGCGCTCAGCAGCGTGTGCACCTGCTGGCGGTCGAGCGCGCCGTGCACCAGCCATTCGCGTCCGGCGGCCTTCACCATGCCCGCGAACGCCCGCACCGCCGCGTTCAGCTCCTCGCCGTGCTCGCTCTCGCGCGACAGTCCCATCGCTTCCAGCACCCGGTCGGCCGACGCGCGGTCGGCCTCGGCGACGATCCGGTCCACCTCCGGGTCCCGTCCGATGCCCTCCGGCGCGATCGCGGCGAGCCACATCTTCTCCTGGCCGCGCACCATTTCGAGCACCCAGTCGATGGCCACGCCCACCCGCAGCTCGAGCGGGCCGTCGGGCAGGATTTCCACGGCGAGCCGCGGCACGGTGAGCGCGCGCCGCACGATCTCCAGGTACAGCTCGCGTTTCGTGCCGAAGTAATGGTTGATGAGGCCGCGCGCGACCCCGGCCGCGGCCGCGATGTCCGAAGTGGACACTTCGGAGTACGGGCGCTCGCCGAACAGCCTTGCCGCACAGGCGTAGATCTGTTCCTTGCGCTCGTCCGGTTCGAGTCTCCGCCACTTCGGCGCCGGATCGGTGCTCATGCACCCCAGTTTCGCATGATCGGTTCAGTACGGCGGATTCATCCCGCCGGATGTCGCGAGGGCAGACACCATCGGCTGGCTACCCCCGGGTACGGGTTGACGGCGGAGGTCAGTCGGGGAGCGCGATCGGCGCGAGGTCGGCGAACCGGTCTCCCGGGCCGGGATTTGCCGGATCCGTTGCGCCGCCGAAGTGCCGCAGTACGCCCCACACCGCGTTGACCGCCGTCTGCACCGCGCCTTCGGCCCAGCCCGCGGTCCACGAAATGTCGTCACCGGCAAGGAAGAGACCACGCTGGGGTGCGGGCAACGTGTTCTGCATGAAATGGGTGAAAAGCCGGTGCTGGTACCGGTAATGCCCGGGCAGATTCGCCTTGAACGCACCCATGAAATGCGGTTCGGCCTCCCACGACACGGTCACCGGGTCGCCCACGAGATGCCGTCGCACGTCGACCCGCGGGTAGATCTCGCGCAGGGACTGGAGCATCACCTCGACCCGGTCGGACACGCCGAGCGGCAGCCACTTCAGCGAATCGTCGGCCCAGGTGTAGGAAAGGCAGATCACCGCGGGCCGGTCCGGATCGGTGCCGAGCAGGTAGGTGCCGCGCGGCATGCGGTCGGTGAGGGTCATGCTCATCGTGTCGCGGCCGGTGTCCGGGTCCGGATCGAGCCAGAACGGACGGTCGACGGGAACGAAAACCTTCGACGACGCCATGTAGTGCGTGCGCTCGATGGCGGTCCAGTGGTCGATCGGGAACAACGCCTCGTCGCACTCGATTTTCGACAGCAGCAGCCAGCTCTGCGCGGTGAACACGGCGGCGGGGAACGTGCGGATGTGGCCGGAGGTGTCGGTGACCGTGAGGTTGTCCGGCGCGGTGCGATGCAGCCGCGTGACACCGGGTCGCGGGGTTCCGTTTTCGTGCAGGGCAGCGAGATTCGTCCCGGACGGCCAATGCGCCAGCTGCTCCGGAACGTGTTCCCACAGCCGCTGCGGAAGCTGTCCGCTGCCGCCGACGATGGTGCGGTGCTCGTCGTCCGCGCCGGTGTAGACGACGCGGAGGATTTCGAGGATCGAGTTGGGGAAGTCGGTGTCCCAGCCACCGGTACCGAATCCGACCTGACCGAAGATCTCCCGGTGCCGAAAGGAGGCGAAAGCCGGGGAGTCACAGAGGAATCCGTAGAAAGTCTGGTTGTCGAGCCGGGGTACCAGCTCGTTCCAGATCTGCTTGATCGTGGCGGTATCGCGGTCGCGGATCGCCTTCTGCATCTCGGCGAACGACGCGTGCTCGTCGAGCGTGCGCTGCCATGCGCGGGCCACTTCGCCGTACACCGCGGGTAGGTCGTCCGGCGTGCGCGCGTAGTGACTGTGGCCCTTGAGATCGACGACCGTACTCGGCGTGGCGGACGACAACGGGTTCGGAAACGGCACCGTTTCCAGCCCGACTTTGCGGAGATAGTGGAACAACGCGGTCGACGACGGCGGAAAGCGCATCGCACCCATCTCGGCGACGACGTCGTCCGGCAGCCCGGGGAAGCGGTGCGTCCGCAGCCGCCCGCCGATTCCGGCGATCTCGTACACCACCGGCCGCAGCCCGAGTTTCATCAGCTCGTACGCGGTCACGATGCCGGACAGGCCGCCGCCGATCACCGCGACCTCGGTGCCGTGCACCTGCGCCGGAACCGTGCCGAGCCCGGCCGGATGCGCGAGGTGATCGTCGTAGGCGAACGGGAAATCGGGGCCGAACATCGTGATCGGCCGCCCGCCGGGCTCTTCGGCGTGGATCGCGGCGGGGACTGCGGAGGTCATGCGCCGGGTCCTTCGGTCAGGGAGCGGTAGAGCGACGGCCGCCGGTCGGCCAGGTAGGTTGTTTCGGCCCGGGCCCTGGCCAGCAATGCGGGGTCGATGTCGGCGAACACCAACTCCGAGCCGTCGCCCGCCTTCGCGACGACCTCGTCGGGAGAAGCGATGGTCGAGTGGCCGCAGTAGGTCAGCTCGCCTTCGGTGTCGCAGCGGTTCGCGTACACCACGTAAAGCTGGCTTTCGTGCGCGCGAACCGGAATGAGCAAGTCGGCGATGCGTTCATAGGGCCGCATCAACGCGGTGGGCACGAGGAGCACCTGCGTGCCCGCGAGTGCGTGCGCGCGGACCGTCTCGGGGAACTCGACGTCATAACAGATCAGCAGGCCGACCCGCACGCCGCCGAGTTCAGCCTGAACCACCGGATCGTCGCCGGGGGAGAACTGGCCGCGGTCGAGATCGCCGAAGAGGTGCGTCTTACGGTAGTTCGCGAGCCGTTCCCCTTGTGCGGACAGCAATTGCGCCGAGTTGTACACGGCCTCGCCATCGCGTTCGGGGTAGCCGTAGACCAGCGCGACGCCGTGCTTGGTGGTCAGCACACCCAGTTCGGCGGCGAGGGGTCCGTCGGCTGGTTGAGCTCGTTCGGCGACGGCGGCTGCGCCGATGTTGTAACCGGTCGTGCCCATCTCGGCGGTCACGACCAGGTCGGCGCCGTGTTCTGCCGCGGTGGCCATCGCGTCCGGCAGCCGGTCGTACGGTCCTTGGTGGACAGTGATGATCATTAAGCCTCCGAGGGTACTGAGCCACGGTATCGATCGGATTGCACCTCGGAAAACCAGAATTCATTGTGAATCGGCCGCGAATTGCAGTGATTCATTGTTCCGACGGGTCGGCCGCGTCTTCGGGTTCGTCGGGCAGCAGCAGGGTGAACGTCGGCGGGTGCGGATGCGACAGCCGCAGCCGTCCTCCTTCGGCCTCGGCCAGACTGCGGGCCAGCCGGAGCCCGATCCCGTGCCCACCGGCAGTGTGCTCGGTGAAGGGATCGCGTTCCCCCAGGTCAGGACCCTCGTCGAGGACGTCGACGGCGAGCGCGCCACCGGCGTCGCGGGCCCGCACGGTGATCGTGCCCCGGCCGTGCAGCACGGCGTTGTCCAGCAGGACCGCGAGTACCTGCCGGACCGCCGGGGCCGACGCCCGCACCAGCGGCGGATCGGTGACCTCCAGCCGCAGTCTCCGGCCGCCGGGCAACGGGATGTCAAGCAGCTCGGCGAGCAGCGCGTCGAGGTCGAGGACGTCGCGGGGCGCGCGGCGTTCCCGGGACAGCGCGAGCAAGTCCTCCACCGTGCGTTCCAGCCGGTCGGCCGCGGTGATCCCGGCGCGGACCGCGGTGTACGGATCCTGCCCCGGCGTTTCGAGCGCCGACTCCAGCTGCAACCGCAGCGCGGCCAGCGGTGTGCGCAGCTGGTGCGACGCCTCGGCGGAAAACGCCCGTTCCCGTTCGAGCGTCTCGCCGATCCGGGTGGCGGTGACGTCGAGCGCGGCGCCGACGCGGTCGATCTCCGCAACGTCCGAACGCGGGGCGCGGGCGGTGAAATCGCCCTCGCCGAGCCGGGCCGCGGCACCGGCGAGGTCCTCCAGCGGACGGGTCAGCCGCGCCGCGATCCGCCGCGCGACCAGCCAGCTCGCGAGCACCGCGGCGACCGCACATCCGGCCATCACCAGCCAGATGACCCCGACGTCCTGGATCAGCGCGGTCCGCGGCACGGCCGCGCGCACGATGCCGGTGAGCTCGGCACCGGTGAGCACCGGCACGGCGAGGACGTCGTCGTCACCGACCCGCTGGTTGAGCATGTCGGTGCGGGTCGCGGCGACCCCGCGCACGACGTTGTCCGCGCTCGCCGGGCCCTCCCCGGCCAGCAGCCGCCCGGCCGGATCGTAGACGCCGACCTTTGCGCCGTACTCGGTTTCGGGCAGCTGCAACGGTTTTCCCTCGGCGAGCGCGTGGGACACCGCAACCGCCGCGCCGTCCGCGGCCCGCTCCAGCTCGGACGTCGTATGCGTGCGGAAGTACCACAGCACCCCGATCGCGAGCGGCAGCCCGAAAAGACTCGTCGCCAGAACCGCGGCCAGCACAGTGAGCGTCACGATCCGGCGGCGCACGCGCTCAGCCTTCCTCGAGCCGGTACCCGTGCCCGCGCAGCGTGGCGATCTTCGGGATCTCGAACGGCGACTGCGCGGCCGCGGAGAGCTTGCGCCGCAATGCGGCAATGTGGACGTCGAGGGTCTTGGTGGACCCGTGCCAGTGCGAGTCCCAGACTTCGGCCATCAGCGTGTCCCGGCTCACCGCCTGCCCCGGCTGGGCGGCCAGCCGCGCGAGGAGGTCGAACTCCCGCGCGCGCAGCGCGACCTCGCGCCCGCTGAGGCTCACCCGCCTGCTCGCGGTGTCGACCTCCAGCGCACCGACCCGGACCACCGGCGTCGACGGCGCGGCCGGGGCGCCCCGGCGCAGGTGCGCGCGGACCCTGGCCAGCAGCTCGGCCAGCCGGATCGGCTTCGTGAGGTAGTCGTCGGCGCCCGCCTCGAGCCCGACCACCACGTCCATCTCGTCGGCCCGTGCGGTGAGGATCACCACCACCGCGCCGGGCATCGCGGCCCGCAGCCGACGGCACACCTCGACGCCGTCGACGTCGGGCAGGCCCAGGTCCAGCAGCACGAGGTCGGCCGCGGTCTCCCGCAGGGCGCTCCGCCCGTCCCGGCACCACTGCACGGTGTGGCCGTGCCCGCGCAGCGCGGCGTCGAGAACGCTGCCGATTGCCGCGTCGTCCTCGACCACCAGTACCTTCGCCACCTCCGCAGGGTAACCGGCGCGGTCCGGCCGTCGCCGCCCCGTCCACAGTGGACGCGCAGCGCGGTGACCCGCGCGTCGGGCATAGTGGCTGGCATGCTCGGCCTGTACCCGGAAATCGACCCGTACGACCACGGCCTGCTGCCGGTCGGCGACGGCAACTCGGTCTACTGGGAGGAATGCGGCAACCCCGAAGGCAAACCGGTCGTGTTCCTGCACGGCGGGCCAGGGGGCGGGGCATCCGCGCGGCACCGGCGGCTCTTCGACCCGAGCCGCTACCGGATCGTGCTCTTCGACCAGCGCGGCTGCGGTCGCAGCACCCCGCACTGCAGTACGTCCGACGCCGATCTGGCGGTGAACACGACCTGGCATCTGGTGTCCGACATGGAGCGGTTGCGGGAGGACCGGGGGATCGATCGCTGGCAGCTGTTCGGCGGTTCGTGGGGCAGCGTGCTCGCCCTCGCGTATGCCGAAACCTACCCCGCGCGGGTGACCGAGCTGGTGCTGCGCGGGGTCGCGACGCTGCGGGTCAAGGAGGTGCAGTGGCTGTTCGGCGGGGGAGCGGCCTGCCTGTTCCCGGAGGCGTGGTCGAAGTTTCTCGCGCCGGTGCCGTATCCACGCCGCAGCGGCAACCTGCTCGAGGTGTACCACGAACTGCTGAACCATCCGGATCCGGAGGTGCACGGGCCTGCCGCGCTCGCGTGGAGCCGGTGGGAGGGCGAGACGGTGAAATTCACCCCGCAGGAGGAGGTGGTGGCGGCGTTCAGCGAGCCGGAGTTCGCGCTCGCGATCGCGCGGATCGAGAACCACTACTTCCGGCACGGCGGCTGGCTCGCGCCCGACCAGCTGATCCGCGGCGCCGGGAAGCTCTCGGGCATCCCGTGCGTTCTCGTCCAAGGCAGGTACGACGTGGTCACCCCCGCCACCACGGCCTGGGAACTCGCGCAGGTGCTGCCGGGTGCGGAGTTGCGGATGATCGGCGATGCCGGACATGCCTTCGACGAGCCGGGCACGCTGCACGAGCTGATCAGCGCCACCGATCGGTTCGCCGCGGAGCAGGGGCCTGCGCCGGGATAGGACGACGAAGGGAAACCCATGCTGTTCGGTGACGAGCACGTCCGCCGCTACGAGGAGACCGACGGGGCGGTCGGCCACGACTGGGAGAAGGGCGCGCCGGTCCTCGTGCTCACCACGAAGGGCCGCAAGACCGGGCAGGACCGCAAGTTCGCCCTGATCTACCAGGAAGAGGACGGCAACCCGGTGATCGTCGCCTCCAAGGGCGGCGCGCCGAACCACCCCGGCTGGTACCTCAACCTGCTGGCGAACCCCGAGGTCGGCGTGCAGGTGAAGGCGGACAAGTTCACCGCGACTGCCCGCACGGCCACCGGCGAGGAGCGCGCGCGGCTGTGGGGGAAGCTCGCCGCGGTGTGGCCGGACTACGACAACTACCAGACGAGGACCGACCGCGAGATCCCCGTGGTGGTGCTCGAGCGGGTGTGATCCCGGTCCTGCGCGGCGCCGAACCGGGGTGAGTTCGGCTACGAATGACTCTCATGGCGCTGCGCACCCGCTGGACCCCGCTCGAGGGTGAGCTGCTCGGTTTTTTCGGGATGCAGGCGTACGGCAGGCGGTTCGCCCGTGCCGGTCGCGGAGCCTGGTACCACGTCGCGATCGAGGTGGTGTGGCAGCTGCTCGCCGCGCTGAGCCGGTTCCGCGTGCGCGGCGCGCGGCACCTTCCGTCCTCGGGCGGGGTCGTGGTGGCCTCCAACCACCTGTCGTTCGCCGATCCGGCCACGCTCACCGCGTTCTGCCTCGGGGCCGGCCGGGTGCCGCGTTACCTGGCGAAAGCGAGCCTGTGGCGGGCCCCGGTGATCGGGTCGGTGATGCGCTCGGGCAAGCACATCCCGGTGCACCGCGGCGCGCCGACCGCGTCCGGGGCGTACCGGGATGCCGTCGCGGCGGTCCGGGCAGGCGAGTGTGTGGCGATCTTCCCGGAGTCCACGTTCTCGACCGACCCGGACCGCTGGCCGATGAAGGGCAAGACCGGCGCGGCCCGGATCGCGCTGGAGACGGGCGTCCCGGTGATCCCGGTGGCGAACTGGGGTACGCACGAGCTGCTGCCCCGGGGCGCGTGGTTCCCGCGCGGTCTCCCGCGGCGCACCGTGGAGCTGGTCGCCGGTCCGCCGGTGGACCTCGCCGACCTGCACGGCCTCGCCCCGACCAGGGAAGTGCTGGAGGAGGCGACGGGCAGGATCATGGCCGCGGTGACCGAGCTGCTCGCCGGGATCCGGGCCGGGTGAGCTCGCGGTCACGCCGCTTTCCCGGCTTGTGGCGGGTAGTTTCGACGGTATGAGCGCACACTATGACGTTGCGGTCCTCGGGGCCGGAGTCGGTGGGTACGTCGCGGCGATCCGGGCTTCGCAGCTCGGCCTGAGCGTGGCGGTCGTGGAGGAGAAATACTGGGGAGGGGTGTGCCTCAACGTCGGCTGCATCCCGTCGAAGGCATTGCTGCGCAACGCCGAACTGGCGCACACCGTGAAGGACGAAGCTGCGACGTACGGTATTTCGTCCGACGGCGAGATCCGCTTCGACTACACCGCGGCGTACGAACGCAGCCGCAAGGTCGCCGACGGCCGCGTCAAGGGCGTGCACTTCCTGATGAAGAAGAACAAGATCACCGAATACGACGGGCACGCCACCTTCGTCGACGCCCACACCCTCGAGGTCAACGGCGAGCGGCTCACGTTCGACCACGGAATCATTGCCACCGGCGCAACCGCGCGGCTGCTGCCCGGGACGCAACGCAGCGAGCGGGTGGTCACTTATGAGCAGCAGATCCTCGAAAGCGAGCTCCCGGACAGCATCGTGATCGCCGGCGCGGGTGCGATCGGGGTGGAATTCGCCTACGTACTGCGCAATTACGGCGTGGACGTGACGATCGTCGAATTCCTCGACCGGATGGTCCCGCTCGAAGACGCCGAGGTGTCGGCTGAGCTCGCGAAGCGCTACCGCAAGCTGGGGATCAAGGTACTCACGGGCACGAAGGTCGAGGCAATCGACGATTCGGGCGCCAAGGTGCTGGTGACCGTGTCGAAGAACGGCGAGCAGCAGGTCATCGAGGCGGACAAGGTGTTGCAGGCCATCGGTTTCCGCCCGAACGTGGAAGGTTATGGTCTCGAAAACACCGGCGTCGCATTGACGGAACGCGGCGCCATCGCGGTGGACAGCCGAGGCCGCACGAACGTCCCGCACCTGTACGCCATCGGCGACGTGACCGCGAAGCTCATGCTGGCCCACGCCTCGGAATCGATGGGCATCGTAGCGGCCGAGACGATCGCCGGCGCGGAAACGATGGAACTGGACTTCGTGATGATCCCGCGGGCCACGTACTGCCAGCCCCAGATCGCCAGCTTCGGCTGGACCGAGGAACAGGCCCGGGACAAGGGCTTCGACGTGAAGGTGGCCAAGTTCCCCTTCACCGCCAACGGAAAAGCCCACGGCCTCGGCGACGCGGCCGGTTTCGTGAAAATCCTGAGCGACGCGAAGTACGGCGAACTGCTGGGTGCGCACCTGATCGGCCCGGACGTGACGGAGCTGCTGCCGGAACTGACACTGGCCCAGCAGTGGGATCTGACAGTGCACGAGATCTCCCGGAACGTCCACGCACACCCGACCCTGGGGGAGGCGGTGAAGGAAGCGGTGCACGGACTGGCCGGTCATATGATCAACTTCTGATCCTTTCGGTTGCCCGTGCGGGGGTTTGCGCCTGGTGGGTGGTGGTTCGCGGTTTGCAGCGCGGGTGGCAAACCATCGCGGGTGATGTCGGAGAACTGGTGAGGGCCCGCGCCCGGGTCGTGCGCACTGAGCGGGTCCCACGCCGGATTTCGTGCCCGGAACAGGCATTCTCCGGTCACGTGTCCAGGCTGCCGCCCGTCGAACCGGCGGCGAACTCTCCCGAATCCACCTGTTTTGCCCACCATTTTCGCCCGCTCTCGGAGAGAGAGTGCAGAGGATCGTAGTAGCAATACCGGCGGTCCAAAGCTTCCGGATCGCCTGCTTCGATGCTGGTGCGATAGTTTTTGGTCCAATAGGAGATGCCGAGTTCTCGATCGTATTCGGCAACTTGATGAACCCAGCGCTTGCCGACGTAGGGAACGTCGCAGATGATGCGCGGCGTGGCGTAACCGGGAAGGTACCCCATGATGGCGGTTTGCAGGTGCTGGGCTTCCCCCAGCGACAGCCGCCAGTGTTCGGCGTTGGGGATCATATCGCACAGGTAGAAGTAGTAAGGCAGAATGTTGGCTTCACCCTGCAGTGCGAAGCACAGGTCCAGCAATGCGCGGGGGGTGTCGTTGACCCCGCGCATCAGCACCCCTTGATTGCGAACGTCGCGGACCCCGGCGTCCAGCATGGCATGAGCAGCCTCGGCCACCAGCGGAGTCACCGATTGGACATGGTTGACGTGAGTGTGAATGGCCAGGTTGACTCCCCGGCGACGAGCCGCGCGAGCGACCCGCCCCATGCCTTCGACAACGGTCGGCTGAAGCCAGTGCTGTGGCAAACCCGCCAGTGCTTTCGTGGCCAGGCGGATGTCCCGCACGCTGTCGATCTCCAGCAGCCGGCTCAGGAAATTCTCGAGTTGCCGCCACGGCACGTTCGCCACGTCACCGCCGGACACCACGACATCCCGCACCGCCGGTGTGCGCCGGAGATAGCCGAGCATCCGATCCTGGCGATCGATCGGTTTCAAGACCAGCCGGTGCTTGTCCACCTGCGGGGTGGAATTCCCGACCAGGTCCATCCTCGTGCAGTGCCCGCAGTATTGCGGACAGGTCGACAGCAGCTCCGCCAGCACCTTGGTCGGATAGCGGTGGGTCAATCCCTCGACCACCCACATTTCTGCCTCGTGCAGGGAATCGCGGGACGAGTACGGGTGCGAGGGCCACTCCCGTTCCCGGTCCGATTCCAGCGGAAGCATGTACCGGCGAATCGGATCGGCATAGAACATCCCGGTGAAATCCGACGGCGATGCCGCGCCGGCCGGCGCCATGGTGTTGATCATCTGCGGCGGGATCAACATCGACATCGTGGCCCACCTGGCAGCGTCGGCGGCAAGGTCCTCGTAGGCGGCCTCGCTGAGCAGATCTCCCATGACCGCGCGCAACTGCCGGAGGTTCTTCACGCAGGAAACCCGTTGCCACTGGGGATCTCGCCACTGTTCGGCGGTGATGTGCCGCCAGCCCGGAAACCTCCGCCAGTCGGGTTCGTGCAGTTCGGGGCGAACGTACTCGTACGGCTGTTCATCAACGGACGGCGAAGAATCCGGCCTGGTCAACGGTGACAGATTCATCGGCCGCCTTCGGACGCTGCGGTCAGCCGCTCGGCCACCCGCTCGCTCAACTGACGGAGACCTCCGGCCGTGATCAATTCGGTCATGCTGAGCCGGACTCCGTAATGGTCGCTGATATTGCGCGCCAGATCGATGAGTTCCAGGGAGTCGATTCCGGTTTCGTGGTAGCAGACGTTCTTCGGCAGTGTCTCGGCCGACACCATTTTCATGTCCGCCACCATCGAGGTGAGATAGCCGAGCACTGTCTCTGCGCCGTATTCCACGGCACGATGAACCTTGTCCGGGCTTGGCAGGACAGGAATCACGATACGCTCCGTTCTACCGGTGATTCAGGTGATTCAGGTGATGATTCGTTTCTCCAGAGCTGCCACAAAGCGGCGTACTGCTCGTTGGCCGCCAGTAGCTGCTCGTGGCTGCCGTGAGCGGCGACCCGGCCCTGATCCATGAGCACCACCCGGTCGGCGTGCTGCACCGGGTCGAGCTGGTGGGCAATCGCGATCACGGTCCGGCCGGAGAACACCGCGGCAAGCGACCGTTCCACCTGCCGCGAGGTCCGCCGATCCAATGCCGCGGTGGCCTCGTCGAGGATGAGGACGCGGGGGTTCGCCAGCATCATCCGTGCCAGCGCCAGCTGCTGGGCCGCCGACGCGGGGACCGGCTGACCGCCGGATCCGATCTCCGTTTCCAGGCCGTCCTCCAGCGAGGAAACCCAGCCGTCCGCGCCGACGGTGCGGATCGCGTCCCACAGCTGGTCGTCGGTCCAGTCTCCGCTGCCTGCCGGTGGTTCCGCCAAAGTGAGGTTGTCTCGCACGCTTCCGGCGAAGACGTAATTCTCCTGGGTGATCAAGGCGACCGCACGGCGTAACCGGTCAGCCGGCAATGCGCCGATCCCGACCCCGCCGACGGTGATCGTTCCGGACGTCAGCGGATGCACTCCGGCGATCAGGCCGGCGAGAGTCGTCTTGCCCGCCCCGGACGGCCCGACCACCACGACGTGCTCGCCGGGACGGATGTCCAGGGTGACATCGTGCAGGACCTCCCGGTCCGGGGAGTACCCGAATCGGACGTTGCGCAAGTGCACGGACGCATCGGTGAGTTCGGCGGGTTCGGGAGCCTCCGGTGCCGAGTCGCGTTCGAGCCGGTCCACTCCGAGAATACGGCGCAGGGCGGCACGGGCCATCAAAAGCTCGTCCTGCCACACCATCAGCTCGCTCACCGGTTCGAGCAGCATGTCGGCGTAGACGATCATGGCGGAAAGCGCGGCGACCCCCACCAGGCCGTTGAAGTAACACCAGCCACCCACCAGCAGGATCAGCGCGGTGGGCAAGAATGCGCTCAGGTCCAGCACCGGGAAGAACACAGTGCGCAAGTTGATGGTTCGCCGTTGCGTTCGCGCTGCGCGGTCGAGCGCCAGGTCATTGTGTGCAATCCGTTGCTTCTCAAGCCGCAGTGCCTCAACGGTGGCGGCAGCTTCGACAGTGTCGAGGCTGCTTGTCTGCACCTCAGTCCACTGAGCGAGAAGGCGTTCGTAGGCAGGGACCGCACGCCGCCGGTACCACCGCTCGCTGACAATGATCACGGGAACGGTGACGAGGACGACCAGCGTCAGAATCGGCGAGGTCAGCGCCATCGCGGCGACAGTGAGCGCAATCGTGAGGACTGCGTGGAAGATCCTGGGCAGCGCATCCCGGACGCCGTCATTCAGCCGATCGACCTCCGTGGTGGCCCGCGCAACCAGCTCACCAGGGGCCACCGACTCCATGACGCGAAGCGGCAAGCGGGTCACCCGGCGAACGAAGTTTTCCCTCGTCGTGGCCAGCACCCGTTCGCCGACCTGCGCGGTCAGCGTGGCGGCAACCTTGCTCAGCAAAGCCTGTGCGACCAGCGCGGCCAAGAACGCCATGGCCAGGCCGTCGATGGTCGCCACCGCGGACTCACCGTTGACCGACTCGACCAGCTGTCCCAGCAACTTGGGTCCCGCCAGTTCGGCTGCCAGCGCCAGCACGGACAGCACCACCACCGACGTCGTCCGGAAACGATGGGTCCGCAGCTGGCAACGCAGCCAGTCCCGGAGGTCTCGCGACCCGGCCATCGGCAACTGGCTCATCCGGAACTCACCGGACCGACCAGGATCCCCTCGGCGACCGAGGTACCTTCCGCCGGAAGCTCGTAGCTGTGGTCCGCGACGTCCGACCAGAGCGAGCTCTGGCTCAGCACGATCGTGGTCCGGCCCCGCCTCAGGTTCGCGACCGCCGCGGCGATCCGCGCTTCGGTGTGTGCATCCACCGCGGACGTCGGATCTTCCAGGATCAGGACTCCAGGATCGGCGTACAGCGCCCGTGCCAGCACGAGCCGTTGCCGCTGACCGCCGGAGAACCTCCGGCCACCGATATCGATCTCCTCGTCGAGCCCGGCCGGCAACGCCTCGACGACGTCGGTGACGTCCGCGGCACGCAGCGCCTCGGACAGGCGTGGGCCTTCTCCGGCCGGCCGTCCGGCTCGCAGGACGGCGCCCAGCCGTCCGGCGAGCAGCACGTCGATGCTCCGGCACAGCAGAATCCGTTGCCGCACCTCAGGTACCGCTGCCTCGTGCAACGGCACCTCACCTGCCCGCACGGGCAGGGCGTGCGGAGTGTCGTGGTATCCGGCAAGGCGGGCACCGAGCGTTTGCGAGTCCTGGACTGCGACGGAGACGGTGGTCAGCTTTCCCGGCGCGAAGGTCATCCCGGTGGCAGAGTCATGCAGGGGAAACGGTCCGGAGGGCAAAGCGGTCGGCTCGCGCGGCGTGGTGACCACCGGAGTGAGCTGCCGGAACTGCGCGATCCGGTCCGCGGCGACTGCCGCGGCGCTGATCGTTCCGGTGGCATCGATCACGAGCCCGATGACGTGCCAGAGGAACATGGCGGCGCCGTACAGCGTGACAAGCCGGCCCGGGGCCAGATCACCGGAAAGGGACAACCGGGCACCGAGCCAGACGACGCCCACCGTGATCAAGCCAGGAAGCAAGGTGCCTGCTGCGGTCAGCCACGCCTCCGTGCGCCCGACCGCCTCGCCGGTACGCCGCACTCGCTGGCTGACCTCGACGAATCGTCCGGCGAACCGCCGCTCCCCGCCGATTCCCCGCAGCACCCGCAGACCGCCGATCGCATCGACCGAGCGCGCGGCAGCCTCGTCCAGTTCGTCGCGTCTTTCCTCGTTACGCCGGCGCAAGGGGGCGAGCAACGGGCGGATCCCCACGACGGCGATGGGTACCCCCAGCAAGACGACCCAGCCGAGTTCCGGTGCAGTCGACATCATCAAAACGGCCACGACACCGAAACCCAGTACGGCCCCGACGGTGCGCCCGACGATCTCGAAACCATCACTGATGCTGTCCACGTCGGCAGAAAACATCGCCACGACGTTCCCGGTACGAATTCGGCTCGGCAACCCGCTGCCCAGCCGGGTGACGTGCCGGAGCAGTTTTCGCTGGGTGCCCACCGCCGCGTGCAACGCGCTGAGATCGGCCGCCCGATCGAGCGCACCTCCCGTCAGTGCTTGCAGAAGCACCAGCGCAAGGGCCATCAGGAAGGAGCTGAAGAGCCGACCGCTGTCTCCGGACAGAATCCCTTCGTCGATGGCGTCGCCGGCCACAAAGGGAAACAGCGCTCCGGGCAGGATCCACAGCGCGCCCATGACAATGCTGACCAGGAACGGAACCGGGTGCGCACGGGCCAGGTCCAGCAGAAACCGCTTGCCCCCCTTCGCATTCCGGCCGGCGGCGCCGCGGCGGCCGGACGCACTCATCCGGCGGCACGCGAGTAGCGGTCGTGGGTCGCATTGCGGTCGACCTTGCGCGTTCTGGTGTAAATCAGCCTCGGCACCACCTCGAGGGTGTCCGGGACCAGATACGGCGGGACATGGGCCCACAGGTACTGGAGAACGTCTCCCGCCAGCTCGTCTTTGGCCGCCTTCCGGTGCGGTACCAGGTATGCCGCGAGGGCGTTGTGGTCACCTTTGGCGAACTCGGAGACCGAAACCGCGCGGACCCCGGGGTGACGGCCGATCCAGGTCTCCACCTCTCCGAGATCCACCCGGATGCCACGCACTTTCACGGTCTGGTCGGAACGCTCACGAAAAATCACCCTGCCGTGGGCATCCAGGGTCACCAGGTCCCTGGTCCGGAAGTAGCGCCGCGGCCCGTCGCCGTGGTCGAGAGTCGGGAACCGCTCGGCGGTGAGCTCGGGCCGGTTGTGGTAGCCCAACGCCAAATTCTCCCCGGCCAGCAGCAGCTCTCCTTCCGCTCCGGCGGCGGTGACGAGCCGGCCGGCGTGGTCGACGATCCGTTGCTCCACGTGCGGCAGGGGGGTGCCGATCGGCACCGGACCGCTCGTGTACGCCGCCGCGCCCGCCAGCGGACCGGCCAGCTCGCAGGAATGGGTCACCAGCGCAGTTTCGGTGGAACCATAAGTATTGAGCAGGCGGACGTGACCGGCGCCGAGCTGATTCCAGCGTTCGAGCATATCGGGCCGCGCCGCCTCACCACCGATAACCACCAAGCGCAGGGACTGCGGCAGCTTCCGGCCTTTCGTCAGCAGATAGCCGACGAATTCATGCCAGTACACCGTAGGCAGATTGAGCACGGAGACAGAGCCGTCGGCGAGCATTCCGTAGAGATCGATGTCGGCATGGTCGTCGATCACCAATGTCGCGCCGACACAGAGGGTCGGAAGGATTTCCTCCAGGCTGGTGTCCCAGAACAACGGCGTGAAATGCAGTACTCGATCGCCGGGGACGATGCCGTAAAGGTCGATCAGTCCGGGGATCACCGCATTCAGTGCCCGGCGTGGCACGGCGACGCCTTTCGGCTCTCCGGTGCTGCCGGAAGTGAAGAGCAGGTATGCCGGGTCATCGGGAGCAGCTTCCGGGTGAACCCCGGCGGCCGCGTCCGGCTCATTTCCGCTCCATGGGCGGACCAGGTGCACCGTCTGCGGCGCCGGATCATCCTCCTTGGTGACGATGACCTCCTCGCAGCCCACGTCGGCCAGCATCGCCTCGAGCCTGCTCACCGGCGATGCCGGATCGAGTGCGCAGTACGCTCGCCCGGCTGCCAAAATTCCGAGAGCCGATGCGACTGTGCGCCAGCTGAAGCTCTCGATCACCCCGACGGGAAACGTCGGATCTCCGGCTGCCGATACCGTTCCGGCGATCACGCGAACCCAATCGGCGAGCTCGCGATAGCTGACCGATCTCCCGTTATCGACAATTGCCACCCGATCCGGAACCCGATCGGCCACCTCAAAGAAGCCGACCATGAAATCGACTCCGACGTGCTTCGGACGGCCAGAATCCATGACGGAATTTTCTCCCATTTTCCCTGTGATTTCAGAGCGCTTTCCCCAAAGATAGCCACGGCCGGCCAAACCGTGGAGCGGCGCACCGCGAAACCTTCACGTTCGACCGTTCATCCCTGCACCAACAGGCAGTTGTGCGGATAAGAGACATACGACACGAAGTTTCGCACCGATACCGCGAGCCAAGGCGCTGGAAACGATCTGGACAAATCCGAAATGCGGCCGCTCGTGAGCCGCACCGGGGTTCGTGCAGCCACCCTTGTGACGTCGGCAACATGTGCATTCACCCCGAGAGCCATCCCGGCCACGCCGGATTCTCCAGGCCTCGGGTAGCGGTTTCCTCATCGAGAGCCCGCTGAATATCTTTCATTTTTTCTTCGGTTCAGACGCGAACGGCTGTCGGCCGCATCATTACGGCCGCGCGTAACCCGTTGGGTACTGGGCATGCCCGATGATCCCGCCCCCGATGCCCCCGTACACCCCACCCCGAACTGCTCCCACCATGTGAGCGATCCCGGCAGTTAACACTTTGGTCGGTGGTCTCCGTCGCGGTCGCTCTCTAGATTCACGTGACGACAGTCGGTGGCCGGGCGCCAGGACAGGAGTGATCGATGAACAGAATGAGCCGGGTCGTCGCGCGGTCGGCGCCGCTGGCGGTCGGGGTGGTGCTTGCCGGGAGCGGGGTGGCGGTGGCACAGCCGACCACCGCAAACACCGCCGACGCGCGCACCGGAGCCGGGATCAGCGCGCTCCAGGGCATCAAGAAATCCCTCACCCCTGCCGAGCGGAAGCAGTCCAGCCAGCTCGTCGTCGAGAAGCGCCTGCGAGCCGACAAGGGGCTCGCTGCTCAGCTGCCCGACTACCGCACCGGGCTGCCGGTCACCGACGCCGGCACGGTGTCCGTCGACATCGCCGGGTCCGCCGGGTCCGCCATCGCGAAGGCCGTGCGCGCGGCGGGAGGCACGGTCCAGGCGACGGCGTCCAACGGTGCCGTCCGTGCGCAGATGCCGCTTGCTGCGGTCGACCGGATTGCCGCGCGCAGCGACGTCCGGTCCGTCCAGCCCGCGACCCAGGCGATGACCTGGAACGAGCCGGACGCCCAGCGTCGTCAGCTGGCCAAGAAAGCCGTAGCCGCTACCCAGGTCTCCGAGGGCGACAAAGCCCACGGCGCCGACACCGCCCGCACGCAGTACGGCGTCAACGGCAGCGGCGTGAAGGTCTGCGTGCTCTCCGACGGCGTCAACTCGCTCAAGAAGTCGCAGACCGCCGGGGAGTTACCCGCCGTCGACGTGCTGCCCGGTCAGTCCGGCAGCGGCGACGAGGGCACCGCGATGCTCGAGATCATCCACGACCTCGCGCCGGGCGCCGCGCTCGGTTTCGCCACGGCGTTCACCAGCGAGGCGAGCTTCGCCGACAACATCCGCGCGCTGCGGAACACCGGCAAGTGCACGGTGATCGTCGACGACGTGGCGTACTTCGACGAGTCGCCGTTCCAGGACACGCAGGTCGCGCAGGCGGTCAACGACGTCACCGCGGCCGGCGCGCTCTACTTCTCCTCCGCGGGCAACTCCGGCAACCTCACCGACGGCACCAGCGGCTACTACGAGGGCGACTTCCGCTCGTCGGGCACCACCCTGCCGGGCATCACCGGCACGCCGCACGACTTCGACCCGGCCGCCGGCGTCCAGACCACCGACCCGCTGTCCGCGGGCTCGCTCGGCAGGCCGGTCACGCTCTTCTGGTCCGACCCGTGGGGGCACTCGGCCAACGACTACGACCTGTTCCTGCTCAACGCGTCCGGCAGCGTCGTCGCCTCCAGCGACAACCCGCAGAACGGCTCGCAGAACCCGTACGAAAATCTGACCGTGCCGAGCTCCGGTTCCGGCTACCGCGTCGCGGTGGTCAAGTACAGCGGCGCGGACCGGTTCATCGCGCTCAACGTGATCCGCGGCCGGTTCGTCGCGGCGGGCTCGCTCAAGGCGTTCAGCACCGCAGGCGTCACCTCGGGGCACTCCGCGGCGGCTGCGGCGTTCTCGGTGGCGGCGGCTCCGGCTGCGGCCGCGTTCGGGCGTCCGCTCGAAACCGGTGACCCGGCGAACCCGGCCGGTCCGTACCCCGGCCTGTTCACCTCGGCGAGCAAGTGGGAGCGCTTCACCTCGGACGGTCAGCGGCACCTCTTCTACAACGCCGACGGCTCCGCCATCACCCCGGGCAACGTGTCGTCCACCGGCGGCGCGACCCGCGCGAAGCCGGACGTCACCGCTGCGGACGGCGTCGCCACCTCGGTGACCGGCTTCCAGCCGTTCTTCGGCACGTCGGCGGCCGCTCCGCACGCGGCGGCGATTTCGGCGCTGCTGTTGTCCGGCAAGCCGTCGGCTACCTCGGCCGACATCCGCACGGCTCTCGTGTCGAGCGCCCTCGACCTGGGTGCCTCCGGGTACGACGCGGTGACCGGCAACGGCGTGATCATGGCCGGTCCGGCGCTGGCCGCGCTGGGCGTCCCGCAGAAGTAACCGAAGACGGGGGAGGGTTCCGGCGCGGGAACCCTCCCCCTCAACGGCCGGCGACCAGCAGGTGGAACGCCCGCGGCCCGTCACCGAGGCGGTCGTGCCGCCGGACCTCGAGCCCCGCGTCGGCGAGCGCCCTCTCGACCTCTTCCGGCGGGCGCAGCCGGAACCCGTGCGCGGTGAACGGCATGGCCTTCATCGCCTCCGGGTCCGCGATGCCGGCCACGAACCGGCCACCCGCCGCGAGCACCCGCCTGACCTCGGCAAACGCCGGTCCCAGGGCGGCGATGAAGTAGACCGTGCTGACCGTGATCGCCGCGTCGATCGCACCGTCTTCCAGCGGGAGCTCGGCCATTCCGGCCTGGTGCAGCACCAGCCTTCCGGCGTCGAGGTTCTTCGGGAACGAGCGCCGCGCCCTGGCGAGCGCCGTCTCGGAGATTTCCGCGCCGTGCACCGTGCCGCCCGCGCTCGCCCGCAGCAGCAGGTCCAGCCCCAGCCCGCCGCCGAAACCGATGTCGAGCGTCGTTTCCCCCGGCCGGACCGCCAGCGCGTCGACCGCCGCGGTGACCGGCCCGCGGTTCGCCCGGTTCAGCATCCGGGCGACGACGTGCCCGGCCGGTCCGTGGGGACGGCCGAGCTGCCGGGCCATCCCGGCGAGCAGTTTGTCACGTGGTCCCATCCGCCCAGTGTGCCGCGGGATCCGCGGATATGGCAGCGTTCGGGCAACGGATTTCGGAGGAGGGAACGTGCCCGAGAAGACCGCGGTGGTCACCGGCGCCGGTTCCGGGCTGGGCCGCCGGATCGCGCGGGCGCTGCTCGGCGCCGGGTATCGCGTCGCGCTCACCGGTCGGCGTGCGGAGGCATTGCGCGAGACCGCAGGCACCGAGCCGCACGCCCTCGTCGTACCCGCCGACGTAGCCGATCCCGTGTCGGTGGAAGGGCTTTTCGCCACGGTACGAGCCGAGTGGGGGCGGCTGGACCTGCTGTTGAACAACGCCGGATTGTCCCGCGGCGGTACGGTCGCGGACCTGCCCGTCGAGGACTGGCGACGCACCGTCGACACGAACCTCACCGGCATGTTCCTGTGCGCACAGCAAGCCGTGCGGCTCATGCGCGACCAGAATCCGCAGGGCGGGCGGATCATCAACAACGGCTCGATCTCCGCGCATGCACCGCGCCCGGCGAGCGTCGCCTAAACCGCCACCAAACACGCCGTCACCGGCCTCACCAGGTCGATCTCCCTCGATGGCCGCGCCTGGAACGTCGCATGTGGACAGATCGACATCGGCAACGCGGCCACCGAGATGACCGAGCGCATGGGATCCGGTATCCCACAGGCCGACGGACGGCTGATGCCCGAGCCGGCCTTCGACGCGCGCCACGTCGCCGACGCCGTGCTGTACATGGCGTCCCTGCCGCTGGACGCCAACGTCCAGTTCCTCACCATCACCGCGACCACGATGCCGTTCATCGGCCGGGGTTGAGCGGCTCAAGCGGGGTGCAACTCGCGGAGGAATTCGGCGGCGGAGAACGTGACGGTGCGGTCGGCGAGCTCGATTTCTGGCTCATAATCCGTCTGCCAGCCGAGGTCGTGCCAGGTGACGGTGTCGCCGTCGCGCGAAACCCTCGCGGTGATGGCACCGCAGCCGAGGTCTTCGCACTCCGGGCAGACGTACAGCGACACCCGCCCATCCGGCAGGTCACCCGGCGCCTGACCCAGCACCCGGGCCACGGATGGGCTCAAGCGAATCCGGTTCACGGAGTAAGCAACGGCAGCAACGGTTTCCGCACCGCGGTCGCCACCCCGTCCGACTCCTCGGCTGCCGCAATGCGCTCCGGCGACGGGATTCCGTACCCTGTCGTGCGTTGGCGCAGCGGGCGGCCCAGCGGCTCCACCATCGCGCGCATGTCGCTGATCGTCTTGTACGACCCGTTCGACGCGCCTGCCATCCGGCTGATCGTCTCCTCCATCAGCGTGCCGCCGATGTCGTTGACGCCGCCCTGCAGCACTGCCCGGCTGCCTTCCTCACCGAGTTTCACCCAGGAGCTCTGGATGTTGTCGAACGTGCCGTGCAGCAGGATCCGGGCGAGCGCGTGCACTGCCCGGTTCTCGCGCAGCGTCGTGCCTGCGCGGGCGAGACCGGCCAGGTAGATCGGCGCGCTCTGGTGGATGAACGGCAGCAGCACGAACTCGCTGAACCCGCGCCGCCCGTTGCGTTCCACGCCTTCGCGCTGCAGCCGGGCCAGCAGTTTCAGGTGGCCGACCCAGTGCGCCGGGTTGTCCACGTGGCCGTACATCATCGTGGCCGTGGTCGGCAGCCCGACGTCGTGCGCCGTGGTGACCACCTCGATCCACGCGGACGTCGGCAGCTTGCCCTTGGTGAGTACCCAGCGCACGTCGTCGTCGAGGATTTCCGCCGCGGTGCCCGGTAACGAGTCCACTCCGGACTCCTTCGCCCGCACCAGCCAGTCGCGAATGGACAGGTTCGTCCGCGACGCGCCGTTCACGACCTCCATCGGGCTGAACGAATGCAGATGGATGTCCGGCTGCCGCCGCTTGACCTCGGCCGCGAGGTCGAAGTACGCGGTACCCGGCAGATCCGGGTGGATCCCGCCCTGCATGCAGATTTCCGTCGCGCCCGCGGCCCACGCCTCGTCCACCCGATCGCCGACCTGCTCCAGCGACAGCGTGTACGCGTCGGCGTCCGTGCGCCGCTGTGCGAACGCGCAGAATCGGCAACCGGTGTAACAAACGTTGGTGAAGTTGATGTTCCGCGTGACGACAAAAGTGATGTCGTCGCCCACGACCTCACGGCGCAGGTCGTCGGCCAGTTTCGTGAGTGCGTCGAGCTCCGGGCCGTCGGCATGCAGCAACGCGAGCGCAGCGTCGTCGGACAGCCAGGCCGGGTCTTTTTCCGCCCTGCGCAAGGCTTCCAGGACATCGGTGTCGAACCGCTGCGGTCCGGTCTTGATCTTGCCCGCCAGCTCGTTCCAGTCGCCGTAGACGGAATCGAAGTCGCCACGGCGGTCGTCGGTGCGGCCGGTCGTGTCGATCTCGGTGTGCAGGTCGGTGCGGCCGGACTGGCCCCAGCCGCCATCCGGCTCCTGCCACGGAATCCCGACCGGCATCGCACCCTCGCGCGCCAGACCGGTCTTCGCGTCCACCAGCGCCGCGACATGCCGCGTGACCCGCGGGTCGAGCCACGGTTCGCCGCGCTGCACGTACTCCGGGTAGATCGTCAGCCGCTCGCGCAGCGTGTACCCGGCCTTCTCGGTTTGCCGCGCGAGCAGGTCGATCTGCGGCCAGGCGCGTTCCGGGTTCACGTGGTCCGGGGTGAGCGGCGAAACCCCGCCCCAGTCGTCGATTCCGGCGCGGATCATCAGGTCGTACTGGTCGCCGATGAGGTTCGGCGGGGCCTGGATACGCATCCGCGGACCCAGCACGAGCCGGGCCACGGCGATGTTCGCGGCCAGTTCCTCGAGGCCGGCATCGGGCGTCGCACGCATTTTCGTGTCCGGTTTGGCCCGGAAGTTCTGCACGATCACTTCCTGGATCCCGCCGTACTCACGCGCGGTCTGGCGGATCGCGAACAGCGCGTCGGCGCGTTCCTCGTGCGTCTCGCCGATCCCGATCAGCACGCCGGTGGTGAACGGCACCGAACTGCGCCCGGCGTCCTCCAGCACCCGCAGCCGGACCTCGGGATCCTTGTCCGGCGAACCGTAGTGCGGCCCGCCCTTCCCGCTCCACAACCGGCGCGCGGTGGTCTCCAGCATCATGCCCATCGACGGCGCGACCGGCTTGAGCCGCTGGAAATCCTGCCACGACAGGACTCCGGGGTTGAGGTGCGGCAGCAGCCCGGTTTCCTCCAGCACCCGGATCGCCATCGCGCGGACGTAGGACAGCGTGTCGTCGTAGCCGTGCGCATCGAGCCAGTCGCGCGCGGCTTTCCACCGGTCTTCCGGCCGGTCGCCGAGCGTGAAAAGCGCTTCCTTACAGCCCATTTCGGCACCCTTGCGGGCGATGTCGAGTACCTCGTCTGGCGACAGGAACGGCGATTCGAGGCGGCCCGGGACGGTCACGAAAGTGCAGTAGCCGCACCGGTCCCGGCACAACCGGGTCAGCGGGATGAACACCTTGCGGCTGTAGGTGATGATGCCCGCGCGACCGGCTTCTTCGAGACCGGCGTCGCGGATGCGGGAGGCGTGCTCGGACAGCGTCTTCAGGTCGTCGCCACGGGCGTGCAGCAGCACGGCGGCCTCGGCGACGTCGAGCGTCTTCCCGTCTCGCGCCCGGGCGAGCGCACGGCGCATGGCAGACGGGGTGGGCGTGGGCAGCTCCATTCCAGCCACGCTAGGACCCGGCCGCGCCGAGCAGCCAGGGTGCAGTCCGCCAGTGGTCCCCGGAGGGGTGCGGTGCTGATCGTCTGTGCAGGTTGCGGGCTTGTCGGCGGGCTTTCCAGCCGGTATTACCTAAAGGGTGGCGTCAGTGATCGGGAAACGCATCGGCAGCCGGACTTACTACTATCTCGCCGAGTCCGCGCGGGTCGACGGGAAGCCGCGCGTGGTCGGCCAGCGCTATTTGGGCACGGCCGAGGACATCGCCGCGGCGGTCGCGGGCGGGGCCACCGAGGCGGCCGGTGCGTGGCATCGGTCGTTCGGCGACGTGGCCGCCGTGTGGGGGACGCTTCAACGACTCGATCTCGTCCGCCGCGTCGATGCCGTCGCGGGTCCGCAGCGCGCCCGACCGACGCTCGGCCTGCACGTCGCGCTCGCTGTCCTGCATCGCGCGACGGCGCCGGAAACGGACTTCGAAGAGTGGTGGACCGGCTGTCTCGCCCAGGATCTCGTCCGCCCCCGTCCGCCGAAGGGGTCGATCACGACGGCCGGGCATTGGCGGGCCCTGCAGCGGCTCAGCGCGGAACGGATCGGCGGGGTCGAAACTGCCCTCGCCGAGGCCGTTCTGGACCTCCTGGGCGACGACGGCACCGAAGCGCTCGCCGTCGACGTCACGCAATTCGCCGCCTACTGCAGCCTGCCGTCCGCCTGCGAGGACGTGCTGGCCGGGCTCGGTCTCGTCGTCACGCGCGACGGGGCGATCCCGCTCGCTTCGCGCGTCTACCGGCGGGAAAACGCCCCGACCTTCGCCGCGCTCGCCGCGGAACTCGGCGAGCGCTACCCGGCCACCGACGTCACGCTCGTCTTCCACGCCGGTCAAGCCGCACAACTGGACCTGGGTGCACGCAGCGGGTTCGTCGGTTCGCTGCCGCTGGGCGACCACCCCGAACTGCTCGCGCGACCCGCGTCCGCGCGCCGCCGGGTCGACCCGGAACGCTTCGCCGGGCTGACCGCACTGGACACCCGGGCCACCGTGGACGGGGTCCGTCGTCGCGTACTGCTCACGCATTCCGAGACGCTGCACGCAGCGCAATATCGCGCGTTCACCAGCGACCTGAGCACCACGGTCCGCGAGCTCGACGCTCTCGCCGCGGCCCTTGCCGCCGGTACCCACCGCGGCGACCGAACCCAGGTACACGCCGAGATTTCCCGGATCATCCGCGGCCGTCGCGTGGAGCGCGTGCTGAGCACCACGCTCACCGGCACCCGCGCCGGTGAGCTCCGCCTCGAACGGCGCATCGACGACACCGCGGTCGCCCGGCTCGTCGACGAGTTCTTCGGCAAGCAGATCCTCGTGACCGACCGGGACTGGCCGGTCGCCGAGGTCGTCACGGCCTACCGCGCCCGCACGTACCTCGAATCGACGTTCCGCTCGCTCACCGGTCCCACGACCGCCGGTCCGACCCCGCGCTGGGACTGGACGTCGCACCGGATCGCGGTGCACACGCTGGTGTCCGTGCTGGCGGCGACGGTCACCCACCTCATGCGGCGCGAGGCCGACCGGGCCGGGATGAACCTATCGGTGGCCGAACTGCTCGACCAGCTGCGCGGCATCGGCGAGACCGTGCTGCGGCAGCGGCCCACCGGCGGCCGCCCGCGCACCCGCCGGATCCTGACCGACCGCACCCCGCAGCAGCAGGCGCTGTTCGAGCTGTTCGGCCTCGACCGGTTCAGCCCCGCCTAAACCCCTGTTGCAAGTCCGTGAAGGGAACCATGAGGGAATCTGCTTCCGTGAAGGTTCCCTTCACGGACTTGGGTTCAGCCCTCCCGATGGATCCGCAGCGCGGAAAACGCCTGGACGACCGGCATCAGCTCGATCACGTTGATGTTCACGTGCGGCGGCTGCGAAGCGGCCCAGTACACCGATTCCGCGACGTCGTCGGCGGTGAGCGGCGTGGTCCCGGCGTAGACGTTGTCGGCCTTGTCCTGGTCACCGTCGAAACGGACGGTGGAGAACTCGGTGCCGCCGACCATGCCCGGCTCGATATTGGTCACGCGTACGCCGGTGCCGTGCAGGTCGGCACGCAGGTTCAGGCTGAACTGGTGCACGAACGCCTTGGTCGCGCCGTAGACGTTGCCGCCGGGGTACGCGTAGCTGCCCGCGACGGAGCCGATGTTGATGACGTGCCCGGCGCCGCGCTCGACCATGCCGGGCAGCACCGCGCGGGTCAGGTGGACGAGACCGGTCACGTTGGTCTCGATCATCTGGTCCCAGTCGTCGAGCTTCGCCGCGTGCGCGGGTTCGAGGCCCTTGGCGAGGCCGGCGTTGTTGACCAGCACGTCGATCTGCGCCCATTCGGCAGGCAATTCTTTGCCGACCTCCGCGACTGCCGCGGCATCGCGCACGTCGAGTACCAGCGGGTACACGGCGTCGCCGAGTTCACTGGCCAGCGCCTTCAGCCGCTCGCCGCTGCGCGCCGCGGCAATGACCCGCGCGCCTTCCGCGACGAACCGGCGCGTGATCGCAGCACCGAACCCGGCGCTCGCGCCGGTCACGAATACGGTCTTCATGGAGGGGGCCACCGTTCTTCCGCTTCTTCATCCGAGTACTGCCAGGGGCGGACACGTCGCTGGCTCCACCCTAGAAGCCGCGGCCGTCCTAACCGGTCGCAGGTGGATTCGCGCTCACTTCGTGCGGTCGAGGAACCGGCCGAGCACGTTGTTGAACTCGGCCGCGCGCTCGAGATTCGGCAGGTGGCCCGCGTTGTCCAGTACCGCCAGTTCGGAACCGGGTACGAGCTGGTGGAGGAGTTGGGCGTCGGCGACCGGGGTGAACTCGTCCTCGCTGCCCACCACGACCAGCGTCGGGACGGTCACCTCCCGCAGCGTTTGCCGGTAGTCCGGCCGCTTCGCCCGGGCCCGCAGTGCTGCCGCCGCTCCGTTGGCCGGCGCGTTTTGCATCATGGTGAGTACGTGGTCGGCCACCTTGGGGTTCTCCCGGCGGGTGGTGGGGGAGACCATTTTCGGCAGTAGTTCTTCGGCGTAGGTCGCCATTCCTTCGGTGAGTACGCGGTTGGCTGCGGCCTCCCGGGCTTTGGCGCCGTCCGGGGTTTCGGCTTCGGCGAAGGTGTCGGCGAGGAGCAGTGCAGCCACGCGCCCGGGGTGGTCCCGCACGGTCTGCATCACGATCTGCCCGCCCATCGACAGCCCACCCAGCGCGAAGGTTTCCAGCGCGAGGTGGTCGGCGAGCCCGATGAGGTCGTCGGCGAAGGTGTCGAGCCCGGTGGCGTCCGGCCCGCTGCTGTGGCCGTATCCGCGCAGGTCGGGGACGACAACCCGGTGCCCGCGGGCGGCGAGGTATGCGGCCTGCGGGTCCCACATGGACCGGTCGAAGGGATGTCCGTGCACGAGGAGGACCGGGATGTCCGGTCCGGTCCGTGCGTGGTCGTCGTAGGCGAGCTGGGCGGCGGCGAGTTGGGCGGTCGGCATGTCCTGGACGCTATTCAGTGCGATTTGTCGGAGCAATAGGGCGCAATGTAGTCGGAGCAATGTTGTCTCGGGTCGGCGGTCGGCCGTGGTTGCCCGGAAAACCTCCGTTAGAGGGGTTGACCTGCGAAGATCGAGTTATCCGACCCCCCTGTTTCAGCCCGTTTCAGCCCGTGTAATGTTCTCCAGGTCGCCAGGGAGACCGGGTGGCCGCCGGGACACGAACCAAGCTCTTGCCCTGTGGGGTGATTGAGTGGGTGTCCCACCTAAAACTGCTTGAAACGACGCATCGGGCTTGGCCTGGTTTTCTGGGTTTGGTTCGGGGTGTGTTGCTTGAGAACTCAACAGTGTGCTAGTGAACTAAGCCAGTAGAGCTTATATGAAACCCCCTCGTCGGGGTTTC
>NZ_JNYZ01000019.1 GCF_000717335.1 Amycolatopsis jejuensis
GGGGTAGATCTTGGCGTCGCAGAGGAGGCGGCGTAGGTCGGCGATGGGGAGTGGGGTGTGGTCGTCGAGGAATACCGTTTTCGCCGCGGCCTGCAGGTCCGTCAACGCCACCGTGACGGTCGCGACGGCGCGCTCCCCTGCTTTCACCGGCAGATCCGGGGCACGGGCAGCCAGGTCGGCGATCGCGGCAATCGCGTCGCCGTGCCGTTCGGCGGTCGTGCGGGGATCCGGAGCGCCGGACGGGTCCGCGGGATCCGGGGCGGCGAGCGGGACCAGCAACTGTTCGAGGACAGTGCCGGTCTCGGGGTCGACATTGCCGGTGAAGTGGAATCGGCCGCCCCGGGTCCAGTGGTAGCGGAATTCCCGCCACGGTCTCGCGGACGCCTCCGCGTGGTCGGCGGGTGGGGTGCCTTCATGATCCCAATACGCACGTAACCGGCGCACGGCACGGCGGACCGTCGCGTGGTCGGCCTGGACAGCCAACGCAACCAACATGTCCTCAGCCACCGTGTAATCCTCAGGAGTCAACCAATCCGGAGCCGCAGCCAGACCCTCGGCGATCACCGCGACATGCTGCGCAGTCACATCACCGGCGGACGCGGCCTTACGGGTCAACGGCACCTCGGCCGTGGCCTGGGCAACGCGGGCACGGGCCTCACGCGGAGTCACATGCAGGGCGGTCGCCAGGAACACCGCCGTCGACGGGTGACCCTCGGGTGCGATGCCCCGGCTTTCCACTTCCCGGATGACTTCCAGCTGCCACGCGTAAGCGGTGTTCTGTTGTTGTTGAGCGGCAACGAGATGTTCGGTCAATTCGCGGTCGGACAGTTGCCAGGCCGGGATCTTTGCTGTCGGGGACACACCACCACATTATCGAACGCGTGTTCGATCATGCATCACTCACAACGGTCGATGTCGAGTCACTCACGCGAGAACAACTGCTCACTCTGCGCAGCGAAAACCTCGCCACGGCAACAGAATCCGGTCGGTCGCGGCTCAGAACACCGGGCGATCAGACCCTCACCGACGTTGGTGTGGAGCGCTCACTCGCCTCGAAGGCGCGAGACAGCGGCACGGCGGCACCGCAGGCAAGGCACGGCGGCACTGCAACCGCGGCGTGGCACGGCGAAGCAGGCATGGCCCGGCCGCAGGCATGGCCCAGGCGCAGGCGGCCCGGCGGCAGCACTGCAACCGCGGCACGACAGGCAGGCACGGCACCGTGGCAGGCATGGCACGGCGGCACGGCACGGCGGCACGGCACGGCGGCACCGCAACCGCGGCGTGGCACGGCAGGCCCGGCACCGCAGCAGGCATGGCACGTCGGCAGCACTGCAACCGCGGCAGGCAGGCAGGCACGCCACCGCGGCACGACAGGCAGGCACGGCACGGCCGCAGGCATGGCACGGCGGCAGAACCGCCACCGCGGCACGACAGGCAGGCACGGCACCGCGGCACGGCCGCGGCACCGCAACCGCGGCACTGCAGGCATGAGGTATGAGGTATGGCAGCAGGCACGTCGGTACTGCGGCACGCAACCGCAGCACAGCGCGGAGTGTCGCGTCCCTGCTCCGACCGCCGCCGGACGTGGGTTGGGACCGGGGGTCAACCCCACCGCTGGAGCGATGACTGACCCATCCGGTATCACCCAGGCCCAGCCCGGGACGCCATTGGCGACGCGAGCCAACCAGCACAAGCTCGGAAAGTGCCCTCAGCTCAACACGTCAGCCGAGCCAAGCCGTCGGCCGAGCCAGCCCAGCCAACCCGGCCAGCCAACCCGTCAGCCCAGCCCGACCAACCCGCCAGCCCGACCAACCCGTCAGCCCAGCCCAGCCGAGCCAACCCGCCGAGCACAGTCAGGCCTTCACCACCGAAACCCGCACCTTCACCCCGTCACCCACTGTCCCCTCGAAGAAGCCCTCCCCGACCTCCCCATACGACACCGCAGTCGCCAGTGTTTCCGACGTCACGAACTCCTCATGCTTCCGCACCGACGAAACCACCTCCTCCGGTGCAGAGACCGTCAACGAGATCCGATCGGCCACATCCAAGTCAGCATCACGGCGCGCCTGCTGCACCACCCGCACCAGGTCACGCGCCACGCCTTCCGCGGCGAGGTCCTCCGTGACCTCCGTGTCCAGCACCACCAGGCCCGCACCGCCGGGCAGCTCCGCGGCCGCCCCGGCAGCCACCAGGCGCCGGTCGTACTCGCCCTCGACGAGCTCCACACCCGCAGCCACCACGGCTCCGGACGCGTTCGTGGTCCAGTCGCCTGCCTTGACCGCCTTGATCACTTGCTGCACGGCTTTCCCGAGGCGCGGGCCCGCAGCCCGGGCATTGACCGCGACCTCGAACGTGCCGTGCGCGGCAACATCCGTGGTCAGCTCCACCGACTTCACGTTCACCTCATCGCGGAGGATGTCCGTGAACGCGCGCAGGGGCTCGACGTCCTCGGCGGCCACCACGAGTTTCGCCAGCGGCAGCCGGACGCGCAGCTTGTTCGCCTTGCGCAGGGCCAGCGCCGACGACGCCACCTGCCGCACGCGGTCCATTGCCGTCACCAGCGCTGCGTCGGCGGGCAGGTCGAGGGCGTTCGGCCAGTCCGTGAGGTGGACCGAGCGCTCACCGGTCAAGCCGCGCCACACCGTTTCCGTCGTGAGCGGCAGCAGTGGCGCGACGACGCGGCACGTCACCTCCAGCACGGTGTGCAGCGTGTCGATCGCGTCCTGCTCGCCTGCCCAGAACCGGTCCCGCGAGCGGCGGACGTACCAGTTCGTCAGCACCTCCAGGAAGCCGCGGGCCAGCGCGCATGCGCCCGCGATGTCGTAACTGTCCAAAGCGGACTCGACGTCGGTCACCAGTTCGTGGGTTTTCGCCAGCACGTACCGGTCGAGCAAGTGTTCCGAATCCGTACGCCACTGACCTTGCTTGCCGTCCGCATTCGCGTACAGCGCCAGGAAGTAGTACGAATTCCACAGCGGCAGCACGGCTTGCCGGACCGCGTCGCGGATCCCCCGATCGGTTACGACCAGGTTGCCGCCGCGCAGGATCGGGCTCGCCATGAGGTACCACCGCATGGCGTCGGAGCCGTCGCGTTCGAACACCTCGTTCACGTCCGGGTAGTTCCGCAGCGACTTCGACATCTTCTGCCCGTCGGAGCCGAGCACGATGCCGTGCGAGACACACGTCCGGAACGCCGGCCGGTCGAACAGCGCCGTCGCGAGCACGTGCAGCAGGTAGAACCAGCCGCGCGTCTGGCCGATGTACTCGACGATGAAGTCGCTCGGGTAGTGGTGCTCGAACCACTCCGCGTTCTCGAACGGGTAATGCACCTGGGCGTACGGCATCGAGCCGGAGTCGAACCACACGTCCAGCACGTCCGATACGCGGCGCATCGTCGAGCGGCCGGTGGGGTCGTCCGGGTTCGGCCGGGTCAGCTCGTCGATGTACGGCCGGTGCAGATTGTCCAGCCGCACGCCGAAATCGCGCTCCAGCTCGTCCAGCGAGCCGTACACGTCGATCCGCGGGTACTCCGGGTCGTCCGAGCGCCACACCGGGATCGGCGTGCCGAAGTACCGGTTGCGGGAGATCGACCAGTCGATGGCGTTCTCCAGCCACTTGCCGAACTGGCCGTCCTTGACGTTCTCCGGGTACCAGGTGATCTGCTGGTTCAGCTCGACCATCCGGTCCTTGAACTGCGTCACCGCCACGAACCACGACGACACCGCGCGGTAGATCAGCGGGTTGCGGCAGCGCCAGCAGTGCGGGTACGAGTGGTCGTAGGTCTCGTGCCGCAGCAGCACCGCGCCCTGCCTGCCCGCCGAACCGGTGCCGTTCTTGAGGTCCCGCACGATGTTCGGGTTCGCGTCGAACACCAGCTGCCCGGCGTAGTCCGGCACCGTCGCGTCGAACTTGCCGTGGTCGTCCACCGGCGTCACCGGGGCGATCCCGGCCGCGTCGGTGACCACCTTGTCCTCGGCACCGTAAGCCGGCGCGATGTGCACGATGCCGGTGCCGTCGTCCGTCGTGACGTAGTCCGCGGACAGCACGCGGTGCGCGTTCTCCGTGCCGGCGAAGTACGGGAACGGTGGTGCGTAACGGGTTCCGAGCAGGTCCGCGCCGGTGTAACGCGCGACCACCGCCGGTTCCTCGCCGAGCTCACGGGCGTACGCGGCTGCGCGCGCCTCGGCGAGCAGGAACCGCCTGCCCTCGCTTTCCACCACGACGTACTCGACTTGGGGGTGCACCGCGGTGGCCAGGTTGGACGGCAGCGTCCACGGCGTCGTGGTCCAGATCAGCAGGTACGCGCCGTCGAGGTCGTTGCCGTTGCCCTCCAGCCGGAATCCGACGGTGACCGCCGGGTCCTGGCGGTTGCGGTACACGTCGGCGTCCATGCCCAGCTCGTGGTTGGACAGCGGCGTCGCGTCGCGCCAGCAGTACGGCAGGACGCGGTAGCCCTCGTACACGAGTCCCTTGTCCCACAACCGCTTGAACGCCCAGAGCACCGACTCCATGTACGTGACATCGAGCGTCTTGTAGTCGTTCTCGAAGTCGACCCAGCGCGCCTGCCGGGTCACGTACTCCTGCCACTCGTCGGTGTAGCGCAGCACGGACTCCTGCGAAGCCGCGTTGAACTTCGCGATGCCCATCTCTTCGATCTCGGTGGTCTCGGTGATCCCGAGCTGCCGCATCGCCTCGAGCTCGGCGGGCAGGCCGTGGGTGTCCCAGCCGAACCGGCGCTCGACGCGGCGGCCCTTCATCGTCTGGTAGCGCGGCACGATGTCCTTGACGTACCCGGTGAGCAGGTGCCCGTAGTGCGGCAGGCCGTTGGCGAACGGCGGGCCGTCGTAGAACACGTACTCGTTGTCGCCGTTGACCCCCGCCGGGCGCCCGCCGATCGAGGCCGCGAACGTCCGGTCGGACTCCCAGTACTCGAGAACGCGCTTCTCCAGCGCGGGGAACGACGGCTGGGACGGGACCGTGGTCTCTCCGCCCGGCGAGGCCTGGGGGTACATCCGGTGCGCTCCTTGCGTTCGTCGCTCGTACGGGCGACCGGCGGCCACCCACACGGGGACGAGACGCTCGCGCGCCACGCGGTACCACCCCGCTTGCCCGGCACACGCTCCCGGGCCTCTCGTTCAACGGCTGTGACGGGCCGTACCCGTCCGGTTCTACTGGGGGTGCGCGCACCCTGTTCTTCCGGAGGCTCCCCGGTGATGGCCGGATCGACGCCTTGCTGACATCAGGTTACTTCAGGGCACAAGCGGCTTTCCGCCAGCCCCGCCCGGGCACGGTCACTGCGGCAAGAATCGCCGCCACCACCCAGAGCCCGGCCGAGGCGATCCCCAGCAGATGCAAGCCGTGGACGAACCTCTCGTGCGCCGCCGGTTCTCCCGCCACCACACCGAAAACCGCCACCCCGAGCGCACCACCGGCCTGCCGCGCCGTGTTGTTGACCCCGCTCGCGACCCCGGCCGCAGACCCCGGCGCGTCCGCCACGGCCGCCGTCACCACCGCCGGGGTCAGCACCCCCATCCCGACGCCCAGCACGAGCAACGTCGGCAGCAACTCCCTGTACCCGGTCGTGGTGCCGACCCGCAGCAGGTTCAGCATCGCGACCGCACCGAGCCCGAGCCCGGCCACCACGAGCGGCCGCGGGCCGAACCGCGCGGTGAGCCGTCCGGCGACCGGGCTGACCAGCGCCAGCGGCAGGAACATCGGGAGCAGCGCGACGGCCGCGGCGATCGGGCTCGCACCCAGCACGTCCTGCAGGTACAGCGTGCACACCAGCACCGAACCGAGACCGACGAAGTTCATCGCCGCCGACACCAGATTCGCGCCTGCGGTCTGCCACGCGCGCACCAGCGACAACGGCAGCATCGGTTCGGCAGAACGGTGTTCCACCACAACGAAAGCCACCGCCGCAGCGCCCGCGAGCAACGCGACCGACGGCGTTCCCGCGATCACCGCGTACACCCCGGACCCGAGTGCAAGGGCCGCCGCAGCCGCGCCGGGAAGGTCGACGCGGCCCGGTCTCCGGACGTCCGGCGGCACCAGCCGACGGGTCGCCACGATGGCCGCGGCCACGATCGGCACGTTCAGCCAGAACACCGGCCGCCATCCGGCCGCGGACACGAGAAACCCGCCCAGCAGCGGTCCGGCGGGCAGGGCGAGCGCCGAGATTCCGGCCCAGATCCCCAGCGCCCGGGCGCGTTCCACCCGGTCCGGGAAGGTCCCGGTCAGCACCGCAATCGTGCCGGGCAGCAGCAACGCAGCGCCGGCCCCCTGCACCGCCCGGGCCCCGACCAGCCAGCCCGCGGACTGCGCAAGCCCGCACGCCGCCGACGCCACCCCGAAGACCGCCAGCCCGGCCAGCACCACCCCGCGATGGCCGAGCAGGTCCCCGAGCGCCCCGCCGGTCAGCAGGAACGCGGCCAGCACCACCGAGTACCCGACCACCACCCACTGCAGCTGCGGAAGATCCGCGTGCAGCCCGTTGCCGAGAGCCGGGAGGGCGACGTTGACAACGGTGACGTCGAGCTGCACCAAGAACATCCCGGCGCACATGGTGAACAAGATCGCGCTGCGCATAGGGACAGCAGACCGCGGAAACACTTCCGTCGCGCTGGAAGTGTCGCGGGGGCATGCTGGGACTCATGGAAGGAGACGCCGACGTCGCCCGCACCGCGGCGCTGTTCGCCGACCCGGCGCGGGTCCGGGTGCTGATGGCGCTGGCCGACGGACGGTCGCTCGCGGCATCCGTACTCGCCGGTGAGGCGGGTCTTTCGGCACAGGGAGTGAGCGCGCACCTGGCGAAACTGCTCGCGGCGGGCCTGGTGACCGCCGAGAAATCCGGGCGGCACCGCTTCTACCGCATCGCCGGAGCGGCCCCGGAACTCCTGGAAGCCCTCGCCCGGCACTCCCCCGCCCGGCCGGTCCGGTCGCTGCGCGAAGGCACTCGCGCCGAGGCCCTGCGCACGGCCCGGCTCTGCTACGACCACCTGGCCGGACGCCTCGGGGTCACCGTCACCGCCGCGCTGCTCGACCGCGGCGCACTGGCCACTGTGGATGGTGACCCGACCACCCGCCGCCGCGCCGGGGACCGGATTTCCGCGCAGCTGCAAGAACATCCGTACACACTGGGTCCCGCTGCGCCCGAGGTCTTCGGCGCGCTCGGAGTCGACCTCGCCATCGCGAGCCGCCGTCCGCTGCTGCGCTTCTGTCTCGATTGGACGGAGCAGCGCCACCACCTCGCCGGCGCGCTGGGTGCCGCCGTGACGCAGCGGTTCCTGGCCGCCGGATGGCTCCGCAGCCGCGCGAAAGCACACCGGGCAGTCCGGCTGACCGACGAGGGCGCCGCCGTGCTCGGCGACGTGCTGGGGATCAGCGGTGCGCTGCCGCCAGCACCGTGTCCGGACCGCAGCGCGCACACGGCGTGAACCCGAGCTGCCGCGCCTCGCCGACGCCGATCGGGATCGTGTCGCGGCCGGAGAGCCAGCCGCAGTCCACCAGGTGGTAGCGCGGATACTCGTCGACGACCACGACCTCGTCCTCGAGCTCCTTGACCACCTCGAGGTCTTCCGGGTCTGTCTCCTCCACGCCCGGTGGGGTGTCGCGGACCGCCTTGGCCGCGGCCTTCGGCTCGGGCGTGGCGGTCTCTTCTCCGGAGTCCTCTTCGACCACCGGCTCCGGCACCTCCGCCGGGTCGCCCAGCTCACCGGAGACCGGAATCAGCTCGGTCTGCTCGGCGTCTTCCTCGGGCGCAGCGGCGGCGTCGTCCTTCGAGTCTTCCGAAGACTCGGCCGGGGCTTCGCGCTTGCGCCGCCGCAGCCAGTCGAGCAACAGCAGCAGACCGGCGAGCACCGACAGCCCGATCGAAACCCAGGCCCACAGCGAGGTGGCCGTGATGAGGGCCGTGACGAGCAGCCCGAGCGCTGCGAGCACCAGAACGAGGACGATGTAAAGCACGCTGAATTACAACACGGCAGCTCCGGCACGGGAGCGCGACCCGCCCACGCGCGGTACCGCGCCGGTTCCCCACCGTGGCGGACCCGTGGCGGACCCGGCGCGGACCCGGGTGCAGGCACGCCGAAGCCCCGCCGGGTCCACGAGGGATCCGGCGGGGCGGCGCGGAACGTACGGTCAGCCTGCCTCGGCGCGCGGGCCGAACGAGTAGCCCTGACCGCTGCTACCGGAGGACGACTGGCCCGATCCGGACGAAGCCGACGCCGGTGCCGCGGAGCCCCGGTCGTCGAGCTCACGCAGCTGGGACTCGAGGAACCCGCGCAGCCGCGTGCGGTACTCCCGCTCGATCGTGCGGAGCTCCTCGATCTTCTTGCCCAGCGCGCCCTTCTCGGCGTTCAGGCTGTTCATCGTCTCGGTGTACTTGCGCTGCGACTCGCGTTCCATCGTGGTCGCCTTGTCGCGGGCCTGGCGCTCCAGCGTCTCGGCCCGGGTCCGCGCGTCGTTCAGCATGGTCTCGGCACGCGTACGGGCCTCGTTGACCATCGAGTCGGACTTCGCCCGCGCGTCGGACAGCAGCTGCTCGGACTTGGTCCGGGCCTCGGCCAGCATGCCGTCGGACTCGGTCTTGGCCTCGGCGGTGAGCCGGTCGGCCATCTCCTGTGCCAGGCCGAGCACCTTCGCCGCCTGCACGTTGGGCTCGCCGTTGTCGGCTCCGACCATGGAGTGCGACTGGGTCTGCTCCATCGCCGACGCGGGCGGCGGAACCGGCGCCAGCCGGCGGGACGGCTCGGGGTCGCGCACCGGTGGCGGACCGCTCACCTTCGCGTTCTCCAGCTCGGAACGGGTCGATTCGAGCTCGTTGTCGAGCTGCTCGACCTGCTGCCGCAGCTCGTTGTTGTCCTCGATCAACCGGGCAAGCTCGGTCTCCACCAGGTCGAGGAACGCGTCCACCTCGTCCTCGTTGTAGCCCCTCTTGCCGATGGGCGGCTTGCTGAACGCGACGTTATGCACGTCAGCGGGGGTCAACGACATCAGATCACCTCACGCACTCCATGGCCTGCAGGACACACCCGGGTTTCCCCGATCACCTGGGCGTCGCCAGTTGCATCGCGAAGAACACAACCAACAGCAGCACCATAATCGACAAGTCCAGTCCCACGCCGCCGATACGGACCATCGGAATGATCCTGCGGAACAGCCGCACCGGCGGGTCGGTCACTGTGTAGATGGTCTCGAGCGTCACCGCAACCCCTCCGGCGGGACGCCACTCCCGTGCGAAGGTCCGCACGAGCTCGATGACGATCCGGGCCGTGAGCAGCAGCCAGAAGGCAAACAGCACGTACCAGATCACCAGCCACACAGCGTTCACGGCGACCACTCTAGCGGGGGACGGCCGGAGAAGCCGCAGCCAGCCGCCCGGCGTGCCCGCGAGTCGACAAAATCACGTCTGGCTGCGCCCAGCGGTCCGGTGGTCTTCACCCGCGCAGGAACAATCCGCCCTCGGCGATCCGCCTGCGGTCCTCGGCGGTCACGTCGACGTCCGGCGGTGAGAGAAGGAACACCTTGTTGGTGACCTTGTCCATCGAGCCGCGCACGGCGAACGCGAGCCCGGCGGCGAAGTCCACGATCCGCTTGGCGTCCGCGTTCTCCATCTCGGTGAGGTTGATGATCACCGGGATGCCCTCGCGGTAGTGCTCCCCGATCGCGCGGGCCTCGAGGTAGCTCGTGGGGTGCAGCGTGGTGATCCGGCTCAGCGGGTCGCGCACCGGCGGCGCGACCGGCTCGGTGACCGGCCGCAGCCGCGCGACCGGTTCCGGCTGGCGGTCCACGGCGAGCGCTCCGTGGGTCGACGGCTCGGCCGCGACGGAGGACCGGGACCGCATGCGCGCGGCGGGCTCGTCGTAGGCGTCGTAGGCGGGTTCCGTCGGGTCCGGCCGGTCGCGGTACCGTTCCCTCGAGCGTGCCGGCGCCCGGTCGTAGCGGTCGTCGTAGTCGTCGTACTCGTCGTCGTAGCCGTGCTCGTCCGCGGGCACCATCCCGAAGTAGGCCTTCAGCTTCTGCAGCGCGCTCATGCCTCTCCCTAGCCCTAGCCGCTCCCGCACCGTTGTGCCCCGCCCGGGCGGACACGAAACGTGACCACCGGGCGAACTCCCTACGGCGAGGCTAAACCGCGCCTGCCGAGCAACGCGGTTCCGACACGCACACACGTCGAGCCGTGCCGGATCGCCTGGTCCAGATCATGGCTCATCCCGGCGGACACGACATCCGCTTCCGGGTAATCCGCCCGGAGACTTTCCGCGGCCTGGGCCAGGCGGGCAAAAGCCGTGCCCGGGTCATCCCCCAGTGGAGCGACGGCCATAACGCCACGCAGTCGCAGCTCCCCCACGTGAGTGATGTGGTCAGCAAGGGCACGAACCTCGCCCAAGGGGGTACCACCACGTGCGGTGTCACCGTCGAGGCTCACCTGGATCAGCACGTCGAGCGGTTCGGTGCGCTCCCCCGCGTCCCGCGCGGCGGCCATCGCGCGGCCGAGTGCATCGGCCAGCCGCGCCGAATCGACCGACTGCACCTCGTCCGCCCAGCGGACCACCGAGCGGGCTTTGTTCCGCTGCAGCCGCCCGACCATGTGCCAGCGCGGCGCCGCGTCCGGACGCAGCTCGGCGACTTCAGCGGCCTTGGGACCCGCTTCCTGGTCACGGTTCTCACCCAGGTTCCGGAGCCCGAGGTCGGTGAGCAGGGCCGCGTCGGCGGCCGGGAAGGTCTTCGTGATCCCGATCAGCCGCACCTCGTCCCGGGCGCGCCCGGCTGCCGCACAGGCCGCCGCAATGCGCTCTTCGACCTCGGCGATTGCGGCGGCCAGCTCCTTGCGCCGAGCGATGTCGGGCTCAGTCACGCGATCGCCTCTTCCAGCCACGTGATCCCGGCGATCCGGCCCGTGGTGCCGTCGCGGCGGTAGCTGAACAGCGTCTTTTCCTCGGCCGTGCAGCGCGGATCCGCGCCGACGCGCCCGACGCCAAGGTCGGCTAGCTGCTGCCACAGCCCGGCGCGCAGGTCGAGCCCGGTCGATCCACTCCGGGTGCGGCTCGTGCTGCCGGGCAGATGCTGCTCGACGTCCGCGGCCATCGCGGCCGGGACCTCGTAGCACTCGCCGCAGATTGCCGGTCCCAGCAACGCTTCCACGCGGCCCGGCTCCGCACCCAGGTCACGCATCGCCGCCAGCGCGGCCGGGACCACGCCGACGCGGGCGCCCACGCGACCGGCGTGCACCGCGGCCACCACCCCCGCCTCCGGATCGGCCATCAGCACCGGCACGCAGTCGGCGACCAGCACCACGAGCGCGACGCCCGGCCGGTTCGTGACCAGCGCGTCGGTGGCTTCGGCGGCCGCGGTTTCGGTGCCGTCCACAATGGTCGCGGTGCGGCCGTGCACCTGTTCCATCCAGGCCAGCCGGTCTTCGGCGAGGCCGAGTTCGGTGGCCAGCCGCTTGCGGTTGGCATACACGTCGCCCGCGTCGTCGCCGACGTGGTCGCCGAGGTTGAAGGTGTCGTACGGCGGCCGGGAAGCCCCGCCCGCCCTGGTCGTGACGACTCGTCGTACTCGCACCCCGTCATCCTGCCAAAAACACCGGAGCCCGCCCCGGGTGAGTCGGGGCGGGCTCCGGGTGAAGCCTGTGCTGCCCGGTTGCCGGAGGTGCTGGGCTGAAGTCCGTGAAGGGAACCATCACGGAATCTGATTCCGTGATGGTTCCCTTCACGGAACCGGTCGCAGGCGAACCGGGGGTCAGCGGCGCATGAAGGGCGGCACGTCAACGTCGTCGTCGGTCGGGTCGTCGTGCACCGTGGCGGGACGGCTGGGCAGGCCGCCGTTCGCGGCGCTGCCGGACCCGATCGGCGAGTACCCGCGCGAGGTGCCCGGCTGCGGCAGGCCGCCCGAGGTCCCGCCCGGCTGGGGCAGGCCGCCCGGCGGGGTGCGCGGCGGCGCGACCGGGTAGCCCGAGCTGCCCGACGGCGGCACCGGCGTGGCGCCACCCTGCGGAGCGGACGACGGCACCGGGGTGGCCCCGCCGCCGACCTGGCCTGCCGCGGCGGATGCGGTGGACCCGCTGCCGTTGCCCTGCCGTCCGCCGAACGCGGGCGGGTCGAGCTTCTTGTGCGTGGGCGCGCCGGCGTCGAAGCCTGCCGCGATCACCGTGACCCGGACCTCGTCGCCGAGCGAGTCGTCGATGATCGTGCCGAAGATGATGTTCGCGTCCGGGTGCGCCGACTCCTGCACGAGCGACGCGGCCTCGTTGATCTCGAACAGCCCGAGGTCCGACCCGCCCGCGATGGACAGCAGCGCGCCGTGCGCCCCGTCCATCGACGCTTCCAGCAGCGGCGAGTTGATCGCCTTCTCCGCGGCCTGGATCGCGCGGCCCTCGCCACGGGCCGAGCCGATGCCCATCAGCGCCGACCCCGCGCCCGACATCACGCTCTTGACGTCGGCGAAGTCGAGGTTGATCAGGCCGGGCGTGGTGATCAGGTCGGTGATGCCCTGGACACCGGACAGCAGCACCTCGTCGGCCGAGCGGAACGCGTCCATGAGGGACACGCCGATGTCGCCGAGCTGCAGCAGCCGGTCGTTCGGGATCACGATCAGCGTGTCGCACTCGTTGCGCAGCTGCTGGATGCCGTCCTCGGCCTGCTTGCCGCGGCGCTTGCCCTCGAAGGTGAACGGGCGGGTGACCACGCCGATCGTGAGCGCGCCGAGCTTGCGGGCGATCTGGGCCACCACGGGCGCGCCGCCGGTGCCGGTGCCGCCGCCCTCGCCCGCGGTCACGAACACCATGTCGGCGCCCTTGATGACCTCTTCGATCTCCTCGCGGTGGTCCTCGGCGGCCTTCTGCCCCACCTCGGGGGCGGCGCCGGCACCGAGGCCGCGGGTGAGTTCCCGGCCGATGTCGAGCTTGACGTCGGCATCGGACATGAGCAGTGCCTGCGCGTCGGTGTTCACCGCGATGAACTCGACACCTTTGAGGCCGACCTCGATCATCCGGTTCACGGCGTTCACGCCGCCGCCGCCGATGCCGACGACCTTGATCACCGCAAGGTAGTTGTGCGGGGGCGTCATCGGGTCCGCCTTCCTGACTCGTGATGTGCACGTACCGCCCGCCGGGGCCGGAACTCTCACCCTCGACTCGAGAGTGAGAGTTATGTCAACCACCAGCGTCAAGGCAGGACGGTAGGCACCGGGCAGGCTCGAATCCAGTAGCCACGCCGTATGCGGCAAAGGTGTTTTGCCACAACGCGAACCCGTGCGCAAGGCCGGAACCCCTCCCGGACCCTGCTTCGCGGTCTGCGGTCCGGGCTGCTATGACGGCTGTTATGCGGGCTGTTATGCGGGTACGGGCGTCACGAGCACGACGTCGGCCGACGGCTTTCCGGTGGCTGATCCACCGGCCTGTTCGATGCTGATCGCGAACTGCTGTGCCCCGGCCAGCCCGTCCGCCACGACCAGCGAACCCGACGGCCCGCCGGGCAGCAGACCGGCCGGGCGCGGCGCGAGGTCCGGGCCCATCAGCCAGGCCTCGTAGACCCGGTCCGGCGGCACCGGCGGCAGTCCCGACTGCAGGAACATCACGCGGTCCAGCTTGCGGGACACCATCACCGTGCCGCCGCCTCCGCGGGGCGAGGTGACGTGCTCGGTGCGCGTGTCCGGCGAGGCGAGCAGTTCGGCGACCGGGCGGTACCGGTCGCGTGCCTGGCCCAATTGGGACTGTGCGCTGTGCAGCTCGCTGCTGGTGTGCAGGGCGATCCCGCCGAACACACCCGCGAGCGCAAGACCAACGACGGCTGCCGCGGCGGCGATCAGCATCGGCCAGCGGCGCGGTCCGCGGGTCCGCTCCCCCGGTTCGTCGGGCTCGGACCGCGGCGGCAGCTGACGCGTGGTGCGCATTTCGGCCAGTACGCGGTCCTTCAGACCGGACGGTGGCTGTTCGTCCATCGCTGCGCCGAGACGGGCCGCAGTCTCGCGAAGCTCGCGTACCTCCTGCGCGCACGCTTCGCACTGTTCGAGGTGACGGCGGAACTGTGCCCGCTCCACTTCCGACAGCGCGTCGAGCGCGTACGCGCCGGCCAAGGTGTGCATGTCCGGACTGCTCATGCCGTCACCCCCAGGCAGTCGCGCAGCCGGATCAATCCGTCACGCAGTCTGGTCTTCACGGTCCCCTGTGGCGTGTCGAGCACGTCGGCGACCTCGCGGTAGGTGTAGCCCTGGTAGTACGCCAGGAGGACGGACTCGCGCTGCAGTTCGGTGAGCACCTTCAGACAGCGGCGTACCTGCGAGCGCTCCAGCCGCGTCGCGACGGACTCGGCCACTTCGTCGAACGGCCGTCCGCGCGCGGCTTCGAACGTCGCCTTGCGCTCGCGTTCGGTGCTGGCCCGCGCGGACCGTACGCGGTCTACGGCGCGGCGATGCGCGAGCGTCATGGCCCAGTTCAGCACGCTGCCCTTCGCCGGTGAGTAACGCGTCGCGGTCTTCCACAGCTCCACGAGCACCTCTTGGGCGACCTCCTCGGACTGCGCCGGGTCCCGGACGATCCGGCGGACCAGGCCGTACACCGGTCCGGCGAGCTGGTCATACAGCCGTTCGAAGGCGCGTTCGTCCCCCTTGGCGACCAGCGCCATCAAGCCCTCGGCACCCGGCTGGCCGTCCGGCGGCACCGCGGCCATGCGTGCGCTCTCATCCATGAAGGGCTCCTGCCGTGTTCTGCCCGGTCCGGGCGGCGATCGGGGCCTTGCGCCGCCACAGCGCGAGCCCGTGGCGGCGGATCAGCGCGGCGACGCGCTGCGGTTGCAGCGGCCTGCCGAGCAGGAACCGCGCGAGCGTACGAGTCCCGATCGGACGCCGGACGCCTCGCAGCGTAGCGGTCAGCGCCGGGTCGCCGCCGTGGTGCAGCACGACGGTGAGCGCCAGCAACTCGTCCGGACGCGGCAGGTGCATGCGGTACTCGCCGGTCATTTCCTGGAACGGCGACACGTAGAATTCCTTGTCCGCCTTCAGGTCTTCGTGCAGCAGGTACGCGTGGCGGCCGCCGTAGGTGTTGTGCACCTCGGCCACGACGCACGCGAGCGCGCCGTCCGGCGTGTGGCACCAGTACACGGTGATCGGGTTGAACACGTACCCGAGCACCCGCGCCGAAGCGAGCATGACGACCTGGCCGCCGTGCAGGTCCACCCCGCGGGACGCGAGCCAAGTGTCCAGTTTGGACCGGATGTCGCCGGGTTCACCGCGCGCGAAGTGGTCGCGTCCGTCGAAACGGGCGAATGGCCGGAGCCACCACGGCAGGCGGGGCAGGTCGTCGAGATCGGTGAGCCACAAGTACATCCGGTGCGCGAAGGAGTACGGCGGGTCGGCGCGCCGGACGTGCGCGACAGTGGCGTCGTATAGGACGGCAGTCGCGGTGTTCACCAAGCCACCCCGAAACTGGCTGCTGCGCGGACACCCGACGAGCAGCCGTCCTCGTGGAATCCCCAGCCCTGGTACGCGCCCGCGTAGGCGAGGACGCCGTCGTTGAGCTCACTGAGACGTCGTTGCGCAGCAACGGATTCCGGGGTGTAGATGGGATGTTGGTACGACATCTTCGCGACCACGCTCTCCGGGTGCGCGCGGGGGTTGAGGGTGACGGCGTACGTCGTGGTCTCGTCGAGGCCCATGAGCCGGTTGAGGTCGTAGGTGACTTGGACGGCGTCGACGTCGGCACCGCATTCGGGGGTCCGGTAGTTCCAGGACGACCGGGCCGCGGCGACTGTCGGGAGCACGGACGGGTCAGTGTGCAGCCAGGCCTCGTTGCGCGAATAACGGAAGGTGCCGAGCAGTTGTCGTTCCGCCGCAGTGGGATCGGCGAGCAGTCGCAAGGCCTGGTCGGCGTGGGTGGCGACCACGACGCGGTCGACACGGTGTGGCGTGTCGGCGTCATCGCGCACCTCGACGCCGTGCGCGGTCCGCAGCACCGCGCGGACCGGCGTGGACAGATGCACCGCGGTCAGCTGCTTGGCCGCCCGCTCCACGTACTCGCGCGAGCCACCAACGACGGTCCGCCAGGTCGGCGAATTCCGGACGGTGAGCATGCCGTGGTTGCGGAGGAATTCGAAGAGGTACTGCGCGGGGTACTGCATCGTGTCGACCCGGTCGGCGGACCAGACGGTCGAGACCAGCGGCAGGACGAAATGGTCGACGAAATACCCGGAATACCCGCCGATCGCGAGGAACGCACCGAGCGTGACCTCCCCGGCGTCGGGACGGGCGAGCAGCCTCGCGGCATGCCGGTGGAACCGTTTGACCTCGGCCAGCATGAGCAGGTACCGGCCGGACGTGGTGTTGCGCCGTTGCGCGAACAGGCCGGGCAGGCCCTTCGCCCCGGCGTACTGCAGGCCGCAGCCGTCGCAGCGGATGCTCATCGACATCTCGGTCGCGCGCGTGCGGACGCCGAGCTCGCCGAAGAGCCGGATCAGCGTCGGGTACGTGCGTTCGTTGTGGACGATGAACCCGGAGTCGACGCCGACGGTCCCGCCGTGCGCGCTCGGCACGTCGTGCGTGTGGGCGTGGCCGCCGAGCCGGTCGTCGGCCTCGAACAGCAGGACCTCGTGGCGGCGTTGCAGCAGGTACGCGGCGGTAAGACCGGCGACCCCGCTGCCGATGACTGCGATGCGTTGTCCCGTGGTGTGGTGCACGACGGGGATTCGGCGCCGGTCGTGGCCTGGATTGGTACCCATCCGCGCGCCGGGCCGCTCCGAACCCCGGGTATGCCGAACTCCGCTGCACACCGCCTCGCCGACTTCGCCGAACGGCTGCTCGGCACCCCGCTGCCGGTGGCCCTCCGGACCTGGGACGGCCACCGCGCCGGACCTGCCGGGCCGACCGTCGTCCTCAACAACCGCCGCGCGCTGCGATGGCTGCTCTACGCGCCGGGCGAGCTGGGTCTGGCGCGGGCTTATGTGTCCGGAGATCTGAATGTCGAAGGCGATTTGACCGAGACGTTCCGGCAGGTCCGGGCACTGAACCCGGTCCGGCCGACCATGCGGGACCGGGCCGAGGCGGTCCGGCTCGCCCTTCGGCTCGGCGTGCTCGGTCCGCCGCCGAAGCCGCCCGCGGAAGAAGCGCGGCTGCGGGGTGTCCGGCACACCCTCGCCCGGGACCGGTCGGCGATCGCGCACCACTATGACCTGTCGAACGCCTTCTACCAGCTGCTGCTCGACGAGTCGATGGCCTACTCCGCGGGCTACTGGACCACCGGTGACCTGGCACAGGCACAGCACGACAAACTGGAGCTGATCTGCCGGAAACTCGGCCTGCGCCCCGGCATGCGGCTGCTGGACGTCGGCTGCGGGTGGGGCTCGCTGCTCGTGCATGCGGCCAAACACCACGGCGTCCACGCAGTCGGCGTGACGATCTCCGCCGAGCAGGTGCAGCACATCCGAGGGCGGCTGGCGGCACACGACCTCGGCGACCGCGTCGAGGTGCGTCGGCAGGATTACCGTGAGCTGACCGGGGAACCCTTCGATGCGGTGGCGTCGGTGGAGATGGGTGAACATGTGGGCGAAGAGAACTATCCGACGTACGCGGCCACCCTGTTCCGCATGCTCAAGCCCACCGGACGACTGTTGTTGCAACAGATGTCGCGCGGCGCTGTCGCCCCCGGTGGCGGCGCGTTCATCGAGCGGTACATCGCGCCGGACATGACCATGCGCCCGGTCAGCCGTACCCTCGCGCACTTGGAGACCGCCGGTTTCGAGATCCGTGACGTACACGCGCTGCGCGAGCACTACGTCCCGACCGTGCGCGCGTGGGCGGCCACGCTGGAGCGACACTGGAGCGAAGCCGTCGCCCTCATCGGCGAGACAAGCGCACGAGTGTGGAGGCTGTACCTCGTCGGCGGAGCGCTCGCTTTCGAGGAGAACCGCATGGGCGTGGACCAGATCCTGGCCGTCCGCCCGGACGCGACCGGCCGCAGCGGACTGCCCCTTGCCCGGGAGTGGACATGATCCTCGGTCTCACCGCCGCAGTCACGCTGGTCGCCGTCACCCTGACCTTCGCCATCGCCCGGCGGCGACGCCGCTACGACACCATCGACACCTTCTGGGGACTGGGTTTCGCACTCGTGGCCGTAGTGGCCTTCCCCTTCGGCACCGGCCCGCTTCCCCTGCGGCTGGTGACCGCCGCACTCACCGTGATCTGGGGCGTCCGCCTGGCCGTACACCTGCACCTACGCAACCACGGCAAGCCGGAAGACCCGCGCTACCAACGAATGCTGGACCGCGCCGGACCGAACCCGGGCGCGCGAATGTTCGTCCGGGTATACCTTCTCCAGGCAGTGCTCCTGTGGTTCATTTCGCTACCGGTGCAATTCGCCATGTCCGGCAAGGATTTCGGGGTGACCGCCTGGCTGGGCATCGCCGTCTGGCTGGTCGGCTTCACGTTCGAAACCACCGGCGACGAACAACTACGCCGCTTCCGCGCCGACCCGGCCAACCGCGGCCAAGTCCTCGACACGGGATTATGGCGCTACACCCGCCACCCGAACTACTTCGGCGACGCCTGCGTCTGGTGGGGCCTCTACCTGCTGGCCTGCTCTTCGTGGCCCGGCGCGGCGACCGTCCTGTCGCCGATCGTGATGACGGCACTGCTGGCCCGCGGCACCGGAAAACCCATGCTGGAACAGAGTTTGCGGCAATCCCGCCCCGGCTACGCGGACTACGTGGAACGCACCTCCGGCTTCGTACCCTTGCCGCCCGGACTCATTCGCCGGTCAGCCCGTCGGTGAGCTCACGCAGCAGGTCGAGGTGCCCCAAATGCCGGGCAGTCTCCTCGATCACCCAGCGCACCGTGAGCGGCCGATCGCCCTTGTACCGCACAGTGTCCCCGAACCCCCGCGCCGCCACGACCGCCCGGCAACGCTCGGTCTCGGCTCGGTATTCGGCGAGCAACTGCTCGATCGGAACCTCGAGCGCCACCCGAAACTCCGCGTCCCGATCAACCTCGAGCCGCTCCGCCCACTCGTCCGGCTGCCCATCGAGGACGACACAGAACCAGTAGTTCTCCACCAAAGTCAGATGACACAACAGACCGGAGATGGTGGTGAGCTCACTGGGCAGATGAACGCGGCGCGCTTGCTCGTCCGTGAGCCCGGAACACTTCCACTCCACACTGGCCCGCAGGAAATCGAGAAACCCGGTGAGCTGAGTACGCTCGTCCCCGTCCATCGGCGGATCAGGACGTTGAGGTGCAGTAGTAGTCACGCGTCGCAGTGTGCCGCACACCCCCGACAATTCGCACCCACCCACCGCCCCGCCCCGCCCCCATTCCGGAGGGGCTTGTCAAGGCATCTTTCCCGCCTTGACAAGCCCCTCCGACCGTAGTGACACTCGGGCTTCGGGGTGCCCCACCAGCAACGGGCCCACTCAAGCAAACGCCGCCACATGAGCCTTCGCCCACTCCGCATAAGTGACCCCAGGCCGCCCCAGCAACTCCTCCACCACCCCAGTCGGCACCTGCGGATGCGCCACCGTCTCCGCAAACCCCTCCACCAGCCACTCCGCAATATCCGCCGGATACCCCGCCCCGACCCACTCCGCGACCTGCTCCTCCACCGTCAGCTCCACGAACGGCACCGGCCGACCCACCGCCTCCCCGATCGCCACCGCCATCTGCGCAAGAGACAACCCCTCAGGTCCACTGAGGACATACGTCCGCCCGGCATGCCCTTCAGTGGTCAGCACATGCCCGGCCACCGCAGCGATATCCCCGAGATCGATCGGCGTCTGCGTGGCCGACGCAAACACCGACCGCACCTCCCCCCGCTCCCGCACCGACGCCGACCACCCCAGCGAGTTGTCCATGAACGCACCCGGACGCAGGAACGTCCACGCAAACCCGGCCGCCGAAACCGCCTTCTCGACAGCAGCGAAGTCATGCCCGCTGGACGCCGGATGCGTGTCCCCGATGCTGCTCCCCGACAACGCAATCACCCGCCGCACCCCAGCCTCGACGGACAGCTCACAAAACCGCGACACAGTCCGCGCATACGGCGCCAGATAAACCGCCTCGACCCCATCCAGCGCACCCGGCAAAGTCTTCGGCCGAGCCAGCGACCCGACGACCACCTCGACCCCTTCCGGCAGCGCCGCCCGTTCCGGGTCGACCGTCAGCGCCCGCACCGGAACCCCGCGCGACACCAGCTCGTCGACCACCAGGCGCCCCACATTGCCCGTCGCGCCCGTCACCAGGATCGTCATGCCCCCACCTTCCCGTATGGCGTACGAAAAAGGACAGCGTACGGCATACGGGAAACCCCGTCAAAAGACGTCAGGGCGTGATGGTGGGCAGTTCCGGAGCGGAGACGTCGTAGATCTTGCCGGGCTGGGTGAGCAGCGCAGCCAGCACTTTCGCCTTACGGTCGGTGTTCTCGGCATTCCCCCAGCGCACTGTCTTGCCGTCGGCGAGGGTGAACGCGACGCTCGCCGGGGTCTGCGCCGTCGTGGTCTTGACCTGCTTCAGCAGCGGCTCCGGCAGCACGCCCAGCACTGCGGTGACCGCCCGCGTGACCGGATCGTCGGCGGACACCTTCGGCAGCTTCAGCTCCGGCAGCCCGGACGGTCGGTTCGGCACCGTCTTGAACACCACACCACCGCCGTCGACCAGGTGCACGCCGTCGCCGCCCGGGCCGCTGTCGAAGAACGCGATCGCGGTGCGTTCGGTCACCGCGATCTCGAGCGTCGTCGGCCACGAGCGCGACACGTCGACCGTCGCGATCCCCGGCATCCGGGCCACCCGGTCGCGGATCACGTCGACGTCCACGCGCAGCATCGGCAGCCCCGCGGGCACTTCGGCGGCGGTACGGATCTGGTCCGCCGGCACGGTTTTCGCGCCCTCGACAGTCACCGTCTTCACTGCGAGCAGCGAGCTGAAGAACAGCAGATATCCCAGCGCCAGCACGGTGACCACGGTCAGCAGCGCCACCCACCGGCGGCGGATTTCCTTGCCCCGCGTCGGCCGCGCCCGCCGCGAGGCGGTGCGGCGCGACCGCGTGCGGCGGCGGTCTTCCTCCGACCGCCGCCCCCGTCGTTCCCGGGCAAGGGCAGCCCGCTTCTGCTCGTCCACCCGGGGGGAGGACGGGCGGCGGCGCTGCCGGGTCCCGGTCATGCTCCGGCGGCCCTCCGGTCCAGCTCGGCCAGGATTTCCGGACCCAGCTGCGTCACGTCGCCCGCACCCATGGTGACCGCGAGGTCGCCCGGCCGCACGAGGTCCGCGACCAGCGCGGCGGCCGCGTCGAACGCAGGCTGGTAGTGCACCGGCACGCGGACCCGGTCGGCGATCAGCGCCCCGGTCACCCCCGGCACCGGATCCTCGCGCGCCCCGAACACATCCAGCACCACGACCTCGTCGGCCAGCGACAGCGCCTCGGCGAACTCGGCCGAGAAAGTCTTCGTACGCGAGTACAAATGCGGCTGGAACACCACCACGACCCGCCCGGTACCCGCAGCCACGCGCACCGCCCGCAGCTGAGCGTCGACCTCCGTGGGGTGGTGCGCGTAGTCGTCGTACACCCGCACGTCGCCCGCGCGGCCCTTGAACTCGAACCGGCGGCGCACCCCGCCGAACGCGGCGAGCCCCTCGGCCATCCCGTCCACCGGCGCGCCCAGTTCGAGCCCGGCCAGCAGCGCAGCGACCGCGTTGAGCGCCATGTGCTCCCCCGGCACCGCGACCCGCAGCTCACGCTCGGCACCGTCCAGCAGCACTCGCACCACACCGCCGTCCGGCGCAGGCGTGTAGTCCAGCACGCGGACGTCGGCGGCGGCAGCGCGCCCGTACCGGCGCACCCGCACCCCGGCCGCAGCAGCTTCGTCGCCCAGCCGCGCCGCACCCGGGTCGTCCGCGCACACGATCAGCAGCCCGCCCGGTTCGATCCGGCCGGCGAAGTCGCTGAACACCTTCACGTACGCCTCGGCCGTGCCGTGGTGGTCGAGATGATCGGGCTCCACGTTCGTCACGACCGCGACCGACGGCGTGTACGTGAGGAACGAGCCGTCGCTCTCATCGGCCTCCGCGACGAACACGCCGCCCTCGCCGTGGTGCGCGTTGGCGCCGGACTCGTTGAGGTCACCGCCGATCGCGAACGACGGGTCCATCCGGCAGTGCTGCAGCGCCACCGTGAGCATCGACGTGGTCGACGTTTTCCCATGGGTACCGGCAATGCACGCGACCCGGTGCCCGGCCATCAGCCCGGCCAGCGCCTGCGCGCGGTGCAGCACCGGGATGCCGCGGCTGCGGGCCGCGGCCAGCTCCGGGTTGGTCTCCTTGATCGCGGTGGACACCACCACGGCCGACGGCGGCTCGGGCAGCTCCGCGAGGTTTTCCCCGCGCTGCCCCACGAACAGCGTCGCGCCCTGTGCCCGCAACGACAGCAGCGCTCGCGATTCCTTGGCGTCGGACCCGGAGACCGCGGCGCCGCGGGCCAGCAGAATCCGCGCGATACCGGACATCCCGGCCCCGCCGATCCCGATCAGGTGGGCCCGGCGCAGTGACGCGGGCAGCTCAAGCGGGGTAGGCACCGGCAGCCTCCAGGACGATCCGGGCGAGGGTTTCGTCGGCCTCGCGGTGGCCGAGCCCGACCGCGGCCGAGCTCATTTTCGCGACGCGGTCCGCGTCGGTGACCAGCGGGATCACCAGCTCGGCGATCTTCGCCGGGGTGAGGTCGGCGTCGGGCACCAGGAACGCCGCCCCGGCTTCCACCGCAGGCTGCGCATTCACCGCCTGCTCGCCGTTTCCGTGCGGCAGCGGCACGAACACCGCGGGCAGCCCGACCGCGGACACCTCGGCCACGGTCATCGCACCGGACCGGCACACCACCGCGTCAGCCGCCGCGTACGCGAGGTCCATCCGCTCCAGATACGGCACCGGTACGTACGCCGGATGGCCCGGAAACTCTTGTACCACAAGGGTGTGCTTCGGCCCGTGCGCGTGCAGCACGCCGACGCCCGCCTCGGCGAGATCCTTCGCCGCACCGGACACTGCGGAGTTGATCGACTGCGCGCCTTGCGATCCGCCGAACACCAGCAGAGTGGGCGCATCCGGATCGAGCTCGAAATGCGCGCGGGCTTCGGCGCGCAGAGCGGCCCGGTCCAGCGACGTGATCGACCGGCGAAGCGGAATGCCGACGACCTCTGCCTTCGGCAGCGGCGTACCGGGCACTGCCACGGCAACCCGCGAAGCAAACCGCGCGCCGACCTTGTTGGCCAGCCCGGCCGATTTGTTCGCTTCGTGCACCACGATCGGCGTACGTCCGCGCGCGGCCAGGTACGCCGGCAGCGCGACGTACCCACCGAAGCCGACCACGACGTCGGCGTGCACGCGGTCCAGTACCTCGCGCGTACGGCGGACGGAATCGCGCACCTTGAGCGGGAGCCGCAGCAGCTCCGGGGTCGGTTTGCGCGGCATCGGGACCGGCGGGATCAGCTCCAGCTGGTACCCGCGTGCCGGGACCAGTTTGTTCTCCAGGCCGCGGGCCGTGCCGAGCGCGATCACCTCGGCGTCCGGGCGCAGCCGTTTCACGGCGTCGGCCAGCGCGAGCGCCGGCTCGATGTGTCCCGCGGTGCCGCCTCCGGCGACCACCACGACGGGCGCCCGGCCCGCTGCCGACCGCTCGGTTCCCTTGACGGGCTTACTCACCAATGACCTCTCCGGTTCGCGGTGCCCCGGGCACCGCGGTTGCCTGTCGTCCGCCGCGGCGACCGGCGCCGTTCCTGCGCCGGTGCGGGCCGGGCCGCTCGCGGCGCCGGCCGGGCCGCCTTCGCCCCGTTCCCGGAACCGCGCTGGCCCTTGCGGGGCGAGGGCGGGCGGTACGGGTCGGGCGCGGGCAGCCGCAGCAGGCGTCCGAATTTACCCGGGCCGTGCGAACGCAGTGCGGCCACCGCCTCGGGTTCGTGCCGCGCGGCGTTGGCCAGCACGCCCATGATGAGCATGGTGATCACGAGCGACGTGCCGCCGTACGAGATCAACGGCAGCGTGACGCCGGTGACCGGCAGCAATCCCACCACGTACCCGATGTTGATGGCCGCCTGCGCGACCAGGAACAACGTGAGCGTGCCCGCGACGATCCGGATCCACGGGTCGATGTTGCGGGTGGCGATCCGCAGCCCGACCACGGCCACTCCGGCGAACAGCGCCAGCACCACCGCGCAGCCCACGAACCCCAGTTCCTCGCCGATCAGGGCGAAGATGAAGTCGTTCTGCACGTTCGGCAGGTAGCCCCAGTTCGACGCGCCCTGCCCGAGCCCCTTGCCGAACAGGCCGCCGTCGGCGAGCGCCAGTTTCGCCTGGTTCGCCTGGAATCCCTCGGCCGAGGTGTCCGCGTCCGGCGACAGGAAACTCATCACACGGGCCAGCCGGTACGGCGCGATGATCGCCAGCACCAGCACCCCGCTCAGGCCGCCCGCGAGGATCACCGCGAAAAGCCGTTTCGGCGCACCGGCAAACCACAGCAGGGCCAGCAGCACCACGGCGAGCGTGATCGTGCCGCCGAGGTCGGGCTGCATCATCACCAGCGCGAACATCAGCAGCGCCACCGGGACCACCGGCACCAGCAGATGCCGCCACTGGTGGATCACGTTGTACTTGATCACCAGGATGTGCGCGCCCCAGAATGCCAGCGCCACCTTCGCCGCCTCCACCGGCTGGAAGGTGAACACGCCGAGCTTGAACCAGCCCTGCGACCCGTTCACGGTGGACCCGAGCGGCGTCAGCACCAGCATCAGCAGGCCGAGGCACAGCACAGTGAGCGTCGCCGACATCCGCCGGATCCGCTCGAGCTTGATCCGCAGGCCGACCCAGAACACGATCGCGCCGAGCGCCACGAACATCAGGTGCTTGGAGAACAGCGCGTACACGCCGCTGCCGGTCTTCGGGTCGTAAGAGGCCACCGACGACGCGGACAGCACCATCACGATGCCCATCACGGTGAGCACCCCGGTGAGCGCGAGGACCAGGTGGAACGACGCGAGCGGGCGGGAAAGCCAGGCGGTCAGCGCGGTACGCAGCGCGACGAACGGGCTTTCCTTGCGGCCTTTGCGCCTTCGCGGGGTGCGCGCCTGGTCTTTCTTGTCGTCAACGACCGTCATCCGCCGCCCCCGCCGCACCACCGGCCAGGACTGCCACCGCGGCGGCGAACGCGGTACCGCGCGCGCCGTAGCCGGGGAACATGTCCAGCGAGGCGGCGGCGGGCGCGAGCAGCACCACGTCACCAGGACGAGCCAGGGCGCTGGCCGCATTCACCGCCGCAGTCATGGGCTCATCGTCACCCGGAAGAAGGCGGTTGCACGGGACATCCGGCGCGTGTCGCGCGAGAGCGGCCTCGATCACGGGTGAATCGACGCCCAGCAGCACGGCCCCGCGCAGCCGCCCGGCGACCGCGGCGACCAGCTCGTCCACCGAAGCGCCCTTGAGCTGCCCACCGGCAATCCACACCACGCTCTCGTGCGCGAGCAGCGACCCGAGTGCGGCGTGCGGGTTGGTGGCCTTGGAGTCGTTGATGTAGCGGACCCCGCCGATCTCGGCGACCTCCGCCGCCCGGTGCGGCGCGGGCTCGTACGTGCGCAGCCCCTTCCGGACCGCCGCCAGCGGCACCCCGTGCACGCGGGCCAGCGCAGCCGCGGCGAGCGCGTTGGCGATGTTGTGCGGCCCGGCCGGGCGGACGTCGGCGACCTCGGCCAGCTCCTCCGCGCTCGTCGCCGGATCGGCCACGAAAGCGCGGTCCACCAGCAGGTCTTCGACCAGGCCCAGCTCACCGGCCGCCGGAGTATCGAGCCGGAAACCGATCCGCCGCGTGCCTTCCGGCGCATGCTCTCCGGCGATCTGCGTGGACCAGCTGTCTTCGGCGTTATACACCACGGCGCGGGAACGCTCGTAGACCCGGCCTTTCGCCGCGGCGTACTCGGCCATCGAGCCGTGCCAGTCGAGGTGGTCCTCGGCGAGGTTGAGCACCACTGACGCGTCCGGCGCGATCGTGGACGACCAGTGCAGCTGGAAGCTCGACAGCTCCACGGCCAGCACCTGGTGGCCGCTCTGCACCGCGTCGAGCACCGGGTAGCCGACATTTCCGCAGGCCACGGCGTCGGATCCGGCAGCACGGAGAATCGATTCGAGCATGCCGACGGTGGTCGTCTTGCCGTTCGTGCCGGTGATCACCAGCCACGCCGGCGGATGCTCGCGCAGCTGCCCGATCCGCCACGCCAGCTCGACGTCGCCGATCACCTCGACCCCCGCCTCGGCCGCCGCGACCAGCAGCGGAGCGGTCGGCCGCCAGCCCGGGCTGGTGACCACGAGCGCGGTACCCGGCGGCGGTTCGGTCAGGCCGGGAACCAGCTCGGAACCCAGCCCCGCCAGCTCCTGCAGCCGCTCGGCGTTGCCGTCGGTGACCGTGACGTGCGCGCCCAGCTCCTGCAGGATGGGCACGACGGATTTCCCGGTGACCCCGGCGCCCGCGACGAGAGCATGTTTGCCGTCAAGATCCACGGCGGTCAGCTCCCGACCCCGAGCTGCTCGCTGTAGAACAGACCGAGCCCGAACATGCAGCAGATCGCCGACAGCAGCCAGAACCGGATGATCACCGTGGTTTCCGCCCACCCGGCGAGCTCGAAGTGGTGGTGGAACGGCGCCATCCGGAAGAGCCTGCGCCGCGTCGTGCGGAACACCGCGATCTGTGTGACCACCGAGATCATCTCGACCATGAACAGGCCGCCGATCACGATGGCGAGCAGTTCGGTGCGCGTGGTCATGGACAGCCCGGCGACGAGACCGCCGAGCGCGAGCGAACCCGTGTCCCCCATGAAGATCTTCGCCGGGGCCGCGTTCCACCACAGGAATCCGACGCACGCGCCGGTGGCCGCTGCGGCGACCACCGCGAGGTCGAGCGGGTCGCGGACGTCGTAGCAGGCGGGCAGCGGCTGGGTCGCACACGAAAGCCGGGCCTGCCAGAAGGAGATCACCACGTACGTCGCGAGCACCATCGCCGCCGCGCCACCGGCCAGCCCGTCGAGCCCGTCGGTGAAGTTGACCGCGTTCGACCAGCCGGAGATGACGACGTAGCAGAAGATCACGAACACGATCGACGGGAACGTGATGAGCGCGAGGTCCCGGACGTAGGACAGGCTCTGCGACGCCGGGGTGAGCCCCTGCTCGTCGGCGAACTGCAGCGAGAGCACCGCGAAGAGGATGGTGACCACGAGCTGGCCGACCAGTTTCGCGGTCTTGTTGAGCCCCAGGTTGCGCTGCTTGCGGATCTTGATGAAGTCGTCGAGGAACCCGACCACGCCGAGCCCGACCGCGAGCATCAGCACGAGCAGCCCGGACGCCGAGGGCGCCGCCGAACGCGAGTTGCCGATCCAGGTGATCAGGTGCGCGACGAAGTACCCGGCGACCATCGCGATGATGATCGCGACGCCGCCCATGGTCGGCGTGCCGCGCTTCGACTTGTGCCCCTGCGGGCCTTCCTCGCGGATCTCCTGGCCGAAGCCCTGCCGCGAGAAGACCCGGATCAGGTAGGGCGTGAGCAGGATCGAGATCAGCAGACCCGCCGCGGCCGCGATCATGATGTTGATCACGCGTGACCACCGTTCGAGCGTTCGGAGGACGGAGTGGGAGCGGCCCCGGGACCGGTGAGCAGCGCATCGGCCACCCGCCAGAGACCGGCGAAGTTGGAGGCCTTGACCAGCACCACGTCCCCGGGACGGAGCTGATCATGCAGCACGGCGACGGCCGCTTCGACATCGGGTACCAGCACCGACTCCTCGCCCCAGGAACCCTCCTGGAACGCGCCCTGGTGCATCGCGGCCGCCTCCGGGCCGACCACGACGAGCTTCTCGATGTTGAGCCGGACGGCGAGCCTGCCGATCGCGTCGTGCGCGGTCACCGAGTCCTCGCCGAGCTCGCCCATCACGCCGAGCACCGCCCAGGTCCGGCGGCCCGACCGGCCCATCGAGGCCAGTGCTTTGAGCCCGGCCCGCACCGATTCGGGGTTGGCGTTGTAGGCGTCGTTGAGGATCGTGACGCCGTCCGCGCGGGTGGTGACCTCCATCCGGCGCGCCGAACGCTGCTGCAGCGACGACAGCCGCTGCGCGATCTCCTCGGTGGTGGCGCCCAGCTCACGCGCGACGGCTGCCGCGGAAAGCGCATTGCCGACGTGGTGCTCGCCGTACAGCGGAAGCGTGACCGGAGCCTCGCCCTCGGGCGTGACGAGCCGGAAGGACGCGCGGGCCTCGGCGTCGATCGTGATGTCGGCGGCCCGGATCTGCGCACCGGCCGACTCCCCGACGCCGACGACGCGGGCCTTCGTCCGGTTCGCCATGGCGGCGACCAGCGGGTCGTCGAGGTTCAGCACCGCGAGACCGGTGTCCGGCAGCGCCTCGACCAGTTCGCCCTTGGCTTTCGCGATGCCCTCGCGCGAGCCGAACTCGCCGACGTGCGCGCTGCCCACGTTGAGCACCACCCCGATCCGCGGCGGCGCGATCGCGGCCGCGTCGGCGATGTGCCCGACCCCGCGGGCGGACATCTCCAGCACGAGGAACTTCGTGGACCGGTCGGCCCGCAGCGCGGTCCACGGGTGGCCCAGCTCGCTGTTGAACGACCCGGGCGGCGCCACCGTGGCGCCCATCGGCTCCAGCAGCTGCGCGATGACGTCCTTGGTGGAGGTCTTGCCGGACGACCCGGTGATCCCGACGACCGTGAGCCCGCCGGACGCCAGCCGGTCGACGACGTAGCGCGCGAGCTTGCCCAGCGCGGCCAGCACCGCGGCGCCGGACCCGTCGGTGTCGCCGGTGAGCGCCACCGACCGCTCGTGCGCCTGCCCCGGCGGCAGCGGGGGGACGACGATCGCGGGCGCGTCGACCTCGCGGGCGGCGAGTACGCCGGCCGCACCGGCCTCGATGGCCTGCGCGGCGAAGTCATGGCCGTCGAGGCTCTCGCCGGGCAGGGCGAGGAACAACCCGCCGGGCCCGATCTTGCCGGTGTGGAACTCGACACTGCCGGTGACAATCGCGGCACCGTCGGTGCGATGCAGCCGCCCGCCGACGACGTCGGCGATCTCGGCGAGGCTCAGCTCGATCACGCGGTCACCTCGAGACGCTTGCGGATGGCCGCCTCCAGCTCGTCACGGTCGGAAAACGGATGCACGACCCCCTGGGCTTCCTGGCCGGTTTCGTGGCCCTTTCCGGCGATCAGGACGATGTCGCCCGGCCCGGCGAGCTCGACCGCGTGCGCGATCGCCTCCCGCCGGTCGCCGATTTCCTGTACCTCGCCGCCCAACGCCGGTCCGACCCCGCGGGCACCGGCGAGCATCGCGGCGCGGATCGCGGCCGGGTCCTCCGACCGCGGGTTGTCGTCGGTCACGATCAGCACGTCACTGCGGCGCGCGGCGGCTTCCCCCATCATCGGGCGCTTCGCGGTGTCACGGTCACCGCCGCAGCCGAGCACGGTGATGATCCGGCCGTCGGTACGGGCACGCAGCGCGTCGAGCCCTTGCGCGACCGCGGCCGGCTTGTGCGCGTAGTCGACCACCGCGGTGAACTCCTGGCCGAGGAACACGCGTTCCATCCGGCCGGGCACCTCGACCGCGGCGAGCCCGGCGACGATCTCGTCCGCGCCGACCCCCGCACTGTCCAGGATCGCGGCCGCGAGCACCGCGTTGGCGACGTTGAACGTGCCCGGCAGCGGGATCTTCGCCGCGCGGACGATGCCGTCCGGGCCGTGCAGGGTGAAGGTCTGCTCCCCGGCCGGGGTCGCGTCGATGTCGGCCGCGCGCCACGCCGCTTCGATGCCCGGTTCGATCGAGACGGTGACCGTCTGCGGCGTCAGCAGCGCCTGCCCCCACGCGCTGTCGATCACCACGACCTCGGTGGTCGACCGTCCGTCGAACAACAAGGACTTGGCGGCGAAGTACTCCTCCATGTCCTGGTGGAAATCGAGGTGGTCCTGCGACAGGTTGGTGAACGCGCCCACCGCGAACCGCGTGCCGTTGACGCGGCCGAGCGCCAGCGCGTGGCTCGACACCTCCATCGGCACGTGCGTGACGCCGCGCTCCAGCATCACCGCGAGCAGCGCCTGCAGGTCCGGTGCCTCCGGCGTGGTGAACCCGCTCGCGAGGCGCTCCCCGGCGATGCGGGTCTCGACCGTGCCGATCAGCCCGGTGGTGAGCCCGGCCGCCTGCAGGCCCGCGTCGACGAGGTACGAGGTCGTGGTCTTGCCTGCGGTGCCGGTGACGCCGAGGACGGCCAGGTTCAGCGACGGCTCGCCGTAGATCCACGCGGCGATCTCGCCGAGCGCGGCCCGCGGGTCCGGGTGCACGAGGACCGGCACCGGCGCGTCCCGCAGCACCGGCCGCTCGGCGCCTTCGGGATCGGTGAGCACCGCGGCGGCACCGGCGGCGAGCGCCTGGTCGCTGAAGTCGGCGCCGTGCGCGCGGGCGCCGGGCAAGCCGGCGAAGAGGTCACCGGGAAGCACGTGCTGTGCGCGCAGCGTGGTGCCGGTGACGGTGAGGTCGGCGGCCTCGGGGCGGTCGGCGATGAGCCGCGCACCCGCGCGGGCGAGCAAGGTGGCCAGCGGGACCGGGTCAATCCGGTCCGGGCGCGGCGGCGCGGCGGCCGCCTTCACCGGGCTGTCCGGCAGCGACGCGGCGGCGGGCCCGCTCTGGGGCTGGGACGAGGACACGGACACGCCGGAGAGGTTACCGAGGCCGCATCCGGGTGACCCAAGCCGGTACGGCGAACGCGCCCCCGCGATGGCGGTGTGCTATGCCGTCCGGCGAAGGTCATTGCGGCGCAAGCCTTTCTCCCGCCGCGCACCAGCCCAAGTGGACACCCCGCGCGTCATCGCCCCAATGTGGCATTCGCTGCATCCCACGCACCCAATGCCACATTCGCTGCATCCCACGCACCCAATGCCACATTCGCTGCGTCACATGCACCCAATGCCACATTGGGGTCGCTTCCGGCGCGCGCGTTCCGCGGTCAGCTCAGCACGAGCGGAACCACCGGCGACGGCCCGTCCGACAGCGGGATCTGGTACCGCTGCGACAGATAGGACGCGATCGAGTGGAAAAGCGGCCCGGCGGAATGCCCGGCGGGCAGCGTGGTGTCCGGTGCGTCGAGGCGGATGCCGACGACGAACCGCGGGTGGTCGGCGGGCAGGATGCCGGCGAAGGTGATGTTCGCGAGGCTCGAGCTGTACGCCTTGGTACGCGGGTCGATCTGCTGGCCGGTACCGGTCTTGCCGGAGATCTGGTACCCCTCCAGCGCGGCCGACGGCGCGGTGCCGGTGTTCGGGCTCTTCGCGTTCTGCACCACCGAGCGCAGCATGTCGCGGACGGTCTTCGCCGTCTGCGGGCTCACCACCTGCTCGGTTTTCGGGGCCGGCTCGGGCACCACGGTGCCGTCCGGGTTCTTCTTCGCCTTCACGATCCGCGGTTCCACGCGCAGCCCGTCGTTCGCGATCGCCTGGTACATCCCGGCCATCTGCACCACGGTCATCGAAAGACCCTGGCCGATCGGCAGGTTGCCGAACGTGGACGCCGACCACTTGTCGCGCGGCGGCACGTATCCGGCGCTCTCGCCGGGCAGCCCGATCCCGGTCTTCTGCCCGATGCCGAACTTCTTCAGCAGCGCCAGATACCGGTCCGGGCCGACCTGCTGGGCCAGCTCGAGCGTGCCGACGTTGGAGGATTTCGCGAAGACCCCGGTGGTGGTGAACGTCTGCGTGCCGTGCTGCCACGCGTCGTGCACCGTGCGGTCGGCGACCTTGATCGACCCGGGCACCTCGAGCGTGGACTCGGGCGTGGCGATCTTGTCGTCGATGGCCGCGGTGGCGGTGACGACCTTGTTCACCGAACCGGGTTCGTACGGCGTGGTGACCGGGCGGTTGTTGAGCAGGTCGTCCTTGACCGTGGACGGGTCGTTGGGGTTGAAGGTGCGGTCGTCGGCGAGCGCGTAGACCTCGCCGGTCTTCGCGTCCATGATCACCGCCTGGCCGCCCTTGGCGTGTGACTGCGCGACGTAGTCGCTCAACTGCCGCTGCAGTTCGAACTGCAGGTCGGAGTCGAGGGTGAGCTCGAGGTCGGACCCCGGGACGGCGGCCTGCAGCACGTGCTCGGAGCCCGGCAGGTACAGGTTGTCGTTGCCGTTCTGGGTGTTCACGATCTCGCGGCCGGGCTTGCCTGCCAGGTCCTCGTCACGGGAGCGCTCGAGCCCGAGCACGCCGTGCAGGTTGTGCTTGGACACGTCCGGGTCGTCCATCCGCCAGTTCGCGAGGCCGACGATGTTCGACGCCAGCGTGTCCCCCGGGTACTCGCGCTTGGCGCGCTTCTCCACGCTGATCCACGCGTACTTCTTCACGATGTCGTCGGCCACCGAAGGCTCGACGTCGTTGACCAGGTAGGTGAACGACTGCTGCTTGTGCAGCAGCGCGGACTGCTCGGCCTCGGTGGTGAGGTGCGGCACCTTCGCGGCGATGTACTTGGCCGCGCCGGTGACCTCGGTTTCGAAGTTCCGGCCCTTGTCCGGGTACTTCTTCGCGTACTCGTCCATCGTTTTGTGCAGTGCCCGCAGATTCACCGACAGTGTGCGGGTTTCCACGCTGAACGCGAGCTTCGCGCCGTTGCGGTCCACAATGGACCCGCGCTGCGCCGGGATGTCGATGGTGAGCGAACGCTGCCGCTCGGCCGCCGCGGACAGCGCGGGCGCCTCGAACCACTGCACCTGCACGAGTTTCGCGCCAGCAACGACCATGAGCGCGACGAGCATGATGCGGACGGCGGAAAACCGGCTGCGCTGTCCCCCGTTGCCCCGCTTCGCGACCGCGCGGCGGGTGCCCGCGGCGTACGTGCGCCGCGCGCTCCCCGCCGCCTTCGAACGGCCTGCCATTACTGTCCTCCCCCGGTGCCCGCCGGAGTACCCGACAGGTCGCCTTCGATCCCGCCTTCCTGCGGGGCGGACGGCCCCGCGGGCGGTGCGGTCACGTCCTGCTCCTGCGGCTGGGCCCGCGTCGGGTCGCCGACCACGGTCGTCTTGCCGTCCTTGCCGACGATGATGCGCGCCGGGTCACCGCCGGGCACCATGCCCAGCGCTTTGGCCGCAGGTGCCAGCTGTGCGGGCGACTGCGCCTTCGCGACTTCGCGCACCAGCCGGTCCTTCGCCTCTGCGAGAGAAGCGTTCTCCGTACGCAGCTTCTCGAGCCGGTACGAGTCGGCGATCGCCTGCGTGGTGAGCCACAGCGTGGAAGCGACACCTATCGCAAGCAGCCCCATCATCACCAGCACGAACGACGCGCGCGACCGCGGCCAGTGCAGCTTCAGCCGCGTACGCACTGTCGTGGTCTCGAGCGGCTCCGGCTCGACCGTCGGCTTCTTCGGCGCACGCTGCCGCAGCAGATCGGCACGCTGCGCACGCCGGGCGTACGCGCGCTCCGCAGCCGTCGTGCGCTTCCGTACCGGCGCCTCCGGCTGGGTGATCGTGTTCTGCGTTTCCCGCTCGACCGTGGTCGACGCCGACGCGCGGCGGGACTTCGTGGGTGCGGTCATCGCGGCTCTCCGATCCGTTGTGCGGCCCGCAGCCGTACCGAGGCTGCGCGCGGGTTGTGCTCGATCTCGCCCTCTCCGGCCTTCTCCGCTCCCCGGGTGAGGAGCTTCAGCTCCGGCCCGTGCCCGGGCAGCTCGACCGGAAGTCCTTCCGGGGTCCGGGATTTGGCCAGTTCCGCGAGTGCCTGCTTCACCAGCCGGTCTTCGAGGGACTGGTACGACTCGACGACGATGCGGCCGTCCATCGCCAGCGCACCCAGCGCCGCGGGCATCGCCCGGCGCAGGACTTCCAGCTCGCCGTTGACCTCGATCCGCAACGCCTGGAACGTGCGCTTCGCCGGATGCCCGCCGGTGCGCCGGCTCGCCGCCGGCACCGCGCTGTAGAGCAGTTCGACCAGGCGCCCGCTGCGAGTGAACGGCTCCTTCTCCCGTTCCGCCACCACAGCCCGCACGATCCGCTGCGCGAAGCGTTCCTCGCCGTAGTCACGCAGGATCCGGATCAGCTCGCCGGGCGCGTAGGTGTTGAGCACGTCGGCCGCGGTGAACCCGGTCGTCGGGTCCATCCGCATGTCGAGCGGCGCGTCGTGGGCGTAGGCGAACCCGCGTTCGGTGCGGTCCAGCTGCATCGACGAGACCCCGAGGTCGAACAGGATTCCGTCCACATGCGACAGTCCCAGCCCGGACAGTGCTTCGGGGAGCCCGTCGTAGACCGTGTGCACGAGGTCGACGCGGTCACCGTGCCGCGCGAGCCGCTCGGCGGAGCGCTCGAGCGCGGCGGGATCGCGGTCCAGCCCGACGAGGCGGAGCCGGGGAAAGGCGGTGAGCAGCGCGGCGGAGTGGCCGCCGAGACCGACGGTGGCGTCGACCAGCACGGCGTCCCGGTCGCCCAGCGCGGGGGTGAACAGCTCGACGATCCGCTGCAGCAGCACCGGAACGTGCTCGGGTGCGCCCGTCATCCCTTCCCCCTTTCCTGCGCGTGCTTCCCGGGGGAGATGCGGCGGATGCCGTCAGGTCCCTGCCCGCCCGCTTGCTGACCTGGCACCGGGGAAGGTGCGCCAGGGCCAAAGAGCGGACAGAGGCCTCACGGCATCCGCGTGGTACGGCGTACCCGCGTCCCCCGACGACACAGGTGCGCTCGGCCGTCTCCTAGAAGACGCCCGGTAGCACTTCCTCCCGAGCCTGTGCGTAGCTGTCCTCGTGTTCGTCCAGGTAGCCCTGCCACGCCTGGGCGTCCCAGATCTCGAGCCGCGTGATCGCGCCGATCACCACGCATTCCTTGTTCAGCCCGGCATAGCGGCGCAGCTCCGGCGCAATGGCGATGCGCCCTTGCCCGTCCGGGCGTTGCTCGTCCGTCCCGGCGAACAGGTAGCGCTGGTAGGCCCGTACCGCCTCGTTCGTGAACGGGGCTTCGGCGACCTTCCGAGCCATCTGCTCGAACTCGGCGCGGGGGAAGACGAAGAGACAGTGGTCCTGCCCCTTGGTGACCATCAGCCCGCCGGCCAAGGCATCGCGGAACTTCGCGGGCAGCGTGAGCCGCCCTTTGTCGTCCAGTTTCGGGGTGTGGGTGCCGAGGAACACCGGCCACCACCTCCCTGCCATTTCCGGTTGGCTCCCCACCCGGATCCGGCCCCGGGGCTCCCTTCCGCCCCACTGCGCACCACCGTACCCCACTTTTCACCACAGTCAACGAGTCTGCCGCGCGCGCCACTCCGTCGTGTCAGGTGTTTGTGCAGGTCACGAAGGTGGGTGACGGTGGGGGGTGGGTGGGGGGACCGTGGTGAAGATCCCCCGCACCGGGGTCCCGGGCAACCTCGCGGGACGTGAAACGTCCGTGTTTCCCCAGGATGGCGGGCGCAGTGGGGCCTGGTGGGGGACGGGGGTGGGGCTCAGTGGGGAGTGGCGGTGGGGCTCAGTGGGGAGCCGGGGTGGGGAGCAGGGGTGGCCGTCCACGTGCGACAGTCCACTTCAGACCTCCGTCACCGCACCAGCTGCAGCACCCGCTCGGAAAGCCGCGCACCGTCCACCGGGGACACTGTCACCCAGTCCGCGGCCGCCGAAGGGACCGCGGAGTACGCGCCCGCGTCGGTGTCGAACCAGGTCAGCCCGCCTACGCGGGAAAGCCGCCCGTCGCGGGTACGCGTGTGCACCGTGAACTGACCCGCCGCATACACCGGCCGGGACTGGATCGTCCGCAGTTCCGCACTGTCCGGAGGTGGGCCCTCCGTGGGAAGGCGGACGCCGTAGCCGGGGCCGGGGGTGAGCTCCGGCAGGACGTCCACGATCGACGACGCCAGCTCGCTTTCCCCGATACCGCTCACGCCGATCGTCCGCGACGGCTGGACCGCCAGCACCGCGGTCCTGTCCCGCAGCGCGGCCACGGCGCGGAACGGTTCGTCGGCGGTCATGTCCGCAAGGGCCTCGCACGACACATACACGTCCGCGGAAGCCAGCAGCCGCAAGCGGTTCTCCAGTGCCGCGTCGAGGCGGCCGTCGAAAAGGCCCCGCTCGCCGAGGTTGCGGTAGACCTCCGTGCGGATCGCGTCGCGGGCGGCCGCGGTCTCCCCCACGCTGGGTACCGAAAGCGGCACCGGCGGGCGGTCGAGGCCGAGGTCGGCCCAGACGATGTCGAACGCCGACGCCGACAGCCGGATCAAGCCGGCTCCGCGCCGAGGGCCGGGACCGCCGGGAACTCGTGGCCCGGCACGAGCCCGCGCAGGGCGGTGTCGCGGGTGCGCAGGACGTCGATCGCCTTCTGCCGGGCCGCATCGGCTTCGGCGCGGCGCGCGTCCATGGTGAACGACAGCCCGGCCAGCTCCGCCAGGTTCCCGCTCGCCGCGGCGGAGCGGATCATCGCCGCCGGGTCGAAGCCGACCGGCGCCGGCATGTCCGCCCGCGCCCGCGCGGCGACCTCGGCCTGCCCGCCGACGGCCTCCCCGACCGCCGCCGACACCGACGACGTCTCGGCCAGCCAGCCGGCCGCCTTCCCGAGCAGCGCCCGCATCGCGTCGCCGGATCCGCCTTGCCAGGTCTCCTCGCTGCCGGTCGACAGCGCGACGAGCCCGCCGATCGACTCCCGCAGCCGCCGCGACAACTCCGCCCACTGCGCACCCGACTGGCCTGCCGCAGCCGGGTCGTTGCCGTCCAGCGCCAGTGCGGCGAGCGCGGCGTGACTCAACGCTTCGTAGCGCGCCGTCGGCTCGGGAGCGGCCGGGGAATCGGTCACGACAGTCCTCCTCGCACGAGGTTCACGGCAGCTTCGGTTCGACCAGCCCGGCCACCGCCGACGCCCGTGAGCAGGCGAGCGTGGTGTCGGTGAAACTCGCATTGCTGACGTCCACCTGCACACTCGACTTCCCGCGAATGTCGAGCAGCACCGCGCACGTGCCCCGGCCGGACACCTGCACCGCCTGATGCGCGCCGACGTCCTTCTTCGTGCGCTTGCCCTCGGAGACGTCGAGGTTGGCCAGCGCATTGGTCTCGTCGAGCGTGATCGTGAGGCCGAAGGTGGACGGCACCGTCCAGTCGCACGCGCGCGCCTCGCCGATCGTCTTCGCCTTGCCCACCGTGCTGATCCCGGCGGTGGAACGGTCCTGGGGCGACAGCAGTGTGCACGGGTCGAGCGCGGCCAGCGAAGGCGTGGACGGAGCAGGAGCCGGAGCCGCGTGCGGTGCGGCAGGCGCCCGGCCGCAGGCGGACAGCACGACGGCGCAGAGAAGCAGAAGCGCGGCGCGGTCAGCCACCAGTGCAGTCCACTCCCTCGGCGGCCTCGCCGTCCTGCTCGCGGTAGCGCTCCAGCGCGCGGCCGATGCGCTTCTTGAGCCCGGCGATCTCCTTGCCGAACGCGGTGAGCTGCTCGACCGCCGAGCCGTCGCCGCCGAGCCCGTACCGCGCCATGAACACGCCGACCTCGCCGGCGTACCCACCGCCCAGCGGCACCGACCGGCCGAGCACGGCCGCCTCGCGCACCATCTCGCCGACGACGTCCTGCAGCTCACCCAGCTTCGCGTACGTGGCCGTGGCCAGCTCCGGCGTGACCGAGAACCGGCCGCCGGGCAGTCCGGGGATCCCGGGCAGCCGTACCGCCTCGGCCTCGCTCATCTGCGGGTGCGCCTCTCCGTGACGACGTGCTGACCACGTGTTCTCGCTACGCAGCATACGACAGCGCGGACGGTCAGCGGGAGCACCCGAAAATGCCTCATAATCACCCGGAAGAAGCAGAATGGGTATTGCCGTCCGTCAGCATCGGAGGATCGCGGGGTTCCGCCGCCGAGCTCGCCCGGGTTTGACACACTGGAGGGAAGGCTGGGCGCTGCGAACGACCGGCGGTCCCGTTCAGCCATGCGCCACCAGGAGGTCGAGTGACGTCGAGAATCCAGTCCGCCTCCCCTGCCGGACCGCAGGGGAACGCGACGGGGCAGCCGCTGTACCCGGCGGCAGGCGGCCCGGACGGGCGAGGCGAGCACCGCGCGCCGAGAGCCTCTCTCGACGAGCTGCACGACACGGCCCGCCGGATCGCCGCGAACGTCGAGCGAGTCCTGGTCGGCAAGCCGGACGTCATCCGGATCGCGCTGGTGACCCTCCTGGCCGAGGGTCACCTGCTCGTGGAGGACGTGCCGGGCGTCGGCAAGACGTCGCTGGCCAAGGCGCTCGCCCGGTCGATCGACTGCACCGTCAGCCGCGTCCAGTTCACGCCCGACCTGCTGCCCAGCGACGTCACCGGCGTCTCCATCTACAACCGGCAGACCGGCGAGTTCGAGTTCCGGCCCGGCCCGGTGTTCGCGAACATCGTGGTGGGCGACGAGATCAACCGGGCCTCGCCGAAAACGCAGTCCGCGCTGCTGGAGTGCATGGAGGAGCACCAGGTCACGGTCGACACGAGCACGTACCTGCTCGGCGCGCCGTTCATGGTGCTGGCCACGCAGAACCCGATCGAGATGGAAGGCACCTACGCGCTGCCGGAAGCCCAGCGCGACCGGTTCACCGCGCGGGTGTCCATCGGCTACCCCGACCAGCAGGCCGAGCTCGCCATGGTCGACGAGCACGCGGGGCACAACCCGCTCGCGGACCTGCAGCCGGTGTCCGATGGGGCCACCGTGCTGCGGCTGATCGAGACCGTCCGCGCCGTGCACATGGCGCCGGAGGTCCGCCGGTACGCAGTCGACATCGCAGCCGCGACGCGGCAGGTGCCGGAGATCCGGCTGGGTGCGTCGCCGCGGGCGACGCTGCACCTGGTCCGGGCAGCACGGGCGCAGGCCGCGCTGTCCGGACGCGAGTACGTGGTGCCCGACGACCTGCACACGGTCGCGGTCCCCGTGCTGGCGCACCGGCTGGTGCTCACCACCGAGGCGCACGCCGCCCGCCGTTCGGCGACCGACGTGGTCCGCGCGGTGCTGCACCGCGTTCCCGTCCCCCAGGGCTCGGCCCGCTGAGGCGTCCCCGCTACCCGATTCGAGAAACCGCATGCTGCGCGCGCTGTCCGGCCTCACCACCCGTGGCCGTTGCCTACTGGCCGCCGGGATCGCGGCCGCGGTGTGCTCGCTGGTGCTCAACGAACGCGACCTGCTGCGGGTCGCGGTGTTCGTGATCGCCCTGCCGCTGCTGGTCGCCGCCTACATCTCGGCGACCCGGCTGCGCCTGGGTGCCGCGCGGACGCTGCGGCCGGACCGCGTGTCGGTCGGTGCCACCGGCGAGGCAGACCTGGAGCTCTGGCGCAGCGGACGGCTGCCCGGCGGCGAGGTGCTGCTGGAGGACGGCGTGCCGTACGGCCTGGGCACCCGGCCGCGGTTCGTGGTCGAGCGGCTGCCGCACGACCGCCGCGTGCTGCTGCGGTACCCGCTGCAGCCGGGGATGCGCGGGATCCAGCAGGTCGGCCCGCTGCGCGCGACGATCACCGACCCGTTCGGGCTGTGCGAGTTCGAACGGGAGCTGATCGGGCATTCGCGGCTGGTGGTCGTCCCGCGCGTGGTGCCGCTGTGGGACCTGCCGGGCGGCGCGGGCGTCGGCGCGGGGGACGACGGGAGCATCCGGCTGCACGCCGGGCAGGGTGAGCCGGACGTGATCGTGCGGCATTACCGCACCGGCGACGACATGCGGAAGGTGCACTGGCGCTCCACGGCGCGCCGCGACGAGATCATGGTGCGCGTGGAAGAACGCCCGTGGCGAGGCGGTACCACGGTCCTGCTCGACCATCGCGCGGCCGCGCACCACGGCAGCGGACCGGCCGCGAGCCTCGAGTGGGCGGTGTCGTTCGCCGCGTCGGTGGCGCTGCACCTGCGCCGCACCGGGCACCGCGTCCGGCTGGTCACCGAGCACGCAGTCGCGCTGGCCGACACCCCGGGCGACGCCGGAGAGGGTTACGACAACGTCGTGCTCGACGCGCTGGCCGCGCTGCAACCGGCGCACCAGCGCGACATCACGCTCGGCCACGATCCGGCGGAAGGACAGGAACTGATCGCGATCCTGGGCACGGTGAGCGCGGAGTCGGTGCACGAGCTGACGCGCTACCGGCCGCGGGGAATCCGCAGCCTCGCGGTCCTGCTGGACACGCCGAGCTGGGCGGGCTCCGCTTCCCCCGGTCATCTGGCGGCCGCGACGGAGGATTCGGCAGGTCTGCTCCGCGGTGCCGGATGGGGCGTCGTGGTGGCCGGTCCGCAGACGCCGATGCCCCAGGTGTGGGGTCAGCTCTGCCGAACCGGTACCAACCGCTCCACGGTGATCGGCGGCACGCGATGAACCGGGTCACGCGATGGGGAGACGGACCCGGGGCCGGGGGTCCGCGATGACCACCACCGCTCCCCGGCCGCCGGTCGCGCCGCCGATTCCGCACACGCCCACGCCACAGCCGTCGGACCCGCCGCCCGCGTGGCGCAGCAGCCTGCTGCCGCCGCTGGCCGCCGGGGTCGCGACGCTGTGCGCGGCCACGTCGCTCACCAGCGTCGTCTCCGGCTGGGCCTGGTTCGGGTACCTGATCGTCGCGGTGGTGCTGGTCGCGGCCACCGGGCTCGCGCTGCGGTCACTGCGCGCACCGACCGTCGTCGCCGGGTTCGGGCAGCTGTTCGTGCTGCTGTTCCTGATCACCGGGGCGTTCACGACGCAGGGCGTGCTCAAGATCTTCCCCGGCCCGACGGCGTTCGGCGAACTGCAGGCCACGCTCGCCGCGGCGGCCGACCAGATCCGGGTCGGCCTTGCGCCGGTGGACAGCACGCAGCCGATCCTGTGCCTGGTCACGATCGCGATCGGGCTGGTCGCGGTGCTCGTCGACACGCTCGCCGTGGCTGCTGCGGCACCGGCGGCCACCGGGCTGGTGCTGCTGTGCGTGTACGCGGTGCCGGCGGCGCTGTCGGACGAAGTGCTGCCCTGGTGGACGTTCCTGCTCGGCGCGGCGGCCTTCGCGGGCCTGCTCGTGCTCGACGGCAACCACCGGCACCGCCGCTGGCGCAACCGCGACGCACCCGGGTCGGGCGGCACCGCGCAGCTCGTCCAGGCGCCGGTCGCGGTGGTGAGCGCGGCGATCGTGCTGGGCCTGCTCGGCGGCGGGATCACGTGGGTCGGCACGGTCGGCAAGATCCCGTTCGGCTCGGGGCCCGGCGGCAGCGGCGACGGGACCGGCGGGTTCGGCATCGCGCCGTTCACGCAGCTGCGCGGCCTGCTCGACCAGGGCCAGAACACCGAGCTGTTCCAGGTCCGCGGCCTCGGTTCGGACCGGCGGATGCTGCGCGCGTTCACCCTCGACACGTACACGCCGAACAAGGGCTGGGGCCTGCGCGCGGGCGGACAGGCGCAGTCCGGCGTGCTCGCGAACAGCACGCTGCCCGCCGCGCCCGGCGACGACGGGACCGGGGTGTCGCGGCAGATCCAGATCCAGCCCACCCGCTGGGTCGACAACTGGCTGCCGATCTACGGTGCTCCCCGTTCGCTGCAAGGGGTCCCGCCGCAATGGCTGTACGACCGGGTGAGCGGTTCGGTCTTCACCACGTCGAGCGAACCGGCGCCGCCCTATGTGGAAACCGCGTCGCTGAAGGAGCCGACGGCCGCGGAACTGCGGAACGTCGCACCGAAATCGGATGAAGTACCCGCGTCGTACTCTCGGATCGACCGGGTCGACCCGCGCGTGGTCGCGAAGACCGAGCAGCTCATCGCGGGCAAGACGAACAACTTCGACCGGGCCTCGGCGCTGTGGCAGTTCTTCAGTGCGCAGAACGGTTTCGTGTACGACACGAAGACCGCCGCCGCCACCGACTCCGACGCGCTCGCCGACTTCATCCTCAAGGGAAAACGGGGCTACTGCGAGCAATACGCGTCGGCGATGGCCGTGATGCTGCGGGTCGCACACATCCCGGCGCGGGTCGCGATCGGGTTCACCCCGGGCGTGCGGAAGGGCGACTACCAGTCGATCAGCTCGCAGGACGCACACGCGTGGGTCGAGGCGTACTTCGGGGACAAGGGCTGGGTCACGTTCGACCCGACGCCGCTCGCGGACGGCCGCGGCATCGTCCCGCCGTACCTGCAGCAGAACAGCCAGAACCCGCAACAGCCCAACTCGGCCGACGACCTGCCGACCGCCCCGCGCACGACCACCCCGTCCGCAGGCGGTTCGGTCGACAAGAGCCAGGACCAGGCCACGCCGGCCACTCCCGCAGACACCACCCCGGACGACAGCTGGCTGGTCTGGCTGGCCCTGACCCTGGCCGCCCTTGGCGGAGCTGCCGTGGTGACGTCGTACGTCCTCCGCCGCCGCCCGGCCCCCGCCGGTCCGGTGCCGATGTCCGGCGTCCCCCCCGACGGCGACCTGCTCGTCCGCACCCCGGTAGCCCAGCAGTCCCCGCTGCGGCTGGCGGTGCTGTGGCTGCCGCTCACCGGAGCGGTGCTGCTGGTGGCCGCGCTCGGCTTCCTGGCGGGGATGGTGTCCTGGTGGTTCGCGGTGTTCGTGGTGCTGGTGCTGATAGTGGCGGGCGGCCCGGCCGCCCTCCGGGACCTCATGCGCCGCCGCCACCTGCACACGATCGCGACCCACTCCCCCGGCGCCGCAGACGCCGCGTGGCGTGAGCTGAAAGCCGAATGCACCGACCGCGACCTGCCGATCGCCGACAGCGACACAATCCGCGTGGCAGGCGGGAAAATCGCCGAACGGCACCACCTGGACGACTCGGGGCGGGAAAGCCTGCGGGTGGTGTTGAGCGCCGTGGAACGCGACTGGTACGGCGAGGAGACCACGCCGGACCCGACGCTGGAGCCCGCGTTCGGGCGCTTGCGGGAGAGCTTGCGCCGTACGGCACCGCTGTCGTTCCGGGGAAGGCTCTTCCCACGATCGGTGTTACGCCGACGCCGGTAGTCCTGGTGGCGGGGTTGCGGGGTTTGGGTTGTGCCCTGCCGGTCCGCCCTCGCGTCCGGCCAGGGTCTGCCGTAGCTGCCTTCGCCGCGCCAGGTCGCCTGTACCGCCGAACTGCGCCGACTCGAAGGCTGACCCGTCCTCCGAACCGCGCTCGCCGGACGGACACTCCCCACCGCGGCAGGTCCCTCACCTCACGGTCCCCGGCAGGCTCCCGCCAGGGACGCCAGCCCTGCCTGTGCGCGCAGTCCCAGCCGAAACCAGCTTCCGTCGCCACCAGCCCGAAACGCCACCACACCGCCCGAGACGATGCCGGTCACCGGAAGCAGATCTTCCCCGCACGCGTCGCCGGACACCCGACCATCCACAACGCGCCCACCGGAGGCCAATCGCGCACCGCGCGTCTCCGGACACCCGACCATCCGCAGCTCGCCACCGGAAGCCGATCGCGCGTCGCCGCCTCGTACCGGAGCCGATCTTCCGCCGCGTCACCGCCAACCGGTCCGCCGGAACCGCGCGGCCGCCACAGCTCAACGCAAGCGGAGTCCTCCCGCGCGGCCCACCGCCCACCCATGATCTGTGTCCCGCTAATCGGTGCGCGCAGGCCGCCCACGAGAAATCCGCGCTCCACCCAGCGGGCGAAGCGCGGATCCGGGCGTGCCGCTACTGCCCTTCGAAGCGCTGGCGGAACCGTTCTTCCATCCGCTGCGTGAACGAGCTCTTGCGACCGGGCTGCTTGCCACCTCCGCCGCCACCGTCGTCGTGGGAGCTGGAGCCGCTGTCGCTCTGACGGAGCGACGTCACGGCCATCATGACCCCGAAGAACATCACGAGGAACCCGAGCACGCTGACCACCGGGATGTCGGCGACCCGCAGCACGGGTAGCACGACACCGAGCACCAGCAGCGCAACGCCCACCACGAACAGGGCGATCCCCTGGATGCGCCGACGGCGCGCGGGACGGCGCAACCGGGTGCCACGCACCGTGGATGCGAACTTGGGGTCCTCGGCATAGAGCTCGCGCTCGATCTGGTCGAGCAGCCGCTGCTCATGCTCGGAGAGTGGCATCTTTCCTCCTCCGGCACAGCTGTCGCGGGCGCCGGGCCGCGCAACGTCCTGGACCCAACAGCCAACCCCAGGCGGGGTGGCACTGTCCAGGATACGAGCCCCGCGCGCGTCCGACTACCCGATCCCCGATCCGGAAATGATCGATTCGGGGGAAATCCCGGCAGAAGGGGGTTGACAGTGGGTCACCGCGACCGAAGTCACCCCCATCAGCCCAGTTCAAGACCGGTAGCCGCCCGACCGGCCTCCCCCGGGCGGGGTCCCTCGTCACGGAGAGCACCCGCCTCTGCACTGCTTTCCCGACGACCTGACGACGATTCCGGCCCGATCTTCCGCCGATCGATACCACCCGCCACGATCTCACGTCATCACGTCGAAGTCCGGCAATCACCCACGCCCTGCCAGGCGCGGACAAAAGTGACTCAGCGCAACCACGATCCGGAAAACCGAACCCGATCGGCACCGGCGCGAAAGGTCCCCTCGGTCACGAATTGACCACCTGCCGGCGATCCCGGCAAACCCCGACCACGAACACCGCGGCGATGCGCATCGCCCGCCTCCGCTCGACGACTTACCGCACCCCGACCTCGCACCGGATGAGCCACGGCAGCCCGGTACCGCTGCACTCACGCGACAGAAGTCGGCGGGCGACCAGCATTGCACCGGCCGTCCTTGCCGCAGTGACTTCGTCGGCGGAGAACCCGGGAGACACAAGCAAATCCCACCTACGCGCGGCCCGCACTCCGCTGGGGTGGATGTCGGCTGGAACGGCCCGCAGGCTGGAGTGCGATCGGATCGGTCGATGGGGTGAGTCGGGCTCGGTGAACGGCCCGGGCATCAAGAACCTGGCGGCTCGATCGGGCTCAGCCGCGACTCGACGACACGGTCAGGGCAACCGGGCGAGCCGCGGGTACGCCCGCCCGATCCCGGTCGCCGGAGGTCGTCGCCCCTTCGGCGAGCCAGCGCAGTCCTGCTGATCCCCAAGCCACAAGCGGCACCCACCAAACCCCGCCGACCAACCCGACCCGGCAGTGCCCAAACTGGCCAGCCCAGCCAAGCCAACCTCCTCCGACTCGGCCGTACCCAAACTGGCCGGCCCAGCCAGCGCGGCTCGGCCAACCCGGCCCAGCCCAGTCCGGTCAACCGGCCCAGCCCAACCCAGCCGAGCCCAGTCACCCAGCCGAGTCCGCCGGTCAACCGACCCACCGGCCCCACCCGGCCCAGCCCAACCCGGCCACCCAGCGCAGCCCGGCCAACCTCCGCAAGCCCGGCCCAGCCCAACCCAACCTGGCCAAGCTCCGACCCGGCCCAGCCCAGCCCAGCCGGAACCAGCGCCGTACCGCTCACTCCTCCCGTGGCGCCAGCAGTGAAGCGGGCCGAATAGCGCCCAACCCGAACCTCAACCGGGCCCCGTCCGCCGCCACTTCGGCGTCGCGCCAGCGGGGTTCGGCTGTCGTGAACGTCAGCTGCTGGCCCTCCTCCGCCGTTTCGAGGCCTTCCACTCGCACGCCGATCAGGCGGACCGCTCCCGTCGGGGCGTGTTCCGCCAGCAGTTCCACGGCCGTGCGGTGGATGTCGCGGGCCACGTCCGTCGACGTGGGCACTGTGCGGGCTCGGGTGATCGTGCGGAAATCCGCGAAGCGGACCTTGATCGACACCGTACGGCCGCGCAGGCCACGTGACCGCAGCGTCGCCCCGACGCGTTCGGACAGGCGCAGCAGTTCCACGCCCAGGTGGTCGCGGGCCTGGACGTCCACGTCGAAAGTGTGTTCCGCGCCGATCGACTTCTCCGCCGACTCCGGTTCCACCGCTCGCTCGTCGTGGCCGTTCGCCAAAGCCCACAGGTGATCCCCGGCCGCGCGGCCCACTGCGCGCCGCAGCCGGGCGGGCGGGGTGGCTGCCACGTCCGCGATCGTGTGCCACCCGTGTTTGCGCAGCTGCTCCTCCGTGCGCTTTCCGACTCCCCACAGCGCCGACACCGGCAGCGGATGCAGGAACTCCACCGTCTCCGGCGCGGGGACGATCACCATCCCGTCCGGTTTCGCCATTCCGGACGCCAGTTTGGCCACGAATTTCACCTTCGCGACCCCGACCGAGCACGTGATCCCGTGTTCCGCCTCCACCCGCGCACGGATTCGTGCCCCCAGCTCGCCCGGAGTGGCCCCCAGCCTCCGCAGGGCGCCGCCGACGTCCAGGAAGGCCTCGTCCAGGCTCAGCGGCTCCACCAGCGGTGTCAGCTCCCGGAAAATCCCCATGACTCCCCGCGACACCTCGCCGTACAACCCCGCGGTGGGCTGGATGCACACCAGCTGCGGGCACAGCCGCTTGGCCGTGGCGAACGGCATCGCCGAGCGCACGCCGAAGCGCCGCGCCGGATAGCTGGCCGCGGCGACGACCGATCGCGGGCCCCCGCCGGACACGACCACCGGCAAGCCCGCCAGCTCTGGTCGCGTGCGCAGTTCACATGACACGAAGAACGCGTCCATGTCCACGTGCAAGATCGCGCAGCCGGTGTCGTCCGGCAGCGCGGTGGCGCCCGTGGTGACGCGGTAGCGGGCCATCCCGCTCGGCAGTTCTGCGTTTCTCCCCACCCCGCGGACGTTACCGCCCACCCCCGACAATTCCGGGGCGATCAGCGCTACGGTCTCCGCATGAACGGCTCGCCGTGGTGGTCCCGGGTACTCATGTTCGTCGCCGGCTGCCTGGTCGTCGTGGGGATGGCGGGGTTTTTCAGCAACATCAACCCGGTCATCAACGGCGACGCCGTCGAGTGCGGCCACAACCGGATGCAGCCCGACGATCACTGCGTCTACGGCGGTGGCGGCGGCGAGGGCGCCAGCTATGAGGAAGTCCGTGCCACCGAAGCGCGGCAGAAGAACCAGGGCTACCTGGGGATCGGCATCGGCGCCCTCGGACTGGCCATCTTCGCCGGGCGCGGCGTCGTCGCTTGGGCCGGCTACCGCAAACCCCGCCGCATCACCCGCAAGCCCCGCGGCATCACCCGCTAGACGCGCCGCATCACCCGTAAACCCCGCCGCATCGCCCGCTAGGCGCGCCGCGCGATCGCGTGCAGCCGCCCGGCCACGTCGAGCAGCGCCGGAACCTTCGCGGACGCCAGCTCGAACTCCGCCAGCTCGTCCTCGCGGACCTCGCCCGGCACCACGTCCGAGATCACCCGGTCGCCCTGCAGCAGCGTGACCTCGAGCCCCGCGGCGACCAGCGATTCGGTGAGCCCGGAACTGTCGTACCGCCGCAGTACGGTGTCGCCCGTGACGATCCCCTCGGCACTTTCCAGCAACCGCTGTGCCTCCCCGATCCGGCCGGCCAGCGCGCGATGCAGCACGGCCGCGTTGCGGTTGGCCACGAGCACCGACACTGCGCCACCTGCGGAGACGGCCGTCGCCAGAGCGTCGAGCACCGCGCGCGGTTCGTCCACCACCTCCAGCAAGCCGTGCGCCAGCACCAGATCAGCAGAACCCGCGGGGACGTGCGCGCCGAGCGCATCGGAGTCGTCCGCGATCACCGTGATGCGGTTCGAGACCCCCTCCTCCTCGGCGCGGCGGCGCAGCGTCGCGAGCGCGTTCGGATTCGGCTCGACCACGGTCACCAGGCATCCGGCCGACGCGAACGGCACCGCCCAGCCACCGCTCCCGCCGCCGACGTCGACGACGACCGGCTGCTCCACCCCACGGGCGCGCGCGGCCCGCAGCTCGGCCTCGAGCGCCCGGCGAACGGCGCCCGAACCCCGGGCGGCCACGGTGTCGGTCTTCATGGGCGACAGGGTAGTAGCCGCCGGTCACCCGCCGTGACCCGCGTGGGCGTCGCGTTCGCCACCTTCCGGGCTACCGCCTCCGCGCGCGGCCCGTAGGCTGTGTCGAGTGCACACGGTCGCCGTTCTCAGCCTCAAGGGTGGCGTCGGCAAAACGACGGTCGCGCTCGGTATCGCGTCGGCCGCTCTGCGTAGGGGTACCCGCACGCTCGTCGCCGACCTCGACCCCCAGGGCAACGCCACCACCTCGCTCGATCCGCCCTACACCGACGCGACACTCGCCGACGTGCTCGAGACCCCGGCCCGCGCCGTGCTCGAACGCGCGATCGCGCCGAGCGTGTGGAGCGAGGACATCGACGTGCTCGTCGGCGCCGAGGATCTGGAGGCGCTCAACGAGCCCGGCTCCGACGGACGGCGGCTGGAAAACCTGTCCCGCGCGCTCGACGAGCTGCATCAGAATCCGCTGCGCGAGGACCCGTACGAGCTGGTGATCGTCGACTGCCCGCCCTCGCTCGGGAGGTTGACCAAATCCGCGCTCGTCGCGGCCGACAGCGCGCTGATTGTGACGGAGCCCACGATGTACGCGGTGGCCGGCGCCCAGCGCGCGCTCGAGGCGATCGAGCGGATCCGCGAGGAGAGCAACCCGACGCTGCGCCCGATCGGCGTGCTGGTGAACAAGCTGCGCGTGCGGTCGTACGAGCATCAGTTCCGGGTCGGCGAACTGCGCGAGAACTTCGGGTCGCTCGTGATGCCGACGGCGATCCCGGACCGGCTCGCTGTGCAGCAGGCGCAGGGCGCGTGCAGCCCAATCCACGAGTGGCACTCCCCCGGTGCGCAGGAGATCGCGCTCACGTTCAACATGGTGCTGGCCAAAATCCTGCGTTCCAGCCGGGCCGGGCGGCACCGCGTGCGCGGCGAGGACGACGCCGCGCAGCCGGAAGTGTCGGAAACCGCGGGCTGAACCGTGCCCGAGGGTGACACCGTATTCCTCGCCGGAAAGCTCCTCGACCGCGCGCTCGCCGGGAAAACCTTGGTGCGCGGCGAATTCCGGCATCCGCAACTGGCCACTGTGGACCTTTCCGGCCGCGAGGTACACGGTGTCGGCACCGTCGGCAAACACCTCTTCACCCGTTTCTCCGGCGACCTGACCCTGCACAGCCACCTGCGAATGGACGGCAGCTGGCAGATCCAGCCCGCGGGGGCGAAGTGGCCGATGCCCGCGCACCACGCACGGGTCGTGCTGACCACAACGGACGTCCAGGCCATCGGATTCCGGTTGCACGACTTGAAATTGGTCCCGACTGCCGGGGAACACGACCTCGTCGCGCACCTCGGCCCGGACTTGCTCGATCCACAATGGACGGACGAACACGCGGCCACCGCGGCAGCGAACCTGGCCGCGAAACCGGACCGCGAACTCGGCGACGCACTGCTCGATCAACGGGTCATGGCCGGCGTCGGCAACTTGTACAAGGTGGAGATCTGCTTTCTGCTGCACGTTTCCCCGTGGACCCGGGTGTCCGAAGTGGACACTGGACGCGCCGTCGCGCTCGCCCGGAAGCTGCTGGTGGCCAACGCATGGCGGCACGAGCAGGTGACCACCGGCGACCTCCGCCGCGGACGGCGGACCTGGGTCTACGAGCGCACCCGGCAGGGCTGCTTCCGCTGCGGCGGGCCGGTGCTGGTGCGGCAGCAGGGTGACGGACCGTATCGCAGGCCGACCTGGTGCTGCCCGCGCTGTCAGCCCGGTCCGGTGCCCCCGGAGTGACCGCCGCGCAAATGATGTTGCCGGACGGCGAGGTTCGCGGCTAGCGTGGCAGTACACGAGAGAGGAGGTGGTCCTAAGTTGTATTCACACAGGACTCGTGAGGTGGCTGTCCGCTAGCGGATGGCGCGCGTAGGGACTTTGAGCAGCGATACAACCAGAGCCACCTTCGGCTCATCGCCTGCTTCGCGTGCTGCCTGCGAGTGAAAACCAGGCAGTCACCGGGTTCCCGGGGTTCTCGAGCACCGGTCCGGCTCGGGCCCGGACGCTGACGGCGTCCGGGAGGCACCCCGGGAATTTCCCCTTTCTCCCCCCTGCGGACGGCGCAGGTGGCTAGGCTCGGGGCATGCTCAGGCCGGACTACCCGATCAGCACCGAGCGCCTCCGTCTGCGCCCCTTCCGGGCCGATGATCTCGACGCCCTGAACTCCTTCCAGTCCCGCGCGGACGTCGCCCGCTACCTCTACTGGGGCCCGCGCAGCCGCGCCGAATCCGCCGCCGCCCTCGCCAAGCGCATCCACAGCGCGACGCTGACGCGGGAGGGGCAGTTCCTTGCGGTCGCCGTGGAACTCGTCGAAACCGGGCAGCTGATCGGCGACCTCAATCTCGAGTACCTCAGCGCGGAGCACCGCCAGGGCGAGATCGGGTTCGTGTTCCATCCGGATCACCATGGGAAGGGGCTGGCGCTGGAAGCCGCCCGTGAGCTGCTGCGGCTCGGGTTCGAGGACCTGGGGCTGCATCGGGTGGTCGGGCGGTGCGATGGGCGGAATGCGGCTTCGGCGGCGTTGATGGAGCGGCTGGGGATGCGACGGGAGGCGCATTTGCGGGAGAACGAGCGGGTCAAGGGCGAGTGGACCGACGAACTGGTGTACGCGATGCTCGAGCGCGAGTGGGAGGGGTCTGGTCGGCCGTTGTGAGTCGCGGTGGGGCACCCCGAAGCCGGAATTGTGACTACGTGCGGAGGGTGGTTGTCAAGGCGGGAAAGATGCCTTGACAACCACCCTCCGCACGTGTTTTGGTTCCGTGAAGGTGGCCTTCACGGACGGCGGGCGGCCGGGCAGATGCGCGTGGGCGATGCGGGACACATGTGCGGGTGGGTCGTTCGTGCTGGGGCGGGGTGATGGGGCAGCATGAGGGGCGTGCTCTTCGATCGGATTGTTCGGCCCTCCCTGTATCGGCTGGCGTTTCACGACCCGGAGGTCGTGCACGAGCGCACGGTTTCGCTGCTGAGCCGGGCGGGGGGTGCGCTTCGGCCGGTCTCGCGGTGGTATCGCACCGACGATCCCGTCTCCGTGCTCGGGCTTCGGTTTCCCAATCGGGTCGGGCTGGCTGCCGGGATGGACAAGGACGGGCGGGCGCTCGGTGCGTGGCCTGCGCTCGGGTTCGGGTTCGTCGAGGTCGGCACGGTCACCCGGCATGCGCAGCCCGGTAATCCCAAGCCTCGGCTCTACAGTCTTCCGGCCAGTGACGCCGTCATCAACCGCATGGGGTTCAACAACGACGGGGCGCAGGCGCTGGCCGACCGGCTCGCCAGGGGCGGGAAACCTCGCGTGCCGCTGGGGGTCAGTATCGGCAAGTCGAAGGTCACGCCGCTGGAGGAGGCCGTCGAGGATTACCGGTACTCGTTGCGCGTTCTGCATCCCTACGCCGACTACTTCGCGATCAACGTCAGCTCTCCGAATACCCCGGGACTCCGTGCGCTGCAAGACAAAGCCGCGCTCGCCGGGTTGCTTGCCGAGCTGAAGACGATCAGTGGCAGCACTCCGCTGCTGGTCAAGGTCGCCCCCGATCTCACCGACGACGCGCTCACCGAACTCCTCGACGTGTGCCTCGAGCACGGCGTATCCGGGATCATCGCGACCAACACGACACTCGCCCGTACCGGGATCGCGCCTGCCGAGGCCACGCTGGCCGCGGAGACCGGCGGGCTGTCCGGTCGTCCGCTCACCGAGCGCTCGGCCGAGGTCGTGCGCTTCGTCTGCAAGGAGACCGGCGGGAAGCTGCCGATCATCGGCGTCGGCGGCATTCTCGGCGCCGACGACGCCCTCCGCATGCTCGACGCCGGCGCCAGCCTCGTGCAGCTCTACACCGGATTCGCGCTGCACGGGCCGGGGCTCGTGCGCCGGGTCAGCCGGGGAATCGCGGGCCGGCCGTGCTGACGAACCGCAGGTAGCCCCGCCACGACGCATAGCGGTCCAGGCCTTCACCGCCCGCCGCCGCGGCCGGTTCGCACAGTACCGCGAGCGGCGTGCTGCCGTCCTCCAGTTCGACCCGGCCGAGCACGAACGGCGCCGGCAAGCCCGCCGTGAACCGGCCGAGCGCTGCCGGGGACAGCTGCCAGCGCTCGCCGTCGATCCCGGCCGAGCCGGGGATCACGCCGGGCTGCACCGGGGTGACGTTCTCGAGCAGCACGAGCCGGTAGCGCTCAGCGGTCCGGACCAATCCGCCAAAACGGGCGCCACGCAGCTCGCTGTGCAACGGCTGGCCGCAGAGATGCGCGCCGAACACGACGACGTCGACGACCTCCGCGGAGTACGGCTCCGGCGCCTGCTCGCCGGTGAGCACGGTGGCGAGGTCGATGCCGATCTGGTCTTCGAACGCCCGCGTGACCACCGTGATCCCGTACGGCCGCCGCTCCCCCGACACGGTCACCGCGGCGAGGTCGAGGACGTTCAACGCCGTTTCGCGGATGCCGGAGGTCGGCAGGAGGAGCGCGTCGAGCGCGCCCAGGGTGAGGCCGGAGCTCGGGACCAGCACCGCACCGGAGGCCTCCAACGACGCTGCTGCCACGTCGAGCACCCTCCGCGCGGGTAGCGGAAGCCTGGTCTTCGCGGGAATCCCGAGCCGCGGCCGGTTCCCGGCAGCGAGCCGGAGGTCCGCTGGCCACGCGCGGACGTCCGGGTCGGCGCCATCGGGCCCGATCATCGCGGCGACGGCACGCTGGCCGATGGTGAGGCTGTGCGCGAAGACCGAAATGCAGTCCGCCGCGTCCAGGCGCACGCCGGTGCGCGGGATGAGACCCTTCGTCGGTTTGAGGCCGACCACGCCGGACGGCGCGGTGAGTTCCCGCGCGGACGTGCTGAGCGCCAGGTCGGCAAATGCTTCGACGACGGTGATTTCCGGGTCCGCGGCGGTCGTCCCGAGCACCACGGCACCGGCGCCGGTGAGCCGCGCGACCGCGGTGGCCTGGGCGTCGAAGCACCCGTCGACCGCGTAGACGATCCCGGCGAGCGGGAGGTTTTCCCCGGCATGGACGTGCTCGTCGACGGCCTTCGCCTCGACGAGGACTTCCTCCATCGTGCGCAGAGCAGCCCACAACTCGGGACGATCGGCTTTGGCGATCCGCTCGAACGCGGTCCGCACACGCTCGTGCGCACTGGGCGGCGGGAGGGGAATGGGTTCCGGTTCCGGCGGGAGCGTGGTCATCGGGAATCCTTTCCTCGGCGGGATCGGAGGAGTCCACTGTCCGGCACCGCGGAACCTCAGCCCACGGCGCCGGACCTGGCGGGTGCGTTCGCCAACCTCATGGGAAAAACGTTAAACCGCAAAGGTTTCCACCACCAGCAGGATCGGATTACACGATTGTTGCGGTGTGCGGGGAGAAATCACGCACCGTCGCGGCCCGGTGCGGCCGCTGCGCCGGCCGGAATCCGAAACTCGGCCATCAGGACGGTGTTCCGGCGCAGGTCGGGGAGGGTGGCGGGCGTGGCCGGGTTTCGGGCGAGGTCGGCGGCGGGCAAGGTTCGGGGCCGGGGTGCGGCCGTTCGGGGCAGTGGCGGGCTCGACCGGAAGCCGGAGGTTGCAGCTGGGGTGATCACCCTCTGGCCGGGCGCGACGGCCCGACCGCGCGAGAGCAGCCCGGGTGTCGAGCGGCGAGCCCATGCCCGCCGGACCGGCCCTCACCAGGTGTCATCTGCACATTCCCGCCGCGCGCCGCATCGATCGGCGCCGCGGTCAACCCGCCTTCGCCAGGCCCACTCGCGACCGGAGTCCGTCCCCGGCTCAGCCCAGGTCTTTCAGCGCCAGCGCCAGCCCGGCCAGGCGGTCCGTAGCGTCGGTCAGTGAATCCCTCGACGTGCCCATTCCGTTGCTGCTTGCCGCCACCGCGCGGCCTGCTGCGGCGACCAGGCCGCCGTAGCCGTCGAGGCCGTCGTCCAGTTGTTCGCGCAGCTTGGTGACTGCGGTGTGCAGGGCGGCGCGTTCGCGTTCCGGGGCGGCGTTGCGGCCGCGTTCGATGGCTTGGATTCGGTCGGCCAGGGAGCGCAGTGCGCGGGCCGCCTCGTCGGCCGTGGCGCGGGCGTCGGCTACCGAGACCTCGGGTACGGCCGTGGTACCCAGCGACGTGGGCACCGACAGCTGACGCAGGAGTTCGCGCAGTGACGCCTCCGACTCGGCCAGTCGTTCCATCGGCTCGCGGGCGATCGACCCGGCCGGTGGCAGCGGCGGCGGGGCACTCGGGGCCGCGGGCAGTTCGAGTTTCTTCAGTTCCCGCAGCCGCAAGCCGGTGCGGACGCTGAACGTGCCGAACACCAGCGTCGCGAAGCCGGCGAACACTGCTTGCCCGATTTCCGGACCGGTCGCGCTGCCGATCAGGCCGGTCCCGGCCAGGACGGTGATCACCCCGAGCAGGATGGTGACCAGAATCCACAGCGTGAGCACCCGCGAGGTACGCCGGACGCGACGCTGGTGCTTGGCCGTCGGCTCGTTCCAGCGCTGCCATTTCGCGCGGGCCTCGGCGACCGCGGGTACCTGGTCGGCGACCGCCGAGAAGGACGGCCGCGGAGCAGGAGGCTGGGGCCGAGCGGGCTTCCCGCCGGTCTGCTCGACCGGCGGGAAGTACCGCTGCAGTTTTTCCTGGGCCCGCTGGGCGTAGTCGGGCAGCCGCTCGAGGTGCTTCTCGAGCTTGGCGTTGAACTCGCTGAAGTCCCGCCGCTTGGTCATCCCGCCCCCTGCGCTGCCCGTGCCCGGCCGCTCAGGCCGGGTTCTTGCCCTGCTCGGCCTGCACGCGGGCCTGGATCTCCCGCTGGATGTCCGCGCCGCCGGTGCCGGCCGCATTGCCGGAAGGCGCCTTCGCCGCGGCGGCGCCGCCGTCGGTGACCTGCGCGACCGAGTCCCCGCGCATCGAGGCGCGGATCTGCTCCAGGCGCGAGTGCCCGGCCATCTGCGTGGCCGACTCCTGGACCTCCATCATGCGGCCCTGCACCGAGTTCTGCGCCAGCTCGGCCGAACCCAGCGCCGTGGTGTAGCGCTTCTCGATCTTGTCGCGGACCTCTTCCAGCGACGGCGTGTTGCCCGGCGCGGCCAGCTGGCTCATCTGGTTCAGCGAAGCGGAGACCTGCTCCTGCATCTTCGCCTGCTCCAGCTGCGAGAGCAGCTTGGTGCGCTCGGCCAGCTTCTGCTGCAGCATCGTGGCGTTGCGCTCGACGGCCTGCTTGGCCTGCGCCGCCGCCTGCAGCGACTGGTCGTGCAGCGTCTTCAGGTCTTCGATGCTCTGCTCGGCCGTGACGAGCTGCGCGGCGAAGCTCTCCGCCGCCGTCTCGAACTGGGTGGCCTTCGCCTCGTCGCCCTTGCCGCGGGCCTCGTCGGCCAGCACCAGCGCCTGGCGCGTGGACGCCTGCAGCTTCTCGACCTCGCCGAGCTGCCGGTTGAGCTTCATCTCCAGCTGCCGCTGGTTGCCGATCACGGAGGCGGCCTGCTGCGTGAGCGCCTGGTGGTTGCGCTGCGCCTCCTCGATGGCCTGCTGGATCTGTACCTTCGGGTCGGCATGCTCGTCGATCTTCGACGAGAACGCCGCCATCATGTACTTCCAGAACTTCACGAACGGGTTGGCCATCTCCTCCGCCTGCCTTCTTGCGTCCCACGGGCCTTGAGTTACCTCGAGGTGGGGTCGTCACTCCCAGAACCAACTAGTCACCCAACGTCCCTACCCCGGCGTTGGGTTCCATCGTGTCAGGTCGGCCCCGCGCGTTCCAGGCGACCCCGGGGGAATTCAGGGTCGGCCCTGACCCGATCGGCCCCAAGAGGCACTGACCGGGGCGGGACGGCGACGGCCCCGGGGGTCACTCCCCGGGGCCGTGCAGTCGCGCAGAGCAGCGTTACGCCGCGATCGTGGACGCCAGCTTCGGCGCGCCGATCGTGGTACGCAGCGTGGTGTTCATCCGCGGAGCAGGCTGAAGCCGCAGGTCGGAGAGGTCGTCGCCGATCAGCTCGGACACCAGGCGGCCGCCCTCGAACCCGCCGGACGCCGCGTCGCGGTCGGCCACCGCGTCCCGCGGAGTGGTCTCCACCTCGTCCACCACCGGGGCGACCTCGACCTTGTCGAGGGCCGACACGTCGGCGGCGACCTTGTGCAGCAGCTCGCCCAGCGGAAGGTCCAGTGCGGAGCAGATGGACGCCAGCAGCTCGCTCGAAGCTTCCTTCTGGCCGCGCTCGACCTCGGACAGGTAGCCGAGGCTGACCCGGGCGGACCGGGAGATGTCACGCAGCGTCCGACGCTGGTTGGTGCGGGCATGACGGAGCCGATCACCGATCGCCTCACGCAACAGCACGGTCATCACGCGCCTCCCTTCCCGAACAGGTGCCTCCTACGTTACCCAGAGCGGCGCCCCGGGTGCAGGACTTGACACGTGCGTACGCCAAGGGCGAACGCCCCTTTCAGTCTAGATGTTCCCCGAGCAGCGCGAACGCGGCGCGGACCGACGCGACGCGGATCGTGTCGCGATCACCACCCTCGGCAAGCTCACGCACCGTATCCACGCCAGGCCCGCTGAGCGCGACGTACACCGTGCCAGGCGCCACGCCGTCCTGCGGATCCGGCCCGGCGACCCCGGTGAGGCCAAGCCCCCAGGTCGCCCCGCAGCGCGTCCGCGCGCCCGTGGCCAGCTGCGCAGCCACCTCCGGGTGGACCGCGCCGTGGTCGGCCAGCAGCTGCGCGTCGACTCCGGCCAGCGTGGTTTTCAGCTCGGTGGCATAGACCACGAGCCCGCCCCGCAGGACGGCGCTCGCCCCGGGTACCCCGGCGAGCGTCGCGCACACCAGCCCGGCGGTGAGCGACTCCGCCGTCGCCACGGTTTCCCCCCGGCGTGTGAGGATCGCCACGAGGTCGCGGGCTTCGGGCATCAGGATCCCGTCGCGCGGCGGCCGGCCGCGCGCAGCCGGATCGCGCGGATCAGGTAGTCGACGCCGGTGATCACGGTGAGCGCCACGGCGAGGCCCATCAGCGCCCAGCGCGCCGGGTCCGCGGCGGCCGAAAGCGGCAGCAGGTACACCACGATCGCGAGGATCTGCGTCATCGTCTTCGCCTTGCCGCCGCGGCTGGCCGGGATCACGCCGTGCCGGATCACCCAGAACCGCAGCAGCGTCACGCCGATCTCGCGCACCGCGATCACGATCGTGACCCACCAGGCCAGCTCCCCCAGCACGCTGAGCCCGACGAGCGCGGCGCCGATCAGCGCCTTGTCCGCGATCGGGTCGGCGATCTTGCCGAAGTCGGTGATCAGCCCGTAGCGGCGGGCGACCCAGCCGTCGACCTGGTCGGTGGCCGACGCGATCGCGAAGAGCCCGGTGGCGATCGCCCGCCAGGTGGTGTCCACGCCGTCGCCGGTGAAGAGCGCCAGGACGAAGAGCGGGACCAGCACGAGCCGCGAGATGGTGAGCAGGTTCGCGAGGTTCAGCGTGGGGACCGGCGTCGCGTCGGGCACCTGGGCACCCCCTTCCGGCCCGGCCGGGGACGCGGCGCGGGGCACGCCCTCGCCTGCCCCGCTGGGCACCGCATTCACCGGCCGTGCTCCGGTACCGGGCGGACGATCAGGTCGACCCCGGCGGAGTCGACCACCTCGCAGCGGACGAGATCGCCCACCGCGAGCGGTTTGGTGTCGTCCGACTCCAGGATGACGCATTCGCCGTCGACCTCGGGTGCCTGATGCGCGGCACGGCCCACGGCGTCGTCGCCATCGGCACCGTCGTTCTCCACCAAGACGTCGACAAAAGTGCCGATCCGGTCCTCGGCGCGCTGCGCGGTGAGCTCCTCGACCAGCGCCGAAATCCGCGTGACCCGCTCGGCGACCTCCGCCGGGTCCAGCTTTCCGTCGAACGTTTCGGCCTCGGTGCCGTCCTCGTCGGAATACCCGAACACGCCGACCGCGTCGAGCCGGGCGCCGGTGAGGAACCGCTCCAGCTCGGCCAGATCCTCGGCCGTCTCGCCGGGAAAGCCCACGATCACGTTGGTGCGGATCCCCGCTTCCGGCGCGTACTCACGGATCTGCTCGGTGAGCGCGAGGAACGAATCCGTGGAGCCGAACCGGCGCATCCGGCGCAGCACCTGCTCGCTGGAGTGCTGGAACGAGAGGTCGAAGTAGTCCGCGACCCCCGGCGTGGTCGCGATGGCCTTCACCAGCTGCGGCCGCGTTTCGGCAGGCTGCAGGTACGACACCCGGACGCGCTCGATGCCGTCGATCTCCGCGAGCCGCGGCAGGAGCTGCTCCAGCGCACGCGTGCCGTCTCGGCCGAAGTCCTTGCCGTACGACGTGGAGTTTTCACTGACCAGGAACAGTTCCTTCACGCCGTTCTCGGCCAGCCACGCGGCCTCGGCGACCACCTCGTCCGGCTGCCGCGACACGAACGACCCGCGGAACGACGGGATCGCGCAGAACGAACAGCGCCGGTCACAGCCGGACGCGATCTTCAGCGCCGCCACCGGCGCGTCGTCGAGCCGCGTGCGCAGGACCCGCGGGCCCCAGCCGTGCTGCGCGTGCCCGGGTACCTCGACCTCGACCGCCGCGGCCGGGCGCTGCACCGGGCTGATCGGCAGCAGTTTCCGCCGGTCGGACGGGGTGTGCGAGGCGATCGTGCGACCGGCGACCACTTCGTCGAGCCGGTCGGACAGCTCGGCGTAGTGGTCGAAGCCGAGCACTGCGTCGGCCTCAGGCAGGCTGTCGGCCAGCTCGTGCCCGTACCGCTCCGCCATGCAGCCGACCGCGACCACCTTGCGGCCGGTGTCGGCGGCGGCGAGCAGCGTGTCGACCGAATCCTTCTTGGCCGACTCCACGAACCCGCACGTGTTGACCACGACGACGTCCGAGTCCTCGGGATCGGCGGCCAGCTCCCAGCCCCCGGCGGCGAGCCGGCCCGCGAGCTCCTCGGAGTCGACCTCGTTGCGGGCGCAGCCCAAGGTCACGAGCGAGACACGGCGGGTACGAGCGGACTCAGCGGCTGGGGAAGGCACGACGTTCAGGGTAGCCGTCGCGGCCGGGCACCCCGGCGACGGCGTCACCCTGACGGGGCCGCCGCCGGGCTCACCACTGCAGCTCGCGCTTCAGCTGCTTGACCGCGATCGGGGCCAGCGTGGTGTGGAAGGTCGCGGTGAGGTGGTTGTCGTCCATGTACACCAGCACGTTCCCGACCACGGCGCGGCAACGGCGGTCGTCGCAGAAGTAGTCGGTGAAGTCCATGAAGGTGACGTTGTCCGGGACGTCCGCTGCCCTTTCGTACGACGGGACCTCCGGCACCGCGGCCGCCCGCGGGGTCGAACACGCCAGGTCGCCAGGGCTCCGCTGGGCCACGCAGGCGGCCAGGTTGAAGGAGTACCGCGGGCTGTCTCGCAGCGCGACCACGGGGATCCCGGCGCGGTCGAGCCGCGACCAGATGTCGACGAAGCCGTCCGGGGTCCGTTCGTGGAGGCCGGGCTTGGAGTTGATGCTGGCGAGGGTGATCACCGCGTCGGGGCGCGTGGCGAGGATCTCGTCGGTGGCGGCCTTGTTCCAGTCCTGGCAGCCCTTGTCCCCGGGCATCAGGTCGGAGGTGGCCGAATACGGGCAGGCGCCCTTCAGCATCGTGGACACCTGCCAGCCGTCGGAGACGACCGCGGGCAGGTAGGTCGCGAGGTACTGCTGGATGTGCGAATCCCCGACGAGGACCACCCGCTTGCGCGGCTTCCGGGCCGGATTCTGCGTGCAGATCTGCAGTTCCTTGCTGCGCGGCGAGATCCGGCACCGGTCCGGCGGCATCCGGGCCCAGTCGTCGGTGAGCTGGACGGTGGGCGGCAGGATCGCAGGCGACGGCTCGCCGCGGTAGGTGAAGCCCTGCGCATGCGCGACCGCGCCCGGGTGGTCCGGGTCGCCGACCGCGATCTCGAAGTTCGCCTCCGCGCTGCTCACGCCCTGCCAGATCCCGCTCGCGACGAGCACCGGGGCGAGCGCGAGCACGCCGAACCGATAGGCGCCCCACGAGTGCACCGTGCCGATCTTCGACCGCCGGATCGGATCCTCGATCAGGTGATACGTGAGCATCGAGAGCACGAACGACAGCCCGACCACGACCGTGCCGCCGAGCAGGCCGACCGCCACCCGCTCGCGGGCGACGAGGTAGAACACCAGCACCGGCCAGTGCCACAGGTAGAGCGAGTAGCTGAGATTGCCCAGGTAGCCCAGGAATTTCGAGCTGAGCCAGCGGTCCGCGCCCACCCCGCTGCCGGTCTGCCCGGCCACCAGCACCAGCCCGGCCGACAGCGTCGGCCACAGCGCGACGAAACCGGGGAAGACCTGGTCGACGTCGAGCAGGACCCCGCACAGCACCAGCCCGGCCACGCCGATCCAGCCGAGCGCGATCCGCAGCAGCCGCGGCAGGCTGACCGCGTCGAGGAACATCGCCATCAGTCCGCCGAGCGCGAACTCCCACAGCCGGGTGAAACCGTGGAAGTAGGCCAGCGGCTGGTCGGCGGCGGTCAGGTAGATCGAATACGCGAGCGAGACCGTGAACACGGCCAACAGCAGCAGGTTCACCGTGCGCCGCAGCGACCAGCCTGCCCGGCGCACGAGCAGCCCGAGCGCGACGAAGACCAGCGGCCACAGCAGGTAGAACTGGCCCTGGATGGACAGCGACCAGAAGTGCTGTACCAGGCTTGCGCTGTTGTGCTGGGCGAAGTAGTCCACCGAATCCGCGGCGAGCTGCCAGTTCTCGTAGAAGAGCGCCGACGCGACGACCTCGCGGATGGTCTGGAACCAGCGGTCCTGCGGCAGCAGCAGCTGGGAGACCACGACGACGGTCAGCAGCACCGTCATCGCGGCCGGGAAGAGCCGTTTGATCATCCGGCCCCAGGTGGCGCGCAGGTCGATCCGGCCGCGCAGCAGCGCCCGGTAGAGCTGGCCGGTGATCAGGAAGCCGGAGACCAGGAAGAACACGTCGACGCCGCCGGAAATCCGGTCGAACCACACGTGGTACACGACCACCAGCACCGAGGCGAGCGCGCGCACGCCCTGCAGCTCGGGGCGGAACCGGGCCTGGGCGCCGGGTCCCGGCGGTGGTTTGCCGGACCGCGCCGGCGCGGCCACGGTGGTGCCGGACATGCGCATCCTCCCAAGGGCCGGTAGCCGGCCGGACCGCACCGGCTACTGGTCATGTGCGCCCACTAGCTATACGTGACACCTCGCGGCCAAGTGCAACCGGGGTCCGAGGCGGAGCCGACGCCGTCCCCCGGCCGGTGCGCTCGATATCGTGACCGGGTGCCGCTCGATTCCCCCCGTCCGTCCGTCCGCCGCGCGCGGATCGCCGACGTCCGCAAGATCAAGGCCCTCGTCGACTCCGACGCCGGCCGCGTGCTCCTGGAGAAGGACCTGGTCACGCTTTACGAGGCGGTGCAAGAGTTCTGGGTCGTCACCGGGGAGGCGGAGGAGGTGCTCGGCGCCGCCGCGCTGCACGTGCTCTGGGAGGACATCGGCGAGCTGCGCACGGTGGTGGTCGACAAAGCCGCCCGTGGCCACGGGATCGGGCACGCGCTGGTCGGCCGGCTCGTGCAGGAGGCCCGCGAGCTGGGTTTGAAGCGGCTGTTCGTGCTCACCTTCGAGACGTCGTTCTTCTCCGGCCACGGGTTCGTCGAGATCGACGGCGCGCCGGTGTCGCACGACGTGTACGAGGAAATGCGGCGTTCGCTCGACCCGGGGGTCGCGGAGTTCCTCGACCTGCCCTACGTCAAGCCGAACACCCTGGGCAACTCGCGGATGCTGCTGGACTTCACGACAGACGCAGGGTGACCTGGTCGCCCGTCGAACTCACGTCGAGCAGCTCCACCCTGACCGCGGCATACGTCGTTTCGCGCGGGCCAGGGTGGTCGGTGTGCAGGTGGACCCCCATGCGCTCGCCGCGTCCGGGCTCGGCGAGTACCAGCGCCACCACCGCGTCCCCCGCGACGAAGCACTGCAGGCCCGGGCGGCAGCGGGAATCCGAGACCAAGCCGCGGTAGCGCACCGTGAAGTCGCGCCCGGCGACCTGGACCTCCTGCCCGCGGGTGAGCACCACGTCGCGGTCCGGTTCCGCGGCCCGCGGCTGTTGTGCGAGGGCGACCGAACAGCCCGCGCCCGCGGTCAGCGCGACGGCCGTCCCGATCCCGGCCGCGAGTTTCCTGACGTCCATGTGCCCCGGACGGGACCGGACCGCCGCGGGGTTGCACGCGCGGCTCAGAAGTCCTCGTCCTCGCCACCGGCCGCCGGTGCGTCCCCGCCCCGGATCATGAACAGCACCGACTCCAGCTCCTCCGGCTTGATCAGCACGTCACGGGCCTTCGAACCCTCCGACGGACCGACGATGCCGCGGCTTTCCAGCAGGTCCATCAGCCGTCCGGCCTTCGCGAACCCGACCCGGAGCTTGCGCTGCAGCATCGACGTGGACCCGAACTGCGAGGTGACGATGAGCTCGGCGGCCTGCAGCAGCACGTCGAGGTCGTCGCCGATGTCCGGGTCGATCTCCTTCTTCTCGCCCGCCTTGGCCGCGGTGACGCCGTCGGTGTAGTCCGGCTGCGCCTGCTCCTTGGCGAAGTTGACGACCGCGGAGATCTCCTCGTCGCCGACGAACGCGCCCTGGATGCGGACCGGTTTCCCGGCGCCCATCGGCAGGTAGAGCGCGTCGCCCATGCCGATCAGCTTCTCCGCGCCCGGCTGGTCGAGGATGACCCGCGAGTCGGTGAGCGACGACGTGGCGAACGCCAGCCGCGACGGCACGTTGGTCTTGATCAGGCCGGTGACGACGTCCACCGACGGCCGCTGCGTGGCCAGTACCAGGTGGATCCCCGCCGCGCGGGCCTTCTGGGTGATGCGGACGATCGCATCCTCGACGTCGCGCGGCGCGGTCATCATCAGGTCGGCGAGCTCGTCGACGATCGCCATGATGTACGGGTACGGCCGGTACTCGCGTTCGCTTCCCGGCGGCGCGGTGATGTCGCCCGAGCGCACCTTGGCGTTGAAGTCGTCGATGTGCCGGACCCGGTTGACCTGCATGTCCTGGTAGCGCTGCTCCATCTCCTCCACCAGCCAGGCCAGCGCCGCGGCGGCCTTCTTCGGCTGCGTGATGATGGGCGTGATCAGGTGCGGGATGCCCTCGTACGGCGTCAGCTCGACCATCTTCGGGTCGATCAGGATCATCCGGCACTCGTCCGGGGTCGCCCGGGCCAGCAGCGACACCAGCATCGAGTTGACGAAGCTCGACTTACCGGAACCGGTGGAGCCTGCCACCAGCAGGTGCGGCATCTTCGTGAGGTTCGCGGTGACGAACTGGCCCTCGATGTCCTTGCCGAGCCCGACCAGCATCGGGTGGTTGTCCTTGACCGTGGTGGGCGCGCGCAGCACGTCGCCGAGGCGCACCATCTCGCGGTCGGAGTTCGGGACCTCGATGCCCACCGCGGACTTGCCGGGGATGGGCGCGAGCAGCCGGACGTTGTCGGTGGCCACCGCGTAGGCGATGTTCTTGGTGAGCGCGGTGATCTTCTCGACCTTCACGCCGGGTCCGAGCTCGACCTCGTACCGGGTCACCGTGGGCCCGCGGGTGAAGCCGGTGACCTGGGCGTCGACGTTGAACTGCTCCAGCACGCCGGTGATCGCCTCGATCATGGCGTCGTTGGCCTTGCTGCGGGACTTCGGGGCGTCGCCGAGCTTGAGCAGGTCGGGCGGCGGCAGCGCGTAGTCGCCCTCGACTGCGCGGGTGACCGACATCGCCGGTTCCGGGGCCTTCTTGGGCTTCTTCTCCGGGACCTCGGCGGGCGGCGCGGGTTTGGGCGGGCGGATCGGCATGGCCGGTTCGGCGAGCGCAGCGTCGAGGTCGAGCTGTTCGCCGTCCTTGTCGCCGGTGCCCTGCCGCCGCCGCGACGGCTTGCGCAGCCGGACGGCCTTCGGATCGGTCTCGGTGACCGGGTCCGGTTCTTCTCCCTGCTGTGCGGCCTCGTATTCGGCGAGCTCCTCCTCGTCGAGACCCCAGGTGCGCAGGCGGTGCGGGATGTCGCGGACCGGGGTGCCGGTGAAGACGAGAATGCCGAACAGCAGCGCGAGAATCAGCAGCGGCACCGCGACCCACGTGGTGACACCCTGGGTGAGCAGCCCGCCGGAGAACGCGCCGATGATGCCGCCGGCGTACATCCGGCCGTCGTTGGTGTCCGGGAGCGCGGTGAAGATGTGCAGCATCCCGAGCACGGACAGCACCACGAGCAGGGTGCCGATGACCATCCGCGGCCGGGTTTCGGGCTGCGGTTCCGACCGCATCAACGCAACCGCGACCACCAGCAGCACCAGCGGAAGCGTGACCGCCCCCGCCCCGAGCACGGTCCGCGTGGCGACCTCGACTCCCGCCCCGATCGGCCCCGCGGCCCGCCACCACACCCCGACGGCGGCGACGATGGCGAGCGCGATCAGGCCGAGCGCCAAGCCGTCGCGCCGGTGTTCGGGCTCGAGTTCGCGGGTGCGGCCTACGGTGCGGGCCAGCGAGCCGAGACCCTTGGCCGCGAGGTTCCAGGTGCCGCGCACCCCGCGCCCGAAGGCACCGGACTTGCGCCGGGACGTCCGCCGCGCCGGTCGTGACCTGGATCCCGACCTGGCCTTCGCGGTGGCCTTGGCCGCAGCCGACCTGCCGGACGACGTGGACCGTGGCTTCGCGGGCGTACGCGAACCCCGCGCCGGTGCCTTCCCGCCGCTTCCCGCCGTACTCCGCTTCCTCGTCGCCGACCCAGCCATGCCTCCACGGTAACGGCCCGGAGGCGATAGTCCCACGTGCCACTCGCAGCACAGGGGAAACAATCGCCACGGCTCCCCCGGGTAACCACCCGATCAGGGGTAGGCGGGCGCGGAGCAGGGACCAGCGGGGCGGCTTCCGCGCTCCGTGAAGGGAACCATCACGGAATCTGATTCCGTGATGGTTCCCTTCACGGCCTTGACAAGCACCTGACCTGCGGCGACGGACTCCATCGCAACCAGGGTGTCCCCCGCCGGATCACCGCGTGAAATGCTCTCCCGCATGTTCGCGCTGCATCAGGACGATGTCCCGCGCCGTGCTCCGGCGATCTGGCGGACGATGCTGAACATCGACCGCGGGCTGGTGAACTTCGTCGGGCGGCTCACCGTGTCCGGGGCGGTGCCGCGGGAGCTGCGCGGCAAACCGCTGCTCATGGTGGCCAACCACATCGGCGTGTTCGACGCGTTCGTGCTGATGGCGGCATGCAAGCGGATCGGCATCAACCCGCGGTTCATGCTGGCCGGCGGGATCCTCGACGCGCCGGTGATCGGGCCCGCGCTGCGGGTCAGCGGGCATCTGCGCGTGGACCGCAAGCAGGCGTCCACCGCGATCGGGCAGTTCGCCGAGGCCGCGCAGGAGCTGCGGACCACCCGCGAGCCGATCATCGTCTACCCCGAGGGCCGGATCAGCCACGACCCCGGCCTCTGGCCCGAACGCGGCAAGACCGGCGCGGCCCGGCTCGCGCTCGCCGCGGGCGTGCCGGTGATCCCGATCAGCCAGTGGGGCGCGCACGAGGCGGTGTACTGGGGCACCGAAACCGTGAACGGACCGGCCGACCTGGTGCCGCTCGCCCGCTCCGGGCTCAGCGCGCCGCTGCGCCGGCCGCGGTTCCAGGTGCACTTCGGCGCGCCGGTGGACCTCTCGGCCGTCGAGCCGGAGCGGCCGGGCGCCGGGGTCCGCGCGCACGCCAAGATCATGCAGGCGATCACCGACGGGCTGATCCCGCTGCGCCGCGGTGAGCTCGACAAGCCGCGGTTCCACGACCCGACGCGGCCCACCGACACCGTCAGCCCCTGGAAACCGTCCGGATCATGAGACGGCGCCGCAGGCCCCACTAGGGTCTCGGGACGTGAGCACCCGCATTCTCGTCGTCTACTACAGCGCCACCGGCAACACGGCCGCCCTCGCCGGGGCCCTCGCCGAAGGCGGCACCGAAACCGGCGCACAGGTGCGGGTCCGCACGGTGCCCGAAACCGCGCCCGCGGCTGCCGTGGCCGGCAATCCGCGCTGGCAGGCGTGGGTCGACGCCGGTCCGCACCACGACCTCGCCACGCTCGCCGACCTCGAATGGGCCGACGGCCTCGCGCTCGGCAGCCCGACCCGGTTCGGCGGGCCCGCCGCGCAGCTGAAGTCCTTTGTGGACACCACCGGCGGGCTGTGGGCGCAAGGGAAACTGGCCGACAAGGTGGCGACGTCGTTCACGTCGGCGTCCACCGCGCACGGCGGGCTCGAGGCGACCGTGCTGGCCATCAACAACATCTTCTACCACTGGGGTGCGATCGTGCTGCCGCTCGGCTACGCCGATCCGCACCTGATGGAGTCCGGCAACCCGTACGGCGGCTCGTTCGTCTCGCGCAAGTCGGCCGCGCCGGACGAGACCGCGCTGGGTGCCCTCCGGCTCCAGGGACGGCGGCTGGCGACGATCACCACGCACGTCGCAACGGGACTGAAAACCGCCGGATAACTCGGTTTCGCCGGGCGGCACTGGCTCAGTAAAGTCGCTCGGTGACCACCGAATTGCCCGTCACCGCGCCACCCCGGATCACCCACCGGGGCCGCGGGCTCACCCTCGTCGTGTTCGCCGCGATCTTCTTCAGCACGTCCGGCGCACTCGCGAAACCGGTCATGACCGCGGGGATGACACCGGAGCAGGTCACCACCATCCGGATCGGCTTCGCCGCGGTGCTCCTGCTGGTCGGTACCGCAATTTTCGCGCCGCGCACGCTGCGGGTGCGGCGTGGCGAATGGCCGATGCTGCTCGCGTACGGCGCGCTCGGCGTGGCGGGTACGCAGCTGATGTACTTCATCGCCGCCAACCGGATTCCGGTCGGGATCGCGATCCTGCTGGAGTTCACGTCGCCGGTGCTGATCGCGTTGTGGGTCCGCGTGGTGCGCCGCACCCATCTGCCGCGCGCGATGTGGTTCGGGATCGCGCTCGCGACCCTCGGGCTGGCGCTGGTCGCGCAGGTGTGGCAAGGGCTGCGGCTCGACGCGATCGGCCTGCTGGCCGGGCTCGGCGCGGCGGTCTGCTCGGCCGGGTACTTCCTGATCGGCGAGCGCGCGGTGGCCGAACGCGAACCGCTTGGGCTGGTCACCTGGGGCATGGTGATCGGCGGGGTGATCGTGTGCGTCACCGCGCCGCCGTGGACACTGCCGCTGGGGATGACGGGCCAGACTGTCGCCTTCGGACCCTGGACGCCGCCGTTGTGGCTGCTGCTCATCGGCCTGGTGCTGCTGTCCACCGTGATCGCTTACCTGGCGGGGATCTCCGCGCTGCGGCATCTGCCCGCGTCGGTGGCCAGCGTGGTCGGCCTCGCCGAACCCGTCGCCGCCGCGGCTTTCGCGTGGGCGCTGCTCGGCGAAGCCCTCGCCTGGCCTCAGGCGCTCGGTGCGGTGATCCTGCTCGGCGGCGCGTACCTGGTCCAACGGCAGACCGCCGCGGTCGCCTGACTCCACCTTTCGGTGGAGACGGGAACCCACCGCGCGCGGGATGTGTCTTACGTGCGGAACCGGGAAACTGGACCGGTCCACCGAGACCACCAGGGGGAACCATGAACAAGCCCAGCCGTGCCGAACAGCGCAGAGCCCGCAACGCGCTCGCCCGCCAAGCCGCAACCGTGGTGTTCGCGTTGCTGCTGGCGGGCGCGCGGCGCTGAGCCTTTTCGCAGAGCCTTTTCGCAGAGCCGGGGTCAGACCGGGATCACCGTGGGCACGATCATCGGGCGGCGGCGGTAGGTGTCGGCCACCCAGCGGCCCACCACCCGGCGCACGGCCTGCGCGATGCGGTGCGTGTCGGTGATGCCCTCGGCTTCCGTGCGGGCCAGTTCCATTTCCACGAGCGGCACCACGGCGTCGAGCGCCTTGGGGTCGTCGGAGAAACCGCGTCCGGAGATCGTGGGGCTGCTCTTCGCGCGGCCGGTGCTGGAATCCACCACCACGGTGATCGCGATGAAGCCGCCCTCGCCGAGCACGAGCCGGTCGGACAGCGTCGACTCGCCGACGTCACCCACGGACAGCCCGTCCACGTACACGTGCCCCACCTCGACGCGGCCCGTGCGCGAAGCCTTGCCGTCGACCAGGTCCACGACCACGCCGTCCTCGGCGATCACCACGTTGTCCGGCGCGACCCCGGTGCGCACGGCCAGCTCGCCGTTGGCGCGCAAGTGTTTCCACTCGCCGTGCACCGGCATCACGTTGCTCGGGCGCACCGCGTTGTAGAGGTACAGCAGCTCCCCCGCCGACGCATGCCCGGACACGTGCACCTTCGCGTTGCCCTGGTGCACCACGTTCGCGCCCAGCCGGGTGAGGCCGTTGACCACGCCGAACACGGCGGTTTCGTTGCCCGGGATCATCGAGCTGGCCAGCACCACGGTGTCGCCGGCGCGGATCGAGATCTGCCGGTGCTCGCCGCGGGCCATCCGCGACAGCGCCGAAAGCGGCTCGCCCTGCGAACCCGTGGACACGAAGAGCACCTTGCTCTCCGGCAGGTTGCTGGCCTGGTCGAGGTCGACGAGCAGGCCCTCGGGGACGTCCAGCAGCCCGAGCTCGGCCGCGATGCCCATGTTGCGGACCATCGACCGGCCCACGAACGCGACGCGGCGGCCGTGCCGGACCGCGGCCGCCAGCACCTGCTGCACGCGGTGCACGTGGCTCGCGAAACACGCGACGATCACGCGCTGGTCGACCTTGCGGATCACGTCGTCGAGCACCGGGCCGATGTCGCGCTCAGGCGTGACGAACCCGGGTACCTCGGCGTTGGTCGAGTCGACGCAGAACAGGTCGACGCCCTCGTCGCCGAGCCGGGAGAACCCGGCCAGGTCGGTGAGGCGGCCGTCGAGCGGGAGCTGGTCGAGCTTGATGTCGCCGGTGTGCAGCACGACCCCGGCCGGCGTGCGGATGGCGACCGCGAGCGCGTCCGGGATCGAGTGGTTCACCGCGAAGAACTCGAGGTCGAAGGCGCCGACCTGGCGCCGCTCACCCTCGCGTACCTCGATCAGCTTGGGGCGCTGGCGGTGTTCCTTGGCCTTGGCGGCGAGCAGCGCGTTCGTGAAGCGGGAACCGTAGATCGGCACGTCGGGGCGCAGCCGGAGGAGGAACGGGACGGCGCCGATGTGATCCTCGTGCCCGTGGGTGAGCACGAGGCCGTCGACGTCGTCGAGCCGGTCCTCGATCGCGCGGAAGTCGGGCAGGATCAGGTCGACGCCCGGCTGGTCGTCCTCGGGGAAGAGGACGCCGCAGTCGACGATCAGCAGCCTGCCGCCGTATTCGAAGACGGTCATGTTGCGCCCGACCTCGCCGATGCCACCGAGCGCGACCACGCGCAGGGCACCTTCGGGCAGTGGCGGCGGAAGGTGGGCCGGGCCGGGTCCGGCGGGTAATGAACTCACCGGGGCAGGGTACCGACGCTGGTGTGCGACGTGGGAGCGACGTACGCCGCTTGGGAATCGGCCTGCGCCACACGGGCACCGTGCCAGTCCGAGGCCGCGGTGTCCTCGAGCGGCACGCCACCCTGCGCGAGGTCGGCCGCGATCAGCTGGAACTGCTCCTCGGTGGCCGGGACGATCGGCAGCCGCGGGTCGCCGATGTCGAAGCCACGCAAGCGAAGCGCGGCCTTGACGAAGGTGACCCCGCCGACGCGCGACATCGCCCGCAACACCGGCAGCATCGCGCGGTGGTTGGTGCGCGCGGTGGACGTGTCCCCGCTCTCGTAGGCGTCGATCATCGCCCCGATCCGGCCGGCCACGACGTGCCCGATCACACTGACCACGCCGACGCCGCCGACCGAGATCCACGGCAGGTTGAGGCCGTCGTCGCCGGAGTAGTACGCCAGGTGGGTGCTGGCGATCACCTCGGAGCCGGAGATCAGGTCGCCCTTGGCGTCCTTCACCGCGACGATCCGCGGGTGCTCGGCCAGCCGCTGCAGCGTGTCGACCTCGATCGGCACGATGGAGCGCGGCGGGATGTCGTACAGCAGGACGGGCAGCTCGGTGGCGTCGGCGACCGTGGTGAAGTGCGCATACAGCCCGGCCTGGCTCGGCCGCGAGTAGTACGGCGTGACCACCAGCAGGCCGTGCGCACCTGCCTTGTCGGCGGCGCGCGCCTGCTCGATGCTGTGCGCGGTGTTGTTGGTGCCCGCTCCGGCGACGATGGTCGCCCGGTCGCCCACTGCCTCGACGACCGCGCGGATCAGCGTGACCTTCTCCTCGTCGGTGGTCGTGGGGCTCTCGCCGGTGGTGCCGTTGACGACCAGGCCGTCGTTGCCGAGGTCCACGAGGTACTCGGCGAGCTCCTGGGCCCGCTTCACGTCCAGCGCGCCGTCCCGGTCGAAGGGAGTGGCCATCGCGGTGAGCACGCGGCCGAACGGGCGTCCGGGCGCGGCGGCAGGTGGGGTGGACATGGTGACGACGGTACCTCCTTGCACCGACGAATTCGGCCCCGACCTGGTGTGCCACCGGCAACTGCGGAGAATTTCCGTTCCCGCCGCGCCTGCGGCGGAACATCTCGCGCGAAGCTACTTGACCTTGGTGGTGATCTGCGCCGGGATCTGTTCGTTGCCGGTGCGGGACAGGACGCAGTAGAAGTCCCGGCTCGGGCTGCCGCTGCCGCGCTCCGGCCGCAGCTGCCACTCCTGCTGGGTCGGCACGATGGCGCGGTACGACAGGTTCTCGCGCTGCTGTTCGGGCACGACCGCGGAGTGGAAGGTCGCCGCGCACCGCGCCTCGGCGGCCCGGCTGACCTCCTTGAGCCCCGGGTACGGCGCGGCTTTCGCGTCGTCGTCGCTCCAGCTCTCCAGCGGCACCGGCTCGGCGCTGTCGTAGACCTCGAGGGTGTGGTTCTTCTTGCAGTCGACGTTGTTGTCCGAGCTGATCACCACGCCCTGCTGGATCACCGCGTTGTAGCACCGCTCGTAGGAGGAGATCGAGGTCTTGAGGAAGCCGTCCGGGCCGTAGGTGACGGTTTCGAGCTGCTGCGGGTCCCCGGCGGCCGACCACACCGGGCGGCCGAGGAAGAAGCCACCGGCCAGGGCGGCGACGGCCAGCACGGCGACCGCGGCGACCCACCAGCCGGTCCGCTTCGGGCGCGGCTGGGGCGCGACCCGGGTCTGCTGGGGCATCGGCTGCGGCCCGGTCTGGCCCGCCGCGGTGGTGAGCATCGCCCGCGCCTGCGCTGCGGTGAGCCGGGCTTCCGGGTTCGCGACCAGCAGGCCGAGGATGACCGCGGCGAGCGGGCCCTGCGTGCGGGTGAGGTACGGGGCTTCGGTCATGATCGCGTGCAACGTCGCGGCCGTGGTGGCCCGTTCGAACGCGACAATGCCTTCGGCCGCGAAGTACAGCGTTGCGCCCAGCGACCACAGGTCCGATTCCGGCATCGCCTCGCGGCCCTGCACGCGCTCCGGGGCCATGAACGCGGGCGAGCCGACGATCATGCCGCTCGTGGTGAGGCGCGGGTCGTCGATGGCGTGCGCGATGCCGAAGTCGGTGAGCTTCACGCGGCCGTCCGGCGCGACCATGATGTTCGCCGGTTTCACGTCGCGGTGCACGATCCCGGCGGCGTGCGCGGCCTGCAGCGCGGCCAGCACCCGCTCCCCCACGATCGCGACCTGCCGCGCGGGCATCGGCCCGTGGTGGCGAACGAGGTCCGCCAGCGTGGGCGCCTCGACGAGCTCCATGACGATCCACGTGGTGCCCTGGTCGCTGACGACGTCGTACACGGTCACCACGGCCGGGTCGTTGAGCCGCCCGCCGGCGCGCACCTCGCGCAGGACGCGCTCGGAAAGCTGGGAGAACTCGGTCGCGTGCCCGCTGTTTTCCAGTGGCAGCCGCAGTTCCTTGATCGCGACCTGCCGCCCGATCACCTGGTCCTGCGCCCGCCACACGACGCCCATGCCGCCCCGGCCGAGCTCCCCGAGCAGCAGGTAGCGGCCGGCCACGACGCGGCCCGCGGGGGCCGGAAGGGTCGGATCGTGCGGGCGGGTCTGTTCGTCGGTCACGGGGGCGGGCTCCTCGGTCGGGTTCGCGCAGATGCTAGTCGGACCCTTTCGCGGTGCCGCCGGTTCCGTCCGGTTCTGCCGTGCTTTCAGCGCAAGTCCGTGAAGGGAACCATCAGGGAATCTGATTCCCTCATGGTTCCCTTCACGGACTCCGCTCAGCCGAGGAAAGTGAGCGCGATCAGCACGACGTTCAGCAGGATGATCACCGCGGCGATCACGCAGGCCAGCACGGTGGTGGTGCGGCGGTTGACGTCGGTGCCCATGAGCCCGCGGTCGGCGGTGAGCCGGATCAGCGGCACGAGCGCGAACGGAATCCCGAACGACAGCACCACCTGCGACACCACCAGCGCCGTACTCGGGTCGGCACCGACGGCCACCACGACGATGGCAGGCGTGAGCGTGGCGAGGCGGCGCAGCACGATCGGAATTCGCTTGCGCAGCAAGCCTTGCATGATCATCGCGCCCGCATACGCGCCCACCGACGTGGAAGCCAGCCCGGACGCCAGCAGCCCGATCGCGAACAACAGCGCGACCCCCGGCCCCAGCGCCTGGGCGACAGCCCCGTGGGCACCTTCGATGGAGTCGACGCCTTCCTGCCCCTGGAGATTCGTGGCGGCGACCAGCAGCATGCCCAGGTTCACCGCACCGGCGAGCAACATCGCGAACCCGACGTCGTAGCGCGTCGCCTTGAGCAACCGGCGCCTGCGCTGCGGGTCGGGAATCCCGTGCCGGTCGCGGACCAGGCCGGAATGCAGGTACACCGCATGCGGCATCACGGTGGCACCGAGCATCGCGGCGGCGATCAGGACGCTGTCGCTGCCACTGAACCGCGGCACGAGCCCCTGCGCAATCCCGGCCGCAGACGGCGGTTCGACGAACAAGCTCGCCAGAAACCCGACCGCGATGACCGCCAGCAGCCCCGTGACGACGCGTTCGAACGGCCGCTGGCCACCCCGGTCCTGCACCGCGAGCAGCACGAGCGACACGACGCCGGTGATCAGGCCACCGGCCAGCAATGGAAGGTCGAAGAGCAGGTTGAGCGCAATGGCCCCGCCGACGACCTCGGCCAGGTCCGTGGCGACCGCGACGACCTCGGCCTGCGCCCAGTACGCCAGCCGGGCGGGCCGGGACAGCCGGTCACGCAGCGCCTCAGGCAGCGAACGCCCGGTGACGAGCCCGAGCTTCGCGGACAGGTATTGAACGAGCACAGCCATGAGATTCGCCGCGACGATGACCCACACCAGCAGGTAGCCATAACGCGCCCCAGCGCTGACGTTGGCAGCGACATTGCCCGGGTCGACGTACGCAACGGCCGCGACGAACGCCGGCCCGAGCAGCGCCCCGCCCGCCCGCAACCGAGCCGCCCTGCGCGGACGTGCCGCTTCCGCCACCGTCATGCCGCCCACCTTCTGGTATAGGTCACCCCAACTCGAAGTTTAGGCATGCCGAACTTTGCCTGGCAAGAGTGGCCTGCGCCACCCCCGCCTCACGTTCCGTTCCGTTCCGTGAAGGTGGCCTTCACGGCCCCAGATTCCGTGATGGTTCCCTTCACGGACCTACATTCCGTGATGGTTCCCCTTGGGTTAAGCGTGGGGTACCGCCTCGGGCGGGTTGAGGTGTGGCTGCGCTGCTAGCCATGGTCGGCTGGCTCAGGCTCCGCGGTCACCGTTGGCGCTGGTCAGTCCCCGTTCTCTCGCGTAGGGCCACGGGCCGGTGATACTGGATGAGGAGCCAGACGAGTCACGAGAATTACTGCAGGTTCACGGAAACCTGCTGGCCAGCGCGAACCCTGCGTTAATGCCCAGCGCGACCTCTCGGCAGCCGCCCAACCCCCGGGACCTGCCCCAAGGCAGCAACCGTCACCTTGGGCTGCCGGACCATGGTTAAACCCAAGGGAAACCATCACGGCTTTTCACCCACCACCCCAACCGCCGCCCGCGCACTCACCAGGACCCGGGCACCCAGACCCGGCCCTGCACCCCGATACGAAGCCAAAACACGTGCGGAGGGTGCTTGTCAAGGCATCTTTCCCGCCTTGACAAGCACCCTCCGCACGTAGTCACAATTCCGGCTTCGGGGTGCCCCCACGCAACAATTCCCTAAAGCGGAACAACCTCAATCCGGACCAACCTCATGCCCCGCACCGCGAAACGCAGCCACCGCCCGCTCAAGATCATCAGCGCGCACCAAAATATGGTCCGTGTCGTAAGTAGACAACGAAAACAACGCAACCCCCGCCGCCGCCAGCTCCGACGCCAGCGCGGAAATGATCCCGGTCAGCGTGAACTCCAACGGCCCCCGCACGGTGAACAACCGCCAGCCGTCCTCGACCGTGCCACCGTCAGGCTCCCGCCCGGTCGGGCAGATCACCGACAACTCGTCGGGCGTCCGGGTAGCCGAGACGAGTGCAGGCTCCCCGGGTTCCAGGAGGTCGGCGGGAACCGGTGCGTCGGCAGGGAGCCGCACGACGGAGTACGGGCCGGGGCGGAGGTCGATCGTGAGGTGTTTCATTCAGCCTTCCAGCACCTTCGGGCTCGACGCGACCTCGGTGCCATCCGGCAGCGTCGACACGGTGAAGTCCGCGAACACGTTGGCAGCCGCCTTTTGCAGCTGCCGCAAGCATTCAATGGCCAGCGCACGGATCTCGACGTCCGCGTGCTCGGTGGCGCGCATCGCGATGAAATGGCGCCAGGCACGGTAATTCCCGGTGACCACGATGCGGGTCTCGGTGGCGTTGGGCAACACCGCGCGCGCGGCCTGGCGCGCCTGCTTACGACGCAGGGTCGCGTTCGGCGCGCAGGCGAATTTCTCCTCCAGACCGGCGAGCAGCGCGGTGTAGGCGTCGACGCTCGACTGGGTCGCCGCCACGAATTTCGCGTGCAGCTCGGGGTCGTTCGCGATCACGTCCGGCTCGGCGAACTCGGCGTTGCGCTCGGGGACGTACCGCTGCGACAGCTGGGAGTAGGAGAAGTGCCGGTGCCGGATCAGCTCGTGGGTGAGGGAGCGGGAGATCCCGGTGAGGTAGAAGGTGACCGACCCGTGCTCCAGCACGGAAAGGTGGCCGACGTCGATGATGTGCTCGAGGTAGCCGGCGTTGGTGGCGGTGGCGGGGTTCGGCTTCTTCCACGACTGGTAACACGCGCGGCCGGCGAACTCGGCGAGCGCCTGGCCGCCGTCGGCATCGGTGGACCACGGCACGTCCTCCGGCGGGAAGAACTCCGTCTTCGCGATCAGCTGCACCCTGGGCGGCACGGCCTCACTCCCCTCTCTCCCGGCTCCGCCAGCCTAACCGGCCGGGCGGGGTGACATCACCCGCGCCTTGACGTGACGTCATGATGACGCCATAGTGGTGTCATGGACTTGACGCCGTACATCGCGAACCTCCGCGAAGACCTCGCGAACACGGCCTCCGCCGGGGACGAGCAGACCCGGCGGGCGGCCGCCCTGCTGTCGTCGGCACTGGAGCCGTCGGTCCGGCTCACGCTGATGAACGCGCTGGCCGACCTGGCAGCCGAGGTGACGGCCGCGCTGCCCGGCCAGGTGGTGGACGTCCGGCTGGAGGGCCGCGACGTCCGCGTGGTCGTGACCGGAGCCGGGGAGCCACCCCGGGACGCGCCACCGCCCCCGCCGCCGCCACCCCCACCGCCGGTCGACGGCGGCGACATCTCGCGCATCACGCTGCGGCTGGTCGAGCAGATCAAGGGACAGGCCGAACAGGCAGCGGCGGCGCAGGGGGTTTCGCTGAACACGTTCGTGGCGCAGGCGGTGCAGGGGGCACTGGGCCAGGCGCAGCAACACCAGCAACGACACCAGCGGTGGCACGACAGCGGGGGTCATTCGGAGACCAAGCTGCACGGCTGGGTGGAAGGCTAGAAGGGGGATCACCATGGGCGAAAACAGGGAAGACCAGGGGAAAGACAACCGGACCGGCACAGGCTTCGACAACCGCGAAACCACGGCCGGCGAGGCTGGTTCCGGCGCTGCGAGTTCGGGCGAGGCGGTTCTGGGCGACGCAGATTCGGCCAAGCAGGGGTCATCTTCGGACCGCGTGGCCGGGGCAGGCACCGAGGCCACGAGCGCCGGAACCGGAGATACGGCAGACGCGGCTTCGGGAGCCGAGAACGCCGGAGCCGAGCCGGACGGCACACCCGGAGCGGAATCGGGTGCCGGTACACCGTCGGGCACCAAAGCTGGAGCTGCTTCCGGCGAGACCGGGCAAGAGCCCACTTCGGACACTCCGGCCGGACCCACGGCGGCGTCCACCGGAGAGTCCACTTCGGACACTCCGGCAGCGCCCGCTGCCGAGTCCGCCGACGGGTCCACTTCGGACGGACCCGGGCCGGATCACGGACCCTCCGTGCGGGTGCAGGATTTCGAGGCCGACGGACCGGTGGAGCTGGACCTCGGGGTCACGATCGGGCGCGTCGAGGTCGTGCTCGGGCAGGAGCCCGGCGTGACTGTGCGGCTCGAGCACGACTCGGGTGAGCAGCCGTCGTGGGTGAATGGGGTCAGCAGTCTGCTGTCGTGGGTCGGTGAGCGGTTCGGGGATCAGTTCGGGGGGCTGCCGGAGTACTCGGCGGCCGACGCGGTGCGGCAGGCGCGGATCGAGAAGACGGGCAACCGGGTCGTCGTGCGGGCGGCGAAGGCCTGGCAGTTGCGGAACGTCCCGGTGGCGGTGACGGTGCGCGCGCCGGCGGGGTCGCATCTCGAGGTGCGCGCCGGGTCGGCGGACGTCCGGGTGAGCGGCGCCGCAGGTCGCGCGGACATTCTCACCGGTTCGGGCGAGGTGTCGCTGGAACGCGCGGACGGCGCGGCAACCGTCCGGACGGGCACCGGGACCATCAAGCTCGGCCCGACCCTCGCCGGGCTGCAGCTGAGGTCCGGAAGCGGTTCGGTGGAGGCGTCGTCGATCGCGGGATCGGCCACGCTCGCCACCGGGACCGGCAACGTGTGGCTGGGCGCCGTCACAGGTGACGTGATGGCCCGCACTGGCAGCGGGGACCTGTCGGTGGCCGAAGCGGCTTCGGGATCGCTCGAATTGATCACCGGATCGGGTGAAGTGCGCGTGGGCATCCGCGGCGGCGTCCGAGCAGAGGTGGAATTGGCGTCGGCAGCGGGGCGAGTGTCGAGCGAACTGGACGTATCGGACACTCCGCCAGAGGGTGTGGTCGCGCTGAAGGTCCGCGCCCGCACCGGCACCGGCAACGCAGTCGTGACCCGCGCGGCGGGCTGACACCCCCGCACCCACCGAACACCCCGTCCGCGGCGGCGAGCACACCCGCCACCCCACACCCCCGGGTGCGCCGAGCGGACGGCTGCAAGGGGGAGGCGGCGGGCCGCACCGGACATCCGGGCGGCCCGCCGCTTCGCGCTGCGGCCGGTATTTCACACCGGAACGGGCCGAGACCCGGCGCATGGCGGGCTCGGCAGAACTGGCTCCCCGTGGGACAACGGCGCCAGGCAGGGCGGGGCTACGCGGCAGGGACCGGCCGACTGCGACGGGACGGCAGGCGGCGACCGCAGCGAGAGCCGGTTGAATCGCAGGAAGGGCCCGCCATGGCACCACGGTAAAGGTTTGGGCGACATGACGGGCGCATCAGCACGAGGCTGCGACGGAGGCAGCGTCAAGCACCGCCGCAAGACGCTGGACGCGGCGACGTTGCATAGCCCGGCAAGGACGCAATCTCGGCAGGCGCAGGGAATCACGGAACCTGGGAACAGCGCTCGGTACCGGCGCGAGCCAGCGATCTGCGCGACACTCCGGAAGCATGGCAGCAGGCATCGACGCCACTTGCCGTACGTGGCAACAGAAACAGGCGGCCGACCAGACCTCAGGCCCGGCGCATCGGGCGATGGCGTGGAGTGCGCGTTCACGGGGCGGAGCGCGTCGCCCGCAGCACCCGAGCACCCGAGCACCCGAGCACCCGAGCACCCGAGCACCCGAGCACAACGTAACGGCGACCCGGCAGGGGCAGGAAGGCACACGCGGTTCGCGGTTCGCGGTTCGCGGTTCGCGGTTCGCGGTTCGCGGTTCGCGGTTCGCGGTTCGCGGTTCGCGGTTCGCGGTTCGCGGTTAACCCAAACCGAAACCCCGGCTCACTTCACCGCTCGGCGTAATGCCTTCGCCAGATTCCCCCTCTCCCCCACTGCGACCGATTCCAGACCCAGCCATGCCGCCATCGTGTGGAGTTCGCCTGCCAGTTCCGTGGCTGCCCGGCCGGGTGCGGTGTCCGGTTCGGCGAATGCGCCTTGTACACGCAGTACGCCCGACGCTCGGTCGGATTTCAGGTCCACCCGGGCCGCCAGGGCACCGTCCAGGAGGAACGGGAATACGTAATATCCGTACTCCCGCTTCGGTTCCGGGACGTAGATCTCGATGCGGTACCGGAAGCCGAACAGGCGCTCGGTGCGGGCGCGTTCCCAGATGAGCGGGTCGAACGGGCACAGCAAGGCCCGTCCGGAAATCGAGCGCGGGGTGCGGGCGAAAGTGTGCCGGTACGCCACGGCGCGCCAGTCCGCCACCTGAACTGGCTCGAGGACGCCCTCTTCGACCAGCTCTTGGACGGCGGCGTGGGTGACGTCCGGGCCCAGCCGGTAGTAGTCGCGCAGGTCGGTTTCCGTGGCGATGCCCAGGGCGCGCGCCGAGCGGTCGATCAACGCGCGTGCGCCGTCGGCCGAAGAGACCGTGCGGGAAAGGATTTCCGGGGGCACCACGCGTTCGGTCAGGTCGTAGAGCCGCTCGAACGATCGCCTCGTGCCGGTGGTCAGCTCGCCGAGACCGAACAGGTACTCGCACGCCTTCTTCACCACCGAGCGTTCCCACCACGAACCCGGGGCGCGGCGGACCGCACCAGCCTCCAGCGCCTTCTCGATCCCACCAGCGCCGATCGGGCCGTGTTCCTTGACCACGGCCAGCACGTCGTCGAGCAAACCCGGCACGGTGTCGACGACCTTCGTGTAATGCCGCCACCAGCCGTCGCGTTTCGCGCCCGAGCGGAGCAGCGGCCAGTCTTCGATCGGGAGCAGGCTTGCCTCGTGCGCCCATGACTCGACGAGCAGCCGCGGGCGGCGGGCGCGGTGGGTCCAGGCCGCATCGTCGACGAGCGCCGGGTCGTATGCGCCCAGTCTCGAGAACAGCGGCATGTAGTGCGCGCGCACGGCGACGTTGACCGAGTCCAGCTGCAGCAGCTGGACGCGCGACAGCACCTTGGCGAGGTGCCGCCGGGTGGGGTCGGCGGCCGGGCGGGGGTCGGCGAATCCCTGCGCGGCGAGTGCGGTGCGGCGGGCGGTGGAAAGGCTGATCGTCTGCATGATGCCGCCATGGTGCCAGCCACCCCCGACAGTTTCGGTACATTGCCCGCGTGAGTGCCGCCGAAGTCCGCCCCGCAAAGCCGTCCGACGCCGCCGAGATCGCCCGCATCCAGCGGCTGACCTGGCGTGCGGCGTACGCCAGCCTCCTCGGCACCGAAGCCATCGACGAGCTCGACAGCGCCGACCTCGAAGGCACCTGGACCGAAACCATCGTGTACCCGCATTCCCGCGTCTACCTGGCCACCGAGGGCACCTTCACGGTCGGCTACTGCGTCGCGGGCCGGGCACCGGAGGACGAAGCGGCGGGAGCCGACGGGTCCCCGCCGCAGGACGCGCCGGGACTGATCGCATCGCTCGTGGTCGAGCCGCGCTGGGGCCGCCGCGGCCATGCCGGGCGCCTGCTCGCCACCGCTGCCGCCGATCTGCGCGCGGACGGCCTCGACCGCGGCATCACCTGGGTCGCCCAGTCCGACCACGCCACGCTCGGCTTCTACCGCCGCGCCGGCTGGTCCCCCGACGGCACCGTCCGCACCCTCGACACCGGCCGCGGCACGCTGCGCGAGGTCCGCCTCACCGGCACCCTGGAACTCGAACTCACGCGCTGACCGGCTCGGCCTGCTTCGCGAACACGACCCAGCGCATCACCGAGTACATGAACACGCCCTCGCACGCCCCGGCGATGATCCGCGACACGTGGTACTCGATGCCGAGCGCGGACAACCCAGCCCCCAGCCCGAGCAGGAAAGCCACGTAGTTCACGGCAATCGCCACGGCGTACAGCACCGTCTGACGGCCGACCGGCGCATGCGAGCGGAAGTTGAACGTGCGGTTCAGTACGAAGCTCAGGCCGAACGCGATCACGTACGCGAGGCTGATCCCCAGCCACACCGGCCACCCGAGCCCGCCGTGGAACAACGTCAGCAACAGCAGGTCGACCCCGAAGGTGAAGCCGTTGATCACCGCGAACCCGAGAAAGCTCGGCGCGACGATCCGGGAGAGCCCGAAGGGCAGAATCGCCACGATCGCGGTGCACAGTCGGGCAAAACGGTCGGCGATCGGCACGGGTCCGATCTTGGCAGGACAAGGTGTCCGGCACCGGACGACCAGGTGATCTTCGGGTGTCACCACCCGGGGAAAGGGTAGGGCCAACCCCCGTGACCTTTTCGTGACAGCTGCTAGCGTGGAACGGGCGACAGGAAGGGGACCCCATGGGCTGGCTGCTCGTGACCCTCGGCGTCGCCTTCGGTTCGGCGATCGTGCCGCTGGTCAACGCCGAGCTGTTCGTGCTCGGCCTGTGCGCGAGCCAGCACGACGTCCATTGGCTCTGGCTCGGCGGCGCCGTCGCGGTCGGCCAGATGGCCGGGAAACTCCTGTACTACCTGGCCGCGCGCGGTTCGATCCGGCTGCCGCGCTTCCTGCACGACCGGCTGCACCGCGAACGCCCGCTCACCCCACGGCGCGTCCGCTGGCAGCGGCGTACGAAGGTGCTCCGCAGCAAGGTCGAGGCGCTGCGCGAACGCTGTCACCGGCACCCGCACTGGATGGCGGGCACGTACGGGGTCAGCTCGGTGATCGGGCTGCCGCCGTTCATGGCGACCAGCGTGCTCGCCGGGATGGTGCGGATGCGGCTGAGCACCTTCCTCGCCGCCGGTCTCGCCGGCCGCTGGCTCCGGTTCAGCCTGCTCGCTGCCTCCCCGGCGATCTTCGCCGGGTGGCTGCACTGACCCTGATCGCCCCAATGCCACATTCGGTGCGTCAGATGCACCCAATGTGGCATTCGGTGCGTCGCATGCACCCAATGCCACATTGGGGTGCTTTGCCGCGGGCGAGCCGAAGCGGAGCGGGCGGGCTGCTACTTCCGCTCCGCCGCTTCCAGCTCCACAGCCTTGCGCATCGTCGCCCGAGCGCGCCGACGGTCACCCGCGATGTCGTACGCATACGCCAGCCGGTACCAGGCCCGCCAGTCCTCCTGGTTCGCCTCCACCTCGACGCGGCGCTGCTCGAACCACGCGTCCGCGGCGGTGCGGTCCACCCGGCCGGACGGGCGGCGCGGCAGGTCCGAAACGTCCGGCAGGCCGCCCTCGGCGTCGAGCTGCCGCGACAGCCGCTGGATCTGCACCCCGGACCGCCAGGTGACCACCACGATCCAGATCCCCAGCAGCGGCAACAGGAACACGCCGATGCCGAGCGCGATGCCGGCCGGGGTCCCGGTGCGCAGCAGCGCCACCGCCCGGCTCGCCAGCAGCACCAGGTACACCACCAGCGCCGCGGTCATCAGCAGCGCGACATTGCGGGCCTTCACAGGTCGAGCACGTTCTCCAGGCCGACCGTGAGGCCGGGGCGCGCCACCACCGAACGCACGCCGAGCAGCACGCCGGGCATGAACGACGTCCGGTCGAGGGAATCGTGCCGGATGGTGAGGGTCTCACCCTCGCCGCCGAACAGGATTTCCTCGTGCGCCACCAAACCGGGCAGCCGGACCGAATGCACGTGGACGTCCTCGACCGACGCGCCGCGGGCACCGTCCAATTCGGACGTCGTGGCGTCCGAACCCGGTGCGACACCGGCGGAAGCGCGTGCGGCGGCGATCATCCGCGCGGTGTGCGCGGCCGTACCGGACGGGGCGTCGGCCTTGCGGTTGTGGTGCAGCTCGATGATCTCCGCCGAGGCGTAGTACTTCGCCGCCTGCGCCGCGAACCGCATGGCCAGCACCGCGCCGAGTGCGAAGTTCGGCGCGATCAGCACGCCCAGCGACGGCTTGTCCGCCAGCAGGCCACGCAGCTCGGCCAGCCGCTCCTCGCTGAAGCCGGTGGTGCCGACGACCGCGTGCAGATCGCGGGAAACCAAGTACCGCAGGTTGTCCATCACCGCGTCGGGATGCGTGAAGTCCACGACCACCTGTGCGCGGGCCAGCGAGGCGAAGTCGTCGCCGGTGTCGAGCGCGGCCACCAGTTCCAGGTCCGCGGCACCTTCGACGGCCTTCACCACGGTCGCGCCCATACGGCCGCGTGCACCCAGCACGCCGACGCGGATCGGGGACTCGGTCATGACGCGATCACCTCGTGCAGATCGTCGGGCAGGTCGTCGGCGTGAGCGTACGGCCCCACCACCGCCGCGGCGGACACCCCGCCGGGACGGCGCAGCAGAGTGCGAGCGAGCGCACACACCTCTTCGGTGGTCACCGCGTCGATCCGGGCGACCGTGTCGTCGACGCCCAGGTACCGGGCGTAGTTGAGCTCGTTCTTGCCGATCCGGGACATCCGCGACGACGTGTCCTCCAGCCCCAGCACGAGCCCGCCGCGCAGCTGGCCCTTGGCCCGCGCGACCTCGGCGTCGGTGAGCCCATCGGCCGCGACCGCGTCGAGCACCTCGCGGATCACGCCCGCGACCTGGCCGAGCCGCTCCGGCTGACAGCCCGCGTACACCGACATGTGCCCCAGATCGGCGTAGCTCGCCACGGACGAATAGACCTGGTACGCGAGCCCGCGCCGCTCCCGGATCTCCTGGAACAGCCGGGAGCTCATGCCCCCGCCCAGCGCCGCGTTGAGCACCGACAGCGTGAACCGGCGCTCGTCGTGCCGCGGCAGCGCGCGGAAGCCGAGCATCACGTGTGCCTGCTCGGTGTCGTCGGGGTGCAGCGCCAGCTTCGGGATGGCCCGCAGCCGCGCGCGGCCGGTCCGCGGCGCGACCGGAGTGGCGGCGCCGTCGAGCCGGTCCCGCAGCGCGCGCCGGACCAGCCGCAGGACCTGCGCGTGGTCGACGTTCCCGGCCACCGCGAGCACCATCCGCGGCAGCGAGTACCGGCGCCGGTAGAAACCGCGCAGCGCGACCGGCGACATGTCGGTGATCGACTTCTCGGTACCCAGCACCGGACGGCCGAGCGGATGATCGCCGAGGATCGCGCCGACGAACGTCTCGTGCAGCAGGTCCTCGGGGTCGTCGTCGCGCATTGCGATCTCTTCGAGCACGACGCTGCGCTCGGTGTTCATGTCGCGGTCGGTGCACTGCGCGTCGAAGACGACGTCGGTGACCAGGTCGAGCGCGAGCGGCAGGTCGGCGTCGAGGACCTGCGCGTAGTAGCAGGTGTGTTCCTTCGCGGTGAATGCGTTGAACTCGCCGCCGACCGCGTCGATCTCCTCCGCGATCTGGGTGGCGTCGCGGTGGCTGGTTCCCTTGAACAGCAAGTGTTCCAGGTAGTGCGCGGCACCGGCGACCGCGGACGGCTCGTCGCGCGAACCGACGCCGACCCACAGCCCCACCGTCGCCGACCGCGACGCGGGCACGTGCTCGGTGATCACCCGCAGACCGCCCGGCAGCACACTCCGCTTGACGACCGCACCATCCACAGTGGACTCGAGCGTGCGGGTGGTGCCGACGGGCTGCTCGTGCCCGGAAACCTGCCGTGCCACGGGATTCCTTTGCTCACCTGCGGGGAAGGCCCCCTCCCCGGCGGAGAGGGGGCCTTCCCGGACCTTGCGCCGTGTGAAGCGGCCTTACTTGGCTTCGGCCTTCTCCTCGGCCGCGGCCTCGCCCTCGGCGGGCTGGGCCGCCGCCGCAGCAGCGTCCTCTTCCTTGACGACAATCAGGCTGATCTTGCCGCGGTTGTCGATGTCGGCGATCTCGACGCGGATCTTGTCGCCGACGTTCACCACGTCCTCGACCTTCGCGATCCGCTTGCCGTTGCCCAGCTTCGAGATGTGCACGAGGCCGTCCTTGCCCGGCAGCAGCGAGACGAACGCGCCGAACGCGGCCGTCTTCACCACGGTGCCGAGGAAGCGCTCGCCGACCTTCGGCAGCTGCGGGTTCGCGATGGCGTTGATCTTGCCGATCGCCGCCTCCGCCGACGGGCCGTCGGCCGCGCCCACGTAGATCGTGCCGTCGTCCTCGATCGAGATGTCGGCGCCGGTCTCCTCGGTGATCGAGTTGATCATCTTGCCCTTCGGCCCGATGACCTCGCCGATCTTGTCGACCGGGATCTTCACGCTGGTGACGCGCGGGGCGTACGGGCTCATCTCGTCCGGGCCGTCGATCGCCTCGGCGATGACCTCCAGGATGGTGAGCCGGGCGTCCTTCGCCTGGTTCAGCGCGGCCGCGAGCACCTCGGACGGGATGCCGTCGAGCTTGGTGTCCAGCTGCAGCGCGGTGATGATGTCCTTCGTGCCGGCGACCTTGAAGTCCATGTCGCCCAGCGCGTCCTCGGCGCCGAGGATGTCGGTGAGCGCGACATAGCGCGTCTCGCCGTCGACCTCGTCGGACACCAGGCCCATCGCGATGCCCGCCACCGGCGCCTTCAGCGGCACCCCGGCGTTGAACAGGCCCATGGTGGACGCGCAGACCGAGCCCATCGAGGTGGACCCGTTGGAGCCGAGCGCCTCGGAGACCTGGCGGATCGCGTACGGGAACTCGTCGCGCTTCGGCAGCACCGGCACCAGCGCGCGCTCGGCGAGCATGCCGTGGCCGATCTCGCGCCGCTTCGGCGAGCCGACGCGGCCGGTCTCGCCGGTGGAGAACGGCGGGAAGTTGTAGTGGTGCAGGTACCGCTTGTGCGTCTCCGGGGAGAGCGAGTCGATCTGCTGCTCCATGCGGAGCATGTTCAGCGTGGTGACGCCCAGGATCTGGGTCTCGCCGCGCTCGAACAGCGCCGAGCCGTGCGCCCGCGGGATCACCGCGACCTCGGCCGAGAGCTGGCGGATGTCGGTGAGGCCACGCCCGTCCATGCGGATCTTCTCGGTGAGGACCCGCTTGCGCATGATCTTCTTGGTCAGCGCCTTGAACGCACCGCCGACCTCCTTGTCGCGACCCTCGAAAGCCTCGCCATCGCCGAGGCCGAGCTTCTCCAGCACCGCGGTCTTCACCGCGTCGGTGGCGTTGTCGCGGTCCTGCTTGCCGGCGATCTGCAGGGCAGCGGCCAGGTCGCCGGCGGCGATCGCGGCGACGGCGTCGTAGATGTCCGGCTGGTAGGCCGGGTACACCGGGAACTCGCCGGTCGGCTTGGCGGCGTCGGCGGCCAGGCGCTGCTGGGCCTCGCACAGCGCACGGATGAACGGCTTTGCGGCCTCCAGGCCACGGGCGACCGTGGTCTCGTCCGGCGCGGTGCCGCCCGCGGCGATCAAGTCGAGCGTGTGCTCGGTGCCCTCGGCCTCGACCATCATGATCGCGACGTCGTCACCCACGATCCGGCCCGCTACGACCATGTTGAACGTGGCCTTCTCCAGCTGTGACCAGGTCGGGAACGCGACCCACTGGCCCTCGATCAGCGCGACGCGCACGCCGCCGACCGGGCCGGAGAACGGCAGCCCGGCGATCTGGGTGGAGGCCGACGCGGCGTTGATCGCCAGCACGTCGTACGGGTCGTCCGGGTTGAGGCTCTGCACCGTGATGACGACCTGGATCTCGTTGCGGAGGCCGTCGGCGAACGACGGGCGCAGCGGGCGGTCGATCAGGCGGGCGGTGAGGATCGCGTCGGTCGACGGGCGGCCCTCGCGGCGGAAGAACGCGCCCGGGATGCGGCCCGCGGCGTACATCCGCTCCTCGACGTCCACGGTGAGCGGGAAGAAGTCGAAGTGCTCCTTCGGGTGCTTCGACGCCGTGGTCGCCGACAGCAGCATCGTTTCCTCGTCCAGGTACGCGACGACGGCGCCGGCGGCCTGCTTGGCCAGCCTGCCGGTCTCGAACCGGACGGTGCGGGTGCCGAACCGGCCGTTGTCGAGAACGGCTTCGGTTTCGTGCACGGTGACTCCGGTGGAGTCGGTCATAGGGTCAATCTCCTCTTTGGTTCCTTCTCCGTGGCGCGAGTCTCCCATCGTGGGACCCGTTTCGCCGGGGACGCTCGAGGAGTGCGGCCGGTCTTCGATCGAAGCCCCCGGGTCCGTACCCGGGAACCACTACCGAGGACCGGCGAAGTCTTCTCCTCCAGCGCGCTCGCGCCTGTTTTTGCAGCGAGGGGGAGCGGCCGTCAGCCACTCCCCCTCGTCGTCCGCGTCAGCGACGCAGCCCGAGCCTCTTGATCAGCTCGCGGTACCGCGCCACATCCACCTTCTCCGTGTAGTTCAGCAGCCGGCGGCGGCGGCCGACCAGCAGCAGCAGCCCGCGGCGGGAGTGGTGGTCGTGCTTGTGGGTCTTGAGGTGTTCGGTGAGGCCGATGATGCGCTTGGTCAGCAAAGCGACCTGGGCCTCGGGGGATCCGGTGTCCGAGTCGTGCAAGCCGTACTCGGCGAGGATCGTCTTCTTCTCGTCGGTGGACAGCGCCACTGGTGTTGCTCCTTGTACCTAGGTGCCGTGGGGCCCGTACCGCACCACGCGGCCGGGTGAGCCGGTCACGGCCGCCACGGACTGCAGCCGGACCCGATTGCCGAGGTTACCAGCAGGGTGCGTCAGGCCTTCACGCACGGTGCAGAGACCTGGTCGCGAGCGTGCGATACGGCCTGCCACCGCGCATCAGCACGACCTCGTCCGCGGTCCAGCTCCGGCTTTCGAACCCGGTGAGCCGCTTCTCCCACCGCTTTGCCAGGCCCGGGTGTTCGCGCGAATAGCGGGCCAGCGTGACGTGCGCTCGGTACTCCTGTGCTCCCGCGGCTTCCGCCAGCTCGGCCAGGCCTTCCCCCGTCACTCCCAACCACAGGACGCCCGGGAATGTTCCCGCTCCGGCGAGGCGCAGGTCGATCGGCGGGCGACCGTCGAGTGCTTCGGTCAGGAATGCAGTGCGCTCGGCGAGGTCGGCCTCGCCGTAAAAGGCCAGCGTGACGTGCCAGTCTTCCGGAGCGGACCAGCGCAGGGCGTCGTCGCGGTCGCCGAGCGCGGCGGCCACTTCCGCCACGACGTCGGCGGGCGGCACCAGCGCGGAGAACAGCCGCACGGACTACTCGCCTGCCGCTCCCGCGCGGCGGAGCAGATCGGCGATCGCCGGGAACTCCTCGTCCAGCACCTTCGCGGCCTCGCCGAGGTCCTCCTCCTCGGCAATGTCGCGAATGGACGCCAGCAGGGCCTTCTCGTCGGAGCTGACCGGGATGTTGTCGCGGCCCACGGTGGGCCGGGAATCGCGGACGTCCTCCAGCGCGGCCTGCATGGCGTCGCGGTCCCCCGCGGCGACCTCGGGCACGAGGATCTTGCGTTCGAGCATGATCATCCGGGCCAGCACCACCGGGTTGCCGATCTTCGCCCGCCGCCCGCTCATCACCTGGCTCAGCATCGGCGCGCTGATCCCGAGCACCTCGGCCAGGAACGCCTGCGACACGTCGAAGGCCACCACCAGCCGGCGCACCCGATCCCCCAGCGGCTCCCCGTACCACTCCCGCTGCAGCGCGACGTTCCGCTGGACGATCTTGTGGTCCTCCACCTGCTCCGCTCCCCTAGCACTGTCGTCCCGCGGCGGCTGCCGCGCGGACGTGCTCGCCACGCCGGTGCCGCCGGGGTCATCTTGCCACCCGGCGCGCCCGGGCACGGCCCGAACGCCCGATTTCCCCCGCTCCGGGCGGGCGGTCAGCCGTCCGACCCGAGTGCCTCCCTGGTCCGGACCACGTCCTCGTCGATCCGGGCGACCAGGCCGTCCGGCGTGCCGAACCGCTCCTGGTCCCGCAACCGGGTGACGAAGTCCAGCGCGACATGCCTGCCGTAGAAGTCCTCGTCGACGTCCAGCACGAACGCCTCCACCGTGCGCTCGCGGCCGGAGAACGTCGGGTTCGTGCCCACCGACACCGCCGCGCGCAGCCGCCGGTCCGGATCGGACAGCCGGGTGAACCAGGCGGTGTACACGCCGTCGGCGGGCACTGCGGCGAACCGCGCGGTGGACAGGTTGGCGGTCGGATAACCGAGGTCGTGGCCCCGGCCGTCGCCACGGACGACGATGCCTTCGAGCCGGTGCGGACGGCCGAGCGCGTCGGCCGCGGCGACCACGTCACCGGCGTCGATGCACGAGCGGACGTACGTGGAGGAGAAGGTGATGTCGTTGGCGTCCTCGCCGCTTTCGGCCAGCGAACGGCCTTGCAGCTCGGCGCCGTAGGCCACGAAGCCGAAGCGTTTGCCGAGCTCGCGCAGCAGCGCGACGTTGCCAGCGGCCTTGGCGCCGAAGGTGAAGTTGTCGCCGACCAGCACCGCCCCCGCGTGCAGCCGGTCGACCAGGATCTCGTGCACGAACTCGTGCGGGGTGAGCCGCGACAGTTCGAGGGTGAAGGGCAGGACACAGAACACGTCGACGCCGAGCCCCTCGACCAGCTGGGCCTTGCGCCGCAACGTGGTGAGCTGCGCGGGATGGCTGCCCGGGCGCAGGACTTCGGACGGATGCGGGTCGAAGGTGAGCACCACGCTGGGCACGCCGCGTTCGGCGGCCGCGCGCACAGTGCGCTTGATCAGCTCCTGGTGCCCGCGGTGCACGCCGTCGAACACGCCGATGGTGACGACGCACCGTCCCCACCCGCCGGGTAGATCCCCGAGACCACGCCACCGCTGCACTGCCGTCAACTCTCCCCGCGCCGGTGCCTTTGCCCCCACCCTATGCGGGCAGGAGTACCACCACCGAGCGGGTCACTCCCTCGGTGTCGGCGGCGAGCGCGAGCACGTGCCCGTCCGGGTCGAAGAGGCCGTACGTGCCGTCGATGCCGCCCGCGGGGATGCGCCTGCCGTACTGGACCGCGCGTGCGGTGGCGGCGTCGAGGTCCCGCCTCGGGAAGGCCGCGGCGACCGCGGCGTCGAGGTCCAGCGAAAGCTCGGGGGTCTCCTCGAGCTGGTCGAGAGTGCGGGCGCGGGCGAGCGTGAACGGGCCGACTGTGGTGCGGCGCAACGCTTTCAGGTGCCCACCGACGCCGAGCCCGGCGCCGAGGTCGCGGGCCAGCGCGCGGACGTAGGTACCGGACGAGCATTCGACGACGGCGTCGAGCTCGATCCGGTCGTCCTCGCGGCGGAGGTCCAGGACGTCGAACCGGTGCACGGTGACCGGCCGCGGCGGGAGCACGACGTCTTCCCCGGCACGCACGCGGGCGTAGGCGCGTTTGCCGTCGATCTTGACCGCGGAGACGGCGCTGGGGACCTGCTGGATATCACCGGTCAGCGCTGCGACGCCTTCGGTGATCTGCCCGTCGGTGACGGCTTCGAGGGCTTCGGGGGCAGCGTCGGTGAGGGATTCGCCCTCGGCGTCGTCGGTGGTGGTGGAGCGGCCGAGGGACAGGGTGGCGAGGTAGGTCTTGCGGTCGAGGGCGAGGTGGCCGAGGAGCTTGGTCGCGCGTTCGATGCCGAGCACGAGCACGCCGGTCGCCATCGGGTCGAGCGTGCCGGCGTGGCCGACCTTGCGGGTACCCACGATCCGCCGCGCCCTGGCGACCACGTCGTGCGACGTCATCCCCGCCGGTTTGTCGACGATGAGCAGTCCGGGTGCAGCGGCGGGGCGACGCGGTTCTTTCGGGCGGGACACGGCGGAAACCCTACCCAGCGCCGGATAGCGGGCGGGAAGGTGGCTCTGGGGGCGGTTGGGTTGGGTCGGGTCGGGTTGTGGCGGCGGCGGTCCGGCGGATGGTGCTGGGCGATGCCGGGGTCGGCTCGGGCCGGGGTCAGCTCGGTGCCGGGGTCAGCTTGTCGGGGTCGGCTTGTCGGGGTCGGCTTGTGACACGGCGGTCCGGGGGCCGGGCCGGGGTTGGCTTGTCGGGTCAGGCCAGCGCCTCCTGCGGTTCGCGGTCCCAGCGGTGGCGGTGGATCCGGACCGGGACGGCTTCGCCGCGGGCCTCCGCCTCGAACACGCAGGCGCGCGCCCGGCGCCACCAGACGAGCATCCGGAAGGTACCCAGCGCCAGGACGCCGACGACGGACAGCAGCGCGATCCGGAAGTTGCCGCCGGTCGCCTGGAGCAGGACGCCGATCAGGAGCGCGGTGACCGTGGTCGCGACGAAGCCGCCGACGTTCACCACGCCGGTCGCGGTGCCGACGCGGGACAGCGGGTTGTAGTCACGGGCCAGCGCGAACCCGATCATCGACGCCGGGCCGCCGAGGGCGAGGAACGCGAACGCAGGTACCAGAACGCCGACCGGGACCTGGCCGTTCCAGCCGAGCAGCACCGCCCAGACGAGCGCCGCGCCGCCGAGGTACCCGCCGACCAGCGGCATCCGCAACGACGGGCGGCGGCCGATCACCGCGCCCAGCAGCGGACCGCCCGCCATCGAGCCGAACACGAAGACTGTGAGCATCGCGCTCGCAGTCGCGGCCGGGAAACCCTGTCCCTGCACCAGGAACGGGACGCCCCACAGGAGCGTGAGGACGTTGGGCGCGAACATCGTGGTGAAGTGGACCCAGAATCCCAGCCGAGTCCCCGGTATCCGCCAGGCGACGCGCACCCGCCGCGCGAGTTCGGTTGCGGGCACGGATTCCCGCACTGATTCGGGCGCGCCCGCCGGGGTGTCGCGCACGCGCATCGCGACCGGGACCGCGTAGAGCACGGTGACGGCGCCGGCGGCGAGGAAGGTGACTGTCCATCCGGGACCGTCGAGAAGGAGCGTAAGCGGGACGGTGGCGGCGAGGTTGCCGATGTAGCCGACGGCGGACGTGAAGGAGGCGATGAGGGCGTACTGGTGCGCAGGGAAGTGCGCGGCGACGAGCCGGAGGACGCTGACGAAGGTGAGCGCGTCGCCGAGCCCGAGAACGCCGCGCGCGACGAGGCCGAGCGCATAGCTGTCGGCGAGCCCGAGCAGGAGCTGCCCACTGCCGAGAATGAGCACGGCGGCGGTCAGGACGCGGCGCGAACCGAAGCGGTCGACGAGGACTCCGGTGGGGATCTGCATGGCCGCGTACACGCCGACTTGCAGAACGGTGAAGACACCGAGCGCAGCAGACCCGACGCCGAACCGTTCCGCCGCCTGCAACCCGGCGACGCCGAAGGAGGTGCGATGGAAGACGGCGAGCAGGTACACCGCAACGGCGGTGAGCCAGATGAGCCAGGACCGGACAGAAGCGCGACCGGCGGGCGACAAGGGTTCCTCCCGGGAGCAGGCGAGCGAGCGTCTGAGTTGTGGGTGTCGTTTTCGGTTCTCGGTTTCGGATTCTCGGGTTCCGGACGACGACGCTGCCGCCTCAATGGTTGTATCGCCTCAGCGACGGCTTTCCATAGCGCGCTGCCAGGTGGGATTGCCCACAGCCATCGCCGGGGGGGTTGCTCCGCACGGCGAGAGCTCAGGCAAGGACTTCGGCGGGGACCCGGGCGGCTTGGGCGAGGGCGGGCACACGTCCGGGCCCTACTCCGGCTGAGTCCGGGCAGCCGGCCCGGATGAACGCACTGCACAGCGCCGGTCTCTGCGCCTCCGGCCATCCGCGCGACCGCCACACCCAGGAGCCTCGGCAGGGCTCGCCACGTCACCGCACGTCGGCCCAGCGCCACCGGGCACCCGCGCATGTTCGCCACGCCCAGGCACCTGGCTTCGGTCGCCACGCCACCGCACTCGGCCTAGCACCAGCGGCGACCCGCACACGCCAACCGGGCACCCTCCCGCGCGGTACCGCACGCAGGCTCCGGCACCCCACCGGTACAGCGCGTCGCTCTCCGGACCCTCCCCACTTGTCCCCGGCGGCGGCCAAGCTCGGATCACGCCTGTCTGATCGCGCCCACCACCGCCCATCGGCCGGAGCGCCATCTGGCTACCACTGCGGCCAGCCGGAGCACCATGAAGAGTGACAGGCCGGTCCAGATTCCGCTCAGTCCCCAGCCCAGTGCGAGCGACAGCCAGATCAGCGGCAGGAAGCCGACGGCCGCGCTGACGAGCGTCGCGGTGCGGAGGAAGGCGGCGTCGCCTGCGCCTAGGAGGACGCCGTCGAGGGCGAAGACCACTCCGGCGATCGGTTGCAGTGCCACGAAAAACCACCATGCGTGCGGGATTTCGCCCAGTACGCCCGGGTCGCTGGTGAACGCGTGGGGCAGGACGCTCCACAATCCGGCGAACAGCGCGCACAGGAAACAGCCGAACACCAGGCCGTATCCGGTGATCTGCGTCGCGACCCCGCGGGCCTGCCGGGCCGCTCCTGCGCCCAGCGCTGCGCCGACGAGCGATTGCGCGGCGATGGCGACCGAGTCGAGGACCAGGGAGAGGAACGTCCAGAGCTGCAGCACGACCTGGTGTGCGCCGACCGCCTCGGTGGACGTACGGGCCGCCACCGCGGCGGCCGACACGAAGCATGCCTGGAACGCGAAGCTGCGCAACACGAGGTCGCGGCCGAGGCCCAGTTGTGCCCGCATCACGCGGAAATCCGGCCGAAGGGGCACGCGTTCCCGCGCCAGCGCGGCGATGAACAGCGACGCGGACACGACCTGCGCCGCAACGTTCGCGATCGCGGACCCCTCCAGACCCAGCCCCGCTGGGTAGACGAGCACTGGGCACAGCACCGCCGAAATCCCGTTGCCCGCCAGTACAAAGCGCAGTGGTCGGGCTGCGTCTTGCACGCCGCGCATCCAGCCGTTGCCGGCCATGGTGATCAGGATCAGCGGCGCGCCGAACAACGCAATCCGCAGCCACGACACGGCCGACGCGGCGATTTCGTCACTGCCAGACAGCGCCCGCGCGATCGGCCCGGCCAGCAACTGCCCCGCGACCAGCAGCACCAGCCCGACCAGCACCGCAAGCCAGGTGGCCTGCACCCCTTCGCGGACGGCGTCGTTGCGGCGGCCGGCGCCGTGCAGCCGGGCGGTGCGGGAGGTGGTGCCGTACGACAGGAAGGTGAGCTGCGTGGAAATCTGGGACAGCACGACCCCGCCGAGCGCAAGCCCGGCAAGCGGCAAGGCCCCGAGATGCCCGACGACAGCAGTGTCGACCAGCACGTAGAGCGGTTCGGCGGCGAGCACGCCGAGCGCAGGCACGGCGAGCCCGAACACCCGGCGGGGCGGAATGCGGTCACCGCGAGCAGCGGAGACCGTGGTTTCTTCGGACACGCAAAGGAGCCTAGCGACCGGCACCGACAATTCCGGAGGGCAGGATCGCCGGGGGTGATCTTGGGTGTGGTGGGGCTGGCGGACCGGGTGGTGAGCGCCGGATGGGTCGGGTCGAGAGGTTGGGTTCGCAGCGGGGTTTCGGCGCGGGATCATCCGCCGGGATCGCGGGCATGACCACTGGCTGAACCGTGGGGCGGAATCACCGCCGGGGTTCCGGGCCAAGACCGAGGAGGGCTGCTGGCCGGGATCCGCGGACGAACCACCCGTCGGGGCCGCGAGCACAACCGCTAACCGGGAACCGCGTGGGCAGAATGACGGGCAGGTTCCAGGGCGAGAGGGCCTGTGTTCGCGGCTTGAACGGGCGACCTCGGTCAGCGTCCGGTGACGGGGGCGCGGGGGGATTCGTCTAGCTCGTGCGAAGGGCTGCTTGACCATGGGGCTCATGTGCGGCGAGGCTCGTGGGGATGCTGGGGCTCATGAGGCTGTCCGGGCTCGTGGGACTGGTGAGGCTTGTGGGCCCTCGATGAGGAGCCGGGCGAGTCGGCACGCGTGCGGGCTGGCTTGCAGATCCAGTCCGACGACACGCCGTCTCATCACGGAGCACGCAGCAGCGCCCAGCCGACAACGCGCCATCTGGTCACTGAGCACGCAGCAGCGCCTCACCGACAACCCGCCATCTCGTCACTGAGCACGCAACAGCACCCAACCGACAACGCGCCATCTGGTCACGAACCAAGCAACAGCACCCAACCGACGACACGCCGTCTCATCACGGAGCAAGGAGCGGCACCCAACCGACAACGCGCCGTCTGATAACAAAGCATGCAGCGGCGCCCAACCGACAACCCGCCCCAGCTACCAAACCCGCAACAGCAAAAACCCGGCCCGGCACCACACCCTGGTCAGGAAGACCCCCCAAACGGCCGGTTACGAAGCACGCAGCAGTGGTGCCCGCCCCAATGCCTCTCGCAGGAGGGCCAGGACCTCCTCCGCACTTCCCGTCACCGTGCAGCCCGCCGCCATTCGGTGGCCGCCGCCGCCCAGTTCTGCGGCGGCTGCGGACACGTCCACGTCACCCGCCGAGCGCAGGGACACCGTCCACACTGGACTCCCGTCGACCGGACCCGCGGCTTTCAGGACTGCCGCCACGCCTGCCTCCCGGGTTGCGCGGACCACGTCGATCACCGACTCCACTTCCTCGCTCCGCACCAACGCCACCTCAGCCGCGCGGACCACGGTGTGCACGAAGCCGAACCCTTGTGCCCCTTCGGGTTCCAGCTGAGCCTCCGACAGGACCGCCGACAGCATGGGCAGCCATGCAAACGGGTGGTCGTCGATGATCCGGCGCGCTACCTCTGACGGGTCGACCCCTGCCTCCAGCAAGCGGGCGGCGATCCGGTGGGTCTCCGGGCTCGCGCGGCGGAAACCGCTCGTGTCGGTGACGATCCCGGCGTACAGGCCGCGCGCGGCGGGCTCGTCGAGTTCGGCGCCCATTGCCTCGATGATCCGCGTCACGAGCACAGCCGTGGCTTCGGCGGATTCGTCGACGACGTGGTGGGTGCCGTAGTACGCGTTGGTCGCGTGATGATCCACCACCAGCACCGATCCGCCTGCCGCCCGCACGGCGGCGACCCGCGGGGCGAGCCGGCCGAGGCGTGCGGGAGCGGGGGTGTCGAGGGCGACCAGGAGGCCGTCGGTCGGGGGCAGGGCGTCGGCGGGGGTCAGCAGGCCGTCGGCGTCCAGCCAGGCCAGCGTTTCCGGTGCCTCGTCCGGCTCGCCGAACGAAACCCGGACTCGCGCGCCCTGCCGGTGCAGCACGTGGCCGAGGGCGAGCGCACTGCCGAGCGCATCCGCGTCGGGGCGTACGTGCCCGAGCAGCGTCACGTCGGTGGCCGCGGCCAGCAGCGCGGCGGCGGCCTCGATGTCCTCCTGGATACCTGTCACAAAGCGTCACGCTACGCTCTGCGGGATGCCCGAGTACGTGATCCTCAATCTACCGTCCGCCAACCGCGTGTACGCCGCGTCGTCACCGGCGCTGCTGCGCGCCGAGCTGGCGGCTTTCGGCGCGGGTCTCGACGCCGACGTGACCGCGATCGAGGAGATCGAGCTCGGCGGCGTCGGGTACGTGAAGTTCACCTCGACGGAACCGCTCGGCGAGCGGGACTTGACCCTGCTGTCGAACCTGTCCTCGCTCTACGCCCTCTTCGAACTCACCGGCGACCTGCTGCGGCCGGTCCCCGTGCATCCGCTCGCCGCAGCGGATTCCGACCTGCTCACGATCCAGAAGTACCCGGGCAAAACCAACGAGCAGTTCACCAAACTCCTGCTCAACCTCACTCTCCTGGCGACCGCGCATCCCGCGGACTGGCCGAACCGTCCGCTGCACGTACTCGACCCGCTGTGCGGCCGCGGAACCACCCTCAACCAGGCCATGATGTACGGCTTCGACGCGACCGGCCTCGACGTCGACGGCCGCGATTTCGAGGCGTACGAACAGTTCGTGAAGACGTGGCTGCGCACGAAACGCGTGAAGCACACCGCGGAATCCGGGCAGCTGCGCCGCAACAAGGTCCGCCTCGGCCGCCGCCTCGACGTCGAGTACGCCTTCGGCAAGGACGACTACAAAGCCGGCCGGACTCGCAAGCTCAGCTACCTCAACGCGGACACGCTCACCACCGACGAGGTACTCCGTCCGTCCTCTGTGGACCTCGTGGTCACCGACGCCCCGTACGGCGTCCAGCACGGCAGCCACCGGGAGGCCGACCTGGCCCGCAGCCCGCGCGACCTCCTCGCCGCAGCGGTCCCAGTGTGGACCCGCGTGCTGCGACCGGGCGGCGCGCTGGGCATCTCGTGGAATACGCATGTGCTGCCGCGCGCGGACCTGGTGACCATCCTGGAACGCGCCGGGCTCGAGGTCCGGTCCGGTGGGCCGTATGACGATTTCGCGCATCGGGTGGACCAGGCGATCGTGCGGGACCTGGTGGTGGCGAGCAAACCCGGCTAGATCACAGCCGCGGACCCAGGAACCGCAGCACCTCCGGCAGGATGCTCCGCCAGTACTCCCCCGTGTGTCCACCCGGGGAAACCCGCGCTTCCTCCGGATGCGCCCCCTCGATCAGTTTCCGGTTGGCCGCCGCGAACGGGTCGCTCGCGCCGCACCACACGCCGAGGCCGGTCGCCGGGAGATCGGTCAGGTGCTGCAACGGTTCCACGGCCGCCCACTCGTCCCGTGACGGGAAGATGTGCCGGGCGCGGGCTTCCGGCCAGGTGCGGAACAGGGCTGCGCTGCAGGTGGCCACCGCGGTCACATCGCGGCGACGCCGGGCCAGGTTCAACGCGCCGAAGCCGCCCATCGAGATGCCCATCGCGCCGGTCATCGGGCGGAGTCCGGCGGAGGCGAGCCAGCCGGGGAGTTCGTCAGTGAGCATGCGGTGCGGATCGTCGGCGCCGTCGGGGATCCAGTAGTGCGAGCCGTCGACTGCGGCGACCGCGAACGGCGGTACCCCGGACCGCACCGCGGCGGTGAGGGCCGCGGGCAGGCCGAGATCCAGGAACGTGCGCGCGGTCGAGCCGCGGCCGTGCAGGGCGGCGCAGACCGGCAAGCCGGTACTGGGGACGCCTTCGGGCACGACGAGCACGACGTCGACCTCGCGGCCGCGGGCGGCGGAGTGCTGCCGGGTGATCGTGACCGGTGCGGTCAGGGCCGGCGGGCGGGAGGGCGGGGCAGGCGCGGACGGCGGAGCCACCGGGGCGGAGCGCCCGGAGCAGGCGGAGAGGACCGCCGCGGCACTGCCGAGCAGCACTCCGCGTCGCGTGACACCGGGACTCCACCGCATCGCTTCAGCCGCGCGTCTCCTCTTCTGCGGGCTCCTCGTCGTCCTCGGCACGAGGGGCCTTGTACGGGTCTGGCTCGCCCGCGTGCTGGGCGCCGGTGGCCTGGCGGGCCACCTCCGCGTCGGCCTCGCGGGCCTTCGCGAGCAGTTCCTCGATGCGGCGGGCGTCGTCCGGGACGCTGTCCGCGACGAAGGTGAGCGTGGGCGTGTAGCGGACTCCGGTGCCCTGCCCCACCTTGGTGCGCAGGACTCCGCGTGCGGCTTCCAGCGCGGCTGCGGCGCTCGCGAAATCCGGTGCGGCGTCGATGCTTTCGCCGAGCACCGTGTAGTACACCGTGGCGTCGTGCAGGTCCGCGGTGACGCGGGCGTCGGTGATGGTCACCGCTCCCAGCCGCGGGTCCTTGACGTCGTGTTCGATCGCCGAGGCCACGATCTGCGAGATCCGCTTGGCGAGCTTGCGGGCTCGAGCGGGATCGGCCATGGCTGTGGTCTCCTTCGGATGTTTCCGTGGTTCTAGTCGTCGGGGCCGAGCAGCCGGCGCCGCGCGGACAGCAGCGCGAACTCCGGGCGGCCGGCCACGAATCGCTCGCACGAGTCGAGCACGTCCCGGACGTGCTCGCCACCGGCAGCGACCGCGGCGACGCCGATGAGCGCGCGCCGGTGCAGGTCGAGGTGGCCCGCCTCGGCGACGGACACGTCGAACCGCTTCCGCAGCTCGGCCACCACCGGGCGCACCACGGATCGCTTCTGCTTGAGCGAATGCACGTCGTCGAGCAACAGGTCGAGCTCCAGGGCTCCGACAAACATAGGCAGCGAAGTTGTGCCGCGAGAGCGGTCCGGGGTGCCCGTGAAAAGCACCCCGGACCGGTCACTCACGCACGGGGCTTCTCCCGCTGTTCGTAGGTCTCGATCACGTCGTCGACCTTGATGTCGCTGTACGAGCCCAGCGTGAGGCCGCACTCGTACCCTTCCCGGACCTCGACCACGTCGTCCTTGAACCGCCGCAGCGAGCCGACCGGCAGGTTCTGTGCGACGACGGCGCCGTCGCGCAGGAGGCGGGCCTTGGCGTTGCGGCGGATCTCGCCCGACACGACGAGGCAACCGGCGATCGTGCCGATCTTGGAGGACTTGAAGACCTCGCGGACCTCGGCGCGGCCCAGCTCGACCTCTTCGTACTCCGGCTTGAGCATGCCCTTCAGAGCCTGCTCGATCTCGTCGATCGCCTGGTAGATGACCGTGTAGTAGCGGACGTCGACGCCCTCGCGGGCGGCCCGCTCGGTCGCCTTGCCCTGTGCCCGGACGTTGAACCCGAGCACGATCGCGTCGGACGCGGTCGCCAGGTCGATGTCCGATTCGGTGACGCCACCGACGCCGCGGTGGACCACGTGCAGCTCGACCTCTTCGCCGACGTCCAGCTGCAGCAGTGCCGCCTCGAGCGCCTCGACCGTACCCGAGTTGTCACCCTTGATGATCAGGTTGAGGCTGCTCGTCTCCTTCAGGGCGGAGTCGAGGTCCTCGAGGCTGACCCGCTTGCGCCGCGACGCGTTGAGCGCGTTGCGGGTGCGCGCGGAGCGGCGCTCGGCGATCTGCCGGGCGACGCGGTCCTCGTCGACCACCAGGAAGGTGTCGCCCGCGCCCGGTACCGAGGTGAACCCGATGACCTGGACCGGACGCGAGGGCAGGGCCTCCGTGACGTCCTCGTTGTGCTCGTCGACCATCCGGCGGACGCGGCCGTACGCGTCGCCCGCCACGACCGAGTCGCCGACCCGGAGCGTGCCGCGCTGCACCAGCACCGTGGCCACCGGGCCGCGGCCGCGGTCGAGGTGTGCCTCGATCGCGACACCCTGGGCCTCCATGTCCGGGTTGGCCCGGAGGTCCAGCGCGGCGTCCGCGGTCAGCAGGATCGCCTCGAGCAGCCCGTCGATGTTGATGTTCTCCCGTGCGGAGATCTCGACGAACATCGTGTCGCCGCCGTACTCCTCGGCGATGAGGTTGTACTCGGTGAGCTGCTGCCGGATCTTGTCCGGGTTCGCGCCCTCCTTGTCGATCTTGTTGATCGCGACCACGATCGGGGCCTTGGCGGCCTGCGCGTGGTTGATCGCCTCCACCGTCTGCGGCATGACGCCGTCGTCGGCGGCCACCACGATCACCGCGATGTCCGTGGAGTTCGCGCCTCGGGCACGCATGGCGGTGAACGCCTCGTGACCCGGGGTGTCGATGAAGGTGATCAGCCGCGGGGTGCCCTCGAGCTCGGTCTCGATCTGGTAGGCACCGATGTGCTGGGTGATGCCGCCGGCCTCGCTCTCGCGGACCTTCGTCTTGCGGATCGTGTCCAGCAACCGGGTCTTACCGTGGTCGACGTGACCCATGATCGTCACGACCGGCGGGCGGACCTGCAGGGCTTCCTCGCCGCCTTCGTCCTCACCGTAGGTGATGTCGAAGGTTTCGAGCAGCTCGCGGTCCTCCTCCTCGGGGGAGACGACCTGGACGACGTAGTTCATCTCGCCGCCGAGCAGCTCGAGGATGTCGTCGGACACCGACTGCGTTGCCGTGACCATCTCGCCGAGGTGGAAGAGCACCTGCACCAGCGAAGCCGGGTTGGCGTCGATCTTCTCGGCGAAGTCGGTGAGCGAGGCACCGCGCGGCAGCCGGATCGTCTCGCCCTGGCCCTTGGGCAGGCGGACGCCGCCGACGCTGGGCGCCTGCATGTTGTCCATGTACTCCTGGCGCTTCTGCCGCTTCGACTTGCGGCCCTTGCGCGAGGGTCCACCGGGACGGCCGAAGGCACCGGCCGTGCCGCCGCGGCCACCGGGGCCGCCACGACCGCCGCCGCCACCGCGGAAACCGCCGCCGCCACCGGCCGGGGCGCCACCGCCACCGCCACCGGGACCACCGCGGAAGCCACCGCCTCCGCCGCCGCCACCGGGACGGAAACCGCCGCCACCGCCGCCACCACCGGGACCGCCGCGGAAACCGCCGCCGCCACCACCGGGACGGCCGCCGCCACCACCGGGTCCGCCACGACCGCCGCCGGGGCCACCACGGCCACCGGGACCGCCAGGACCGGCCGGACGGGCGGTCCGGCCCGGCATCATGCCGGGGTTCGGCCGCGGGGGCATGTTGCCCGGGCTGGGCCGGTTGCCGCCGGCGCCACCGCCGGGACGCGGGGCAGGCCGGTCGCCGCCACCACCGGGCCGCGGCGGCCGGTCACCGCCGCCGCCCTGGCCACCGCCGGGACGCGGGGCGGGCGGACGCGGGGCCGGGGCACCGGAGCCGACGCCGAACGGGTTGTTGCCGACCCGCGGGGTGCGCGGACCGGGCTTCGGGCCGCTGGGCTTGGGGCCCTGCGGCTTCGGGGGCACGACCGAGCCTGCCGACGAGTCCTGCTGCTTCGGCGCCGGTTTGGGCGCGGCCGAAGCGGCCGGAGCGGCCGGTGCAGCGGGCTCGGCCTTCGCCGCGGGGACCTGCTGCGCAGGGGACGGCGCGGGCGGGCGCGGTCCGGGACGCGGTCCCGGGCCGGGACGGCCACCCGGGCCGGCCGGCTTCGCGGCCTGCGGCGCCGGTTTCCCTTGCTGCTGGGCGGGAGCCTGCGGCGCCGCGTTCTGCTGCGGGGGCCGGGGCGTGCTGCCGCCGGACGGCGGCGCCGGAGCGGGCCGAGGTCCCGGCGTGGGCTTCTTGCCGCCCTTGGCGGGGTACGCGTCGCGCAGCCGGCGGGCGACGGGCGCCTCGACGGTGGACGACGCGGACTTCACGAACTCGCCCTGCTCCTTGAGCTTCGCGAGAACTTCTTTGCTGGTGATACCGAGCTCCTTTGCGAGCTCGTGGACACGGGCCTTGCCTGGCACAGCTCTCCTCATCTAGGGGAGGCCAGGCGGTGACCCGCTGACCTCGTCCTTATCGTCGCGCGTTCATGGCTTCAGCTTCACGGCTGACTCATGACGGGTCGACCTGCTTCCTTGTTTCCCGCGGCCCCGGGAACGTCCCGGAACCGATGTCGGCGGCGAATGCCGCGTGCTCGTGCAGCCTCGCGGCGTCGAGCGCGCCCGCAGCCCGGAGGGCCCTCGGGAACGCCCGCTTCCGCTCGGCCCTGGCCAGGCAGTGCGGCCCGGGGTGCAGCCACGCACCCCGGCCCGGCAGCCGCCGACCTTCGTCGACGGCGAGCCGCCCGTCCACCGCGACCACGCGCAGCAGTTCGCCGGCCAAGGCCCGCTTCCGGCAGCCGACACAGGTGCGTACCGGGAGGTGCCGGTGACGCTGGAGGTCGGAGATGGCCCGTCGCGGGTCTTGAACCTTCGTCGAGTCTAGCGCCTGCACCTTCAGTCGGCCGAACCGGTTGCCGCGGCGGGCCGCGCCTGGCCGGCGTGGTCTTGCTCACTCTGCGGTTCGGCGGGGGCGGCGTCGCTGCGGATGTCGATGCGCCAGCCGGTGAGCCGGGCCGCGAGCCGCGCGTTCTGGCCCTCCTTGCCGATGGCGAGCGACAGCTGGAAGTCCGGCACCACGACCCGGGCCGTCTTCGCGCGTTCGTCCACGACACGGACGGACACAACCTTCGCCGGCGACAAGGCATTCCCGACGAACCGCGCCGGATCCTCGGACCAGTCGATGATGTCGATCTTCTCGCCGGCCAGCTCGCTCATCACGTTGCGCACGCGCGCGCCCATCGGGCCGATGCAGGCGCCCTTCGCGTTGACGCCCGGCACGGTGGAGCGCACCGCGATCTTGGACCGGTGCCCCGGCTCACGCGCGACGGCGGCGATTTCGACCGTGCCGTCGGCAATCTCGGGTACCTCGAGCGCGAAGAGCTTGCGCACCAGGTTCGGATGCGAGCGCGACAGCATGATCTGCGGGCCGCGGTTGCTGCGCGACACCCCGAAGACGAACGCCTTGATCCGGGTGCCGTGCTCGTAGGACTCCCCCGCGACCTGCTCGGCCTGCGGCAGCACGCCTTCGGTTCCGCCGACCTGGATCACGACCATGCCGCGGGCGTTGGCCCGCGCGTCACGCTGCACGATCCCGGCGACGATCTCGCCCTCCTTCGCGGAGAACTCGCCGAAGGTCTTCTCGTGCTCGGCGTCGCGCAGCCGCTGCAGGATGACCTGGCGCGCGGTGGTGGCGGCGATCCGGCCGAAGCCCTCGGGGGTGTCGTCCCACTCCTCGTCGACCTCGCCCTCGGGCGTGAGGGTGTGCGCGAGGACCCGGACGAGCCCGGTCTTGCGGTCGATGTCGATGCGGGCGTGCGGCTGGTGGCCTTCGGTGTGCTTGTACGCGGTGAGCAGCGCGGTCTCGATGGCCTCGATGACCGTGTCGAAGGGGATGTCCTTGTCCCGTTCGATCGCCCGCAGCGCGGCGATGTCCACGTTCACTTCGACTCCTCCTTCTCCGTCGCGGCAGCAGTGTGGTCGGCGTCGTCCGCCAGCACCTTGAGGTCGTCGGCAGGGGGCTGCTTGAACTCGACCTCCACGACCGCCTTGGCCACGGACTGGTAGTGCACGTCCTTGATCCGGCCCTCGGCCAGCACCCGCACGCGCTGCTTTCCGGCGTGCCCGACCCGCGCGAGGTACGCGGAACCTTCGACCGGGGTGATCTTGACCAGCCGGTACCGCGCGCGGCGCCAGTGCCGCTGCTGCGTGAGCGGCCGGTCCAGTCCCGGGGAGGTGACCTCCAGCGTGTAGGCGCTCGCCAGCACGTGCTCGTTCTCGTCGAGGGCGGCCGAGACGGTGCGGCTGACCTCGGCCACCTCGTCCAGCCCGACCCCGTCGTCGGAGTCGACGACGACCTTCACCAGCTGGCGCCTTCCGGCTCGCTGGACCTCGAGCGAGTCGAGGTCGAAACCCGCGGTCGTGACGGCTGCGGCCACGATCGGCTGCAGCCGGCTGGCGAGTTCGTCGGTCACGTGGAGCACTCCTGTTCGGCCGGATGGTCGGTGAAGGTCAAGCTTATCCTGCGCACCCGCGGGGACGCGCGAGCGGCGGTGCCGTCGGCGGGCCTGGCAGGATGGGCCGACGTGACCGCACGATCGACCGACCTCTCCCGGCGCGGGGTGCTGCGCCTGGGTGCCTTGGGTGCTCTGGGTGTCCCTGCCGTGCTCGCCGCCTGCTCGGGTGGTTACGACGAAAGTCCCGACCCCCTCGCGCCGCTGCTGGCGATGGCGGAAGCGGACGCCGCCGCAGCCCGGAAGCTCCCTGCAGGCGGGGATGCGGCGGGCCAGCTCGCCGACGCGCGCGCAGCGCAGGCGGCCGCGCTGAAGGCCGAGGTCGACCGGCTGAACCGGCCGGTTTCGACGCCCTCGGTCCCGCCTGCCCCGGCCGATTTCGGCGGGTTCAAGGACCGGCTGGCGGCTGCGCGCAAGCAGGCGGAGGACATGGTGCCCGCGCTGCCCGCGTACCGGGCGGGGCTGGTCGCTTCGGTGGCCGCGGGATGCGCGGGCCTGCAACGGATCGCGCCACAGCTGGGTCCGGGCGAGGACGCGAAGCCAGTGGCCGCGCCTTCGGGAACGGTGGCGCAGGAAGCCGTCGACCCGCTGCAGAAGGCGCTCGCCGCCGAGCACGCCGCGCTGTGGGTGTACGGGCTCGTGACGGCGTTCCTTCCGGGCGATTTCGGGGACGCGCTCAAGTCTGGGCGGGCCGAACACACCGCGCGCCGCGACGCGGTCACGCAGATGATCAGCACGGCTTCCGCAACGCCTGTCGCGCCCGAAGCCGCGTACGTGCCGCCTAAGCCTGTTACGGATACCGCGTCGGCCGCTTCGCTGGTGGCGAGCGCCGAGGGTGACACGGCGGCCGCGTGGCTGGGCGTGGTTACCCATACCGACGACGCCGGGTTACGGCAGATGGCGGTGCAGGCCCTGGTGGCGGCTGCGCGACGAGGGACGCCTTGGCGGCAGGAAGCGGGCGAAAAGCCCGCTGCGGTTGCGCTGCCTGGTCAGGCTGGCTGAGTCAACCCGGCTGAAGCTAACCGGTTCAGCGGAGTTTGCTGGATAATTTCAATGTGTTCCCGGCGAAGCCGGTCACGGACACCGCGTCGGCTGCTTCGCTCGTGGCGAGCGCCAAAGCCACCACCGCGGCCCCGCGACGAGGCACGCCCTCGCGGCAGGAAGCGGGCAAGAAACCCACTGCGGTCGCGCTACCCACCTGACGCCAATCAGGGTCAGCGGAGGTTGCCGGACAGCTTGAGCGCGTTCTTGGCGATGCGGTTGAGCAGCTGGGGATCGCGGTGACCGCCGTAGAAGTCGGTCAGCACGAGGGTGACGTCCGCGCCCGAGGTCTGGGATTCGTAGTCTGCCTGTTCGCCGCTCAGCTTCGGTGCGCCGGATTCGTGGTAGGTGCCGTCGCGGACCAGGTCGCTTACGTTGCCGGTGCCGTCGCGGTCGGTGAGCTGCTTGAGTTCGGTGGCCTTCTCCGCGCTCGGCATCGTCACCAGCACCACCGACACCAGCGCCTTCGCGTCGCCCGACTGCACCGTGTACAACGCCCGCGAGAGCGAGGTGCACGGGTTGTCCTGGAAGTACTTCTTCGCCCCGGAGTAGGCGTTGGCGGCGCAGTCGGTGGCCTTGGCCGGGCCTTCGACGAGCTTGAAGTCGAACGCCGGCTTGGTCTCCGCCGGCCGGGCGACGGGCTGGTCCGGGGTGCTGTCGTGCCGGATCAGGAACCAGACGAGCCCGGCCACCACGGCGATCGCCACGAGCCCGGCGCCGCGCAGCAGCAGGGCACGGTTGCCGGGCGGACGGGTCGGCCCGCCGGGCACCGGCGCCAGCGGGGCGGTGTCCGAGGGGCCGGGGGTGAAGTGCGGGTTGGCCACCCGAACACCGTAGTTCACCGCTTCGGGGAGGCTCAGCCGAATGCACGGAGAACGCGTTCGACGTCGTCAGGCCCGTTGTAGAGGTGGAAACCGACGCGCACCCGCCCGTTGCGGACGCTCGCCACCACCCCGGCTCCGGCGACCCGCGCGGGATCGGCCGCCAGCGACACGATGGCGCTCCCCCGCGGTTCGAGCCCGACCGCCCTGAGCAGGGAATCCGCCAGCCCCACATTGTGCTCGCGCACCGCCGCGAGGTCGAGGGACGCCAGGTGGGCGAAGGCTTCCGCGGCGCCGATGTGCGACAGCCAGACCGGCGACAGGTCGAACGCGCGCGCGTCCCCGGCCAGCCGCAGTGGCATTCCGTACACCGTGGACCACGGATCGTCGCCGGCGTACCAGTTCGCGGCGACCGGGCGGGTCCGCTCGGCGGCTCGCGGATGCACGGCGAGCCAGGCGCAGCCACGCGGGGAGAACAGCCATTTGTAACCGGCGCAGACGATCCAGTCCGCCCACTCGACGTCGAGCGGCAGCCAGCCGGCGGCCTGGGTGACGTCGAGGAGCACGGGGACGTCCGCGGCCTCGGCGGCGGCGCGCAGGGCGGCCGTGTCCAGGATGGCGCCGTCGGCGGACTGCACCAGGCTGACCGCGACGAGGTCGTGACCTTCGACGTGGTCCGCCAGTTTGCCCAGCTGTACCTCGGTGACGTCGGTGAGCTGCGCAAACGGGAACGTGACGCTGGTGAAATCGCCCTCCGCTGCCAGCACGCGCGCACCCGGCTTCAGCCCGCCCGCGACGTTCGCCACCAGCTGTGACACCGACGCGCCGATCGCCACCCGCTCCACCGGGACCCCGGCCAGCTGCGCGAATCCGGCACGAGACCGGGCGACGGACGCATCGAAGCCAGACGGCGTCGCCTGCCCGCCGCGCCATTGCTCGACCGCCGCTGCGACCGCGTCCGCGACGGGGGCCGGCGGGATTCCGATGCTGGGCGTGTTGAGGTATCCGGCGGGAACGGCGAAGGTCATGCCGCCAGGCTACGAGGAATGCTCCGGAAGCAGCGCCACGACATTGCCGTAGGACGGCGGAGCCAGCGGCAGTTCGGCATCGTTCTGGACGGCGTCCACTGTGGCCAGCGCAGCGGCAAGGGACACCCGATACGGCGTCGAACCGAGGCTCACCCTTGCCACGCCAAGGGAAGCCAAGCCGGATAACGTCACTTTGCCTGGCAGGTAAAGGAGATTCACCGGCACCTCGACGGCTTCGACGAGCGCTGTCACGTCCGCGGGTTCGGCGAGACCGGGTACGAACACGCCGTCGGCGCCCACATCGGCGTACATCCGGGCTCGGGTGATTGTCTCGCTGACCGGCCCGGCGCCGAGCCACTGCGTGTCCGTGCGGGCGTTGAGGAAGATGCCCGGGACCCGCTCGCGCACCGTCTGCAGCAAGGTGAGCTGGACGTCGAGGGGTACGAGAGTGCCGTCAGCGCGGCTGTCTTCGAGGTTCACCCCCACGGCACCGGCTTCGGCGAGCTCGGCGACCAGGTCGGCGACGGCTGCCGGATCGGTGCTGAAGCCGTCGGCAATGTCGACGCTGACCAGCAAGTCAAGGGGCGCGAGCGTCCGGGCCAGCGCGACGGTCGCGGCGCGCGAAGCCGGTGCGCCATCGGCAAGCCCGGCGGCTGCGGACACGCCGAGGCTCGTGGTGCCGACAGCCGGGTAGCCCGCCGCGGCGAGCGAAGCGGCGAAGCCGAACTCCCAGACGTTCGGAAGTAACAGCGGTCGGCCAGGCACGTGCAGGGCGGCGAAGGAGGTCATGGCTGTCACCGTACGAGGCTGACGTTTCGGTGGCCGCCGAAGCGTCACTGCCGTTGTATTTCCGGCCAGATCGCTTCCCAGGGCTGGTTACGCCCGGTGTACAGCCACATCAGGCCCGGTACCACCTCGGTCACCGAGGAGAAGTACGGCCGCAGCAGCGCCGGGTCGAAGCCCACGAAGAGCGCGTTCCGTGCGGAATCCGGTGGGTGGCCGAAATACCAGTACCCTCGGTGTCCACTGTAGACAGAACAAGGTCCGCAGTAGTACTCGACGGCCGCGGCGAAGGGGTAGATCTCCGCGTACACCGTGGTCTGACGGCGCACTGGTTCCGGGAGCGCAAGGTAGGCCTTCTCGACGCCGTCGGCCACCTGCCGCTGCGCCGTCTCTCCCGCGGCGAACGCGGTGCCGAGCCCGGCCACGGTGACCGCGGCCGACAAGACGAACGCGATCCCGACCGGGATCTTCCACCAGCGCACCAGATTCCGCCGCGACAGCTCCGTCGCGGCCGCGGCGAACGGCAGCGCGTACAGGCTCATCAAGTAGTACGCGCGGCCGTGCGTCAGCACGATCACCACCACGACCAGCAACAACGCCACCGCCAGGTAGCGAACGTCCGAAGACCGCAGCAGCCGCCACATCCCGTACAGCAGCGCGAGAACGCCCACCCCGATGCCTGCGCCGAGCAAGCCGTCCCGCGCGAAACTGAGGTACCCCGGGAACTCCGCCGCGACCACCTCGCCCATCCGCGTGTACGCCCAGCCGTGCGTGGCCTGCCAGACGAGCGCGGGCACCGTGGCCACCACCGCAATCAACGCGCCCAGCCACAGTTTCGGGCGCCGCACGAGGTCTCGTGGACCGAGTACGAGCGCCGAAACCAGGACCGCGCCCCACAGCGCCGGGATCAGGAACTTCGTCTGCAGCGACACCGCGGTGACCACTCCGGCCCACCCGAGCAGGCCGTCGCGCCGGGTGCGGGTCCAGCGCACGAGCAAGAACACCACAAGGGTCCAGAAAAACGGGTCCAGCGCGTACGTGGCAACCCAGTGACTGATGATCACCAGCCCCGAAGTCGCGTACCCGCCAGCCGCCATCACCTGCGCTCCACGGCCGCCACCCAGCTCGCGAGCGATCAGTGCGGTCACCACCGCCCCGGCTGCCGCGGCGAGCGCCATCGGCAGCCGGAACGCGAGCAGCGACCCGGGAAACCACCGGTCGAGCGTGCCGGCCAGCAGCGGGACCAGCGGTGGCTGGTCGAAATACCCCCAGCTCAGGTGATCTCGACCGGCCACCAGGAAATACAGCTCGTCGAACCCGTGCGCATCCCGCATGCTCATCGCCACCAGCACCGCCGCGACCGCCGCGGCGACCGCCAGCACCGGCAGCCGGGCGAACGGCGGCGCGGTCCCCTCGATCATCATGGGGTCGAGTGCACCGCAGCGGGACCGCGTGGCGTAAGCGTGATCGGTAGCGTCCTCCACCGACCAAAGCCGATCAAGGCGACAACTTTCGGTGGTAATCGAGCCGGGTGGCACGGGACGAGCGGATACCGTGTCCGGGGTGACCGGATCCGTCTGGCCGCGGCCCGCCGACTGGATCTGGCTCGCGGCCGCCACGCTCGCCTTCGCCTGTCTCGACGTCGGGCTCTTCCTCGCCGCCGGGCCCACCACCGGGTTCCTCGGGCCGAACGCGCTGCTCGTCCTGGAACTTAGCTGTGACCTGTCGCTCCTGCTGCTGCCGCGGTACCCGACTGTCGTCGCCGGGCTGCTGATCGTGGTGTCCGCGGCGATGCTTGCGTCCGACCTCGTCTCCCCCGGCCTGCTCGTCCCCACCGAACAGCCGACGCTGATGACGGTGCCGACGATCACGCCGGTGGTGCTGGCGCAGCTCGTCTGCCGGGTGGACCGGCGGCGGCTGCTGTGGATTGCCGGAATCCTCGCGCTGCTGGCCACGCGACCGTGGAACCCGGCCTGGAACACGACGCCGTTCGGCCTGCTGAGCACCGCGCTGCCGGTGGCGATCTCGCTGTATTTCGAGGCCCGGCGGCAGCTGCTGCGGTCGTTGCGGGACCGGGCCGACCGCGCGGAACGCGAGCAGCTTCTGCTCGCCGAACAGGCCCGTGCGGAGGAACGCCGCCGGCTGGCCGGGGAAATGCACGACGTGGTCACCCACCGGCTCAGCCTGATGGTGCTGCATGCCGGAGCGCTCGGCGTGACGTCCGCCGATCCGGCCGTGCGGACCGCGGCCGAGGACATCCGGCGCGAGGGCGCGCACGCGCTCGACGAACTGCGCGACCTCGTCGGCGTGCTGCGGAACGGCCCGGGGGCCGAACCGCCGGAGCCGAGCCCGCCGCAGCCCACGGATGTCTCGGACCTGGTGGCGGAGTCGACGGCCGTCGGTGTCGCGACGGAGCTTTCGGTGACCGGCGACCGGACGTCGGTGTCGCCGACCGTCGCCCGCACCGCGTACCGGGTGGTACAGGAAGCGCTCACCAACATCCGAAAGCACGCGCCGGGCTGCTCGGCCGCGGTTTCGCTGCGGTACCACCCCGGCGGGCTCGACGTGACCGTCACCAACACCCGCGCGGCCCGGCCGCCCGATCCGGCGCTCGCGGGCAGCGGCTCCGGAGCGGGGCTGAGCGGGCTGCGGCAGCGGGTGGAACTCGTCGGCGGGACTTTCGAAGCGGGTGCGGCGCCGGGCGGCGGGTTCCGGGTCGGTGCCATACTGCCCGCCTACGTCCCGACCACGGAGGGTGCGGCACGGTGATCACGGTCGTGGTGGCCGACGACGAGCCGATGGTGTGCGCGCACCTGCGCACGATCCTCGGCTCGGCGGGCGACATCGAGGTGGTCGCGCAGGCGCAGGACGGCGCGGAGGCGGTCGAGGAGGTCATCCGGCACCGGCCCGCGGTCGTGTTGATGGACCTGCGGATGCCGGGCGTCGACGGGCTCACCGCGATCGAACGGATCTGTGCGCTGCCGGAACCGCCGGTGGTCGTGGCGCTCACGACGTTCGATGCGGACACGTACGTCCTCCGCGCGCTCCGGGCAGGCGCTTCGGGATTCCTGGTGAAATCGACGCCGCCGGAGGACTTGATCGGCCTCGTGCGCGTCGCCGCGGACGGGCACACCGTGCTGTCGCCCTCGGCCGCACGACGGCTGGTCGCGTTGTCGTCCGACGCGCACCGGCGCGACGACGAAGCCCGTCGCCGCACTGCGGAACTGACCGAGCGCGAACGCGACGTGCTGGCCTGTCTTGGCGAAGGACTGTCCAATGCGGACATCGCGGCCCGGCTGCACCTGGCCGAGGCGACGGTGAAGAGTTACGTGTCGCGGATGCTGGTCAAGCTCGGGTGCACGAACAGGACGCAAGCCGGGCTTTTCGCGCACGAAGCGGGCCTCGTCGGACGGTGACCGCGCGCTCCTCGCTAGCCTGCGGCCATGACCGCCGACGAGGGATTGTCCGGACGCCGGGTGCTGGTCACCGGGGGCAGCCGCGGGCTGGGGGAAGCCACCGTACGCCGTTTCGCCGCGGCCGGGGCCACCGTGTTCACCGCTTCGCGAACCGACCCTGCCGAAGACCTTCCCGCGACGTTCATCCGGGCCGATCTGTCCACTGAGGACGGTGCGGCGGCGCTGGCACGCGAAGTGCTCGAGCGCGCCGGGGGCATCGACATCCTCGTCGACAACGCCGGTTCGACGACCCCGCCGGCGGCCGCGCTCGACCGGCCCGGCTCGTCGTGGGCCACGGACCTGGACATGAACCTGCTCGCCGCCGTCCGGCTCGACCGCCACCTGGTCCCGGGGATGGTCGAGCGCCACGACGGGGTCGTCGTGCACGTCTCGTCGATCACCTCGCACACGCCGATCCCCGGGCAGGCTTCCTACGCGGCGGCGAAGGCGGCGCTGAACTCCTACAGCCGGTCGCTGGCCGCCGAGATCGGACCGCTCGGCGTGCGCGTGGTGTGTGTGCTGCCCGGGTTCATCGCCACCGAGGGAGCGCTCGCGTACCACCGGGAGATGGCCGAGAACCGTGGCGTGACCGTCGAACAGGTGCAGCAGGACCTGGTGGACAGGCTGAACGTGCCGATGGGCCGTCCGGGCACCCCGCAGGACGCCGCCGAGCTCATCACCTTCCTCGCCTCCGCCCGGGCGCGCTGGCTGACCGGCGCGCAGTACCGGGTGGACGGCGGCATCATCCCGACCGTCTGAGCCGGAACTAGTTTCGGGTTTGACTATCCCGGCGGCGCGGCTACAGTGCTCGGCATGCCGGACCCCGTCGCGCCGCCCGACCCCGACTCGCTCGACTTCTGGTCGTTCGTCGCGCTGGCCAACCGCAGGCTGGCGCAGGAATACGGGTTCCGCCACCAGCTCGCGACCGAGGTGCTGCTCACTCTCAACCGGGCGTCGAACCTCGTCACCTACGACTTCGAATCCGCCGTGCACCGGCCGCGCGGACGTTCGTGGTCGGCGTTCCGGCTGCTCTTCGTGGTGTGGCTGGCCGGGCCGATGGAACCGTCCGCGGCCGCCCGGCTCACCGGGATGAGCCGGGCCGCGGTGTCGAACCTGGCGAAAACCCTGGTCGGCGAGGGTTTGCTGGCGCGGACCCCGGCCGCGCGCGACGGCCGGTCGGTGCAGCTTTCGCTCACCGAGGGCGGGCACGCCGAGATGCTCCAGGTGTTCGAGGCGCAGAACGAGCGCGAGGCGGGCTGGGTCGAGGTGCTCACCGAGGCCGAGCAGCGGGTCCTCGTGATGCTGCTGGACAAGCTCATCACCGCGCGTGCCGGGTTCGCCACCCGCCGCTGACCCCTTCCACCCGCTCCCGTCCTGGACTAGGCTGGACCCAAAGTAGTTCACATATTAACTATCTTTGGTTTCAAGGAGGCGACCCATGGCGTACTACCGCAGCGCGGGCAGCATCCCGCCGAAGCGGCACACCCAGCACCGCACCCCCGAAGGCGGGCTCTACTCCGAGGAGCTGATGGGCGAGGAGGGCTTCTCGTCCGATTCGTCGCTGCTGTACCACCGCGGGGTGCCGTCGGCGATCGTCGATGCGACGCCGTGGGACCTCCCGGACCAGACGCTCACCGAGAACCGCCCGCTGATGCCGCGGCACCTGAAGCTGCACACCCTGTTCGCGGGCCAGGAGTGGAAGAGCGCGGACGTCGTCACCGGCCGCCGGCTGGTGCTCGGCAACGGCGACGTGCGGATTTCCTACGTCGCCGCAGGTGAGGCTTCGCCGTTGTACCGCAACGCAATCGGCGACGAATGTGTGTACGTCGAGTCCGGCGAGGCGATCGTCGAGACCGTGTTCGGCGCGCTGCCCGCCCGCACCGGCGACTACGTCATCCTCCCCCGCGCGACCACCCACCGCTGGGTACCCAAGGGTCCGGAACCGTTGCGTGCCTACGTGATCGAGGCGAACTCGCACATCGCGCCGCCGAAGCGGTACCTGTCGCGCTACGGCCAGCTGCTGGAGCACTCGCCGTACTGCGAACGTGACCTGCACGGACCGGCTGAACCGCTGCTGGCCGAAGGCACCGACGTCGAGGTGCTGGTGAAACACCGCGGCTCGCGTGGCGTCACCGGCACCAGGTACGTGTACCCGACGCACCCGTTCGACGTGGTCGGCTGGGACGGCTGTCTTTACCCGTACACGTTCAATGTCTCGGATTTCGAACCGATCACCGGCCGCGTGCACCAGCCGCCGCCCGTGCACCAGGTGTTCGAGGGCAACAACTTCGTGATCTGCAATTTCGTACCCCGGAAGGTCGACTACCACCCGCTGTCGGTGCCGGTGCCGTACTACCATTCCAATGTGGACTCCGACGAGGTGATGTTCTACTGCGGCGGAAACTACGAGGCCCGCAAGGGTTCCGGCATCGCGCAGGGGTCGATCAGCCTGCACCCCGGCGGGCACAGCCACGGCCCGCAGCCGGGCGCGGTGGAACGTTCGCTGGGCGTGGAATTCTTCGACGAGCTGGCCGTCATGGTGGACACGTTCCGCCCCCTGGAACTCGGCGAAGGCGGCTTCGCCAGCGAGGACCCCGGCTACGCCTGGACCTGGGCAGGCCGGGGGCCGCTGTCATGACCGCGCTGACCGACGGCCTGTTGGACGACGCAGCAGTCTTCCCCCCTGGCCTCGCCCCGCTGCCGGACGCCATCACCGCCCATGACCGGCACACCGCCGCCTGGTACGCGGAGATGGTCGGCCCGCTGGTGATCGCCGCGTCCGGGCTGGGAGAACTCGCCACCCTGGTCAGGGGCCGGGAAACGCCGCTGCCACTCGCGATCACCTTCCCCGGCGGCCCCGACGGCATCGCACCCGCGCTCGCCACTGTCGCCGACCTGCCGGTGACAGTCGAGATGCTGGAAGTCGCCGTACCCTCCGGCGTCGGCGAATTCCTGTCCTCGATTGCCGATTGCCCGGCCCCGATCGCCGTGGAAATCCCGCGCGACGACCGCCGGATCCCTTTGCTGCAAGCACTGTCCGGCACTCCGTACAAGGCCAAGTTCCGCACCGGAGGCACCTCCGCGGAGTACTACCCGGATGAGGCCGAACTGGCCGCCGCAATCCGCGCAGCCGTCGAGGCAGGTGTCCCCTTCAAAGCAACTGCCGGACTCCACCACGCCATCCGCAACACCGACCCCACCACGGGCTTCGAACAGCACGGTTTCCTGAACCTGCTCCTGGCCACCGAAGCGATCACCCGCGGCGAAGACGCCGTAGACCTGCTGGCCGAACGCGATGGCGCCGCCGTTGCCAAGCACGTAGCCGCTCTGACACCGGAGCGCCTGGCCGCAGCCCGCGCCCAGTTCACCTCCTTCGGCACCTGCAGCATCACCGACCCCCTCACCGAACTCACGGATCTAGGCCTGATCGGAGCCCCCGCATGACCGTGCCCGACATCCCACCCGGCTCCCTCTTCGGCGTCGACAACCTGCCGTACGGCATCTTCTCGGCAGGTGGAGGCACACCGCGAGCAGGCGTGCGGGTGGGCGAGCACGTACTGGACCTCTCGGCGGTACTGGACGACCCGGTCTTCGCCGCAGGTTCCCTCAACCCTTTTATGGCGCAGGGCTACGACCGCTGGGTGGCCGCCCGCGCGCAAATCCAGGACCTGATCACCGGCGACGTCCCCGCGGAAGCACTACACGCGGTGGACGACGTCACCCTGCACCTCCCCATCGAAGTCGCCGATTACGTCGACTTCTACGCCTCGGAACACCACGCCTCGAACGTAGGCCGCCTGTTCCGCCCAGACGCAGAACCGTTGCTGCCCAACTGGAAACACCTCCCGGTGGCCTACCACGGCCGCGCCGGAACGGTGTACGTCTCCGGCCGGGACATCGTCCGCCCGAGCGGCCAGCGCAAGGGCGAAAACGGCCCGGTCTTCGGCCCGAGCCAACGCCTGGACATCGAAGCGGAACTGGGCTTCATCGTGGGCACCGGAACCCCCGCAAACACCCCCATCAGCCCCGACGATTTCGCCCAGCATGTATTCGGCGCGGTAATCCTGAACGACTGGTCCGCCCGCGACATCCAAGCGTGGGAATACGTACCTTTGGGCCCGAACCTCGGCAAAAGCTTCGCCACCTCGATATCCCCGTGGGTAGTCCCCATCCTGGCCCTGGAAAACGCGCGAGTCCCCCTACCCGGCCAAACCACCCCGAAACCCCTGCCCTACCTCCGGGAAACGGATCCGTGGGGCCTGAACATCGACCTCACTGTCACCTGGAACGGCCAGCCGGTAGCCCACCCCCCATACCGGGAAATGTACTGGTCCCCCGCCCAAATGCTGGCCCACCTGACCATCAACGGAGCCTCCGCCCGCACCGGCGACCTCTACGGCTCCGGCACCATCTCCGGCCCGAACCAAGACCAACGAGGCTCTTTCCTGGAACTGAGCTGGGGCGGCAAAACCCCCATAACCATCAACGGAAAACCAAAAACCTTCCTCGACGACAACGACGAAATCACCATCACCGCCTCGGCACCGGCAGCCAACGGGAGCCGGCTGAGCTTCGGCGATGTCAGCGGCCGCATCCTGCCCGCCCGGTGAAGTCCGTGAAGGGAACCATGAGGGAATCCTATTCCGTCATGGTTCCCTTCACGGACCACTCAAGCGGCGATCGGGGCGCCGGTGCGGGAGCGGATGTCATCCACCGACACTCCCGGCGCGGTCTCCACCAACCGCAACCCATCCGGAGTAACGTCCAGCACCGCCAGGTCGGTGATGATCCGATTCACCACCCCGGTCCCGGTCAACGGCAACGTGCACTGGGAAACGATTTTCGGCGACCCGTCCTTGGCAACGTGATCAGTCAACACCACCACTCGCCGAGCCCCGGCGACAAGATCCATCGCCCCACCCATCCCCTTGACCAACGCACCAGGGACAGTCCAGTTGGCCAAATCCCCATTGGCCCCGACCTGCAACGCCCCCAGCAGGGCCAAGTCGAGATGCCCCCCGCGAATCATCGCGAACGACTCGGCAGAATCGAAAAAACTCCCCCCGGGCTGCAAAGTCACCGTCTGTTTCCCGGCATTGACGAGATCAGGATCCTCCTCCCCCTCCCAGGGAAACGGCCCCAACCCCAAAATCCCGTTCTCACTGTGCAATGTGACGTGCACCCCCGGTGGCAGATGATTCGCCACCTGGGTGGGAATCCCGATCCCGAGATTCACATAATCCCCGTCCCGCAATTCCCGGGCACCGATCGCCGCCATCTCATCCCGGCTCCAGCTCACGCCGACACCCCTTCACGCGCCCGCACAGTGCGCTTCTCGATCTGCTTCTCCCGCGCAGTAGCCTGAATCAACCGCTGCACATACAACCCAGGCGTCACCACCGACTCCGGATCGAGATAATCGGAAATCACCTGCTCAGCCTCGACCACGGTCACTTTCCCGCACGTAGCCACCAGCGGGTTGAAGTTCCGCGAGGCGAACCGGTACACCAGATTCCCCACCGGATCAGCCGTATAGGCGTGTACCAGCGAAAGATCGGCCACGATCGCCCGCTCCTGCACATACGTCACCCCGTCGAACTCCGCATGCGGCTTCCCCTCCGCGATCGGCGTCCCGACCCCGGACCGGGTATAGAACGCCGGAATCCCGGCACCCCCGGCGCGCATCCGCTCCGCGAGCGTGCCCTGCGGCGTGAACTCCACCTCGACCACCCCGTCGAGGTACTGCTTCGCGAACAGCTTGTTCTCCCCGACGTACGACGCCACCACCCGGCGTACCTGACTGTTCTCCAGCAGGATGCCGAGGCCCTGGCCGTCCACGCCCATGTTGTTCGAGACGATCGTGAGATCGCGGATGCCCGAGTCCCGGATCGCCTCGATGAGGTCGTTCGGGTTCCCGGTGAGGCCGAAGCCCCCGACCGCGATCGTCAGCCCGTCCTCGAGCACCCCGTCAAGGGCCTCCGCGGCGCTGCGGTACTTCTTCGGCACGGCGTCCTCTCCACTTCGTCCGGTGAGTGGTCAGTCTCCGTATCGAACCCAGTGCAGGGGAAACAGGTCAATGGCGGGTCGAAAATCGCCCCGAAATCTCTCGCGGACCGAACATCTGCGGATCAGGTGTTCACTCAGTGGACGTACCATCGGAGCCATGACCAGCTCCCCTCCGGACCACGTCGTCGGCCGCGTCTCGGCGACGCTGCGGGCGCTGTCCGCCTACCGGGACGGCGCGTCCACCTCGCAGCTCGCCCGGCGCTGCGGCCTCGCCCGGCCGACGGTGCACCGGCTGCTGTCGGCATTGGCGGCAGAGGGATATGTCGACCGCGACCGGCAGAGCGGCCGCTGGTACCTCGGCCCGGAGCTGTACCTGCTCGGCGAAGCCGCGGCGCCGCGGTACGACGTGACCCAGCAGGCCCGCGCGAGTGTCCACCGGCTGGCCGCGGCCACCGGGGAGAGCGCGTTCTTCTCCGCCCGCCGCGGCGACGAGACCGTGTGCCTGGTGCGCGAGGACGGCGACTTCCCGATCCGGTCCTTCGTGCTGTACGAGGGCGCGCGGTTCCCGCTCGGGGTGGTGTCGGCCGGGCTGGTCGTGCTGTCGATGCTGCCCGACCGGGAGGTCGGCGAGTATCTGTCCACAGTGGACCTCACCGCCGAATGGGGTCCGGCGCACGACACAAGCCAGATCCGCGGCCGCATCGCGCGGACCAGGGAAGATGGCTATTCGACGAACCCCGGCCTGGTCGTCGAAGGCAGCTGGGGCATGGCGGCGGCCGTGTTCACGCCGTCCGGCGAACCGGCATGGGCGCTCACCCTGACCGGCGTGGAGTCCCGTTTCCGCGCCGAACGCCGTGCCGAACTCGGCGCTCTGCTGCTGAAGGAGGCGCACGCGCTCACGAACGTGCTCCGCAGCCCGTCGTGAGCGCCGGTCACGAGGCGGCGGGGGTGTTCTCCGCGTCGTAGGCCGCCCGCGCGGCGGTGACCTGGTCCATGTGACCGCGCGCCCAGATGTCGAGCAGCTCCAGCGGTTCGGCGAGGTTGCGCCCCAGCGGAGTGAGCTCGTACTCGACCTTGGGCGGGATCACCGGGTACGCCGTGCGGACGAGGATGCCGTCGCGGACCAGGCTGCGCAGCGTCTGGGTGAGCACCTTCTGCGAGATGCCCTCCACGCGCTTGCCGACCTCGGTGAACCGCAGCGGGCCGTCCACCAGCGCGCCGACGATCAGCACCGTCCACTGGTCACCGATCCGGTCGAGCAGCTGGCGCGTCGGGCAGTCGCGGTCGTACGGGTTTCCCGGCACGGCGGTCTCCTCACTCTCCCGAAGAGAGTAACACTCCCCGCGGCCTTCTTACGAAGCCCGAACATTCGTCCCACACCCCTCGTACACCCGCGCGCGAGGGTTGGCCCCGGAACCACCGAACGGGAGGACGGAACGATGCGAGGAACGAGCTGGCCGCGCCGGCTGGCACTGGCGACCTGCGGCGTCGCCACGGGGTTGCTGGTGGCCGCCCCACTGGCCGCCGCCGACCAGGGTCCCATCACACTGAGCCCGCAGGAGGCGCAGCAGGTGTGCACGGTGTGGGTGCCGAAACTGCGCAAACAGGCCCAGCGGCTGACCGACCGGATCAACGGCGGCCCGGAGGTCGCGGGGTCGGTGGCGAACCTGAAGGCCCGAGCCGACGACGCCCGCACGAAGGGACACGCCGCACAGGCCGACCGGCTGCAGAAGCGCGCGGACAAGCGGCAAGGACGGCTGGGGCAGGTCGCGGATGCGGCGAAGCAGCTGGACGCGTTCACTGCCGCGCATTGTCAACCGGCGGCCCCCAAGTGAGCCGGACCGGGAGGCCGGATTGGGCGGGGCTGCTGATCCGCGCCGGTGAGAGCCAGCCGCGTCGCGAGGCGCCACCGGCAGGCCCGCGGTGAAGCGCCTCGCCGCCGTGGTTGCGGCGGTTGCGGTCATCGGGCTGGGCTGCGCGGCCTGTGGCGACAGCGACCCGGCACCGTCCAGCGGCCCTGCGGTCACCAGTCAGCTCGACGGGATCCAGTCCACTCTCGACTCGGTCGAGAGCGACATGGCGGGCGACGGGTCGCAGTGACCCGCGTACCGTTTCCCCCGACGTAGCCGGCCGGAGGAACGGGAGCCCGTGATGGGGTCAGCTGGCCGCGGTCTCGTGCTCGTGGTGGAGGACGAGACCGCGATCGCCGAACTCGCCGCGCTGTATTTGCGGCGCGACGGGTTCGGAGTGGCGATCGAGGCGGACGGCGGGAACGCGCTCGCGGCGGTCCGGCGGTTGCGGCCGGTCGCCGTGGTGCTCGACATCGGACTGTCCGGAATGGACGGGATCGAGATCTGCCGGGCCCTTCGCGCGGCCGGCGACTGGACGCCGGTGCTGTTCGTCACCGCTCGCGACGACGAGCTCGATCGCTTGCTGGGCCTCGAAATCGGCGCCGACGACTACCTCACCAAACCCTTCAGCCCGCGCGAGCTCGCCGCGCGCGTGCGGACGGTGCTGCGGCGGGCGTCCGGTGGTCCGGTCTCGGCGCTGACCTGCGGCGGCGTCCGCATCGACGTACCCGGTCGCCGCGTCTGGGCGGGCGAGGCCGAGGTCACGCTCACTTCCACCGAGTTCGACCTGCTCGCCCACCTGCTGCGGCACCCCGGCCAGGTGCTGTCCCGCGACCAGCTGCTCAGCTCGGTCTGGGGGTACGCCGCGGCGGCCGGCACCCGGACCGTGGACGTCCATGTGGCTCAGCTGCGGGCAAAACTCGGCGCGCACAGTCCAATCCGGACAGTGCGGGGCATCGGGTATGCGGCGGATGCCGGATGAAGGGCACGCTCGCGCTCCGGATCACCGTGGTGTGCCTGGCCGTCGCCGGGATCGCGGTGCTCGTGGCCGGGCTCGTCGCGTCGCGGCTCGTGCGGACCACCGCCGATTCGGTGCTGCAGCAGTCGTTGCGCGACCAGGCTGACGTCGTCGCCGGGCAGCTCGGCGACACCGGGATCGGCAACCGGCTCGCGGTCGGCAAGGTGGCCGATGTCGTCCGGGGGCAAGGCATCGAGGTCGTCGTGCACCGCGCGGGCGGGCAGGACGTCGGCTCGGCCGACGCAGTGCGGGCGGCCGAGCGCGCGGGGCTGACGTCCGGGCAGGATCGGTCGGCACGGATTGCCGTCGGGAAGGTCGACTACCTGGTGGAGGTGCGCTCGGTCGGTGCGCGGGCCGCGTTCGCGCTCGTGCAACCCGCGCGCAGCGGCGAGGCGACGCAACGGGCGCTGGTGAGAAACATCTTGCTGGCGCTGGGAATCGGGCTCCTGGTGGCCGCCGTAGCCGGATATGTTTCCGGACGGTTGCTCGGCCGTCCGCTTCGCCGGGCGGCAGCGGCGGCCGCGAGTCTGCGGGCCGGGCGGCGGGATGTCCGGGTGCCGGTCGAAGGTCCGGCGGAGGTCGCGCAGGTGGCCGGTTCCCTCAACGAACTCGCCGACGCCCTTGCCCGCAGCGAAGCACGGCAACGGGAATTCCTGCTGTCGGTGTCGCACGAACTTCGTACCCCGTTGACCGCGGTGACCGGGTTTTCCGAGGCCATCGCCGACGGCGTCGCCGAAGGTCCCGATGCCCGCCGTGCCGGGGAGACGATCCACCGCGAGGCCCAGCGGCTGGAGCGGCTCGTCACCGATCTGCTCGAACTCGCCCGGCTCGGCGCCGACGAGTTCCGCCTCGACCTCGGCACCCTTGACCTCGCCGCGCTCGTCCGCGATTGCGCCGAAGTGTGGCAGCTGCGGTGTGCCCGCGAGAATGTGCCGCTGTCAGCCCAAATCCCGTCGACGCCCGTGCTGGTCACCGCGGACGCCCGGCGCCTGCACCAGGTGGTGGACGGCTTGGCGGAGAACGCTTTGCGCGTGACGCCCGCGGGTGCGCCGATGGTGTTCGCGCTCGACACCGCGGACGGCCGGGCGCACCTGTCCGTACGTGACGGCGGGCCTGGCCTCGCCCCGGAGGACTACCCGGTGGCCTTCGAACGCGGCGTACTGACCGCCCGCTACCGCGACCGCCGTCCGGTCGGCTCCGGCATCGGGCTGGCCTTGGCGCACGGCCTCGTGACCCGGATGGGCGGCACGCTCACCGCCGGCCCGGCCCCCGAAGGAGGCGCCGCGTTCACCATCGGCCTGCCGTTGTCCTGACGTCAGTTGACGCAGCCGGTCGCGGTGGTGGCCTTCGGTTGCGCCGGGGTGCCGTTGGGCGGCGCCTGAACCGAGGTCACCGCGATCGGCCGGACGCCGTTCGACGGCGGGCGCTCCGTGCCCGAACCGCTGGAAGCCGTGACGCCCGGCGAGCTGATCTGGTCCTGCACGAACTCCTTGACCTGCACCGGGTCGACCTTCACTGCGTCGCCGTCGGAGGGTGTGGACAGCGACAGGCTCTGCACCGGGATCGTCACGAACCCGATCGAGCCCGAGCTGAGCCCGTGCAGCTGCTGCGCGAAACTCAGCAGGTCCCAGCCGTGGTCGAGGACGACCGAGCCCTGCAGCGCGTCGATGAGCGCGGACAGCCGCACCGGGTCGGTGAACGTGCCGGAGCCGAGCACCGAACGGGCCATCGCGGACAGAAATGCCTGCTGCCGCGCGATCCGGTCCAGGTCGCCGCCCGGCAGCTCGTGCCGCTGCCGCACGAACGCGAGCGCCTGCGCGCCGGAGATGGTCTGCACGCCGGCCGGGAAATCGGCCCCCGAGTACGAATCGTGCACCGGCGCCTTGAGGCACACCTGCACCCCGCCGACGGCCTGGCTCAGCGCGGAGAACCCGGCCAGGTTCACCGCCGCGTAGTGGTTGACGGTGAGCCCGGTGAGCTTTTCGACCGCGGCGATCGCGGACTTCGCGCCCTCGGCATCGGCGGCCACCTCCAGCTGCGGACCGCTCAGGCCCTGTTGCTGCAGCCTGCCGTGCGCCTGGAGCCGCGCACGGCTGTACGCGGAGTTGATCTTGTGCTTGCCGTACCCCGGAATGTCCACATAGGAATCCCGCGGGATCGAGATCGCCGTGGCAGCCGCACCGCCTGCCGGTACGTGCACGAGGATCATCGTGTCGGTGGTGTTGCCGCCCTCGCTGCTGCCGCCAGCATGCAGCTCGTCGAGCACGTTCTGGGGCAACGGCTTGCCGTTCGCGTCGGTGCGCGAATCGAGACCCACCAACAGGATGTTCTGCGGGGCGGTGAGAGGTTGCCCGGTGGGCGTGTCCGGCACCCGCGCGGACGGCGCGATGACGTCGGCCGTGACCAGGCCCGTGTCCAGCCGGTGCAGCTGCGACCACGCATACCCGGTCGCGGCCAGCACGAGGGTGGACACCACCCCCAGCACGGCACGCCCGCCGATTCGGCGGCTCCGGGACGTGAACAGCACGGCCGGTTCCCTCGCTTCCCCGCGGAACGGACTTCGACCCCGTATTCGAGGATCACCGCGTTAGCTGGGAATAGCCTGAGAAACCTGTCGGGATGCTGTGATGCTGCCCATTCGGCCGATCGCTTGGCGTTCCACCGCAACAGCCGGTACCCCTTCGGGCACAGGGAGTTCCGCTACCGCGGCATCCGGCGCCAGAGTGCCCGCGGCACGAACCGCATCGCGGCGAACACCGGGCGCAGCACTCCCGGTACCCACACCACCGGACGGCGGCGGCGCAATGCTCCGGCTGCCGCATCGGCGACCTGGTCCGGAGTACTCGAGAACGGGGCCGGGGCCATGCCGTCGGTCATCCGGCCGATCACGAACCCCGGCCGGACGAGGAGGAGGTGCACGCCGGCGCCGTGGAGGGCGTCGGAGAGGCCGGAGGCGAAACCGTCGAGACCTGCTTTCGCGGAGCCGTAGACGTAGTTGGCTCGGCGTACGCGGATTCCGGCTACGGAGGAGAAGACGATGATGTTTCCGGAGCCTTGGGTGCGGAGTAGCTGGGCTGTGTGGGTGAGGATCGACACCTGGGCTACGTAGTCGGTGTGGATGATTTCGGTGGCGTGTTCGGCGTCGGTTTCGGCTCGTGATTGGTCGCCCAGGATGCCGAAGGCCAGGATTACGGTGTCCAGGGGGCCGTGTCGGGTGATGACCTTGTCCAGCAGGGGGCGGTGGGTGGAGAGGTCGTCGGCGTCGAAGTCTTCGGTTATTGCGGTGGCGCCTGCGTCCTGCAGGGCGGCGGTTTGGGGGGTGAGGTCTGTGCCGGGGCGGGCGGCCAGGACGAAGGTGTCGATGTGGGTGCGGGCGAGGCGGAGGGCAAGGGCGGTGCCGATTTCGCTTCTGCCGCCGAGGATGAGGGCTGTTCCGGTCACTTCGCGGAGTGTGCCAGGTGTGTCCTGGTGAAGCGGCTGGTGGGGGCTGGCTGCCCGGCTTGAGTTGGGTTCGCGCGTGCGGCCTGGGTGGTGGTGGGCTGTGAAGGCTGTGAAGGGAACCATGAGGGAATCTGATTCCGTGAAGGTGGCCTTCACGGACGGTCTGGGTGGGTGCAGGATCTGCAAATTTGCAGGGTCTGCAAAGTTTGGCTACCTTTGGTGTGGTGTCTTCCGGACTGCGTGAGCGTAAGAAGCTCGAGACCCATCGGACCTTGGCGGCTGCGGCTATCCGGCTGGTTGACGAGCGTGGTCTGGACCAGGTGACGGTCGACGACATTGCCGCGGCGGCCGGGGTGTCGGCGCGCACGTTCTTCAACTACTTCGCGGCCAAAGAGGACGCCGTGTTGATTCCGCATGCGGACCAGGCTGAGCGTGGGGAGGCCGTCATCGCGCGGCTTGCTGCGCAGCCTGCCGGGCTCAGTGCCTTTGCGGCGCTGGTGGCCACCATGCGTGAGGACCTGGTGGAGATCGAGCGGGAGCGGGACGAATGGCTGGCCCGGCTGCGCATCATCGAGGGTGACCCGGCCTTGCTCGTGCGGGCGACGGCGCTCAGTTCGGCGGCGCGGACTTCGACCATTGCGGCGATTGCGCGGCGTACCGGGACCGATCCGGAGAAGGATTTCTTTCCTTCGCTGCTGTTGTCGGTGGTCAGCGGGGCGGTCAACGCGTCGCTCGGGCACTGGTCTGCGCTGGACGGTGGCCGGTCGCTCACCGAGATCTTCGACGAGGCGATGGCGACCGTCGCGACTCTGCCCGGCTTGCACTGAAGCAAGCGGAGCATCCGAAACCCCACGCACCGAAAGGAGTTCCATGTCCCTGTCCACGGACGAACCATCAGCCCCTGCGGTGATGTCCCACCGCCAGGTGCTGCAGGCGATGTCCGGCCTGATGATGGGCATCTTCGTCGCCATTCTCGCGTCGACGGTGGTCTCGAACGCGCTGCCGCGGATCGTGTCCGAGCTCGGCGGCAGCCAGTCCTCCTACACCTGGGTCGTCACCGCCGAGCTGCTCGCGATGACCGCCACCGTCCCGCTCTGGGGCAAGCTTTCCGACCTGTACAACAAGAAACTGCTGATCCAGATCTCGCTCGGGCTGTTCGTCGCGGGCTCGCTGGTGGCCGGGTTCGCCCCGGACATCGACGTGCTGATCCTCAGCCGGGTCGTGCAGGGCATCGGCGGGGGCGGGCTCACCGCGCTCGCCCAGGTGATCATGGCGGCGATCGTGTCACCGCGGGAGCTCGGCAAGTTCTCCGGTGTGTTCGGTGCGGTCTTCGCCGTCGCCACGGTCGCCGGGCCGCTGGCGGGCGGGGTGCTCGTCGACACCTCGTGGCTCGGCTGGCGGTGGTGCTTCTTCATCGGGGTGCCGTTCGCCGTCGCGGCGATCCTGTTGCTGCAGCGCACCTTGGACCTGCCGACCCTGCGCCGCAAGGTCCGCGTGGACTACCTCGGCGCGTTCCTCATCATGCTCGGGGTGTCGACGCTGCTGGTGTGGTCGTCGCTCGCCGGGTCCACGTTCGCGTGGGGCTCGTGGCAGACCGCGGTGCTCGTGCCTGCCGGGGTGGTCGTGCTGGCGCTTGCGGTGTGGGTGGAGGCGAAGGTGCGCGAGCCGGTGGTGCCGTTGCGGCTGTTCCGCAGCCGCACGATCACCCTCGCCACGGCGGCGAGCTTCTTCGTCGGCGTCGCGATGTTCGGCGGCACCGTGTTCCTTTCCCAGTATTTCCAGCTGGCGCTCGGCAAGTCACCGACCGTGGCCGGGCTGATGAGCCTGCCGATGATCTTCGGGCTGCTGGTGTCGTCGACGGTGTCCGGCCACCTCATCAGCCGGACCGGCCGGTGGAAGCCGTTCCTGCTGCTCGGTGCCGTGCTGATGGTCGGCGGGCTCAGCCTGCTCGGGCTGCTCGACGCACACACGAGCATCGTCGAGCTGAGTCTCTTCATGCTCGTGCTGGGCGCCGGGATGGGCATGCTCAACCAGAACCTGGTGCTGGTGGCGCAGAACGACGTACCCGCGCGCGACCTCGGCGCGGCGACGTCGATGCTGTCGTTCTTCCGCAGCCTCGGCGGGTCGATCGGGGTGAGCGTGCTCGGTTCGGTGCTCGCCGGCCGGGTCAGCACGCTGATCTCCGAGGGCCTCGGCCCGGCGGCGGCGACGTCCGGCGGCGGGAAGATCCCCGACCTGACCCGGCTGCCCGCGCCCGTCGTCACCGTGATCCGCGAGGCCTACGGCATTGCGACGAGCGACTTGTTCCTGGTCAGCGCTCCGCTCGCGCTGCTTGTCCTGGTCGCGGTGGCGTTCCTGAAGCACCTGCCGCTCAAGACGAAGAGCGGCATGGAACGGCTCGCGGACGAAGCCGCGTGAGCCGGAACCCTCCGTACCCGGCTGCCTGCGCGGCGTGCGGAATGGCAGTGCCGAAACGCTCCGGAGAATGAAAAAGCGCCCGGGTGGCGACCGTGGAAAACGGTCGCCACCCGGGCGCACCACCGGTTCCGGAGATTCGCCGGTCGTGGTGGGGAAAACGCTCGCCCTCGCCGCCGGGAATGGGCACCGGCTCGCGGTCAGGCGGCTCGATGCCGTGCGGCGGCGGAGCCGGCGCGAACCAGCTTCCGGCGCTCCAGCTCGGTGGTTCCCCCGAAGATCCCGTTGTCGAGACCGTTGTCGAGGGCGTAGGTCAGGCATTCCGCGCGGACCGGGCATCGTGCACAGACCGCCTTGGCCTTCTCGACCTGACGCGCTCCGGGCCCGATCGCGGAAATCGGGAAGAACAGTTCCGGGTCCTCGTCCTGGCACGCCGCGCGGGCGAGCCAGCCGGTGGCCGTGAGTTCCATTGGTGCTTTTCACCTCCTCCATTCTCGGTGCATTCGATCGTGATTCCTCGTGATTCCATTGTCGAAACGTGGTCAACCGAGTTCTTCGCGCGCACGCGCACGACGCACCTGCGGAGAGTGTTCGGTGGGCTTCCGGCCGCACCGTCCGTGCCACCCGATACGAGAGGGGGCCGACGACGACCGACTTTCCAAGTTACCACCGATCACCGTCCGCGCCGAGAATTTCGATTCAGCTCACACCGCGGGCGCGGTTTCCGGGCAGCAGCGGTGCCCGGCCGGCCATCTCGGCCGGTTTTCTTGCCTGCCACGGCTTCCCTCCTCCCCCGAAGCGGTCCCGGCGATCCGCCGCCACCTCCGGGTACCCGGTATCCGGCGGATTACCCACGGTTCCGTGATCGAATCGTTACACCCACCGGCCGCCTCACTGCACCTGTTTCGACAGGTCCGGGTTCGGAGGAGGTGGCAGGTGTCGGGGTTCGACGGGTTCTTCCGCGCCGATTTCCCCCGGCTGGTGGCGTTCCTGTGCGCCACCGGGCTCGGGCCTGCCGCGGCGCGCGAGGTGGCGGTGGAGGCGTTCGTCCACGAGACCGGGACGTGGCCGCCACCGGGGGACGCGCGGGCGGCGGTCCGGCTCACCGCGGTCCGCCTCGCCGCCGAACAGGCGTGGTTCGACCCTGCGTACGGGGAGCCGGGCGACCGGCTGGCGGCAGTCGTGGAGCGGAACGCACTGGGGGTCGAGCTGCTCGCGACGCTGCCGGATACCCAGCGCACGGTGCTGGCCTGGTCGCTCGACGGGTTCCCGCCCGCGGCCATCGCCACGGCGCTGGGCATGGCGGGCAGCACGGTCCGCTCGAACCTGCGGCACGCACGGGAACGGCTGAAGGGCCGGCTCGAACCGGCCGGCCACGAGGAGGCACTGATGACCGCACTGCTCGAAGCCGACGCTGCCCTGGTCGGCGCGCTGCGCTCCACCCTGGCCGTCGAAGACGCGCTGACCAGGGTGAAAACGTCGGCCGCCGCGCTGGCCGTGCCGCGGTTCCCGGCCGAGCGGCCCGGGTTCGACGGCCCGGTCCGCGCCGCGATCGACGGTGCCCCGGACGCCGCGCAGGAACTCCTCAGCGCGGTGCGGCCGCTGGTCGTGCGCTACTGCCGGGCGCGGCTCGGCGGGCTGGAGAACGCCTACGCGTCGGCGGACGACGTGGCACAGGACGTCTGTCTCGCGTTGCTCACCGCGCTGCCCGGCTACCGCCAGCAGGGGCGGCCGTTCCTCGCGTTCGTGTACGGCATCGCGCAGCACAAGGTCGCCGACGCCCACCGCGCCGCCGCGCGCAACCGGGCCGACGCGACGCCGGATCTGCCGGACACCGCCGATCCGGCGGACGGCCCCGAACAACATGCACTGCGCGACGAGCTGAACGACCGCCTGTCCCGGCTGTTGCAGCTGCTGCCGGAACGACAGCGGGAGATCGTGGTGCTGCGCGTGGTAGTCGGGCTTTCCGCGGAGGAGACGGCCGAAGCGGTCGATTCCACGCCGGGTGCGGTCCGGGTCGCGCAGCACCGCGCGCTGCTGCGGTTGCGCTCAGCGCTGGAGCGAAGACGCGGCTGAAGCATCCCCGATCTGCGCGACGACGAACTCCGCCAGCGCGGTGATCGGTCCTTCGGTGCCGTCCCGGGACAGCAGGACGAAATCGACGTCGCCCGGGTCGGGCAGGCCGAGCTCGGCGGGCAGCTCGACGAGGTCGGCCGGGACGAGACTGCGCGCGTGCACCGTGATGCCGAGCCCCGCGGCCGCGGCGGCACGCAACCCGGTGAGGCTCGACGTGAGACACGCCGCCCGCCATTCCAGGCCCGCGCGTTCCAGCGTTTCGACCGCCAGCTGCCGGGTGACCGACGGCATCGGGTACTGCACCAGCGGCACCGGCTCGCCGGGCGGCAGATCCGTGGCCGCGGACCCGATCCACACCAGCGGTTCGCGGCGCAGCAGCCGTCCCGGACCGGCCGCGCCCGGACGGCGTTTGCCGAGCACCAGGTCGAGCCTGCCTTCGGCGATCCGGCGGGCGAGCACGTCGGACAGCTCCACGTGCAGTTCGACGTCCACCAGTGGATGGCTTTTCCGCAGCCGCCGCAGGATCGGCGGAAGCTCCTCGAGCGCGAAGTCCTCGGACACGCCGAACCGGACCCGGCCGCGGACCTGCGCGCCGTGGAAGTGCCGGGCCGCGCGGTCTTCGGTGTCCACAATGGTCTGCGCGAACCCGAGCATGGCCTGTCCGCGTGCGGTGAGCTCGACCGTGTGCGTGTCACGCGCGAACAGCTGGCCGCCCGTTTCGCTCTCCAGCCGCCGGATGTGCTGGCTGACGGTGGGCTGTCCCACGCCGAGCCGCTTCGCCGCGGCCGTGAAGCTGCGCGTTTCGGCCACGGCAAGGAAAGAGCGGCACAGTCGGGGGTCCAGCACGGGTCCACCTTATCGCATTTTGAAATGACAGTCAGTATGGTGATCGGGGTTCCCAATGATCCCGCGCGACGGGAAGATGGGCGGGAAAGGAGCGCCATGACCTCCGTGCTCGCCTCGCTCACCCGTCCCGTCTCGGCCTTGCTGGCCAAGCTGCGGATCGACCCGTTCATCGCCGCGATCCTCGTCACCGTGGGCATTGCGTCGCTGCTGCCTGCCTCCGGCACGACCGCCGCCGGGTTCGGGATCGCGTCGAAGGTCGCCGTCGGGTTCCTGTTCTTTCTCTACGGGGCGCGCCTTTCCAGCCAGGAGGCGGTGGAGGGGATGCGGCACTGGCGGCTGCACGTCACTGTGCTCTGCGCCACGTTCGTGCTGTTTCCGTTGCTGGGGCTGGCCACGTCGTTCCTCTCCCCCGGCCTGCTGACCACTCCGCTGTACACCGGCTTGCTGTTCCTGTGCCTGCTCCCGTCGACCGTGCAGTCGTCGATCGCGTTCACCTCGATCGCGAAGGGCAACGTCGCGGCGGCGATCTGCAGTGCGTCGCTGTCGAATCTGCTCGGCATCGTGCTCACGCCGCTGCTGGTCGCGCTGCTGCTGTCGGCGAACGGACCGGGGGTGAGCGGGTCGGCGGTGCTGGACATCGTGCTGCAGCTGCTCGTGCCCTTCATCGCGGGGCAGCTCGCGCGCCGCTGGATCGGCGGCTGGGTGCGACGGCATTCCGCACCGCTGAAGCTGGTGGACCGCGGGTCGATCCTGCTGGTGGTGTACACCGCGTTCAGTGAGGGCATGACCGAGGGCATCTGGCACACGCTGGAAATCGGCCCGCTGCTCGTGCTCCTCGCGGTGTGCTGCGTACTGCTGGCCGTGGTGCTCGGGGTGACCGGCGGCGGGGCGAAGCTGCTCGGCTTCTCCCGCGCCGACCGGATCACCATCGTGTTCTGCGGGTCCAAGAAGAGCCTGGCGAGCGGCCTTCCGATGGCGACCGTCCTGTTCGGACACGCCGAGGTCGGGCTGATCGTGTTGCCGCTCATGCTCTTTCACCAGATTCAGCTGATCGTGTGCGCTGCGCTGGCCCGCCGGTACGCGCGCACTGCTCCCGCGGAGCTCGTTGCGGCCTGACGGTTCAGCCGAGCACGCGCTTCACCTGCCGGGCCTGGACGTCGACCTCGGCAACGGTGAGGTCTTCGTTCAGCACCCAGGCCGTGGTGGAGTCGGCGCTGAAGCTGATGGCCTGGCGCGGTCCCTTCAGTCCGGTGACGGTGCCGAGCACGGTGCCGGTTGCCGGGTCGACCGCGGTCAGGGAGTTCCCGGCGAGGTTACCGGAGAACAGCACCTTCTCGTCCGGGGAAAGGGCTGCGCCGTACGGCTTCTCCCCCACGGTGACCTTCTGCACGATCGCCCTTGTTGCGGTGTCCACAATGGACACAGTGTTGTCGCCGCTGCCGGCGACGTACAGGCGGGTGCCGTCGTGGCTGACCGAGAGGCCGCGTACTTCGTTGAACGGGCCGATGTTGCCGATCGGCTTGTCGGTTGCGGTGTCGACCACGGTGATGCGGTTGCCCTCGTAGTTCGTGACGTACACCTTGTCGCCTGCCGGGGAGAGCTTCACACCTTGGCGGGGCTGGGAAAAGCCGGTGATGACCGTCAGCGGGCGGCTGGCTTTGAGGTCGACCACGGTGACGGTACCGGAGGCTTGATTGTTGGCGTACAAGCGTTTTCCGTCGCTGGTCTGGGCGGTGCCGAAGACGCCCGCGCCGAGCGGGAGGCGCTTCTCCAGGCGGAAGGTCCAGGTGGAGAGGCGGTCGAGGACGCCTAGGGTACTGTCGGAAACGGTGAAGCTGTGGCCGTCCGGGGCGAAGAGGATGTTGCGCGGGCTGACGTATCCGCCGATTTCGGTGATCTTGCGGCCGGTGTGCAGGTCGATCACGACCAGGGTGCCCGACTGGGATTTCGCTGCCACGGCGAGGCGTTGGTCGGGGCTGATCGCGAGGGTGTTGTTGTGGATCTGGCCGTCGAATGGGGTGGGTACGCCGTTTACGGTGCCTTCGTAGGCGCCGAAGCTGCGTAATTGAGCCACCGGGTTTGGGTCTGCTGTGGCCACTGCGCCGGGCAGGACGAGCACGGCGGCCGCGGCGGCGCCCAGGATCATCCGGCGGGCGGATTTGGCTTGCATCACCAGTGTTGTCTCCTCGTTCGGGGCATCCGTCGTGGACGCTCGCTACTGGGGATACGCGCGCGGGGGCCGGAGTGTTGAATCGGTTTCGAGCGGCCGCAGGAGAATTCTCGGCGCGCCGGTCACCGGGTCGTCCACCATGGACCCGGCGACCCCGAAGACCTCGCGCAGCAACGGTTCGGTGAAGACGTCGTGCGGAGTACCGGAGGCAACCACCCGTCCCTGATGCAGGGCGACGACGGTGTCGGCGTATTGCGCGGCCAGGTCGAGGGAATGAAGCGCGGCGAGCACGGTGACCCCGAGCGAAGTGGCGAGTTCGAGTGCGGCGATCTGGTGGTGCGGGTCGAGGTGGTTGGTGGGTTCGTCGAGGACCAGCAGGCGCGGGTTTTGTGCCAGCGCCTGCGCGAGGGCCACGCGCTGCCGTTCGCCGCCGGAGAGGGTCGACAGTGGACGGTCGGCGAATTCCGTGCAGCCGCATCGGTCCAGTGCTTGGTCCACCACGGATCGGTCGATTTCGGTTGGGCGGCCCCAGGTGGTCTGGTAGGGTTGGCGGCCTAACGTCGCGAATTCTCTTGCAGTGAAGTCGAAACCGCCTGCCTGGTCTTGTCCGAGCACGCCCACGGTACGCGCGAGCGTGCGGCGGGGGATGGTGCGGATGTCGTGGTTGTCGAGCCTGGCGGTGCCCGATTGTGGTGTCACTGCGCGGTAAAGGGTCTTGAGGAGGGTTGATTTGCCACTGCCATTGGGTCCGACGACTGCGACGAAGGCACCGTCGGGGACGGTCAGGTGTGCTTCGCGTACGGCCGGGACGCCGCGGTATTCCACGGTGATGCCGGAGAAGTCGATCCTCATGCCAATCCTGCCGTCTTGGCTGGGTTGCGCTGCAGCGCCAATAGGTACATTCGGGCGTCGATCGCCGTGGTGATGCCGGAGGACTTGATCGTCACGCCAGTCCCACCGCCCCGGCCGGGCTGCGCCGCAACACCAGCAGGAACGCCGGGACGCCGATCGCCGCGGTGAGGATGCCGATCGGCAGCTCGGCTGGGGCCAGGACGAGCCGGGCCGCGGTGTCCGCCCACACCACGAGGAGCGCGCCCAGCAGGGCGGTCACCGGCAGCGAGCGGCGGTGATCCGCGCCGGCCAGCAGGCGGGCCAGGTTCGGGACCACGAGGCCGACGAAACCGATGCTGCCCGACACCGCGACCACCGTCCCGGTCAGCAGGGTCACCACGACCAGCAGCACGGCGCGCGCCCGTCCGGCGTGCAGGCCGAGTGCCGCGGCGCCGTCGTCGCCGAGCACGAGCAGGTTGATGCGGCCGGCCATCATCAGGCTTGCGGCGACGAGGACGGTCACCACAGCGCAAGTCACCCACGCCAGCTGCCACTGCGCGCCGGCGAGACTTCCCAGCAGCCAGAACAACACCTGGTGCTGTGCCTGAGGATCGTCGGTGCGCAGAAGGAGAAACGAGACGACACCGGACAGCAGCTGACCGACCGCAACGCCGGTCATCACCATCCGCCCCGGGGAACGGTTGCGGGACAACAACATCACGGCGACCGCAGTGACCAGCGCCCCGGCAAACGCCGCGAGAGGCAACCCTGCGACGATCGGCCCAACGGTCGTCAGCACGAGCACAGCCCCCACCGCCGCACCGGACGACAGGCCGAGCACGTACGGCTCCCCGAGCGGATTTCGGGTCACCGCCTGAGTCAGCAACCCGGCGACGGCAAGCCCGGCGCCGACGAACGCGCCCTCCAGGACGCGGGGTGCCCGCAGCTGGGTCACGATGAAGTCGAACTGACCGGGGCTGCCGTGTCCGACGTAGAGCGCTCGCACCACGTCTCCTGGCGGCACGGCCACCGGTCCGAGGCCGATGGCGAGTATCATGGAGATCAGGAGAATTACCGCCAGGGCAGCGATTTTTGTCTTCATGCCGCGGGTCGGCGCAGAGCCTGGGCTACGGTGGCCACGGCTTGTCCATTGAGGACACTCGGCGTGTGGATGATGCTCAGCGGCACCACCACGATCCGATTCTCCCGGACGGCGGTGGTTCTGGCGAGGACGGGGCTTTGCCGGATGGCGGCCAGCAGGCGGTCGATGCTGGGGGTGCCGCTGGACCTTCCACCAGAGGTGGCTCCCGGCGCGCCGCTGGGGCTATCGACGGGCGTGCTGCCGGGTGCGGCGGGAGGACTGCCGGACGTGTCGGCGGGCGTGCCGCCAGGCCTTCCACCAGAGGTGGCCCCCGGAGTTCCATCGGAAGCGTCGGCGGGGGTTCCACCGGCGGGGTCGGCGGGTGTGTCGGCGGAGGTGTAGCCGGACACCACCACGATCGCCTGCGGATCCCGTGCCGCTACCTCCTCTGCGCTGAGTGATGCGAAGTCCGCGGATATCCCCTCGGCGATGTTCTGTCCGCCGGCGAGGGTGATCACGCCGTTGGCGAGGCTGGCGCCGCCGCGGGTTTGTACGGGCTGGCCTGCCGCCGGGGCACCGGACAGCGCCAGTACACGCACTCGGCCCGGTGCCGGGACTGCACGGTCCACATCGGACTGTACTCGCGCGGCGAGCTGTGCCCCTCGCTCCGGTACGCCGAGGACCCGCGCGGTGTCGGTGATGAAGTTGGTGGTCGCGGAGAGGTCTTTGACCAGGCCCGGCGGTCGGCACGCCACGAGGGCCGCCGCGCCTGCCTGGGTGAGGCGGTCGACGGTCGGAGTGCCGTCGAAGCCGCCGAAACTGTAGCTCGACGTGCCGATGACGAGGTCCGGATGCGCCGCAAGCACCTTCTCGGCATTCCCCGACCCGGCATCCAGGACGGGAATCTTCGCCAGCTCGGCGCGCCGGTCGGGAGGAAAAGCCGCGAAGAACTGTGGCGCCGCGGTCCCGGCGATCTTGTCCCCGAACCCGAGCTCACTGACGAGCGCCGCCGCCCCGCCGTCCATCGTGACGATCCGCTTGGGCGCCGAGGCCGGCTGCGGCACGGGCGGACAGGGCGTCGGGGCCTTGGCCGCCTCGGTTGCGGTACAACCACCAGCCGCCAGGGCGACGGCGAGCGCCACGGTCACTCGGCGCACAACGTGGGGCAGCCGCACAGTCTCCTCCTGCGAGGTCGGGTTCGGAAGAGAAGTCGGGCGGCGGGCGAGGAAGTTCCCCCGAGTGATGATCACGACAGCGGCGCGGCGAAGGGTTGCTTGGAACAGGCGTTGGAGTACCCCCGCGCACCACGGCAGCGCAGCGATACCAGCGGAGCCGCCGCCCACGTCACCGTGGAGGGGCAACCGGTACCTGTGCCACCTCTCGCCCGTTTCCGTCCTTCACCAGTAGCCCCGTGATCGAATCGCGGCTCATTCCCGTGACCATGTGGGTTCGCACTGGGCCCTCGCTGTCTGCACGGACGCTTCCGGCCGGGAGGCTGTGCCCTCCCCTGCCGACGGTGATCAGCTGGTACGTCTCGCCCGTGCGGAGGCCGTTCAGCGTGATCGGGACTTCCGTGCCCCATGGGTGCGCGACCATCGATCCGTCCCGGGACAGTGCCACCTCCTGGACCGGCGCGTCGGACCCGGACACGGCGACCCCGCCCAGCGCGACTGCTGTCACCAGGGCCGCGGCCGCAGCGGCGACGGTGATTCGGCGGGTGCGGCGGGCTGTTCGGACCCGGATGCCGATGCGGTGGCCCAGGACCGGATCCGGGACAAGCCGGTCCGGGCTCCCAGCCGAGGGATCGCCTTCGGCGGCGGCGAAGACGCCCGCCACTTCCCGGATTTCCGCCAGGTCCCGGGTACAGGCTGCACAGCCGGAGACGTGCCGCCGCAAGTCCTCGGGCAGGGGGCGGCCCAGCATGACCAGTTCGGCGATCTCGCCGCGTACCTGCACGCACTGCTCACTCATCGCGGCAAACCCCCGTTCTCTTCGAGCGCCAGGCGCAGCGCGCGGATGCCGTAGTACAGCCTGCTGCGTGCCGTCGATGCCGAAATACCCTGCGCCGCGGCGTACTCCGCGCACGTGCGGCCTTCGATGTGCACCGCCTGCAGGATTTCCCGGTGGTCGTCGCTCAGGCGGCGCAACGCCTCGTCCAGCTGGATGCTCAGCAGGAGGCGGTCGAAGGGGTCGTCGGTGCGCTGGTCGGGTGGGGTCTCGGTCGGGGCGGGGCGGGTGGAGCGCCGGCGGTGGGCGTCGATCACCAGGTTGCGGGCGATGCCGAACAGCCACGTCCGCAGGCTCGCCCGTGCGGGGTCGAAGCGGCGGCCCGCTCGCCACGCCCGGACGAACGTCTCCTGCACGACGTCCTCGGCGAGATGCCGGTCGTCGAGCGCATTGAGGGCGAAGCCGAACAGCTCGCCGCCATAGCGGTCGTACGCCGCCCGCACGTCGCCCTCGCTGCGGATGGCCTCGTCTCCGGCTCGCCGCACTCGCAATCGTCCACCCCGTTTCGCTGTACCACTGGGGTATACGCGGGCCGTCGCGCAGCCGTTGAACCGAGGGCATGTGTCGGCCATCACATCCGTTCGCGTCAACACCCCGGCCGCGTCGTGCGTAACCCCGGAAAAGGATCACCGGATGGAAGAGCGGGATGGAAAAGAAACAACTGGTCTCCAGGCGGAACGCGCTGCTCGGGATTGCCGGGATCGCGGCGGTGGACGTCGGTGCGTTCCTCGGCGTGACCGGCCGCCTCGGCACCCCGGAACTCACTCCCGCGGCGTTCGCCGACAGGTTCGAGCAGGTGTACGGCAAGCACGAGGGCTTCCGCCGCAACCACGCGAAAGGCGTGAGCGTGGCCGGCAGGTTCGAGTCGAACGGCGCGGGAACCGAGGTCTGCTCGGCATTCCGCACCGGCGAGTACCCCGTGACGGGCCGGTTCTCCCTCTCCGGCGGCATGCCGTACGCGCCGGATGCCGCCGCCACCGTGCGCGGCCTCGGCCTGCGCGTCGAGCTCCCGCACGGCGAGCAATGGCGGACCGCGATGGTGAACATCCCGGTGTTCCTCGACCGCACGCCGGAAGGCTTCGCCGACCGGATCGTCGCCTACGCCGCTGACCCGGCCACCGGCAAACCCGACCCGCAGCGCACCGCCGAATTCCTCCGGCAGCACCCGGAAACCGTCAAGGCCATGGCGTACGTCAAGGCACACCCGCCCTCCCCCGGGTTCGCGGACAGCACCTTCCACGGCCTCAACGCATTCCTCGCCACCAACGACGACGGAAACACCGTCCCGATCCGGTGGACCTTCGAGCCCGTCGGCCTCACCACCACGCAGGCCACCGGCAGCAACCACCTCTTCGACGCTGCCGTCGAGGCGGTCCGGAACGCACCATTGCGCTGGCAGCTGGTCCTCACCATCGCCGAACCCGGTGACCCCACCGGCGACGCGACCACCCCGTGGCCGGGCAACCGCCGCCGGATCACCGCGGGCACCCTCACTCTGTCCACAGTGGAAACCGAAGCCACCGGGAACGCCCGCGACGTCAACTTCGACCCGACCGTGCTCCCGTCCGGGCTGGCCGTCTCGGACGACCCCCTGCTCAGCGCCCGCTCGGCGGTGTACGCCCGGTCCTACGAACGGCGGACCGGCGAACCGAAACACCCGAGCGCCGTACAGGTCCGGGAGGTACCCGCATGAGCACGCCGGAGCGGTTCCCGCTGGTCTCCCGGATCCTGCACTGGGTGATGGCCGTGCTCGTGCTCGGCATGCTGGCGATCGGGTTCGCCATGGTCACTTCCCTTGGCGGCTACCAGTTCCTGCAGGCCGTGCACCGGCCGCTGGGCGCGCTGGTGCTGGCGCTCGCGGTGGTCCGGATCGCGTACCGGCTGCGCCGCCGTCCCCCGCCCGCCCCGCTGGGCAGGCTGGAACGGCTGGCCGCCACCGGTTCCGAACTCCTGCTGTACGCCCTGCTCGTGGCCCAGCCACTGGTCGGATGGGCGATGCTCAGCGCGGCGGGTACCCCGGTCGTGCTGTTCGGCTCGCTCCGCCTGCCCGCCATCACCCCCGCGGACGCCGACCTCTACGCCGTCCTCCGCACCACGCACACGGTGCTGGCGTACGCGCTGTTCCTGACCTTCACCGCGCACCTGCTCGCGGTGCTGTTCCACGCGCTCGTACTGCGAGACGGTCTCCTGTCCCGGATGACCTTCCGGAAACGATGACTCAGGCGAACGCGCGCTCCAGCTCCTCCAGTGACTTCCCCTTCGTCTCCGGTACCTTCGCCAGGACGAAAAGCGTTGCCACGACGCTGATTCCGGCCAGGATCCAGAACGTCGCGGCCTCGCCGGCGCCGTTCACCACCGGCAGGAAGATGAGCGTCACCACGAAGTTGCCTGCCCACAGCACCAGCGTGCACAGGCCGTTCGCCGCGCTGCGGGCGGCCAGCGGGAACAGCTCCGGCAGGATCACCCAGGTGACCACCCCGAGACCGCAGGAGAAGAAGATCATGTACGCGCCGGTCATCACGAGGATGGTGAGCGCCGGTCCGCCGGTGAGGTCGGGCTTGCCGTACATCAGCGCGATCACCGCGAGGCTCACCGCCATGGCCGGAATGCCGATCAGCAGCATCCGCCTGCGGCCGAACCGGTCGACGAGGAACACGCCGAGCACCGTCGCGAGGAACGTCAGGACACCGATGCCGAACGTGCCCATCAGGGCCGCACTCACCCCGAAACCGGCGGCTTTCAGGATGGTCGGCGCGAAGTACACCACCGCGCTGACCCCGGTGAACTGGATGAACACCGCGATCCCCGCCCCCGCGATCAAGGCCGGCCGCAAGCCCGGCCGGAACAGGCCGCGGAAGCCGACCGTGCGCAGCGAGACCGTCTCGCGGATGGACTCCAGCTCCGGCCCGGCCGCCTCCGCCGAGCGCAGGCGGAGCAGCACCGCCCTCGCGTCGTCGATCCGGCCCTTGCCGACGAGCCAGCGCGGGCTTTCCGGCATCCCCATCAGGCCGAACACCAGGATCGCCGCCGGCACCGCGCCGAGGCCGATCATCAGCCGCCAGTTGCCCGTGCCGGACAGCAGGTAGTTGACGATGTAGGCCACCACGATGCCGAGCGCGATCGCGACCTGGAAGAGCACCCCGAGCGCGCCGCGGCGGTTCGCCGGGGCGATTTCCGACAGGTACACCGGCACCGTCATGCACATGATGCCGATCGCCGCACCGAGGATCACCCGGCTCACGGTCAGCAGCGCGGCATCGGCGGCCAGCGCGCCCAGCACCGACGAAACGATGAACACCACCGAGCCCACAGCCATCATCGGGCGCCTGCCCCAGCGGTCGGTGAGGTACCCCGAGGTCCCCGCGCCGAACATCGCGCCGACGAACACCGAGCTCACCGTCACGCCCTGGGCGAGCGCGCCGAGGCCGAACTCCGGCTGGATGAAGAGCAGTGCCCCGGCGATGATCCCGTTGTCGTACCCGAAGATCAGGCCGCCGATGGTGACCATCGCGGCAATGGCGCCGGTCCTCGCGGTCAGGGTGGCCCGCACGGGACGGCCGGTGACCACTTCCGCTTGCGAATCCGGTTTCACGACATCCTCCTTCTCCGCCCCCGAACGATTGCTGCCGGACCGGCCCGTCGCCGTCCGCCCGCCCCTGGCCCCCTGCTCACTCCGCGAAGAAACCCTCGCTCCAGTCGAGGCGCAGCGGACCGCCCGCGAGCCACCGCTCGATCCCCGGTTTGTCGGCCGCCCGCTGGAGCTCGATCCGGGACCCGTCCGGATGCCGCAGGTACGCCCAGCCGCGGAAGTCACCGTCGGTCGGCGGCGAATCCGGCCCGGTCGCGGGCGTGAACTCGACGACGTAGCCGAGTCCTTGCAGCCGCTGGATCTGGCCGGCGAGGTCCGGGCAGAAGTACCCGATGTGGTGCTGCACGATCGAGGCGGACCCGACGTCGAACGGCCCGCCCGCGGGCCCGTGCCACAGCTCGATCGGCGGCTGCGGCCCGACGAGCCACACCGCGGTGCCGGTGACGTGTTCGGTGGCACCGGTCCGCGCGGACTTCCAGTCCGTGTTCAGCTCGACCGGATCGGCCCAATGCCCGTCGTAGGCCTCCTGGAACTGCTTCATGGCAGCGTCCAGGTCGGCGACCGCGTACGCGATGTGCCCCAGTTCCCACGTGATTCCCATGTCTTCCCTTTCTTCAGTGAACCGGTCCGTCGCCTGCGCCGGTGGTGACCACGGCTTCCGAGATGGCCACGAGCTGGTCGGCCGCGAGCACCAGATCGCCCGCGGCGAGCCAGTCCTCGGCTTGTTCCGGCGATTTCGCGCCGACGATCGTCCCGGTGATCCCCCACGACAACGCCCACGCCAGCGCCACCGCGGCCACCGACGTGCCGAGGTCACCGGCAATCCCGCGGAGCGTGTCGACGAGGTCGAGGTTGCGGCTGAGCCGCGGTTCCCGGTATTCCGGGGACTTGCTGCGCCAATCGCTGCGCCAGTTGACCTGCCGCAGTTCCGCGGCCCGTTCCCGCGTGTAGCGCCCGGTGAGCAGGCCGACCTCGAGCGGGCTGTAGCAGAGCACCCCCGTCCCGTTGGCCGCGCACCACGGGAGCACCTCGGCCGCGGCCTCCCGTTTGATCAGCGAAAACGGCGGTGACAGGCAGTCGACGTGCCGGATCTCCTGGCACCGGCGCAGCTGGTCGGCCGAGAAGTTCGAGACCCCGATCCAGCGCACCTTGCCGGCTGGCGCCAGCTCCGCCATCGCCGCCCACGACTCCTCGACCGGGACGTGGTCGCCGGGCCAGTGCATCAGGTAGACGTCGATGACGTCCACGCCCAGCCGGGTCAGCGATTCGTCGCAGTCGCGGCGGAGCTGCTCGGGGCTGGCCGAGAAACCCGGGTGTTCGCCGGGATTCCCGGGGTCGACCGCGAGGCCGCCCTTGGTCACGACCATCGGGCGATCGGCGGCGGGCAAGGCGCGGAGCACCTGTCCCACCACGCGTTCCGAATGGCCGATCCCGTAGACGGCCGCCGTCTCGATCCAGTTCACGCCGCGGTCGAGCGCGTGCCGGATCGCCCGCACGGCGTTGCCGTCGTCCTTCTCGGTCCAGTCCTCGGTGTAGCCGATCGCCCCGGCGCCGAAGCCGACCGGGGTCATTTCCGGGCCGTACGCACCGAGTTTCCGACGAGATTTCATGCTGCCTCCCAGGTTTGCGGCATGCCTGATCCACCGTCCCGGGGTCCGGGACGGGCGCGTTTCAGGCGGGTTCAGGCGGTGATGTCGAGCCGGTGGCCGATCCGTTCGAGGATCCGGTCGCGGGAAGCGACGACCCGGCTGCGCAGCCCGGTGGTGTCACCGGACACGAGCTTCCCGGCCCATTTCCGCGGCTGTCCGGCCACGAAAACGGTGTCCACATTGCGGCTGTCCGAACCGAGGACAACTGTGGCGACCGCATTGTTGAGCGGAATCGTATTGATGGCGTCCGCGTCGATCAGGACGAGATCGGCTTCTTTACCCGGGGTGAGGGAACCGCACCGGTCCCATACCCCATTCGCTTTCGCCGATCCGGCGGTGGCGAATTCGAGCGCGTCGCGGACGGTCAGCGGCGCCGGGGCGTCCGCCTCCCCGCGAAACCGCCGGTTCCCGGCGTGCATGCGCTGAGTGTTGAGCAATACCTGCATTTGCGTGAACATATCGGTGGTGAGCGAGCATTCGACGTCGACGCTCAGTCCCGGCCGCAACCCCGCGTCGAGCGTTTCCTGAATGGGCGCAATCGATCCGCCGATGCCGAGCTGCTGATCCGACGTCACCGCGAGCACGATGCGCCCGCCGGTACCGACGAGCACTTTCCATGTCTCGTCGTCGAAACCACCGCAGTGGATCCAGGTGAGATCCGGGCCGAGCTCGTCGCCCAGCGCCCGGATTTCAGCGGCAGCGACCGGGCCGAGCGCGCCGTCCACAGTGACCCCGACGCCCAGCTCACGCGCCTCGCTAATGGCTTCCGCGGTCAGGCAGACGTCGCCGTGCAATTCCGGAATCACCTTCGGGAACAATCCCATCCGCAAGGTCACCAGGCTGTCGTCGGACGGGAAATGTTCTGCCCGGACCCGGGCGAAATCGCTTCGCCACGTCTGGTCCCATTCCCCGCCGAGTGGCGCGCACGACGCGAGGACAGCGCGGATGCCGGATTCCTGCCACGTGCGCACCACCGTGTCGGAATACTCCGGCGAACGCATGTTGTGGCTGAAATCGAGGATGCAGGTGACGCCCGAATCCAGCGCACCCAGCGCCGCCAGTTCCGTGCCCACCGCCATGTCTTCGATCCCGTAGATCGGGGCGAGCCGGAAATGCAGCAGATCGTTGTATTCCGCGATGACCGCGTCGGAAAGGTACCGGCGGATCTGCGTTTGCCAGCAATGCCGGTGCCCGTCCACGAAACCGGGAATGGCAATGCATCCGGCGGCGTCGACCACCACCGCCTGGCCCACGTTCGCCGCCGTGCTCAGGTCGGGGCCGATCGCCTCGATCCGGCTGCCGTCGATCAGGATGTCTCCGCGCGGGAGATCGCCCACCTGATCGTCCATGCTGACGATCGTCGCGCCCCGGACCAGCACGCGGCCACCGGGATCGGACACCAGCTGGTCAAGCGCCTCGTTGCGCTCGGGCATGGTGATTCCTCCTTCAGGATCCCCCGTGGGCTCCGGTCATGAGCTCCGCCAGGTCCTCGGGCGCGAGGAACGACGGCGGCGGGGGCGGGCCCCACGAGTACATGCTCTTGTCCGAGGCGATCACGCCCGGCTCCCAAAGCTGGTCTTCGAGAATGCAGTCGAGATCCGAGTAGTACTCGGCGAAGTTGCCCGCCGGATCACGCAGGTACCAGAAGAAGTTCGACCCGATGTAGTGCCGCCCGAGACCCCAGGCGTGCCGCTCCGGATGACCCTCCAGCATGCTCGTCGCACCGCGGCCGACCTCGTCCACGTCGTCGAGCTCCCACGACGTGTGGTGCAGGAAGTTCACCGGCGACTGCTGTACCAGCACGTTGTGGTGGTCGGTCGAGCAGCGCATGAACGAGGCCAGGCCCGGCGCCTCGTCGCTCACCTTGAAGCCGAGGCCCTCGATGAAGAACCGCTGGGTGGCGGCCTGATCGACCGAGCCGAACACGACGTGCCCCAGCTTGCGCGGGCGCACCGGGTCGGGCCGCAGGATGCCCGGCGCGCGGGTGTGCGGGCGCTGGATCGAGCCGGGGGTGTTGTACGGCGGCGCGGGTGTCGGGTCCTGCACGATCCGCGGCGCCACCGACACGACGACGTCGAGCCCGGTCACCGGGTCCGCGGCGTGCAGCTGGTCGCCCTTGCGGTGCGAGGTCACGTCGAGGCGGGCGAGCTGGGTGGCAATGCGGTCCAGGTCGTCCGGGTCGTCGACCCCGGTGCCGAGCGACATCAGCCGCCGGTGCGGGCTGTGGCGCAACCGCAGCTGCTTGCCGCCGTCGGCGGTGCCGAACCGGCGTTCCCCGGTGGTTTCCGTGCTGAGTGGCGCGAGGCCGAACTCCGTGTAGTACGCGGCCGTCGTTTCGACGTCCGGGACGCCGATGGTGAGTGCAGTAAGCCGATGCAGTCCCATGGTCCGTTCTCCGTTGAAGGGTTGGTTACTCAGAAATCGACGGCGTCGGCGCCTTTGAGGTTCAGGAGTTCGCGCGATTGTGCGGGCGAGGCAATTTCCCGGCCGAGCTCGGTGAGAATCCGGGCCACTTTTGCTACCTGCTCGGCATTGTCCTGCGCCATCCGGCCGCGGCTCAGGTACAGGTTGTCCTCCAGTCCGACCCGCACGTGCCCGCCCACGAGCGCGGAATGGGTCACGAAATCCATCTGCCGCCGTCCGGCCGCAAATGCCGAGAGCACGTACGCGTCCCCGAAAAGTTTGTCCGCAATCGTCACGAAGTGCGACAGGTTCTCGTGATCCGCCCCGATTCCGCCGAGCACGCCGAAGACGCCCTGGATCAGCAACGGCCCGTCCACCAGGCCCCGATCCAGGAAATGCGCCAGGGTGTACAGGTGCCCGACGTCGTAGCATTCGAATTCGAAGCGCGTCCCGGCCTGCGCCAGCTCCGTGAGCGTCCGCTCGATCTGGGTGAACGTGTTGGCGAAGATCACGTCCGCCGACCCGGCGAGATGCTCTTTCTCCCAGGGGAACTTCCACTCCGCGTATTTCCCCGCCGGACCCGAGAACACGAAGTTCATCGACCCCAGATTCAGCGACGCCAGCTCCGGACGGAACTTCCGCGCTGCCGCCAGCCGGTCGTCCACCGGCATCCGGGTACTGCCGCCGGTGGTGATGTTCACGACCGCGCCGGTTGCTTTCAAGGCGGGCAGGAATTGCGCGTACACCGCCGGGTCCGGGGTCGGCGCGCCGGTTTCCGGATCCCGCGCATGGACGTGGAGAATCGACGCACCCGCGGCGACCGCGTCCCGGCCCTGTCCGGCGATTTCGGCCGGGGTGATGGGCAAGGCGTCCGACATCGTGGGGGTGTGCACAGAACCGGTCAGCGCACAGGAAATGACCGTGTTCGGCGAAGTCCTCATGAAATGCCTCCGTTCACGCGGTGAACTGCTGGCGCAGCTCGCCGATTCCGGTGACGTAGCTGACGAGTTCGTCACCCGGCCGCAGGAACCGCGGCGGCGTGCGGACGACCCCGACGCCCGCCGGGGTGCCGGTGAACACGAGATCCCCCGGCAGCAGCGGCAGGTTGGCCGACAGCTTCGCCACCAGCGACGGCACGCTGAAGATCAGGTCGCCGGTACGGCCCTGCTGCACGGTTTCCCCGTTGACGGAACAGCCGAGCTGGAGGTCGTCCGGGTCGGCGAACTCGTCGGGCGTGACGACCCACGGGCCCACCGGCGAGAACCCCGGCAGCGACTTGCCGAGGCCGAACTGCGGCACCGGGCCGCGGCGCTGGAGGTCGCGCTCGGAGATGTCCTGTCCGGTGGAGAGCCCGGCAATATGGCTCCACGCCTCGCTTTCCGGGACCTGGTAGGCGAGTTTCCCGATCACCGCGACGAGTTCGATCTCCCAGTCCACCTTCCCGCCCTCGGGCAGCTGCACCGTGGTGACCGGGCCGGTGAGCGAGGACATCCACTTGGTGAACAGGATCGGCTCGTCCGGTACGGGCAGCCCGGCCTCCGCGGCGTGCCCGTGGTAGTTCAGCCCGATCGCGAACACCTGCCGCGGCGCGGGAACCGGGGTTTCGAGCTGTTCGGGCCGGAAGGGTTCGCCGCCGGTCAGGTCCGCCGTGTCCGCCCATTTGCGGAACTCGGGGAAACTCTCGTACACCGCCTGCGGATCGGGCCCGAACAACCCGCCGCTGGCCTTTTCGACGTCGACGGCCTCGGTCCCGTCAGTGCTGACGAGTACGAGCCGTCCGGACAAATTCGCGTACCGCACAAAGCCTCCTCAGGCAAGAACTGGGTCACCGCACCGATTCGGCGGCCTCCCCGACCACGATCCGGCGCAGTGCCTCGGTGATCAACGCGGTGCTGTGGCCGCCGTCCTGCGCGGCCAGCACCGAAAGCCCGGTGTGCGCGAGATGCCGGGCGACGAGCACGGCGCACCGGCCTGCCTCCCCCGCCTCGGCCGCGGCGAGAATGGCCGCGTGCTCGCGGCCCGAGGTCTCGATGTCCTCGGGCGTGGCGACCGTCTGGTAGCAGCGCCGGTACCGCTCGGCGTGGTCCCAGAGACCGGACACCGACTCGCCCAGCCGCCGTCCCGCCCCGGAGAACAACCGGCCGTGGAAGGCGCGGTGCGGCTGGTGCGCGTCGGAATAACGGCCCTCGCCCACCGCCGCGTTGCACGCCGCCAGCGATTCCCGCAGGAAGACGAAATCGGACTCGTCCAGCAGCGGCACGGTCACCTTCACCGCGGGCGGCTCCAGGCCGATCCGCATGGCGTACAGCTCCTCGAGATCGTCGAGGTCGAGCGCGCCGATGCGGACCCGCTTCTGCGCCTCGGTGTCCACCAGCCCCTCGGTTTCGAGGAGCCGCAGGGCTTCCCGCAGCGGAGTCCGGCTCACGCCGAGCTCCTGCGCGAGCTGGACCTGGGAGAGGACGCTGCCCGGTTCGAGCCGTCCGGACAGGATTTCGTCCCGCAGGTACCGGTGCGCGGCCTGCATGCTCGTCTCCGGCGCCGCAGGTTCGTCGATCGTGGTCACCGCCGAACTGTACACATTTCTCTCGCGAAACTTCAAGACCTCGCATCTTCGGGGCACTTGGTCGCCAGATCTGCATACAGAAATTTTCGAGAATCTCTTGTTTTCCCGAACATCCGGGGGCTACCTTCGGCAGTGGCACCACCGGACCCCCAGGAGGCACAGATGGCCGTGACGAAGCGGGTCACGCTCACGTTCGACAACGGGCCGACGCCGGGCGTCACCGAACAGGTCCTGGACGCTTTGGCGCACCACAGCGCCCGCGCCACGTTCTTCGTCGTCGGTTCGCAGCTACGCCAGCCGGGTGGACGGGAACTGGCCGAACGTGCGGCCGCCGAAGGACACCGGATCGGGCACCACACCGCGACGCACACCCTCCAACTGGGCGTTGCCGAAGACGCCGAAGCCGCGGTACGCACGGAAATCGCCGCGGTGGAGCCGGACGTCGACACCGTCGCCGGAACCAGCGCGACGCACGGCGAACGGCTCTTCCGCCCTTACGCCGCGGGAGGCGTGCTGGACAAACGAGTGTTCAGCACCGCGGCCATCCGGTATCTCCAGGAGCACCACTACACGTGCGTGCTGTGGAACACCGTGCCGCGCGACTGGGAAGACCCCACCGGCTGGGTCGAAACGGCCCTCGCCGCCGTCGCCCGTACCGAATGGCCGGTGGTCGTGTTGCACGACCTCGCCACCGGCGCGATGACGCGGCTGCCGGAGTTCCTCGACGGGCTCGCCGCGCTGGGCGCCGAAACCGTCACCGAGTACCCCGGTTCCTGCGTGCCGATCAAGCAGGGCCGGTTGCAGTTTTCGTTGTCCCACCTCACCGATGGAGTTGACTGACATGGACGACAAGCTCCCGCTCCGCCTGCACCACCACGCGTGGACGGTCGACGACCAGGAAGCCACGCGGTACTTCTACGAGGACCTGATCGGCCTGCCGCTGCTCGCGACGTGGACCGAGGTCGAGGAGATCCTGGGCAAGGAACGCGTGCTGTGCCACACGTTCTACGGCATGGCCGACGGCAGCGCGCTGGCCTTCTTCCAGTTCGCCGACCCCGAGGACCAGAAGGAGTTCACCCGCGACCGCCAAATCGTGCCGGACACGTTGCCGCGCAGCCACGTCGCGTTCAAGGTGGACCAGGAAACCCAGGAAGGCATCCAGAAGCGGCTCACCGCGGTCGGGTGGAAGGACAGCTTTGTCACCGACCACGGGTACTGCGTTTCGCTGTACGTCACCGACCCGGACGGGCTGATGGTCGAGTTCGCGGTGGACCACCCGGCGATCGAGGAGATCAACGCGGAGCGCAGGGAGACGGCGCACGCGGATCTGGCGCGGTGGTTGCGCGGGGATCACACGAGCAACAATCACTGGCGCAGCACCGAAGCCAGCTGGGGCTGAGGGGCCGGACCCGGCTCGCCTGGCCGCGGTGGCGGAGCGGATCGTCACCGCGGCCAAGCCCGGACGGGGTCAGCTCACGTCGGCGAGAAACTTCACCGGGTCCACATTCCCGCCGCTGGCCAGCACTGCGATCCGGCCGCGGCTCGGCCGTCCGGCGCCGTTGAGGGCGGCCGCCAATGCCGCAGCGCCGGACGGTTCGGCGAACAGCTTCAAGCGGGACCACACCAGCAGGGTCGCCGATCGGAGGTCGTTCTCCGAGACCGTCACCAGTTCGTCCACAAAGGACTGGACATGCCGGAGGTTCAGGATCCCGGTGGTCGGTGCGGCAAGTCCGTCCGCGACGCTGCGTACTGACTCGTCCAGCACCGGTTCGCCTGCCCGGACTGCGCGGGCGAGCACGTCGGCCGTTTCCGGTTCCACGCCGATCACGTGGACGTCCGGGCGGGCCAGCTTCACGGCGGCCGCGACTCCCGACAGGAGCCCGCCACCTCCGGCCGGGATGATCACGGTACCCACATCACCGGCCTGGTCCAGCAGTTCCCGGCCCAGCGTCGCGTGGCCTGCGATCACTGCGGGGTCGTGGAACGGATGGATCAGGACCAGGGTGCGCGTCAGCTCCTCGACCCGGTGCAGCAGCTCCGCCGGTTGGACCAGGACGACCTCGGCGCCGTAGCTCCGGGTCGCCTCGATCTTCGCGGGGTTGGCAGTGGACGGCATGCACAGCGTGGCCCGGGTACCCACGATCTGCGCCGCGCACGCGACCGCGGCGGCGGCATTTCCGGCGGACAGCGAAACCACCCCGCGGCCGCGTTCGTCCTCGGACAGCTGCAGCATCCGGTTCAGCAGGCCGCGGAACTTGAAGCTTCCGGTGCGCTGGAACAGCTCGGCTTTCACCACCACCGGGCTGCCGACGAGACGGTCGATCGCGCGGCCGGTCATCACCGGGGTGCGGTGCACGTGTGGCCGGATGGACTGTTCGGCGGCGTCGATGTCGGCGGCGGTGGTGAGCGGGCAGGCGCCGAGCCGCTCGTCGTCATGCCCGAGCATGGGCGTCGAGCAGGACGGCGACGGCGGCGGTGACCCGGCTGGCCAGGCCGAGATGCAGGGACTCATCGGGCGCGTGCATCCGGGAATGGGCGTCCATCGCGCCGGTGACCACGAACTGGGCGTCCGGGAAATGCTCGGCCAGCATGCCCATGAACGGGATCGACGCGCCCACTCCGACGCCTTGCCAAGGTGCCGAAAAGGCGGTCTTGCCAACCTTTTCGAGCGCGGCAACCAGCCACGGTGCATGCGGCGGGGAATCCCAGCCGGTGGCCAGCTCACCCGGCTCGACGGTGACCTCGGCGCCATAGGGCACATCCACCGACAGCGCCCGTTTCAGTGCCGCGTAAGCCGTGTCGGCCTCGACCGTCGGCGGTAGCCGGAGGCTCAGCGCGACCGTGGTGTACGCGCGGTGGAGGTTTCCGGCATTCACCGGATCGGGTAGACCCGCCGCGCCGATCACCGACAACGCGGGCTGCCAGGTCGACCCGAGCGCGGCTTCGAGCGGGTCCTCGGACACCGGGCGCATCCCCGCGACGAACGGGAACATGGCCGACGCGTTCGCCGGGGCCGCGGCGACCATGGCCTGTGCCTCGGCGAGACGGGCGGGCGGCACCTCCGCGTTCAGTTCCGGCAGCAGGAATTCGCCGGTCGCCGAGTCCTCGATGCGGCCAAGCAGATGCCGCAGGATCCGGAACGAACACGGGACGACGCCACCGGCCACCCCGGAATGCACCGGCGCGTTCAGCACCCGCACCGTCACCTCCAGCCGGGCCAGGCCGCGGAGGCTGGTGGTGAGCCACAGCGCATCGTGGTCGTAGCCGCCGGAATCGAGGCAGAGCACCAGCTTCACCTGTCCCAGCCGGTGCTTGAGGTGTTCCAGGTACCAGGCGAGGTCCGGGCTCCCGGACTCCTCGCCGGTTTCCAGCAGCAGCACCACCCGCCCGTGCCGCCCACCCGCCGCATGCACCGCCTGCAGGGCAGTGATCACCGCGTATCCCGCGTACCCGTCGTCGGCCGAGCCCCGGCCGTACAGCCGGCCGTCCCGCACGACCGGGGTCCACGGCCCCAGCCCGGACGACCAGCCCTCCAGCGGAGGTTGTTTGTCCAGGTGGCCGTAGCAGAGGGCGGTGCCGTTATCCGCCGCGTCCGGCGTGGCGCCGACGTCGACGAGGAGCAGCGGGCTGCGTCCTTCGATCCGGATGACCTCCGCGCTCAGGCCGGGGATCGCCTGCGCCTCGATCCACGCGAGCACGTGTCGCACCGCCGCGTCGAGGTGGCCGTGGGCGGCCCATTCCGGGTCGAAAGACTGTGACACCGCGGGAATCTCGACCAGCCCGGACAGGCTCGGGAGAACCTCCTCGTTCCAGTGCCGGTCGACAGTGCCCTGCAGGATGTCGATGTCCATGCTTCTCCGTTCGAGCGGGGGTCAGCTGGCGGGCGCAATCGCGACCGGCAGCGCGGTCATGATGGGCAGTCCGGTGAGATCGTCGACGTCGTGCGTCTCGGAGGTCAGCTCGCAGACATTCGCGTCGGCGAACCCGTGCGGGATCGCGACCGTGCCCCGCGACACCCGCTCGTCGAAGCTGGCGGTGAGGCGCAGGCTGCCATGCCGGGTGGTCACCACGACCTCTCCCCCGTCGGCGACGCCGAGCTCGTCCGCGTCGAGCGGGTGCACGGAAACGGCGGCGCGGTCGGCGTTCCGGGCCCCGGTCCCGTCCGCGAGCTGCGAGTTGAGATGGCGCCGCTGACGGGCCGACACCAGCCGCAGCCCCTGCCGCACCGGCTCCGCGGCCAGCTGCGCGAGCTGGTCGGCGAACGGCTGGAACCCGAGGCGCCAGCGGCCGTCCGGCAGGTGCTGCCGGACCCATTCGTACCGCCGCGGTTCGTGGGTCATCCCGTGCGGCGCGCCGAGGAGCTCGTCGAAATCGCCGCCGGTGGACTCGACGATCGCCCGCAGCAGCTCCTCCTCGGTGGCCACGTCCGGGTCGGCCCCGCCGGGCAGCACGGAATGGCCCATCCGCCGGGCCAGCTGCGCGAGGTGCCACCACATCGGGCGCCGTTCGCCGCCGGGCGGGACCGCCGCGGGCACGTACTGGTTCGCCTGTGCGATGTTGATGAAGTCGGTCGGCCACACGTCGGCCCGCTCGAGCTGGCCGGTGGACGGGAGGACGTGCGTGGCCAGTTCGGTGACCGGGGTCGAGATCACGTCGGACACCACCAGGAGATCGAGCTGCTGCAAAGCTTCCCGGAGACGGCGGGGCTGCGGGAACGCCGTGATCGGGTTGCCGCCGAGCACGACGAGCGCGCGCAGGTTCCCGGCCTCGATCTCGTCCGGGATGGCCGTGCACGGGTATTCGCCGAGCCGCGCGGGCAGTTCCGGCCTGCTCGCCGGGCCGGGACCCGGGGTACCGTCCAGCTTCGGCAGGACCCGGTGGTCGAGCCGCTGGACGATCCCCGGGTTGAAGAACATGCCGCCGGGCCGGTCGCAGGAGCCGGTGATGACGTTGAGCGCCCACACCAGCCACACGCACACGTTCGCCCCGGCCTGGAAGCTGACCCCGGTGCTCGAGTGCACCGCGATCCGGCCCGCGCGCCGGATCGCGGTGAGCAGCTCCTCGAGATCTTCCTTCGGCAGCCCGGTTTCCGCGGCCGCGCGGTCCACAGTGTACGGAGCGACCGCGGCCCGGACCATCTCGATCCCGCTGGCCCGGGTGGCGAGGTATTCGTTGTCCGCACCCTCTTCGAGCAGGCTGCGGACCAGGTACGCGAGCAGCGCGTGATCGGTGCCCGCACGGATCGGCAGGTGCCGGGTGGCGAGGTCCGCCGTTTCGGTGCGCCGCGGGTCGACCACCCACAGCTCGCCCTCCGAAGCCCACTTCCGCAGCTGCTGGACCGGCATCGCCATGGACCGGTTGTGCCCGTGCGACACGACCGGGTTTCCGCCCACCCACAACACGAGACGCGCGTCCGGGTCCGGGCCCGGCAGCAGCATCGGGAACCCGGTGACGACCTCCGCGACCAGCAGCACCGACGGCGAGTCGACGCTCATCGTGCTGTACCTGCTCCCGGTGCCGAGCGCCTGGATGAACCCGGCGACGGCGGAGAGGGCGAGCGTGTCGAACTGGCCCGCGTTGCCGAGGTAGAACCCGATCGCGTCGGGGTTTCCGGCATCGGCGATCCGCCGCAGCCCTTCGGCCGCGTCGCCGAGAACCTCGTCCCAGGTTCCCGCACGGCCGCGGACCGCGGGCACGTCGAGCCGCTGCGGATGGTGGTGGAACGCACCGAGAGAGCGGCCCTTGGGGCACAGGTACCCGCGGCTCGACGGATTGGCCTCGTCACCGCGCACCTGGGTGACCGTGGTGCCGTCGAGATCGACGACCGCGCCGCAGAAACTGGCGCAGAACCGGCAAAACGTGGTCGCCTGCGTGGAGTCGTTGCCCATTGCGCTCCTCGGGAGTGGGTTCCGGAATTCGGCCGCGCTCAGGCGAGCGCGGTCCAGATGCTCTTCACCTGGGTGTAGGCGTCGATGCCCGCCCACCCCATCTCGCGGCCGAGGCCGGATGACTTCATCCCGCCCCACGCCGCGGCGGCGTCCTGTGCGGGCGCCATGTTGATCCACACCGTACCGGCTTTGACCTCGTTCGCCAGTCGGGTCGCGGTGCCGATGTCCCGGGACCAGATCGCCGCGGCGAGCCCGTATTCGGAGTCGTTGGCCAGCGGCGCGAGCTCCTCCGGATCGTCGTAGGCCAGCACGGAAAGCACCGGTCCGAAGATCTCCTCACGGGCGACCCGCATGTCCTGCGTGACGCCGCCCAGCACCGCCGGTTCGAGGAAGTACCCGCCGCCTTCCGGGCGGCCGCCGCCGGTGACGAGCCGGGCGCCTTCGGCGGTCCCGGTTTCGAGGTACCGCTCCACCGAGGCGCGGTGTTCCTCCGACACGAGCGGGCCGATCAGCGCATTCGGATCGGTGGCCGGCCCGACCGGCAGGTGCGACGCGACCCCGGCGAGCTTCGCGGTGAACTCGTCCACCCGCTTGCGGTCCACGTAGAACCGGGTGAACGCGGCGCAGATCTGCCCGGTGTTGAGCAACCCGCCCAGCGCGTTCGGCTCGATCACGGCGTCGATGTCCGCGTCGGCGGCGATGATGCTCGGTGCCTTGCCGCCGAGTTCCAGCGACACCTTCTTCAACGCCCGCCCGGCATCCGCGGCGATTTCGCGGCCCACCGCGGTCGAGCCGGTGAACGAGATCTTCGCGACCCCGGGGTGCGCCACCAGTGCCTTGCCCGTGTCCGGGCCGCCCGTCACGACGTTGACCACGCCCGCGGGAACCCCGGCCTCCTCGAGCAGTTCGGCCAGCCGCAAGGTGGACAGGCTGGTCTGCTCGGCCGGTTTGATCACCACCGTGTTCCCCGTCGCGAGCGCCGGGGCCAGCTTCCAGCCCAGGATCGGCAGCGGGAAGTTCCACGGCACGATCAGCCCGCACACGCCGAGGGGCTCACGCCGCGTGCGGTAGTCGACATTCGGCACCGACAGGGCGACGGTGGACCCGGTGATCTTGGTGGCCCAGCCCGCGTAGTACCGGAAATGCTCGACCAGGTTGGGAATCGAGAATCCGCCGCTGACCGGCAAGGTCTGGCCCTGGTCGAGGGATTCCAGTGCGGCGAGCTCCTCGCCTTGCTGCTCGATCAGGTCCGCGATCCGCCACAGCAACGTAGCGCGGGCGGCGGGCAGCATCGCCGCCCAGGGTTCGAATGCGGCAGCGGCAGCGGTGACCGCGGCGTCGACGTCGGCCGCGGTCGCCTCGGACAGTTCGGCGATTACTTCGCCGGTGGCGGGATTCCTTGTCACAAAAGAAGGTCCGCCGGATCCGGCGGTCCACTTGCCGCCGATCAGCATTTCCGTACGCATGATCGTCTCCTGGTCAGGGTTGGTAGCTTCGGGCGGCTTCGAGGAAAGCGTCGTTCTCTTCCGGCGCGCCGATGGTCACGCGGACCCCGGCGTCCGGGATCGGGCGCACGATCACCTTGTGCTGCTCGAGATGCGCAGCGAAGGCGAGTGCGTTTTCGCCCAACGGAAGCCACACGAAGTTCGCCTGGCTCGGCGTGCTCACGAAACCGTGGTCGAGCAGCGCCTGGTGGACACGTTCGCGCTCCTCGACGGTCTTCCGGCACCGTTCGCGCATCGCGTCCTCCGTGCCGAGCGCGGCCAGCGCCGCCGCCTGCGCAATGGCGCCGGGGCTGAACGGAGCCCGCGTGAGGTTCAAGGTGCGGGCGATTTCCGGTGGCGCAACGGAATAACCGACCCGCACCCCGGCGAGCCCGTACGCCTTCGAGAACGTCCGCAGCACCACGACATTGCCGCGGCCCTCCGCGATCTCGACGCCGTCCGGCACCTCGGGGTCGGTGACGAACTCGCGGTACGCCTCGTCGAGACCGACCACGACGTGGCCGGGCACCTTGCCGAGAAAGCGTTCCAGATCGGCGCGCCGCACCGCGCCGCCGGTGGGGTTGTTCGGCGTCGCCAGCAGCACCAGCTTCGTCTTCGGGCCGATCGCCGCGGCCATCGCGTCGAGGTCGGCCTGCTGGTCCTCGGTGACCGGTACCGGAACGCTCCGGGCCCCGCGAGCCTGGACCAGCCCCGGGTATCCCTCGAACGACGGCGACGCGAACACGACCTCGTCACCGGGCTCGCACACCGCCTGCGCCAGGCCCTGGAGCAGCGCCACCGATCCGGAACCGACCGAGATCCGCTCCGGCTCGACCCCGCATTTCTCCGCCAGCCGCCGGGTGAGGGCCGCGGCGCGGATGTCCGGGTACCGGTTCGCCGACTGCGCCGCGAGCGCGATCGCTTCCAGCACCGCGGGATCCGGCCCGTCGGAGGACTCGTTGCTCGCCAGCTTGATCGTCCCCGCGACCGTGCGGCCGGGACGGTACTCCGGAGCACCGGCGAGATGCTCGTTCATCCTGATCTGTGACACGCTTCTCCCATCATCCGTTCTCGCGCCGGTTCACACCCGGACCGGATCGGCGTCGTAGCCGAAGGCACGGGGACCGGCCAATGCATGTCCTTCCGGCGTGTGCCACCGGGGATCCGCGGGCGCGGCGAGCACCGACACCCGCTGGCCGTACCGCAGGATCTCGGCCCGCACCCCGGCGCCCGTGGCGCTGTCGAGGATGCAGATCAGATCCGGCGTGCTGACCATCGCGGTGCCGTCGCGCTCGGCCACCAGGAACTCGTTCTGGAACCGCACCACGGTTTCCGACCCTTCGTCGGCGTCGAGCCCCGCGATCCGGGCCACGCCACGCGCGAAACCCTTCTCGGTGCGGCGATCCACGTCGACGACCTTGCCGGTGAACACCACCTTGCCCGACAGCCGCCGCGCGACGGCCGCCACCGGATCCTCGTGCCCCGGCCGGTTCGGGCCGGTCAACCGGCCCAGCTCGGCGCAAAGCGACAGCGTTCCCGGCACCATCAGCTCGCGTACCTGACGGCCGTTCATCGCGGCCGCGCTGATCGCGGCCGCACAGCCCATCTCGATTGCCGCAGCCCGGGCCAGCCGTTCGGCCCAGTGGTTGTCGACGGTGTCGACGACCACGCCGTTGCCCTTCTCGTCGGTCACTGCGGCCGGGGTCACCATGACCCCGCCGAGGGCGGGCAGCCCCTGGTCGATCTCGGGAAAAGCCCGGCCCATCGCGTCCGCGTCGACCAGCGGCAGCCCGAGTGCCGCGGCGGCGGCCACCGGGATCAGCGAGTTCACGCCGCCCGCCTCCGCGCACAGCACGTGCGTCGGAGTACGGCTGGCGTACTCCGCGAGCTGCTGCACCGCGGCGACGACCTGGCCGATCGTGGGGAGCTTCTCCAGCATGATCGTGGGTGCACCGATGATCGCCACCGGCAGTGCCCACGCGGAGTCCTCGACGTCGTCGAGACCGAGCACCTGCACCGGGCCGTACTCCCGCAGCGCGGCAGTGGCCAGCAACGAGCCGGACTGCGGGTCTCCCCCGCCGCCGGTACCCAGAATCGCCGCGCCACGGCCGATGTCGGCCACGTCGTCCACGTCGATCTTACGCATTGCCGCCTCCCTGGGACCCGATCAGGAGATCGCCCACCGCCTTGACCCGGATGCGGGTCGCGCCACCGGCGTACGGCACGGGAATCTCGTCGACGTCGACGATCGTGACGCTGCCCGGCTCCGCCCCGGCTGCGACCGCCTTGTCCACCGCCTCCTGCTTCGCCTCGTCGACGATCGCCGAGCGCGCGCGATCGGTGGCGTACACCTTGTCCACCTCGCCGCCGACCTGTGCGATGGCCGCGCCGATCGCATTGGCGACCGCGTGGTTCTCCGGCCGTTGCACCGCACCGAGACCGGGCAGCCGGTCGGGCAGCAGCACCGAACCGCCGCCCACCGCCACCACGGGCAGCGGTTCGGCCGACACCCGCATCCGGTCGATCGCGTCGGCCGTCTCCTTGGCGATCCGCTCCAGGCACGCTTTCACGAACTCCGGCGCGAGATGCGCCACCCGGTCCCGCTCGCCGATGTCGCAATACCCGGCGGCCACGGCGATATCCGTTGCCGTCAGGGTGTCACCGCCGAACACGAGCGCCGACTGCAGCAGCTTGTAGCCCACCGAATCCGGCCCGATCGCGAAATCACTGCCCTGCTCACGGATCATGCTGCCGCCGCCGATGCCGACCGACAGCACGTCGGGCATCCGGAAGTTCGTGCAGATCCCGGCGACCTCGACGTCGCTCGCCGCCTCACGCGGGAAACCGTGGGTCAGCACGCCGATGTCGGTGGTGGTACCGCCGATGTCGGCGACCGCGCACGAGTCCAATCCGGACAGTGCGGCCGCCCCGCGCATCGAGTTCGTCGGGCCCGAGGCGAAGGTCGCCACCGGATACTTGCGCACCTGCGCGGCATCCAGCAGGGTTCCGTCGTTCTGCGTCAGGTAGAACGGCGCGGTGATCCCGGTGCGCACGATCTCCGCGCCGAGGCCCTCGACGATCCGCGTCGCGAGATCCCGCAGCGCGGCGTTGACGATGGTGGCGTTTTCCCGCCCCAGCAAGCCGATCCGGCCGATCTCGTGCGAAAGCGAGATCGCCGCGTCCGGCAGCACCGACGCAATCACCCCGGCCGCCTGCTCCTCGAACTCGGCATTCACCGGGGAGAACACCGAGGTGATCGCCACGCTGCGGATCCCCGCCGCGCCCATGTCCTCGGCCGCGCGCACCAGCTCCGCCTCGTCCAGCCCGGCGATCGGGCGGCCGTCGTACTCGTGGCCGCCGGACACCATGTAGGCCCGCCCGGAGATCGCGTCGATCATCCGCTTCGGCCACGTCATCATCGGCGGCGTGGAACCACCCGCGGGCAGCGCGAGCCGCACCGCCGCGGTCGGCGCCAGATCCCGGCCCTGCACCAGTGCGTTGACGAACTGGGTCGTGCCCACCATCACCGCCGCGACCTCGGACGGCTCGTGCGGGCACTGCTCCTGCAGCCGGTGGATCGCGGCCACGATCCCCGAGACGACGTCCTCGGTGGTCGGCGACTTCACCGCGCCGAGCACGCGCCGCCCGTCGAGCAGCACCGCGTCGGTGTTCGTGCCGCCGACGTCGATCCCGATCCTCATCCCGGTCTCCTTTCCCGTCATGGCTGCTCCACCGGCTGCCCGACCGCCTTGACCGCCGGTTCGGCGCGCGTGCCGCCGAAACCGCGGACCCAGCCGAGCTTCGCGGCCAGCACGTACAGCACCATCGCCAGTACCAGCGCGTTGAGGCTGGAAATACCGACCGGAATGACCGCGCCCGCAACCGAGGACAGCACCCAGATCACCAGGCTGGCCGGTACCCACGCCGGGGCGTGCGCGGGCAGTTGCCCGCTCGCCCGTGAGCTCTCCAGGTCGGCCCGCCACCGGCGGACGAAGAAGTACTCGGCGATCATGATCCCGGTGATCGGCGGCATCGCCACGCCCAGCAGCGTGAGGAAACCGAGGAACTGGCTCAGCACGCCCACCGCGGCGACGACCGTGCCGGCGATGCCCAGTGCCGCGGTCACCGTCCACCGGTGCAGCCTGCGGCCGAACACCGACTGCACGAAGTTCATCACCGACAGGCCCGAGGAGTACAGGTTCCAGTCGTTGACCTTCACCGTGCCGGCGACGATGATCACGACCCCGACCCAGCCGACGGACGACAGCACGATCGCGTTGATGTTCGAGGTCCGGGCGGCGTGCGCGAGGAGCACCCCGCACCCGCCGAGCACGAGCCCGCCGAGCGAGATGCCGACCACGGTCTGCTTGACCACGTCCGCCGCCGACCGGTTGAACCGGGTCATGTCCGGGCTGATCAGGGCCTGCACGACCCCGGGTCCGGACGCGATCGCGATCGCCTGCAGCATCGTCAGCGACGTGCTCGGCGGCGCCGACCGGAGCAGCTCGGTGAGGTCGTGCCGGGCGAGCTCGGTGCCGATCGACCACGCGATCACGATCAGGAACGCGGGTACCGCGATGTAGGCCGTCCAGGCCATCGACCGGATGCCCTTGAACGAGATCAGCGTGACGACCAGCCCGCAGACCACCGCCCACAGCCACATCGGCAGGCCGCCGACGATCGCGGTCAGCCCTTGCGCGGCGATGCCGGTCTGGATCCCGAACCAGCCGATCATGCTGAGCCCGATCACCAGGCTGATCACCGACGAGCCGCCGGTGCCGAACCCGGTCCAGCGGGCCAGTGCGTACGTCGGCATGCCTTCCCGCATGCCGATGATCCCGACCCCCACCGCGACGATCTCGAAGAGCAGCATGCCGACGAGAATCGCCAGCATGGCCTTCCAGAACGTGAGGTGGGTGCCGAGCTCGGCCCCGAAGATCACGACGATGAGGGCGGAGTTCTGGCCGAAGCGTTGCACCGCAAGGGAACGCCAGGAGTATCGGGCCGCTGTGGGGACTCGGGCCGACGAGTAGTCGTCGACGCCCTTGACGATCTTCATCTGCTGTCCTGTTCTCGCCATTGAGAACCGCTGGCGCGGATTCAGTGCGGGCGTTTGGCCAGGAAGGCGCTGAGCTTTCCGAGCAACTGCGGATAGTCGTGTGCATCCAGCACGACCTCGACGAACGTCAGCCGCGGGGTGCCCGCGGAACATTCGGCGAGCACCGCGTCCAGTTCGCGGTGCGTGGTCACGCGCGCCACCTTGGCCTTGCCACCGGCACCGAAGGCGGCAGGGATGTCCTGCCAGCTCCACTGCGCGATGTCGTTGTACGAGGCGGTCGGATGGTGCACTGCGCGTTCGATCGAGTAGCCGTCGTTGTTGACGAGGAACACGATCGGCGTGAGCCCGCGGCTCACGATGGTGCCGAGCTCCTGCACGGTCAGCTGGCAGGAACCGTCTCCGACCACCAGCACGCCGCGCCGGTCCGGGGCGGCGAGCTGGGTGCCGAGCAGCGCCGGGAGCGAATACCCGATCGACGCCCAGATCGGCTGGACCAGGAGCTGTACGTCGTGCTTCAAGGTGGTGCCCAGTGCGCCGTACAGCGGGGTGCCCTGGTCGACGACCAAGGTGTCGCCGCCTTGCAGGAATTCCCCGAGCCGGGCCCAGAATGCGTCCTGCTGCAACGGTGCCGACGCCGCCGGGAAGGCGACCTTCGGCTCCGGTCGCGGGGGCAGCAGCGCGAACGGCGGTCCGGCCGCCACCCGCTCGTCCACGACCGTGCGCACGGCAGCGAGCGCATCGGCCATCGCGACGCCCTTGAACTGCGTCGTGCCCACCCGGGCCGTGGCGGCCTGGAGGTCGATCAGGCCCTCGCCGGGCAGCACGTGGGTGAACCCGCCGGTGGTGAGATCGGCGGGGGCGAACCCGACCGTCACCGCGGCATCCGCGGATTCGACCACCGTGCGCACGTGCTCGTCACTCAGCGCACCGCAGTACACCCCGCTGAACTGCGGAGCCGATTCGGCGACCGTGCCCTTGCCGGGGATGAACGCGGCGAGCGGCAGATTTCCGGCCGCCGCAAGCTCTTGCGCGGCTTCGGCGAGACCGTACCGGGACGCCAGCGCGTCGACCAGCACGACCGGCCGCTCGGCGGAACCCAGCACCTTGCGGACGGCCTCGGCAAACCTCTGGAGCTGCTCCGGGTCGCTCGCGATCCGGGTGTCCAGCTCCGCGGTGCTGCCTTCGGCCTCCTCGCCGACCCGGTCCAGCGGCAGCGCGAGGTAACCGGGCCGCTTCTCCCGCAGGATCGCGCTCACCACCCGGTCGATCTCACTGATCACGTCGTCGCCGGTGAGCACCGAGTGGGCACACGTGACCTCGCTGTAGATCCGGGAGAACCGGTGGTGGTCGCCGTCGAGCAGGCTGTGGTGCACCGGCGCACCGTGCGTGATCACCCGCATCGCCGGTGCGCCGGTGATCTGCAGGACCGGCACCGATTCCGCGGCACTGCCCGCGACGCCGTTCAGCGCGGAAAGCTCACCGACACCGTAGGTCGTGACCAGCACGCCCAGCCCGGCCGTGCGCGCATAGGCATCGGCTGCATACGCTGCGTCCAGTTCGTTGGCCGTGCCGACCCATTCGAGGCCCGGGAACGCTTCGATCGCATCGACGAACGGCAGGTTGTAGTCGCCGGGCACGCCGAAGATGTGCCGGACGCCGGCGTCGGCGATGCGCTGGAGCAGGTGGTGTGCGACCGTGTGCACGAGAGGGCCTTTCTGTTGCGGCGATTGCCGGTTCGGTTCAGGCGGACGACGCCAGGTGGGCGTACTGGGTGCGGAGATCCCGTTTGAGGATTTTCCCGGTGGGATTCTTCGGCAATGCGCCGGTGATCACCACGTACTTGGGCCGCTTGTAGCCCGCCAGGTGCGCCCGCGCATGCGCGTGGACCGCCTCCTCGTCCAGCGCCGCGCCCGGTTTCGGCACGATCACCGCGGTGACCGCTTCGATCCAGTGTGGATGCGCGACCCCGAACACCGCGACCTCGGACACTCCGTCCAGAAGGTAGATCGCTTCTTCGACCTCGCGGCTGGCGACGTTTTCCCCGCCGGTTTTGATCATGTCCTTCTTGCGGTCCACGATGGTGAGACAGCCGTCCTCGCCGAGCACGCCCAGATCACCCGAGTGGAACCAGCCGCCGCGGAAGGCCTCGGCGGTTTTCTCCTCGTCCGCGTAGTAGCCGAGGGTGGTGTGCGGGCCGCGGTGTACCACCTCGCCCACCTCGCCGGGCGCCACGTCGGCGCCGTCGTCGTCCACCACGCGGGTTTCGACGTTCAGCACCGCGCGCCCGGCCGAACCGGCGTGCGACAGCTGCTCGTCCGGTCCGAGCACGGTGGCCACCGGGGCCATTTCGGTCTGCCCGTACAGGTTCCACAGCTGCACGTCCGGCAGCCGCTCCTGCAGTTCCCGCAGCACTTCCACCGGCATCGGGGACGCGCCGTAGTAACCCTTGCGCAGCGACGACAGGTCGGTGCGCGCGAAATCCGGATGGCGCAGCAGGGAAATCCACACCGTCGGCGGGCAGAACAGCTTCGTCGCCCGTTCGCGCTCGACCGTGGCCAGCAGTGCGGCCGGATCGGGACGCGGCAGGATGATGCTGGTGGCGCCGAGGAACATGTCCACCGAGAAGAACACGTCCAGCTGCGCGCAGTGGTAGAACGGCAGCGCGTGCACCTCGACGTCGCCGGCCGTCATCCCGCCGTCCACCGCACACGAAACGTATTGCGCGATCAGCGAACGGGACGACAGCATCACGCCTTTCGGCAGCGATTCGGTGCCCGAGGTGTACATGAGCCGGATCAGGTCGTCGTCGGCGACGGCGACCTCGGGCGCGGTGCCCGGATGCTCCGCCCACGGGTCGACGTCCTCCCACCGGCCGCTCGCGGGCGCACCGGACAGTGCGATCCAGCCCCATACGCCGCGGTCGATCCCGGCCTCGGCCAGGGCTTTCTCGGCGGTCGGCGCGAGGGCGTCCTCCACGACCATCCCGCCTGCGCCACTGTGGTTGAGGATGAACGCGATTTCCTTGGCGCCCAGCATGAAATTCACCGGGACCAGTACCACGCCCAGCCGGGCGGTGGCGAAGACGAGCATCGCGTACTGCCAGCAGTTGTGGCTCAGCACGGCGAGCCGGTCACCTTTGCCGAGGCCCCGCTCGGCCAGCGCGGCCGCGCACCGGTCCACCACCTGGTCGAACTCGGCGAAGGTCATCCGGCGGGTGCCGTCGACGACGCCGGGCTTGCCCGGGTACCGCGCCGCGGTGCGCCGCAACAGGTCGCCGATGGCGTTGCGGCGTACTCCGGCGACCAGTTCGGTGGTCGCCGGAGTGAACGCCGGTCTGTCAGACATCGTTGGGGTCCGTCGGGACATGGCCCCAGTGGCTGGCCACGTCGTGGCGGCTCGGGGTCCACGTCGCGTCGTCGATCAGCAGCCCGCCGTAGCCGTACTCGACCTGGAAACCCGACGGCGACACGGCGTAGAACGAGATCATCTTGTCGTTCGAGTGCCTGCCGAAGGTCCAGGCGACCGGGGCGGCCCCGGCCTGCACGCGGTCCCACGCCCGGCCGACGAAGTCGATGTCGTCGACCTCGAACATCAGGTGCGCGACCCCGCGCGGAGCGTTCGGCACCGAGCCCCACGCGAACGAGTGGTGGCGCGGGTTGCAGTGCGCGAAGGTGAGCTCGACCGGGCCCATGGCGATGGTGTCGCTCAGCCGGAAGCCGAGCAGCTCGAAGTAGAACCGCTGGTAGGCCTCCGGGTCGTTGACCATCTGGAAGCCGTGGCCGAAGCCCCCGGTGCCGGTGACGAACCGGGCGCCGATCGGCGAGGCGAACGGCGTCTTGTCGTTCTGCGCACCGTAGTAGAGCTCGATCCGCTGGCCGTCCGGGTCCTCGACGCTCACCAGCGCGGCCACCTGGCGTTCCTGCGCGAGCTTCGGGTCTTCGCGGGTGACCGGGTACCCGGCGGCGTCGAGCCGGGCCGCGATCTCGTCGAGCTCGGCCGGACCGGCGGTCTCCCACCCGATCGCGGTCACCCCGCCGTGGTCGGCCTTCCGGATGTCGAGGCGGTAGGCCTTCTCGTCCATCCGCAGCAGCAGGCGGTCCGCGCTGCTCTCGGCGACCTGCAGGCCGAGCAGATCGGCCGCGAACTCTTTCCACGCAGTGAGGTCGGGGGCCGCCACGATGGCGTATCCCAGCGACCGGACAGATGCCGACATGTACTGATCCTTTCCTGCTTACTCGGACAGAAATGACGTGACGATGCGGTTGAACTCCGCCGCGTGTTCGAGCTGGGCCCAGTGCCCGCAGCGGTTCAGCAGATGCAGCCGGGAATCCGGAATGGTGGAAACGAGATGCAGTGAATACTCGTAATGCATCACCCGGTCGTCGCGGCCGTGAATGAGCAACGTCGGCGCTTGGATTCCGGCCGCCTCGTCGTTCGTCGCGCCGCCGCGCACCGGACCGCCGTCTTCCCAGCTGGCCAGGAAGTTCTTCAGGTGCTCGGGTACGCGGAGCGCGCCCTCGGAACGCTCGCGAGCCAGGTCGTCGGTGACGTACCGGGGGTCGAAAGTCATGACCTCGACGAGCTTTTTCATCGTGGCCGGCGACGGGTCGCGGTACGCGTCGAGCAGGATCTTCAGCCCCTCCGACGGGCCGTCGCCCGGGGCGAAAACCCGGCGCGTCGAGAGGATTCCGGTGCCCATGGTGATCAGGTGCGACACGCGTTCCGGGTACCGCGCGGCCACCGCGAGCGCCGTCATCCCGCCCATCGAGTTGCCGACCAGTGCGGCCTTTTCGATCCCCAGTGCATCGAGGAAAGCAATGACGGTACCCGGGTGGTCGTAACCGTCGGCAGGCGTGACGTCGGAGCGGCCCCAGCCCGGCATGTCCGGCGCGAGCACCCGGAACGACTGCGCGAGTCCGGCGATGTTCGGCCGGAAATTGCTCCAGCCGGTCGCGCCGGGCCCGCTGCCGTGCAGCAGGACGACCGGATGTCCCGTACCGGCGTCGTGGTAGTGCAGATTCCGGTTTCCGGCCTGCACGGTGGCACTCGTCGCCGCTTCGGTCAGGTCCGCGACCATCTGCCAGCTCCTTTTTGCGAAAATGCGGATTCGGTTGTCGAGAATCGTCTCCGGGAAATGCGGGATCGTCCATTGGCGGTGTCCGCCACCGGGCTAAGCAAATCCTTAGCCGGGACTGATCGCCGTTTCCAGGAAACCGGCGACGGCCAGCAGCGCGGCCATCCGTCCGGGCCGCCCGGCGAGCTGCATGCCGAGCGGCATCCCGGCGGCGTCGCTGAGCCCGGGCACCGTGACGGCGGGATATCCGAGCAGCTGCCACGGACGGCTCAGCACCGGCGACCCGGTGTTGCCGAGCCCCGGCAGGGCCGCCCCGAGCGCGGCCGGGGCCAGAATCGCGTCGTACTCCGCAGCGGCCAGCCGGGCCCGCGCCTCCGCCGCCGTCCGCAGCGCCGCCCGGTAACCTCCGGACGGAACCGCCCGCCCGGCCGCGATCAGGCCGGACAGCCGCGTGCTGATCTGTTCCTGGCGCAGGCAGCCGACGTGGGACCGGGCTGCCTCGTACGCCATCACCGTGCCGTGCGCGTCGACGACCTCGGCCATCGGCACCGGGCACGGTTCGACGACAGCACCGGCCTCGACCGCGGCTTTCTCCGCTCTGTGCAGGGCCGCAAGCATTTCCTCGCCGACCCCGCCGGCCTCGGTCCCGTCCCACACCAGCAGCCGGGGTGGCCGCGGGTCCGGCGCCGTCGCCTCGCCGGTGAGCACCTCGTGCACCCGCGCCAGGTCGGACACCGATGCGGCGAGCAGGCCCGCGCTGTCCAGCGCCGGGCACATCCCGACGATCCCGCGCAGCGGCAGTGTCCCGTGCGCGGCCACGTAACCCGCGATGCCGCAGAACGAGGCCGGGCGGGTCACCGATCCGGCGGTCTGCGTCCCGAGCGCGAGCGGCACCATCCCGGCGGCAACCGCCGCGGCGGACCCGCTCGACGAACCACCCGGCGTCCGCGAGAGGTCGCGGGGATTGCGGGTGGGCCCCGGCGAGAAGTAAGCGAATTCCGTGGTCACCGTCTTGCCGATGGGGATCGCGCCCGCCTCGCGCAATCGCGCGACGAGCCAGGCGTCGGACCGGGCGACGTGCCCGCGCCGCACCGGCGACCCGCATTCGGTCGGCAGCCCCGCGACGTCGATCATGTCCTTCACCCCGAAGGGCATTCCCTGCAACGGCCCCGGGTCGCGGTCGCGTTCCTTCGCGGCCCGCAGCGCATTTTCCCGGTCCACGACGACCCAGGCCCGGACGTCGGGGTCGGCGGCCTCGATCCGGTCGAGTGCCTCGGCTACGCGTTCGCTCGGCTTCACAGTTCGATCACCAGCCTTCCGCTGCGGGACCGCGACACGCACAACGCGATCTGGTCCCCGGCCGCTTTTTCCTTGGCGGTGAGGCAGTGGTCGCGGTGATCGGGTACGCCTTCGCGGACCGTGGCAATGCAGGTACCGCAGATTCCTTCCCGGCACGAGGTGTCGATCGGCACGCCACCGTCTTCCAGCACCTCGGCGATGGAACGATCCGCGGGTACGGTGAACACCTCGCCGGTGTCGATCTCGACTTCGAACGCACCGCTCTCCGTGGTTTCCGGCTCGGGTGCGGCGAAGTGCTCGAGGTGGATCTGCTCCGGGGTGAGGACTGCCGCGGCCAGCGTGGTCACCTGGGTCATGAACGGAGCCGGGCCGCAGACGTAGACGTGGCTGTCCGCGTCGAGGCCGCCGAGAATGGCGGTGAGGGTGTTTTCCTGGTCGGGTACCGACAGTCCATAGTGGAACGTGACCTGCTCGGCGAACTTTTCGCCGAGAATCCCGGTGAACGCCGCGTACTGGGGCGAGCGGGCGAAGTAGTCCAGGGTGAAGTCTTTGCCCTCCCGGGTGAGCTGGTACGCCATCCCCAGCAGCGGCGTGACGCCGATGCCACCGGCGAGCAGCACATGCTTCGCCGCCTTGCCGAGCGCGAAGAGGTTGCGCGGCGGGCTGATCCTCAGCTCGTCGCCGACGAACACCTTGCTGTGCAAGGCCGCGGACCCGCCGCGCGAGTTCTCTTCGAGCTTCACCGCGATCAGGTAGGACCCCGGATCGGCACCGCACAGCGAGTACTGGCGGGTGATCCCGGTCGGCCCGGTGACGTCGATGTGCGCGCCCGCCTCGTAACCGGCCAGCCGTCCGCCGGGCTCGCACGGTTCGAGCCGGAACGACTTGATGCCGTCGGCTTCCTCGGCGATCTCCGCCACCCGCACCGTGATCATCTCGCCCCTATCGCAGGTACAGCCCGCCGTTGATGTCCCAGCAGGCACCGGTGACCGTCCCGGCGTGCTCGGCGGCGAGCAGCACGACGGTGTCCGCGACGAACTCCGGGGACACCAGCTGCCCGGCCGGAATCGACTTCACGATGGCCGCCAGTGCCTCGGACGGCACGGCCTCGCGGACCGACGGGAGGTCGAGCGGACCGGGTGACACCGCATTGACCGTGACGCCGGATGCCGCCAGATCGCGGCCGAACACCTTGGTCAGGGTGCCGACCCCGCCTTTCGCCGCCGCGTAGTGCGCACCGGTCGCCGACCCGCCGTTCTGCCCGGCGAGCGACCCGACGTTCACGATGCGCCCCTGCCCGCGGGCCGCGAAATGCGCGCCGAACACCTGGCAGCCGAAGAACACGCCGGTGAGGGTCGTCGACACGACCGCCGCGAAACTCTCCGGGGAAATCTCCAGCACCGGCTCGATCCGGGCCGTCGCCGCGTTGTTGACCAGCACGTCGGCGCCGCCCCACCGGCCGGTGACCTCGGCGAGCACCCGCTCGAACGACTCCTTCTCCCGCACGTCGAGGGCAAGCCCGAGCGCGGTCGACCGGTCCGGATCGAGCTTCCCGGCCACCGCATCGGCCGCTTCCGCGGACAGATCGGTGACCACCACGATGTACCCGGCGGTGTGCAGCCGCCCGGCAATCACCTCGCCGAGCCCGCGCGCGGCACCGGTCACCACCGCAACCCGCGCGCTCACAACAGGAATCCCGTCGCGCGAATCGATTCGTCGGAGTTGAGCAGCCGCACGACCTTCAACGCGATCCGCGGACCGGTCTCGCCGAACCGGATCCGGTGCGTGACGTCGGCGCCGAGCAGGAAGGTTTCTTCGCGCTTGTGCCCGACCAGCAGCTGCGCCGAGCTGATCTCCAGTTCATCGGCAGTGTCGGACAGCACGACGAATCGCGAGAGCGTGCGCGCCGTCCGGGCCGCGGAAAGCACCGACTGGGCGTGCCCGGACGTCATCCGCGCGATCCGCAGCTTGCGCATCCGCTCGTCGTCGTAGATCAGGTTGAGGGAACCGGCGAAATCCGCCGCGTCCGGGTCGATCGGGAGCACGTAGTGGGCATCCGGCGTCCAGAGCGTGTCCCACTCGTCGTACGCCTTGTCGTCGAGGAGTTTCGCCTCGCGCCAGATCAGCTCGACCGCATCGGCGAACCTGCCACCGGTGCGGAGCACCGCCGCCTCAGCTGTCATCGCTCATCATCGCCTTCCACATCGCGTACGCCTCGCGCATCCCGGACTCGTCGGTGACCTGCGAGACGCGATCCCCGTTGCCGTCCAGCGACTCGCGCTTGAGCCCGCGGTTGAGCAGGATCGGCAGCTCCGGGCCACCGGCCGCACCGCGCTGCACGCGGTCCCACGCCTCCGAATCGTCCGGCGTGCCGAACCCGAACGGGCCCTGGAAGTGCTCGTGCATGCGCATCCGCTGGCGGTTGACCGACTCCGGGCCGCCGTCGAGCCCGATCGCGACGTGCCGGATCTCCGTCTCGGCCACCGAAATCGGGCGCAGCACCCGCAGGAACGACACCGACAGCGACACGTTCGGGAACAGGTTCAGGTTGAACCCGCAGCCGTGCAGCGCCCGGATCATCCGCCGTACCTCCGCTGGCTCGTACTCCTCGGCCAGCTCGGCGGCAAGATCGGCGAATCGTTCCGGCAACGGCTCGCCGTCATCGACGTCGAGATCCTTCTGGCCCGGCACCATCAGCGCGACGCTGTGCCCGTTGCCCAAGGCCCGCACGACCGCGTTCTCGTCGGTCATGAACGACAGCATGCCCGCGGTCTCGGCGTCGACCGAGGCCATGAACGAGCGGTGCACGATCGGGAAGTGGTACGCGTCGGTGGTGTTCTCCAGCTGGATCTTCCAGTTGCCCTTGAAGCGGAACCGGTGCTCCCCCAGCGTTTTCACCGGGTATCCCGCGCCCTGCTTGAGGAAGAGGTCGATCCAGTACCGCGCCTTGCCGAGGAACTCCTCCAGCGGCTGCACGCCGGGGTTCAGCGAGGCGAACACCAATCCCCCGTAAGTGGCGACCTTCAGCCGCTTCAGGGGCAGGTCCTTCTTCTCCAGCACGTCCTCGTAGCCCTCGGGATACGGGACACCGCGCAGCGAACCGTCCAAAGTGTACGACCAGGCGTGGTACGGGCAGGTGAACCCGTTTCCGTTGCCCCGCGGGGTTTCGCACACGCTGGCGCCGCGATGCCGGCACCGGTTGACGAGCACGTTGATCCCGCCGCGGCGGTCACGGGTCACGATCACCGGCTGGGTGCCGACCGTGGCCGTCTTGTAGTCGCCCGCGTTCGCGATCTCGCTCTCGTGCGCCACCCACACCCACGTGCGGTGGAAGATGCGCTCCATCTCGCGGTCGAAGAGCTCCGGGTCGGTGTAGAGCGCGACGTCGAAGCGGTCGTGGTCGACGAGCGCACTCATCCGCGCACCTCGGCCGACCGCCCGATCCGGGCTTCGATCCGCGCGTACTTCCACAGCGCGTGCTCGCCCACCCGCACCGTGCGCAGCAGGTTGCAGGCCGCGCCGACGGTCGGCTGGTCGGCGACGTCGGCCAGCAGGTACGCGGTCCACGGCCAGCTCCCGGACGGACCCACCTGGTGCACGTCGTCGTCGAGGCTGCCGATCACGGTCACGCCGTCGAGCCCGCCCAGCTCGGACATGAACTGCCCGAACCCGGCCCACACCTGCCCGCTCTGGTCGAGCGGAAGGTCGAAGAAGTTCTGGTTGATCCCGATGCAGAACAGCACGCGAAGAGGGGTTGCCTCGGCCATCGAAGCTCCTTTGCTCGTATGGGGATTACAGGAATCCGGGGGCCGCGGGCAGGCCCATCATCACCGCGCCCGCACTGTCGTACATTCCGCTCGAAAGGAAGGCGTGCTGGGTCACGACCGAGGCGTCACGCAGGTAACGCTGCAACGGATGGTCGTGGTAGATCGCGACCGTCCCGGAAAGCCCATACGCCGCTTGGACAGCCGCCAGCCCGGCTTCGGCGGTGTGCGCGGCGGCCAGGCGCAGGGTCGCCTTCTGCCGATCGGTTGGTTCCTTGCCCGCGACGATGTCGGCGTACACCTCGTCGGTGATCTCGTAGAAGAACGCGCGCGCGGACCGCAAGCCGGCCTCGGCCTTCGCCGCACCGATCCGGTAGTACGCGCGGTCGGCGAGCCGTGGCGCACCGGTGATCCCGGCGCGGCCCGCGCCCACCCGCAGCACGTGGTCGAGCGCGGCCCGGCCGATGCCGAGGTTCACCGCCGCGAGCACCTGCGCGGCGTAGGCGAGCGGCGGGTAGCGGAACAGCCGGTCGTCGACGGTCGGCGGGCCGCCGCGGACGAACGTGTCCTCCTCGGGGACGAACACGTCCTCGACGACGATGTCGTGGCTGCCGGTGCCTTCGAGCCCCACGACGTCCCAGTTCTCGACGATCCGGACCTGGTCGGCCCGCAGCACCGCGGTCCGCGGCTTCCCGCCCACGTCACCGGTTCCGATGCCCACGCCGATCACGTCGGCCGCCTTGCAGCCGCTCGAGAACTTCCAGTGCCCGCTCACCCGGTAGCCGCCCTTGACCCGGACGGCCGGCTGCACCGGGAACAGCGCACCGGCGAACACGAGGTCGGGACCGTCGGCGTACAGCCGGGCGATGGTGTCCGGCGGGAGTGCGCTGAGGTAGAACCCGGACGAGCCGAAGCTGGCCACCCAGCCGGTCGATCCGTCGACCTCGGAAATCCGCTCGACGAGGTGCAGGAACTCGCTCGGCGGCAGCTGGGTCCCGCCGACGAAGGCGGGCGTCGCCGCCCGGTACATCCCGATCTTCTTCAGATCGTCGATGACGTCACGCGGCACGAACCGGTCGGCCGCGAATTCCTCACGCCGTTTCGCCACCTGCTCCAGCACGTCGTCCAGGGTCGGATCCATCGGCCGGACCTCCTTGCGTCGCTTGATCACCGCCGTCTTGCTACGACGCTAGGCAGGACGGTGCAGCGCGACAATCGGGAGTTTCCCCCGGCAGCTAAGGAAATTACCTACTTGCCGGAGGCGTCGTCCGCCGGGGAAAGCGGCAGCTCGAACGCGAAAATCGCGCCGTGCGGCGAATTCTCCCGCGCGGAGATGCGGCCGTGGTGCCGCGAAATGATCCGCTGGCTCAGCGCGAGCCCGATGCCGCTGCCGTGCGGTTTCGACGTGAACACGCCGTCGAAGATCCGGCCGTCCGGGAATGCGGTGATGCCCTGTCCCCGGTCCAGCACCGAAACCTCGGCGGAGGTACCGGTGACCCGGGTGCGGATCTCGACCGAGCGCTGCCCGAGCGGCCAGCGGGCCATCTCGTCGATCGCGTTGAAGCCGAGGTTGAGCACGACCTGCCCGATCAGCACCCGCTCGCACCGCACCGGAAGCGGTTCGGCGGACGGGAACACCTGCAGGTCGACGGAATGCCCGCGAGCGCGTACGTCCAGCAGATACCGGCACTCCCCGACGATGTCGTTCAGGTCGGCGCACTGCATGGACTGCTCGAGCCGCACGACGAACTGGCGCAGGCTGGTGAGGATCTGGGTCGCCCGGTCGAGCTGGGCTTTGGCGCTGTCCAGTCCCCACACCACTTTCTCGTGGCCCGCCCCGGTCAGCCGGCCGCGCGCGCCTTCGAGGAAGTTGGCCGCCGCGGACAGCGGCTGGGCGACCTCGTGCGCGATCGCCATCGCCATGTCGCCCATGGCGTTGTACCGCGCGAGGTAGTCGAGGTGCGCCACGTCCTGGCGGTGCAGCTCCTCGGCCTCGACCCGCTCGGTGATGTCGTGGAACAGCAGCAGATGCCCGTGCAGATCGCTTTCGAGGTCGAGATACTGGCAGCTCGCCGAGTACCACCGCGCGGTGCCGTCCGGCGTGACGAGCCGGTAGCGCGACCGCTGCACCGGCGCCCCGCGCGAGGTGCTGGCGAGCTGCTGGTCCAGCAGCCGGCGCGTGGGCGGGTCGCAGAAATCGCGGAAATCGGCCCCGCCGAGGTGCTCGACGTCCACGTGCAGCAGCCGGGCCGCCGACTCACTCGCGAACTCGACCACCGCGGCCTCGTCGAGGACCACGATCCCCTCGGCCAGGTTCTGCAGGAACGCCCGCAGCCTGCCCTCGGTGCGGAACAGGTCGCGCTGGATCTCCTTCTCCTGCGCGATGTCCCGGAACTGGCTCAGCACCACCGTCCGCGACCGCAGGGCCACCCGGATCGCGATCGCCTCGGTCAGGATTTCTTCGCCGGTGCGGGTGCGCGTGCACCATTCGATCGCGCTCACGCCGTGCTCGACGGCCCGCTGCAGCCACGCCAGGCCCATCTCGCGGCTGTACTGCGGCGCCCGGCCGCTCATGTCCGACGCGGTGAGCGGTTTCAGCTCGTCCAGCGTGAACCCGAGGAAATCGCAGGCGGCCTGGTTGGCCCAGAGGATGGCCTTGGTTTCGGCATCGTGCACGATCACGCAGTACTTCAGCGAATCGACCAGGTCCCGGTAGTCGGCAGGCGCGATCTCGTCGTCCACGGTGACTCCTCAGCCAGGGAGCTCGACGCCGAGCTGGAGCACGTCACGGACCAGCTGGGCGACCGTTTCCGCACCGGTCTTTTCGCGGGCCCGCGCGCGGTGCACGTCGACCGTCTTCACGCTGATCCCGAGCCGGGTGGCGATGCGCTTGCTCGACATCCCGTCGACGACCAGCCGCACGATCTCGAGCTCGCGCGGCGTGAGCCGGGCCAGCCGCTCCTGCAGCTCCCGGACCTCGGCCGCGCGGGCGAACCGTTCGCGCGCCGTGCGCAATGCGCCCTGCACCACCTCGATCATGTGCTGCGGATCGTAGGGCTTGGGCAGGAAATCGAGCGCGCCCTTCTGCAACGCCCGCACCGACATGCGGATGTCGCCGTGCGCGGACACGAACACGATCGGGATCACCGACCCCGCCGAGGACAGGTGCTCCTGCAGCTCGAACCCGCCGATCTCGGGCATCCGCACGTCGAGCACGAGACACGCCGGGACGGTCCCCAGGTCGGCGTCCAGGAACTCCCGCACACTCCCGAAACACCGCGAGGCGACCCCGACCGACTCCAGCAGCCAGGCGAGCGAAGTGCAGAGCTCACTGTCGTCGTCCACGATGTAGACGACGCCGTCCTCGGTTGCGGGCTCGATCGCGGTCACCTCATCACTCGCCGTCACTCGCTCCATGCGGCGTCGGCAGTCCAGTACTCGCTGCCGTCGGCACTGATCCCGCGCCGCCACGGCGAAGTGCGGTGCAACCCCGGTTCGTGCCGCGCCGTCGCCACGTCCGCACCGTCCGGACCGACCTCCTCGGCGGGCCAGTGCACCCAGTTGAGCTCGCGGCCACCCGGGTCGTGCACGAACAGGTCGACGTGCCGCCAGCCGTACTCGTGCGTGTCGGCGTAACAGGTCATCGACAGGATCCGGCTCATCCGCCCAGCTCCGCCCTGAAGAGGCGGCAGGTGCCGAACCGGGAGATCAGGGCGTCCGGCCCGGCCGTGCGGAACTCGACGTCGAGCCGGGCCACCATCACCTCGGCACGGCCGTCGGCGTAGGACGACAACTGCTGCATCTGCCAGCTCCCTTCCGCCGTGTCCCCGGATACGGCGACCCTACCCGGAAAAAGGAGGTGCACGTTGCGCACGAGCGGATTTTCCGCCGACTGATAACCGAAGAGCATCTTCACGATCGCGTCGCGGCCCTGGGTACTGCCGAACCGCTGCGCGTACTCGGCGCCGGTGCCTTCCCAGATCGCGTCCTCGGTGAAAAGCGCGCCCAGCGCGGATTCCGTGCGCTCCGGCGACGGCTCGTCGCAGAGCCGGAGGTACCGGGTCAGGGTTTCCACTGCACGTTCGCCGGTCATCGTCGTCACCCCTCCACTATCGGCGGGGGTCCGGCGGGGCGTCCATTGGCAGAGTGCCCAGGGACGGTAAAGAAGTCCCCTATCCGACGAGCGGATTGCCGACACGGCCGTCCGGTTGTCGGCAATATCCGGCCACCGCGATCGTGCCTAAGGTCGGTGGCAGCGGACACCGGAGGGTTCACCATGACGCAGACCGCAGTGAGCAGGCGTGCCTTTCGCGATGCGATGGCCCGGCTGCCGGCCGCAGTGAACATCCTGACCACGGACGGCCCGTACGGCCGGTGCGGGATCACGGTCAGCGCAGTGTGCTCGGTGACCGACACGCCGCCGACAGTGCTGGTGTGCGTGAACCGCAGCAGTTCCAGCCATCCGGTCTTCGTCGGCAACGGCCGGGTGTGCCTGAACGTCCTCACCGGCCGCGGCGCCCAGCTCGCGGTGCACTTCTCCGGCGCGACGAAAACCCCGATGGACGACCGCTTCGCGTGGGACATCTGGGATCGCACCGCGGAACAGCCCGTCCTGCGCGAAGCTCAGGTGGCCGCCGTCGGGACCATCTGCGACCGCAAGGAAATCGGCTCGCACACGGTGCTGTTCGTGCAGATCGAGCACATGACGACGCGCGCGGAGGTGGACAGCCTGGTGTACGTGAACCGGCAGTTCCACCGGATTCTCGGCCACAGCTGATTCACCCGGACATCTTCGCCACCAGCGCCAATCCCCGCTCTGCCCAGGCGATTTCCGTCCGGGCACGCTCGGCCATGCCTTCGTACACGTGCACCTTGTACGCCACGATCGCCTCGTGCCCGGACTCCGGCGCACCCGCGAGCCGCTTGCGGAGCAGTTCCGGTTCCCGGGCCCGCAGCAGCTCCGCGTGCCGTTCCCAGCGCCGCAGCTGCTCCTCATGGCAGGCCCGGTGCACCTCGAACTGGCGGCGGACCACGTCCGGTTCCGGATACTCGAAGTACGACGCCTTCAGGTAGGCCGCGTCCCGGAACCGTTGCGGCTCCTCGACTTCCGACGCCCAGCGGCGCAGCTCCCGCTCCCCGGCCGCGGTGAGCCGGTAGGCGCGCTTGACCGCCTTCGTGCCCCGGAGCTGCTCGTCCGCGGCCACGAGCTCCTCGCGTTCGAGTTTCCGCAGCTCCGTGTAGATCTGCGGATGCGGGGCGTGCCAGATCTGGCTGGCCGACTGGTCGAACTGCTTGGCCAGCTCGTAGCCCGTCATCGGCCCGGCGTCGAGCACGGCCAGCAGAGCGTGGCGAAGGGACATCCGGTCCTCCATTTATGTATCTACATACGTAAACATTGACATACTTTGACGCCCGCCGCTAGCGTACGGCCGCCTCGATCCTCGACGATCGGAATTCCATGAAGAGACCCGGCGCTGCCGTCGCCACGCTCACCTACCTCGGCTTCGCCCTCCAGCTCGTCCAGGTCGGCCTGCTGCCGCTGCTGCCCGCGATCGGCCGTGACCTGCACACCTCCCCCGCCGGTACGTCGTGGATCCTCACCTCCGGGCTGCTGTCCGGCGCGGTCTTCCTCGCCGTGCTCACCCGGCTCGCGGACCTGATCGGCAAGAAGCCGGTGATCCTGCTGGCGATGGGCCTGGTGCTGGCGGGCTGCCTGATCGACAGCTTCGCGACGAACCTCCCGCTGGTCCTCCTCGGCCGGGTCCTGATCGGCGCGCAACTGCCGATGCTCGCGCTGCCGGAAGCGATCGCGAACGACACCATGCCCCCGAAACAGGCACACACCGCGATCAGCGCGATCCACGTCGGCACCGGGCTGGGGGTCGCCGCAGGCCTGTTGCTGGGAGCCGCCGTCGGCGTCCACTGGCACGTGTTCTTCATGTGCGGCGCGGTGGCGAGCCTCCTCGGGCTCATCGCGACCGCAGTGTTCGTCCGAGACTCTCCAGAACGCGCCCGCGGCGGCCTCGACGTGCCCGGTGCCGTCCTGCTCACGCTGGCTCTGGTCGCCCTGCTGCTCGGACTGAGCCAAGGACCTTCCTGGGGCTGGGGTTCCGCCCAGGTCCTCGGCCTGCTTCTGGGCGGCGTCGCGTCCGGCGGCCTGTGGTGGTGGCGCGAACGCGTCGCCCGCCACCCCTTGCTGGACGTCTCCTACCTGCTGCGGCCGCAGGTCGCCCTCCCCTACGCCATGACGTTCCTGATGGCGTTCGGCATCTACGGTTCGCTGTCCGCCGTCACGAGGCTGGCGCAGACCCCGGTGTCGGCAGGCTTCGGGTACGGGTGGAACAGCCTTGCCGCAGGCTGGTTCGCGGTGCCACAGGCGGTGGGCAGCCTGCTCGGCATCGTCGTCCTGCGCACCCTGCGCCCGTGTGGCCTGGTACTCACCTCGGCAGCTGCTTTTGTCTTGATCACGATCGGGTTCGCCGGATTCGCCTTCGGCCATGCTGTTCCACTGGTCGAGCTGATCGCCCTCGGGTTCGATTCGATGGGCCTGGCTACCGGTCTTGCCGCTACGCAGTTGCTCGTGCTGCGCGCAGTTCCGGCCGCGGAGTCGGGCATCGCACTGGGGCTGTCGGTGGTGCTGTACGCGGTGGGAAACTCGTTGGGCAGCGCGGTTTTCGGGGTGCTGTTCGCGAGTATTCGCACTCCGGCCGGGATTCCGGGGTTGAACGCGTATCTGGCGGGGTTCGCCGCGTGTGGGTTGTGTGCGGTGATCGGGCTGGTGCTCTGTCTCCCACTGGCCCGCCGCCTGCGGACTGCCCCGGCGGTGCTTGAGGGAGCGGCGGTGTGAGCGATTCCTTGGTGGGCAACGACTTTGTTGTCCACTCATCCCAGAATGAGCTGTGCCTGCAGACCGGCGGCGGTACGTTGCACGTCGCCGGCGCTTGCGCCCCGCCGACCCGGCGCGGCAATTCCGAACGAAGCCACCGTATACCTCGATTCCCGGCGAAACGAACGTCACCTTCGGACAGTGACAAGTCTCGCGGTTTCCGGGGCATTTCGGGGGCTACGGCTGTTGCCGATCCGGCGGGTGATCCGCCACGTGTGTTGCCGCGGATTCCCGCTGCGGGATCAGAGGAAGCTCACGTTCTGTGCGAGGGTCAACCGGCTCGAATAGTTCACCGTGTTCGTAGCCCGGCGCATGTAGGCGCGCCAGGCGTCCGAACCTGATTCCCGGCCTCCGCCGGTTTCCTTTTCCCCGCCGAATGCGCCGCCGATCTCGGCACCGGACGTGCCGATGTTGACGTTCGCGATTCCGCAGTCGGAACCGTCCGCGGCGAGGAAGCGTTCGGCCTCCTGCTGGTCACGGGTGAAAATCGACGACGACAATCCTTGCGGCACGTCGTTGTGCAGCGCAATGGCTTCCTCGAAGGAATCGTAGGTGAGCACGTACAGAATCGGCGCGAACGTTTCCTCGCGCACCACCGGAGTCTGGCCGGTACACCGCACGATCGCCGGTTCCACATACGCGCCGCCGAGCCGGTTCCCGCCCGCGAGCACCTTGCCGCCCTCGGCCTGGGCCTGTTCGAGTGCGGCGGTCATCTTGCCGGCAGCCTGGTCGGTGATCAGCGGACCGACCAGGGTGGCCTCGTCGAACGGGTCGCCGATGGGCAGATTTCCGTACGCCGAAACGAGACGTGCGGTCAGGTCGTCGGCGATGTCTCGGTGCACGATGAGCCGGCGCAGCGTCGTGCACCGCTGTCCGGCGGTACCCGCGGCAGCGAACACGATGCCCGGGATGGCCAGGTCGAAGTCGGCGCTCGGGGCGACGACCGCCGCGTTGTTGCCACCGAGTTCCAGCAGCGTACGGCCGAAGCGGGCGGCCACCCGGGGTCCGATTTCCCGGCCCATCCGCGTGGAACCGGTGGCGCTGACGAGCGCGACCCGAGGGTCGTCGACCAGCTGCTCGCCGATCGCGCGATCCCCCAGCAGAAGCCGGTGGACACCCTGCGGCGCACCGGTTTTCGCGATCGCCACCTCGAGAAGATGGCTCACCGCCAGCGAGATCAGCGGCGTGAGCTCGCTCGGCTTCCACACCACGCTGTCGCCACACACCAGCGCGATCGCCGTGTTCCACGACCACACCGCGGCCGGGAAGTTGAACGCCGAAATCACCCCGACGACGCCAAGCGGATGCCAGGTTTCGGTGAGCCGGTGCCCGGGCCGCTCGGAGGCGATCGACCGGCCATACAGCTGCCGCGACAACCCGGCCGCGAAATCGCAGACGTCGATCATTTCCTGGATTTCGCCGAGTGCCTCGGAACGGATCTTGCCGACCTCGACGGTGATCAGGTCGGCCAGCCCGGATTTGTGCTGCCGCAGCAGGTCCCCCAGCGTCCGGACCAGTTCGCCGCGTACCGGGGCGGGCGTGGTCCGCCAGGTCCGGAACGCTTCGCCGGCCGCCGCGATCGCCTGATCGACGTCGGCCGCGGTACTGGCGCGGAGCCCGAAAAGATCGCCGCCGGTGATGGGAGTCCGGGCTTGGCGGTCATCGCCGTCCGGGATCGTGACGTCCCGCAAGGCCGCCCGGGCTCGGGCGCGGACCTCGTCGGTGGTGGGCAGGGCCGCGGTGTGGTCGGGCATCGGAAGTCCTTTCGCCGGCTCAGACGATGTGGGATTCGGGACGGACGGCCGCACCGGCGAACCGGTCCGCGCCGAGTGGGCCGACGTCGACGAACGGCTCGCGGCCGAAATACAGGTCGCGGATCACCTCGCCGACCGCCGGGGCCTGCAGGAACCCGTGCCCGGAAAACCCGGTGGCGTACAGGAAATTCGGGGTCTGCGCGGACCGGCCGATCAGCGCATTGTGGTCCGGCGTGACCTCGTACAGCCCGGCCCACCCGTTGCCGAGGCCGATCCCGAGCAGGCTCGGCGTGCGCGTGGCGACCGCATTCCCCAGCCGCGGCAGCCACGCGTCGGAGTACTGCAGGTGGTAGCCGGGCGCCTGATCCGGGTCCGACATGCCCATCAGCAGGCCCAGGCCTTCGCGGTGGAAGTAGTACGACGTGGCGAAATCGATCGTGAACGGCACGACCGGAGCCAGATCGGGCATCGGCTCGGTGAAGATGATCTGGCGCCGGACGGGCGTCACCGGCAACGCGGTACCCACCATCTCGCCGAGCGGCTGCGACCAAGCGCCGGCCGCGCAGATGACCGTACCTGCGTTGATGGCACCGCGGTCCGTGTGCACGACCCGCGCCTCCCCAGCGATGACGTCGATGCCGGTGACCGTGACCTCGGTGTGCAGCTGGGCTCCGTAACGACGCGCGGCGGTCGCGTACCCGAGCACTACCGATTCCGGCGTGCAATGCCCGTCATCCGGGGAAAACGCGGCGGCCAGCAGCCCGTCGGTGGCGATCAGCGGGGACAACCGTTTCGCCTCGGCCACGTCGATCATCCGGCTGGTCACGCCGAGCTCGTTCTGCAGCCGGACGTCACGCTCGAACGACTCGACGTCTTCCGCGGTCGACAGCAGGAACAGGTAGCCGACGCGGTGCAGGTCGATCTCCTGTCCCGGACGGTGGCCGAAGCGGGCGAACGCCGCCAGGCTGCGGGCGCCGAGCCGGATGTTGATCTCGTCCGAAAACTGCGCCCGGACGCCGCCTGCGGCCCTGCACGTGGACCCCGCGCCGAGCCGGTCCCGTTCGAGGAGCACGACGTCCGGCACCCCGGCTTCGCCCAGGTGGAAGGCGATGCTGGTCCCGATCGCGCCACCGCCGACGATCACGACCCCGGCGGACGGCGGAAGCACGCGGGTCACGGTGTTCTCCTTCGAACCGGAGGAGAACTCATGGTCCCGCGTGCCGAAGGTTCACGTCCAGTGACGAAAAATGCGGAGAAAGCTTTAGCAAAGCTGTCGCTTTTGACAGAATACCCGGTTGTGGAGTGGTCGAGTGTGCAGCTGCGGTCTTTCGTCGAACTACGGCGCCGCGGCACGATCAGCGCGGTCGCCGAGGCGCTCGGGTACACCGCGGGCGGGGTGTCGCAGCAGCTCACGGCGCTGGAACGGGCTGCGGGCACGGCGCTCACCCGCCGAGTCGGACGCCGCGTCGAGCTCACCGACGCCGGGCTGACGCTCGCCGAGCACGCCCAGCGCATCCTCGACATCGAGGCGGAGGCCGCCGCCGCACTGGAGCGCGACGACATCGCCGGGCAGCTGCGGGTCGCCATGTTCGCCACCGCCGCGGCGGACATCCTGCCGCTGATGCTGACCCGGGTCGAACAGCAGTATCCGCGGCTGACGGTGCGCAGCCAGGAAATGGACGTCGACGAGGTCCACGACGCCGTCGCTTCCGGAGCCGTGGACCTCGCGGTCGGCCTCGACTACCCGGACGTCCCGATCCGCCGGGACCCGGCACTGCACCTGATCCGGCTCTACCGCGAACGGTTCTCGCTCGCGGTACCGGCGGGTTCGCTGCCGGGCGCCCGGAGGATCAGCCTGCGGGACACGGCGTCGCTGGGCTGGATTCTGCCGCCCGAAGCCAGTTACTACGGCCTGGCGATCCGCACCGTGTGCCGGCGGGCGGGGGTGGAACCGCAGCTGCGGCACGAGGTCACCGACACTGCCGCGTCGCTGGCGCTCGTGGAAGCCGGGGTCGGCATCGGCCCGGTCACCGACCTCATGCTGCGGCTCCGCCCGTCCCGCTTCGACGTGCTCGCCCTGACCGAGGTGTTCGAACGGCACATCGTCGCGGTCGTCCGGTCGGCCGCCCGCAACCGGCCGAGCGTGGCGGCACTGGTGGGGGTATTACGCGGGCTGGCCGAGGAAACCTAGCCGACGCCGAGGGTCGCGAGCAGCACGAGCACCACGGTCGCGACCGCCACGAGCCCGTGCGCACCGACCACCACCACCGGGAAATGCCGTTCCGCCACCTCGGCCGTCGCGCGGGTGCGGTAGGTCGGAATCCAGCGGGCGAGCATCGCAAACCCCAGCGCGGCAACGGGAACGAGCAGGATGAAGGCAATCCACGCCAGTACCCGGGAATCGGCGACCAGGTAGACGATCCACACGACCAGCCCGGCGGCAGCGAGCGCGAAGTGCCCGAACAGCACCGCGGGCGGGAGGTGGCTGCGCTTGGTTCCCCCCTTCGCGACCCAGGTCCCGAGCAGGACGAACCCGCCCCCGGCAGTGACCAGCCACGCAATCAACGCGGCAATACTCATAGTGTTTCTCCTTGTTCCATGACAGGTCAGCGGGCGGTCTGGAAACCTTCGGCCTGCGTTGCTTCGTCGGCGACGCGGACGCCGTAGCGGTAGGCCAGTTTGCCGCCGAGATAACCGGAAACCCCGAGCGCGAGCACACTGGCGACGGACAGCATGAGCGGACCGGTGGCGACCGGTCCGGGCAGGTCGTAGGTGGTGCGGCGCCAGAAGAAGTTGCCGACGTAGGCACCGGTGATCACCAGGTTCAGGGTCATGTGCACGAGCCCGGTGCGGAACGCGGGCGTGCCCGCCGGGATGCCCAGCAGGTCGAGCATCCCGACGAGCGCCGCGGCCAGCGCCCCGACCACCCCGATCGCGATGAGCCACAACGACCCCTTCGCGAGAAACCCGGGCCCGGCCACGATCCGCGACGCGACGTCGAACACCACCGCGCACACCCAGGCACCGATCGGCACGGTGACGAGGATCGGATGGAACGGATGCCCGTACGGCCCCGCCATCGCGGGGCTCACCGGCTGCTTTGCCGCATGGACGTCCTCGATCACGACCGGCTCCTGACCCTGGTGGATATCACCAGCAAAGTTTGGTCTTATTCACCGTGCCGGTCAAGATGGGCAGGCCAGTACGTACCCATTCGAGATATGACCCATCTTTCCCGGTGCAACCCGCGGGCCCGTATCGTGGTGCGATGGCTTCCCCGAGCGCGGGCGTGGTTTTCGAGCTGCTGTACCTCGCGCTGACCACCCTGTGGCTGGGCTCGATGGCCTACAGCCTGGTCGTCGTGCAGCCGAAGGTCGCCAAGTTCTTCCCGGATGCCGAACAGCGCGAGGAATTCCTGGTCACCCTCGCCCACGGCAACCGGCGGCCGGTCGTGGCGCTCGTCGCCGCCCTGGTGCTCAGCGGGGGCGCCGCCGCGCTCACCGGGTCCGGCACCGGCTACTTCATCGCGGTGGGGCTCGATGTCATCGCAGCCGGGATCTTCGCCGACGTCTCATGGCGGCACTGGCCCGCCCGCGTCTTCGCGCTGCCCGAGGAACTCCCCCGGTTCCGCCGCGCGCTCGCCGTCCGCGCCTGGACCATGACCGTCCTCATCGGACTCTCCTACGCGGTCGCGCTGACGGTGAGCCTGTCATGAGGATCGTGATCGCGGGTTCGAGCGGCCTGATCGGGACCGCGCTGCGCCGGTCCTGGGCCGCGGACGGGCACACCGTCATCCGGCTGGTCCGCCGGAATGCCGCGGCCCCCGATGAACGATTCTGGGACCCGACGGGTTCGCCGGACCCTGGGTTGCTGTCCGGCGCGGACGTAGTGGTCAACCTCGCCGGAGCCGGTCTCGGTGCCCGCCGGTGGACACGCGCCTACCGGGAAGTGCTGCGGCACAGCAGAATCGGCCCGGCCCGCGCACTCGCCGAGATGACCGCACGCGCCGACCCGCCACCCCGGATCATGCTGGCGGCGTCGGGAATGCGCTACTACGGCGTCGACCGCGGAGACCGCGAACTGACCGAATCCGACGACCCCGGCCGCTCCGGTTTCCTGCCCGCGATCACCCGCGAATGGGAAGCCGCCACGGACCCGGCCGCGATTCCGGTGTGCCACCTGCGAATGGGCCTGGTCCTCGCCCAGGACGGCGGGGTACTGACCCAGCTGCTCCCCCTGTTCCGCCGCGGCCTCGGCGCACGACTGGGAACCGGCCGCGAGTTCTGGAGCTACACCGGCCTCACCGACGCCGTACGCGCGATCCGCCACCTCGCCGAACTGCCCAGCGCGCAGGGTCCGTACAACATCACGACCCCGGATCCGGTACGCAGCGCCGAATTCACCCGCACCCTGGCCGAGGTGCTCGGCCGCCGCGCGTTATTGCGCGTTCCGACCTGGGCCTTGCGGCTGTCACTTGGCGACGTCGCCCCGGAGGTGCTCGGCAGCCTGCGAGTCCTGCCCACCCGGCTGACCGAAGCCGGGTTCGGGTTCACGCAACCGCACCTTCACCAGGTCCTGCGCCACGAACTCCGGCCGGGCTGAGCATTTCCGCCACGCGGTATTGCACGCACCCACCTGAGCCCCGCGGCTGCCCCTCGGCCACCTCCCCGAAGTACTCGGCAGCCTCCGGGTCCGCCTGCTTGACCGGAACCGGGTCCACATTCACACCTCGACCAAGCCCCCGCGCCACGAACTCCGGCCACACTGAACATTTCCGCCACCAGGTCCAGACCGGCGTACCGGGCATTTCACCCATTACCTCGATATCCGGCACCCCATTCCGGAGCGTGACCGGGAAATTCGCCCGGATGATTCTTGTGCGACGGAAAAACCCCGCAGATTCCCAAAGAATGGATTTCGCGTTCGAGGTGTTCACGTCGCGCACATCTTGCGGCCTCGGGCAATTCGGGTCGGCGACCGGGTCGGTTCTCACCATTGACCGGCCCTGGCGTCCAGGGCCGGTCATCCACCCTCAGGAGGATTCGTGGCACGGAAACGCATCGCGGCCGCCCTTGCGGCGGCTGCGGCACTCATCGGCTCCGCAGCGGCCTTCGCCGTCACCTCGTCCACCGCGCAGGCGGCGACGAGCGTGCCGGCGTTCGACCACATCGTGCTCGTGATGTTCGAGAACCACTCCTACTCCCAGATCAGCAGCTCGAGCGCGCCGTACTTCACCAGCCTCGCCGGGCAGGGCGCGAAGTTCACCCAGTCCTACGCCATCACGCACCCGAGCGAACCGAACTACCTCGCGATCTTCTCCGGCTCGACCCAGGGCGTGACCAACGACGCCTGCCCGCTGACCTTCAACGGCAACAACCTCGGCAACCAGCTGAAGACCGCGGGCAAAACCTTCAAGAGCTACTCGGAAAGCATGCCCTCGGACGGCTACACCGGTTGCACCAGCGGGAAATACGCCCGCAAGCACAACGCCGCCCCTGACTTCCCCAACGTGGCCGCGAGCAGCAACGTGATGTACTCCGAATTCCCCTCCTCCGCCAACTACGCAAGCCTGCCGACCGTCTCGTACGTCGCCCCGAACCTGTGCAACGACATGCACGACTGTTCGGTCGGCACCGGGGACACCTGGCTGAAGAACAACATGGACGCCTACGCGCAGTGGGCCAAGACCCACAACAGCCTGCTCATCGTCACCTTCGACGAGGACAACGGCGGGTCGTCGAACCACATCTACACCGCGTTCGTGGGCGCGCACACCCAGGTCGGCTCGTTCTCGAGCCAGATCAACCACTACAACGTGCTGAGCACGATCGAAAGCGCCACCGGGTTGTCCCACCTCAACCCGGCCACCGAGATCAGCACCGTCTGGAACTGACCCGCTCACCGGGACCCCTGGCCGCGGCCAGGGGTCCCACCCCCCCGGAGGTGCCCACGTGTATCTGTCCACAGTAGACAACCCACACCGCGACGCGCCGGAACCGCCCCGTAACCGCGCCCTGTTCCTGGTGAGCGGCAACGTGTTCGCCCTCGGCGCGGTCAGCCTGGTCACCGACATTTCCTCGGAGATGGTGACCGCCGTGCTGCCGGTGTACCTCGTGCTCGGGTTGCATCTCAGCCCGGCGCTGTACGGCGTGGTCGACGCCACCTACACCGGAGCGACGGCGCTGCTGCGGCTCGCCGGTGGGTACGTCGCGGACCGGGTGCGCCGCCGCAAGCTCATTGCCGGGCTGGGCTATGGATTATCGGCCGTGGCGAAGCTCGGCCTGCTGGCCGCGGGCAACGCCGTCGGCGCGATCGGCGCGGTGATCGCCGTCGACCGCACCGGCAAGGGACTTCGCACGGCACCTCGCGACGCGCTCATCACCCTTTCCACGCCACCACACCTGTACGGTCGCGCGTTCGGCGTGCACCGGATGATGGACACGATCGGGGCTTTCGCCGGACCGCTGGTCGCGCTCGGGATCCTGGCCGTCACCGCGCAGGCGTACGACGCGGTCTTCGTCGCCAGCTTCTGTGTTGCCGCGTTCGCCGTGCTCCTGCTCGTCCTCTTCGTCCGCGACCGGCGCGGCGAACAACCACCGAAAGGCACGGTGTCCCCGAGAGCGCTGGGCGGCCTGATCCGGATGGCCCCGGTACGGCGGCTCGTGCTGGCCGCCTGCCTGGCCGGACTCGTGACGATCGGCGACGGTTTCGTGTACCTGCTGCTGCAGCGCCGCGAAGAGCTTAGCGTCGGCTGGTTTCCGTTGCTCGCCGTCGGGACGAACCTGTCGTACCTGGTGCTGGCCGTGCCGCTGGGTATGCTGGCGGACAAGATCGGCCGGCTGAAGGTGGTACTCGGCGGGTACGGCGCTCTCGTGGTGGTGTACCTGCTGCTTTTCGGCCCGCTGGACGGCTGGCTGCTGCTCGTCGTGGTGCTCGCGCTGTACGGCCTGTTCTACGCCGCCACCGACGGCGTCCTGATGGCGCTGGCCGGACCGGTACTGCCCAAAGCCTTGCGTACCACCGGAATCGCCTTGATCCAAACCGGACAGGCGTTGTCCTACCTGGTCTCCTCAGTCCTCTTCGGACTGGCCTGGACAGTCTGGGGGCCGGAGAGCGCGAGCCGGTTCGTCGCCGTGCTGGTCGCGGTGGCGGTGGTCGGAATGGCCCTGTTGTTACGCAGTATTCCGGCCACCAGCAAGGAAACCGCATGACCCGCCGGACGCTCTTCACCCTGCTCGGGGCCATGCTGCTGACCGCCGTGGCCGCCGGGTACGGCATCCTCGCCTCGACCCGCGACGCCCCCGCGGTCGCCGCCGCCGACGGCCTGAACCTCGACACCGGAATCCTCTTCGTGAGCACCGCCCCTGACAGCAAGGGCCGGTTGGCGTTGGTACCCAAGAACAATCCCGGCGGTCCCCGCGCCCTGTCCGCCCTGACCTGCCTCCGCGCCTACGCCGCCGGTGGCACCGGTGTGTGCCTGCGCCAAGACGGCGCCTTGGCGACCTTCCAGGCCGCCATCCTGGACCGCAAGCTGGCCGTCGAGCGCACCATTCCGCTGGTCGGGGTACCCAACCGAACCCGCATTTCCGCCGACGGCCGCCGAGTGGCCTGGACCGTTTTCGTCGCCGGTGACTCGTACAACAACGGCCGGTTCTCCACCCGCGCCGGACTGATCGATCTGAAACGCGAGGACACCGTCGATTCGCTGGAATTCCTTTCGGTGACCCTGGACGGCCATCCCTACACCGCCGCCGACCTCAATTTCTGGGGAATCACCTTCGCCGCCGACGAAAACACATTCTACTCCACGATGTCCACGGCAGGCCATCGTTATCTGGTGAAAGGCGACATCGCCGCGAAAAGCGTGCACACCATCGCGCAAAACGTGGAATGCCCGTCCCTTTCCCCGGACGGCACGCGAATCGCCTTCAAATCGGCCATCGACGGCGATCCGGCGAAAGGCTGGCGCCTGTCCGTCTTGGACCTGGCCTCCGGCAGGCGAACGGAACTCGCCGAAACCCGCAGCGTCGACGACCAGCCCGCCTGGCTGACCGCCAACGCCATCGGCTACGCCGTCCCGAGAAACACCAGTGACGCCGACGTATGGACAGTCCCGGCTGACGGTACCGGTGCCCCGCACCTGCTGATCCCCCACGCCGAATCCCCCGCCGCAGTGGACTGACTACCGGCTCCCGCGCACGCGCTGCCCGGCACGCAGAATGGCAGTCTTGGCCAGGATTTCGTCGTGCTCGGCATCGGGGTCGGAGCTCCAGGTAATGGCGCTGCCGGTGCCGTAGACAGCCGAGCCGTCGTGAGTGTCGATCACAGCCGTGCGGATCGCGACGGCAAACCGCATCGAGACCGGCTGCGACGGTGGTGCGACCCAGCCGATCGCGCCGCAGTAAACACCGCGTGGGGTGTCCTCGAGCTCGGTGATCAGTGCCATCGTGGAGACCTTCGGTGCACCGGTGACCGAGCCGCACGGAAACAACGCGGTGAACAGTGCGGTCAGCCCGGTGCCAGGGCGCAGCGTCGCGGTGACGTCAGAAGTGAGCTGGAGAACGGTGCCGAAGCGCTCGACCGTCAGCAGCGACGGCACCCGGACGGTCCCGGCGATCGCGAGGCGGGCAATGTCGTTGCGGATCAGATCGACGATCATGATGTTCTCGGCACGTTCCTTGGCATCGGAACGCAACGCGTGTGCACGAACCCGGTCCTCGGCGGCGTCAGCGCCCCGCCTGCTGGTGCCCTTCATCGGCCGGAGCAGCACCCGGTCCGCCCGGCGTTCGAAGAACAGTTCGGGGCTGGCACTGGCGATGACGTACCGGCCCAGCTCCAGGTACGCGTTACCGGCGCCGTGCTGAGCCAGGGCGAGATCACGGTAGAACGCGAACAAGTCCCCCTCGACCCGGCCGCGCATGCGCACCGTCAGGTTCGTCTGGTACGTGTCCCCCGCCGCGATGCGGGCCCGCACCGCCTGCACCCGGGACCGGTAGCCGCTCCGGTCCCATCCGGGTCGCCACCGGCTGCGGTACGTCCCGCACACCGCGGTTTCGAGCGGCGCGCCGGTCGACGGAGCCCCGGTAAGGGCAAACCAGGCCAAGGGCAAGCCAGCGGCGTGATGCGTAGCGAGGCTTCGGTCCAGCCCGGCGGCGGCCTCGTAGGCGACATAGCCGTAGGCCCACGATCCTCGCGCGGTGGCTTCCTCGACCGCGGCCAGGACCGGAAGGACGTCGGCGGCACGATCCGCGCGAAGGATCCGCGCCGGGACCGGGAAACACAGGGACGTTCTGGCCTGAAGGTCGTCGAATCGGGCACCGCCCCAGCGCCCGGCTCCCCTCATCCGCGATCGGCCAGGGCGGCGGCGCACGCGTCGGCCAGCGCCTGCGCCCGGCCGGTCGGGCGGACCTTGGTCAACCGCGTCAGGACGATCGGCAGCGAGGACAGCTCGTCCAGCAACGGGACGGCGACGACCGATCGTCCGCCATAGGTGGTGTCCACCGAAGGCCGCTGGTTGAGCACGGCATAGCCGAGCCCCTCGGCGACCATGCCCCGCACCGTCTCGTAGCTGGAGCTGCGGAAGCACACCTTCGGCTCGACGCCAGCGGAATGCAGCAGCCCTTCGAAGTATTCCGCGCTGCGGGGAATGTCCAGGATGATCATCGGCTCGTCCTCGAGCTCGGCCAGGTGGATGCCCGGCGACGTCGACAGCGGATGGCCGGCCGGCACGATGACATACGGCGGCGCGGCAGCGATCCGCCGGCGCTTCAGGTCCTCGCCGAGCCCGAGGTCGTACATCAGGGCCACCTCGATCTTGCCTTCCTTCAGCTCCGCCAGAAGCTCGTCGGTGTCGAGCTCACGGGCCTGGATGTGCAGCTGCGGGTAACGATCGGCGCAGCTGCGCAGGATCTGCGGCATCAGGAACGGCGCGAGCGTGACGAAGCAACCGAACCTGATGTCGCCGCTGACCGCATCCGCGATTCCGCGGGCCACCTCACCGAGTTCGGTGGCGTGCGCGAGCAAATCCTGCGCCGCCACGCACAGCCGCTCCCCGGCATCGGTGAGGCACAACCCGCGAGCGTGCCGGCGAATGAAGAGCTGGACGCCGAGCGCACGTTCGAGCGTGGCCACCGCTGACGACACCGCGGACTGGGCGATCCTCAGTTCGGCGGCAGCAGCGGTCATACTGCCGCTGGACGCCGCGACGACGAAATAGCGAAGCTGCGCCAAGGTGAAATCGGCCATTCCGAGCCACCCTCACCGCCGGCGCCCGCCGGAACGCGGTGCCTCGGCGGTTTCCGCGAGAACCGCGCTGCCCGCGACCGACGTCTCGGCGACGCGTCCGTACCTGCGCATGAGCACCAGGTATAGCGGCGAGGTGATCACGAGACCGACAATCCACGAGAGGTCGATCCCGCCGAGAGCCGCGGCGGCCGGGCCGGTGTACAGGGTGGTGCTGAGGAACGGGATCTGCACGCCGATCCCGGCGACGTAGGAGACGATCGCCGGGCGGTTGAACCGGCCGTACCGGCCACCGTCCCGCTGGAACATCGCGGCGATGTCGTATTCGCCGTGCCTGATCACGTAGTAGTCGATCAAGTTGATCGCGGTCCACGGGGTCAGCACGCAGAGGAGGATGAGCAGGAAATTGGTGTAGAAGGTGAGGAAATCTCCCTGGCCGGCGATCGCCATCACCGCGGCTGCCGCGAAGACCACCACTGCGGCGACCGTTCTGGCCGACGCGCGCGGCGTCCACTTCTCGAAGAGCGTCTGACCGATGGTGATGATGGAAAGCGACCCGCAGTACACATACATCGCCGACTGCGAAACCAGTGCGACGCTCAGGACGACGATGACGATGCCGCTGACCCCTCGCGTGAGCGTGGCCAGGCCGGTGACCGTATCGGTTGCGGTGAGCGCCGACCCGATCAAGGCGCCGAGTGCCATCGGCAGGATCGCGCCCAGAACCGCGCCCCAGTAGGTCGCCCAGAAGGCCGAGCGGACTCCGGTGTCTTTGGGCAGGTAGCGCGTGTAGTCGGAGACGAACGGGGCACAGGCGATCATCCACAGGCTGCCCAGCGAGAGGGCACCCATGACGCCGACGACGGTGACGGTGCCCCCGGTCCACGTCGTACCGGACACGCCGTTCACGCCGAGCGCCCAGACGAAGGCGAGCACGAGCGCCAGTCCGGCGACCACGCTCATCAGCCCGGCGAGCCGGTGGATCAGGGTGTACCCGACGATGGCCGCCAGTGTGGAGACCGCGCCGATGAAGAGAATCGCCGGGGTGGTGCCGATCGACGTCAGCGCCGCGATCGACTGCCCGCCGAGGACCAGGTTCGAAGCGAAGAACCCGACATACATGAAGACGACGAGCACGATCACCAGCAGGCTGCCATAGGACCCGAACTGGGCCCGGGTCTGCAGCATCTGGGGAACGCCGGTCTGCGGCCCCTGTGCCGCGTGCAACGCCATCACGATGCCGCCCACGAGGCAACCGGCGAACAAGGCCAGCACCGCGACCCACCACGGCAGCCCGTACAACGAGGTGGACACGAACCCGGTGGCGGCTGCCGCAAGCGTCAGCCCGGTGCCGAACCAGATCGTGAACATCTGGCGTGCCTTGCCGTGCCGTTCGCCGAGCGGAATGTGCTCGACGGTCCGCGTTTCGATGGCCGGGCCCGATTCCGTCTTCACTGTGCTGCTCCCTGGTCGGTGTCTCCGTCGAGATAGCGGTGAAACCACTCCACGGTCGGCGCGACATTGTTGAAAGAGAAGACATGCAGGCCCTCGATGCCGGCCCGGCGGTCGGCGCCGAGCACCTCGTCCACGATCCCGGCCGGTTCGAACGTGGCCGACTTCAGCAGTTTCTTCACCGAGGACCGGTTGCTCTTGAGGAACCGCAGCGAGCTGCCGACGCCCAGCCTGCTCGAAATCGCCATCAGCTTCAATCGATCGACGTGCCCTGGTACGCCGAGGCGCAGCGGGAGGGTGAGCCCCCGGTCGCGCTCGCGCAGCGCCCACTCCACGATCGCCGCCCCGGAGAAGCACATCTGCGTCGAGACATATCCGTGCAGCCCACGGGATTCCACGAAGTCCTGCTTCGCGTGGAGCGCGGCTGCGACCTGCTCCCCGGAAATCGCCGAATGGCCCTCCGGATATCCGGCGAAACCGAAACACCGGACGACGTCGCTCACCTCTGCATAACCGGTCGCGAGGTCGAGCGCCGCCGCATAAGGACCGGCTTCCTTGGCGTCGCCGCCGATGCAGAAGACCTCCTCGATGCCCATGGCGTCACAGCGGCGCACGATGTCCGCCAGCTGCGCGCGGCTGCCGATCTGCCGCGCCGCGAGGTGCGGGATCGCGTCGTGCCCGAGCTTGCGCAGCGCGGCGGTGACGTCGATGGTCGCGTCGATGCCGTGGGCGGGCGAGCACGTCACCGACAACCGGCTTCCGGCGGGGATCTCGGGGAAACGGCGACGAAGCGATGGCAGCGGGATCAGTTCCATCCGGGACCGTTCGCGCAGGTGCCGGACCGAAGCAGCGGCCGGTCGTACCCGATCGGGATCGATGCTCATGATGCTCCTCCTTCCGCTCGGACCGGTCAGACGAAGGGGATGGCGTGGATGCTCGCCTTGTGCTCGCCGGCCGGGCTCCTGACCGTGAGCTCGGCGTCGTCGGCCACGGCCGAATCGACCAGGGCGACGGCGATGTTGCGGTCGAGGGCGTAGGACCACACCGCCCACCGGACGACCCCGACCTCCTTCCCGGTCGCGGAATCCTCGACCGGCCAGAACCATTCGAACAGCGGCCACTCGGCGGTGTCGGAGACCAGCCCGACCGTCTTGCGCTTCGGACCGCTTTCCCGCACCTTCCGCAGTGCGTCGCGGCCGATGAAGTCGTTCTTGTCCAGGTCGACGAGGCCGCCGAGACCGGCTTCGAAGAGGTCCATCCCGGAGTTGGTGGCGTACTGGGTGTCGAGGATTCCCTGCTCGACCGCGCGGTTGAGGTTCGGGCCGGTCACCAGGATGTCGTGTGCCCGGCCCGCCTCGCGAACGGCGTCCCAGGCTTCCGCGGCGCGGGCGGAGCCGAGCGGGTACACCTCGTAGCCCGACTCCTTGCTCCAGCCGGTGTTGGAAATGACGACGTCGACACCGGCCAGTTCGGTCACCACACAGCGAAAACGGCGAAGAGCATCCAGGTCGGCCGCGACGAGCGGGGCGAGCACCGCACGCGCCTTCGGACCCTGTACCTGGAACGGCGCGACATCCGCCTCGGCGACCTGCACGTCGTAACCACCGGCGAGGGCGAGCCCGTAGGCCCACAGGCTGACGTCCACATCGGAATGGGAGAACCAGATCACGTCCTCGTAGGGCCGGAGGATGATGATCTCGGACATGATCCGGCCGTGCTGATCGCAGAGCGGGGTGTACTTGCATCCGCCCACCGGCAGCCCGGACAGGTCCCGCGGGGCGAGGTAGTCCGCGAATTTCAGGGCGTCGGGCCCGCGGAATTCGGCCTGCCGTTCCGCGCCGACATCCCACAGCGTCACTCCGTGCACGATCGCGTCGTACTCGGCACGCGGGTCGTTGTCGTAGACGAACGGCATGTACGTGTGGTTGTAGACGCCCCATTCGAGGGCGCCTTCGCGCAGCGTCCGGTCGAAATACGGGGAGCGGCGCGTGGTGTACATCAGGTTCTGGCGAAGGGGCTTGGACACGATGGGTCTCCCTGGTGTCGGTCGGGCTTTCAGTGCCGTAGTGGCGCGGTGTCGAAGTACTCGGTGAGCCGGGTGATCCGCCCGTCGGCGGTCTCGGCGATCATGGTGAACTCGAAGTCCAGGACGCTGCCGTCGGCGACGACCGTGGCCGTCATCCGGCCCTCGGCGCAGGCGCGGGCACCCGTACCGAGAACGGAATAGAGCTCGATCCGCACGTCGGCCAGCTCGTCCACGGCAGCCTGGTTGGTGGCGAGAATGTCGTCCGGTCCGATCAGCGGCCGTTCGTGCAGCGGATCGGTGAAGACCCCCTCGTCGGCGAAGAGACGGGCGATCGCCGCGTTGTCCTGCTTGATCCAGGCATCGCAAAGGCGGCGGATGGCTGCCGGTGCGTCCATGGCCGGTTCCTCCGTGTTCCGGGCGCGCAGGGGTGAATTGAGCACGGTGATGCGCGCGGGGTCACCGGTCAGGGAGCCGTCGGAGATCGGTCCGGAGCCCAATGCCCGCGCGAACTCGAGGTGCTCCCGAGTCGTGGCCGGGTGGAAACCGGTGTCGTGCAGCAAGACGACGCTCGACTCGCTCACCCCGCACCATCCGAGCACCCCGGTCCGCAGGAGCGAGTCGAGCCCGTCGGCGTAGCCGCGCCGGGCGAAGCTCCCGGCGGAACCACCGGTGGTCAGAAGGATCAGGTAGGGCCGCGGTGGCAGCAAGCTGCCTTCGGGGTCGTTGGCGAACTCGTAGGCCCACCCGTTGCTCCAGACCCGGTCGAACCAGCCTTTGAGCATTGCGGGAAATCCGAGCCACCACAGCGGGCTCATGATCACGATGGCATCGGCCCGTTCGATCCGCGCCTGCTCGTCGAGAATGCGGCGGGACAGCGCACCACCCTCGAACTGGACGTAGTCCCCGGCGTGGAACACCGGGTCGAACTTCTCCCGGTAAAGGTCCGCGACCTCGTAGGTCCGCCCCGTTTCGGCGAGCCCGGCCGTGTACTCGGCGAGCAGCTGCGCACCGAAGGAATCGTCGCGCGGGTGGCAGAACACGACGAGGACGTGCTCGGCGGTGGTCTCCGCATCCGGTTCAGACATGGATGATGGTCCGGTTGCGATGCACGTGGACGCGGTCCTCCACGTGCAGTTCGACCGCTCTGGCCAGCACGGTCCGTTCGATGTTCTTGCCCCGCTTGGCCATCGTGGCCGCGTCGTCGGTGTGGCCGACGTGCTCGACGTCCTGTGCGATGATGGGGCCCGCGTCGAGTTCCGGCGTCGCGTAGTGCGCGGTGGCGCCGATGATCTTCACCCCGCGTTCGTAAGCCCGCCGATACGGCTGTGCTCCCACGAAGGCGGGAAGCAGTGAATGGTGGATGTTGATGACCGGCACGCGGGCCCGGTCGAGAAAATCGTCCGTGAGGATTTGCATGTAGCGCGCCAGCACGACGAAATCCACCGCCGATTCCCGGAGCAGATCCAGGATCTGCGCCTCGGGCCGTTTCCTGTTCTCCGGGTCGGCGGGAACATAGTGGTACGGCACCCCGAAATGCTCCGCGGCCGAACGCAGCTTGTCGTGGTTCGAGATGACGAGGGGAATGTCGACGGCCAGATCGTCGTTGCGGGCGCGCCAGAGCAGATCGAGGACGCAGTGGTCACTGGTCGAGCAGAGCACCGCCATTCTCTTGCGCCGAGCGGCGGGCCAGACCTGGTATTCCAGGTCGAGCGTCTCGGCGAGCTGAGCCAGCCGGGCATGGACCGCGTCGGCTTTTCCCGGCCGGACGTCGACCACGAGGCGGAGGAAGAACGCGCCGCCCTCGGGTTCGGTGCTGAACTGGCTGGACTCGCGGATGTTGCAGCCGAGCTCGCTCAGCGCGGTCGAAAGCGCGGACACCAGACCGGGCCGGTCGGCGCACGACGCCCGGATCCGCAGTGTCCCGGCCCCCGTCTGCGCAGGGCCCGCGAAGTGATTGTTCATGATGTGTTTCGCCACCGGAGGGTCGAAGGTGGGCGGGCGGTGGAAGCCACGCCGTAATGCGGGACAACTATCCGGGACCGCCTGCCGGGGCCGCATTGTGCACGCGACCAACGATCGGGCCGTCGCACCGGGCGGATGAACGACCAGCCGGTACGGACCGCTCCGGAGTGGACGAATCGCCGCGGGCGGATGAAGATGCAGTCCGTGACCCAAGCGGACGACATGCTCGCGATGAGCCGGGCGCTCACCGACGGGACCGGGCTCGCGGGCGTGGTCACCATCCTGCGGCGGGTCACGTCGGCCCCCGCCGCATTCGTGGACCTGCGGGGAAGCCTGCTCGCGTCGGCACCCACGCGCGCCCAGTGGCCGTTGCCGGAACTGCGGTCCTGGCGGCCCGGAGTCCGCCACGTCGGTGACCCGGCGCTGGCGGTGGAGCCGGTGGCGCTGGACGGCGACGTGGTCGCGCTGCTGGTGGTCCGCCCCTGCGCCGGGCAGGAGGCCGTGTTCCGGGTCGCCGCCGAACTGGCTTCTCTCGAGCTCGCCCGGCTGCAGGCCCTCCTCACCGGCCGGCGCGAGATGGCCGGTCAGATCCTCGAGGACGTCTTCACCGGACGCAGCCGGGGCCGCGAGGCCAGGGAGCGGCTGGCCTCGCTCGGGATCGAATCCGGGGCACCGGCAGGACATTCGGTGCTCGTCGGCCGGACGGCCCGGTCCGGCGCGCAGCTGCGGACCCGGCCGTGGAACCTGCACTCGCTGCTTGCCGGGCGTGGCGATCCCTACGTCCGGGCCACCGTCGGGAACGATCTCGTGCTGGTGGTACCGGGCTCGGACTCACTCGTCACGGTCGCCCGCATGCTGCTGCAGCACCTGCGAATGCTGGACAGCGCGGCCTCGGTCGGGATCGGCCCGGCCGCATCCGACCCGGTGTCCCTCTCGATGAGCTATCACCAGGCACGGGATGCGGCGGCACCGGACGGAGTGCACCACGCCCGGCCGCTCAACCTGGGGTACCTGCTGCTCGGCTCGGCCGACACGCTGCCGATGCGGGAGTTCGTGGAGCGCGCGCTGGAACCGCTGACCGCCCACGACACGCGCACCGGCAGCGAACTGCTCCGTTCACTGGTCGTCTACCTCGACTGCGACTGCTCGATTTCCCAGGCCGCCGACCGGCTGTTCGTCCATCGGAACACCCTTCGCCACCGGCTGAACATCATCAGCGAGCTGACCGGATGGTCACCGGACACCTTCGACGGGCGCATGCACTTCTGGATCGCCACCCGGCCTGCCGCTAGGGTGGGTTTCGAGAGCGAGGGGACGATCGAATGACCACCGAGCAGCCGCCCTGGTGCGTCGGCGTGCGCACGCTGCGGCTCGATACGCCGGATCCCGGTGCCGCGGAAGCCTTCTACGAAACTCTCACCTACCCGGCGGAACGTGCCGCGGTGCGCGTGCAGGTCAGCCCGCACCGCCACCCCGGCACCGCGCGATGGATCGTCGGGTTCGGTGTCACCGATCTCGCCGGTGCGGCCGGTGTATGTGCGGACCTCGGCGCGAAAGTCGTTGCCGGGCCGGACGGGTCGTACCTCGTGGCGGACCCGCAGGGAATCACCTTCGAGCTGGTCGGTGCCGAGCCCGCACCGGGCGAGCCGGCCGGGCGCGGCGACGTCGTCCTCGCCGATGTCTACACCCGCGATGTCGAAACGGCGACGGCCTTCTACTCGGCCGCGCTCCGGTTGCGGGTCGATCTCCTGCCCGACGAGCCCGTCGACTACACGATGTTGTCCGCAGGCGGGCAGCACCTCGCCGGGGTGCTCGACATGACGTCGTTTCTCGACCCGGCGACCGAGGACCACTGGATGCCGTACTTCCATTTTCCGGACATCGACGCGGGGATCGAACGGGCCACCGCGCTCGGCGCTTGGGTGGTCGTGCCGAGAACGGCCAGCCCGACCGGAGACTACGCACTGCTGCAGGACAGCTGGGGATGCCTCTTCGGGATCTGGGACGCCCAGACCCGGCACCGCAGCCCCGGAAGCCACGGCGCCGCGGCGCATCCGTCAGCCCGGTGACCCGGCCGCCGACTGCCACGCGGCCCACGTACCGAGCGCGATCCTGGTCATTTCCACATCATGCACGCGCACTCCCCACACCTGGTGCTGCGCGGCAAGCACGCTCAAGACCGCGGTCGGCAGGTCCCGGCCGCTCGGCGCGGCACCGGCCGGGACCAGGCCGGCGAGGAAACGCTTGCGCGACGCGCCGATCAGCACCGGATGGCCGAGCTCCTGCAGCCGGTCCAAGCGGCTGAGCAGGTGCCAGTTGTGCGGCGCCCGTTTGGCGAACCCGAGGCCCGGGTCCAGCACGATCCGGCCGGGCGGGACCCCGGCCTGCACCGCCGCAGCCGCGCGCGCCGCGAGTTCCCGGCAGACCTCCTCGACCGGGTCGGCGTAGTCCGCGTAGTTGCGCATCGTCTGCGGCGTGCCGCGCCAATGCCCGATGACGTAAGCGATCCCGGCGTCGGCGACTGCTGCTGCCATCGCGGGGTCGGCGAGACCTCCCGAAACGTCATTGACGAAGGACGCGCCAAGCTCAGCCGCCGCCTTCGCCGTTTCCGCGTGCAGCGTGTCGATCGAGACGACAACACCTGCGGCAGCAAGGTTTTTCACGACGCCGAGCACTCGCGCCTGCTCCTCCGCCGCGGAGATCGGCCGGGCACCCGGCCGGGTCGACTCGCCGCCGACGTCGATGATGTCGGCGCCCGCCGCGACGAGCGCCTTGCCGTGCGCAATCGCCGCCGACTCCGCAAGGTGCGCACCGCCGTCGCTGAACGAATCAGGCGTGACGTTGACGATGCCCATGATCAACGGTCTCCGCGGGTACGTGTCCCATGTGGACATAGTGGGTGCGGGCAGCATCAACCCAGGCCGGCCGCGGCCTGCAGGGTGTTCGCCAGGAGCATGGCGATGGTCATCGGCCCCACCCCGCCCGGCACCGGCGTGATCCACGACGCACGGGCCGCGACCTCGTCGAACTGCACGTCCCCGGCGAGCCCGTCCGGAGTGCGATGGATGCCGACGTCCACGACCACCGCGCCCTCGCGGACGTGCTTCGCCGTGATCAGCCCCTCCCGTCCGGCCGCGGCGACCACGATGTCCGCCTCGCGCGTGACTGCGGCGAGGTCGGCAGTGCGGGAGTGCGCGACCGTCACCGTCGCGTTGCGGTGCAGGAGCATCTGCGCGAGCGGAGCTCCCACGAGCTGCGACCGCCCGACCACCGCGACGTGCTTTCCCGGCAGGTCGATGCCCGCTGCGTCGAGGAGTGCGATCACCCCCGACGGGGTGCAGGGCCGCAGGCCGGGGGCGGCGCGGCTGAGCAGCCCGGCGCTCGTCGTAGTCAGGCCGTCGACATCCTTCCCCGCCGGAATGCGCTCGATCAGCGACGCGCTGTCCTTGCCGGCAGGCAAGGGAAGCTGGAGGAGAATGCCCGACACGCGCGGGTCGGCCGCGAGGTCGTCGAGTACCGCCGCGATCTCCCGTTCCGGCGCCGGACCCGGCAGATGGTGGTGGAAATCGGCGATCCCTGCCGCCGCCGCCATCTTGCGCTTGCTGGCGACGTAAACGTGGCTCGCCGGGTCGTCGCCGACGAGCACCGTCGCCAGCCCGGGCGCGGTTCCGGTCCGGCCGGTGAAGGCGGCGGCCTTCTCCCGGGTCTGCGCACGGACCTCGGCAGCCAGCCGCTTCCCGTCCAGGATCTGGGCGTTCATGCCGGAAAAGCCTCCCTTGGCTCGACATCTACCAAGGAACAGCATGACAATCCCACCGGGATCCGCATAACATCGATCCGCGGCGCAGCCCATCGATTTCCGCGATACTGCTTCGGTCCCGCGTCACAAATCGAGGACCAGCAACGGTCCCTTGCTGCGCGACACACACGGCAGGATGACGTCGCCGCGCTGTTGTTCCTCGTCGGTCAGGACGTCGTCTCGGTGGTCCGGTTCGCCCGACAGCACGCGGACCTCGCAGGTGCCGCAGATACCCGCCCGGCACGAGTTGTCCAGTTCCACTCCGGCCGCTTCGATCGCGTCCAGCAACGGCTCGTACTCGCCGACGGTGAGGCGGATTCCAGTGCGCTGCAACAACACCTCGAAGCTACCAGCGACCGGAGGCACCTCCGCAGCGAAGCGCTCCCGGTGCAGTGCACCCGCTGGCCACGCGGCACACGCGCGCTCCACGGCGGACAGCATCGGGCCTGGCCCGCAGGAGTAGACCACCGTGCCGTCCGAGGGGACTGCGAGCAGCCCGTCGAGATCGGGCAGCCCGGCCTCGTCCTGCGGGACGATCGTGAGTTCGCCGCCCGGAACGGCCGACAGCTCGTCGGCGAAAGCCATCGACGTCCGGGTCCGCCCGCCGTAGACGAGGTGCCACGGGCGGCCCAGCTCGGCTGCCCGGCGCACCATCGGCAGGATCGGCGTGATCCCGATGCCCCCGGCGACGAACAGGTACCGCTCGGCGTCGACGAGCGGAAACCGGTTGCGCGGGCCGCGAACCCGCAGCCGGTCCCCCGCGCGGACCTCGTCGTGGATCCGGGCCGACCCGCCTTGCCCGTCCGGCTCGCGCAGCACCGCGATCCGCCAAGTGCCCGAAGACTGCAGGCCGCACAAGGAGTACTGCCGCAGCAAGCCCGGGCCGAGGTCGACGTCGAGGTGCGCACCCGGCTCCCACCGAGGCAGGTCCGCAGCGATGAGCGTCAACGCCACGACGTCGTCGGCGCACCTTTCGACTGCCGCCACCACGACCGTGCGCCAGTCGTCCGGGGCGGGCACCGGCTCACCGGTCACTGCCGGCCTTGACCGACTCGGGGGTGAACGTCCGCCAGGCGATGTCCCGCATCCCGCGCATGGCGTACAGGATTTCCTCGCGGTCCTCGTCGGTCTCGACGTAGGTCGCCATCATCTGCAGTCCGAGGCCGACGTGGAACTTCTCGTCCTTCTCGATCTGCCGGTAGATCCGCGTGACCTCGGTCAGCTGGTGCCGCTCCGCACCGCGGAAGGTCGGTTCGAAGCTGCCCGACGCCGAGGTCTCGGAGAGGTTCCACGCGGCGACCGCGGAAAGCGGGTGCCGGTCGAGGCATTCCCACAGGAACCGGCTCCACGGCTCGGCTTCCGCGGGCACGGTCGTGGGCACCTTCCCGCCCAGCGACTCGATCGCCTTGCCGACCATGTCGTAGTGCTCGGCCTCCTGGAACGACTGCTTGGCCAGCAACGTGAGGTGCCGCCGCTCGAACTGCATGCCGTACCGGCTGATCTCCTCGTTGAGCAGGTACACGTAGTCGATCTCGCGCCAGCACCGCGGGACCAGCCAGGCGGCCAGCCGCGCCGGGTCCGGGTCCTCGTCGTAGGAGGCGAAGAACGCCTCGGTCGCCTCGGCGGTGGCGACCTGCACCGACTCCAGCAGCTCGTCCAGCTCGGCCTTGATCGGCTCCAGCCCGTTCCCGCCCCTGACGTTGCGCACGTCGGCCATCGCGTCCTCCACTTCGAGGTAGATTGTATCCATGTATTTGTGGATACAATCTGACAGACCGGCCGATGTCAACCCCGCCGGTCCGCCGAGCCGGGGGGTGACTGTCCTAAGATTCGGCGGGATTCGGCCACAGAAGCGAAAGGGGCGACCACGTCGTGAGCGGAGCGGAGGCGTTGCGGGCCCCGGACAGCCTGGCCGACCAGATCGCGCAGATCCTCGAAGACGAGATTCTCGAAGGGCGTTACCCCGACGGCACCCACCTGCAGCAGGAGGAAATCTGCGGGCGCTTCGGGGTCAGCCGCACCCCGGCCCGCGAGGCGCTGCGGAAGCTTCAGGCGCACAACCTCGTCGAGCTGGTACCCAATCGCGGGGCCCGGGTCCGGATGCCGACGTTGCGCGAGCTCAACGACGTCTACCAGCTGCGTGCCGAGCTCGAAGGATTCGCCGCCGATCTCGCCGCCCGCTCCCGCGCGCCCGAGATGCTCGCCGCGCTCGAGAAGGCACACGAGGCGCTGCGGCAGGTCGTGCCGCTCGCCGAGGGAACCCTCGCCGATCCTGACGACACCGAGACCACCGAACGGCTGCGCCGGTTCAACGACATGTTCCACCGGGTCATCCACGACGCGGGCGGAAACCAGCGGCTCGGCAGCATGATCCAGGAACTGCACCGGTACTTCCCGAAGGACACCGTCCGGCTGGCGATCCGGTCCCCGGAAACCCTGCGCTCGCTGTACATCGACGAGCATGCGGCGATTCTCGGCGAGATCACCCGCGGACGGCCCGGCGCGGCAAGGGATTCGATGCGCGAGCACATCCGCGGTTCGCAGGCGATGCTGGTGGACTATCTCCGCGAACGCGGCTTCCCCGACTGACCCCTGCATCTATCGGACAGATGCACAGCCGCGGAAAGATCCGCTTTATCAAACCCCGCCGCACCTTCGATAGTGAACGGCACCTGCGACGAAAGGTGCCTCGACGATGAATCACGCCGACTGGGTACGGGAGGCCGCACAGCTGCGCCCCCGCACTGCGGCCTTTGTGGACGGCGAACGGCTGGAAGCCAAGTCCGGCAAGACGTTCGCCGACGTCAACCCCGCCACCGGGCAGGTGGTCGCCGAGGTGGCGGAATGCGGTGCGGACGAGGTGGACCTGGCGGTCGCCGCCGCGCGCCGGGCGTTCGACGACGGCCGCTGGTCGCGGCTGGCGCCTGCCGAGCGGAAACGGCGGCTGCTCGCGCTCGCGGAGTCGGTCGCCGCACACGGCAAGGAACTGGCGCTGTGCGACACCGTCGACGTCGGCCGCCCGATCTCCGACACGCACGGCGTGGACATCCCCGCCATCGCGGATTGTTTCGCCTGGCACGCCGAGGCGATCGACAAGCTCTACGACGAGGTCGCGCCTGCCCCGCCGGGCAACTTCGCGACGATCCGCCGGGTTCCGCTGGGGGTCGTCGGTGCGGTCGTGCCGTGGAACTTCCCGCTGGACATCGCCGGGTGGAAGCTCGCCCCGGCGCTGGCCGCGGGCAACAGCGTGGTCCTCAAGCCCGCCGAGCAGTCCCCGCTTTCCGCGCTGCGGCTGGCCGAACTGGCCGTCGAAGCCGGGATCCCGGACGGCGTGCTCAACGTGGTACCCGGTTTCGGCGCAGCGGGCAAAGCACTGGGCCGGCATCCGGACGTCGACGTCCTCGCCTTCACCGGCTCGACCCCGGTGGGCGGACTGTTCCTGCAGTACGCCGGTGAGTCGAACCTCAAGCAGGTCTGGCTCGAATGCGGCGGCAAGAGCCCGATCGTGGTGTTCAAGGACGCCGATCTCGACGCAGCCGCGGAGCGAGCGGCCTTCGGGTTCTGCGCGAACTCCGGACAGGTCTGCTCGGCCACGACCCGCTTGCTCGTACACCGGTCGGTCGCCGACAGCTTCCTCGCCCTGCTGGCCGCGAAGGTCGCCGAATGGGTACCCGGCGATCCCCTCGACCCGGCCACCCGGCTCGGCCCCATGATCGACGAGGATGCGGCAACCCGGGTACTGGCGGCCGTGCAGGCGAGTTCCGGCACCGTCCTGACCGGCGGAACCCGCCGCGGCGCGTTCCTGGACCCGACTGTCGTCACCGGCCTGCGCCCGGACGACCCCCTGGTCACCGACGAACTCTTCGGCCCGGTCCTCGCCACGCTGACCTTCGACAGCGAAGCGGAAGCGGTCCGCCTCGCGAACGACAGCGCCTACGGCCTCGCCGCCTCGGTCTGGACCCGCGACCTCGCCCGCGCGCACCGCGTGTCCGACGCAATCCACGCCGGCACGGTTTCGGTCAACACCGTCGACGCGCTGAGCACGGTCACCCCGTTCGGCGGGTTCAAGCAGTCCGGCTTCGGCCGCGACCTGTCCCTGCATTCGTTCGCCAAGTACACCGGCCTCAAGACCGTCTGGACCAGCTACGCCTGATCCCCCAGTGCACATCCGGTCTCGGCGCTGAGGTACCCGAGCACCAGCGCCCGTACCGAGGCCGCCGAGAGGCTGGTGTTGCGCCCGGCGATATGCAGGCCGTATGCGTCTTCCAGGGCCACCGCGTTGGTCGCGACCGCAGTGACCGGCGAACGCATCCGGAACGCGCCGACGTCGCGCCCGTGCGCCAGCACCGCCGAATACAGCGAGACCTCGCGGTCCCACAACGCGGTCATCAGGACGGCGTGCGTCCGGCTGCGGGCCGCGTGGACGTGCATTTCGTACAGCACCCTGCTGAGCGGGTCTTCCCCGTCCCCGGGAAGACCCGCTTCGGCCAGCCGCACGAGACGGCGAACCGGGTCCGCCTCCTCCTCGGCCGCCTTCGCGCGCGCCCAGTAGAACCGGTCGACGGCGTCCCGGTGCAGTTCGTGCAGCAGATCGTCGAGATCCGGGTAGTAGTAGCTGACGGAGCCCGCCGACAGCCCGGCCTCCTCCGCGACGTCCCGGATGCGGAGCCCGGCCAGTCCGCGGGTGAGAATCGCGCGCCCGGCCGCCGCGACGAGCTCGTCGCGGCGCTTCGCCTGGTCCTTGGGTCGTGCCATGTTCTGGATTATTGATGATCTGCATCGAAAAACCGAGCCCACCCCCCGGTAACCAAGACGACACAAGGTCTTGCCCTGCGGGACCGCGCCAGTCATTCTTTCCGCTACATCGCAAAGAATACGGAGGACCGGATGCGCCACCCCCTCTCCCGGCTGACCGAAGACGAGGTCGCCCGCAACCGCGCACTGCTGGTCGAGGCGGGAATCGCGACGTCGGTCACCCGGTTTGCGCTCGTGTCGCTGCTGGAGCCCGCCAAGGCCGGAGTGCTGTCCTGGCCGGAGGGCGAGCCGGTCGGGCGCCGGGTCCGCTCGCTGCTGCTGGACCGCGGGACCGGCGAGGTACGCGAGGTCGTCGTGTCGCTGACGGACGGCACGGTCGTGGCGGACCGGGTGGTCGACGTCGTCGCCGAGGGCCAGCCGCCGATCCTGCACGAGGAGTTCGACCTCGTCGAGGAAATCCTGTGGAAGGACGAGACCTGGAATGCCGCGATGCGCCGTCGCGGTATCGACGAACCGCGCTCCGTGCGCATCTCGGCACTGAGCGCGGGCTGCTTCGACCTTCCGGGCGAAGAGGGCCTCCGGCTGGTGCGCTGCCTGGCTTTTCTCCAGCTCGGCGAAGACGACAACGTCTGGGCACACCCGATCGACGGCGTCGTGGCCTATGTCGACCTCGTCGCCTGCCGCGTGCACGATCTCCTCGACGAAGGTCCCGCCGACATCCCGCGCACGCCGTACGACTACCACCTCGACGACCCCGCGCACCCGCCGCGGACCACGCAGAAGCCGATCGTCATCACCCAGCCCGAAGGCCCGAGCTTCACCGTCGAGGACGACGTCGTGACGTGGGAGAAGTGGCAGTTCCGGATCGGGTTCAACGCGGTCGAAGGCCTCACGCTGCACCAGCTCGGCTTCCACGACGGCACCCGGCTCCGCCCGATCGTCTACCGGGCATCGGTTGCGGAAATGGTCGTGCCGTACGGCGATCCCAGCCCGGTGCGGTTCTGGCAGAACTACTTCGACGCCGGTGAGTACTCCCTCGGCAAGGAGGCGAACCCGCTCACGCTCGGCTGCGACTGCCTCGGCGAAATCCGGTACTTCGACGCCACCCTGCACGACGACGACGGGCACCCGCGCACCATCCCCAACGCGATCTGCCTGCACGAAGAGGACGCGGGCGTGCTGTGGAAGCACACCGACGGTTACCACGGCAGCGTCTCGACCCGGCGGCAGCGGCGGCTGGTCATCTCCTTCTTCGTCACCGTCGGCAACTACGACTACGGGTTCTACTGGTACCTCTACCTCGACGGCACGATCGAACTGGAGTGCAAGGCCACCGGCATCGTGTTCACGTCCGCCTACCCCGGCGACGGCCCGGACGGCACCGAGTACCCGTGGGCCAGCGAAATCGCTCCCGGAGTAGGCGCGCCCTTCCACCAGCACCTGTTCTCCGCCCGGCTCGACATGATGGTCGACGGCCTCGCGAACGCGGTCGACGAGATCGACGTCCAGCGGGTCCCGATGGGCGACGGCAACCCGCACGGCAACGGGTTCACCCGCAAGATCACCCGGCTGGCCAAGGAATCCGAGGCCGCTCGCCTCGCCGCCGGGAACCTCGGCCGCACCTGGCGGATCAGCAGCACCGAGTCCCGCAACGCGCTCGGCAAACCGGTCGCCTACACCCTGCACCCCGAAGGCCTGCCCCCGCTGCTGGCCGACGACGCGTCGTCGATCGCCCGCCGGGCCGCTTTCACGCGCAAGCATCTCTGGGTGACCGCCTACGACGAGAACGAACGGTTCCCGTCCGGCGAATACGTCAACCGGAACGACGGCACCACCGGCATCGACACGTGGGTCCGCGCGGACCGCCCGCTCGACGGCGCCGATCTCGTCGTGTGGCACACCTTCGGCCTGACGCACTACCCACGCACCGAGGACTGGCCGATCATGCCCGTCGACCACACCGGGTTCGTGCTCAAGCCCACCGGTTTCTTCGACCGCAACCCCGCATTGGACACCCCTGCTCCGCAACCGCACGAGACCGGCTGCTGCCACCCCGCGCAGCACTGACCGAGTTCCAGGAAGGGGTCCCGCCCATGACCACCACGAGCGACACCCGCGCCGCCGGTGCACCCGCGCCGCCGTCCGGGCTGATGGAGCGCAACACCATCGGGCCGATCCCGGCGAGCGAACGCACCGGTTCGGCCCGCGGGCTGTTCGGTATCTGGCTGGGCGTCAACATGCTCCCGCTCACCGTCGTCACCGGCGCGCTCGGGACGACGGTGTTCGCGCTGCCCGCCGGCTGGGCGATGCTCGCGATCGTGATCGGCAACCTGGTCGGCGGGGTCTTCATGGCACTGCACGCCTCGCAAGGCCCCCAGCTCGGGGTACCGCAGATGATCCAGGCGCGTGCCCAGTTCGGGACCAAGGGCGCGCTGCTGGTCGTCCTCGTGGCAACGGTGCTCTTCGTCGGGTTCTTCATCTCGAACCTCGTGGTCGGCGCCCAGTCTCTGCAAGGCGTGTTCCCCGCCGTGGACACGAAAGCCGCGATCATCGGCGCGGCCGTGCTCAGCATGATCATCACGGTCTTCGGGCTCCGTGTGATCAAGGTCGTCATCACGGTCAGCGCGATCGTCATCGGCCTGCTGGTACTCGTCTCGCTGGGCTGGATCTTCGTGTCCGGGATGCCCGGCGGGAGCCTCTCCGCCGGGCACTTCACCGTCACCGGCTTCGTTTCCATGATCGCAGTGGGCGCGGTCTGGCAGGTCGCTTATGCCCCTTACGTTTCCGACTACTCGCGCTATCTGCCCGCCAATTCCGGGGCGAGGCCGGCGTTCTGGGCCACCTACGGCGGCTCGGTCCTCAGCGCGCTCGTGGTGATGGCGCTCGGCTGCCTGGTCGGGGCCGTCGCGCAGGACGGCAACGTCGCCGGCGGGCTCACGACCCTCACCGGCAAGTTCGCCACCGTGACCCTGCTCGGGTTCGCGGTCGTGTCCGGGCTGTCGAACGCCGGAAACGTCTACAGCGCAACGCTCAACACGCTCACCCTCATCGAGACCTTCCGCTCGGGCTGGATCCCGGCCCTGCGCGGCAGGCTGGTCACCACGACGGTGGTGCACGTCCTCGGGGCGCTCGTCGCGCTCGTGGCCACCGACGGCTTCATCACGTCGTTCACCAACTTCATCACCACGCTGCTGTACGTGCTGATCCCGTGGTCTGCCATCAACCTCGTCGACTATTTCGTGGTCCGGAAGGGCCACTACGACGTCGGTGCGTTCTTCCGGCCCGACGGCGGCCGCTACGGGACGTGGAACGTACCCGCCCTGGTCGTCTACGTCGTCGGGCTGGCCGTGCAGGTGCCCTTCGCGGTGCTGTCGTTCTACGTCGGCCCGATCGCGCGGGCCATCGGCGGGATCGACCTTGCCTGGCTGGTCGGGCTCGCCGTTTCCGGCGGCCTCTTCCTGCTCGTGACCCGCCGTTCCCGAACCGCCGAGGAGGCAGTGTGACCGGGCATCCGGACCTCGTCATCGTCAACGCGGAGGTCCACTCGGACGTCCCCGGCGCGACCTCGGCCGCCATTGCGGGCGGGCGCATCGTCGCGGTCGACCGCGCACCGCTGACCGGGCTGGCCGGTCCCCGCACCGAGGTGATCGACGCACACGGCGGCACGCTCCTGCCCGGCTTCACCGACGCGCACGTCCACCCGCTCGCCGCCGGGATGCAGCTGCTGACGTGCGACCTCTCCCGCCTGCCGCATTCGCCGGACCGGTACCGGGACGCCATCCGTTCCTACGCCGACCGGAATCCGGGCCTGGAATGGATCACCGGAAACGGCTGGTACGGCGACACCTTCCCGGGCGGGCTGCCCGATCGCGCGTTCCTCGACGCGATCCTGCCGGACCGGCCCGCGGTATTCGTCAGCCACGACGGGCACGGTGTCCTGGCCAACACCGCGGCACTGGAGCGGGCCGGAATCGGCGACACCCCGGATCCCCCGAACGGCAGGATCAACCGCGACCACGAAGGCCGGGCGACCGGGGTCCTGGTGGAACGCGCCGGAGACCTGGTCACCGCGCTGCTTCCGCCGACCACCGCCGCGTTGGCCGAGAAAGCATTGCTGGCCGCGCAGGCCCACCTGCACTCGATGGGCGTCACCGGCTGGCAGGACGCGTGTGTCGGATCGCTTTGGGGCCTGCCCGATCCCCTGCCGACCTACCGGACGCTCGCCGCGGACGGCCGGCTCACCGCCCGGGTCGTCGGCGCACTGTGGTGGTCGGCCGAAGACGGGCTGGACCAGCTCGGCTCGCTGGAGGAAAAGCGGTCCGGCAATGTCTTCGACCGGTTCCGCGCGACGTCGGTGAAGATCATGCAGGACGGGGTCTGCGAGAACTGCACAGGCGCGATGCTCGAACCGTATGCGGGCAACGCCTGCCACGGCACGGCGTCCGGGCTCTCGTTCATCGATCCGGTGCAGCTGCAGCAGATCTGCGAAGAACTGGACCGCCGCCGGTTCCAGATCCACCTGCACGCAGTCGGGGACCGGGCGGTGCGCGAATGCCTGGACGCGCTCGAAGCGGCCGGGAAGGCGAATCCGGGCGGCGATCTCCGGCACCAGATCGCGCACGTCGACGTCGTCTCGCCGGTGGATGTCCCGCGCTTCGCCCGGCTCGGTGTCATCGCGAACATCCAGGCGTTGTGGGCGCGCCGGGACCGCGAGATCGTCGAACGCAAGCTCCCGCTGCTCGGTCCGGAACGGGAAGCCCACCACTTCCCGTTCGGCGCGCTGCACCGCTCCGGCGCCCGCCTGGCGATGGGCAGCGACTGGCCGGTCACCGACCCGAACCCGCTGTGGGCGATCCACACGGCAAGCACCCGGCTCGGACCGCCGGAAGACCCGCACGCGGTCGGCGACGGCGTGCTCACCGAACCGCTGGAAGCCGCACAGGCCATCGCCTTCGACATCGCACTCGACGCGTACACGGCGGGCTCGGCCTTCGCCAACCACGCGGAGAAGGAGACCGGCCGGATCGCCCCCGGCATGCTGGCCGACCTGGCCCTCCTCGATCGCCCGGTGCTGGCCGGAAAAGACGTCAGCGCCGCCCGGACGGTACTGACCCTGGTCGGCGGACAGGCGGTGCATCGGCGCTGACCGGATTCGCCAGAAGCCCACCACGCGAGGCAGGATGCACGGATGAACGAGCCGTCCTTCACTCTCGTGCAGCTGCGGTACTTCGAGGCAGCAGCGCGGCATCTGAGCATGACCGCCGCCTCGAAGGAGCTGATGGTGTCGCAGTCGGCGGTGTCGACCGCGATCGCCCAGCTGGAAAAGGAGATGGGGGTGCAGTTCCTGCTGCGCCACCATGCCCGCGGGCTGAGCCTGACCACGGCGGGTGAGGAATTCTACAAGCGGGTGCTGGACTTTCTCGCCCACGGCACCGAACTCGTCGAAACCGCGCGGCAGTCCGGCACCGAGCTGATCGGGACGCTGACGGTCGGCTGTTTCTCCACGCTCGCGCCGTTCCGCCTGCCGCAGCTGCTGGCGGAGTTCGAAGCACGGCATCCGCGGGTACAGGTGTCGTTGCTGGAGAACGAGCACCACGCACTCAAAACCGCGCTACGGTCGGGGGAAACCGAGCTGGCGGTACTGTACGGCTACGACCTGGACGACGACATCGACCGCGAGGCCGTAGGCACCGCTGCGCCGTACGCGCTGGTCGCCGAGAACCACCGGCTGGCCCGCAGCCGCGGTGGCAAAGTGTGGCTGTCCCAGCTCGCCGACGAGCCGATGGTACTGCTGGATCTGCCACACAGCCGGGAGTACCTGCAGTCGGTCCTGCGCGCCGCCGGGGTCGAGCCGCTAGTGCGCCACCGCACCCGCGGCTATGAGACCGTCCGGTCGCTCGTCGCGTGCGGGCACGGATTCGCGGTACTGAACCAACGCCCCCCGACGAGCACAACGTACGCGGGGACGGGAATCGTCCCACTGGAACTGCGCGACGACGTGGCCGCGCTGGAGATCGTGGTGGCGTGGGTCCACGGAGTGCGGCTCACCCGGCGGGCACAGGAATTCCGCGCCCTGTGCCGCGCCCGTTACACCCTCTAACCGGGCGGCCGAGCCGACCCCCGGCCCGGCCGCACCCCGGTCAATGCCGCAAATACCCGCGCTGAATCGCAATGTGGTCAGCCACGAACTTCGCGTCGTGCCACACCCCCCAGATGAAACTCGAACCGCGCCGCGCCAGCCACGGCAGGCCGAGGAAATACACGCCAGCCTCGGCCGACACCCCGCGGTGGTGCCGAGGCTTACCCTGCTCGTCGAAAGCGTCGACCTGCAGCCAGCTGTAGTCGTTGACGAATCCCGTCGCCCACACGATCGACGTGACCCCCGCCTCCGCGAGGTTCAGCTCCCGGAGCGGATCGACGACACAAGCCGGGTCCGGGCCCAGTTCGCGTGCTGCGGGTTCCTCCGGGAGGTCGAGCCCGTTGCGCGCGACATACGCGTCGGCTTCGTCGAGCAGGGCCAGGTAGTTCTCGTCTCCGCGGGCGATGTTGGTCGCCAGGTCCGCGGCGAAACCGAGGGTGCCATTCCGGTACGACGTCGTCATGCCGACCAGGTCGATGCCGAGCCGCGCCAGTGCTCGGAAGTCCACTGTGGACCCTCCGCGCGCGCCGCTGACCGCGATGGTGACGTGTTCCGCGCCGTGCGCCGGGGTTTCCGCGTCCCACTTTCCCAGCACGCCCAGCCACCAGCAGAAGTCCTGGCCGCGGTACCGGCGCGGCGGCCGCTCGTGCGGTCCGACCGACAGGTACACCCGGCGGCCGGCGCGGCGCAGTTCCTCGGCGATCTGCACCCCCGACGAACCGGCGCCGACGACCAGCACCGCGCCCGCGGGCAACCGGTCCGGGTTGCGGTAGTCACTGGAGTGCAGCTGCACCGGCCCGTCCGGCACGATCGGCGGGATCGCCGGTCGCTGGAACGGCCCGGTCGCGGCGATGACGAACCGGGTGTCGAGGGTCCCGTCCGTGGTCTCGACGCGGAACCCGCGCTCGCCCTCCTTCTTGCGCACGGACGTGACTTCCACGCCCGTACGCACCGGTGCGGCGATCTTTTCCGCATATGCCTCGAAATAATCCGCGACCTGGTCCTTCGACGCGAACGCATCCGGTGCCAGGTCGACGAACTCCAGGCCGGGAAACCGGTCGTGCCAGGCAGGCCCGTTCGCGACGAGCGAGTCCCACCGACCGGACCGCCACTTCTCCGCGATCCGGTCCCGCTCGACCACGAGGTGCGGCACGCCCTGCTCGCTCAGGTGCTCGCTCATCGCGATCCCGGCCTGCCCCCCTCCCACGACGAGGGCCTCCACCTCTTGGCTCGACATCCGGACCTCCGTTCGGCAACCGCGGGCGGCGGCACTGCCCGGCCGCCCGCCGGGATACGTCCCCTGGATCGTCACGCCCGTTCCTGGTCGTGTCCAACAGATGTTTCCGGGTTTGAAGATCTGATTTCCGGATGCAGCACTGCCGGACACTGCATCGTATTTTGCGATGCGCTGCTTCCAAAACATCTACTGGACAGAAAAGCTGCCGGAGAGTCAGGCTGTGCCGGTCCCCGCCTCGGGCGGGATCGGACCCAGCGAATCCAGGGAAGGCCGAGAAGTGACTGTCCACCGGCGCATCCGCCCGTTCAACACGCGAGACACCTACCCTGAGCAGAGCCTCGACAACGACCTGTGCCAGGCGGTCGTCGCGAACGGGACGGTCTACGTCCGCGGGCAGATCGGCCAGGACCTCGACACGAGCGAGTCCGTCGGGATCGGCGACGCCGCCGCGCAGGCCGAGCAGGCGATGGCCAACATCGCGATGCTGCTCGACGAGGCGGGCAGCCGGATGGAGCATCTGGTCAAGCTCACGATCTACCTGATCGACCCCCGCTACCGCGAGGACGTCTACCGCGTCGTCGGCCGCTGGACCAAAGGCGTGCACCCGATTTCGACCGGCCTGGTCGTTTCCGCACTCGCGCGGCCGGAGTGGCTGTGCGAGATCGACGCCATCGCGGTGCTCCCGAAGGAGGAAGAGCAGTGACCCTTTCCGTTGTGGCCCGCGACGTTTCCGGCGGCACCGTGCGGTTCGGAGTCGCCGCGACGTCGTCCAGCCCCGCCGTCGCCGCCCGGGTCGCGCACCTGCGGCCCGGGGTCGGCGCCGCCGCCTCGCAGAACATCACCGACCCCCGGCTCGGCGGCCGGTTGCTCGGCCGGCTCGCCGAGCACGGCAATGCCGAGCAAGCACTTGCTAGTGTCACCACGGCCGCGGACGACATCGAATACCGGCAGCTGACCGTGGTCGGCCGGACCGGCCCCGGATTCGCCTACAGCGGGTCACGGACGCTCGGCAAGCACGCGGCCGCGACCGCCGACGGCGTGGTGGCAGCGGGAAACATGCTGGCGGGCGAACACATTCCGCAGGCGATGGTGGACGCGTTCGGCGCGGCCACCGGCGAACTGGAACGACGGCTGGTCGCCGCGGTACAGGCCGGTCTCGCCGCAGGCGGGGAAGAAGGCCCGGTGCGGTCCGCCGGACTCGTCGTCGTGTCCGAAGTGGACTGGCCGGTCACGGATCTCCGCGTCGACTGGGCGGAGGACCCGGTCGACCGGCTCGCCGAACTGGTCGAGGTGTGGCTCCCCCAGCGCGACGACTACGTGACCCGCGGCCTCGACCCGGCCTCGGCGCCGTCGTACGGCGTACCGGGAGACGACTGATGACGGCCCGGAAAACGGCTGCCCGCCTGGCGATCGACCGCCATGCCGAAGATCTGGTCCGGCTGTCGGAACGCCTGCACGCCGACCCGGAAACCGCATGGGAGGAATACCGTGCCGCGGCGGCGGTACCGGAACTGCTCGACCGCGCCGGATTTGCCGTCACTGCCCGATATCTGGGCCTCGACACTGCCTTCCACGCGACTTACGGCACCGGCCCGCTGAAGATCGCGCTGTGCGCCGAGTACGACGCGCTGCCCGGCCTCGGCCATGCGTGCGGCCACAACCTCATCGCCGCTGGCTCGATCGGCGCGGCGCTCGGTCTGGCCGAGGTCGCCGACGAGGCCGGGCTCACCGTCGAGGTCTACGGCACCCCGGCCGAGGAAGGTGGTGGCGGGAAGATCGAGCTCCTCGACCGCGGTGCCTTCGACGGCGTCGACCTGGCGATGATGGCACACCCCGCGCCGGTGGACGTCGCCGAAGCGCGGCCGTTTGCCGTCAGCCACTCGAAAATCTCCTACCGCGGCAAATCCGCACACGCGGCCTCGTACCCCGAGGCCGGGGTCAACGCCGCGGACGCGTTCACCGTCGCCCAGGTCGCCATCGGGCTGCTGCGCCAGCAACTGCCTTCGTCCGCGCGAGTACACGGCATCGTGACGCATGCCGGTGACGCGCCCAACGCGATTCCGGAGCAGGCGTCCGGCCGGTGGTACGTCCGGGCGGAAACCCTCGCCGAACTGGCCGAGCTCGAACCCCGCGTGCGGCGCGCGTTCGAGGCCGGCGCGCTGGCGACCGGCTGCGAGCTGACCGTGGAACCGGAAAGCAAGCCCTACGCCGAGTTCCGGGCCGACGAGACCGCGCTCGCGGCCTACCGCGCGAATGCCCGCGCGCTCGGCCGCGAGTTCGCCCCGGACGGGCAAGCCGCGCGGATGAACCGGGCGTCGACCGACATGGGCAACGTGTCCCAAGCCGTGCCCGCAATCCACCCGTATGTCGGCATCGGGTCCCTGCCCGCGACGAACCATCAGCGCGAGTTCGCCGCGCACTGCGTCGGCGGCCCCGCCGAGCGCGCACTGCTCGACAGCGCGGTCGCGCTCGCCTGGACCGGGATCGACCGGGTGGCAGCATGACCGGCACCCGGCGCGAGCACGACATGCTCGGCGAGATCGACGTCCCCGCCGCGGTCTACTACGGCGCACACACCGCCCGCGCGCTCGTCAACTTCCCCATCACCGGCGAGTCCCTCGCGGACCGCCCGCATCTCGTCGTCGCGCTGGCGACGGTCAAACAAGCCGCCGCCGCAGCAAACCTGGAGGTCGGAGCACTCGACCGGCAGCGCGCGGAAGCAATCATCAATGCCTGCACGGAGATCCGCTCCGGCCTGCTGCACGACCAGTTCGTCGTCGACCTGATCCAGGGCGGCGCCGGAACCTCGACCAACATGAACTCCAACGAGGTCATCGCGAACCGGGCGCTGGAACTGCTCGGCCGGGAACGCGGCGACTACGCGGCACTGCATCCGCTCGACCACGTCAACCTCGGTCAGAGCACCAACGACGTCTACCCCACCGCGGTGAAACTCGCGCTCGACCGCCATCTCGGCGAACTGCTCGCGGCGCTCGCCGTCCTGCGGGAAGCCTTCGCCGCCAAGGCACTGGAGTTCGCCGACGTCGTGAAGATGGGCCGTACCCAGCTGCAGGACGCCGTCCCGATGACGCTCGGACAGGAGTTCGGCGCGTTCGCCGCCACGCTGGCCGAAGACGAGCAACGGCTGTCCGAGGCGCGGCTGCTGCTGCACGAGCTCAACCTCGGCGGCACCGCGATCGGCACCGGCCTCAACGCCCGCCCCGGCTACCGCGAACGGGCCGTCGCGCACCTGCGCGACCTGACCGGGATCCCGACCCTGGTCTCCGCCGACGACCTCATCGAGGCCACCCAGGACGTCGGCGTTTTCGTCCAGCTGTCCGGGGTGCTGAAACGGGTCGCGGTCAAGCTGTCCAAGATCTGCAACGATCTCCGGCTGCTGTCCTCGGGACCGCAGGCCGGGTTCGGCGAGCTCGCCCTTCCCGCGCGGCAGGCGGGTTCGTCGATCATGCCGGGCAAGGTCAACCCGGTGATCCCCGAAGCGGTCAACCAGATCGCATTCGAGATCATCGGCAACGACGTCACCGTCACACTCGCGGCCGAAGGCGGGCAGCTGCAGCTCAACGCGTTCGAGCCGGTCATCGCCCGGGCCCTCACCGCCGGGCTCGACCACCTCACCGCCGGCATCGGCGTGCTGGCTACGCACTGTGTCCGCGGTATCACCGCGCACCGCGCCCGGCTCGCGGAGATCGTCGCCGAGTCCACCGGCCTGGTGACCGCGCTCAGCCCGGCGCTCGGCTACGAGGTGGCCTGCGCGGTCGCGGTCGAGGCCCACCGCACCGGCCGTCCGGCACTCCAGCTGGTCCGCGAACGCCGGTTGCTCACCGACGAGCAGCTCGGCGCACTCACCACCCCGCGGGCGCTCACCGGTGGACCGGCCGAGTGCCCGTCCGGCTAGCGGTTCTTTCTGCTCGTCCTGCTGCGGCGCCGGCTGTCCCGGCGCACGATCTGGTTCAAGGAGGCACCATGACCACGCAGGATTCACCCGCCGGGGAACTGGCGGAAACCCGGACCGACCCGGCGACACTGCGGCGCAGTGTCGCGGCGGGCGCCGTCGGGGTGTTCGTCCACTGGTTCGACTGGGCCGCCTACGCCTACCTCGCGAGCACCATCGCGACGGTGTTCTTCCCCGCCGGAAATCCCACCGCCGGACTGCTCGCCGTGTTCGGCGTCTTCGCCGTGTCGTTCGGCATCCGGCCGGTCGGCGCGCTCGTGTTCGGCCCGCTGGGCGACCGGATCGGCCGCAAGCGCACGCTGTCGATCGTCATTTTCGTGATGTCCGGGGCGACGCTGGTAATCGGGCTGCTGCCCGGCTATGCCACGATCGGGATCGGCGCTCCCCTTGCGCTGGTATTCCTGCGGCTGCTGCAGGGATTCGCCGCGGGCGGCGAGTTCGGGAGCGCCGCGAGCTTCCTCGCCGAGTACGCGCCCCGGCGCCGCCGCGGGTTCGGGGTCAGCTGGCTCGAGGTCGGGTCCCTGCTCGGGTTCCTCGCCGGGTCGTTCGTCTTCTTCCTCCTGTCGACCGGTCTCAGCGAAGCGCAGCTGGTCTCGTGGGGCTGGCGGGTGCCGTTCCTCATCGCCGCGCCGCTCGGCATCGTCGGCTTCGTCATCCGCACCAAGATCGAGGACACGCCCGAGTACCGCGCCCTCGAAGCGACCGACAACGTGCCGCGCAGCCCGGTCCGGGAACTCTTCCGCAACAACAAGAAGGAGCTCTTCCAGGCGGCCGGGCTGATGACGATGATGCACGTGCCGTTCTACGCGGTGCTCACCTACCTCGTCACCTACGAAACCGATTATCTCGGCCATTCGGCAGGCAGCGCCGCGCTGCTGTCCACGGTGATCTCGCTCGTCGGGCTGGTACTCGTGCCCTCGTTCGGCAGGCTGTCCGACCGCGTCGGGCGCCGCCCGGTGCTGATCGGCGCGGGGATCGCGCTGTTCGTGCTCGCGACCCCCGCGTACCTGCTGATGCGCACCGGCCTCATCGGCACGTGGGTCGGCGGCCTGGCACTCGGCGTCATCCTCGCGGCGATCCTGGGTACGTACGCCGTGTGGTCCGCCGAGATCTTCCCGACCCGCACGCGCCAGGGCGGACTGTCCATTTCGTACAACGTGGTCGCGGCCCTGTTCGCGGGCACCGTGCCGTACCTGATGACCGTACTGATCTCGGCCACCGGCAGCACCCTGGTACCCGGCCCGTACCTGATGGTCGCCGCAGTGGTCGGGCTGACCGCGGCCTTCTCGATGAAGGAAACCGCGGGAAACCCGTTGCTGCAGAAGGAAGACCTGCCCGCCGCCGGCCGAGGGCGGTGAAGCGTGCCCGATCCCGCCGGAAGCGAATTCCTCCACAGCGAATCCGGCAACCTGCGCCGGAACCTGCGTCGCATCGACTCGATCTTCCTCGCCATCGCCGCCATCATCTCGGTGGATACGATCGGGCAGATCGCCACCTCCGGGGCACAGGCGATCACCTGGACCGTGGTCCTGCTCGTGCTTTTCCTGTTCCCCTACGGCCTCGTGATGGCCGAGCTCGGCAGCACCTTCCCCGCGGAAGGCGGCCCGTTCGTGTGGCTGCGGCTGGCTTTCGGCAAGCTGCCCGCCGCCCTCGGCACCCTGCTGTACTGGATCACCAACCCCGTGTGGCTCGGCGGCTCGATCACGTTCCTCGCCGCCGCCACCTGGCAGCAGTACCTCGCGCCCGCCACGCCCGGCGGTTTCGCCGACTACGTGTTCAAGCTCGTCTTCATCTGGCTGGCGATCCTCGGCGCGGTCGTGAGCCTGCGCTACGGCAAGTGGTTCATCGCGGCCGGGGCACTGCTCAAGGTCGGTCTCGTCGTGCTGTTTGCCATCACCGTCGCGATCTATGCCGCGCGCAACGGTGTACCAGGCTCACTCACCGACGGGCTTTCCCCCACCGTCGGCGGCTTCCTCGCCGTCGTGCCCGTTCTCATGTTCGCGCTCGTCGGCTTCGAGGCCCCCAACGGTGCCGCCGAGGAAATGCACAACCCACGCCGCGACGTGCCGATCACCGTCGGCGTCTCGGGAATCGTGTCAGCACTCTGTTACCTCGTCCCGGTCGTCGGCATCGTGCTGGTCATGCCCGCCGACCGGATCAGCGGCCTCGGCGGCTTCCTCGACGCGGTGAAACAGGTCTTCTCCGTCTACGGCGGCGCCGCCGGCCCGATGCTCGCCTTCGCGGCGGTCGCGTTCGTCCTGGTCCTGCTCAACCAAGGCTGTTCGTGGATGATCGCCTCCGACCGCATCCAGGCCATGGCCGCCGTCGACGGCGCATTCCCCCGCTGGTTCGGCGCTTTCCACCCGAAGCTGAACACCCCATTGCGGGTCAACCTGCTCTCCGGCGTCGTCGCGACCGCGTTCACCGTCGTGGCCACGGTGGTGCAGAGCAGCTCCGCATCGGCGGTGTTCGCGGTCGTGCTGAACATCGCCGTCAGCACCCTGCTGCTGTCCTACCTCGTGATCTTCCCGACGATCGTCGTGCTCCGCCGCCGCTACCCCGACGTCGAACGCCCGTTCCGCGTCCCCGGCGGGAAGGCCGGACTGTGGATCAGCGCAGTGCTCATCTACCTGTGGATCCTGCTCGGCGCCTGGCAGACCATCGCCCCCGGTGTCCTCGACCGGGCACTGGGCGTGGACTACGACTTCGAAGGCACCTGGGGCGTTTCCCGGCTGACATTCGAGTTGTTCACCATCGGAACGCTCGCGGTACTGGTCAGCTTCGGGGTCATCGGCTACCTCGTCGCCCGCAGGCAACCAGCGCGTACTCCGGAATCCAGTGCGCAGCTAGTCGCGTGAACGGCGCGCGCTGTTCTCGACGATCCGCTGCAGGCCTGCCACGTGCGTACGCAGTGCGTCGTGCCCGGAATCGCTGAGGTTGAGCCAAGTTCGCGGCCGCTTCCCCACGTACCCTTTCTTGACCTCGACATACCCGGCACCGGCCAGATTCGTGATCTGCTTCGACAGCGCGGAATCCGACAACCCGGCCGCATCGCGGACCCAGCCGAACTCGGCCCACTCGGTACCGGACAACAGCGCCACGATGGACAGCCGGGTGGGGTCCAGCAGGAGCGGATCCAGGTCAGGCGTGGCCATCGGGCGCGCCTCCCGCCCGGCCGGGCCGGACCAGCGCCCTCCGCAGATGCGGCCCGAAGCCGATCAGCCCGATCGCCAGTACCGCGCCCAGAATCGTGCTCCCGTACGGAATCCGCACGGGCACCAGCGCCACAGCCAACGCCGCTGCCACACACACCACGACGAAAACCAGCCCGACGACGGCGATCCTCGGCCGGACGGCGGACTTGTCCACCCGCACCCGGTGCCCCAGCCACGCCCCACCCCGTCGGGTACGCAGCATGAGCACGTAACCCACGACGAGCACAGCCAGCACCAGCCCCTTCCACGCGGCCGCACTGGGCAGGAAATCCGCGGAAGCCAGGTACAGAAAAACCACGAGGGCGAACACGACGTCCACCCACCTCGCCCCGTGCCGCGCCCCGAGCGCCTGCTCCCGCCGACGGCCGACGTCCTGCAGAGCGCGCGCCGCCTCGTCCGCGGAGGGATGTTCGCCCATGGCCGCCTCCTTGTCTCGGTGACATTACTTTCCCAAGGGGAAAGTACCCCAGCACTTTCCCTTCAGGCAAGTACTGGCTTGACGGGAAGCTGCGCACCGTGATCCCGAGACCGGCCGCCCGCCTCCAGCGCGGGACATCGGCCACTCACCACCTCGAAGGCCCCGAATTCCGTTGCCCTGCACGATGATCGGCACATGCGCAGCGGACCCGACCACCGATCGAGGCCCACCTTCGACATACCTACACACCCACACCGAACCCGACCACCGATCGAGGCCCACCTTCGACATACCTACACACCCACACCGAACCCGACCACCGATCGAGGCCCACCGTCGACATACCTACACACCCACACCGAACCCGACCACCGATCGAGGCCCACCGTCGACATACCTGCACACCCACACCGGTCCCGGCCGCCCCGAGCGAGACCCAGGCTCACCACGCCCGCAATGGGCCTGACCACCCCGAGCGAACTGCACCCCCAGCACACCATCACCGGACCGGCCGCCCCGACCGAGACTCAGCACGCCCGCAATCGACCTGCCACCCCAGCCGAGGCCCACGTCCGCACGCCCCGCCCCGGCGAGCGCGCGAGACCACGCGGGCGTCCGTGAAGGGAACCATCACGGAATCTGATTCCGTGATGGTTCCCTTCACGGACAACCGAGACCACATCTCTCCGAAACCCGGCCTTGACATCCCTAACTAGATAGTTACTCTAGTATCTAACCGGATAGTTACCCGAGGAGACGACATGAGCACCAGCCAGAAGACCGACAAGACCCAGAAGACCTGGTTCATCACCGGCGCCTCGCGTGGGATCGGCCGCGAGCTGACCGAACAGGCGCTTCGCCGGGGTGACCGGGTCGCCGCCACCCTCCGCAACCCCTCCGTACTCGACGAGCTGCGCGAAACCTACGGTGACCAGCTCTGGACGGCCCGGCTGGACGTGACCGACGACGACGCCATGCGGGACGTCGTGGGCAGGGCGTTCGCCGAGCTCGGGCGGATCGACGTCGTCGTGTCCAATGCCGGGTACGGCCTCATCGGGGCTGCCGAGGAGTTCACCGACGAGCAGGTCGCCGCGATGATCTCGACGAACCTCACCGCCAGCATCCAGCTCGCCCGCACCACGACCCCGTACCTGCGCAAGCAGGGCGGTGGCCACTTCGTCCAGATGTCGAGCATGGGCGGGTTCATCACCTACACCGGGTTCGCCATGTACCACGCCACCAAGTTCGGCCTCGAGGGGTTCTTCGAGGCGTGGTCCAGCGAGGTCGAGCCGTTCGGCATCCGCACCACGCTGGTGGAGCCCGGCCAGATCCGGACGTCGTTCTACGAGACGACGCAGATCGCCGAGACCTCCGACGTCTACCGCGACCACCCCTCGATGTGGCGTGGTGAGGTCGACCTCACCACGATGCCCGGCGACCAGGCCAAGGTCGCGGCCGCGATGATCGAGGCCGCCGACGCGCCGGCCCCGCCGAGCCGGCTGCTGCTCGGTTCGGACGCCTTCGCGATGGTCACCGGCGCGCTCGCCGAGCGGCTCGCCTACTTCCAGGCGCACGAGGCCGTGTCCCGCAGCACCGACATCGACGGGTTCGTGGCCACCGCCGCAACCGCGTCCTGACCGAGGACGGCCTCGTTGATTCTCATCACCAAGTTCCATCCCAATTCGGAAGAATCCGCCGCGGAACTGCGTCAAAGGCTCCTCAAGGCCGCGACCGCAGTCCCGGCCGAGCAGGGAAACCTCGGCTACGAGGTCTGCGAACTCGACGGAACCCCCGGAACCCTGTACGTCGTCGAGTCCTGGCAGACCGCCGCGGACGCCGACCGGCATGTGCGGCTCATGACGGAGTCCGGCGCGATTGCCGGGCTGACACCGCTCCTGGCCGAGCCACTGCACACGACCACCCTGAACGAGCTGAGGAAACAACCATGAAACTCAAGGGAAATCGCGTCCTCGTCACCGGTGCCGGAACCGGCATGGGTCTGGAAGCCGCAAAGCAACTGACCGCACTCGGCAACGAAGTACTGATGGTCGCCCGGAACGAAGACCGGCTGCGGGAGGAGGCCGCCCGGCTGGCGAACGCCACCGTGTTCGCGTGCGACCTGTCCGACCCGGCGCAGATCGACGCGCTCGTCGCGCACGTCAGAGCAAACGTGCCCGGCCTCAACTGGGTCTTCCTCAATGCCGGGGTCACGCACACGTACAAGCTGTTCGGCACCGAGGACACCATCGGGCACGCGGCCAGGGAAATGGCGACCAACTACCTGTCGGCCGTCCGGATCCTGACCCTGCTCGAGCCCGTCCTCGCGCAGCAGGCCGACCCGGCGTTCATCCTCACCACCTCCGGGACGGCACTCGTCCCCGACATCTCGAACCCGACCTACAGCGCGACGAAAGCCGCCCTGCACTCGCTCGCCCAGTCCGCCCGGCTCACGCTGGAGCGCAAGGGCTCGGCCATCAAGGTGTTCGAGATCCTGGCCCCGCTGGTCGACTCGCCGTTCGCCAAGGACGTGCAGTCCGAGCACAAGCTGCCGCCCGCCGACGTCATCCGCGACGTGCTCGCCGACCTCGGCAAGGACGTCTACCAGATCCATCCGGGACCGGCCGTCAACCTGTACCGGCAGTTCCTCGAATCACCGGAGAAGGCACTTCACCTGATCAACCAGATGACGAACGCCTAGCCGGAACCCGTGGTGGCCCGATGTGACACACTCGGGTCACCTATCCGGTTAGTTACCTACGAAGGGAGAGGCGCCGTGGCCTCGAAGCAGTCCCCCGATCCCGAGTCCAGCCGCGAACGCCTCCTCAAGGCCGCGTTCGCCGAGTTCACCGCGCACGGCCTGGCCGGCGGCCGCGTCGACCGCATAGCCGAAGCCGCCGGTTGCAACAAACGCCTCATCTACCTGTACTTCACCGACAAGAACGGGTTGTTCGACGCGGTGGTCAGCAGGCACATCGAGGCGATGATGGACGGGGTCAGCTTCGACGCAGACGACCTTCCCGCCTACGCCGGACGGCTGTTCGACTGGCTGTACGACCGGCCGGACGTGCTCCGGCTGTTCGGCTGGCGGAACCTGGAGACGGACGAAACCTCCGACGTGGAGCGGCTTTCCTACGACCGGAAGCTCCAGGCGCTCACCACTGCGGCGGACAAGGAAAAGCTGGTGTCCGGCATCGATCTCCGTGACCTGCTGACCCTGGTGATCGGGATGGTGACGGCGTGGGCCCGGCCGTCCCCGGCGCTGCTGGACACGGTCGGCCGGCTCACCGAGGCACCAGTCCGGCAGCGGGCCAGGGCTTCCCTGGTGGCCGCGGTGGAGCTCCTGGCTCCGGTGCAGTCCTGAGCGGTACTCAAATGCCGGTCTTGCCGCCATCGACGGCAAGAGTCTGCGCGGTGATGTAGGAACTCTCGTCCGAGAGAAAGAACAGTGCCGCATAAGCGATGTCCCACGCGGTGCCCATCCGCCGCAATGGCAACCCGGCGGTGCTTCGTTCCGGACGCCCCGCCGCGGCCCGGCGGCCGTTGGGCGTGTCGATCAATCCCGGCGCGACCATGTTCACCCGGATGTCCCGGTCGCCCAGCTCGCGCGCGGCGTGCCGCAGCAGACCGGCGAGAGCCGCCTTCGACGCCTCGTACGCCACCAGCCTGCTCCCCGACCGGAGGCCCGCGATGGACGAGATCAGCACGATCGAACCGCCGGGCGGCAGATGTGGAACGGCCGCCCGGACCGAGAGCATCGCGCCCCGGACGTTGACCCGGAACACGTCGTCCCAGGCATCCGGATCGGCACCGGCGAGATCGAGCCCCGCGATGCCGATGCCGACGTTGTAGATGATCCCGTCCAGGCCGCCCAGCCGCCGGTTCGCGGTTTCCACCATGGCCGCGATCTCCTCCGGCTCACGAGTGTCCGCACGGAGGGCGAATCCGCTGCCGGGTTCTGCTTCGAGCAGCGCGACGGTGGCCTCGGCCCGGTCGAGATGGTGGTCGGCCACGGCGACATCGGCACCCTCGCGGGCACACACGATCGCCATGGCCCGCCCGTTCCCGACCGGGTCGGTCGCCGCGTCGTGGACGGTCTGCCCGCCCCCGACGACGAGGATCTTCCTGCCCGGCAACCGTCCCCTGCCGGTCATCGCGGGAACCCGACGAGCCCGGGATCGAGCGCGACCCCGAACGCGTTCAGCATCATCGCGGTGAGCCGGTAGGTACCGGCGACCGCCACGATCTCCATCACCGTCTCGGCCGGGTAATGGGCGGTGAGCTCATCCCAGGTCCCGTCGGAAACCGTTGCGGTGTCGTGGAGTTCGTCGGCTGCCCGCAGTACCACCGCTTCGGCGGGTGGCCATTCCGCCTCGGCGAACTCCGCGACCGCCGCGATCTCCCGCTCCTCGACCCCGGCCCGGGCGGCGATCTTGCGGTGCTGTGCCCACTCGTATTCGCAGCCACAGCGAATCGCGGTCCGGAGGATCAACAGCTCCCGGACCCGATCGGGCAAGGCGCCGTCGAACAGCAGGCCGTGGGCGAGGCCCAGCCATCGCTCGTACACGTGCGGGTTCCGCACGAACGTCGAGTAGATGTTCACCTCTCGCGGGGTCTTGGTGGCCTTCAGCAGCAGTGCGTCCTGTTCGGGAGTGCGGGCGTCCGGCGGCAGCGGGGCAAGGCGAACGGGCCGGGGCGTGGCCGTCGTCATCAGGTCTCCAATTCTTGACATAATGTCAGCCGATGTTGAGTGCCTGTCCCCCGTCAATGGGAATGGCGGCGCCGGTGATGAACGAGGCATCGTCCGACGCGAGGAACAGCGCGGCGTTCGCGACATCCCACGCCGTACCCATCAACCCGCGCAAGGGGACCCGGGCGTTGCGCTCCGCGACCAGCTCGTCCCTCGGCCGTCCCCGGCGCACCGGATTGTCGATTGCCATCGGGGTGGCGATCAGCCCCGGGAGCAGGCAATTGACGCGGATGCCGTACGGGGCGTTCGTGATCGCCAGGTGCTCGGTGAGGGACACGACCGCGGCCTTCGTGGTGCGGTAGGCGACCAGCGGGTGGTTGATCGCGGAGGCGATCGAGCCGATGTTGGTGATGACGCCGCTCTCCTGCGCCCGCATGTGCGGCAGGACGTACTTGCAGGTCAGCACCATGCCCTGCAGGTTGATCGCGGTGATTGCCGCGAACGCTTCGGCGGTGATCTCGGTGACCGGCGCGTCGCCGGCGCTGAGGCTGACGCCGACGTTGTTGTGCAGCACGTCGATCCGGCCGAATCCGGACACCACGTCCTCGACCAGGGCGGCGAGGTCGGCCTCGCTGGTGACGTCGGCGCGCCGGGCAACGCACCGGCCGCCCTCCGCCACGATCATCGCCGCGGTCGCTTCGGCCGATTCGAGATCCCGGTCGGCCGCGATCACGGTCGCGCCGGAGCGGGCGTACCGCATCGCGCTCGCCCGCCCGTTTCCGACCGTCTCCCCTGGCGTTTGTCCCGCACCCAGCACGAGTGCGATGCGTCCGTCGAGTTTCATGATGCGGCGTTCCCTGCCGGGAAGGACTCGCGATGAGCGTCGGCGGAAGGCGGATCCATCCGGAACACGTCCCCGAACGAGGTGTAGAAAGGCCCGCCGATCCGGGCGACGGGATCGAGCCCGGCGGGGTCCACGCGGTGCCCGTCGAAAGCGCGCGACGCAAGGTGGAACCACACGACCCGGCCGAAGACCATCGTCCCGTTCCCGATGTCCAGCGTCTGCTGCACAGTGCATTCGATGGCCGCCGGAGCATCCCGGACGTACGGCGGCGCGACGAGCGTGCCCGGCGCGGCCGCGACGCGGGCCCAGCTGAACTCGTCCTCTTCGGCCGCCAGCTCGGCGCTGGTCAGGTTCATCGAGGCGGCAAGGGACCGGTCGACGAGGTTCACCACGAACTCCCCGGTTTCGACGACGTTGGCGAGCGTGTCCTTGATGTGATCGTCCCGCCTGCTGCTGGTGAAATGCACGATCGGCGGGTCGAGCGAGGCAATGTTGAAGAAGCTGTGCGGCGCGAGGTTGCGCACGCCGTCGCCGCTCACCGACGACACCCACGCGATCGGGCGCGGAACGACGAGCGAGGTCAGAATCGACCGCACGCGCCGGTCGGGCAGCTCGGCCGCGGCTAGTTCGTATCCGTCCGGGTTCATGTCAGAACACCGGCCTCGGAGCGTGCGGAAGGTCGTCCCAGCAGCCGGGTTCGTGCCCGTAGACGACGAGCGCGCCGGCCGCCCGCAGGTCACGGAGCATCGCGAGCGAGGCGAGCGCGGCGGCGCGGTCGGCGACGATCCCGGCCATCCGGAGCCCGTCGAGATTGTCCTTGGTGTAGCAGGCATCCCCGCAGAGGACGACGTCCCGGCCGGGCCCCCGGACGACCAGGGACTGGTGCCCCGGGGTGTGGCCGTGGGTGGGCACGCAGACCACGGAACCGTCGCCGAAGACGTCGTACCGCCCATCGAGCAGCGTGACCTGCCGGCTGCTCGCGAAGTCGACCTGCCGGTATCCGCGGTGGGTGTCCGGGACCCTGGTCGCGTGGTCCCATTCGGCCCGCTGGATCAGGATCTCGGCCTCCGGCAGCAGGGCATTGCCGCCGCAATGGTCGTAGTGCAGATGGGAATTCACCACGAAGTCGATGCTTTCCGGGGCCCGGCCCAGCTCGGCGAGCCGTTCGGCGACACTGTGGCCGCGCGGCAGGTCGACGCCGATCTCGGCGAGCCCGGCGGCCGAGAAGTAGGCCGGGAGATCGTCCCGTACCAGCGGGTTGAGCCCGGTGTCGAACACGACGGTGCCGCGCTCGTGCACCACCAGCACGGACAGGATCGGCACGGTGACCGGGTCGCGGCTCGCCCCGTCCCGCAGGAAGGACTGCGGGACCGTGGTGGTTCCGGTCTGGAAGGCGTACAGGCCAAGGGACATCGAAACTCCCGGAGCGAGATTTTTGACATGATGTCAGTCGAATGGAGAATGGTCCAGCTCGCGCTTGGCCACCTTCCCCGTGGCGGTCATCGGCAGCGCATCGACGAACTCGACGATCCGCGGATACTTGTAGGCGGCAATGCGCTCCCGCGCCCAGGCGACCAGGTCCGGCTCGGTGAGCGGCGCTTCCGGCATCCGGATCACGAACGCCTTCACCTCTTCCCCGTGCGAGGGATGCGGAACGCCCCGCACCGCGGCCAGCGACACCTGCGGGTGCGCCATGAGAAGCTCCTCCACCTCCCGCGGATACACATTGAATCCACCGCGGATGATGACGTCCTTGACCCGGTCGACCAGGTAGTAGTCGCCGTCCGCGTCACGCCGGGCGAGGTCGCCGGTCCGCAGCCATCCGTCGTGGAACGCGGCGGCGGTCGCTTCCGGCATCCCGAAGTACCGCTTCATCACCCCGGTCCCGCGTACCTCGATCTCGCCGACGACGCCGGGTTCGTGGATCACTTGCCCGTCGAGGTCCACGAGCCGCATTTGGACGCCCCAGATCGGCCGTCCGATGGAGCCGATCTTTCGAGTGCCGACCGGATCCCCCATGGCCACCACGGGGGAAGTCTCGGTGAGGCCGTATCCCTCGACCACCGGCACTCCGAAGAGCCGCTCGAACTCCCGCAGCAGCTCCTCGGGCAGGCTCGCGCCGCCAGCCCCGGCGATGCGCACGTTCAGCTCCGGACGCTCGGCCGCGGCCGCGTGTCGCACGAGCTGCCAGTACATCGTGGGTACGCCCGCGAAGAACGTCACCTGCTCGCGGGCCATCAGCTCCAGCACCGCGGACGCATCGAACCTCGAGACGAGCACCAGGGTCGCGCCGACCGCGATCCCGGCGTTCAGGTGCACCGTCGCGCCGTAGGAATGGAACAACGGCAAGGCAACCAGGTGCACGTCGCCACAGATCTCGTTGCGGTACTGGCGATTCACCGCGATGGCATTGAGGACCAGGTTCGCGTGTGTCAGCTCGGCGCCCTTGGGCCGTCCGGTCGTACCCGAGGTGTAGAGGATGACAGCAGTGGTGTCCGGGGAGGTCGGATGCACCGGAAAGCCTTGGCTGCCATCGGATTCGCAGTCGTCGATCAGCACGAACCGCTCGCAGCCGGAATCCGCTGCCGCCGCTTCGGCCTCGGCAAGCCACTCGGCATGGTCCGGCGCGTGCACGAGATACGCCGCGGCCCCCGATTGGCGGAGCTGATAGGCGATTTCGTCCCGGCGCAGCAGGACGTTCAGCGGAACCACGATCGCCCCGAGCTTGAGGATGCCGTAGTAGACGACCGGGAATTCCGGCGTGTTGGGGCACGTCACAGCCACCCGGTCACCGGGGGCGACCCCGAGCTGGTGCAATCGGCGGGCGATGCCGTCCGATGCCCGGTCGAGCTCCCGGTAGGTCAGGCGCCGTCCGTCGTGGACGAGCGCTTCCCGGTCGGGATGGTTGCTCGCCGCGTCGCCGAGGAAGGTCGCTAGGTTCAGCATGATTGCTCTCAGGCTCGAGTGAAGCCGTCGTAGTCGGTGGTCAGGGCGACTTCCCGCTGCGTTTCCACGGCCGCCAGCCGGTCGGTCAGGGCAGCGTGGACCAGCCGATAGGCGTCCGAGCCGAGGAGCTGGCGGCGCGGCATCGGGTCGGACTCCGCGGTCCGGATGATCGCCGCGGCGACTTTGGCCTGGTCCCCCGGCATGGTCTCGGGGGGAACCGGCGGGTGGTCGACGGCCGGATTGCCCAGGTACGGCTCGCTCAGCGCGGTACGGACGGCCGACTCGAAGAACTCGGTCCGCACCATGCCCGGTTCGATCAGGCTGGTCTGGATGCCGAACGGGCCGACCTCCGCCGCGAGACATTCGAAGAAGCCCTCGATCCCCCATTTCACCGCGTGGTAGATGGAGAAACCCGGGTACCCGATCTGGCCGCCCATGCTGGAGGTCTGCAGGATGCGGCCGCCACCTTGTGCACGCAGATGCGGAATGACCGCACGGACGAGCTGAATCGGACCATTGAGGTTCACTTCGATCATGCCGTCGATGTCGCCGTCGGCCAAATCCTCGGCGGTACCGAAGACGCCGTAACCCGCGTTCGACAGGACGACGTCGATCCGTCCGAGCTCCGCGAACGCTTCCCCGACGACGGAACGGATCCCGTCGACGTCGGTGACGTCGAGGCGGCGCACCCAGAGCTGGTCGTCGTAGCGCTTCACCAGGTCGTCGATCGCTTCGGGGCGGCGCAGGGTCGCGGCCACCCGGTCACCCCGTTCGAGCAGCTGCTCGGTCACCTGCCGCCCGAAACCACTGGAGGTACCGGTGATGAACCACGTTTTCCCGGTCATTGCTTGGTAATCCCTTCATACGAGCGAGCGGAGAGGCGGGGTGCGGTCATGGCCGTCCGCCGCCGTACGGTCTTTCCCCGTCCGGTCAGGATCGACGCCAATCCGCCGGGGACGAACAGGACGATGAGCACGAACAGCACCCCGAGAATGAAGCCCGGTTGCGACAGCGGCGCCCGGATCACCTCGGGCAGGCTCGCGAAGCCCGGCGAGTCGGACACCGCGGCGAGCCGCAGGTTGAGATACGTGTAAAGGAGCCCGCCGAGCACGGCTCCCCAGAGGGTGCCACGGCCGCCGAGGATGACCATCAGGATGAAGGAAACCGAGAACGTCAGCACGACCACGCTCGGGTTGGCCTCACTCATCACCACCGAGTAGCCGATCCCGCAGACCCCGGCGAGAGTGGACGAGAAGACCCCCGAGGCCAGGCGATAGCGGTAGACGTCGTAGCCGAGCACGTTGGCCCGTAACGGATTCTCCCGGATCGCCTGCCAGACGTGCCCGGCCCGGCTCCGCACCGCCAGCAGGGAAACGAGGTAGACGAACACCAGCAGGCCCAAGGCGAGCCAGTAGGTGTTACGCGTGTTCGCCAGGCCCACGAAGGCATGCGGCAACCCGTTCAGCCGGTAGGGAAGACCGAACTCGCCACCGGTGCCGAGGTACCCGCGTTCCACGGCGATGTACGCGATCTGGGCCAGGGCCAGGGTCGCCATGCTGAACCCGATCCCGGACAACCGCAGGCTCAGTGCATTGCCCGCGACGGCGGCGACGGCGGTGATCAGCACGGCGAGGCCCGCGCTGGCGTAGAAGCCGAGGCCGGTGGTGTTGGTGAGCAGAACCGTGGCGTAGCAGCCGATGCCGAAGTAGAGCGCGTGCCCGAACGACAGCAGGCCGGTGAAGCCGAACATCACGCTGAACGTGACGGCGGCGGCCGCGGAGATCAGCATCAACGCGAGCAGCTGGAGGCTGCCCGGACTGTCCACCGGGCCGGGCAGCAGCCCGCCGACGGTGCGATGGAGAAGCGGGAGCACCGCGAGCAGCGCCACGAGCGCGACCGCCAGGATTCCCTTCAGCCACGGCGAAGTGCGGATGCGGCTCATGCCAGCCTCTCCTTGCGTCCGAGGAGCCCCTGCGGACGCAGGAGCAAAACGGCCGCCAGCAGGACGACGGCGAGCACGTCCCCCAGCCCGGCGGAAATGTAGTAGTTGGCCAGTGATTGCAGGAGGCCCAGCGCGGCGGCGGCGATGGCCGCGCCGCCGATCGACCCGAGCCCGCCGATGATCACGACGATGAACGCGTACAGCATCGTCTGGTCCCCGACCATCGGGTTGACGCCGTGGTAGTAGCAGGCGGCGAGCGCGCCGCCGAGGCCGGCGAGCAGTCCGCCGACGGTGAAGACCAGGGTGAACGAGCGGTTCACGTTGATCCCGAGCGCCGAAACCATCTCGCTGTTCTCCACGCCGGCCCGGATGACCAGGCCGTAGCGGGTGTAGGAGAGGAAAGCGCGGATCGCGACCAGCACGATCACGGACCCGATCATCAGCAGGAACCGGTTGGTCGGGATGGCCGCCCCGAACACGTGGGTAGTCCCGGTGACCCACGACGGCAGCGGCACGTTCCGCTCGTCCGGACCCCAGAAACCGGTCAGCAGCGCGACGATCGCCGTGCCGAGCCCGACGGTGGCCATCAGCTGTTCCAGGGTACGGCCCTTGAGCGGCCGGATGATCAGGACTTCGGTGCCGAAGGCCAGCACGCCGCCCGCGAGGACGGCGGTCGCGATGGCCAGTACCAGCCGTCCGGTGGAAGCACCGTCGCCGACCGTCCGCATGATCGACCACGCCACGTACGCGCTGACCGTGAGGAAGGCGCCGTGCGCGAAGCTCAGTACCCGCATGAGCCCGAAGATCAGGGAAAGGCCCGAAGCGAGCAGGAAATACAGCGAGCCGAGGCCGAGCCCGGTGATCGCGATGAGCAGGAAGGTGTCCATGTCAGCCTCGGCCTCCGGTGGTCTTGACCCCGAGCAAGCGGCTGAGCTCCTCGCTGTCGGCAAGGACCTGCTCGACCGGGCCACTGCGGGCGACCCGGCCCTCGGCGAGCACGACGACATGGTCGGCGAGGCGGCGGGTCACCGCGAGGTTCTGCTCGACGAGCACGACCGTCGTCCGCCCGGCGAGGCGTTCGAGGACCTCGACGAGTTCGGTCACCAGCCGGGGCGCCAGGCCCTTGGTCGGTTCGTCGATGAGCAGCAGCCGGTAGTCGTGCAGGAGCGCCCTTGCGAGGGACACCATCTGCTGCTGTCCGCCGGAGAGGGTCCCGGCTGCCTGCCGCCGACGCTGCTGCAGCTCGGGGAAGAGCTCGTAGACCCGGTCGTAGTGCGGGACCTGGCCACGCCGTTCGGCAAGGCGCAGATTCTCCTCGATGGTGAGGCCGTGGAACACATCCCGGTTTTCGGGCACGTACGCAATTCCCAGCCGGGCGATCCGGTGGGTGGGCAGCGCGGTGAGGTCGTGCCCGGCAAAGGTGATGGTGCCCGTGCGTTCCATCAGCCCCAGCACCGACCGGAGCGTCGAGGTCTTCCCGACCCCGTTGCGTCCGATGAGGACAGTCGTCTGCGCGGCCGGGACCCCGAACCCGACGGAATGCAGGATCCGGGACGATCCGACGTGCGCGCAGACGTCGTCTAGCTCCAGCAGTACCTCCGGTCCTTGCCGGGCCGGAGCGGCGTGCTCGTCCGTCGATGACTGCGTTGGCATCGTGGCCTCCTAAAGGGATTCGCCGATGTAGGCCGACTGGACGGTTTCGTTGGCGGTGATCCCTTCCGGGGTGTCCACGGCCAGCAGCTCGCCGTGATGCATGACGGCGACGCGTTCGGCCAGGTCGAGCACCACGTCCATGTGGTGTTCCACCATGACGATCGTCAAGCCTTGCGTCGCGTGCAGCGCGCGGATGACCTCCACCAGGTCGTGGATGTCGGCGCTGTTCACCCCCGCCATCGGTTCGTCGAGCAGGAGACAGGTCGCGCCCTGGGCGATCACCATCGCCAGTTCCAGCTTTCGGCGCTCCCCGTGGGAAAGTGCGTCGGCCTTCTCCTCCGCGCGATCGGAAAGGCCGACGGCACCGAGGGCTTCCCGCGCGTCGCCGATCCCGGGGTCACTGCGGCGGACCGGCGGCAGGGCGGCGAGGAATCCGGTCGTGCGGCTGCTTCCGGCGAGCCGGACGTTCTCGAGCACCGTGCGGCCGAGGAAGAGCGTGGACGTCTGGAAGGTGCGGCCGAGACCGGCCCGGGCCCGTCGATGCGGTGGCCACTTGCGGATTTCGTTGCCGTCGAAGCGAACCGAGCCCGCCGTGGGTGTCATCGCTCCACTGAGGACATTGATGAGACACGTCTTCCCGGCGCCGTTCGAACCGATCACGCCGAGGAATTCGCCGGGGGCGGCGGCGAGGGAGACCCCGGAGAGGATCCGGTTCCCGGCGATGACCAGGTCAAGACCGGCGCAGGCGATCCGTGGGGCCGAGTTCGTGGTGGTCACTGGATTTTCCTCCCGACCGGGGTGGCGATGTCTTCGGCATCGAAGGTGCGGACCAGCCGCTGGCGCCACTGACCGTCCTGCCGGACGAGGCGGGTTTCGATGTTGGGGCTGAGCACGAGATGGTCCTCGGGGCGGATGGTGATGTCGCCCTCGACGCTCTGGAAGGTCGTCCCGGACAACGCGCGGTTCACGGTCGCGACGTCGAGCCCGGCGCCCGCGGCCTTGATCGCGGCCACGGTCATCTGCGCGGCGAGGTACCCGTCGGCCTGTTGGTAGTCGATCGGCGGACGCCGCCCGGCGATCTGCTGCAGCATCTGCCGTTCCGCGTCGGTGCCCGCCGTGCCCTCGGCGTAGTGGCTGATCAGGACCATATTGGGCAGCGCCTCCGGTCCGACCGCCGCCGCGAACTGCTCGTACGTGGGGCGGTCCGGCGCGCCGGACATCACCTTCATCCCGGAACCGGGGTCGAGCGCGCCCTGTGCGTGCAGTGCGCCGAGGAGCTGGTTGAGGCCTTTTCCGGCCCATCCCACGAAAACGGCGCCCGGCCGCTCGGACATGAGCCGCGCGACACCGGCGGTGAAGTCCTGGGTTCCGGTCGGGAGAAGGAGCTGCCCGCCGGTCATGCCGAGGTCCCGGGCGGCGGCGGTGAGTTCGGCGGCCGCGGTCTGGCCGTAGGCGTAGTCCTGGCCGACATAGGTGATCGACTTGGCCCCGGCGTCCTTCGCCGCTTTCACCGCGGTGCGGACCAGCTGGCCGCTGTTCTGCCCCGACCGGAAGATCCCCGGGCCCATGCCGAGGATCTGCGACGTACCGGTGGGTCCGGCGATGAAGATGCTCTCGTTCTCCTGCGCAAGCTGAGCGACGCGGAGCACCACCGGGGTCACCGTCGTTCCGGCGATGATCTTGGCGCCGGTGCCGAGGAGTTCCTTGGCCGCGTTGGAGCCCGTCGCCGGATCGCCGTTGTCGTTCCGGACCTCGATCTCGATGCGGATGCCGTCCACGGTGCCGGTCCCGCCGGTCAGCACGGCAAGGCCCGCCCGGTAACCGGCCTCCCAAGCCGGGCCGAAGTTCGCGAGGGCGCCGGAGTAGGAGTTGATGATGCCCACGGTGACCTTGTGCCGGTCGGCCTCGCTCGGCGGTTCGACGGCACAGCTCGTGGTGACCGTCAATCCGGCGAGCAAAGCAATCAAGCGGAGCCTGCACTTCATCGTGACTTCCCCATCCCGTGTGATCGCCGAGCTGTGGCCCACTTCGTCGGGTGACGCAGCCCATTCAAAGCGGGCGGTTGACGTTTTGTCAAGCGAGTCTGGGTGAGGCGTACTGCGGGAAGATCAGCTATTTGACGGGTTGGCCCACGATTTCTGCTCCGGCGGGCAGCCTGGGGTCATCGGCTGTGCGAGGTGGTTGTGCCACATGTTGACGTTGCGCCAGCTTCGACCGCCAGCGGACACCTGTAAGGTCCGCGCAACAGGCCCTCGACCTGCAGGTACGCGGAATTCAGCCCGCTTGAACCGCGGGCAGTGATGGAGCGGGCTCAGTCGTCGCCCGGTTCGCCCTTCGGGCCGCCACGCGGCTCCCACATGCGCGCGATCATCTCGAGCACGTCGGCATCCAGGTCCTCGGGGGCCCGCCCGAGCGCAGCCGCGAACGACCGGCGGTAGACCGCCCAGCCGTATGTGGCGGCGAGCAGCCCGGCTTGCAGTGCGTCGACGTCGATGTCGTCGGCCAGCAGCCCCTTGCCCACGTCGCGGACGTTCGCCTCGCGCGCGTACTCGGCATACGGCAGCGCACTCACCCCCTGGTCACCGTCGAGGATGAGCAGGGTCATCAGCTGAATGCTTTCCGGATCCTTGACCGCCCAGGAGAAGAACGCTTCCAGCCGTTCCCGCGCGCGAAGCTTCTCCCGGCGGACGACCGCGGAGCGCCTGCTCAGCACGGAGCGCGAAAGCGCGGAACGCAGCAGCGACCGGCGAGAACCGAAGTGGTGGTACACCAGGCCCCGGGCAACCTTGGCCTCCTGCGCGACCTCGCGCAGGTTGAGGCCCGCGAGGACACCGTGTTTCCGGAGAAGCCGCAGCGCGGCGTCCTCCAGCCGGGCCTCGGTTGACTGATTGTCAGGTTCCGGCCGCGAAGTCAGGATTCCTCCAAGGTCGACTCGTCCACCGCCAGGACGTCTGGTTTCAGACTACCTGCAGGCCTGCGGAACCCAGGTCCATGGATCCCGCCGGGTGTGGTCCAGGCAACAGAGTACACCACCTCCTCGGAAGCTACACTGACATTCTGTCAACGCACCGAAGCATGGGAGGCGTCGTGGACTTCGCATTCGACGGGCGCACGGAGGAACTTCTCGGCGCCGTCCGCGCTTTCCTGGCGGAGCACGTCTACCCCGCGGAGCCGGTGTTCGCCAGGCAACTGGCCGCGCGCGAAAACCCTTGGGCAGCACCGCCGATCATCGGCGAGCTCCAGTCCCGCGCCCGCGATCTCGGGCTGTGGAACCTGTTCCTGCCCGGTGACCGGGGAGCCGGGCTGACGAACCTGCAGTACGCGCCGCTGGCGGAGGAAATGGGGCGCAGCCTGGCCCTCGCTCCCCCGGCGTTCAACTGCGCCGCGCCCGACACCGGGAACATGGAGGTACTGGCCCGGTTCGGCACCCCCGAACAGCAAGAGAACTGGCTGACCCCCTTGCTCGCCGGCGAAATCCGGTCGAGCTTCGCGATGACTGAACCGGCCGTTGCCTCGTCCGACGCCACGAACATCGAGACGTCCATCGTCCGCGACGGCGACGACTACGTCATCAATGGGCGCAAATGGTGGATCACCGGCGCACTGAACCCCGCGGCCGAGATCTTCATCGTGATGGGCAAGACCGACCCGTCGGCCGACCGGCACCGCCAGCAGAGCATGGTCCTCGTGCCCCGCAGCACGAAAGGCGTGCACATCGAACGCGGCATGACGATTTTCGGGTACGACGACTCCGACCACGGCGGCCACGCGGAAATCCTCTTCGACGAGGTGCGCGTACCGGCGTCGAACCTCATCGGCGAGGAGGGCTCCGGCTTCGCCATCGCGCAGGCCAGGCTCGGCCCCGGCCGCATCCACCACTGCATGCGCCTGATCGGCATCGCCGAACGGGCAATCGACCTGATGTGCGATCGCGTGGACACCCGGGTCGCATTCGGGTCGGCGCTCGCGGAGAAAGGCGTGATCCAGGACTGGATCGCCGAAGCCAGGGTACGCGTGGAGCAGCTCCGCCTGCTGGTCCTGAAAACCGCGTGGCTGATGGACAGGTCCGGCAACAAGGCAGCCCACCGGGAAATCCAGGCGATCAAGATCGCCACCCCGCGCACGGTCGAATGGATTGTGGACAAAGCCATCCAGACCCACGGCGCCGCCGGTTTGTCACAGGACTTCCCCCTCGCGGAGGCATTCGCGCAGGTCCGCACGCTACGCTTCGCAGACGGCCCGGACGAGGTACACAAGTCCGCCTATGCACGGTCGGAACTGCGCGCGCGACGTACGCGACGCTCTGGCGTTGCGGCCTCCTGATCATCGCCGGGTTCACGCGAGCTGCGGACCCGCGATCGGGACTGTGCTTCGCCTTCGGGCTGACCCAGGTGATGAACAACGTCGTATGGACGGTTCCCGCCGACCGCACGTCCAGCTGCGAGCGCGGCCGCCTTGCTGATCACCTTCGCCCTCCCATCTCTCCGCGCCGCTCGCCGAGTGACGCCAGCCTCAGCCGATTTCGACCGGAACGCCCGCCTCAGCCTGCTGATAAGGGGCACCGAGACCGGGTCCGTTCTCGCCCAGGAAACCGGCGACCATCGCGGTGCCGACCTCGTTGAGAGCGCCGTCGTGAATGGCGAAAGCCTGGCGGGGAGCCACTTCCCGCACGTAGTCGATCAGCTGCCCGGTGGTGGACCAGGGCCCGTGCACCGGCAGCAGCAGGGTGTCGACCGCGGCATCCGGGACGGTGAGCGCGTCGCCGGGATGGAACAGGGCATCGCCGATCAGGAAGCCGATGTTGCCGACCCGCGGGAGGTCGGGGTGGATGACGGCATGCCAGGTGCCGTACACCTGCACCGGAAACCCGGCCGCGGTGAACGTCGCGCCGTCGCCGACCACGGTGACCCGGGCCCCGAGGTCGTCCAGCTTCCTGGCGACCGAGGTGCTGGTCCAGATCCGCAACGCCGGATTCCGTTGCAGGGCTTGGCGAAGCGTGTCCGCGGAGAAGTGGTCGAAATGCTCGTGGGTGACCAGGACCGCGTCGGCGCCGTCGAGCGCATGGGGGTCGCTGAGGCCACCGGGATCGACCACCAGACGGCGGCCCTCGCTCTCGACGCGGATGCAGGCGTGCCCGAACTTGGTGAACTGCACGGGGTTCTCTCCAATATACAACTAAACTGTACAACTAAACTGTACAGTAAAGGTTCACCACTCCGCTAGGATGGCGCGATGGACGACAGCCTGGCCGAGGAACTGCGGCAGACGATCGGCGCCTTGGTCCGCGCAGCGCGGACGGTCGACACCATGCCCGCCGGCGAGGCAGGCATCCTCGGCTACCTCGACCGCGACGGCCCGCTCACCACGGCCGAGCTGGCCCACCGCCGCGCGGTGACACACCAATCGGCGGCCAAGTCCGTCCACGCACTGCTCGACGCCGGCCTGCTGCGCACCGAACCCCATCCGGACGACGGCCGGAAGGTGCTGCTGCACGTCACCGCCCGCGGCCGCACCCGTCTGACCAGGGAACGCACCCAGCGCGCAACCTCACTCGACAGCGCCATCCACGGCGCACTGACCCCCCGAGAACAACAGCAACTGCGGGAATGCGTACCCCTCCTGGCCCGGCTCACCACCCACCTGACCGCGCGCCCGCACTGACGCAGGCGTCACCAGGGCAGCGGTTCCCCGAAGTTCGGTGGGCGGTTCTCGGCTTGGGCGGTGAGCGCCTCCGCGAGATCGGGTCCGAAGAAGCTCAGCGCCTCGAAGCCGATGGAGGCTTCGAAGGCGGGGGTCGCGGTCCGTAGCCAGTGGTTGAGCGAACGTTTGGTCCAGCGCAAAGCATGTTGCGGACCGGTCGCCATGCGTTGTGCGATGCCCAGCGCGGTGTCGAGTACCTCGCCCGGTGGGACGGCGAGGCTCACCAGGCCGATGCGCTCGGCCATTTCGCCGGTGAGGGGCGCTGAGGCGAGCAGGTGGAGCTTGGCCTTGGCCAGTCCGCACAACAGCGGCCAGATCATCACGGAGTGATCGCCCGCGACGATGCCCTGGAGGAGATGCCCGTCGATGAGGGGCGCGTCTTCCGAGGCGACGCTGATATCCGCGAGCAGTCCGGTCGCGAGCCCGGATCCCATGGCCTCGCCGTTGATGGCGGAGACGATCGGCTTGTCACAGTCGACGATGCCGCGTGCGTTGACGAGACCTTCCCGGATGAGATCGACGGTGGTGCCGTAGTTGCCGGAGTTGGCGAGCATCTCGTCGATGCCGTCGTTGCCTTCGACCGTCCAGAACTTGTCGCCCCGGCCGGTGATGACCGCGACGCGCAACTCGGGGTCGTCGGCGAAATCGCGCCAGAGGTGACTGATTTCGGTGTGCCGGCGGGTGAGGGTGGCGGCTGGGTAGCCCTCGGGCTCGGCGATCGTGATGAGCAGGATCCCGTTGTCGCGTCGGTCGAGGGTGAGGGTCCGGTACTTGCTCCAGTCGATGGCGGGGCGCAGGTCTTCGATGGGCATGGTCGACCTTCCTTCCGGGTTTGCGTCTTCAGGGGTGCGGATCAGTTCCGGTGGCGCGGCAACCAGATTTCCTCCGCGCGTTTGGTCGCCTCCGGGGTGAAGTAGTCGCCGGTCTCGAGGTCGTCGAGCAAGGTCGCGTGCTTCGGTACCCAGCCGAGGAGTGCCTGGGTGTGCTCGCTCGACACGGGCACGTCGAGAGAGAAGAACCGGGCCAGGAAAGGGTTTCCGAGGTGCTCGGCGGCCTGCTCGATGGTCAGCGAGACGGTAGGGATGCCGAGAATCTGCGCGATCCGCCCGGCGATGCTCTTGATCGTCACGGCGCTTTCGCCGGTACCGTGCAGCACGCTGCCGCCGGGGGCCTTCTCCAATGCCAGCCGGAAGAGGCGGGCGGCGTCGAAGCGGTGGACGGCCGGCCAGCGATTGGTACCGTCGCCGACGTACGCCGAGACGCCCGCTCTGCGCGCGGCCGCGATGAGAGCCGGAATGAACCCGTAGTCGCCCGGGCCGTGCACGGTCGCGGCAAGTCGCACGACGCTGGCTCGGACCCCCCGATCGGCAAAGCCCAGACAGGCTTGCTCGCCCGGGATCCGGAAGGCCGCGACCGACCCGGAATCCGGCGCGTCCTGCTCGGTACTGACCCGGCCCGCCCTGGTCACCAAGGTGCCCGACGTGCTGATGAACGGTTTGCCGGACCCGGCCAGCGGCTGCCCGAGTGCCTCGATCGCGGCGCAGTCGCGGCGGATGAGGTCGTCCGGATCGGCGAAATCGCCGGCGAGGGCCAGGTGCACGACGCCGTCGGCGTTCTCCGCCCCGCGGCGCAGGCTGTCGAGATCGTCGAGGGAGCCGCGGTGCGGAGTGGCGCCCAGTGACTCCAGCCGGGCGGCGGCAGTGTCCGAGCGGGCCAGGCCGCTGACAGTGTGGCCGGCGGCGACGAGCTCGGCGACGACGGCGGGACCGGTCTGACCGGTGCCACCGGTGACGAAGACATGCATGGAACACTCCCAGTTAACGCCAGTGACTGACACTAAGTAGTGCCAGTCACTGACTCTACGCGTAGTGTCAGCGACTGACGCAACGTGACGCCAGTCACTGACACCTTGCGGTAACCTCGGGGGGTGCCACGGAGCGGAGCAGACGCGCGTCGCCGCCTTCAGCAGGCGGCCTTGGAGCTGTACCAGGAACGGGGGTTCGACCAGACGACGGCAGCGGAGATCGCCGCCCGGGCAGGCGTCAACGAGCGCACGTTCTTCCGGCACTTCCCGGACAAGCGCGAAGTCCTCTTCGACGGCGAAGCCGAACTCCGCGCGGCGCTGATGCAAGCAGTGGCCGAAGCGCCCGACGGGCTGGAGCCGTTCGAGGTATTACTGCGCGCCTTCCGGAAGTCCGCGCGGAATCTGGAGAACAACCGCCCGTTCTCCGAACCCCGCTGGAAAGTCATCGCGGTGACACCGGCGCTGCGCGAACGTGAACTGGCCAAACACGCATGGCTCACCGACGCGGTGGCGGAGGCGCTACGTCAGCGCGGCGCCGGTGACGGCTTGGCCGACCTGGCCGCCCGCACCGGCTGGGCCGCCTACCAGCACGCAGTCCAAGCCTGGATCGACGACCCCGCACAAAGTCTGGCCGTGCAATTGCGGCGAGCGTTCAACGATCTGCGCGTCCTCTCCACGACCACCTCCGAACGCGAGCGCTAGGCCTCGATCGCCGCCACGGCGAACGCCAGGTTCGAGAGATCGGCCCCGCTAACGACAACCGGTACGCCCCAATGCCTTCTCGGTCACCTGCGGGTACGACCACTGGCAAGCCTCGGCCATGGGGTGGGCCCGGCGTTGCGCATCAGCTGCACGCCGCGCCGCTTGGCGAGGTCCAGTAGTCAGGCCCCAGGTGCTGCTGCGCGGCCAGGCACAGCTGTACCGGTGACCGGCGGCGCCGCGGGGTAGTCGAGGCCGGTGGACAGCAGGTCGAACGCCTGCTTGGTCAGCTCGGATTCCGGCGCCTGCCAGCCAGCCGCGCGCCACGCGACGACTGCCGTCTGCACCGCACACAGCGCCACCGACGCGACCAGATGGGGCCGGGGGTCCACACCCGGGTCGACGCCCATCCGGG
>NZ_JNYZ01000020.1 GCF_000717335.1 Amycolatopsis jejuensis
GGGCTGGGCTGGGCTGGGCTGGGCTGGGCTGGGCTGGGCTGGGCTGGGCTGGGCTGGGCGGTCGATCCGGCCGCCGGTCGGCGCGGTCGGCGCGGCCAATCCAGCCGGGCCGGTCGGCGCGGCCGATCCAGCCGCCGGTCGGCGCCGCGTCCATGGCGCGGTCGGGTCGGCGCCCGGCCCGGGATCACCCGCGGCGGATCAGGCCCTTCGTCTGCGCCGCCGCGACCGCGGACGTGCGGGAATCCACCCCCAGTTTCGCGTAGATGTGCACGAGATGCGATTTCACCGTCGCCTGGCTCAGGAACAGCCGTTTGCTGATCTCCTGGTTCGACAGGCCGTCCGCGACCAGGGTCAGCACCTCGATCTCCCGGGCCGACAGCGCCTCCGCCGGGGTGCGCATCCGGTTCATCAGGCGGTGCGCGACCGCCGGGGCCAGCACGGTCTGCCCGGCGGACGCGTTGCGCACGGCGGTGGCCAGGTCCTCCGGCGGGGCGTCCTTGAGCAGGTACCCCGTCGCACCGGCTTCGATGGCGGCCAGGATGTCGCCGTCGGTGTCGTAGGTGGTGAGCACCAGAACCCTTGGCGCGCCGGGCTTTCCGACGATCTCCGCGGTGGCTTCGACACCGTGCATGCCCTCGCCGAACTGGAGGTCCATCAGCACCACGTCGACCCCGGCCGCGAGCTGAACGGCTTCCTCTGCGGACGACGCTTCGGCGGCCACCTCCAGGTCCGGCTCGGTTTCGAGGACCGCGCGCAGCCCGGCGCGCACCACGGGGTGGTCGTCGGCGAGCAGGAGACGGATCATCGCACGCTCCACGGGAAGCTCACGGCGAGCGCGGTGCCGTGCCCTGGCGACGATTCGACCGTCCACGAGCCGCCCAGCGACCGCGCCCGCGCGCGCATTGCGGACAGCCCGAACCCGGCGTTCTGCGGGTCGAAACCGATTCCGTCGTCCACGGCGTCCAGCGTGACGCTCGTGTCCATGTAGCTCAAGGTGAGCTCCGCGCGGCTCGCTTCCGCATGCCGCACGGTGTTGGCCAATGCCGATTGGGCGATCCGCAGCAAGGCGACCTCGTACGCGGTGGGCACCTCGAACGGCTCTCCGCTGAGGTGAAAGTGGACAGTCAGGCCGGACCGCTGCTGCGTGGTGGCGCACAACCGTTCCAGCGCGGCAGGCAACGACGCACCCTCCAGCTCGACCGGCGCCAGCGCGTACACCAGCCGCCGTGCCTCGGTGAGGTTGTCCTGCGCCGCTTGCCGGGCCTGGGTGACGTGCGGGACCGCCGCTTCCGGCCGGTCGGGCAGCGCGCGTTCGGCCGCCCGGAGCAGCAGGTGGATGCTGGACAACCCTTGCGCGAGCGTGTCGTGGATCTCCCGCGCCAGCCGCTCCCGTTCGGCGAGCACGCCGGCGGACCGCTCGACTGCGGCGAGGTCGTTTCGGGTCTCGTGCAGCTCCTCGATCAGCCGCTGGCGCTGCTCGCTTTCCCGGTACAGCGCCTGATATCCCAGCACGGTCGCCACCGCGACCGCCGCCCCGAGCATCGGCCCGATGGTCACGCCGTACCCGAGACCGCCCACGTGCCGCGTGAACCCCGCGATCGCCACCACCGTGGTCACCGCGACGACCGGCAGCCCCCAGTGCGTCGGCAGCAGGTGCATCTGGAGGAAGAACAGCGGAAACGCCAGCCACACCCCGTCCGGGGTGCGCAACAGCAGCACCAGCCACGCCGCACCGAGCACCGCGAGCCACACCGCGGTGGCCGCCGGCGAACGGCCGACCCTGGGCAGCAGCGGACCGGCCGTGTACACGCCACCCATCACCAGCGCACCGGCGAGCACCTCCAGCGCATGCGGCCGGCCGTCGACGTACGCGCGCGCCACGGCCAGCACCAGCAACCCGCCCAGCAGCAGGTGCAGGCAGATACGCAGCAGGCGCAACGGCCGGTCGAGGGTGTGCGGGTTCACCGGGAAAGCCTCCTCTCCCCGATTGTCCTTGTTCCACTGCACCTCGGCATCAATCGAAAGATGGAGCGTGGCGTGCACCGTTCGATTCCGCAGATCCCGTCCGCAGCGCGATGCTCCCCGGCCCCGGCCCGGCGAGAGTGGAGAGCACACCGAGCCGGAAGGAAAGCACCATGTTCGTCGCGTGGCGGGATCTGCGCTTCGCCAAGGGGCGGTTCGCGCTGATGGGCACCGTCGTCGTGTTGATGACCCTGCTCGTCGGGCTGCTGTCCGGACTCACCGCGGGGCTGGCCGAGCAGAGCACGTCCGCCATCACCGGCCTGAAAGCCGACCACCTCGCTTTCGCGGCGACCGATGGGAAGCTCTCCTTCGGACAGTCCACTGTGACCAGTGAGCAAGCCGCACAGCTCGCCCGCGTTCCCGGCGTGACCAGCGCAGACCTGATGTCGATCCAGACGGTCAACGCGACTTCCGGTGCGCACACCGCTGCCGTGTCGGCCTTCGGGGTCGCGCGGCAGGCAGGAGACACCGTCGTGCTGTCGACCGGTGCCGCCGACGCGCTTTCCCTGCGCGAGGGCGACAAGTTCACCCTTTCCGGTCGTCCGGTCACGGTGGCGGCCGTCTCCGGAGATGCGTCGTTCAGCCACACGCCCGTCGTGTGGACGAGCCTGTCCGGCACCACCGGCACCGTGGTCGCCCTGACCACCACGGACCCGTCCGCGCTCGCCGCCGCCGACGCCCGGCTCGGCACCCGCACCGTCGAAAAGGCCGACGCACTGTCCGCGATCGGCTCGTACTCGGCGGAAAACGGCTCCCTCCAGCTCATGCGCGGGTTCCTGTTCGCGATTTCCGCGCTCGTGATCGGCGCGTTCTTCACAGTCTGGACGATCCAGCGCAGCCGCGACATCGCCGTGCTCAAGGCCCTCGGCGCCACCACGAAGTACCTCCTGCGCGACGCCCTCGGCCAAGCCGTGCTGCTACTCGCCGGTGGAACGGCCCTCGGTACCGGCCTGGCCGCCGCCCTCGGCGCGATCGCCGCCGGAACGGTGCCATTCGTGCTCAACCCGGCCACCCTGCTCGCCCCAGCCGCCGTCCTCGTCGTGCTCGGCATGCTCGGCGCCGCACTCGCCGTCCGCCGCATCACCTCCGTCGACCCGCTCACCGCCCTCACCTCCGGAGCCCCGGCATGAGCCTCCACCTAGCCGATATCACCCTCACCTACCCCGACGGCAACACCCGCCCCACCGCCCTCGACGTTCCGGCGGGCCACCTCGCGGCCAGAACGGTGCCATTCGTGCTCACCCCAGCCACCCTGCTCGCCCCAGCCGCCGTCCTCAGCCTGCTCGGCGCCGCACTCGCCATCCGCCGCATCACCTCCGTCGACCCACTCACCTCCGGAGCCCCGGCATGAGCCTCCACCTATCCGGCATCACCCTCACCTACCCCGACGGCGACACCCGCCTCACCGCCCTCCACCAAGTCAATCTCGACGTTCCCGCGGGCCACCTCGCCGCCGTCGTTGGCCCGTCCGGGTCGGGCAAATCGAGCCTGCTCGCCGTTGCCGCCACGCTCATCACGCCCGACCGCGGCCGGGTCGTCATCGACGGCGTCGAGACCACCGGCAAAAGCCGCGCGCAGCTGGCGGAACTGCGCCGGAACCGGATCGGCATCGTCTTCCAGCAACCCAATCTGCTCGCCTCCCTCACCGCGCTGGAGCAGCTGGAGGTGATGGCCCGCCTCGACGGCATCCCGCGCCGCGAAGCCCGCCACCGCGCCAAAACCCTGCTCGACGCGGTGGGCCTCACCGCTCGTGCCACCCATCGGCCCGGACGGCTGTCCGGCGGGCAGCAGCAGCGGGTGAACATCGCCCGTGCGTTGATGAACGAACCCGCCGTGCTGCTGGTCGACGAGCCGACGAGCGCCCTCGACCGGGACCGCGGCGCGGCGGTCGTCGCCTTGCTCACTACGATCACTCACGAGCAGGCGACGGCCACCGTGCTGGTCACCCACGACCGCTCCGTTCTCGACGCGGCCGACGCGGTGCACGAGGTCGTCGACGGGCGGATCCACCACCCGGCCCGGACCGCGACCGAGGAGAACCGACGATGAAGAAGATCTATTGGGCAGCCGCGATCTACACGATCCTCGGCCTGCTCGGCGGGCTGTACTACCGCGAACTGACCAAGGCGTACGACTTCACCGGCGACACGCAGCTGTCGGTGGTACACACCCACCTGCTCGCCCTCGGGACCCTGTTCTTCCTGATCCTGCTGGCGCTGGAGAAGACGTTCACGCTGTCGGCGGCGAAGTCGTTCTCGTGGTTTTTCTGGCTCTACCAGGCCGGTCTGGTGATCACGGTCGGCACCCTCGTCGTACACGGCACGCTGACGGTGGCAGGCAAGCAGTCCGGCGCCGCGATCGCGGGGATCGCCGGGCTGGGGCACATTCTGCTCACGGCTGCGTTCGTGCTCCTGTTCGTGGGGCTGTACGGACGGATTTCGGGGAAGAAGACCGAAACGTCAGCGCCGTAAGCAACGCACCACCAAGCGCGACCACCGCCGAACCCAGGAACGCGGCCGAGTAACCGTTCGTCAACGCCTCGACGTCGCCGACGGAACCAGCCGCCAACGCGGTCATCACCGCCAAGCCGAGCGCCGAACCGACCTGGTAACCCGTGTTGACGATGCCCGACGCGAGCCCGCCCTCCTCCGGGCGGGCGGCGGAAATCGCGGTGCCGAGCGACGGGACGAACGCGAGCGCCATGCCGAGCGCGGCGACCAGTGACGCGGGCAGGACGTCGGCCAGGAAGCTGCCGTCCGGCCGGATCAGCGACAGCCAGCCCGGCGGCCAGCAGCAGAAGCCCCGTCACGATCGGGGTCTTCGGGCCGTACCGAGCGAGGACGCGCGGCGCGAGGGCGATCATCCCGAGCATGATCAGGCCGGTCATCGGCAGCAGCGCGGCGCCCGCGGGGAACGCGCGGTAGCCGAGGACCTGCTGCAGGTACAGGTTCAGGAAGAACCACATCGGAATCCACGCGCCGCCGAGGAAAACCTGCGCGAGGTTCGCGGCGCCGAGCCGGGGTGCGCGGAAGATCGACAGCCGCATCAGCGGGGTCCGCGTTTTTGCCTGTACCAGCAGGAAAACGGCCAGCAGGACGACGCCCGCACCGAGGACCAGCCAGGTTTCCGGCGCCGTCCAGCCGGTTTCGGGGGCGCGGACGATCCCGTACACCAGCGTCCCCAGGCCGAGCGTGACGATGAGCGCGCCGAGGACGTCGACGGTGCCGCGTGTTCCGGCGGACCCGCCCGGCAGGACCACGCGGGTGGCGAGCAAGGCGACCACCGCGACGGGCACGTTGAGGTAGAACACCCACGGCCACGACAGGTACTCGGTGATCACTCCGCCGAGGAACACGCCCGCGGTACCCCCGGCCGGTGCCGCGGCGCCGTACAGGGCCAGTGCTTTGGCGAGTTCCTTGGGGTTCGCGCCGAAGAGCATCATCAGCAACGTGAGCGCGGACGGTGCGATGAGCGCTGCCCCGGCGCCCTGCACGATCCGCCCGGCGAGCTCCACCGGCACGTTCCCGGCGACGCCCGCCAGCACCGACCCGGCCAGCAGGATTGCCCATCCGATCGCGAACAGCCGTCTGGCGCCGAACAGGTCGGCCAGCCGCCCGCCGAGCAGCAGGAGGCCGCCGAACGCGATCACGTACGCGTTGAACACCCAGGACAGGGTGCTCGGGGTGAAGCCGAGGTCGTCCTGCATCCGCGGCAGCGCGACGCCGATGATCGACGTATCCATGATCACCATGAACTGCGCCAAGGCGATCAATCCGAGCGCCCACCAGCGGAGCGTGCTTGCTTTTTCGGTGGTGGTCATCGTTTTTCGCTTTCTGCGTCGAGGACGAAGCCGGCGGTGTGCGCGACGCCGTCGACCTGGAAGTCGAGGTACAGGAGGTAGCGGCCTGCGGTCGGGGCCTCGGCGTGGAAGCGGATGCCGTCGGCCGGTTCGCCTTCGAGGGCATGGATGTGCAGGTAGGCGAGGTCGCCCTGGCGCAATGCGACCAGGTGCCCGTACGAGCCCAGGTACCGCTCGAGCGCCGGTACCGGCTGGCCGTTCCGGGTTACGCGGGCGGTCAGGATGGTCCCGTTGCCGAGGGCGCCTTCGAGGGTGACCGTGTAGCCGTCCGTTTCGCTCCGCGCATGCGGTAACGGATCCCATGGCCGGTATTCACCGGGGACCTCGACAGTCCGCGAAAGTGTCACGCCCGGCCCGCCGTCCGGGGTGAAGTCGGTGAAAACCCGGTAGCTACCGGCAGCTTCCCAGGTCCACGGGATGGTCCAGACGCCGGTTGCCGGGTCGAGCACGGGATGGCGGTGGCGGAAGTACGCCCCGTCGCTGCGGACCACGATCAGGTGCAGTTGCTTGCCGTGCGCCTCGCCGAACCGCGTCACCGGGTGGCCGTCCGCCGTGGTGATCGTGAACGACAACTCGCCATCGGTCGCGTGGACCGCGCCGAGCTGGAAGCCGTCGCTCGAAAGTGCGGTGCTGGTCATCGGAATCCCCTTCGGTGTGCTGGTGATGTCCGAGACCATATACCCCCTAGGGGTATTTATCAGTGTGTCGTGGGTCTCGCCGCGGGCCTTGTCTGACTGCGCGCCCGGAGTTACGCTTCGGCAACCGCGGTGTGTCTGCACCGTCCCGATTCGCCCGAAGGGGGTTCGCGTGTTCCTCAAGACCGAGCGATTCGCCGACCTCCGCCGCCGCATGCGCGAGTCCGCCTGGAACAAGGGCCGGGTCGCGCACGGACGGCCAGCGCAGCACTGAGCGCCCCCGGCGCTTTGCTGCTGCCCCGGGCGGGCTGAGCCCCCGCCTCCGCCGGATCTCCCGGCCCCCTCCAGCGGTCCCCCGCCTGTAATGGCCTTGCGCGGACCGCGGCGAATCGAAGACGAGAGGAACCACTGCGATGGTCGACGCCGAAGTCACCGTCAACGGGAATCACCCCGACCCGGGCGATGCCGGGAAGACCGCCGGAGCGCGAGACACCACAACGGGCGACGCGGAAGCCACTAACGGGCCACGCACCTCAGCGGCTAACGTCTCCGACGGCGGGCCACGCACCGCGACGGGCGACGTCGGGGCCACCGACGGGCCGCGCACCGCAGCGGCTAACGCCTCCGACGGCGGGCCGCGCACCGCGACGGGCGACGTCGAGGCCACCGACGGGCCGCGCACCGCAGCGGCCGACGCCTCCGACGGCGGGCCACGCACCGCGACGGGCGACGTCGAGGCCACTGACGGGCCGCGCACCGCGACGGGCGACGTCGAAGCCACCGACGGGCCGCGCACCGACGCAACCGACGGCACAAAGACGGGTGACGCGCCACGCACCGCAGCCGCCGAAGCGGCGACGGGCGACATGGCGCAAGGCATTGCAACGGCCGATCTCCAAGCTTCCGGTGGCGCACCGCGGACCGCAGCAGCCGACGCCGACGCCGCTGTCGGCGGGCCACGCACCGAACCGGCCGATGCCACAAAGCCGAGCGACGCGCAACAAACCGCAGCCGCCGACGCCGCGAAGGCCGATAGCGCGCGAGACGCTGCAACTGCCCACACCGAATCCGCCACAGGCGGGCCACGCACCGCAGCGGCCGAGGCCGAAGCCGAAGCCACCGTCCGCGGGCCGCGCACCGAACCGGCCGAGACCGGAGCCTCAGACGGCGGGCCACACACCACGGTCGCCGCCGCCGACGCCACTGTCGGCGGGCGACACACCGCAGCGGCCGACGCCGGAGCCATATCCAGCGGGCCACACACCGAAGAAACCGACGCCGGAGCCTCAGACGGCGGGCCACACACCGCAGCAACCAACGCCGAAATCACCGTCAACGGGAAGCGCACCCCGATCGGCGAGGTTCCCGTGCATACCACTGCGCTCGACTGGCTGCGCGGGCTTGGCCTCACCGGCTGCAAGGAAGGTTGCGCCGAGGGCGAGTGCGGCGCCTGTGCGATCCTCGTCGCGCGGCCTGGTGTCGGCGTGCCTACCGACCTCGTTGCCATCAATGCCTGTCTTGCCCCGGTTGGGTCGCTTGACGGGCAGGAAGTCTGGACTGCCGAAGGGCTCGGCGGGGCCGAGCTGCATCCGGTGCAGCGGGAAATGGCCGTCCGCGGGGGGTCGCAGTGTGGGTACTGCACTCCGGGGTTCGTGTGCAGCATGGCGGCCGAGTACTACCGCGGCGATCGCGCCACCACCGGTGACCACCATGCGCCCAACGGGTTCGATATTCATGCCCTCAGCGGGAATCTCTGTCGCTGCACCGGGTACCGGCCGATCCGCGACGCGGCGCACGCGCTCGGCAGCCCCGCGGAAAGTGACCCGCTCGCCCAGAGGCGCAAGCACAACGCGCCGGAAGCCGTGGCCACAAGGTGGCACAGCGAAGGGCGCGACTACCTGAGGCCGTCCGGCTGGGAGGAGGCGTTGCGGCTGCGGCGGGACCGTCCGGATGCGACGTTCGTGGCCGGGTCCACTGACTGGGGCGTCGAGGTGAACATCCGTGGCGTGCGGGCGGACTGCGTCGTCGCCCTCGATCGGCTGCCGGAGTTGCAAATACTCGAGTTCGCCGAAGATACCCTCGAAATCGGCGCTGGGCTCAGCCTCACCGAGATCGAGCGTCGTCTCGACGGGCGGGTTCCGCTGCTGAGTGACCTGATGCCGCAGTTCGCGTCCCGGTTGATTCGCAACGCCGCGACTCTCGGCGGGAACCTCGGTACCGGTTCGCCGATCGGGGACTCCGCGCCGGTGCTGCTGGCATTGGACGCCGGCGTCGTGTTGTCCAGTGTGGACGGCGACCGGGAGGTGCCGCTCGCCGAGTACTTCACCGGGTATCGGCAGAGTGTCCGGCGGCCGGACGAGTTGATCCGGTCCGTCCGGATTCCCTTGCCCTTGGCCGGAACCACGGCGTTTCACAAGGTCGCCAAGCGGAGGTTCGACGACATCTCCAGCGTTGCGGTCGCCTTCGCACTAAGCCTCGAAGACAACAGGGTCCGGACAGTAGCTATCGGGCTCGGCGGAGTCGCCGCGACGCCGATCCGGGCGCGGGACACCGAGGCGGCACTCATCGGGCAGCCATGGACTGAAGAAACCGTTCGTACCGCGGCAGAAGTGCTGCGTGGCGAGGGCACGCCGATGGACGACCACCGCGCGAGTGCGGCCTACCGCGCCGCGACGCTGGGTCGCAGCCTGCTGAAACTGCACGCGGACTCCCTGGAGGGGGCACGAGCATGAGTGCACTGTCGCAACGTCCGGAAAGCCCGGCCATCGGGATCGCCCGGCCGCACGAAAGCGCCGCGGGGCACGTCATGGGTACCGCGCTGTACACCGACGACCTGGTCGCCCGCACCAAGGACATCCTGCACGCATACCCCGTACAGGTATCCGAAGCACACGCCAAGGTGCTCGCGATCCGCACCGACGCGGCCGAAGCGGTACCCGGCGTGGTCCGCGTCCTGACCGCGGCCGACGTTCCCGGGGTCAACGATTCCGGTGTGCACCACGACGAACCGCTGTTCCCGTCGGAGGTCATGTTCTTCGGGCACGCGGTGTGCTGGGTGCTCGGCGAGACCTGGGAAGCCGCGCGGCTCGGGGCGGCGGCGGTCGAGGTGGACACCGAACCGCTGCCGTCGCTGGTCACCGTTCGCGACGCGATTGCCGCGGGCAGTTTCCAGGGCGAACCGCGGGTGGTGGCGCGCGGCGACGTGGACTCGGCGCTCTCCGGCGCGGCGCACGTGTTCGAGGGCGAGTTCGACTTCGCCGGACAGGAGCATTTCTACCTCGAAACCCAGGCGTCACTGGCCTATGTGGACGAATCCGACCAGGTTTTCGTGCACAGCAGCACGCAACATCCGTCCGAGACCCAGGACATCGTGGCGCACGTGCTGGGCAAGCACAGCCACGAGGTCACCGTGCAGAGCCTGCGGATGGGCGGCGGTTTCGGCGGCAAGGAATGGCAGCCGCACGGGTACGCCGCGGTCGCTGCGCTCGGTGCCACGCTCACCGGCCGTCCGGTGCGGCTGCGGCTCACCCGCACGCAGGACATGACGATGACCGGGAAACGGCACGGCTTCCACGCGCAGTGGCGAGTCGGCTTCGACTCCGACGGCCTGCTGCAAGGGCTCGACGTCACGCTCACCGCAGACGGCGGCTGGAGCCTCGACCTCTCCGAGCCGGTGCTCGCCCGCGCGCTGTGCCACGTCGACAACGCGTACTGGATCCCGCACGTCCGCGCGATGGGCCGGATTGCCAAAACCCACAAGACCTCGCAGACCGCCTTCCGCGGGTTCGGCGGTCCACAAGGGATGCTCGTCATCGAGGACATCCTGGGCCGCTGCACGCCGCTGCTCGGCGTCGACCCCACCGAGCTGCGCCGCCGCAACTTCTACTCCGAAGGCCAGCACACGCCGTACGGCATGCCAGTGCGGCACCCGGAACGCATGCGCCGGATCTGGCAGCAGCTCCTCGCAACGAGCGACGTCGACCAGCGGCAGACAGAGATCGCCGAGTACAACGCCGCGCATGCGCACACCAAACGCGGCCTCGCGGTGACCCCGGTGAAGTTCGGGATTTCGTTCAACCTCACCGCGTTCAACCAGGCCGGCGCGCTGGTGCACGTGTACAAGGACGGCTCGGTGCTGATCAACCACGGCGGCACCGAAATGGGACAGGGCCTGCACACCAAGATGCTGCAGGTCGCCGCCACCGCGCTCGGCGTACCGCTGGAGAAGGTACGGCTGGCGCCGACCCGTACGGACAAGGTCCCGAACACCTCGGCCACCGCGGCGAGTTCGGGTGCGGACCTCAACGGCGGCGCGGTGAAGAACGCCTGCGAGCAGATCCGCGACCGGCTGCTGGAGGTGGCCGCGAAGAAGCTCGGCGAGGGCGACATCCGGATCGTCGGCGGCGTCGCGCGGGCTTCGTCGGGTGCGCAGCTGGGCTGGGACGAGCTCGTGTCCGCCGCGTACTTCGACCGCGTGCACCTGTCGGCCGCCGGGTACTACCGCACCGAGGGCCTGCACTGGGACGCCGCGACGATGAGCGGGGTGCCGTTCAAGTACTTCGCGTACGGGGCCGCGGTCGCCGAGGTGGAGGTGGACGATTTCACCGGCGCCTACCGGACCCGGCGGGTGGACATCGTGCACGACGTCGGCGACAGCCTGTCCCCGCTCATCGACATCGGCCAGATCGAGGGCGGGTTCGTGCAGGGGCTCGGCTGGCTGACGCTCGAAGACCTGCGCTGGGACGAGTCCGACCGGCCCACCCGCGGACGGCTCGCGACGCAGGCGGCGAGCACGTACAAGCTGCCGAGCTTCTCGGAAATGCCGGAGGTCTTCAACGTCACGCTGCTCACCGACGCAGCCGAGGAAGGTGCCGTCTACGGCTCGAAGGCGGTCGGGGAACCGCCGTTGATGCTGGCGTTCTCGGTGCGGGAAGCGTTACGACAGGCGGTCGCGGCATTCGGCGAACCCGGGCACAGCGTCGACCTGGCGTCCCCGGCCACGCCGGAAGCCGTGTTCTGGGCGATCGAACGGGTCACCGCCCTGGTCCCGGCAGGCCGGTCATGAACTGGCTCACCGCCGTGCAGCACCTGCGGGAAGCGGGTCTGCCGGGCGTGCTCGTGACGGTGACGGCCGTGCGCGGGCACGCCCCGCGGGAGGGCGGCGCGAAAATGGTGGTCGGTGAGTCCGAATGCCACGGTACCATCGGCGGCGGCAATGCCGAGGCGGTCGCGGTGGATCGGGCGCGGGAACTGTTGCGGGACAACGCACTCAGTCCGGAGACGATCACGCTTTCGTTGTCCGACAAGGCTCCGTACCAGCACGGCGTGCAATGCTGCGGAGGGACGATGACCCTGCTCTTCGAACCACTTCCAGTCCGCCCAGCGGTGGCCATTTTCGGCGTCGGCCACGTCGGTTTGGAGCTGGCGAGGATTCTCGCCCGGCACGAGGTATCCCTGCATCTGGTGGACAGCCGTCCGGAGCAGCTCACGCCGGAACGCCTCGACGTCCTGTCCGATGCGGTGGCGAGCGTGCACGTCCACCGCATCCCGCTGCTGCCCGAGACCGTGCTGTCGACGCTACCCGCCGGAACTCACGTGCTCATCATGACGCACGACCACGCCGAGGACATCGCTTTGTGCGACGCGGCTCTGCGGAACGGCACCGGTGGGTCGATCGGATTGATCGGGTCCGCCGGAAAGTGGTCCCGTTTCCGGAAACGGCTCACCGACCTCGGGCACGAGGAAACAGCGTTGTCCCGCATCACCACCCCGATCGGCATTCCGGAAATCACCGGGAAAGACCCGGCGGTGATCGCGGTGAGCGTGGCGGCGGCCTTACTGCAGCAATTCACCTCACGAAACCCGGAGCGCAAGGGTGAATTCCAGCCTTCCCTGCAGGCTCGTCAGTGACTTGCCGGTGAGTGCTTCGATCCGCTGAATCCGGTACCGCAGCGTATTCACGTGGATGTGCAGGGCATTCGCGCAGCGGGACCACGAACACGCCGTCTCCAGGAACACTTCCAGGGTACGGACGAGATCGCCGTGGTGCGCGTTGTCGTAGGCGAGCAAGGGGCCGAGAAAACGGTCCCGATACGCAGCGCGCACCTCGGCCGGAACTGCGGCCAGCAATTGCTCGAACGAATCGATTTCCTGTGTGGCGACGACCCGTAACGCACCGGATTGCAATTCCGCCAGTTTACGCGCCTGCCGGGCCTCACCGAGCGCGGACAGCAATGCTTCCGGCCCCACCGCGGCGGTGCTGATCCCGATCGCGAGCCGGTGCCGGTCCAGCCCGAGCGACATCAGACCCGCCCGCGACCGGATGTACTCCGTCAGCGCGGCGACGTCCTTGCGCATCGGAATCACCGCAATGGCCTCGGTTCCCACCGCCGTCGCGTGTACAATCGATTGCGGCACATCGGAAAACGGCACCAGCAGGTCCACCATCACCGTGCGCGCGATCGCGCCCGCGCTCGCCGGGGTCACCGCTCCGGCCACCACCACGTACGGGCTCTGGTCGAGGCCCATCCGCGCGAGCTGCCCGGCGAGTTCGCCCGGCTCGCCCGGGTTTCCCGCGAGCGTGTCCGTCACCAGGCGTTCGAGCTGGGCGTTCTCCAGCCGCCGGACCTCTTCGCGGCGCTCGCGCTCCAGGCTCACCAGCGCGGCGAGCTCGGTCATCGACTCCCGCGTCCCGTCGCTCCACGTGCGGTAGTCGCCTTCGCAGGCCAGAAACCAGCCGATCACGCGCGGACGGATATCGTCGCCCACCGGGAAAATCGAGAAATCCGCGGACCGCCCACCGCTGCGGATACGCGCCCGGTGCGGAAACGACGTGGCGGTGAGGAACTCCCGGGCGAGCGTTTCGCCTTCGGCCCCGGCGGGATGGGACGGCGCGATCGCCGGGACCCGGCCGGTGGCGGTGAGCAGCCAGAACGGCACCTCGGGATCGTCCGCGGACAACGCCAGCAGCGCGTCGAGGCCGCCGTGCCTGCTCACCGAGCTGACCAGCTTCCGGCGCCGCCGCAGCAGGTCCGCCAGATCCTCGTGCCGGTTGTCGATCAACGCCCGGTGCACGCAGCCGGAAACGTGCGAGAACGACACTCCCTGCGGGATTTCCACCAGCGGCACGTCGTGTTTCACGCAGGCCCGCACCAAATCCTCCGGCACCCCGCCGTACGCCGCCTCGCCCGCCGCCAGGCACGCCACGTCGCTTTCCGCGAGGGCCGCCACGAACGCCTCGGAATCCTCCGCGCTGCGCCGCCACATCAGCCCGGTCAGCACGAGCTCGCCGCCGGACAGATGCCCGCGCGGGTCGAGCACGTCGGTGCTGAGCACCCAGCGGATCTGCCGGTCCAGGTGCGATTCCCCGGCAAGGCAGCGCAGCCGGAGATCGGCCAGCTGCATCAGGTCGCGAATGCGCATTCCTCGCCCGCTTTCCCTCGCGCCGCTCCCTGGGCACTGGAGAAACCTACGAGACCAGTGCCGCGGAGGCGGTCGAAGCTTCGTGTCCGACCACATTGTGCCTGTCGCGCCCGTGAACGTTAACTGAACGCCTCGAAGGCAGCAGGTCGCGACAGCGCGAAAGGCAGCGCCCATGATGGAAGCCCCGTCCCTCCTCGTGCGGGATGCCACCCTGGTCAACGTGTGGTCGGGAGAGATCTACCCGACCGACGTAGCCGTCCGCGGGAACCGGATCGTCTCGGTGACCGCCGGCGAATTCCGCGAGGCGGAACAGGTCATCGACGCCGGTGGCCGCTACGTGGTCCCCGGTCTCCTCGACCCGCACATGCACCTCGACACGACGTCGCTCAGCCCCGGCGAGCTCGCCAGGGTCGTCGTGCCGCTCGGGTGCACCACCGTTTTCGTGGACACCACCAACATCATCACCACCGGCGGCCCGGACGGCGTCCGGAGCGTGATCGACCAGTTCGCCGGGCTCCCGCTCCGCGCGTACTTCGCCATGCCGTCGTACTCGCCGGTGGACCCCGACCGCGAAACCGTCGCGTACGAAATGGATTCCACCGACCTCGACCGGATGCTGGCATGGCCGGAATCGGTCAGCATCGGCGAAACCATCTCGTCGAAGATCCTCGCCACCGACCCGGCGTACCTCGAACGGCTGGCGCTGTGCCTGGCCCGCGGGCTGCGCGTGTCGGGTCACGGCGGCGACCTGCCGCCCGAGGTCGAAGCCGCTTTCGACGCATACGTGACCGCCGGGGTCCGCGACGACCACTGCGTCACGAAACCGGCCGACATCCGGCCGCGGCTGCGGCGTGGCGTCGCGATGTTCGCCGTGGAATCCGCGGGCCGGGAAAACCTGACCAACGGGCTCGTCGACTTCATCCGCGACGCGCAGGTCCCCACCCGGCACCTGCATTTCTGCATCGACAACATCACCGTCACCAGCATGGTCGCCCGTGGTTTCGGCTACCTCGACCGTTCCGTGCGGGTGGCGATCGAAGGCGGCCTCTCGCCGGTCGAAGCCGTGCGGATGGGCACGCTCAACACCGCGCAGCACTACCGGCTCGCGCACCTGCTCGGCAGCGTCTCCCCCGGCCGCCTTGCCGATTTCTCCCTCGTCGACGACCTCGCCCAGTTCCGCCCGGACATCGTCGTCGCGGACGGCAAGGTCGCCGCGGTCGACGGGGTGCTCGTCGCGAAGGTCCCCGAGCCCGAGTTCCCCGCCACCTATCGCACCACGGTCCGCCTGCATCCGACCCTCGACGCGAAACGCCTTGCGGTACCCGCTCCCGACAGCTCGACCACAGCGCGGGTACGCGTGATTCACGCCAGTGACCAGGACGCGGCGTTCAACCGCGCGGAAACCGCCGAACTCCCGGTGGTCGACGGCCTGGTCCAGCCGGACATCGCGGCGGACGTGCTCAAGTTCTGCATGGTCGAGCGGTATGGCCGCAACGGCAATGCGACCGTCGCGTTCATCCGCGGGTTCGGCCTCACCACCGGTGCCATCGCGAGCTCGGTTTCCGGGCCCTCCAACAACATCGTGTGCGCCGGGGTCGACGACGGCGACATGTGGACCGCCATCCGCCGGGTGGAGGAAATGCAGGGCGGGTACGTCGTCGTCCGCGACGGCGAGGTGCTCGCCGACGTGGCGCTGCCGGTCGGCGGCATCATCTCCGAACTGCCGTACGAACAGGTCGTCGACTCCGTCGCCCGGCTGGAGCAGGTCGCGCAGGACGCGCTCGGCTGCGTGCTGACCAACCCGGTCCGTGCGCTGGCCGGGACCGTGCTGCACACGCTGCCCGCGTACGGCATGACCGACCGCGGCCTGGTCGAGGTCTCCACCCGAGAATTCGTCCCCGTCGTCCTGCAGCCCGAGGAAGTGGCCCGATGACCGACGCCATCCGCGACCGGGTCCGCGCTCTGACCCGGGAGATCGGCACCGCCCGCGGGCACCACCGGGCCGACCTGGTCCTCCGCAACTGCCACGTGATCTCCCCCTACAGCAACGAAACCCACCCTGCGGACGTCGTCCTGCTCGGCCGCCGGATCGTCGCGGTACGGGAGAACTTCGACGGCCCGGCCGCCCGCGAGGAGGACTGTTCCGGCCTGCTCGCCGCACCCGGGCTGGTCGAACCGCATCTGCTGCCCGACCCCGACCTGACCTGGGCGGAAATCGGCTGGAACGCGGTCCGCACCGGGACGACCACGGTGGTCACGCCGGAGCTCGGCCCCGCCGACGGGATCGCGCGGTACGACCTCCCCGGGCGGCTCTTCGAGGCAACCGGACACGGCCTCACCCAACGCAGCGGCCCGTCCGCGGACTATGCCGGAGCCACCGTGCAGTCCGCCGCGGCCACACACGGGCTGGGGATGGCGCGCGTCCCGGGCAGTTCCGTGCGGTCCACCCTGCGGATGGGCCGGACGGTGCTGGTCCCGGACGACGCCGAAGTCCTCACCGCAATCGCCGACGGCACCCTCGACGCGCGGCATCTGTGCCTGGGCACCGGGTCCGGGCAGGTCCTTCCGGAGGTCGCGCGGGCACTCGCCGCCGGGATCTCCGCGCCGGTCGCCCTGCAGCTCGGCAGTCTCAACGCGGCCACGCACTACGGGCTCGACCACGTCCTCGGCAGCATCACCCCGGGCCGCTGGGCCGATTTCTTCCTCACCGAAGACCTCGGCGCGCTGCCCACACGCGTGTACGTCGGCGGGGTGCTCGTGGCGGAGAACGGGAACCGGCCATGAGTGCCGTGCTGTCGGTCCGCGGGCTCACCGTGGAAATCCACGGCAACGCGGGTCCGCTACGGCCGGTCGACGGGGTTTCCTTCGACCTGGCAAAGGGTTCCGTACTGGGGGTGCTCGGCGAATCCGGGTCTGGCAAATCGATGCTGCTGCGTACCTTGATGGGCATCGAACCGCCGGGGGCCGCGGTGTCCGGCGAGGTGTGGACCCGCGAGCGCGACCTGATCGCGATGCCGCCGCGGGAACGAAACGGCACCCGGGGCGCGTGGATTTCCATGGTGTTCCAGAATCCGATGACCGCGCTCGATCCGGTGTACACAGTGGAGCAACAGCTCGTCGAACCACTGCGCCGGCATTCCGGAATGGACAAACGCGCAGCCCGCACGCGCGCGCTCGAACTACTGGAGCTCGTGCAGATCACCGAACCGAAACGGCGGCTGCGGGCTTACCCGTTCGAGCTCAGCGGCGGGATGCGGCAGCGGGTCGCGATCGCCGCCGCGCTGGCCTGCGGCGCGAGCGTGCTGCTGGCCGACGAGCCGACCACCGCGCTCGACGTCACCGTGCAGGCACGGATTCTCGCGCTGCTGAACGACGTCCGCACCGAACTCGGGACGAGCACCGTCATCGTGACCCACGACGTCGGCGTGACCGCGGAAATCGCCGACGAGGTACTCGTCCTCTACGCCGGGCGCACCATCGAGTCCGGCACCTGCCGCGAAGTACTGAAGAACCCCCGGCACCCTTACACGATCGGGCTGCTGGACGCCAACGTCCGGGGCGGGCAACGCACCCGTCCCGTGGCCATCCCGGGTGCCCCGCCGAACCTGGCGCTGCTGCCGTCCGGGTGTTCCTTCGCACCCCGCTGTCGCCACGCCGCGGCCCTCTGCCGTGCCGACGACCCGCCCGTGCGGCGGTTCACCGACAGCCACACCGCCCGATGCGTCCTCACCGGCGCATCCGCGGACCGAGGAGAGTGAGATCATGCGCCGTTCCCTGCGGACCAGGATCTTGGCCGGGCTGAGCGTGCTGACCCTCGCCACCGCATGCAACGCCGGTGGCAGCACCCGAGGCACCGGCGACGCCGCGACCGACCGGAGCGGTTCCGGCGGCACGCTGAGCGTCGCGATCAACGCCGCCACCGTCCCCATCCCCGACTCCCCCGCGACACAGGGTGCCGAAGGCATCCGCTGGGTCAGCGGCCAGATCTACGACGCGCTCACCGCCTTCGACCTCGACCAGGCCGACAAAGCCCCCACGCCACAGCCGTCGCTGGCGGAGAAGTGGACGATGTCGCCGGACAAGCGCACCTGGACGTTCCACCTCAAGACCGGCGTGAAGTTCCACGACGGCACGGCTTTCGACTCCGCCGCGGTCCTTTTCGAACTCGACCGGCTCACGAAACCCGGTTCCGAGTTCTTCAGCGAATCGCTCAGCACCGCCGCGAAGTTCCAGACCCAGACCATCGCGTCGTACCGGGCGCCGGACGCGAACACCGTCGAAATCACCACCCGCGCCCCGGATTCCCTGCTGCTGTGGGACCTCGCCGGGATCTACTTCCCGAGCCCTGCCGCGGTCCGCAAGTACGGCAACCGCGACTACCCCGGGCATGCCACCGGAACCGGGCCGTTCAAGGTCCGCACCTACACGCAGGACACGCTGGACCTGGTCGCCAACAAGGAGTACTGGGCCGGACCGCCCAAATTGGACGGTCTGCGGATCCGTGCGATGGCCGACCCGTCGAGCCGGCTGGCCGCGCTCGAAGCCGGCGACGTCAACTGGATCGAAACGCCGCCGCCGGACGCCGTACCGCGGTTGAAGTCGCAGGGTGACGCCATCCGCACGCATCCGTACCCGCACACGATGGTGCTGTACCTCAACCTGGCGAAGGCGCCGTTCACCGACCCCAAGGTACGCGAAGCTCTGCAGTACGCGATCGACCGCAAGAGCCTGTGCAGCGGCCTGCTCGACGGGTTGTGCATACCGGCGAGCCAAGCCGCGTACGAGGGAAACCCTTGGTACGACAAGACTCTCGGGGAGAAGTACCACTACGATCCGGCCAAGGCCAAGGCGCTGCTGGCCGAAGCGGGGCACAGCAGCGGGCTGAGCATCAAGGTCGCGGTGCCCACCGGCGGGTCGGGCACAATGTGGCCGCAGCCGATGACCCAGGTACTGCAGGCGAACCTCAAGGACGTCGGCATCGACATGCAGCTCGTCCCGCTGGAGTCGAACCTGCTGCTGACCATCGGGCGGGCCGGGTTCACCGGGCCGAACCAGCAGTACGACGCGCTGTACAACTCGATGTCCTGGGCCGCGCCGTTCCTCGCCGACCGGTTCTCGTCCGGCCGTATCCCGCCCGCCGGCTGCTGCAACGTCATGGGGTACCGCAATCCCGCGGTCGACCAGGCGTTCGCCGCGGTGGCCGCGGAGTTCGACCCGGCCAAGCAGGCCGCCCTGATGGCCAAGGCACTCGGCCTCGCCGCCGCGGACTCGCCGATGACGTTCGTGGTGCACGACCTCGACCTGCAGGCCCTCGCCCCGTCCGTACGCGGTTTCGTGCAGCCGCAGTCCTGGTACTTCGACGTCCGCAACGTCTGGGTCAAACCGGCCTAGCCCGCGGGAAGCAGGGAGCAACGATGCTCGTCCTCCTCGTCAAGCGCCTCGCGATGGCCGTCCCGGCGTTGTTCGGCGTGTCCCTTGTCAGTTTCCTCCTGCTCAACGTCCTCCCCGGCGACCCGCTCGCCGGGGTGGTCGGGCCCGGCTCGACCCAGGCCGAACGCGACGCGCTCGCGCACCAGCTCGGGCTGGACCGGTCGCTGCCCGGGCAGTACTGGGTGTGGCTGCAGGGGGTGTTCCACGGCGACCTCGGGTTCTCGCTGCCCCGCGGCCGCCCGGTGGCCGAGCTGATCTCGACCGCCTTCCCCAACACGATGGTCCTCGCCGCGGCCGCCGCGATCATCGGGCTCGGCGTCGGCATCCTGCTCGGCAGCGTGGCCGCGCGCAGTGCCCGGCGGTGGCCGGACCGGGTCATCTCGAGTGGTGCGGTACTCGGGCTGAGCGTGCCGAACTACTGGGCGTCGATCCTGCTGATCATCCTGTTCAGCAGCACGCTCGGCTGGTTCCCGCCGAGCGGGATGCACGGTGCGGCAGGCGGTTTCGCCGATCTCGTCCAGCATCTGGTGCTGCCCGCGCTCGCCGCGTCGTGCGTCACCGCCGGGCTCTCCGCGAAGATGACCCGGGCCAGCCTGCTGGAGAAACTCGGGGAGGACTTCGTGCAGACGCTGCGCGCGCAAGGGGTCCGCAACTGGCGGATTCTCGTGCACGTGGCGAAAAACGCCGCGCCGCCGATCCTCGCGGTGAGCGGTCTGCAGATCGGGTACCTGCTCGGCGGTTCGGTCTTGGTGGAGACGATCTTCAACTGGCCCGGCCTCGGGCAGCTGATGTACCACGCGATCGCGGAACGCGACCTGCGCGTGGTGCAGGGCTCCGTCCTGGTCATCGCGGTGACGTTCGTGGTGATCACGCTCGTCGTCGACCTGCTCCAGTTCGCCTTCAACCCGCGCCTGCGGAGAGGAGTCCGATCATGAGCCGCAGCCATTCCGAAGCGCTGCCGGAGGTTTCCGCCGTCCCGGACGACGGCCCGCAGGTCGCGCCGGTCCGCCGCTCCGCCGAGATCGCCCGCCGCATCCGCCGCGACCCGGTCGCGATGGTGGCCGTGGTGGTGCTCGCCTTGCTGGTGCTGTCCGCGATCTTCGCGCCGTGGCTCACCGGGTACGACCCGAACGTGGTCGCGGTCGGCGACCGGCTCCGTCCACTCGGGACCGCCGGGCACCTGCTCGGCACCGACGAGCTGGGCCGCGACATGCTCACCCGGCTGCTGTACGGCGGACGGCTTTCGCTCACCACCGGCATCGTCCCGGTGGCCGTGGCGGCAGTGGCCGGGACGCTGCTCGGCGCGTTCATCGCCTACGTCGGCGGGACTGTCGGCGCGGCGCTCGGCCGGGTACTGGACATGTCGTACGCCTTCCCGGCGATCCTGATCGGTATCGCGGTGACCGCGTCGCTCGGGCCGGGCGTGGTGAACTCGTTGCTGGCCTTGAGTCTTGCGTTCATCCCGCCGGTCGCGCGGGTCGCCGAATCGGCGACGCGGCAGGTGATGGTGGAGGAATACCTCGAAGCCGCGCGGCTCAGCGGGGCGCGCTGGTGGCAGGTGCTGCTGCACCACGTGCTGCCGACGATCGCCGGTCCGGTGTTCGTGTACGCGGCAAGCTTGGTGGGTCTCAGCATCAGTGTCGGCGCTGGGTTGAGCTTCCTCGGGCTCGGCGCGCCGCCCCCGACTGCCGAATGGGGCGCCATGCTCAACAGTCTGCGGGACGCGTTGTACACCGTGCCCGTGGTGGTCGCGTTGCCCGGTCTGTTCATCTTCCTGGCCTCGGCCGGGTTCAACATCCTGAGCGACAGCTTCCGTGACGCTCTCGACGTGCGGAGGTGACCCCGATGCCTGTTCCCCTCATGGTCGCCGACTCGCTGGTCAAACGGTTCCCGATCCGCAACGGGCCGTTCAGCCGCGACGCGATCACCGCGGTGTCCGATGTGTCGCTGTACGTCAACGAGGGCGAAACCCTCGGCGTGGTCGGCGAATCCGGGTCCGGCAAGTCGACGCTCGGCCGGGTGCTGGTCGGGCTGCTCAAGGCGGACCAGGGCACGGTGACGATCGGCGGCAAGGACGTGCGCGAGCTGGAGCGGCGCGAGCGGCCGCAGACCGTGCAGATGGTGTTCCAGGACCCGTATTCGTCGCTGAACCCGCGGATGACGATCGAGGCGAACATCGGGTACCCGCTGCGGATCCAGGGTTCGCCGCGGCGGGAGATCCGCGAGCGGGTGGCGGATCTGCTGGTGCGGGTCGGGCTGCATCCCAACCACGGTTCGCATTACCCGCACCAGCTCAGCGGCGGGCAGCTGCAGCGGGTGAACATCGCGCGGGCGCTCAGCCTGAGCCCGAAGCTGATCGTGTGCGACGAAGCGGTGTCCGCGCTCGACAAGTCCGTGCAGGCGCAGATCCTCAATCTCCTCAAGGATTTGCAGAGCGAGCTCGGGCTGACGTACGTGTTCATCAGCCACGACCTCAACGTCGTCGAGTACATGAGCGATCACGTGCTCGTGATGTACCACGGCGAGGTGGTCGAATCGGTCGCCGCCGAGCAGCTCTACGCCAATCCGCAGCACGAGTACAGCCGGTTGCTGCTGTCCTCCATTCCCAGTATCGACCCCGACACCCGCACCCTCGCCCACCCTCGACAGACGGGATGACTCCTCTGATGTACGACCTGCTGGTCCGCGACGCGGACCTCATCGTGACCATGGACGGCGACGACGTCCCCGGCGGCTGGATCGCGGTGTCCGGCGGGAAGGTCGCCGCTGTCGGCACGCCAGGTACGGAACCTGCTGCGGCGAAGACGTTGTCCGCCAAGGGAAGTCTCGTGACCCCCGGGCTGGTGAACACCCATCAGCATCTGTTCCAGAACCTCACGCGAGGCAACGCGGCGGCGATGAACGTCGACCTGTTCGACTGGCTCAAGGCGCTGTACCCGATGTGGGCGGGCCTCGACGAGGAAGCCATCGAGGTGTCCACGTATGTCGGCTTGGCGGAACTTGCGCTCGGTGGGTGTACGACCTCGATGGACATGTTGTATGTCCACACTGGACCGAACTTCATCGACGCCCAGGTACGCGCGGCACAGGAAGTGGGGCTGCGGTTCCATGCGACGCGCGGGTCGATGAGCCTGTCGCAAAAGGACGGTGGACTCGCGCCGGACTCGGTGGTGCAGACGGCCGACGAGATCCTCGCGGATTCGGAACGGCTGGTGAGCAAGTACCACGACCGTTCCGCGGGGGCGATGGTCCAAATCGGACTCGCGCCGTGCGCGCTGGCGTTGGTGACCCCTTCGCTGATGCGGGAGACGGCAGAGCTGGCCGAACGCCTCGACGTGCGGCTGCACACCCATCTGTCGGAAGTGCAGGCCGAGGACGAATATTGCGCGCGGGTGTTCGGAAAGCGGCCGGTGGAGGTGTTCGAGGACGTCGGCTGGGGTACCGACCGGGCGTGGGTCGCGCATTGCGTGTTCCCGAACGCTGCGGAGATCGAGCGGCTGGGCCGATGGGGTACCGGGGTCGCGCACTGCCCGACGCCGACCCTGATGCGCGGCGCCGGTCCGACGCCGGTGCCGGAACTGCGCGCGGCCGGGGTGCCGGTGGGGATCGGCTGTGACTCGTCGACGCACAGCGCGCACGCGAGTATGTGGCTGGAGGCGCACACCGCCCTGGTCGCACTGAAGGGCCGTGGTGGTGCCGGAGCGATCTCCGCGCGGGATGTGCTGGAGATGGCCACCACCGGGTCGGCGGCCTGCCTCGGCCGGTCCGACCTGGGCCGCATCCGCGTGGGTGCCCCGGCGGACCTGGTCGCGTGGGACCTGAACCCGGTCGCCTTCGCCGGGGCCCACTCGGACGCGGTGGAAGCGTGGCTCCGCTGCGGCCCGGTCCACGCCCGGCACACCATCGTCGCCGGGAATCCGGTGGTGGAAAGCGGAGAACTCCGGCTACCACGGCTCCCCGAAATGCTTGAGCACCACCACCGAATCTCCCGGCGGCTCCAGGGACTGACGGCGTAAACCGGCTCAGCCCAGCGGAGCCTGGTTGGGACCGGTCTCGATCAACGACGTCATCCGCAGGTGACGACGCGAAATCCGCAACCCGCGCTCCTCGGTGCGGACGAACTCGTCGTCATACCAAGCGTCCCGAAAGCGCGTCGTCGAAGCGTGGCTCCGCTGCGACCCGGTCCACGCCCGGCACACCATCGTCGCCGGAACCCGGTGGTGGAAGCAGGGAACTCTCGGCGGCTCGAGGGACTGACGGCGTAAGCCCGCTCAGCCCAGCGGAGCCTGATTGGGACCGGTCTCGATCAACGACGTCATCCGCAGGTGACGACGCGAAATCCGCAACCCGCGCTCCTCGGTGCGGACGAACTCGTCGTCATACCAGGCATTCGACACCGTGCCCTTGCTGTTGTCCGGCGACAGGATCAGCGCGTCGCCGTACGTGCGGGCCGCCAGGGGGTCGACGCCGGTGATGACGGTATTGCTCATCCGGTGCAGCGACATTCCGGCCGGGTCGTGGTTCTCCTGCATGAACTTGGTGAACGAGTCCGCGTCGGACCACTTGGCGAAGCCGTAGTCGACATCCGCGTCGGCGGTGAAGGTGCTGCGGAACAGCACCCAGTCGCGGGTGTCGATTGCGGTGGCGTAGCGGGTGACGAGGTCGAGGATTTCGAACCGGAGAGCCGGGTCGACAGTAGTCATGGGGTTGTTCTCCTTGTGGTGAGATGGAATCAGGCAGACGCCGTCGACGCACAGTGGAGTCATGCTGCCGCCCGGTTCAGTGCGTCGAGCAGGACCTCGGTGCGCTGCGCGCCGGAGATCGCGTACGTGTCGTTCAGCACGGAGAACGGCACGCCCTGCACACCGAGGGAACGGGCGCGCGCGGCTTCGCGGTCGACGGTTTCCGCGTGCGTCCGGGCATCGAGTGCCGCGCGGGCCCGCTGCCGGTCCAGACCCGCTTCACCGGCCAGCTCGACCAGCTCGTCGACCCGGCCGACGTGCCTGCCCTCCGCGAAGTACGCCGCGTAGAGCCGGTCACTCAGGACGTCGCGCGCGCCTTCCTGCCCGGCGTGGTGGAGCAGCTCCAGCGCGAGGTGGGAGTTGGTCGGCCGGATGCGCTCCGGCAGGTACTCGAGCCCCTCGGCCTTCGCGACCTGCTTGATCGCCCCGAACGCCCGCTCCTGGTCCGCCGGGGTCATCCCCCGCTGGGACTGCAGATACGCCTGCGCATCGAAGTCGGCGGGCGATCCGGGCTGCAGCTCGAACGCGCGGTGCACGAACTCGACCTCACCCGCGAACTGCCCGGCCGCCTGCTTCCAGCGCGCGTCGCCGACGTAACACCAGATGCACTGCACGTCCGCCCAGACCTCGACCCGGACCGCCTCGGACATGACCCGCCTCCTTTAAGTGGGGTACTCCCCCATTTATACGGGGTGGGTCCCCACTTGTCAAAGGCGGGCCTTCTGCGCCAGCAGGGCAGCCCGTACCCGGCTGTGGACGTCGAGCTTGACGAACACGGCGCTCAGGTGGTCCTTGACCGTGCCGGTGCTGAGGTGCATCCGGGCCGCGATATCCACATTGGACAGTCCTTCCGCGACAAGCCGGAGCACCTGCCGCTCGCGCCCGGTCAGCCGGGCCAGCCGGGCGGCGATCCCCCGGCCGGCGCAGCCGGGCACGAGGGAAGCGGTCACCTCCGGCGCCAGGACGACGGCGCCGCACGCCAGCGTCCGCACGTACTGGACCAGCAGCACGGGATCGGTGTCCTCGAACAGGAATCCCGACGCGCCCGAACACAGCGCGGCCATCACGCACTGCCTCGCCCCGGCCGCCGCGAGCACGGCGACCACCGGCGGACGAGGCAGCGCACGCAACCTCCGCACGACGGCGAACCCACCGGCTTCGGGCATCCCGAGCAGCACTACGTCCGGGGCCAGCCGCTCGACCTCACCGGCCGCCGCCGCGGTCACGGTGGCTGCGACCTCGATGCCGGGTGCGTGGTCCAGGACCGGCCGGAGCTTCGGGAGGATCGGGAGCTCACCGGCCACCAGCATGACCCGGATCCCCGCCGGGGGTGTGGCACTCACCGGATCACCACCATGCGCGCCGCCATGGAGTCCTGCTTCGGCTGAGCCGGTCCGTGAAGGGAACCATGAGGGAATCAGATTCCGTGATGGTTCCCTTCACGGACCTCAAACGCGCGAAAAGCTGCCGGCCAATCATCAGGTGCTCCGGCCGGGTCAATCGGCGGCAGCTCCCCCCATGGTCTGCCGCAGCCACCCGAGATGGCGGGAAACGTCGGTGTAAATCGACACCGTCGTGCCCTCCGGGCTGCCACCTGCCGAGCAGATACCGGCCAGCGCCCATCCCGCCGTGGTCTGCACCGCTGCCGGGCCGCCGGAATCCCCGTTGCCGGCGCCGCGGCCCTTGCTGTCCTTGACGACGATCTGGTCGTCGCGGACTGCGCCGTCCTTCGTGCCGGTCCCCGACAGCGGCAGGGTGACCTCCTGCAGTGCGTCCGGGAAGACGGGCTTGCCCTCGGTGTCCTGACCGGCGTATCCCCAGCCCAGCAGCCGCACCGGGGTGCCGACCGCGGGGGTTGCGGGGGCAGGCGGCAGCGGCTGGTTCGCGACCGGCTTGGTCAGCTTGATCAGGGCCGCGTCGGTGCCGCTGAAGTACAGCCGCCCGTCTTCCTGCACCCATTTCGCGTCCGGATGGGCGTGTACCTCCGCGGCCTGAGCGGTGGTCCCGCCGCTGGAGAGGCGCAGGCTGCCCAGCACGACCTCGCGCGGGAGCTGCGGGACGGCACCGGGAGTGTCACGCAGGGCGCAATGTGCCGCGGTGAGCACCCACTGCGGAGCGACGAGCGTGCCCCCGCAGTAGTGTCCGTCGCCGCCGCGGAGGGACACCATCCAGGGTTCCGCCTTACCGGCCGGTGTTCCGCCGGTGATCGCGTCGGCCGGGGTGCCCACGGCGGCCAGCCCGAGTGCGGCGGCGGCCACCGCCACACGGCGCAGGAAATCCGGAATTCGCATGGGTTTCTCCAGCGTCTCGACGCGGCCGGAACAGGTCTCCGGCACCGTATCGAGCGCCCCATAAGTGCCCGATAAAGGATCTTCGCCCGGTTGTGCCCGGCCGACCGGTGGGGTGCCGCCAGCCGTCCGACGGATGGCTTTCGCGGAGGCGGTCCTGTCAGCCTCGGCGGTACCGCCGAGGAGAGCAGACCATTCCCCCGGCCAACGCGAAACGGAGAACCTCCATGCGTATCCCGTTTTCCCGCCGAAGAGCGGCCGTCCTCCTCGCCGCCGCCGCGCTCGTCGCCACCGCAGTCCCCGCACATGCCGCGCCCCCGCCCGGCGACGGCGCGCAAGGACAGATCGTCGGCGGCACCGAGGTGTCCGACGACGCGTACCCGTTCATGGCCTCGCTGCGCAACAAAGGCTCCGGCAACGGGTACGAACGGCACGTGTGCGGCGGCAGCCTGATCAACTCGGACACGGTGCTGACCGCCGCGCACTGCGTGCCCGGAGCGGACGTGAAGGACCTGGAGGTGGTCGTCGGCCGTACGGTGCTGAGCAACGACCAGCAAGGGCAGGTACGCAACGTCACCGACGCCCAGACACACCCCAAATACGGCGAGAAACTCGGCTACGACATCGCGGTGCTCAAGCTGGACGAGCCGGTGACCGGCATCGTCCCGATCCAGCAGCCGACCCGCGGCACGGACGGGCTGATCCGCCCCGGCGAGACGGCCACGGTGATCGGCTGGGGCAACACCGACCCGGTGCAGATCAACAACCCGGACCGGTTGCGGCAGGTCGACGTGCCCATCCTCAGTCACCAGGAATGCGAGATCTCCTATCCCGGCTCGGAAGACGTGACCTACAACCGGGCCACCGACTTCTGCGCGGGGGTGGCGGGCAAGGACTCCTGCCAGGGCGACAGCGGCGGCCCCATTTTCCGCGTCGTGCCCGGAACCCGGACGTACATCCAGATCGGCATCGTGTCCCAAGGCCAGGGCTGCGCGGAGCGCGGCGGGCCGGGAGTCTACACCTACACCGGCTCACCGGAAGCGATGAGCATCGTTCCCGTCTGACCTGCCCCTGCTGACCTGTCCCGGCTGACCTGCTCCGTCTGACCTGTCCCGGCCGCCCCGGGCCCTGCCGGGCCCGGGGCCGTCCTTCCTTGTTCGCTTGCCCCGGACCCGGATCGGCGCTGGACTGTGCCGATGGAAATCCGGCAGACCACCGGCAACGACTTCGAGAGCTTCGTCGACACCGTGCACACCGCCTTCGGCCGCTCGCGGGAAGCCACGCCGGCGGGCGGCAACTGGTGGTCGGCGCTCGAGATCGAACGTGGCCTGTTCGCGCTGGACACCGGTGGGCGGCCGATCGGCACCGCCGCCGCCACTCCTTCGAACTCACCCTCCCCGGCAACGTCCTCGCGCCCGCCGCCGGGGTCACCGCCGTCGGGGTGCTGCCGTCACACCGGCGCCGCGGCGTGCTCGCCGCGTTGATGCGCCGCCGCCCCCAGGTACATCGCCGTGCACCGCAATGGCTGTGGGTCCGCCTGCTGTGCTGGACATCCCCGCGCACTCACCAGCCGAACCTGGCCCGCTGACGGCACCCTTGTCCTCGACGTCGACGACCCTTTCCTGGCCGAGCGCGCCCGCTACCGCGTCACCATCCGCGACGGCGCAGCCGACTGCACGCCCACCGCCGAGGACCCCGACCTGTCCCTGGACGTGAGAGACCTGGGCTCCCTCTACCTCGGCGGCACGGCCGAGCACCCTCGTCCGCGCCCGGCGGATCCAACCGCACCACCCGGAAGCGGCCGCCTCGCCGATCAGCTTTTCCGCGCGGAACGTACGCCGCATTGCCTGCATTGGTTCTGAATCACGGGAAGAACCGGTAATCCCCGGGCTCCACCTGCCGCGTCAAACGCCAATATTCCACGATCGGCAACGGCCAGTTCTGCGATACGCGGCCGAGCTTGTTCTTGTACCAGCTGTTGACCCCGGCGAAACTCCACGCCATCCGCTGGTTGGCTTCGTCGATCCGCCGGTTGTACTCCGTGAACGGCCCGATCCGGCAGTCCATGGCTTTCTTGTTGCGCGACAGCAGTTCCCGGAGGCAGTCGAGCACGTAGTGCACACCCGCCTCGGAGAACAGGATGATGCTGCCGTTCAGCACGAGGTTCGTATTGGGGCCGTACAGGCAGAACAGATTCGGGAAACCGGGAATCGTGACACCGAGGTAGGCGCGCGGATCGTCGTTCCAGTGCCGGTGGAGGTCGACCCCGCCGGGCCCGGTCACGGTCATCGGCTCGAGGAACTCCGAAGCCCGGAACCCGGTGCCGTAGATGATCACGTCGACCTCGTGCTCGACGCCGTCCGCGGTCCGGATGCCGGTGGGCGTGATCTCGCGGATCGGGTCGGTGACCAGGTGGACGTGGGGCTGTTTGAGCGTGCGCGCCCAGTCCCCGTTGTCGCGCAGCATGCGCTTGACGAACGGCGGATACGGCGGAATGACCTTGGCCAGCAGATCCGGGCGGTCGGCGTACTGCTTTTCGAGATTCTCGGTCAGCGCCTCCCGCACGCGATCATTGAGCTCCGACACCGATTCGGTCGACTCCCATTCCGGGTCCACCAGCAGGTACTGCCGACGGCCTTCGAGACTGTTCCAGAATTGCAGGAAGCGGTACCAGCTGTGGTAATGCGGCACCCGCCCGAACAGCCACGCGAGCCCCGGCGGAATCTTGTCGTGGTAAGTGGGTGTCGGCATCATCCACGGCGCCGTCCGCTGGAACACCGACAGCTCGCCGACGGTGTCACTGATGGCCGGGATCACCTGGTAAGCACTGGCTCCAGTGCCGACGACCGCCACCCGCGCGCCGGAAAGATCGAGGTCGGCGGGCCATTCGGCGGTGTGGAACGACCGGCCGCGGAAGCTCTCGCGGCCCTTGATGTCCGGGTAATGGGGACGGTTGAGCTGGCCGACCGCGCTGATCACCGCGTTGACCGTGAGGGTGCCGTCGGCTCCTTCCGCGGTGCGGTACCGCAATTCCCACTTGGCCGTCGCCGAATCGTAGGAAGCGGAGACGACCTCGGTGCCGAACCGGATGCGGGCGCGGAGGTCGAAATCGTCTGCAATGTGCCGGAAATAGTCGTGGATCTCGCCGCGCGGCGAGAACTGATGCTGCCAGCCGGCCTTCTGCGCAAACGAGAAACTGTAGGCGAAATTGCTGGTGTCCAGCCGGCAGCCGGGATACCGGTTGGCCCACCAGGTACCGCCGACCTCGGGATTCTTTTCGAGCACGACGTACGGGATCCCGGCCTGTCCGAGCCGGTGCGCCGCGGCGAGGCCCGACATGCCCGCCCCGATCACCGCGACGGTGAACTCCGTACCGGGCGCGATCTCGTCTTTCGTCCACCACGGTGCGCCGGTGTCCCCGGCCAGTCCGAGCTCGTTGGCGAGCAACGGCAGGTAGGCATCGTTCTCGGACCCGGTGACGAACCGGATCAGCTCCCGTTGCTCGCGGGGACCCGGCTGCGCGGGCTCCGGACAGCCCCGATCCCGGTAAGCCGCGAGCGCCGCCAGCGCCAGTTCCCGCGCTTCCTGCTGCGCGGCGCCGCTCATCCCGCCTTGCGGAAGGACGTCGGCCGCCGGAGAAGGCGGCGCCGGGCGGAACCGGTCCGCGAGGAGCGAGGTGTCGCCGGTCAGGTGCGCCAGCGCCGGAAGCAGCGAGGGCAGGTCCGCGTCGCGGAGCGCCTCGGCGAGGAATGCGGTGCTTTCCGTTATGCGGCTGGCCATCCGTGTTCTCCCGGTCGGGGTCCGGCCGCGAGGCCGATGCAGACGTTGGTGGGTTGACTGTAGAAACCGAGGGAATGGCGGCCGCCTTCGCGTCCGATCCCGGACAGCCCCATCCCGCCGAACGGCGAGCGGAGGTCCCGCAGGTACCAGGTGTTGACCCAGGCCATGCCCACGTGCATCCGGCCGGCCACGCGGTGCGCCCGGTCCAGATCGGTCGTCCAGACGGCCGCGGCGAGCCCGAACGCGGTGTCGTTCGCCAGCCGGATCGCCTCCTCCTCGCCGGTGAACGGGACGAGCCCGGCCACCGGGCCGAACACCTCGTCCCGCATCACGGTGGACGTATTGTCGACCCCCGTCCACAACGTCGGCTCGATCCACGCTCCGGCCGCGAGATCCGGGCCGAGGTCCGGGATGCCGCCACCGACCACCACGGACGCGCCCTCGGCAACGGCCCGGTCCAGGTAGGACACCACTTTTGCCCGGTGCGCGGCCGAAATCAGCGGGCCGGTGGTGGTCTCCGCGGCATAAGGGTCGCCGAGCCGCAGCTCGCGCGCCCGTTCCGCCAGACCCGCGACGACGCTGTCGAAAACCGGCTCTTCGATGTACACGCGTTCGGTGCACAGGCAGACCTGGCCGGTGTTGGTGAAGATCGAGCGGCTCAGCCCGTCGACGGCCTGCTCGATGTCGGCATCGGCGAACACGACGGCGGCGTTCTTCCCGCCCAGCTCGAAGGACACCGGACGGACGTGCGGCGCGACCGAGCGCATGATCGCCGCCCCGGTCGCCGACTCCCCGGTGAAGGTGATGCCGTCGACCCCGGGATGCGTGGCCAGGAACTCCCCCGCGGAACCCGGCCCGCGGCCGTGCACGACGTTGAACACCCCGTCCGGCACCCCGGCTTCGGCCATCACCTCCGCCAGGAGCGTGGCCGAGGACGGCGTTTCCTCCGACGGTTTCACGACGACCGCATTGCCGGACGCCAGCGCGGGAGCGACTTTCCAGGTCAGCAGAAGCAGCGGAAGGTTCCACGGCACGATCACCCCGACCACGCCGAGCGGCTTCGGCACCGCATAGTTCAGCGCGCGGCGGCCGTCGGGCAGCTCGGTGAGGAAGGAGTCCAGCCCGGCCGAGGCGATCACGTCGGCGGCGGCGCGGAAGTTGAGCGCCGCGCGGCCGATGTCCAGCTCCCGAGCCTGTTTTTCGGGTTTGCCGGTGTCCCGGATCTCGGCCCGCAGCAGGTCGTCGGCCCGGTCCTCGATGACGTCCGCGATCCGCCGCAGCAACGCGGCCCGCTCGGCGACACGGGATCGTCCCCACGCACCCGTGAGCGCCGCTCGGGCTGCCTTGACCGCGGCGTCGACCACGTCCGCTCCGGCTTCGTGGACCTGCGCCACGACGGTTCCGTCGACCGGGCTGACCTTGTCGAACACCGCAGTGCCCGCAACGAATTCGCCCGCGACGAAGTTGCGGAGCTGTACCTGCCTGCTCACGGTTCCCGGCCGAAATGGTCGGCGCCGCTCACCAGCGCCACGACCGCCGCGTCGATGCCGGTCCCGGCGATTTCCTGCGCCGCGTCGTCACAGGTGAGCAGCACGGTGTTGCCGGCCGCGACGTCGATCAGGTCGGCCGCCACCGTGATCGCGCCGTCGGACTGGCGGACCACGACGAGCCTGCGGTCGGCCAGCGACGGGATCTGCCGGTCGTTCCACAGCCGCCCGACGACGTTGCCGATGATCACTGCGACTGCCCGCGTTCGATCGTCCGGATCGTCGCCACGGCCTCCTGCAAGGCGGTCTGCGATCCGTTGTCCAGCAACGCCGACGCTCGTTCGGACGGGCGCGGGTACAGCTGCGCCGAACGCAGGTCGCCATACTGGCGTACGGCCGCGGTGCCGCTGTCCAGGGCCTGCCGCACCGCGGCGATCGAGCCCCGCACTGCCGCGGCGAAGTACCCGTAGGAGATCCGTTCGATGGCCGCGACCTGGACGTCGGCGGTCTTCATCATCGCCTCGATCCCGGCGGTGAGGGCGACGACACCTCGCGTCTCGATGAGGCCGATTGCTTCGCGTGGGGAATCCATGTGCTTGTCTCCTAAGCGTCGAGCAGCTGCGGGTGGGCAGCCAGCGCGGCGACCGGTTCGGCCGGGCTGGCGAAGATGACCGAATGGACCCGCGCCCCGGACCGCTCCCGGGCGGCCTCCGCGCCGACCTGGATGGCCTCCTCCACCGTGGCCAGCTCGCCGGTCACCGCGGCGGCCACCAGCCCGCCGCCCAGCCGGATGGTGCCGGTGACCGTGACCGAGGTGGCTTTCACCATCGCGTCGATCGCATCGAAAATCGGGACGAACCCTTCGGCCTCGATGAAGCCTGCTGCCTGGTGCACTGCGTTTCTCCTTTGCTCTTTCCCGGCATTCACCGGACCATTCACCGGACCACGAGGGATTTCCGGGTACCGGGACGGGACACCAGCCGGATTTCGCCGCGATCGTGCCCGACCGCGCTGTCCCCCCGGAAATCACGGCGCACGAATTCCAGCCACTCGTCGTCGGAAATGAGATCTGTGTGCGCGGGCGCGAGATGGCTGAGCACGAGGTTCGCCACCCCGGCCTCCGCGGCGACCTTGCCGACGGCGGAGTGCAGCGTGTGCCGCTCCTCCCAGTTGGCCAGCAGGCCGTCCATCAGGCCCGGCTCCGGCTTCAGCTCCCGCACCAGATGGTCGAGGTGGATGGCCTCGTGCAGCAGGAGATCCACGCCGTGGGCCAGCTTCAGCAGGTTGCCGTTGGGCCGGGTGTCGCCGCTGCAGACGACCGAGCCGTACTCGGTGTCGAAGCGGTAGGCGAAGGCCGGGAAGCAGTACCGGTGGTCGACGAGGGTCGCGGTCACCCGCACCCGGTCGTCCTCGAAAACGGGGAACGGATCCATCGGCGGGCAGCGGCGCGTGGCGAGATTCGCGCCTGCTTCCCGCGGAAGGAAAATGTCGTTCGTCCGGATCAATTCGCGGATGTCGGCGTGGTTCTCGTCCACGTAACGGATGTTCAGGTCGGTCTGGAAAGCCGAACCCAGAATGCCGTGCACGACCTCGGTGATCCCCGGCAGCGGTGCGCCCGGGTTTTCCACGCGCGCCGGGAAAACCGGCTGACCGGGTGCGGCGTGGTGCGGCAGCGCCAGGTCGACCGAGCCGGGACCCCAGATCGACAAAGTGTCCTGATAGGACTCACCGGGCAGCTCCCACGGCACCAGCAACGCGTGCGGAAGCTCGAGGTAATGGTCCGAGTGCAGGTGCGTGATGAGGATGTGGCGCAGGTCCTCCCAGCGCAGCCCCTGCTGCCGGTACCGCTCGATCGCCCCGATTCCGGCGTCGACCAGGTAGCTGACCCCCTCGACCACGATCGCCGTCGAGATCCCGGTCCGGCCGCGCCACACCACCGGACCGGCCGCCGTACCCAGGGTGAGCACCCTCAGCGGTGCGTCGTCGCGGGGGTCCACCGCGGGTGCGGCGGCCACCCGGGCCGGGATCGCCGGGAGGGGCTGATCGGCACAGCAAGCCCCCGCCGAGGACACCGGCGGGGAAACCGCCGCCCGTCGGGTGCGGGTGCGATCCCCGACCGGTGCGTGGAAGACCTTGGGCATGGCGGAAGGCTAAGCCGCGGCCGGCGGCGGTTCCGAGGAGTTGTCCGGTGGTGCCGGACAGCTGATAGGAGCCGGGTACCCGGAAGCGCAACCTCGGATCCGGCACGGAACAGCGATAACCTGCGGAAGGATCGGAGCACCATGACAAGACCGGCATCTGCACCCACCTCCGCGACGCGGTTGCTCGTGGTCGCGGTCTGCTTCGCCTGCATCACCTTCGACGGGTACGACCTCATCGTGTACGGCACCGTGATGCCGGTGCTGCTGCACGGCGACGGCTGGCATCTCACGCCGTCCGCGGCTGGCCTGATCGGGTCGTACACCTTCATCGGCATGCTGGTCGGCACGCTCACCGTCGGCACGATCACCGACCTGGTGGGCAGGAGGAAAATCCTGCTCGTATGCCTGACCTGGTTCTCGGCAGGGATGGGCCTCTGCGCCCTCGCCCCGAATCCGGAACTCTTCGGGGTCCTGCGCTTCCTCACCGGCATCGCGCTGGGCGGGGTCGCCCCGACCACCATCGCGCTCACCCTCGAGTTCGCCCATCCGCGGATGCGCAGCATGACCAACGCACTCATGTTCTGCGGTTACTCGTTCGGCGGCATCCTCGCCGCGACGATCGCCATCCCGGTGATCCCCGCGCTGGGGTGGCAGGCGATGTTCTGGTTCGGCACCGCCCCGATCGTGCTGCTCGTGCCGATCGTGTACTTCCTGCTGCCCGAGTCGCCGAGCTTCCTCGCCGCGCGCGCCGAAGCACTCGGCCGCCGGAGGGAACACCGAGGCGAGACCGTCCTCGCCAGGACCCGGCGGCTGCTGGCCCCGGCGCGCATCCTGCTCACGCGTGGCCAGCTCCGGACGACGGTGCTGTTCTGGTTCGGCATGGCCATCGGCATGTTGCTGGTGTACGGGCTGAACACGTGGCTGGCGCAGATCATGAAGGCATCCGGGTACTCCCTCGGTTCGGCGTTGGTGTTCCTGCTCGCGCTCAACGTCGGCGCGATCGTGGGCACCCCGATTGCCGGAGCCCTTGCCGACCGGATCGGTGACCGCACGGTGACCGCGGGGATGTTCCTGATGGCCGCGGTGTGCATCTACCTGCTCAGCCTCGGCCTGCCGACAGGGGTGCGGCTGGCCCTCGTGGCGATTGCGGGCGCCGGGAGCATCGGGACCACGATCCAGGTCAGCTCGTTCATCGGCAAGCACTACCCGACCGAGTCCCGCGCGACGGGGCTTGGCTGGGCGCTCTCGTTCGGACGGCTGGGCGCGATCCTCGGCCCGGCCTACGGCGGCCTGGTGCTCGCGTCCGGATGGGGACTGAGCGCGAACTTCTACGCCTTCGCAATCCCGGCGCTCGTGGGTGCGGTGGCGATGTGGGCGGTTCCGCGAAGCAAGGCGCAAGTGCGGCAGTCGGTGCCAGCGCACTGAATGCGGCGCGGCCCGGCCATGGAGCCCGGGCCGCGCTCATTCCGCCGTGTGCGGCAGCCTGCGGCCGATGGTCGCCGCGACCACCAGCAGGTCGTTGACCAGTGAATCCATCACCTCACCGCGCTGGAAAAGCCGTTCCGGCCCGGAAATCGACACTCCTCCGACCGGCACCCCCGCCGGGTTCACCACCGCCGCACCCAGCGACGCGCGCCCGTTGCGCTCCGAGCGATTCATCGCGTACCCACGCCGCTTCACCGCGGCCAGGTCGCGTTCGAGTTCGTCCCGGTCCGGAAGTGCGCGCCGCTCCGCCTCGCAGGCGGCCACGACCCGCGCCCACGCCTCGCCGGGAGCGGGGATGGACAGCGCGGCGCGGCCGCAGTCGGTGGTGTGGGCGAGGACGCGCGAACCCAGGTGGACGTTCATGGGCAGCCGCAGGAGGCTCGCCGTCCGGTCGAGGTACACCACCCAGCCGCCGACCAGCTGGCCGAGATGGGCCTCGACCTGTTCGAAGCGCACGAACCGCTTCCCGACGTCCTTGGCCGCGTCCAGCAGCCCGGTCCGCTCGATGACCTGCCCGCCGAGGCCGATGAACGCCGGGCCCAGCTGGTAACCCCGTCCCGGCACGAATTCGAGCATCTCCGCCTCGACCAGGGACAGGCAGAGCGCGTGCGCGGTGGTCCGCGGGATCCCAGTGCGCTCCTCGATCTGGCGCAGGCTCTGGCACACCGCGAGCGCGTTGAAGCTGTGCAGGATCCGCGTCGCCTTGAGCACGGACGCCACCGGCTTGACGTCACGGGAACCGGACGGAGCACCCATCCCGAGAGCGTAACCAGGACCGCCGGAGACGGCATCGGCTGTCCGGTGGAGCCGGACAGGCCGTGGCCCGGCGCACCCGGCGCCGCCAGACTCGGGCCATGTCCCGAGTGTTCCATCCCTCCCCCGGAGACGGGTCCTGGCGGCGCCCGCCGGACCGGTCCCACACCGAGCGGCCGGGCATCGTGGCGGGCTACCTCGCCCCGCATCCGCCGCACCTGGCCTACGCCGAGAACCCGCCGCAGAACGAACCCCGGTCGCAGGGCGGCTGGGAAACTCTCCGCTGGGCGTACCAGGATCTCCAGCAGCGGATCAAAGCGCTGCGCCCGGACGTGCTCGTGGTGCACGCCCCGCACTGGATCACCATGGTGGGCCACCACGTGAACTGCGTGCCCCGCCCACGGGGAATCTCGGTCGAGCCGATTTTCCCGCACCTGCTGCGGTATCGCTACGACTTCCGCACCGACGTCGAACTCGCCGAGGCCATCGCGGACCACTCGTCCGACGCCGGTCTGGTGACGCGCAAGCTGAAGGTGGACGGCGTCCGGGTCGACTACGCGACCATCACCGCACTGCACCTGCTCAACCCGGACTGGGACATCCCGGTCGTTTCGCTGTCGGCCAACAACAACCCGTACTACTACTCCAGCAGCTCGCTCGAGCAGATGGAGGTGCTGGGGGAAGCGACCCGGAAGGCGATCGAGGCGACCGGGCGGCGCGCGGTGGTCGCCGGGTCCAACTCGCTGTCGCACCTGCACTGGGACCGGGAACCGGCGCTGCCCGAGGACATGGCCGCCGAACATCCGTACAACCACCACCAGTACGAGTGGGACATGCGGCTGCTCGAACTGATCCGCACGGGCCGCACGAGGGAGCTCCGGGCCTTCATCCCGGAGCACATCGACGCGACCGAATCCGAGACCAAGGCCGGAAGCCTCACCTGGATGCTGTCGGCACTGGGCTGGCCGGAGGGCATCGGGGAAGTCCTGGCATACGGAACCGTGATCGGAACGGGCAACGCCGTCGCAGCGTGGGAGCCGGTATGACCACGCCTTGCTTCGCCGGAGCCGCCTTGATCCCCGGTATGCCGCAGCTGCTCGCCGAACGCCCCGCCGAGTCATGGGCCGCGCTCGCCGCAGCGGCCGGAGAAGTCCGCACGGTCATCGAGCGGCAGCGGCCGGACGCCCTGGTTCTGTTGTCCACCCAGTGGTTCACGGTCCTCGGCCACCAGTTCCAGCTGGACCCGCATCCGCGGGGACGGCACGTCGACGAGAACTGGTACGACTTCGACTACGGCCATCTCGACTATTCGTTCCCGGTCGACGTCGAGCTCACCGAGGCCTGGGCCGCCGAAACCGAAGGCGCCGGGTTCCAGGCCCGCCGCACGCGGTACGAGCACTTCCCCATCGACACCGGCACGATGATCGGCCAGCGGCTGCTCAACCCGTCCGGCGACATTGCGACCGCGATGGTGTCCTGCAACCTGTACGCCGCCGCCGACGACCTCGGCACCATCGCCGCCGCGGCGCTGCGGGCCGCGGAAAAGCTCGGCCGATCCGTCTTTTTCGTAGCCATCTCCGGGCTGTCGAGCGGGCTCATACAACACTGGATCCAACCGGAGGAAGACGCGGTTTTCAGCGCCGCACACGAACAATGGGACCGGCGCATCCTCGACCTGCTCACCGCCGGAGATCTCGGCAGCGCGCTCGAACTGCGCGAGGAGTACGCGCAGAAAGCGCAAGCAGACAGCCAATTCCGGGCGCTGGCGTTTCTCGCCGGAACCGGAAAGCTCACCGTACCCGCGACTGTGCACGCCTACGGCCCCTTGTGGGGCACCGGCGGCGCGGTCATCCACTGGCCAGTCCGAGGAGACTCATGACCAGCCCGGAACAACGACTCACGGAACTCGGCATCCAGCTGCCCCCGCTCCGCCCCCGCGCGGGAAACTACCTGGGCTACGTCCGCCACGGCGACCTCCTCTACCTGTCCGGCCAAGGCGCCGACGGACACTTCGGCCATCTCGGCGCGGACCGCACGGTCGAAGACGGCCGCCGCGCGGCCCGCGACTGCATGCTCAACCTGCTCGCCCAGACCCGCTCCGCGCTGGGGTCGCTGGACCACGTGGGCCGGATCGTGAAGCTGCTCGGGTTTGTCGCCTGTACGCCGGACTTCCGCGACGCACCCCAGGTGATCGACGGCGCGTCCAGCCTGCTCCACGAGGTGTTCGGCGCCGAGCGCGGCGGGCACGCCCGGTCCGCCATCGGCGCTGCCGCGCTTCCGCTCGGCTTCTCGGTGGAGATCGAGATGGTCGTCGCCGTTGCCGGGTAACCCCGGCTCCCCCGCCGGTCGGCGGGGGTACCCCCGTCTTCCGGCGGGTACCCGGCGCGCGGTTGTCCTGACATTCTGACCTGCGCAGCCGGGAATGCACCTCGACCGACGGCCCCTGGGCGAGCCTTCCCCGCCCGGGGCCGTCCCCGGCGATGGCCGGGCACGTGGAGAGGCCGAACCGGCACCGAGCCGAGCTCGCGGCGCTTCCCGGAGAGAACTCCGGTCAGTGCCGATCGAAAACGCTCACCACGCTCTGCGGTGCATCCGGACCGTAGAAGGTTTCCAGGTTCTGCGCCGAGCGGGCGGCGATCTCGCTGCTACGGGGGAACAGTCGCTTTTCGTAGGCGGCGAGCGCGGCCTCGGTGTCGAGCTGCCCGGCCAGCTCACCCGCGAGGTCGGCGCCGTCGTACATGGCCAGGTTCGCGCCCTCGCCCGCGAAGGGCGACATCAGATGCGCGGCGTCGCCGACGAGGGTCACGCCGGGGGTGCGGTCCCAGGTGAGCTCGGCGGGGAGGGCGTGGATGGGCCGGAGCAACGGTGGGGCGTCGCTCTCGGTTACGAAGGCGGTGAGCAGCGGGGACCAGCCGTCGAACTCGGCGGCGACTCGACGGAGGCCCGCGGCCGGGTCGCCGAAGTCGATCGAGCGCATCCATTCCTCGGGCTTGTTCAGCGCCACGTAGCCGCGTACGAGCCCGTCTGCGTAGCGGTGGACGGTGATGCCCCGGCCCGGCTCGGCCGCGATCAGCGTGCCGCTGCCGATCGCCGCCACCCGCGTCCGATGGCGCGGATCGCCTGCGGCGAGGGCGATCTCGATGAAACAGGTTCCGCTGTAAAGCGGCTTGGCGGGCGTGACCAGCGGACGCACCATCGACCAGGCGCCGTCCGCGCCGATGACGAGGTCGGCGCGAGCGGAACCGTTGGCGAAGGTGAGGTCGTAGCCGCCCGAATGGTGCCGGATCGAGGTGAGCTTGTGGCCCCACTTGATCGTCTGCGGCGGCAGCGAGCCGATGAGCAGCCGCCGGAGCTCGCCCCGGTCCACCTCCGGACGGGCCGAACCGGGGTCGCCCAGCCGGTCGAACAGGATGGTGCCGTGCCGGTCGACCACGCGTTTGGCGTCCTCGCCGGGGAGGACCAGTGCACGGAACTCGTCGTACAGGCCAGCGGCGCGCAGCGCGACCTGCCCGGTCTCTTCGTGGATGTCGAGCAGGCCGCCTTGCGCACGGGTCGTCGCCGAGGTCTCGGCCTCATAGATCGTGGTGGCGACGCCGTGTACCTGCAGCACCCGGGCGAGCGTCAGCCCGCTCAGGCCCGCTCCGACGATGGCGATGGTCTTCTGCATTCTGCGCTCCTCTGGTGCACGGGCATTCGCCGGTGCTGGTCAGCGCCGGAAGCGGGCGGAATGCCCGTTCCCGGCAAGGAGACGCTCATCGAGCAGAATGTGCTGCCTCGATGTATGCGCGATGCCCCGCCTGGTGATCCCGCGGGGCATCGTTTTTCGCGACCTCGTCATTCTATCCGGAAAACTGCCGCGCGCGCCACCTAAGCGGCGTTGATCGCCGCCTGTGCGCGGGCCATGTATTGCTGGTATGCGCCATTGTTGTAAGTCACCCAGGGCGACCAGTTGCCGCCACCCGAGGAAATCGTGTACGACGCCCGCGCGGCGGGGACCGGGTCGAATGCGGTGGCGTCGCTTACCTCGCCGTGCCAACGGGAATTGATCTGCCACAGCCCGCGATCGCGGCTGCAGTCGGTGTTGATGAGCACCGCGCGGGTCCAGCCGGAGCTCTCCGCGAGGGCCACGGCGATCGAGACTTGCCAGCCATAGCCCGAAAAACCGCCGGATCGGGCGGTGCGGGCGATGTCGACGTCGCTGAAATGGGTGCCGTCCAGAATGCTTTGCTGCGTACAATCCAGCGTCGCCACCGTGGCGGGACGCGTTCCTGCCGCGGCGAAAGACGCGGTGGAAAGGGAAAGAGTGACGGCCATTGCGGCCACGACCAGAGTTCTAGGGGACCGGATCATCGTCGAACCTCCCGGGGACAAGGTCATCTCAGGGAACGACGATCATCACGACGTGTCAATGGTCTGAACCAGTCCTGTCCGGAACCGGACATCCGGCCGGGGCCACGGAAACCCCGGCCGGACCGGTCCTCAGCGCCGGGCGAGCAAACCGGCCGTGCACAGGGCGGAAATCACCAGGCATCCCACGAGGTACCCGGTCACCGACCAGATCGTGCCGGTGGACTGCAACAGCCACAGCGCGATGATCGGCGGCAGCGCACCCCCGACCACGGTGCCCAGCTGGTAACCCATCGACACGCCGCTGTAGCGCACCTCCGCCGGGAACAGGTCGGCGAACAGCACCACCATCGGTGCGGTCACCGCAGCCAGGTTGAGCGCCATCAGCACGTACACCGCGATGACCAGCGCGAGGTTTCCGGACGCCAGCACCGCGAGCACGCACGGCGTCACCACGCACAGTGCGACGATGGCCGCGAGCGTCATGCGGGCCGGACCGAAGCGGTCCGCCGCCAGGCCGATCAGCAGGGTCGCCACGAGCATCGCGACCCCGAACACCACCACGACCAGGCTCATCTGCGCGGCGGTGAGCCGACCGGGTCCGACGCCGTACTTCTGGCCGAAAATGATGGCCGCGTAGAACGCCCCACCCGGGCCGAGGTAGATCGCCGCCGCGCGAAAGAGACTGCCGAGGTGGCTGCGCAGCACCGTGCGCACCGGCGACGCGGCGACCCGGTCCGCCAGCCGTTCGAACTCCGGCGTTTCCGCCACGCCCAGCCGGATCAGCAGTCCCACCACCGCGATCAAACCACCGGTGAGAAACCCGATCCGCCAGCCCCACGAGAGAAACGCGGTGGGCGCGAGCTGGGACAGGCCGAGAATCACCAGGTTCGACAGCACCAGTCCGGCAGGCGAAGCCGCTTGCACGACGCTGCCGTACCGGCCTTTGCGCGACGCTTGGGCGTTCTCCACCGCCATCAGCGCCGCGCCGCCCCACTCGCCGCCGGTCGACAACCCTTGCAGCAGCCGGAGAACGACGAGCGCCAGCGGTGCCCAGACACCGATCTGCGCGTAGCCGGGCAGGACGCCGATGAGTGCCGTGGCGAGTCCCATGAGGACGACCGTCACCACGAGCGTGTGCTTACGGCCGCGGCGATCGCCCATCGCGCCGAAGAGCACCGCGCCGAGCGGGCGGATCACGAAAGCCGCACCGAACGTCGACACCGAAAGCAGGACCCCGGCGAACCCGTCCGCCCCCGGGAAGAAAACCCGGGGGAAGACGAGAATCGCCATCGATCCGTAGAGAAAGAAGTCGTACCATTCCAGGGTCGTCCCGGAAAATGCGGCCAGCAGCGCCCGGCGCCGCTTGACCACGATTCCCGTACGCGCGTCTTCGATGCGAGTTTCCATGTCACTCCGAATGCTCGGACTACGAGGTGCGCCAGAGCATGCAGTACGGCGGCCCGCCCCGGAAACGCCGTTGCCGCATGCGCATCGGCCGGGAAACCCGCATCGAGGGAATCGATTACCCGTCGTATTCGACGTGCGCGCGGACCCGCCCGAGATCATCCGTCCAGCCGTGCCCGGACGCGTATTCGATCATTCCCGCGAACTGCTTTTCCCACTCCGGATCCGCGATTCCGGAACGGGTGCGCAGCTGTGCCGGATCGAGGAAGACGTGCTCTCCGTCGCCGTCCGGAGCGCCCAGCGGCCCGAGCGCGGCGGCCAGCGCGTCCACGGCCATCCGGGGCGCCTGCACGGACAACCGCTTGAGATCCCGTGCGTCCGCAATGGACACCGCACCGGAACCGGAAACTTCGATGATCACAGAAACCCTTTCCGTTCAACGAGCCTTGCTCTCCTCGGGAAGCGCGGGCCAGCCTTGGTACGGCACCGCGCTCACGGCCACCTCGGCCCGCATCTCCGCGGTGAGGTGCCGGGTCAATTCGGCCGCGGCCGACAGCAGCACCCGCACTGTCGCAGTGAGTTCCTGCTGATCGGCCATGGTCGGGCTCGTCGCGCCGAGGCTGGCGACCACGCGGTGCCCGGTGCTCCACACCGGAACCGCCGCCACCGCGCCCCGCTGATCGGACAGCACACCTTGCGAGAACCCGGCCTGCTTGTCCCGCGCCACCTGCTGCGCGAACGCGGCGCCGCGAGCCTCGTCCAGGCCGCTTTCCTTGATGATCTCCTGGATTGCGTACGCGTCGCTGCCGTACAGCAGCGCGCGGCCGGTGTCCGTGGCGACCACCGGGTACGTCATGCCGATGCTGTCGACGATCGGCCGCACGTGAGAGGGCGCGTCCGACCAGATGGTGACCGTCTGCACGCCTTCCCGCACCACGAGGAACACGCGGGCGCCGGTCATCGACACCGCCTTGCGCACCACCACGGAACCGAGCCGCATCAGGTGCTGGTCGGCGGCGCGCATGCCGAGGCTGTAGATCGCCCAGCCGAGCCGGTAAGTGCGCGTTTCCTCGTCGCGCACCACCAGCCCGGACTCCGCGAGGACCTTGAGCGCCCGCGACACCTGGGACTTGTCCGCGCCGAGTGCTTCGGCGATGCGGTTGTTGCCCCAGCCGTTGATGTCGTCCCGCCAGGCCGCGCGGCGCAGCAGGTTGAGGATGTCGAGCCCGCGCCGGAGCGTGCTCAGGTCGTGGGTCCGGGATCCGGCCATGGCGGGCACCACCGATCAGCGTCCGGCGACGAATGCCCGCACAGTTGTGACGAGCGACTTGACCGCCGAGCATAACTCTTCCGAAGCCGCGGATTGTGGGCTTCGCACCACAGTCGGCCAGTCACGCACCGCAGCGATCATGAGTTTCGACACCGCCGCCGACGTACCCAGCTCCGCGCCGAGCAGCCGGACGCTCTCATGCACCAGCTGCGCGAGCCGTCCGGTCGAGTCCGTGCCAGCGAGGTGCGCGCGGCTCGCCTCCGGGCACACGTTCGCCAGCGCCGAGGTCACCGCCGTCGCCCCGGCCGCCAGGTAGGCCGCACCGGTGTGCTCGCCGACCGTCCAGAACTCCACCCGGTCGCCCCACCGTTTGACCTGCCGCGCGAACTCCTCCGGCGTCGACAGCTCGTCCTTGACCCCGAGGAAGCCGGGTACCTCGGCCAGCGCGGCCAGGTACGGCTCGTCGATCGCCAGGAGCTTGCTGCTGTACACGACCGCGCTCAGCCCGGATTCCGCGGTGAGGACCCGCACGTGCTCGGCGAACGCAGCCGGTGACGGATGGACGTAATACGGCGGGTTGACCACGAGCCCGGCGCACCCGGCGTCCGCGGCGACCCGGGCCAGCTGCGCGGCTTCCCGCGTGGCGAACCCGATCGCCGCCAGGACCCGTCCGCCACCTGCGGTGGACGTGCGCATCAGCAGCTCGGACTCCTCGTCCGACAAGGCGTAGAACTCGCCGAGCCCGCCCATCACGCCGACGGTGACATCGGTGTCGCGGTAATGGGCCATCTGCCGCTCGACCGCGCCGACGTCGATCCCGGTGGAGGTGAACGGCGTCGGCATGAACGCAATCAGCTCCGTCATGCCAGTACCCCCTTGCCGATCGCTTGCGTGGCAAGGGAATCGCCGCATTCGGCTTGCGCCTTCCGGTACCAGTCCTCGACGACGTCCAGCAGGCCGGTCGGCAGCTTCAGCTCTCCCGCCAGCTCGCGGCAAAGCCGGATGTCCTTGATCATGTGCTGCACGGCAAAACCGCCTTCGAGCTCGTCCGCGGCCATGCGCGGCCACAACATGTCGGTGAGGAATCCGCGTGCGGCGCCCCCGGCCAGCACACCGTGCACGAGGTCCGGGGAAATCCCACTGCGGACCGTGAGCGCGTACGCCATTCCGAGGGCGCCGTTGATACCGGTGATCGCGGCTTGGTTGATCAGTTTCACCGTCTGCCCCGCGCCTGGACCACCGCAGACGTGCACCGTGCCGAACGCGTCCAGCATCGGCCGTACCCGCTCGATCGCGGCTTCGTCGCCACCCGCCATCACCGCGAGGGTCCCGGCGGCGGCCCCCTGCGGACCGCCGCTGACCGGGCAGTCCAGCGCCGCGAACCCGCGCTGGGCGGCCGTCGCGGCCAGCTCCTCGGCCAGCGCGGGACCGGTTGTCGACACGTCGACCAAGACCGCGCCGGCCGGGGCCGACTCCAGCAGCCCGCCGGGCCCGGTCCACGCGTCGCGGACCTCCGGCGGGCCGGGCAGGCAGGTGAACACGGCGACGACGTCCTTCAGCGCCTCGGCGACCGCGCGCGGGTCGCGGCCGGGCCGCAGCGACACGGCGCGGACCTGGTATCCGGCGGCTTCGAGCTGCCTGCTCATCGGGGCGCCCATCGCACCCATGCCGCTCCACGCGACGGCGTCGGTCATGCTGCCCTCCTGTCTGCGGGTCCGTCTCCGGGTCCGGAATCGGCAGTATTCGGCGCGGTTCCGGCCCGCGGACAGGACGGTTGTCACATCTGCAACGCGCGCCGCCGCTCGTTGCCGCAGTTGCATCGCGGCACCCGGGGCATCCGTGGCGGTCCTACGTTCCGGCAGCACTGCCAGCGAAAGGATCAGCCATGAAGTTCGGCATCGTCACCCAGGGCTACGTGCGCGAGGACGCCGACGAGCTCACCCGCGTCAAGCAGGTGGTGCTGGAGGGCCAGGCCACCGAACGGTACGGGCTCGACTCGTTCGGGGTCGCCGAGCAGCACTTCAAGTTCCCGACCAACACCACGAGCGCGATCGACGTCGTCCTGTCCTGGGTCGCGGCGACCACCGAGCGGATCCGGATCAAGCCCGGCGCGGTGATCCCGGCGCTGCGGCACCCGCTGGCCGTCGCGGAGAACTGGGCGACACTCGACACGCTGTCCGGCGGGCGGGTCGATTTCGCCGTCGGCCGCGGAAACACCCCGAAGACGGCCGACGCGTTCGAGGTCGCCATCACCGAGACCAACGCGCGCACGCTGGAGGCGCTCGAGGTGATCGTGAAGGCGTGGACCGAGGAATCCTTCGACCACCACGGCGAGTTCTGGAACTTCGACGACGTGCGCGTGACGCCGCATCCGGTGCAGAGCCCGCACCCGCCGCTGTCGCTGGCCGCGGTGAGTGTCGGCGCGTGTTCGCTGGCGGGCAGCAACCGGCTCGGGCTGATGGGCGCGGTGAACAACCTGGAGTGGCCCCAGGTCGAGGACCGCCTGCGGGCGTACCGCGAGCACTGGGACACCGGCAGCACGATCGCGGGCGCCACCCCGAACGCGGACATCACGATGTACGTGCCACTGCATGTCGCGCCGACCGCGCAGGCCGCGCGGGAGCAGGTGGAGTTCGGCATCGTCGAGTACACGAACCGCGCGATGAAGCAGGACCTGCGCAACCACGAGCTGACCTACGGCAACACCAAGGGCCTGGACACGACCGGCCAGTTCTTCGACAACTTCGACGGCCTGCTCGACCTCACCCCGCTGTGCGTCGGCACCCCGGACTACGCCATCGAGAAAATCCTCCGGCTGGCCGATTTCGGCATCGACGAACTGGTGTTCCACGTCGACTACGCCACCCACGACGAGATCCTGTCGTGCATCCGGCTGGTCGGCGAGGAGGTCGTCCCGGCGGTGAAGCAGGAACTGAGTGCAAAGGCGGTCGCCTCGTGACGGCGTTGCGTGCGCTGCTCGCCCAACTGCGGTCGGGGGAGGTGTCTCCGGCGGAGTTGATCGAGGAAACCGCACAACGGGTCGACGCGTTGCCACCCGAACTGAACCCCCTGGTCTCAGTCGACTTCGATCGGGCTCTTGCACAGCCCACAGCCGGGCCATTGTCCGGCCTTCCGATCGCCCTCAAGGACCTCGAGCCCGCCGCCGGCCTGCCCACCACCTACGGTGCCGCCTTCGTCGACCCGGAGACCCGCGCCGACGGTTCGCTCGCCGCCCGGCTGCGAGCCGCGGGCGCGGTGATCTGGGGAAAGTCCACGACCCCGGCGTTCGGCCACAAGGACGTCACCGACAGCCTGGTCTCCGGCGTCACCCGGAACCCGCTGGACCCCGCGCGGACGCCCGGCGGGTCGAGTGGCGGGGCGGCGGTGCTGGTGGCGACCGGGGTCAGCGTGGTCGCACACGGTACCGACGCTGCCGGTTCGGTGCGGATGCCCGCGGCGCTGTGCGGGCTCGCCGGGTTCAAGCCGTCGTTCGGACGGTTGCCGCGGGTGCCGTCGCCGGATCTCTGGGCTGCGCGCGGGCACCACGGTTTCCTCGCGCGCAGCGTCGACGACCTGCGGATCATCACCGGCGCAGTGGCCGGTGGCGATCCGCGCGATCCGATCGGCCCGTCCGACCTGGTGTGGGACGAACCGCCGCCACGCCGTCGCCGGGGCCGGGTTGCATTCGTGGAGAGCCTCTTCGGCCAGCGGCTGGACCACGGGGTCGCCGAGGTGCTGCGCAAAGTGGGCGACCGGCTGTCGAACGCCGGGGTCCCGCTGGAGTCGCCCGAGGTGTGCTGGGACAGCCCGATCGAGTGGGCCAACATGTGGCACGCAGCGAACGACCTCCACCACTTCGGCGACGCGTACCGCCGCACGCCGGAGCTGTTCTCGCCTTCGCATGCGGCGATCATCGAGGCCGGTGCAGAAGTGACGGTGGCAGATTTGTTCCGGGTACAGGAAAATCGCTCGGCTTTGCACTTGCGCGCCACGGAATTCTTCGAGGACTACGACTTCATCCTCACCCCGACCCTTCCCCTGCCCGCGTGGCGGCACGACGACGACCATCCGGCCATCAACGGCGAACCCGTCGCGCTGGGCCCGGGCGGACGGTGGGCGGACGTCCTGCTCGCCAATCTCACCGGCTGGCCCGCGATCTCGATCCCGTGCGGGGTCACGGACGGCCTGCCGGTGGGACTGCAGGTCATCGCCCCGTGGCGGGCCGACGGGCCGTGTCTCGGCTTCGCCTCCCAGCTGGAGGAAATCCTCGGCGGTTAATTCGGCGGACGGGAACCGCGCCGCCCGGTTACGGTTCCCGCGACCGTGACTCGACGCCAGGAGGTGAGCACCATGAACGCTGTTTCGATGTGGGTGCTCCCCGTGTCGTCACGGTCGGGCGACTGACGAAGGGGTTGCCGGGAGCGCGGTAAGCACTCCCGAAAGGTCAACCCCATGAACACTTTGCGCTTCACCGCGGGCGAACCCGCGGTGGAGATCACCCAGGTCGAACCGCGGCGGTGGCACGCGCTCGACGACGGCCGTCTCGCCGGGCGCGCCGAGGCCACCACCCGGCCCGACGGGCGGATCTTCCTCAGCGTCGACGCCTGGCACCGCTCGGTTTTCGACCAGCTCGCCCGCGCGATGCTGGCCGCTCTGCCGGAACCGGTGCACACGGTGGTCGACGAAACCGATCACGAACAGCTGGCCGCGTGGCAGCAGGCCGGGCTCACCGTCCGGCGGCGCGAGCGCGAGTACCTCGTACCCACCGATCCACCCCGCGCCGTGACGCCACCGGGAGTCACGATCGGGCCCGCTGAAGAAGGTCCGCTGCGCGAGCTGGACCGCGTCATCCGGGCCGAGGTCGAAGCCAGTGTCGGCTGGGCGGAGATGCCTGCCGAGGTGCTGCCGTGGCAGTCCGCTGACCTGCCGAAATACACCGTGGCCATCGAGAACGGCTACGTGGGCCTGATCCGGGTGGTCCGAGTGACCCGGGTGCCCCGGATCGGGCTGGTCGCCGTCCGCGCGGACCGGCAACGCCGTGGCATCGCCCGTGCGCTGCTGACCCACGCGCTCGGGGTCCTGCACGAAGCGGGAATCGAGACGGCGTACGCCGAAGTGAACGAGGCCAACGCAGCAGCAACGGCGTTGTTCGAGAGCCTCGGCGCCCGGCGGGGCGACGGCATCGTGGAGCTGATGCGCGATGGCCGGTAAGAACGGGATCGAAGTCGAGGGAACCGTCGTCGAATGCCTGCGGGACGCGCGGTTCACCGTCGAACTGCCGAACGGGCACCACGTCCTCGCGCACATCAGCGGCAAGATCCGGAAGAACTACATCAAGATCGTGCCGTACGACCGGGTGCTGGTCGAGCTGAGCCCGTACGACCTCACCCGCGGCCGGATCCTGTTCCGGTACCGCAACTAACGCCAGGCCGTTCCCGCCGGGCTCCCGGCGGGAACGGCCTGCTTCCCGGTCAGCGCGGCGATCACCGCGTCCAGGTCGTTGTGCCCGGCGAGCGCGGACAAGGTCACGCCGTCGGCCACTTCCACCGCTCGCATGTCCGCCAGCAGGCCCTGCAGGCCACCGACCGTGCCCACGTAGTTGAGGGTCGACGGTTCCTCCCCCGACGCCGCCAGCGCAGCCAGCGCCTCGCGATTGCCGGAGGCCAGCAACACGGGCAGGTCGACGATCACCGCGATCCCGTCGGGGTCCTTGCCCTCGCGGGCGGCCTGCGCCCGGTACAACGCGCGAAGGGCCTGCGCCTGCTGCAGATCCGCGGCCCGCACGCGCACCGGCGCCGCGGCCCCCTCGGTGACCTCGTGCCAATCGCTGCCGTCGACGAACACCCGCAAGGCGGGACGGGTACCAGACATGTGCGGGTCTCCTTCCGGACCGGATTCCCCGATGCTGCGCGAAATCCGGCCCGGACCGCAGAGATGTTGCCTTATCCGCGACACCGGCCGCCCGGCGTTGCACATACCGCCATTACCGCTTCCGCGCCGGAACGCGCGGCCTACCGTCGGACAGGCCCCTTCCGGAAAGGACCCGCGATGTCACTCGACTCCCCCGTCCGCGAATACCGGACCCTCTACGCCGGGGTGCCCGCCGGAGTCGCCGCAGTGTGCGCCGAACTCGGCGGCGCGCCCGACGGGATGGCGGCCAGCTCGCTGGTCCCGGTGTCGCTCGACCCGCCGCTGCTGTCGTTCTGCGTGCAGAAGACGTCGCGTACCTGGCCGCGGCTGCGGTACGCGCCGCATCTGGGCGTTTCGGTGCTCGCGCACGACCAGGAACCCGCCTGCGCCGCCCTGTCCGCCCGCGAAGGCGACCGTTTCGCCGGTCTCGCCTGGCACAGCCACCCGGCCGGTGGGGTGTTCATCCAGGGCGCCTCAGCGCATTTCGACTGCACGGTGGAACGCGAACTCGACGCGGGTGACCACCTGATCGTCCTGCTCCGCGTACACGATGGGCGCAGGGCGGATGTGTCACCGCTCATCTTTCACGACAGCAGCTACCGGACGATCGCGCGCACGTAATCCGGCAATCCCGCCACCGCCTCGCCGATCGCCGCATCGAACGCGCCGGCGAGGCTGTCCGGCTCGATTTCCGTGCTGTACACCACGATCGACTGCCGCGGACCGGTCTCCAGTACGTCCACGGTGCCGAGATGCCCGGTGATCGGCAGGTCGCCCCCGATCACGCGGTACTGCAGGCGGCGGCGCTGCGGATCGTGCGTCACCACGGCTTCGTCCAGCTTCGAGCCGTCGGCCAGGATCACCGTGCGGTGCCGCGTGTCCCCGGCGGACGACGCCATCGCCGGGAACCACGACGCGACCGCGGCGACGTCACCGACCACCTGCCAGACCTCGTCGGCGGAGGCGTCGATCAGGACGTGTGAACGAAGGGTGGCCATGACTGCTCCTCGGTGTGGTTGTGCAGGACGTCGCGCAGCACGTCCAATGCCGTCGCGATTTCCGGCGGGGTCAGGTCGGCGCGGGCAGTGAGACGGAGCCTGCTCGTCCCCTCCGGCACCGACGGCGGACGGAAACACCCGACCTGCACCCCACGCGCCGCACACTCCTGCGCCGCGGCGAATGCCCGTGCGGGATCGCCGAGCACGAGCGGCACGATTGCCGACGACGCGACCCGGCCACGGAGTGCCGCGAACGCTCCCGCTGCCCTGATCGCCGCGCCTCCCAAGGTCGGGTCCGCTTCGATGATTCCCAATGCTGCCAACGCACATCCTACCGCAGCAGGCGCGAGGCCGGTGTCGAAGATCATCGTGCGCGCGGAGCCGACGAGGTGCTCGATCACCCGCCGCGGTCCGAGCACGGCGCCGCCCTGCGCGCCGAGTGCCTTGGACAGCGTCATGGTGACCACGACCTCGTCGCCCGCCAGTCCGGCGGCTGCGACCAAGCCCCGGCCACCCGGTCCGCACACCCCCAGCGCATGCGCCTCGTCGACCACCAGCACGGCCCCGTGCCGACGGCACACCCGCGACAGTTCAAGTAACGGCGCGTGATCGCCGTCAATCGAATCCACACTTTCGGTGACCACGAGCGCATGCGGCGACCGGCGCGCAGCCAGCACCTCGCCGACCCGCTCGACATCGTTGTGTGGCACCACTTCCACCTGCGCCCGAGACAACCGGCACGCATCGATCAGCGACGCGTGGTTGGCACTGTCGGACACGACGAGACTGCCACGCGGGGCGAGCGCGGTGACTACGGCCAGGTTGGCCGCGTACCCCGACGAAAACACCAGCGCAGCCTCGGCACCGGCGAACTCCGCGAGGCGATCCTCCAGCTCGGCGTGCAATTCGGTCGTGCCGGTGACGAGCCGTGACCCGGTCGCGCCCGCTCCCCACGTCCGCAGCGCGGCCACACCCGCCTCGACCACCCGCGGGTCCCGCGACAGGCCGAGATAGTCGTTGCCCGCCAGGTCCAGCAGCGGGCCGCGTGCGGGGCGCGGCGTCAAGGACCGCCGCAACCCGGCCGCCTGCCGCTGAGCAGCGGTGGCATCGAGCCAATCGAGGGGGTTCATAGCGAACTGTTCAACGCCTTCAACGGCATCCGCAGATCCCCGAGCAAATCGATGTCCGCCGCGGCCGGGCGGCCCAGCGTCGTCAGGTAGTTCCCGACGATCACCGCGTTGATCCCGCCCAGCAACCCTTGCCGGGCACCCAGATCGCCCAGCGTCAGCTCCCGCCCGCCGGCGAACCGCAGTACCGTGCGTGGCATCGCCAGCCGGTACGCGGCCACCGTGCGCAGCGCGTCCGTGCCCTCCATCAGCGGCTGGTCGGCGAACGGCGTGCCCGGGCGCGGGTTGAGGAAGTTGAGCGGTACCTCGTCCGGCTCCAGTTCGGCCAGTTGCGCGGCGAATTCCGCGCGCTGGTCCAGCGACTCACCCATCCCGACGATCCCGCCGCAGCACACCTCCATGCGGTTGTCCCGCACGAGCTGCAGGGTTTCCCATCGCTCCTCCCACGTGTGCGTGCCGACTACCTGCGGGAAGTACGACCGCGCGGTCTCCAGGTTGTGGTTGTACCGGTGCACGCCCCATCCGGCCAGCCGCGCCGCCTGGTCCGGCGTCAGCATGCCGAGCGAGCACGCGATGTTGATGTCGACGGCGTCGTGGATCGCCTCGATTCCGGCGGCGACCTGGGTCATCAGCCGCTCGTCGGGACCGCGGACCGCGGCGACGATGCAGAACTCCGTCGCCCCGGTTTTCGCCGTCTCCTTCGCGGCCTCGACCAGCATCGGCACGTCGAGCCACGCCGCGCGGACCGGCGACGGGAACTGCCCGGACTGCGAGCAGAAGTGACAGTCCTCGGGGCAGCCGCCGGTCTTGAGCGAGACGATGCCCTCGACCTCGACCTCCGGCCCGCACCAGCGCATCCGGACCTCGTGCGCCAGCACCAGCAGGTCGTCCAGTTCCGCGTCCGGCAGGTCGAGGACCTCCCGGACCTGGTGCTGGGCAAGGCCTTCACCGCGTTCGAGCACCTGCTCGCGGACGGTCGCCAGAAGGTCCGCCATCAGCTGTCGGCGAACAGTCGCCCGGCGCGCGCCCAGTCCGCGGTGTCGACGTCGGCGAACACGATGCCGACCGACTCCGGGGCGCACTTGCCGATCCGGCAGATCTCGCGGGTCAGCACCTCGGCCAGCTCACGCTTCTGCTCGGTGGTGCGGCCGGGGAACCAGTCGATTCGCACGTGGGGCATGGGAAATCCTTTCGAGTCACAGCGAAGCGGCCCGCTGCGTGCGAGCGCGGTAATCTCGGCGAATGGCCAATGCCTCATCAAGGTCGACGGCCACGAACCGGGTCCGGGTATTCGGCGCCGACTGCGCAACCAGGTCCAGGTCGCCGCTCAACACGGTGCCGACCATCATGTACCCGCCACCGGACACGGCGTCGCGGTGCAGGATGATCGGCTCGACGCCGCCGGGTACCTGGATCGACCCGATCGGGTAAGGCGCGTCCACGATGTTCGACGGGTCCTGCCCAGCCCCGAACGGCGGCGTACGCGGCTTGGTCTCCAGTTCCCCGCCCTGGTACCGGAATCCGACGCGGTCGGCCACCGGCGTGAGCGTCCAGGTGGTGTCGAGGAACGTCGCGCGGCCCGCGTCGGTGAGCACGTGGTCGTAAAGACCCATCACGACACGCACTTCGATGTCCTTCGACAACGCCGGTCGCAGCTCCTCGGGCAAGACCCGGCCGGGGACACCGTTGCCTGCACCCACCGGAATCACATCCCCGGCAACGAGCGGCGCCCCGCTGATCCCACCCAGCTTGCCGAGCCCGTACGTCGACCGGCTACCCAGCACCAGCGGCACATCAATCCCGCCACTCACCGCGACGTACGCACGGGCGCCGCGTTTGCAGAAGCCGAACCTAAGCACGTCACCAGCAGAGACCGCGAACGCCTCCCACAACGGCCGATCCTCGCCGTTCACCTTCGGCGGCAGCTCGGCCCCGGTGATCGCAACGACCGCGTCCTCGGTGAAATGCAGCTCCGGTCCCAGGTAGACGCATTCGAGCACGGCCGCGCCGGAATCGTTGCCCACCAACCGGTTCGCGACCGAGTACGAGAACTGGTCGAGCGCCCCCGAAGGCGGGATGCCGACGTCGTAGTAGCCGTTACGGCCCGCGTCCTGGATCGTCGTGGCCAGCCCGGGCTGGCGGACCTCAATCGGCACGGAGCACCTCCTTCAGTCCGGCGGTGAAACCGTCCGGGTCTTCGACGTACTCCCGCAGCCCGAAATCGACCGGGCGCGAGCGGATCCGGAACGTCCCGGCCTCGACCTGCCTGACGTGGTCGTCGTAGCGGTCCCGGTCGATCGGCGCGAACCGCACGATGTCGCCGGGCCGGAAGAACACCATGAAGTCCGCGAAGTCGGGCAGTTCCTGCGCCGGGTCGTAGATCGGCGCTGGCGTGATGCCGAACATCTGGTACCCACCGGCCCCGCGGACCGAGTAAATGCAGCTGAAACACCCGCCATAGCCCACGGTCTGCTTGGGCGTGTCGGTGCGCGGCCGCAGGTATTTGGGCACCACGATCTGCCGTTCCCGCGGCACCATCTGGTACATGAACGGCAGCCCGGCGACGAACCCCACCATCGAGACGAACCACGGCGAACCACTGTGTGCCGCAATGAATTCGTCCGGTCCGGCGTAGCCGTTGATCCGGGCCGCGTACTCGATGTCGGTCGCGTCCGGGTCCTGGTGCCGGTCGCGGAAGCGCAGCAGCGTCTCGGTGGTCCACGGGTCCTGGTACAGCACCGGGATCTCGACCACGCGCGTGGCGAGCCGGAAGTCCGCGGCGTCACCGACCTTCGCCTCGATGTCCTGCAGCTGCGCCAGCAACTCGCGCGGCTCGATGACGTCCGGGTTGTAGCGGACCTGGTACGACGCGTTCGCCGGGCAGATCTCCACCACGCCGTCCGGCCGGTTCTCGCGCAGTGACGTGGTGATCGCCATCGCGCGGAAGTTGGCCGGCAGGCTCATTTCCTCGGCCAGCTCGACGAAGATGTGCTCGTCTCCGCCCCAGCTGTACCGGGCAGGGGTCACGGCCGTCATGCGCGCGCCTCCGCCCGCTCGACCAGCCATTCTTCGAGGGTCCCGGTGGTGAAAGCGCCCTCGGCGAACCACGGCTGCCCCAGCAGCTCCACCAGCAACGTCGTGGTGGTCGGAACCCCTTCGACGACCAGCTCGGACAACGCCCGCCGCGCGCGCCGCAACGCGGTCTCCCGGTCGTCGCCCCACACGATGACCTTGGCCACCAGCGAGTCGTAGAACGGCGGGACCTGGCTGCCCGGCGCGAGCCAGGTGTCGGTGCGCACCCACGGCCCGCCCGGCAGCCGGACGTCACCGATCTTGCCCGGCCCGGGCAGGAAATTCCGCTCCGGATCCTCGGCACACACCCGGAATTCGACGGCGTGCCCGCGCTTGGTCACGTCCGGCTGCCGGAACCGCAGCGGTTCCCCGGCCGCGATCCGCAGCTGCTCGGCCACCAGGTCGATCCCGGTGATCAGCTCGGTGACCGGATGCTCGACCTGGATCCGGGTGTTCATCTCGATGAAGAAGTACTCACCGGTGTCGTCGTCGACGAGGAACTCGCAGGTCCCCGCACTGCGGTAGCCGACCTCCTTGCACAGCCGCACGGCCGCGGACGTCATCTCGGCCCGGATGCGCTCGTCGATCCCCGGCGACGGCGCCTCCTCGACCACCTTCTGCCGCCGCCGCTGCAACGAACACTCGCGCTCGAAGACGTGCACCGTCTCGGCACCGTCGCCGAGCACCTGCACCTCGACGTGCCGCGCGGCCCGGACGAACCGCTCCAGATACATCCGCCCGTCCCCGAACGCACTCGCGGCCTCGCCGGACGCCTGCGGGAACGCGACCTTCAGCTCGCCTTCGTCGGCCACCACGCGAATGCCTCGACCACCGCCGCCCGCCGCAGCCTTGAGCATGATCGGGTACCCGATCTCGCCTGCCGCGGCCACCGCTTCGGCCACGTCCGACACACCGCCGGGCGTCCCGGGTACCGTCGGCACCCCGGCCGCCTGCGCGACCTGCCGCGCGCGGACCTTGTCCCCCATCTGCTCGATGACCTCGGCCTCGGGACCCACGAAGGTCAACCCGGCATCGGCCACCGCCGCCGCAAACGACGCGCGCTCGGACAGGAACCCGTAGCCGGGGTGGACCGCGTCCGCGCCGGACTCCTTGGCCGCCGCCAGAATTGCGTCCGCCACCAGGTAGCTCTTCGTCGCCGGAGCCGGGCCGATCGGCACGACCTGGTCGGCCAGCAGCGCATGCGCGGCAGTGCGGTCGGCCTCGCTCGCCACCGCGACGGTCTCGATCCCGAGATCGTTGGCCGCGCGGATGATCCGGACCGCGATCTCGCCGCGGTTGGCGATCAGCAGCCGTTTCATGCGTCCACCTCGAGTACCACCAGTGGCTGCCCGGCATCGACGACGGCCTCGGCGTCCGCGGCGAACTCCACCACGGTCCCCGCTGAACCGGCCGGCACCGGGTAGAACGATTTCATGACCTCGACCAGGCCAACCGTGTCGTCGGCGGCGACCTGCTGGCCGGGCTTGACGAAATCCGGGCTGTCAGGGTCGGGCTTGCGGTAGAACACGCCGGGAATCGGCGAAAGCACCTCGAGACGGGACATCAGCGTCACCTCGCACTCGTCGGGTCGGGACCGGTCAGCTCAGGTACGGCTTCAGCGCGTCGTGCACGCTCTTCGCGAGATCCACCGCGCCGGGCGTGTCCGAATGCACGCACACGCAGTCCGCGCGCATCGGGATGTCCTGGCCGTCGACCGACGTGGCGAGCCCTTCGGTCACCGCCCGCACCGACCGCTCGGCCGCGATCGCCGGGTCGTACGCGACGTGCTCGCGGGTGATGATGAGCGAACCGTCGGCGCGGTAGTCCAGGTCGGTGTAGTACTCGGCGATGAAGCCTTCGCTGCGCTTGCCCCACACTTTTTCGTGCACTGTATTGGCCATCCCCATCAACGGCACGCCGAACACGTCCGCAGCCTCGGCGACTGCGCGCGCCACCGTCTCGTCGCGCGAGGCCAGCCCGTACAGCGCGCCGTGCGGCTTGACGTGGTTCAGCGGCATGCCGTGCTCGGCGAGGAACCCGGTCAGCGCGCCGACCTGGTACACCACGGCCGCGGTCAGCTCTTCGGGCTCCATCTTCAGCTCCCGCCTGCCGAATCCGTCCCGGTCCGGGAACGACGGGTGGGCGCCCACCTTGACCGAATGCTCGTGCGCAAGCGCGACCGTCCGCCGCATCACGACCGGGTCCGCGGCGTGGTAGCCGCAGGCCACGTTCGCGACCGTGATGTAGGGCATGATGCCCTCGTCGTCGCCGCAGCGGTAGATGCTGTAGGCCTCGCCCATGTCGCAGTTGATGGCAACCATGAGTGCTGTTCCTCGTCTCTTCGTTCAGGAGTGCGCGATCTTGGGGGTGTCCCCGTCGGGGTCGATGTAGACGTCGTCACCTTCGAGCCGCACCGGGTAGCGGGCCAGCTGCGCGTGACCGGGGTTGATACCGCGGCAGGTGCCGAGGTCGAACGTCCACAGGTGGCTCTTGCACATCAGGGTCTTCCTGTCGAGCTCTCCGTCGACCAGTTCGACCTGCTGGTGCGGGCAGATCGCCTGGGTGGCGACGACCTCGCCGCCGTCGAGGTGGGCGATCAGCACTTCCTTGTCCCCCACCTCGAACGACTCCATGTCGCCTTCCCACACGTCGTCGAGGCTGCACACCCGCACGAAACCCATGCGGTGCTCCTTTCTCAGCTGAACCGGTCGAAGTGGAGCCGGTCGGCGGCCAGCCCGCCGTCGAGGACCAGCGCGCGGGCGAGGGCGTCGGTCATCGCGGGCGGTCCGGCGGCGTAGTAGGTGAATTCGGGGACTTCATCGCCGAGCTCGGCGACGACGGCCTCGTGCACGAACCCTTGGTGCGAACCGGAATCCGCCGCGCCTGGTTCGGAAACCGCGGTGTGCACGTGCAGGGCGCGCAACCGGCGTTCGGCCATCGCCATGGCTTCGGGGATGTGCAGGTCGCGCGGGGCACGGCCGCCGCAGAACAGGTGTACCGTGCGCTCGCTCGCGTCGGCCTGCGCCGCGGCGCCGAGGACGACGCTCACCATCGCGCCGAGCCCGGAACCGCCTGCCACGCAGACGATATCCCGGTCGTCTCCGGCGCGGAAGTACGCCTGACCGTACGGGCCGTCCAGCTCGATCGCGGCGCCGAGGTCCATGCTGTCGAAGAGGATCGATGTCGCCTGCCCGTCCGGAGACCGCTTGACCACGAACTTCCACTCCCGCGAGCAGTTCCCGAGGTTGCTCATCGAGTACGCGCGTTCGACGCCGCCGGGCAGCGCGAGCATCGCGTACTGCCCGGCACTGAACGCGGCGTGTTTCTCCGCGGTGAACACGAATTCGGCCATGTCGTGGGTGAGGTGGCGGACCTCGCGCAGCTGCGCGGCCTGCCGGATCGGCCGGTGCGGCGCCGGTTCCGGCACCGCGCTCAGGTCGACCACGCAGTCGGTCACCGGTTCGCTCTGACACGCCAGCCGGCGGCCCTTGCGGCGATCGCGCGCGCTGAGCCCGGGTGCCTCCGTCCAGCGCGTGCGGACCTCGCCTTCGAGCAGCTCGTACCGGCAGCTCCCGCACGCCCCGCTGTTGCACTCGTAGCTCAGGCCGACCCCAGCGCGGAGGGCGGCACGCAGCAGCGTGTCGCCCTCCGCGCAGGGAAAGCGAACGCCGGTCCCCCGCAGGAGGACTTGGTGTCCGATCGTCATGGCCCGTTCAGCCTCCGATGCCGAGCTGCCGCTGGAAAGCCCGTACCGCAGCAATCGCGTTGTCCGCCGCCTCGGCGTTTTCCGCGACCTCCGCGCCGTACGCCTCGATGGCGGCGACGGCGAGCGGCTGCCATTTCGCCACCCACTCGCGCAGCTGCGGCACATTCGAGTCCACTTCGGACATCTGCTGTACCAAGGCTTCTGTCCAGCGGCGCGAACGTTCGCTGTCGCGCAATGCCGATTCGGCCAGCAGCGCATGGAGGACGTCACCGTGCCGCCGAGCGCTGACCCCGAGCTGGCGCAGCACGACCTCGTCCACCGCGGGCTTGGCCACGACGTTGAGCGCGACGAACGCTTCTGCCCAGTCGAAGGTGGTCAGCTGGCGTTCCATCAGCTCACGGAAGCCTTGCCACGCAGGCAGTTCCTCCCACAGCTCGCGTTCGCGCTCGCCGAACCCGGCCGTCGGATGCGCCAGCCGCAGCCCGGCGGTGCGATAGGCCACATTGGACAGCCAGCGCAGCGAATCCGCGGTCTGGAAGGCCGCGCAGTTCGCGATCGTGCTGGCCGGGGCCATGTGCACCAGGTACGCGCTGGCCATCTGGACGGTGTGCAGCAGGTACCGGCTCGGCGTGTACAGCTGGGCCAGCAGCGCGACCCACTCCGGGGACAGGCCGCGGTCGTGACCCTCCGCTTCGTGCTGGTCGAGCAGACCCTCCACATAGGACTCCTGGCCGTCCTGGAGGATGTTGTAGGTGCGGTACACGAGCTCGTCCGGGTCGCGGAAGGTGTTCCAGTCCGGATGCGTGATCGGGCTCTGGTTACGGTGGCGGCGGTAGAAATCCGCCATGAACCCGGTGTGCCCGACGTCCCACGGCTGCTCGGGATCGCGGGTGTGCCACAGCAGGTTGGTGGACACGATCTCGTACTCGCTCGGCTTGCGCCGGCGGGCGGCGAGGTGCCCCCAGGTCTTGAGCGGCTTGAGCGGGGTGCTCACGACAGGGCCTCCTTGCGGGCGGCGGTGCCCAGGTAGAAGCGGATGACGTCGCTGCCGGTCTCGATCCGCCCCACGAACGAGGGCATGATCAGCTCCAGCTCGGACATCTTGAACGGGCGGCCGAGCTCCTCGGCGATGGTGGCGCGCCGCAGCACGCATTCGCCGCCCTCGACCTCGACCCGCACGTACGAACCACGGTTGCGGACGTCGACCCGGCATCCGGCGTTGTCGGTCACGGCCGCGTCGGCGACCGCGCGGGCCACCTCGCCGGTCTGCAGGATCGGGCCGACCGGGTCGGCAATCGGTTCAGCGCCGGATTCGGTGCTCATCCGGTCCTCCCTCACTCGAAGTAGACTTCGACGCATTCGGTCGGCCCGAGACCGGCCGCCGCGACGGTGCTGGTGCGCTCGAACGGCTGCGCGTCACCCTGGCGGCGCACGCGCAGCGTCCGTCCGGGCTGGTCGGGCACGTGGACGCCGACCGAGTTGCCTGCCGCCGCGGCGGCGAGTTCGTCCATCGTGTGCTCGCTGTCCGCGGGGAGCAGCTTGAGCACGAAGTCGCCGTCGAAATTCACGGCGAGCGGAATGGTGGCCATCGGTTTCCCCTTCCTCAGCCGGCTGTGGTGGCGAGTTGCTTGCGGTAGGTGTCGACCCAGGCGAAGCCGTGCGCGTCGTCCCCGCCGGGACCGACCGAGCCGAGGCCCATGTACTCCAGGACGCCGCCGAGGTCGGCAGGCTGGATCTCGCCGCCGAGGAACCGGTCGACCAGGTTCTTGTGGTGCCGGTAGCGCTCCGGGTCGTCCTCGAAGATCCACTTGTCCACTTCGGACGCGAAGTGGTACCGCCGTCCTTCGTGGACCAGGGAAATGTCGCGCAGGCTCTGCGAAGGCGTGCCGACGATCGGCAGCTGCGACACGTTGCAGATGATCGGCAGCGTGCCCGGCACGGTCTTTTCCGGCCGGTCGTTGGCGAAGTTGTCGATCAGGACGTCCCACACCTTGCCGAACGTGCCGTTCCAGCCGGGATACTTCTCCTCCAGCCAGTCCCGCTCCTCCGGGCTCACCCCGGCCGCCGGGTTCCACCACAGGGTCGGCCGCCACGAGTACGTGCCGAGTTGCTGGCCGTGGTGGTGCTCGGAAATGTCGCGCAGGAAGATGTCCCAGTACCACGGCTTCGAAAGACCCAGGTCTTCGAGCGAGCGCATGAACTGCGTGACGATCCATTCCTCCATGAACTCCTTGAACGACGCCTCGCGCACGTCGAGCGGAACGTAGTAGTCCATCGGAATGCCGGAAAGAATCGTGAAGAGCCGGTACGAACGCCAGAACGCGATGTCGATCTTCTTCTGCGCCACGTCCTTCTGGCCGTTTTCGATCAGCATCTGCAGCAGCGGCGTACCGAGCTGCGCATGCCGGGCCTCGTCGGACTGGATGCTCTGGATCAGCTTGGAGAACGTGAAGTCCCCGGCTTTCGCGGCGTCGCCGGAAAGCCCGATGAACTGCAGGTTGGTGAACCCGGTCTCGAAGGAGAAGTTCGCGAAGATCGAGGTCGAGACCGCGTCCCGGGTCATCATCACGTCGTCGAAGAAATGCCGGGCCCCGAGCGTGACCCAGTTGTCGGTGAACATCGCCGCGTGCGACCACTCGAACTGGCGGTCCTTGCTGACGTACTCGTGCGGGAAGTACAGCTGGATCTGACCGTGCCGGATCTCGTCGAGCATCCCGAAGGTAGCCATGTTGCGCATCCCGGGCGCCTTCGACCAGCGCACGAACCGCGACTCCTGGAACGACGCCCCGTATTCGACGAGCGCGACCGCCGCGTAATGCTCTTTGAGAATGGAAATCCACCCGGGGTCGGCCTTGTGGTAAAGATCGGCCCGTTCGAGCGCCGCCTTCACGGAATACGCCCCGGCGTCCTTCTGCCGCTGAATGTCGACGTATTCCCGATAGCTGACCTTGTAGGGTTCGTCGTAGGTCGCCCAGACCTCATCAGGCAGCCCCTCGCCGCCAGCCAGCTCGGGCGGAAACAACTGCGCTTCAGTAACGTAGCGCGGGGTCCATTGCGTATCGCGGGCGATGTCGTACCACTGTGCGCGGTCGAGCAGAGCCATTTGGGAAGCTCCTTTTTGGTTAGCTGCCGTGTTCGGAACCCAGCGGCCCTTCGCCGCCGGGATAGACGAAGGACATGGCGGGGGCGTAAAACCCGAACGTCACCTGCAGGGGCTGGGCAGGACGCAACCGGTAGGTGGGATGCTCCTTGTCGAGGAATTCGAAGGATTCGACGGCGAATTCCTCGGCAATATCGGCAACGTAGGCATACCGTCCACTGACGAATTCCCCATCGCGCCGAGTAAGGTAACGGAGCTGCCCAGTCACGCGCTGCGGGGTGCCAATGGTGAGCCGAGCAGTAGTCCGAATGATCGGCCGCCCCCCGACGGAAGTGGTAGCCACCAGCCGACCCCCATCGAGGTCAAGCGTCGTAACCCCAGGATCACCAGCCGGAACCCCATGCGCCCGGGCGTACCGGATCATGGGCTCGGAACTGTTGTGATAATCAGTCCACCACCGCCCCGGCACGCCGGCCTCGGTATCGAGCCCGGCGAGATTCACCCCGAGGTAAGTCAGCGAGTAAGCGCCGAACGCCTCGTCACCCTCACTGGCCGACGTCTGCCGCGGCCCTTCGACCACATACTGGTTGATATAGCACGAACGATCGGCCGCCGGAGTAAGCCCGTCCGGAACAAGCGCAGCGACCGCATCAGGATCCTCCGGCACCCACACGAGGTAAAGAGTCCGCGACCCAGTAACCAACTGCGGCGGATGCAGCGACGTACCCACAGGGCGCCTCCCGGTTCACCGTTGAACACCGCCCCGGCTTTCACCCCCGCGCGGCTTAAGGTGTCCCAAAGACTGCGCGAGCCCCCCCACCCCCAGGTAATGCGCACCTTGGACAACAACCACGCCCCAGGTGCCAAACCGGAGCAAACCCGCACATCCCCGCAGCTCAGCCGCCCACGCCCCCACCGCCCACGTCCGTGAAGGGAACCTTCACGGAATCAGATTCCCTCATGGTTCCCTTCACAGCCCTCACCATTCCGTGAAGGTTCCCTTCACAGCCCTCTCGATTCCCTCATGGTTCCCTTCACAGCCCTCTCGATTCCCTCATGGTTCCCTTCACAGCCCTCTCGATTCCCTCATGGTTCCCTTCACGGACTTCCCACCACCTCACCCACCCTCCCAACCGCAGCCGAGGCACCCACCCGGACCCGGGCACCCAGCCCCCGCCCTGCACCCCGATCCGAAGCCCCCACACGGTCTGAACGGCTTGTAAAGGCATCTTTCCCGCCTTGAAAAGCCGTTCAGACCGTCGTGACACTAGCCGGATCATCCACCTCACCACCCAGCGCCTCCGCCACCTTCCCCATCCGATACCGCAACGTATGCCGATGAATCCCCAACGCCGTAGCCGAAGCATCCGACTGCCCGTTGTGCGCCAGAAACGTCCGCAACGTATGCCGCAAATCGATCTTCCCCCCGGGCTCCGACAACGGCGCCAGCAACGCCGCAGCCCACCCCCGCACCTCGTCACTGTCGAGAAACCGCATCAACCCACTGGTAGCCACATCCCCAGCACAAGTCAGCACCCCGGCATCCCCCGGCGAACTCGTGAACACCGCCCGAACCTGGTCCCAAGCCGCGCCGAGCTCCCCCGGCGGCGTCGGATCACTGACTGCCCCCCGAGCCAGCGGGATCCGCCGCAAAAGCGCCTCCAACGTGCGGGTATCACCCTCCGCAGGCGGCATCAGCACCACCACCCGCCCCCGCTCCCACTCCGCCACCAGTGCGCGCAGGCTCCGCAGCCCATGGTCCCCCTCGGCGTGCTCGAGCAGCTCCCGCTCGTGCCCCGACGGCACCCCCAGAATCGCGACCCGCAGGTCCCCCTCCGGAAAGTCGGTGTCCAGCGCCTGCCCGATCGACGTGGCCAGCTCGACTTCCCCGGCCACCGCCGCCTTGAACACCGCCAGCCGATGCTGCCGTTCGCTGTCCAGCACCCCGCGCGCACTATGGAGTTCCGCGCACAGCAACGACACCGCGGTGGTGACGATCGCCTGCTCCGCCGTGGTCAACGGCGTCGACCGCCCGACCACCAGGAACCCCTGCACCCGCCCGCGCACCGCCAGCGGCAGCACCACCACCGACTCCCCCGCGATCGACATGCTCAAGCTCGCCGAATTCGCCCGGTCACGCAGTCTCGGCAGCTCGATCCGCACCCGCGCAACATGCATCCGCGCCGCCGGTACCCCCGCCCGGAACCCGCCTTGGGCGTCGAGCAGCAACGTCCAGCCCCGGATGGCTTTCGCCAGCCGAACAGCGATCGCCCGCGACGAATAGGGCGAAAGCGACGCCCGCGTCAGATCCCGTTGCGCGGAGACGGCGAAGTTCAGCTCCCGCTGCCGTTCGTCCGACAGATGCTCGGCGACCAACCGGCTCATCGCGGCAAACCCGGTCCCCGCGGGTACCGCGAGCACCGGCAGCCCGGCGTCGGCAGCCGCGTCGACCAGCGTCTGCGGCACCTTCTGGTAGAACGAGCTCGCCCCGAACCCGAGCGCGACCGCCCCACCCGCCACGAGCCGGTCGAGGTACTCCCGGCTCGCCGCCTGCCCCAGCGCAAGCCGCGACCCGGTGGTCAGCACGAGTTCCCCGCCCTCGAGGTACGGCGACGGATCCGGCAGTTCGCTGATCAGTGCCCAGGTGACGGCACGGTCGAGCGCGCGGGCCGGTCCCACGGCGAGTTCGAGCCCGAGTTCGCTGCGTTCGAGCAGCATCTGGACGGTGAGCGGCATCCTGCCTCCCGGAGTGCGGAGCCGGCGAAGTCTAACCGGGCGGCCGCGTGCCTGCCGCCCGGAAGCACCACCCGGACGAACCACGCGGCTGGACAAACCCCGGCCCCGGTGGGTAGAACACCGCACGGCACAACGAAAACCGGAGGTCCCGATGCCCGCAGCCCCGGCGCGGCCGGACGTCACGTACCGGACCGCGGGCGATCGCGCGCTGCTCGTCGAGTACGGGCCGCCACTTCCGGTCGACCTCGGGCTCAACTTCTTCGCGCACGCGTCGGCCCGGCATCTGGAGGCGCATCCGGTGCGCGGTATCCAGGAGGTCGCGCCCGGGTTGCGGTCGCTGCTCGTGCATTACGACCCGGAGGTGATCGGCCACGACGCGGTGATCGCCGCGATGGACCGGCTGCACCGCGAAATCCCCGAGCCGGGTTCGCTCGTGCTGCCGAGCCGCCGGTTGAAACTGCCGATCGCGTTCGACGATTCGACGTCCCGGGAAGCCGTGGAGCGCTACCAGATCACCACGCGCCCGGACGCGCCGAACGTCGTCGACGGCACGAACGTCGACTATCTCGTCCGCTCCAACGGCCTCCCGAACCGCGAGGCGCTGTACGCGCGGATCCTCGAATCCGAGTGGTGGAACGCGTTCACCGGCTTCTACCCCGGGCTCCCGTCGCTGCTGCCGCTCGACCCGCGGTCGGAGCTGGTCGCGCCGAAGTACAATCCGGCCCGCGCGTGGACGCCCGAGGGCGCGGTCGCGTTCGGCGGGCCGTGCGTCGTGATCCACCCGATCGAATCGCCCGGCTCGTACCAGCTTTTCGGCCGTACGCTGCCGATCTGCGACCTGATCCGCCGTCCGCGGGCACACCGCGCCGACCCGATCCTCATCCACCCGGGCGACCGGATCACCTTCCACCGCGTCGAGGAGGCGGAGCTGATCGAACTGCGCAGGCAGGTCTTCGAAGGCCGCTACGACTACGACATCGAACCGGGCCGCTACGCGGTCGCCGACCACCTGCGGGTACTGGCCGATCCGGCGGTCGCGGCCGAGGCGGCCAAGCGGCGCGCGGACCGGGCCGCCGCGCAGGAGCTGGTGAAGATCCCATGAGCAGGCCGGTCCCGACGCTCGAAATCCTCGAACCCGGCCTGCAGACGACCGTGCAGGACCATCCGGGACGGCGCGGCAGGCAGTCACTGGGCTTCTTCCCGTCCGGCCCGGTCGACCCGCTCGCCTTCCGGCTGGCGAACCTGCTGGTGGGCAACCGCCCCGGCGCGGCGGCGCTGGAAATCCCGCTCGGCCGGTTCCAGGCCGGGGTGCTCGCGCCGGGCCGGATCGCCGTCACCGGCCCGGACACGACGGTGACGCTCAACGGCGACCCGATCCCGCAATGGGAATCGGTGCCGGTGGAGACCGGCGACGTGCTGGCGTGCGAGGTCCTGCGCGGTCCCGGGCACCGGCTGTACCTCGCGCTGGCCGGCGGAATCGCGGTCCCGGAGGTGTTCGGTTCGCGGTCGACGTTCCTGCTCGCGGGCATCGGCGGACTCGACGGCCGCGCCCTGGAACGCGCCGATGTCCTCGACACGCTGCCGGTTTCGGGCCCGCCGCCGCGCCCGCGCCGCCTGCCGGTGTCACTGCGCCCGGCGTACCCGGTCTCGTGGGAGATCGAGGTGCTGCGCGGCCCGCACGCCGACCCGGATTTCCTGACCACGGAAGACTTCGCGGACTTCCTCGCCGCGTCGTGGCGGTGCGACCTGAGCTCGGACCGCGTGGGCATCCGGTTCAACCCGCACCGCTTCCGCTGGGCCCGCCCGTCCGGCGACGTCGCGGGCGGGCACCCGTCGAACCTCCTGGATTCCAGCTACCCGCTCGGCGGAATCCTGGCGTATGGCGACGTGCTCACGATCCTCGGCCCGGACAGCAACACGTCCGGCGGTTTCGCCGTGATCGCGACGGTGGCGTCGGCGTCGTTCTGGAAGGTGGGCCAGCTTCGCCCGGGCCGCGATACGGTGCAGTTCCGGGAGATCGACCTGGCCCAGGCGGCGGCCCTCGGTGCGCATGTGCACCAGCTGCTGGACGTGAAACACCTGGAACCTGCTTGAGCCGCGCTTCTCGCTGAGACCCTGCCTGAGCCGCGCTTCCCGGCGTCATTCCGCGGTGGTGGCCCGGATTTCCGCCTTACCCGCAGCACTCCCGGCGACCGCACCCAGGTCCACCGACTTCGTCTCCTTGGCGATCAGCGACGCGACCAGCGAAATCGCGCCCATCACCGCCAGGTACACCGCAATCGCATACCCGGTCCCGAATTTCGCATACAGCCCGATCGCGATGATCGGCGCGAGCGACCCGGCCAGCACCGACGCCAGGTTGTACGCCAGCGAAACCCCGGAATATCGGATCTCGGTGGGAAACAGCTCGGCGAAGAACGCGCCGATCACCGAGCTGTACGCGGCGAAAATGAGCAACCCGCCCGCCACCGCGACCGTGATCAGGCCCGGGCTGCGCGTGTCCACCAGCGCGAAGAACACGAACGCCCAGACGATTGTGGCCGCCGACGCGACCAGGTACACCGGACGGCGGCCGACCCGGTCGGCGAGCAGTGCGAACAGCGGGATCGTGACCACCGCGCACGCCTGCCCGGCCAGCACCGCGGTGAGCCCGACGGAACTGGGCATGCCGAGCACCGTGGTGACGTACGTGATCACGAACAGCGAGAACAGGTAGAACCCGGCATTCTCGCCGAACCGCGTCGCCGCCGCGAGCAGCACACTGCGCCAGTGCTTGCGGAGCACCACTCCGGCCGGCAGCCCCGCGGGTTTCGGCGCCTCCTTGAACAGCGGCGTTTCCGCGACGTACAGCCGCAGCCACAGCCCGATGAGGACCAGGACCGCGGACAGCCCGAACGCGATCCGCCAGCCCCACGACAGGAACTCCGCCGAGGGCAGCACTGCGCCCAGCACGGCGAGCACCCCGGCCGCCAGCAGGTTGCCCAGCGGCGGCCCGACATTCGGCCACGACGACCAGAACGCGCGCCGCCTGCTGTCGCCGTGCTCGGACACCAGCAGGACCGCACCGCCCCATTCGCCGCCGAGCGCGAACCCTTGCACCAGACGGCACACGACGAGCAGCGCCGGTGCCAGCACGCCGACTGCCGCGTACGTGGGCAGCAGCGCGATCAGGAACGTGGACGCGCCCATCAGCAGCAGGCTCGCGATCAGCGTGGACCGGCGGCCCTTCCGGTCGCCGAGGTGGCCCAGCACCACCGCACCGGCCGGACGAGCCAGGAATCCGACCGCGTACGTGGCGAACGCGAGGACGGTGCCGACCATGGGATCGTGCGCAGGAAAGTAGAGTTTGTTGAAGACAAGAGTGGATGCCGTGCCGTACAAGAAGAAATCGTACCACTCGACGGCGGTGCCGGCGAGACTCGAAGCCGCCACCACCCCCAATCGGGTGTGTTTCCGGGTACGGGCACTCTGCGGGTCGGCCATTTTCGGCTCCAGGACTCGGAAACTGCTCAGAAGAACCAGTGCACGGGCTCCGCGGCCCGGCCGGTGAGGTCGGCGAACCGTCCACTGTGGAATGCCAGTGGTTCGCCGTCGCGTTCGCAGACACTGCGGACCTGGCCGAACACCACCACGTGGTCACCGGCCACGAAATGCCGTTCCACGTCGCATTCGAGGTGCGCGAAGGCGTCCGGGATCACCGGGACGCGGTGGCGGCCTTCGGTCACCTCCAGTCCGGCGAAGTGGTCCTCGCCGCGGCGCGCGAAGCGGAGGGCGAGCTGTTCCTGCCGCGCGGACAGGATGTTGACCGCGAACCGTCCCGCCTCCACCACGGCATCGGTGCTGCGCGCGCCGATCGTCAAGCACACCAGCAACAATGGCGGTTCGAGCGAGACGGAGGTCAGCGAGTTCACCGTCATTCCGTGCGGCACCCCCGCCGCGCGCGTGGTGACCACCGCGACGCCGGTCGCGAACCGCCCCATCGTCCGGCGCATCGTCAGCGGGTCGACCTCGGCTGGTGTGGTGATCATCAGGGCACCTCGGGCTCGGCGCCTCGCGCAGGATAGCGGACCTCGAACGTGACAACGCCTTCGTCGGTGCGCCACGGGCCGTGCGGCATGCCCGGCGGGCGGCAGGCATACATGCCCGCAGTGAACGTGCGGCCGAGAGTCAGGTCGGTGAACGAACCTTCGAGAAGGTAGACCTCCTCCCAGAAATCATGTTTCTGCACGCCCATCGGGGTCGAATCGGCACCGGGCTCGTATCGCAGGATCCTGGTCGCCACGCCGGTTTCCGGGTCCTTGGCGAGAATCCGCTCGGTGATTTTCGGGTCCCCGCCGGGACAAATCGTGTACCCGATGTCGGTGACCGGGAAGAATTCGTGCTCGGGTTTGCTCATCGGTCACTCACCTCGTAGCTGGACAGGAATGCGTCGACGGCGCCGAGCGCCTCGTCGAAACCGTAGTTGCGGAAGGCGTAGCCCTTCACTACGAAAGGCGCGCCGGCGTAGAACATTTCGTACTGGTGATGGCGTCCGGCGAATTCACTGCCGACCACGTCCCACGCGAGTTTGAACAGTTTCACCCGTTCCTCGGCAGGCGCGGACGGACTGTGCACGTACCGATCGATGTCGGCGCGCGTTTCCGGATTCAGCAGGTCCGCGACACTCGAAGGTACCTGCAGCACCCCGCCGCCGACCAGGTCGCGCAGGATCGCGAGCAGCCGCGGGTACAGCTCGGCCTGCAGGCCCATCGCGCCGTACACCGCACGGGCGCCGGGCCGCCACAAGCCCTGTTCGTCGGGTTCCGCCGTGTATTCCGCGGCCAGCACCGACGATTCGACCACCGCCGTGAGGCTCGCCAGCTCGCCCAGTTTCTCGACCACGCCAGGGAATTTGTCGACGCCGTTCACCGCGGCGACCTTCCGCGCGAGCCCGGCGATGAACTGCGTCTTGACCATGAACCGGATCTGCGCCTGCCAATTGCCGAAAACGTGCGCGCCGGTGTCGAAGAACTGCCGACGCAGGCCCGCGATATCGCGGTAGACGAACACGCGCTCCCACGGGATGAATACGTCGTCGAACACCAGCAGCGCGTCGGTTTCGTCGTAGCGGGTGGTGAGCGGGTAATCGTACGAACTCGTCGCGGCCGGTGCATACGGGCGGCGGCAGTAGAGTTTCAGCCCTTCGGCGTCCACCGGAACGGCGAAGCCGAGTGCGAAATCGGCGTCCTCCGGACCGAGAGGTTTGATGCAGGACACGAAAATCTCGTCGGCCACCGCGCCGCCGGTAGCGAGCATTTGCGCGCCGCGGATGACAATTCCGTCCTCGCGTTCCTCCGCAACGCCCGCCTGGATCAGATCGCCTTCCCACGCGTGCGCGGTGGTCGCGCGCGACACCTGCGGCGGGATGATCGCGTATGAGACATAGAGGTTTTCCTCCACGACCCGCCGGTGATACGCGGCTACATTGGCGGAAAAGTCGCGGTCTCCTTGGGAAAACGCCTCCGGATGGGCGGAAAACGCTGCCACGAAAGCGCCGACGTGATCAGGACTGCGGCCGACCCAGCCATGCGTGTGCCGCGCCCAGGTGGTCGCCGCGGCGCGGTAAGCGGCCAGGTCTTCGCGGCTGCGCGGCGGCGTAAACAGGCGGTTGACCGCGTTTCCGGTGACCGGGTCAGCGACCGTCATGCCGGACGCCGGGTCGGCCGCCAGGTCGAACAGTTCCGCAATGGTCTTCGCGATCGGCGCGAATGCCGGATGGTGCGCGACATCCTCGACGGGCGCGCCGTCGACGTAGATCCGCCGGGGGCCTTTCAATGCGGCCAGATAATCGGCTCCGCTGCGCATCATTCGCTCCTCTGCTTGGTTTCGTAGACGTGGGTGAGGGTCGGGCCGCCGGGCAGCTCCAGGTGGATACGCCAGTACGCGCCGGGGACGAATTCGCCGCCCAGCAACGGAAGCGTGCCGCAGTACAGCGCGAAGTCGCCGTCGACCGGGCCGAGGCGTTCCAGCAGGTCCACCGGATGCCGCAGCGCAGCCAGTTTCCCTTTCTGGTAAGGAAATCCGTCGACGCTGGAGTCCGCGACGACGTGGTCCCAGTCCGGAATGGACGGTCCTGCTTCGACGACCACTTCACCGAGCGGTTTGGGACACACCGCTTTGGATTGCTCGACGCTGTCCCGCTCCAGCTCGCGATCGGTGTGATCGGATCCGACGCCGAGGAAATACCTTTCGGCGCAACGGATCAGCACCGGTTCGACCTCGCCGGACGTGCCCGCGCCGGGCACCCCAACCACCGGCGCGGTGGTGAGCAATGCCGGGTCGAGATGGTAGAATGCAGGTACCGACGGCGGACGCGGCACGCCGATCGCCGCCAGTTCGGCGATGTGCTCCTCCACGGCCGCTTCGTCGCGCCCGGTGTAACCGGCCACCACGAGCCGTTGCGGCGCAAAGGCGAGCTCCTCCCCCGTTCCTGCCACGTGCAGACTGATCATGCTCCCACTCCCGTGAAGTCCTTTTCGGACACCGGCCACCGCCGGTCGGCCAGCACCGGGAAATCGGCGCGTACGGTGTCCACAATGGATTGATCGACCTCGCAGCGGACCACTTCCTCACCGCCGCCCGCTTCGGCGAGCACGGTGCCCCAGGGGTCGACGATCCGGCTGGTACCGGCCAGCTCGACCCCGCCGTGCTGCGTCCCGGCGCCGTTGACCGCGATCACGAGGACCTGCTCCTCGACCGCCCGGCACGACGTGAACATCCGCCAGTGCTCTCGCCGCGCCGCCGGCCACGCCGCAGGTACCACGACGGTTTTCGCCCCGCGGTCGACCAGCCCGCGCCACAGTTCGGGGAACCGCAGGTCATAGCAGGTCGTCGCGCCGACCGGCCCGAGTCCCGTCTGGGCAACGTCGAGCGCGTCGCCGGGGGTGAGCAGCTCCGCTTCGCGCGAGGCGTACCCGAAGACGTGGATCTTGCGGTAGGTATGCGCGATGCTGCCATCGGGCGCGATCAGGACGGCGGTGTTGAACAACCGCCCGGACGGGTCCCGCTCGATGAAACTCCCGAGGTGGACGTGGGCTTCGAGACTCCGCGCCCACCCTTTGGCCGCCTGGACGGTTGGCCCGTCAAGCGCCTCGGCCTCGGCGGGGTACGTGTCGAAGGCGAAGTACCCGGCGGCCCACAGTTCCGGCAGCACGACGAGATCGGCGCCACGGGCCGATTCGACCATCCGCCCGACCCGACGGCGCCGCTCAGCGGGCTCCTCGTGAGGTGGGCTGGCCAGTTGGATCATCGCGACTTTCATTGCTACTCCCTGATTTGCAGTGAGGTCACCGGGTGCTGGTCCGCTGCGCCGGTCGCAGTTCCACAGCGGTGCCGCCCTCGCACCTGCACGCGGCTACCACGCGATCCACCGAACCGCGATTCACGACAAGCCCCGAATCCGCCGGGCTGCCAGATCACTCCGCATTCCGCCACCGGCGCCATCACAGCCGCTCCCCTGTCCGGAGCGCCGCCGACGCCCGCCCGCCGTCCCGACCCTCCCCTCCCGAAGCACCGCCACGAACCTCCGGCCACCCACTACCTCGACCACCGAACCTGCCGCCGTCACAACCGCTCCCCCACCCGAAACGCCACCAACCCCCAGCCGCCCACACCCCCGACCCATCGCCATCACAACCCCTCCGCCACCCGAAGCGCCACCAACCCCCGGCCGCCCACACCCCCAGCCCGCCGCCGTCACAACCGCTCCCCCACCCGGAGTGCCGCCATCGTGCTCGACAAATGCGTCGCCACCGCGTCCCCCGCCTCCTCCGTCGACCCCGACCTCAGCGCCGCCACGATCGCCGCGTGTTCGGCCAGCACTCGTTCCGCGCGGGTTTCGCTGCCTGCCACGGCTCGCAAGCCCATCCGCACCTGACGGTCCCGCAGCGATTCGTAGAACTCCCCCAGCACCGGATTTCCCGCCCGCCGCACCATCGCGCGGTGGAAAGCGCGGTCGTACTCGATGAACTGCACCGGATCCGCGACGAGCTCGCGCTGCTTCGCAAGCAGGTCGTCCAGCTCCGCGAAAAACGCCGCGTCCGCATGCGACGCCAGCTTGCGGACACACCAGTCCTCGACCAGCTCGCGCGCCTCCATCACCGACCGCACCTCGGCGTCCGAGATCGGCGGCACGAATGCGCCCTTCTTCGGCACGATCTCGAGGAAACCCTCGGCCTCGAGCCGCAGCAGCGCCTCGCGCACCGGGGTCCGCGACGTGCCCGCGGCCTCCGCCACCTCCGATTCGGTGAGGAACGTCCCGCCGTCGCGCGGCAGCTCGGCGATCCGTTTCTTCAGGAACCGGTACGTCACGTCCTGTGCGGACCCGGCCGGTCGTAGACTGCTCATGGACAAGATGTATACATCAGGTGTGCCACTGGCACAAGTGTGCTCCGATCAGCGATCTTGCGGCCCGACCGTGAAGACCCGGCCACCGCGTTCCGGCGAGACTCCAGCAACGCCCGAGTCCCGATCGGAAAGGCGGATACACCCGTGAGCAGAGGATTGCGCGCCCCCGTGATCGCGGCGGCGCTCCTGGCCGGATCGCTGTCGCTCGTCTCCCCGGCCACTGCCGACGCCCCAGCCACGGCCGACGCCCCGGCCACGCAGTCGACCGTGTGCGACGGCAACGGCACCAGCGGGAAGCGCGTGGAAGCGCTCTACGTGCGCGCCACCGACAAACCCGACCGGCACGCCAGCCTCGTCGGCAAATTCCGCGGCTTTGCCGACCAGATCGATGCGAATTTCGTGGAAGCGGCCAAACGGCTCGGCGGGCAGAAGCGGCACGTCCGCTTCGTCACCGACGCACAGTGCCACGCGGTGATCCGCAACGTCGCCATCGCGCCGTCGGCCATGGCGTCGCCGCAGAAGGTCGCCGACGCGATCAAGAAGCAAGGGTACAACCGCAGCGACCGCAAATACCTCGTCTGGTACGACAAAGACGGCTGCGGCCTCGCCTTCGGCAACGGCGGCAATGACCGGCCGGGCGCCAACAACCCCTACAACGCGGGGCCGCACTACGCCACCGTCGGCACCGGATGCTGGTCGTGGCAGGCCAGCGGCCACGAGCTGCTGCACACCCTCGGCGCGGTCCAGTCCAGTGCCCCGCATGCGACGAAGAACGGGCATTGCTGGGACGACGAGGACATCATGTGCTACAACGACGGCGGTATTCCGAATCCGCCCGGCAAGCTCGTGAAACGGTGTCCCGGCGCCCCGGAAAACCAGATCGACTGCAACGGCGACGACTACTTCAACACCAAACCGGCAGCCGGTAGTTACCTTGCCACCCACTGGAATGTGGCGAACAGCGCGTATCTGATCCGCTGATCTTCCTCCGGTGCGCCCGGGTGTTCCCCGTGAATGCCCGGGCGCACTGCCGTCCGTACCCGGCGAGACAGAAAAACGGTCAATCCCGGCGCTGCGGTTGACGAATCACCCACCGTCTTTACCCTGGCAACCACGCCGGGGCGGCAGGGTTTTTCCGCGGTCCCCCGGCGGAATTCCCGGCTGTTCCCAGTGTCCCCACCGAGGAAAGGCGGAATCCGTGAAAAGAAGAACCCGAGCCGTGGCGATCGCGGCGGCGCTCCTTGCCGGTGCGCTGTCGTTTTCCGCTCCGGCAACGGCAATCCCGTCACCCGCTGCAGTTGCCCATTCGACACCATGCGACGGTGACGGCCACAGTGGCAATCGTGTTCAGGCGGTATATGTCCACGCCACGAACCAACCCGATCGACACGACCAGCTCGCCGAACAATTCCGTACCTTTGCCGACCAAATCGATGACATTTTCGTAGAAGCCGGTCTGCGCCTCGGCGGAGAAATCCGGCATGTTCGTTTCGTCACCGATTCCGGCTGCCGAGCGGCCATCGACGACGTGGCCATCGACCCGTCGGTCCTCACTGATCCGCAGACGATCGCGGACGCAATCGGAAAGCAAGGGTACAACCGCAGCGACCGCAAATACCTCGTCTGGTACGACAAAGACGGCTGCGGCCTCGCCTTCGGCAACTACGCCACGGTCGGGACCGGATGCTGGTCGTGGCAGGCCAGCGGCCACGAACTGCTGCACACGCTCGGCGCGGTCCAGTCGAGCGCGCCGCACGCGTCGAGCAACGGCCACTGCTGGGACGACGAGGACATCATGTGCTACGACGACGGCGGCCTGCCGAATCCGCCGGGGCATCTGGTGAAATCGTGCCCGGGCGCGCCGGAAAACCAGATCGACTGCAATGGTGACGATTACTTCAACACGAGGCCACCGGCCGGGACGTATATTGCGACCCATTGGAATGTCGCGAACAGTGATTACCTGATCCGCGGCGACCGGCCGTACGCCGTGGGCGAGCTCACCGGCGCCGACGGCCGCTGTGCCGACGTCGCATTTTCCGAACGGGCCAACGGAACCCCGGTCCAGCTGTGGGGATGCGACCACACCAGCGCCCAGCAATGGACGGTCCGCGATGGAACGCTGCGTTCCCTCGACAAATGCCTGCGCTCGTCGGGCGAATTGTGGGACTGTGACGGTTCCGGCGCGGAAACGTGGCAAATCCGGGGTGACGGCAGCATTCTGAACCCCGAATCCGGCCAATGCCTGGGTACCCAGAACGGCGCGACCGCGGAGGGAACCCGCTTGGCGCTGCGTGATTGCGCAGAACCACGCTGGAATGTCCCCTCCTGAGGTATTCTGACGGCCCGGGCGTTTCTTCTCGGACGCCCGGGCCCCTTTCTTTATTGATGGGCCGCAATCAAGGCTTCCAATCCGGACGCTTGCGTACGCCAATCAACGACATTCGGCGTCCCACCGGACCACCGCTGTCCGATCCGGTTCAATGAGTCCCGATCGTTGTTCCAGATCGAATCCGCCTGCCGCCGGACGAAATCACCATACGCACCGGTCGCGTCCGCGAGGTCGCCGAAATAACGCAGGAAAATACCCTTGAATTGCTTCTGGTTGTCATCGCAGGTACCCGAGTCGCACGATTCCGTCACGATGCCACCGGACGTGAGACCCGACATCGCCGCGTCCGCCAGCCGCCGCGCAGTGTCCAAATAGGACTGTTCGCCGGTCGCGCGCCAGAGCTCGGTGAAGCCGCCGATCGCGAGGCCCTGGTTGTACGTCCAGACGGTCTGGCCGTTGTTCGCACAGCCCGACGTGAGGCCGTCGTTCACCAGGCCGGCGGAGTTGATCAGGCCACTGCGCAGGTACCAGTCGCCTGCCTCGCGGGCCCGGTCACCCCATGTCGTGTCGCCCCCGATGCGCCGATGCAGTGCGGCGGTGAGGCGGAGGTACAGACCACTGGTGACCGCGTTCTTGTACGTCCGCTCGCGATCCCACCACACGCCTCCGCCGCAGGTGCCCGGGTCCCAGAAGCCGCGCACGTAGTCGGCGATCGTGGTGGCTTCGGTGAGGTAGCGGCTTTCGTGGGTACGGTCGTAGGCGGCTATCCAGGCGAGACCCCACCAGGCACTGTCGTCGATCGCCCGGCTGACGAAGTCACCCTCGATGGGATCGGAACTCCGCTCCCCGGCGGGGAATGCCGCCCGGTTCACGTCGAATACCCTGGCGAGCACCGGATCGAGGCCGGGTAACCCGGAATCCGCCAGTGCGGTCACGGCAACTGCGGAGTTCCACCAGCTGGACGCCCACCACGCACGGTAAGTGTCGTGGGACCAGAGGAGCGCATCGGCGGCCGCCGCAACGCGCGATTGCGCTGGGCGAGCCCAGGCGGTACACGCGCCTTGCTGGTGAGAAGCTTCCCGGCCACACGCCCGGACAGCCCCACCGAACATCCGCCCGCGCGGGTCTTTGGTGGCGAAGGCCGGGGTGCGGGCGGAAGTGGCCGCGGTGGTCAGGACGCCCGCACCCGTTGCGGCGGGTGCCACGGTGGGGGTGGCTGCGGTGGTCGGGACGCTCTCAGCCCTTGCGGCAGGCACCACGGCGCGAGCGGCCGCCCCAGTCTGGACGCTCACGCCCCTTGCCGCGGACGCCACAGTGCCAGTGGCTGCGCCAGTCCCGACGCCCGCGCCCCTTGCAGCAGGCACCAAGGCGCGGGTGGCTGCGCCGGTCTCGACGCCCGCGCCCCTCGCAGCAGACACCACAGCGCCAATGGCTGCGCCGGTCCCGACGCCCGCGCCCCTCGCAGCAGGCACCACAGTGCGAGTGGCCGCGCCGGTCTCGATGCTCGCGTCACTTGCCTCGGGCACCACGGTGGAAATGGCCGCGCCGGTCCCGACGCCCGCGCCCCGTACAGCGGACGCCACAGTGCCAGTGGCCGCACCAGTCCCGACGCCCGCGCCCCTCGCAGCAGGCACCACAGCGCCAGTCGCCGCGCCGGTCTCGACGCCCGCGCCCTCTCCGGTGGGCGCCACAGCCCGCGCGGCGGAGGGCACGCTGGTCCGCCCGAGTGAGGAACCTCCTGGCCACGTCGAACCGGCGTCCCAGGAGCGGTCGAGCCATACCTCGTCTCCGGTGCTGCCCTCGTCGATTCCGGCCCAGGCCATGCCGCGGTCGTCGAAGTGGAGCCGGATGGTTCGGCCGAAAATGGTCGCCGACGGTACTGGCTGGCTGTCCCCGGTGCCGGGCGGGACGCCGTCGCAGGTGGTGTCGCAGACTGTCGGGTAGATCCAGCCGGTGCATCCGACGCCTTGTGCATCCCCGCATGCGCGGATGAGGCCGCGTCGATGACCGACCGGGTCGGTGATGTTGTACATGAGGGTGCGGGTTCCGGTCCAGGTGCCGGGGATGCTGGCTTTGCCGAGGAGGCCGTCCCAGGTGGCGCCGCCGTCCCAGGACCGGTCGAGCCAGACGGCGTCGCCGGTGTGGCCGTTGTCGATGCTTGCCCAGGCCATCCCGTCGGGATCCGAGACGTGGAGCCGGACCACGCGACCGTTGATCCCCTTGTCCGGCAAGGGAAAACTCTCCTGCGCCGCCCGCGAGGGGTCGAGCCGGTCGCACGACACCACGCACACCGTGGTATCGGCTCGCGCCGGGGCGCGCGGGACCGTGAGGAACGCGAGAGCGAGCAGCACCACAACCATGGTCCGCATGGACGATCCCCTCGCCGGGGGTGATTTTCCGTCCAGGATAGGAAGTGGTGCAGTGGCGGGAGAAGCCCTGGGAGAGGTTCTGTCCCGTTCCGGACAACCGTCACGCTCGCGCAAGCGGTGGAGATCCGGGGACGGCACGCCTGCCAGGCGTAGCGCTCTCGGCTACGGCCCGGCCTCGGGCCGGTTCTCCATGTCCGACCCGGGCCTGCTGCTGTACCGGTGCGAGCGACTCGTTCCGGCCCAGTGGCCGCGAGAGGAGTTCGTCGACACGCTGGTGGGGACCGATGGCACGGCAGGCGCTCGCCGTACACCCGAGATGAGCGGTATCCGACGGGGGGTCAGCTGCGGCTGCCCTGCCTGCGGCCGACTGCCCGGCCTGCGAAGTAGCCGATCACCAGGCCTGCGACCAGCCCGATCACGATGAAGAAGATGATCGTGGCGGCGGCGATCTTGCCGACGGTCCCCAGGAAACCCTTGGCCTCCAGGTCGGCGGCGAGGGTTACCGACTGCGCGAGTACGTAGTGCGTCATGTCCCCAGAGTGGCATCACCTGCGGCCGGGTGCACGGGCCTGGGGTCAGTCGGTCACGGGTTTCAGCACGAACTCCTCGTCTTCGGTGGCTGGGCGGGGCCGCGAGCGGTGGGTTGGCTCGGGGTCTGCGGCCGGAGTCGGTTCCGGGGGATCATCCAGCGGCAGGACGTCTTCGACGGCGGCGGCGACGGCCGGGACACAACCCGCCCGGATGGCTTGCATTCCGCGACGCAGTGCCTCGGTACCGGCTTCCGTGGCCAGGCGGGAGATTTCTGCGGCCAGTGCGTCCGGGCCCAGTTCCAGTGCTGTTTCGCTGATGTTCAGGGCTACCAGCATTCCGTGCACGTCCACGGTGACGCTCAAGCCATAGCGCTGCGCGGACGCCCGGATGGCGGCCAGGCCCCCGGACAGGCCCAGCCGCTCGGGGATCTCGTCGGCGACTTCGATCAGGTCGTCGATGGTGCGGTCGTCGCCATCCGGGGCCTCCGGCGCGCGGTCGTCAGCATCCATGACCTCCGGTGCACGGTCGTCGCCACCCGGGACCCCCGGTGCACGGTCAGCGCCATCCTCAACCCCCGGTGCGCGGCCAGCGCCACCCGGAGCATCTGGCGCGCGGAAGGGGTCCATCACCTGCTCCACATGGTCGGCGTCGTGTCTTCCGCGTGAGCCGCCGTCGAGTCCTCGCGGGACAAGCCAAGCCGGGGCAGTTCGTCACCGAGGGGGCCCAGTTCGGCTTCCAGCAGGTGGCGGGCGCGTTCGTTCGCCTGGGCCGTTGCTTCGCGGACGGTTCGCAGGATCGTGTCGGCCAGGCGGGGGCCGCCGGTGCGGAGGGCTGCTGCGGTGAGTTCCAGGTGCCGTAACGCGCCGCCCGGGGCGACCTCCGCCGTCACCCCGGATTGCCGTGCTGTGCCGGTGGTGGTCACTTCGGGTGCACTCCGCCGTAGAAGCGGTGCAGGTCCTTCGGCAGGGTGTACGTGATGCGCTCGACCTGGTCGTCCGCGTTGCCTTCGATCGTGGTGATCTTGTTGCCCTCGACTTTTTCGATGATCCCGATGTGGTGGCTGTGTCCCCACGAAGGTCCGTCGCCGAACAGGATCGTGTCGCCGGGGCGGGCGTTGTGGGCGATGGCGCCGCGGTCGTAGGCGAGGTGGTGGCGCTGGCCCCACTTGTAGACGTCGCCGGTGAAGCCGTACTTCGGGATGTCCACCCCGGCCGAACGCCACATCGACGTCGCGAAATATGCGCACCACGGCTGCCCCGTGGGACCCCATTTGTTGCGGTTGTTCGGGCCTTCGTGGAAGCCGAGGTTGTGCCGTGCGTGGTCGAGGATCTTGTCGACCTTCTTGCTGTGGCTCACGGTGGTCTTGCCGTGGTGCTGCTGGTGCTTCTTGTGTTGCTCGTGCTGCCGATGCCGCACGTGCGCCTGGTGCTTGCCGGTACGGCCGTGATCGGCGACACCGTCGTGGCCGAGTTCCTTCTGCAGTGCGCGCAGTCTGCGCGCCGCCTCCTGCATTTCCTCGCGTGCGTTCTTCAGGTGCCCGGACGATTCCTTGAGGTACTTCCCGGCCAGGTCGGCCACGTCGCCGATCGCCAGCAGCAGTGCGGCCGGGCTTCCGTTGCGCGCCAGCAGGTATCCGGCGTCGATGAGGCGCCGGGCCTTGGCGATGAACTCGTCGAGCAGCTTGCCGGTGGCCTGGTGCCGCCCGGCGAGTGCGTCGGTGACCTCGCCGACCACCTGGGCGCCGTGGCGGCTCGCCTGCGCGGTGACCTTCAGGTCGCGGCCGAACTTGGCACTGTCCCGTTCGAAAGCCGGGTTTGCCTTGCTCTGCCAGGCATTCAGCAGCGAGTGCGCGGCCTTGCGCTGTACGTCGTACTGTTCGGTGATCTCGTTCGCGGCCTTCTGCAGCGCCTGCTGCGCGGCCTGTGCATCCGCGGCCTTGCCGCGGAGCTTGCCGTGGTGCGTCTTCATCTCGTCGGCGAACAACGTCGCGACGCCTGCGGTGTCCAGCACGGAACTCCCCCTCCGTCAGCCCAGAATGCCTTTGATGTCCTGCGCGGCGATCGCCGACCCCGCCTCCGCGTCGGCCCCGGCGTACGTCTTCCTGGCCCGGAACACCGACGCGCTCAGCGTGCGTGCGTTCGCCCCGGTGGCCCGTACCTGCGACTCCAGTGACCGGCTGAAATCGCCCAGCGCATCGGCGAACCCGGTTTCCTCGCCGACCTTCCCGAAGCTGTCCTTGGCGATCCCGGTGACCCGGTGCACCGTCCGCTTCCCCACCGTGACCAGCTCACTCGCGATGCGCTCGGTTTTCTTCTCGTACGCGATGAACTGCTCGAGATCCGCCCGGAAGCCGCCGTCCTTACCGTGTTTACCCTGATGCGGCTTCGGCTCGTGCTTACCGGGATGCCCCTTGCCGTGATGCCGGGTGACGTCCTCCGCGGCCTTCCGCGCCGCGGCGAGATGGCTCTTGTACGCCCCGTTCGTATACGTGGACCACGGTTCGAAACTCTTGCCGTGCCCCGAAATCGCCCAGGCCGCCTTGGCGTTCTCATCCGGGTCGAAGAGCTCGTTGTCCGACTTCAGGTGGAACTCGTGCCGCCGCGCCGGGCCGAGCGAGCCGAGCATGTTGACCTGCCACAGCCCGTACGAGTTGTCCGGCGGGGTGCCGTTGTGCGCGCGGGTGTTGCCGCTCGACTCCGCCAGCGCCACCGCGACCGCCGTGGTGAGCGCGGGCCCGCGAAAACCCGCCCGGTACGCGTGCTGCGCGATCTCCCCGGCCGACAACCTGCTCATTTCCCGCCCCCTTCGAAAGGCACCTCTCAGCTACCCGAAGTGAGACGCGCCGCCCTGCCCTTTCGGTTCCCGAGTCCCCCGATCTGATGACACTTCGCGGAAAAGGGCGGTCATCCGGTCGGCGAGCCAGGCGCCGTCCGCGGGCGCGACGGTGACCCAGCGGGTACCGGCGCTCTCCTGCACGACCGCGCCGTACCGGCCCGCTTCCGTGTCGTACCAGGCCACCACCGGCGACCGCCCGCCCGGGCCGTTCACCGCGAGCTGGCCGTACCCGGCCCGCGGCGTCGTGACCAGCGTCGACAGCGCCCGCAGGTCGCGCCCGGCGATCCCGGCCCGCGCCAGCACGCGCTCGAACGCGTCGTGCCCGCTGTCCGCAAACGCTTGCATCGCCGCGGAAAACGCGTCGCGCGGCAGCCGGACCGCGTCGCCGGGCCCGGGTCCGGCCGTCCCGACGACGCTCGCCGCCAGCATCGGGACCTCGTCCGGCAGGCACGGCCGCAGCGCCAGCTCACCGGCGTCGAGCACGGCCAGCACGCCGAGTTTCCGCCCCGCCGCGGCCAGCGCGCGCAACGGCGGATCGCGGAACACCAGCAGGTCCACCGAGTACACCGGATCGGCCAGCAGCGCGAACAGCTCGCCGAGCCGCGGGTGCAGTTCGTCCTCGGCGTCGAGCAATCCCGCCGCGGCGAGCCCTTCGGCGACCTGGGCGCCGAGCACGTCCCGATCGTCCATCGTCGCGCCGTGCGAAGGCACTTCGAGCGGGTACGGCGCCGGCCCGAGGTCGAAATCGTTCCACAGCAGGTCGAATTCGAGATGCGACAGCACGACGCCGTCCGCACCGGTGAGGTACCTGGCCATCACTCGCCCAGCACGGGCGGGTACGCGGCAGGCATGTCCTCCAGGAAGTCGAAGGCACTGCCCTTGGTGTACCGGTTCTGGTGGTCGCCGTCGCCTTCGCCGCGCTGGCCACCCATCCCGCCCATCGGCGGGAAGAACCCGCCGCCGGTCCCCGGGCCGCCCCGCATCCCGGCCGCCGCCTGTGCTGCGCCGGCCGCCCCGCCGGGACCCGTTGCGCCACCGAGCAATCCGCCGGGCAAGGCGCTTCCGCTCCCCGATCCGCCGCCCCCGAGCGCCCCGCCCACCGCACCGGGAACCCCGAGAGAACCGGACATTCCGGCCGACGGCCCGCCGACCCCCGGCACCGCACCGCCCGCCGGAGGCGCAACCGACGACACCGTCGTGGTGTCACCGGAACCAGAACCGGAACCAGCCCCGGAAGAACCGGCAGAAGAGGACCCCGTACCAGGATCCACCCGCGTAGCCAACGGCGCAGACGTGAAATGCGGCAGCCGATCGTGCACGCCCTTGCTCGTGCTCTCGTACCCCTCCATCACCCGCACGGCCTCGGCCTTCGCCTGCGCCGCGTTCCGCTTGGCGGGCAAGTGATCGTCGAGCAGCTGGTCCACCATCACCGCACCGCTCGGACCGGCGGCCGCGTTCAGGTCGTACCCGTCGCGGAACTGGTTCTCCGCCACGTAGAACACCGGTTCCGGCATCTTGTGCCGTGCCGTCTCGACCGCGCTCGTGTAGTGGTCGAGCCGGTCCCCGACGGTCCGCATCGTCTCGCTCGCCCCAGCGCCCCACGACGTGAGCTTCGACGCCGACTGCGCCGCATTCCCCGCCGCCCCGCCCCGCCACGAAAGCAGCAGCTTCTGCACCGTCTTGTGCACCGCCGCCGTCGACGTGTCGACATCGAGCGCGAGCTTTGCCCAGCGGTGCGCGGAACTGCCCATCTCGGCCGGGTCCGCGGTCATGATCATGTCGTACAGCGTCGTGTGCGCCCAGGCGTTCCAGTTGATCTTGCCGAAGGACTCGTCCCGCATGTTGGCGCGCTGCATCAGCTGGGTGCGGTGCACCCGCCTGCGCTGCGCGGGGGTGAGGGGGTGGTCCTCGCTCCACAGCCGGTGCTTGCGGTGCTCCTCGTACGGCAGCCGCTCGTACCCGTGCTTCCGGCTCATGCCGGCGTCCCCCCGTTCTCCGCCCGGTCGCGCAGCGCGGTGAGCGAGTCGCGGGCGTCGGCTTCCTGCCGGACCTGGCCCGCGCTCGCCGCCCGGATGGCCGAGCGCAGCGCCGACAGCTCGTCCAGGTACTGCTGCAGAATCGTCTGTACGCCGCCGTCGGCCGACCCGCGCACCCCGAACGCCTTCCGCAGGTGCGCGGCGACCGGGCTGGTGCCGTCCTTCAGCGGATGTGTGAGCTGTTTCGCCTGCTCCAGGTAGCCGGTGAGCTCGTCATGGCGTTTTTGGAGCTCGGCGTCGGCGGCGGCGATCTCGGCCGGGTCCAGCTCGATGACGCCGGTGTCCTCGGCGACGATCTCGGCGGTCCCGGCCCCGGACGGATCGTGCACCGAGCCTGCCGTCGGCGGCCGCCCGTCCGGGTGCTCCTGCCGCCCCTGCTTCTTGTCCAGCGCACGGACGTCGGCCCAGTCCGAAACCCGGTGCGTGTTCACCCCGGCCCACCTCCCCTTGCGAGCGCTCGCAGTGTCCGACGCGAACGCGCGCACCAGTATGTCAGCCCGCCGGGTGCGGGGCACCCGGTCCGGGAAAGTCGGCAACTGGGACGGGAGGGAGGTGGTGCCGGTTCCCCGGGTTCACCCGGACGGCGGTGCCCGGTGCGGTCGAGCGGGGGGTGCTCAGTGCTGCGGGACGAACTCGAACGCGCCGCCCGCGAGCGGGACCTCGACCTCCGGGTTGGGTACCGCGAAGGTCGCGACCATCTGGTTGTCGGTGGCTTCGCTCTGGTTGAAGACGAGCTCGGTCTCACCGGCCCAGAGCGACCCGTCGCGTTCGGGCAGGTCGAAGAACTCCACATGCCGCTTGCGCCAGAGGCCGGCCGACGAGCCGGTGAGCGTCAGTTTGCGCAGGGCGGGCGCGGTGTCCGCGGCATGCGGGTACGGCAGCGGGAACAGCCTGCGGTCCTGGAGATGGAAGAAGACGCCGGTCTCGCGCGATTCGAGGACGTCGGTCGGCATGATGCCCACGTAGTAGCCCCAGGAGTCGTCGCGGGTCCGCTGCCAGCCACCACAACAGGCGAACGACTTGCCGCCGCCGGGGTGCGCCTGCATGTGCGCGAGGTCCGCGGCGCCGTCACCGGTGGTGTACGCGCCGACGACCAGCCGCGGGGTCGCGTGGGCGAACAGGTCGAACTTGTGGGAGCCGGGGTCGATCTGCGCGGACATCTCGATGAAGCCCCCGCCCGCGATCGACAGCAGGTGCGACTGGAGGCCCTCCCCCCTGGTGACAACCTCGTCCTCCAGCTTGAACCCGGCCTTCTGCAGGAGGGCCGAGGTCGGGGCGAGGTCGGCGGGAGAGCATTCGAGAACGATGTGGTCGACGATCCGGGTCATGCTTTCCTCCGCCGGGCAGCGCGTGCGAGACACCAGGCGGTCCTGGGCTCGGCCGGAAACCCTCCGGCGGGGAAATCGTCGCTGTTCGCGGGGGCCGTAGGCGCCGGGAGTTCTCCCGGACTTCGGCCCCGGCTACCCGATCGCGGCCATTCCGTGGTGCGCTGCCCAGCATGCCGCCACCTGGGCCCGCGAAGAGAACCCGAGCTTCGTCAAGATCCGCTCGACGTGCCATTCCGCCGTCCGTGGCGCGATCACCAGGTCCGCCGCGATCTGCCGGTCGGTCAGCCCGCTCGCGATGAGCGCCGCGACCTGCTTTTCCCGGCGGGTCAGCTGTTCCGTCGGATCAGCGGTGGCCGGCCGGGCCGTCGCCGTCTCGAATCCGGCCTCGCGGACCTCGCGCGTGGTTCCGGACCGGCCCCGTCGCCAGGTCCGGTCGAAGCGGGCCGGGCCGAGTTTTCGGCGCAGGTGGGTGACGCAGTCCTCTCGTTTTCCGGCCAGGCAGGGCATGATCGTGACGTCGGTGCCTGCCGCGTGCCAGTGCGTCGCGGCTCCGCCGAGCAGGTACGCGGCTCGGTCGGCGGAGCCTTGTGCGGCGGCGAGCCACGCCAGCGCCTCCACGCACATGGCCACGCCGATGCCCACGTCCAGGTCGAGGAACAGTTCGAGGCTCAGCGCGAATCCTTCGCCCGCCCGGGGCAATTGCCCGGCCGACAACGCCGACAGCCCGAGCCACCAGTGCACCGACGCGCGGATCCACGCGTCCCCCGAGGAATCCGCGAGATCCAGGCAGGCTGCGCCGTGCTGTTCGGCCGCGGCCGGGTCTCCGGCGACCACTGCCGCGATGAGCTGCAGGGTGAGGGCATGAATGAGAGCCGAATCGTCGTGCTCCGCGCCGAACCGCTCGGTCGCCCACTCCAGCGCTTCCGCCGCGGAGACGGCGTCGCCGGCGAAGGTGTCGACGAATCCGTTGGTGTACTTCAGTTTCGCCAGATACCGGTCGCCGAACCGGGCCGTCAGGCCGGCGGCCTCGGCGAGGTCTGCCGCGGCGGCGGCGCGGTTGCCCTGGATCGCGGCGAGCGTCGCGCCGAGGCACAGCAGGTCGATCCGCACGGTGTCCTCGACGCCGGGATGCCCGCGCAGCTGCCCGATCCAGTGCCTGCCGTCGGCGAGCAGGCCGCGCGCAAGCCAGAAATCGCCCAGCTGCACGGCCATCCGGCTGACCATCGGCACCAGCGACGGCTCGGCCAGCCCACGGCGGATCGCCGCCCGCAGGTTCGTCTGTTCCGCGGCCAGCCGGGACACCCACTCCTCCTGGCCAGGGCTCATCCACGCGCCGTGCCCGCGTTCGACGACCTGCGCGTACCAGCGGGTATGCCGGTCCCGCGCCCGGTCCGGGGCACCGGCCGCGGCCAGCTGCTCGGCGCCGAACTCGCGCAGCGCGCCGGGCAGCCGGTACCGCGTCGGCCCGGTGCCGGGTTCCCGCACGCAGATCGACTTGTCCACGAGCGCACCGAGCAGGTCGACGACGTCGTCCGCGCCGGGCGCGCACACCGCGCGGGCGGCGTCGAGGTCGAAAGTGCCGGAGAACACCGAAAGATCGGCCCACGCGCGCTGCTCGGCGGCGGTGCACAGGTCGAAACTCCAGCGGATCGAGGACCGCAGCGTCTGGTGCCGGCCGGGCGCGGTCCGGCTGCCCGCGGTGAGGAGCCGGAGGCGGTTGCTGAGCATGCCGAGGATGTCGTCGAGGGTGAGCGTGCGCAGGCGGACGGCGGCGAGTTCGAGCGCGAGCGGGATCCCGTCCAGCCGACGGCAGATCCGGGCGATCGTGCGCGACGCGGCGGCGTCCGGGGTGAACTCCGGGAGCACGGCCGCCGCCCGGTCCACGAACAACCGCACGGCGTCGGACCCGCGGACCAGCTCATCCGGGTCGTCGGGCGCGGGAACCTGCAGTGGTGGCACCGGCAGGACGGTCTCGCCCGCAACGCCGAGCGGCTGGCGGCTGGTCGCGCACACGTGGACCGCCGGTCCGGCCGCGAACAGCTGCCCGACCAGGTGGGCGCACGCGTCGAGCAGGTGCTCGCAGTTGTCGAGCACGATCAGGAGCCTCCGCCCGGCAGGCAGTTCGGCGAGCGCACCGTCGCCGCCGGGCGGGACGAGCGTCGGCACGGCGGCCAGTACAGCCGGCAGCAGCGCGGGTTCCCGGATCTCGGACAGCTGCACGAAGTGGACGCCGTCGGGGAACTCGTCCGCGGCCTCCGCCGCCAGCCGCACCGCGAGCCGGGTCTTGCCGACGCCGCCGGTGCCGGTGAGGGTGACGAGCCGATCCCCGGCCAGCCGACGGGCTCCGAGCGCCAGTTCCCGGCTCCGGCCCACGAACCCGGTCAGCTCCGCGGGCAGTGTCCCAGCGCCGCGGAGACGCCCAGAATCCGTCATCCGCCAAGGCTAAGCATGCGGATTCCGCGGTGGCAAGGCCCGGCGGCGGGGCCGGGGTGGCCCCGGCCCTTCACGCAGCACCGGCGGCACGCGCGAGCACTTCACGCAGCACCGGTGGCACGCGCGAGCACTTCACGCAGCACCGGTGGCACGCGCGAGGCGCTGGCAGCTCACCCGCACCGACAGCGCCACCGCACCCCGCACAACCCCGGCCGCAGGCACCGACGCCACCGCACCCCGTCAGACATCCTGTGCGGCAAGACGATCCCCGATCCCCGTGCGCCGGATGACCTCCGTCCGGCCGATTCCCCGCAGCGGCCGCGGCCCGGCCACCCGGCGGGCCGACCGTTCGCGCGCCGTCGCCTCCGCCAGCACCACCCCCGCTCGCGAATCGATGTGCACCCCGTAGTCGGCCAGCGCGCCGGTGACCGAGATGTACTCGTCCAGTACGTCGTCGAGTACCTGCGCCGGGTCGCGGTCCAGCGGGTCGCCCCAGCCGCCTCCGCCGCCGCTGTGGGACAGGACCACCCCGGCCGGATCGAACGGCGTCAGCTGCGCACCACCCGCGCCGACCACGGTCTCGTCGGCGCCGTTCTCGTCGATCACCTGGTAGTTCCCCGTGCCCTCGTACCCGCCCGCGTACCCGCACAGCGGATGCACCAGCGAGTGCAGCAACAGCGCCGATGCGGTCCCCTGCGCGCCCCGCATCGTGCGGCGGGTGACGAACGCCGGGCTGCCGCGCCATCGTCCCGGCGCGGCCGAATCGGTCGCGTACTCCGACTGCCGGAACAGCACCGGGTAATGCAGCTCGGTCATCTCGCTGTTGATCGGGCTCGCGACGCTGAACGGGGTCGCCCAGCAGCCCCAGCCGTCGGTGCCGTGCGCGGCGCTGTTCGACACCACGCTCGGGGTGGAGTCGAACATCATGAACGGCGCGACGCCGTTGCGGGTGTCCAGGCCCATCACGAACCCGCCGCACAGATCGAGCGTCACGTTGCCCGCGCGTTCGGGGGCGAACTGCTCGCATGCCTTCATCACGGCCTGCCCGATCTGGCCGCCGCAGCACAGCGTGCTCGCCTGGGTCGCCGCCGGTTCCTGCGCGTTGACCAGGCTTCCCGGCGGCAGGTGCACGTCCAGCGCCCGGAAGAACCCCGAGTTGATCGGGATCGTCGGGCACATCGCCGACAGGGCAACGCAAATCCAGGCGACACTGTTGCTCGCGACGCTGTTGATCGACCCGTCGGTCTGCGCGTCGGTGCCGGTGAAATCGAACGCCATCCGGTCGCCGTCGACGGTCACCGCCACTTGGATCCGCAGGTCACGGGCCTCCTGGAAATCGCTGTCGACGCCGACCCGCGCCTGGTAGGTCCCGTCCGGCCATTCCCGGACCTGTGTGGCGAACCGGCGCTCGGAGTACCCGAAAATCCAGTCGAGCGCCGCGAGCACCTCGCCGAGCCCGTAGCGCGAGCAGACCTCGCGGACCCGCCGCTCCCCCATCCGGCTCGCGCCGATCATCGCGGTCAGGTCCGATTCGAGCAGGTCCGGCAGCCGGTTGTTGGCCCGGAGCCAGTCCCAGATCTCGCGCCGTCGCGCGCCTTTCTCGTACAGCTTCACCGGGGCCAGCCGGTACCCCTCGTGCCAGATCTCGCGGCAGTCCGGGTTGCCGTTGGCGGGGAACGGCCCGCCCTGGTCGGCGACGTGCAGGCGGGTGGCGGTGAAGAAGAGCGGCTTGCCGTCGAAGAAGATCGGGACCAGGACGGTGTAGTCGCCGATGTGACTGCCGCCGTGGTAGGAGTCGGAGACGAGCAGCACGTCGCCGGGGTCGAGGTCGCCGCGGAAGAAGTCGAGCGCGGTCTGCGCGGAGGTGAGCCCGGCGAAGGAGTGCAGCACGATCCCGGCGCGCGAGATCATCGTCGCGGACGTGCCGTCGTACCCGTAAACCCCGGCCCCGCAGTCCTTTCCCTCGTTCACCGCCGGGCTTTTCGACGTGCGGGTGAGGGTTTCGTACACCGTCGCCGCGGCGGTGTCCATGGCGTTGCGGACGATCTCGGCGGTGATGGGGTCAGGCATCGGAGCCCCTTTCCGGGTCGATCCCGTACACGGCGCGGGCCCGGTCCGCGGTGAGCAGCCCGTCGGCCAGATCTGCGGCGACGGCAGCGCGATCGCGCGTGCGGGGATCGCCGTGCCCGCCGCCACCGGGCAGCAGGATGCGCAGCAGGTCACCGTCGAGCGGGCGCTCCACCGCGGTGGCCGGCGCGGGCTCCCAGCCGTTTTCGGTGTGCAGCGAAACCTCGCCAGGGCGTCCGGCGACCGCTCCGGCGAGCGCGGCGGCCGGAGGTCCGGCGGGCTCCGTCCAGAGGGTGTACCGGCGGTCCGGCGGCAGTTCGAGCACCGCTTCGACCCCGGGCGCGCCGGTCCACCGGCCGGCACCCGCGGTGTCCGCGGCGAATTCGAGCCGGTGCACCCGCATCCGGTGCTCGGCTTCCCACTGTTCCACCGACGGCAGCAAGGCGCGGGCGGACAACGCGGGCCCGCCCCAGCCGTCGAAACCGGGTGCGGCCCCTGCTCCGCCGACCGCCCAGCGGCCGAGGTCGGTCTGGTCGCTGCGGTCGGCCCTGGTGCGGCTGAGCACCAGCGGACGCGGCGCGGTGAGCACCGGTACCGGCGCGCCGGTGGCGCTGCGCAAGGCTGCCGCGACCGCCTCGGTGACCTCGTTGCCGCCATGCTCGCCACCCCAGCCGACCGGGGCGGACGGCGTGGGATGCGTGATCGTGCCCGGCCGGGTGACCACCCGCACCGCCCGCAGCAGACCGCTGTCGGCCGGTACCGAATCGCCGAGGCAAGCCAGTACCGCCCGAAGCGCGCACGACGCCGTGACCCCTTCCGGGCAGTTCACGAACGACGGCCGCTGGTCGTCGGATTCGCTGAAATCGAGCGTGAGACCGGCACTGTCCACAGTGGCCTGTACCCGGATCGCGACCGGACCACCGCCGGAAGGTTCACCGGGAATCGTTGCGCTACCGGGAAAACTTCCGCACTTCCATCGGGAGATGGCTGCGCGGGCCAGCCGTTCGCTGTAATCTTGAGTATATTCGAGTGCGCTGCGTACCGTCGCAGCGCCGCGTCCGGCCACCAGTGCGCCGAGCCGCCGGTGCGCGGACGCCAAAGCCGCCAGCGCGCCGTCCAGGATGCGTTCCGTCTCCTGTGGACGGCGGCTGTTGAGCACCAGCGTGGTCCGCACATCACGGCTCGGGCGGCCGAGCCGCTGGATCTTCACCGGGGTCACCGGCACGCCTTCGGCGAGCAGTTCGGTGGCGATCGGATAGCGGTTGCCGCCCACCTGTCCGCCCAGGTCCCGCACCGGCACCCGCACCACGAGGTGCAGCAGGAGTTCGTTGCCGGACACGAGCGGGGTGAGCAGGGTGAGGTCGGAAACCCGGGTACCGCCGTTGGTGAGGACGACGTCGCCGTCCTTGAGATCGAACTCGAAGTAGTCCAGCAGCCCGGCGACGGAACTCGCGAGCGAACCCAGCTGCGCCGGGTTGTCGGTGGCGACGATCCCCCCGCGCGCGTCGGCGATCGCGACGCAGAAGTCCCGGGACTCGCTGATTTCGGTCACCGCGGCGGCGTGCGCGAGCATCGCGGCGGTCTCTCCGGTGTGCGCGACCAGGGTCGTCCGCAGGATCTCGAGGTCGACCGGGGCGGTCATCCGACGACCTCGATCACGTAGGTCTCGTACTGGTCCAGCATGGCCTCCTGGCCGTCGCACACCACGATCGTGGTACCCGGTTCGTGGATCACCGCCGGACCGGCCACGACATTGCCGGGTTCGAGCTGCGGGCCGTCGTACACCGGGGTGTCCACCGTGCCGAGCGACTCGAAGTACACCGGCCGCGTGCCGAGCCGGGCCGCCCCCGGGTCCTCCTGGGCGAACTTCCGCGCGGTGCCCGGCGCGGCGGTCTGCCGGAACCCGGTCAGCACCACCCGGATCGACACGATCTGCACCGGCTGGTCCGGCCGCTGGTGCGCGTACAGCTCCTCGTGGAGCTCGTGGAAATCGCGGACCGCGCGGGAGAGGCTCACGTCGGAAATCCGCCGCGTGCGGGTGTTCAGCGGGACGATGACCTCCTGCACCTGGCCCTCGTACCGCATGTCGACGAACCGCTCGAGCCGCGTCGACTCCGCCTCCGGCAGCAGCCGTTCCGCTTCCTCCTGCACGCGGCGGAACACCTCGCTCAGCTCGTCCGCGCCGGTCCCGGCAGCCGGGCGGACGAACGACTGCACCCGCGAAACCTTGAAGTCCGCGACCATCCCGCCGAACGCGCTGAGCACGGAAGCGTTGCGGGGTACCAGAATCGTCTTGATCCCGAGGTCGACGGCCTGGATGCCGGCGTGGATCGCGCCCGCGCCGCCGAAGGCCATCAACGCGTAGTCGCGCGGGTCCCGGCCGCGCGACACCGAAACGTAGCGCAGGGCGTTCGACATCCCGCTGTTCGCGATCCGGAACACGCCGATTGCCGCGTCGTGCACGGAAATCCCCAGCGGGCGGGCGATGTGCTCGTCGAACGCGGCCTCGGCAGCGGCCCGGTCGAGCTTCATCGCGCCACCCATGAAGAGGTCGGCGTCCATGTAGCCGAGGAGCAGGTTGGCGTCGGTCACCGTCGGCCGGGTGCCGCCGCGGCCGTAGCAGGCCGGGCCGGGAGAGGCTTTCGCGCTTTCCGGGCCGACGCGCAGCGCGCCCGCCTCGTCCACCCACGCGATCGACCCGCCCCCGGCGCCGATGGTGTGGATGTCCACGAGCGGCACCGCGACGCGGTACCGGCTGATCCAGTTGTCCACGCCCACCGCGGGTTTGCCGTCGTGGATGAGGCAGACGTCGTAGCTCGTGCCACCCATGTCCGCGGTGATGATGTTGCGGTACCCGGATCGCTCACCGAGCGCGACCGCCGCCACCACCCCGCCGGCCGGGCCGGACAGCACGGCGTCGACCCCGTGCTCAGCCGAGTACGCGACGTCCATGACGCCGCCGTTCGACTGCACCACCACGAGCGACCCGCCGAACCCCGCGTCCCGGAGCGCGACGTCGAGCCGTTCGAGGTAGCGCTTGAGCATCGGGCTCGTGTAGGCGTTGACCACCGTCGTGCTCACGCGCTCGAACTCGCGGACCTGCGGCAGCACGTCGGCCGACAGCGTCACGAAGCACTCCGGGTACTCCTCCGCGACGATCTCGGCGATCCGGCGCTCGTGCGCGTCGTTCACGAAGGAGAAGAGCAGGCACACCGCGATCGACTCGATGCCGGCCGCCTTGAAGTCCCGCGCCACGGCCCGGACCTGGTCCTCGTCGAGCGGGACCACGACGTCCCCGGCGTAGCCGATCCGCTCGGTGACCCCGCGGCGGAACCGGCGGCGGACGATCGGATGCGGTGCCGGGAGGGTGAGGTCGAACAGGCTTTCCTTGTACCCGCGGCGCATTTCGATCACGTCGCGGAAGCCCTCGGTGGTGATGAGCCCGGTCGGGACGCCGTCGTACTCGAGCATCGCGTTGGTGACCACGGTGGTGCCCAGCACGAAGAACCCGGTGCGGCGCAACAGGTCCTCGCGCCCGAGACCGTAGTGTCCGGCGACCGAGTCGACGGCGGCCAGCACCGCCGCCGCCTCGTCGTTCGGCCGGGACGGCACCTTCCCGGTGAAGAGCTCGCCCCCATCGGCAGCGACGACGTCGGTGAATGTCCCCCCGACGTCGATCGCGATCGAGTACGCCATCGGACCTGCCTTCCGCCATGCCCCGCCCGATGGCGCACCTTGCCATCGGCGGCGCGGTTTCGCGCCGCCTGCGAGTCTCGGGCGTCGGCATGGGGGAAAGCACCGGGAGGATTCCCGGTTCCTCAGCGGGGTCAATGCCCCCGGGCGAGCCACTCCCCCAGGTGCGGAGCTTCCGTGCCGATCGTCGTCCCGTCGCCGTGCCCGGTGTGCACGCGGGTTTCCTCCGGCAGGGCGAAAAGACGGTCCCGGATCGAAGCGATGATCGTCGGGAAATCCGAGAACGAACGGCCGGTCGCCCCGGGACCGCCCGCGAACAGCGTGTCACCCGTGAACAGCGCGCCCGCTTCCGGCAGGTACAGGCACACCGAGCCCGGCGAGTGGCCGGGCGTGTGGATCACCTCGACCGTCGTACCCGCGACCGCGATGCGTTCCCCGTCCGCCACCGGCCAGAACTTGCGGCCCGGGTGGGTTTGCTGCCACAGCTCGTCGTCCGCCGGGTGGAGCAGGACCGGGGCGTGCAGGTTCTCGCCCAGCTGGGGCGCCACCGTGATGTGGTCGTTGTGCGCGTGCGTGCACACCACGGCGACCACGTTCCGGTCGCCGACCGCCTCGGTGATCGCCTTTTCGTCGTGTGCGGCGTCGACGACCACGACCTCGCGGTCGTCCCCGACCAGCCAGATGTTGTTGTCCACCTCCCAGGTGCCGCCGTCCAGTGCGAAGACGCCGGACGTGGTGACCCGGTCGATCCGCGTCACAGGATCACCACCGACCGCAGTACCTCGCCGGCGTGCATGGTGTGGAAGGCCTTCTCGACGTCGTCGAGGCCGATCCGTTCGGTGACGAACCGCTCCAGCGGCAGGCGGCCCTGCTGGTGCAGGTCGATCAGCATCGGGAAGTCGCGCTCCGGCAGGCAGTCGCCGTACCACGACGACTTGAGCGAGCCGCCGCGCGAGAAGAAGTCCACCAGCGGCATCTCCAGCCGCATGTCCGGCGTCGGCACGCCGACCAGCACGACGGTCCCGGCGAGGTCGCGGGCGTAGAACGCCTGCTTCCACGTCTCCGGGCGGCCGACCGCGTCGATCACGACGTCGGCACCGAAACCGCCGGTCAGCTCGGTGATCGCGGCCACCGCGTCGGTTTCCGCGGCGTTGACGGTGTGCGTGGCGCCGAGGTCACGGGCCCAGGCGAGCTTCCGGTCGTCGCGGTCGACGGCGATGATCTTGGTGGCCCCGGCCAGCCGCGCCCCGGCGATCGCCGCGTCCCCGACCCCGCCGCAGCCGATCACCGCGACCGAATCGCCCCGGCCGACCCCGCCGGTGTTGACCGCGGCGCCGAGCCCGGCCATCACCCCGCAGCCGAGCAGGCCGGCGACCGCGGGGTCGACCGTCGCGTCGACCTTGGTGCACTGCCCGGCGTGGACGAGCGTCTTCTCGGCGAACGCGCCGATCCCGAGCGCGGGGGTGAGCTCCGTGCCGTCGGTGAGGGTCATGCGCTGAGCTGCGTTGAAGGTGTCGAAGCAGTACTGCGGACGTCCGCGCTTACAGGCCCGGCACTGTCCGCAGACCGCGCGCCAGTTGAGGATCACGAAGTCGCCGGGCTGTACCGAATCGACGCCCTCGCCGACGCTCTCCACCGTGCCCGCGGCCTCGTGGCCCAGCAGGAACGGGAACTCGTCGTTGATGCCGCCCTCGCGGTAGGTCAGGTCGGTGTGGCACACGCCGCAGGCCGCCACCGCGACGACGACCTCGCCAGGTCCCGGATCCGGCACGACGATGTCCGTGACCTCGACCTCGGCCCCGCGTGAACGGGCGATGACTCCGCGTACCTGCTGTGACATCCGACTGCTTCCTCCGGGTGGACGGCAAGACATGCGGGACCACGCATGCCTCACTTCGAAGCTATCCATTGCGGGAGCCGGTCGCACCTGATCGTCGGTCGAGGTGTCGCTCGACGTCCGGACAGGTAAGATCGCGGCCGTGCCCAAGCCGGAAGCCGCCGCCCTGCGCGACGTCATCGACGGTCCGCTGCTCGAGATCGCCGTCCGGTTCTCCCGGGTGCTCGCCGACCGCTGGCCGCACACCGCGCTCGTGATCTTCACCCGCGAGTGCACCGGCCGTCCGCGCAAGGTCGCCGGCCCGGCCGCGGTGGTGGACCGGATCACAATCGCCGAGCTGGAGGCGCTCAAGGCCAGTCTCACCCCGGGAGGCACGCAGCGCACGACCGCGGCGATCGGCGGCGCGTCCCGTCCGGTGTGGACAGTGCTGGACCGCACCGGGACGCTCCTGGTGCTGATCACCCGTCAGGACAAGGAACTCCGGGACGCGGCCGAGCTGGCGGGGTTGTTCGGCATCGTCGCGACGTCGATCCGGCAGCAGGTCGCGCAGGCCAGTCCGGAGTACCTCACCGAATCGCGCGCCGCCTCGGCCGAACGTGCCCGCACGATCGCCGAAATGGCCGCCGCGCACGAAACGTCGCTGGTCAGCATCCTCACCGCCCTCCGCGCAAGCACCCTCGACGACCGCCAGGCCCGCGCCAGCGCAACCGAAACCGCGTCGGCCGCGCTGGTAGCACTCCGGTCCGCGCAGGCGTCCGACCAGGCGTGGTCCGAGGAACCGGCGCCCGCCGCGTTCGCGAAACTCCGCCGCGAGCTGCGGCAGACGCTCCGGCACCACGACGCCGCGCTCGAATTCGCCGCACCGGAGAAAACCGGGCGTCCACTGCCGGGCGAAATCGCGCACGCCGCCCGCGCGATGACCCGTACCGCGGTCCTCGCGTTCACCGCCCAGCCGGACCTGACCCGCCTGCGCATCGCCTGGACGACCGACGCCACGTCGCTGCGCGCCGACGTCCGCGACCACGAATCGGGCCGCCTGGACGTCCCCGCCCTGCACGACCAGCTCCACGGCCGCGCGGACGCACTGGGCGGCTCGGTGGAACTCGACGCGACCCCGGGCTGGGGCAGCCGCGCGACGATCGTGCTGCCGCTGGCCCCGCCCCCGGGTCCGGCCGACGAGAACCCGCTGGCCGGGCTCAACCAGCGGGAACTGCAGGTACTCAGGCTGCTCGCGCAAGGCAAACGCAACAAGGCCATCGCGGAGGAACTGGGGATCACCGAGAGCACGGTGAAGTTCCACGTGACCGGGGTGCTGAGGAAACTGGGCGCGGGCACTCGCGGCGAGGCGGCGGCGATTGCCCTGGCTGCGGGAGTCCGGCCGGACTCCCTGCCGGGCCCGGCGAACCGCGCTGGGACGCCGGGATAGGGGCCTGGGGTCGTGCGCCGGGGTGGCGGAAAGCGGCGCGGGTAGCGCGGGTAGCGCGGGTAGCGCGGGTAGCGCGGGTAGCGCGGGTTCCGGAGCCTGCGCGGCGGGTTTGGTCGCAACCCGCGTCATTCCGTGAAGGGAACCATGAGGGAATCAGATTCCGTGAAGGTGGCCTTCACGGAACGAGGGGTCCCGGGGGTCGCGGGGCGGGGTCACGGGGCGGGGCGGGCAACGCACGCCGGATCGCGGTGAGGAATCCGGGGAGCAGCGGGTTGCTGCTCCCCGTGCGGTACGCCACGGAAACGGTCCGGTGCGCACCCGCCTGCGGGAGCCGGGTCGCGGTGATCCGCTCGTCGGCGCGATGGCCGAGGGCCGGGATCACCGCGACTCCGCCGGTGGCCGCGACCAGTTCGCGGACCACGTCGTAGTTGTTGGTGCGGAAGGCGATCGCCGGGCGGAAACCCGCCGCCGCGCACAGCCGGGTCAGCGACACCGTGCCTGCGGTGCCTTCCCTGCTGGTGATCCACTGCTGCCCGCCGAGACGGGCCAGCGTGGCCGGGGTCCGGCTGCCGGTCCGGCGGACGAGCAGCAGGTCTTCGCGCAGGAGTGGTTCGGTGGTGAGGTCGTCCGGCCATTCGCGCGGGCTCAGGCCGTATTCGTACAGCAGCGCGACATCCAGGTCCCCCGCGGTGAGGGCGTTCACCAGTTCCTCGGGCTCCCCCTCCTCCAGCGTCACCTCGGCATCGGGCCGCTCGCTGCCGAACGCCGACAGCAGGCCGGGTACCACACGGACGCTCGCGGTGGGGAAACTGCCCAGCCGGATCCGGCCGATCGTGCCCGCGGCGAGGCGGCGGACCTGCGTGGCCAGCTCGTCGACGTCGGCCAGCACCCGCCTGCTCAGCTCGACCAGCCGGTCGCCCGCCGCTGTGGTCCGGATGCCGTGCGCTTCGCGCTCGAACAGCACCAGGCCGGTGTCCTTCTCCAGCGCGGCAATCTGCTGCGACACCGCCGAAGCGGTGTACCCCAGCTCGCGCGCGGCGATCGCGAACGATCCGGTGCGGTGCACGGCCTGCAGGGTCAGCAGGTGGTGGATCCGGTACATGCGCCTAGCGTAAGCATCGCTTGGCCTGAAGTGCAAAAAGTGCCGTTCTGCTGGGTCTTGGCTCAGGCCGTCCCGACGGCCAGGCTGGAGCCGAGACCCAGGAAAGGCCCCGATGAAGACAATTCCCCAGTGGCAGTTGCGGGCCGCGTTCGCGCGGCGGCTGTCCGAGAGGTACGGCCGGGAGGTTCCGGCGTACACGACGCTGGTCGACGTCTCGCGGGAGGTCAATGAGGACGTCCTGCGCCGCACCGGCGCCGACGCCGAACGGCTCGGGAGCATCGAACGGGTCACCGCGGAGCGGCACGGCGCGATCCGGGTGGGCACCCCGGCCGAACTGCAGCAGGTCGCGCGGATTTTCGGGGCACTCGGCATGGTGCCGGTGGGGTTCTACGACCTGCGCGAGGCGGCGGCCAGCGCGGTTCCGGTGGTGTCGACCGCATTCCGTCCGATCGAGGCGGACGAGCTCGCGCGCAATCCGTTCCGGGTGTTCACCTCGATGCTGACCCCGGCCGACCCACGGTTCTTCGACGACGATCTTCGCGCGCGGCTGGAGAATTTCCTCGGCAGGCGGCGGCTTTTCCCGCCGGAACTGCTGGAGCTCGCCGACCGCGCGGACCGGGACCACGAACTGTCCGAAGTGGACGCCGAACGGTTCCTCGGCCTGGCGGTCGGCGCCTTCGAGTTGTCGGCCGAACCGGTGGACCGCGCGTGGTACCAGGAGCTGGAGAAAGTTTCCTCGGTCGCCGCGGACATCGGCGGGGTGTCGAGCACGCACGTCAACCATCTCACGCCGCGGGTGCTCGACATCGACGAGCTGTATCGCCGGATGAGCGCCCGCGGGATCGAGATGATCGACGCGATCCAGGGTCCGCCCCGGTGGGCCGGGCCGGACGTGCTGCTGCGGCAGACGTCCTTCCGGGCGCTCGCCGAGCCACGCCGGATGCGCGAGGCCGACGGCAGTGTCACGACCGGCGCACTGCGCGTCCGTTTCGGCGAGGTCGAAGCACGCGGGATTGCCCTCACGAGGAAAGGCCGGGAGCGGTACGACGAGCTGCTGGCCGAAACCGATCGGCGAAGCAGCGGTCACGACCGTGCCGAGGTCGCGAAAACCGTTTGGCAGCAAGGATTCCCGGACACCGAGCGGGGGCTGATCGAGGACGGGCTGGCGTTCTTCACCTACCACCTGCGCGAAGACCGGCCCCGCCGCGGGCCGACGAGCCTCACCGCGAGCTGGGTGGACGCGCGACCAATCGTCTACGAGGATTTCCTGCCCCGCTCGGCCGCCGGGATCTTCCAGTCCAACCTCAGCGGCGCAGGCACTCGCGACAACACCCGCGAAGGGGCGCATTACGACGTCGCGCGGCTGTCCGGCGTGCTCGAACGCGACATCCATGACCCGTACGAGCTCTACGAGCGGCAGCAGAACGCCACTGTGGAACAACTGATGGACGAACGGACGTGACCACCGCACTGGACCTCGTCGACGAATGGGGCCCGGAGCAGTCGGCCGCACCGCAGCGGATCGCTTCGCGGCTCTCGGCGCGACCGTGGTGGCAGTGTCGACCGCTCACGGCAGGCTTCGACGCCGCCGAGGTATTCACGACGATCTCGGACCCGGTGCGGGCCGACACCCGCACCGGGTGCGTTCCGTGATGAATCCTAGAAGGTCCCGATCCCGCGTAACTGCCGTGGCGAGTTCGGGTATCCCTCCAGGACGATCGCCTCGGTCAGCGCTTCGCGGAGCTGTTCGCGTTGCGTTGCGTACGCGGGGTCGGTGGCCAGGTTGTGTTGTTCTCCCGGGTCGGTCGTGAGGTCGAACAGCTGCTCGCCGCCCCCGGCCAGGAAACGGCTGTATCGGTAGCGCGCGGTCCGGACGGTGCGGCACCAGCTGGTCGGAGTCGGGTTCCAGTGGTTGCTGTCGCTGCGCACGTACACCGTGTCGCGCCAGGTATCGACGTCCTCGGCACGGCAGAGCGGCAGCAGGGACCGGCCGGGCAGCATCGGGATCCGCTCGGGGACCCGGGGCCGCCCGAGGTCCGGCCGGGACAGGTCCGGGGCGGGCAGGCCGGCCATGTCCAGGAACGTCGGCGCGAGGTCGGTGAGCTCGGCCAGTTCCGGCCGGGTGGTCCCGGCGGCCAGGCCCGGTCCGCTGATGAGCAGCGGGACCCGGATGCACGCGTCGTAGTGGCGTTCGAACTTCCCGAGCAGGCCGTGGTCGTGGAGCATTTCGCCGTGGTCGGAGGTGAACACGAGATAGGTGTCCCCGGCCCGGCCGGTGCGGTGCAGGCTTTCCAGGAGACGGCCGAGCTGGGCGTCCAGGTGGGCGAGATCGGCGAAGTACATCCGCCGGTCGTGCTGCCAGCTGCGGGTCGTCCAGGTCGGCTCGGGGTGCCGGTCGGCGGCGAAGTACGCAGGCTGCCGGGTCTCGTGCCATTCGGCGGGAAGCGGTCCGGGAATCGCCTCGGCGTCGACGTGTGGAATGTATTCCGCAGGCGGGGAAAACGGGTTGTGCGGCTGGACGTAGCTCACGTGCGCGAAGAACGGCGTATCGGCCGGGACGCTTTCCAGGAAATCGATCGCGCGGTCGGTGATCCACGCGGACTGGGACACCTCGGCCGGGTACGGCAGCGGGTACGCTTCGTCGTCGCTGTCCGGGTAATCCGGCGAGGCCAGCGGGATTTCCCGTCGCGCCGCTTCGATCTTGGCGCCAAGCCCACGCTTTTCGACGTCGTGGGCCATCGTCATCCAGACGGTCGCGAGTGCCGCGCGGTAATGCTCGGGATGGGTCCGCTCGACCCAGTCCGTCCATTCGCCGACCCGCCGGTCCTCGGTGATGTGGGTGACGTCGAAACCGTAGGCGCGGTAGTCGGGATCGCCGAGCACCTGCGGCGCGAAGTGCAGCTTGCCGAACGCTCCGGTACGCCATCCCGCGTCGCGCAGCGCATGCATGAATGTCGGGATCTGCGGATCGAGTGCGTACCCGAGTTCGGTGACGCCGTGCCCGGCGCTCGTGAGGCCGGTCGCGATGGTGGAGCGGGCCGGGCTGCACACCGGGTTGGGAGTGAACGCATTCGTGAACGTCACGCCCTCGTCGGCCAGCCGCCGCAGGTTCGGCAGCGACACCACCCCTTGGTGCGCGGCCTCCAGCCAGCGGGCGCCGAGCTGGTCCACCATCACCAGCAGCAGGTTTTTCCGGGACGTTGTCATACGTGGTCTCCCGTCACGATGGGCCGGGCCGCCGCATCCTGTTTGGTGAAGCCGACGATGCGGGCGGCTGCGGTGGCGACGAGCGTGATGATGGTGAGCGCCGACATGTACACCGCGATCGACCACGGGTGGCCGCCGCTTGCCTGGAGCAGCAGCGTGGCGACGGTCGGCATGAGTGCGCCGCCGAGGACGGACCCGAGCGGGAAGCCGAGCGAGATTCCGCTGTACCGGTTGCCGGTGGGGAACAGCTCGGAGAAGAACGCCGCCTGGATCCCGAAGAGGCCTCCGGCCACCCCGGACCCGATGATGTTGGCGATGAACACGAGGGCGATCGACTTCGTGTCGAGGAGCCAGAAGAACGAGAACGCGGCCGGGATCATCAAGGTGGCGAAGAAGGCGTACGCCCGCCGCCGGTCGAACCGGTCGGAAATCCAGCCGCCGACCGGTGCCATCAGCAGGTAAGCGATGCCGCCCACTAGGTTTGCGGTCACCGCGACCGAACGCGGCAACCCGAGCTGGTTCACCGTGTAGGAGATGCCGAACACCCCGAGCATGAACCCGAACGCCGAGTTCGCGACGTACAGCCCGGTGGTGACGACGATATTGCGCGGGCTCTTGCGCAACGTGGCGAACATCGATACCCGCTTCGTCGCGCCGGTGTTGCGGATCCGCTGGAACGCCGGTGACTCCGACAGCTGCATCCGCACCGCCATCCCGACGCCGACGAGCACGATGCTCAGCAGGAACGGGATCCGCCAGCCCCAGGCGAGCAGCTGCTCGGTGGTCAGCACGGTGAGCAGGATGGTGACCGTGAGCGAGCCGAGCACGATGCCGAGCCCGGCGCCGAGCTGGATCAGGCTGCCGTAGAAACCGCGCCGTTTTTCCGGCGAGCTCTCCACCATGAGCGACACGGCGCCGCCCCACTCCCCGCCGAGCGCGAAGCCCTGGATGAAGCGTAAGGCGGTCAGGGCGAGCGGGGCCCAGACGCCGATGGCGGCGTAGGTGGGCAGCAACCCCATGAGGAAGGTCGACGCACCCACGATGCCGAGGGTCAGCGCCAGCACCGGTTTGCGCCCGAGCCGGTCCCCGAAGTGGCCGAACACCATCGCGCCGAACGGCCGGGAAATGAAGCCGACGGCGAAGGCGCCGAAGGCAAGCAGGGTGCCGACGGTCGGGTCGGATGCCGGGAAGAAGACCTGGTTCAGCACGACCGCGGTCATCGTGCCGTAGATGAGGAAATCGTAGAACTCGAGCATGTTGCCGACGACCGTGGCGATGATCAGCTTCGTACCCGGCCGCTGCCCGGTTGAGGGGTCGTTCATGAGCGCACTCCTTTGTGCGGTGGAGGGGGAGCCCGGTCAGTACGGGCAGCTGCCGCCGTCGACGTTGATGCTCTGCCCGCGGACTGCCTGTACGCGGTCGCCGAGCAGGAAGGATATGACCGACGCCACCTCGATCGGCGCGATGTGCCGGCCGAGCTGTTCGTTGGCCATGAACGAGAAGATCTCGTCGGCGTATTCGGCCGTCTGCGTCGCGTGGGTGTCGGCGACCTGGTGCAGCATCGGGGTTTCGACGCCGCCCGGGCACACGCAGTTGACGTTGATCGAGTACTGCGCCCATTCCTCGGCGGCGACCCTGGTCAGGTTGATGATCGCGGCCTTGCTGGCGTTGTAGGCCAGCATGTCCGGGTGTCCCTTCTTGCCCGCCTCGGACGCGACGTTGACGATGCTGCCGCCGGTGCCCTGGCCGATCATCCGCTCGGCCACCAGCCGGGTGATCTCGAAGGGACCGAAGACGTTCACCGCGAACTGGTCGTCCCACAGCGGCCGGAAGTGCTCCAGCGCGGGAGCCATCTTCACGATGCCCGCGACGTTCGCCAATCCGTCGATGCCGCCGAGCAGGCTCACCGTCCGGTCCACCGCGGCGTGTACCGAGGACTCGTCGGTCAGGTCGAGCCCGAGCCCGTGCACGCCGTGCTCGCTGCCGCCGAGTGACTCGGCCAGCTTCACCGCCGCCGGCTCGGACACGTCGGCGATGACGACGCTCGCGCCCTCCTTCACCAGCAGCTCGGCGGTGACGCTGCCGACGCCGCCGGTACCCCCGGTGACGAGGAACCGCTTTCCTTGGTGGACCGGGTAGACCACCGGTTCGGCAACCGGGATCCGATGGCTGCGGCCGGGCCGCTTGAACTCACCCACGAGGGGCCACCGCCCAGGTCGGCGCCTCCCCCGGCGCCAGCTCGACGAAGCCGGGCACCTCGCGCAGGGCGTTCTCGGCCCCGCCCGGGGTGTAGGTGGCCACCAGGCGCAGCGGACGCCATCCGGTGTTGAACGTCGAGTGCATCGTGCCCTTCGGAATCCAGATCGCGTCGCCCGCCCGCACGGTGAACTCCGGGTCGTCGCCGACGGTCTGCCTGCCCTCCCCCTCGATCACGTACAGCACCTCGTCGGCATCGGGGTGTTCGTGGCGGTCGTGGCCCTTGTTCGGGTTGATGACCACTTCGCCCAGCGTGGAGGAGGCGCCGTCGATGAGGTCCGGGGTCACGTGCCATTTGATGGCGCCCCAGTCGAAAACCATTGCGGGGAGCGAATTCGGGTCACGATGCATGGGTCTCTCCTGTCGGGTGATGGGCGAGGTTCTTGAACGCACGGAGCTGGCCGGCGATCGCGCGTTCGGTGGGCAGCCGTTCCATCGACGACGCGCCGAAGAAGCCGGCGATGCCGTGCGTCCGTTCCAGGACGTACTGGACGTCCTCGGGTTCGGCGATCGGGCCGCCGTGGCACAGCACGAGGATGCCGGGGTTGACGGCTACGGCGGCGTCGCGCATCTCCTGGATGCGGGTGACGGCCTCGTCCAGGCTGACCACCGTTTTGGCCCCGATGCTGCCCTTGGCCGTCAATCCGAGGTGGGGCACGAGAATGTCCGCGCCGGCCTGGGCCATCGCGGTCGCCTGTGCCGCGTCGAACACGTACGGCGCGGTGAGCAGCTCCCGTTCCGCGGCCAGCCGGATCATCTCGACCTCGAGGTCGAAGCCCATGCCGGTCTCTTCCAGGTTGGCGCGGAAGACGCCGTCGATGAGCCCGACGGTCGGGAAGTTCTGCACCCCGGTGAACCCGAGTGCGCGCAGCTGGTCGAGAAACCACGGCATCCGGCGGAACGGGTCGGTGCCGCAGACCCCGGCAAGCACCGGCGTGTGCTCGACGACCGGCAGCACCTCACCGGCCATCTCGACCACGATCGCGTTGGCGTCGCCATAGGGCAGCAGCCCGGCGAGCGACCCGCGGCCGGCCATCCGGAAACGGCCGGAGTTGTAGATGATCAGCAGGTCCACCCCGCCTGCTTCGGCAGCTTTGGCCGAGAGCCCGGTACCTGCCCCTGCGCCGATGATGAGCCGCCCGGCATCGATCTGGCTGCGGAAACGGTCGAGTGCCTGGTCACGATCCATTGCTGGTCCTCCCCATGAGCCGGTGCAGATGGTCAGCAGCCGACCTCGCGAAATCCGCGTCGTTGATGTGCCGGGCACTGTCGACGACCTCGACCCCGCTGCCCGCGACCGCAGCCAGGGCCGCGTCCACACACGCCGCGTCGACCTCGGGGGCCCAGAACGGTCCGCCCGCGGCATCGACCGCGGAAAGCCCACCCCGCGGGATATGCAGCGCGACCGGGCCGGTGGACGCCGCAAGTTTCCGGCCGAGCACCGCGCCGATCTGTGCGGCCTCGGCGGCATTCGTGCGCATCAGCGTGACGGCGTCGTTGTGGACGAGTAGCATCCGGTCGGAAAACCGTTGCGGGACAGTGCTTTTCGGGCCGAAGTTCACCATGTCGAGGGCGCCGAGGCTGACCACCTGCGGAACCCCGGCCTTCGCCGCTGCCGTGAGCCGGTCCGGGCCTGCCGACAGCACCCCGCCGACGACCTCGTCGGCGAGTTCGGTGGTGGTCAGATCGAGCACGCCGGCCAGATGACCACCGGCCACCAGCGACTCCATCGTGCGGCCGCCGGAGCCGGTCGCGTGGAACACGAGAACCTCGTACCCCAGCTCCTCCAGCCGTTCCCGGGCCGCCTCCACCGCCGGGGTGGTGACGCCGAACATGCTCGCCGCGACCAGCGGCCGGTCCTCCGCCGCCGCAGTCCGCCGGGACTCGTACGCCGTGGCCATCCCTGCGATCGCCGCCGCTGCATTGCCGAGCACCTGGCGGGAAATCGAGTTGATGCCCGCGACATCGACGACGCTGTACATCAGCGTGACGTCGGTCGTGCCGACGTACGCGGACACATCCCCCGCGGCCATCGTGGAGACCAGCACCTTGGGCAACCCGACCGGCAACGCCTGCATCACCGTCGCCGCCACCGAAGAACCGCCGCTGCCGCCGAGCGCGAGCACCCCGCTGAGCCGGCCGCGCGCATACAGGTCTTCGGCAACGGCCCTCGCTCCGGCGGCCATCGCCGCCAGCGCGTGCCCGCGGTCCTGCCGCGCCCGGAGTTCGTCCAGGCTCGTCCCGGCTGCTTCGGCGACGGCCGCGGCCGTCACGTCGGCGTCGACCATCGGGGTCCCGAGCACGCTGACGTCGACGAGCACGACGTCGATTCCTTGCCCGGCAACGAGATCACGGACGAACTGGTACTCCCGGCCCTTCGTGTCGAGGGTGCCGGGCAACATCACGACCACGCTGGCCCTCCTTCCGCGGAACTGCTTGTGACTCGGGACGCTGGCCCATACTGTGGTCTACGGAATTGGCCCCAACAAGGGCCAATTCCACGTCGAATGGCCCAAATACGAGAGGGGGCTGGTGCGTGACCTCGTCCCACGCCGCGCGCGTCGGCCGGTTGCTCGACGGATGGGAGGCCGGGTCCGGAAACCTGCCTGACCGGCTGTTCCGGGCACTCGCGGAGCTCATCGAGCAGGGCGACCTGGCGGCGGGTGACCGGCTGCCGTCCGAACGTGGCCTCGCCGCCGCGCTGTCGGTGAGCCGCGGCACCGTCACCGAGGCGTACACCAGGCTGCGCGACGACGGGCGCGTCGGCAGCCGCACCGGCAGCGGCTCCGTCGTCATGTCGGACCACCGGCGCGAGACGGCCACCGACGCACGGCTGAGCACGTTCGGCTCACGGGCGGACGAGCTCGTCGACCTGTCGAGCGGCGCACCCGGCGGTCTCGACATCGTTGTCGAGCACGCGCGGGCCGCACTGAACACGTCGCTGTTCACCGAGATCGTCGCCGAGGACGGTTACGACGTGCACGGCTTGCCGAGCCTGCGTGCGGCACTCGGCACGTACTACGCAGACCTCGGCGTGCCCACCACGCAGGACGAGGTCCTGGTCACCAATGGCTCGCAGCAGGCGCTCAAGCTGCTCGCGGACACGCTGGTCAGCCGCGGCGACACAGTCATCGTCGAAGACCCGACCTACCGCGGCGCGCTGGAGGCCTTCCGTGCGCGCAACGCCCGGCTGGTGCCGGTGCCGGTCGAGGCGGACGGCCCGGATGTCGTCATGCTGGAGCGGCTGGTCCGGCAGCTGCAGCCGCGGGTGGTGTATCTGCTTCCGGTCGCCCACAACCCGACCGGTTACGTCGTCTCGCCGGAGAAGAAGCGGCGGATCGCCGAAATCATGGACGGCTCCGGCTCGATCCTCGTCGAGGACGGGTCACCGGCGGACCTGACCCTCACCACCCCGGCCCCGCCGACCCCGGTCGGTGCCGCAATGAAAAGTGCGGAATGGATCGCCGTCGGGTCCGCTTCGAAGGTCTTCTGGGGCGGCCTGCGGATCGGCTGGATCCGCGCGAAGGAATCGACGCTGCACACCCTCGTCCGGGCCAAAGCCGTCGAGGATCTCGGCAGCTCGCTGGTGAGCCAACTGGTGACGGTGGCCTGCCTGAACGACCTCACCACCGCCCGCACGCAGCGCCGCACCCACTTGCGGCACAGCCTGACCGCGGCAGTCGACACCCTCAACCGGCACGCGCCGGAATGGTCCTGGACCGAACCCGAAGGCGGCAGCGGCCTGTGGGTCCGCCTGCCCGGCACCGACACGACAGCCTTCGCACAAACCGCCCGCCGCAACGGGATCGTCATCGTACCGGGGCCGGTTTTCTCCGCGGTGGAAGGATTCCAGGACCACCTGCGCATCCCGTTCTGGAAGCCGCCGGACGAACTTACCGCCGGACTCACCCGCCTCGCCGACCTCTGGCGCGCCACCCGCAAGCAATCGGTATCGATCGACCGGGATCACCCGGTCTTGGGGCATCCCCGCAAACTGCTCTGACCGCGGCACACGGCCGGGGCCCCTGGCGGCAACCAGGGGCCCCGGCCGCACCACCTATCTCTCAGCCGCCGATCGGCGCTTCACGAACACCGAAACCAGCACGACCACCAGTGCCGCACCGACCACCGGCAGGAGGCGTTTCGCCAGTGGGACGGCCAGCACGGCAAACGCATTCACCGAGTCATCCGCCTCCCGGACGGTCTCCACCGCCGACGCAGGCGACGGGGAGCCGGTGGAAAGGCGGTCTGCCAGGCGGGACGCGAACTGGCCGATGATCTTGTCCGCCACCTCCGCGATCAAGCCGCCGCCGAACTGGGCCGGGCGGCCGGTGATCGTCAGGTCCGCCAGCATCCGGACCTCGGTCTTGCCTTCGCCTGCCTCCCGCAGGGTGCCGGTGACCTTGGCCGCCGCGGTGCCGTTGCCGCGCTGGTCACGGCCGGTTGCGTCGATCACGATGCGGTGGTTCGCCTCGTCGCGGACCAGGTAGGTGCCCGTTCCACGGTAGCTCAGCGAGATCGGGCCCAGCTTCACCTTGATGGTTCCGGAGAACGAGTCGCCGGTGTACTCGCTCAGGTCCGCGCCGGGGAAGCACGGGGCGACCGTCTCCGGGTCGTTCATGGCTGACCACACGTCGCTGAGAGGGACGGCGATGGTGAACGTGTTCTCCAGTTTCACGGGTACCTGCTCCTCAGTGATCGGACGCGTCTTCCAGGTCCTTCTTGAACGTCTCGCCCGCCCACAGCGCGGCCAGCAGCGTGAACGCGAGGACCGCGACGATGTAGATCGAGAACCCGACCGTCCCGCCGCCGGACCAGCTCAGCAGGAGTACGCCGATCAGCGGGGCGGTCGAGCCGACCACGACCGTCGCCAGCTGTACCCCGGCCGAGATGCCTGCGTAGCGCTGTTCAGTGCGGAAAAGCTCGCCGAAGTAGGCGGGCTGGAACCCGTAAAGCGTGCCTTCGATGGCGCCGAGCACGGCCATCGTCACGCACATCACCGGCAGCGATCCCGTGTGCAGCAAGGCGAACGCCGGGAAGATGAAGACGATACCCGCAATCGCACCACCGGCTGCCACCTTCCGCCTGCCGACGCGGTCGGTCAGCGACCCGGTCACGTACGCCGCGATCGCCGCGGCGACCAGGAAAGCGATGTTCAGCACGAGCGCACCGCTGCTGCTCAAGCCGATTTCCTTGGTGGTGTACGAAACGATGAACACGATGCCGGTGTAGAAGAGGATCGTGTTGCCGCACATCAGGCCGAACACGCAGAGCACGCCCTTGAGGTTGTTCCGCAGCACGTCGCGCAGCGGCTTCTTGCTCACGGCCTGCCGGGTCCGCAGCCGGGTGAACACCGGGCTCTCGTGCACGTGCCTGCGGACGAAAATCGACACGATGATCAGCGCGACGCTGACCAGGAACGGGATCCGCCAGCCCCAGTCGCGGAAGGCCTCCTTCGACATCGCCGACGTCAGCACCACCAGCACGATGGTCCCGACCAGCGGTCCGACCAGTCCGCCGACCTGCGCCCAGCTGCCCACCCGGCCACGCCGGTTACGCGGTGCATGCTCCAGCAGAAGCGTTGCCACGCCACCGAATTCGCCGCCGAGCGAGAAGCCCTGGATCAGCCGCAGCAGTACCAGCAGGATCGGCGCGAGAACGCCGATCGAATGGTAGGACGGCAGCAGGCCGATCGCCAGCGTCGAAACGCCCATCACCGTCATGGTGATCACCAGCGCCGGGCGGCGGCCGATCCGGTCGCCCAGCTGCCCGAAGAACAACCCGCCGAGCGGCCGGGCCACGAATCCCACCGCAAACGTCCCGAGCGAAGCCAGCACACCGACGACCGGTCCTTCGTTCGGGAAGAACAGCTGGTTGAAGACCAGCGCGGCGACGGACCCGAAAATCACGAAGTCGTACCACTCGATCGCGGTGCCGAGAAAACCGGCGAGGACGACTTTTCGCAGCGCCGAGCGCTGGTCTGTTTCCACGTTCGTGCCCACCATGTTGTCCATGACTCCTCCTTGAGTCCTTGTCCGATCACCCCCCGTCACCGCCCCCTGCCGCGTCCGGAGACGCGGGTTTTTCCAGCCCCCTCAGGGAAAGACGGTCACGACCAGACAGGTGACCTGTTCGGCGGACTCATTCAGCGTTTCGTGGTACTCGCCCGGTTCGAAGAGCACTGCCTCCCCCGGTCCGAGCGTGAACTGCTTGTCCCCGCTGCGGAAGCGGTAGCTCCCGGACAGCACGAGGAACGTCTGCTGCTCCGCGTCGTGCTGGTGGTCCTCCCCGCCCCCGCCGGGCGGGACCTCGGCGAGCGCGATCGAATAACGCTTGCCGACCTCCGTGCCGACCACGTTCGTGGTCCGCAGGCCGCCGAAATGGCCGGGTGGTTCGGCGAAAGTGGCGTCGGCCGTCCGGAAAATGTGCATGGGAATACTCCTGTTTTACCTTGCGGGGGAAAGAGATTCAGTACGAGACGGCCTTGCCACCGTCGACCGGGATCACCGCTCCGGTGGTGTACGAGCAGTGCGGCGAGGACAGCGTGGCCACGAGCATCGCCAGCTCCTGCGGCGTCCCGGCCCGCCCGAGCGGCAGCTCGGACACCCAGCTCTCGCGCGCCGTTTCGAGGTCCGACCCGGTGCGTTGCGCGGTCTGCTCGATCAGTTCGGTGAACCGGTCGGTGGCGATCGGGCCGGGTGCGATGAAGTTCGGGATGATCCCTTCCGGCCCGAGTTCGGCGGCCAGCGTTTTGACGTACCCGAGCAGTGCGAGGCGAGTGGCGTTCGACAGCGCCATCTGCTTCTGCACCACGCGCACGCCGATCGTCCCGATGTAATGCAGTTTTCCGTAGCCTGCCCGGCGCATGTGCGGCAGGACCTGGTCGGTGAGGTGCACGAGCGACAGGAAGTTCATCTCCATCGCCGTGCGCCAGTCCTTCGCGGTGAGCGTGTCGACCGGACCCGACGGCGGCCCGGGCGAGCTCGCCACGAGCACGTCCAGCCGGTTCCAGCGGCGTACGACCTCGGCCACCACCGACTCCACCGCAGGCTCGTCCTGCAGGTCGAGCGCGAGTCCGACGGCGTCGGCGCCATGGCGGCGCAGTTCCTCCGCGGCCTGTTCCGCGGCCGCCTCGTTCCGCCCGGTGACCGCGACCTTCACCCCTTCGGCCGCCAGCTGGTCCGCACACGCCCGCCCCAGCCCGCGAGTGCCGCCGACGACGAGCGCGACGTGCCCGGTCAATCCCAGATCCATTGGTGTACTCCGATCTTCGCGAGCCGACGCCCACCTGTTTGTTCAGAATGTCTTGCGGGACCGCGCCCACACCGCCACCGCGACCGCCACGACCGCGCCCGCCCACCACCACCGGGACGCACGGCGGGCCGGTGGCACGACCGGCGCAGCGGTGGCGAGGGCGGCCGCGATCCCGGCCATCGCCCGGTCCGCCGCACGATCGAAGGGACCCGGCCCGTACTGCGCGATCGGCCCGGTCATCCGCAACCGCGCGGTGACGGCCACCGCGGTCTGCTCCCCATCGGGGGAAAGCTGCACGGTGACGAACGCATCGAGACAGTTGCGGCCCAGCCGGTCCTGCGCCTCGCCGCGCACCACCAGCCTCCGGCCGTCCGCATCCCGTTCGACCACCTCGGCCGTCCCCCACAAGCTCATCAGTCCGGTGTGGACGGTGAAACTCCCGGCCGGGTCGGCACTTCCGGACGACTCCGGGACCCACGAGCCCCACTGCCCCGGATCGGACACGAGCGGCCAGACCAGCTCGGCCGGAGCATCGACGGTAACGGTCTTGGTCAGGTCCACTACTCCTCCTCGTCGTGCCAGAAGGATGCGAGGCCCGGCCGAGTGGTCCAGTACTGCCAGTTCGCGTCCGGGTCGGCGCCGTCGTTCAGCAGTGCCCAGACCCGCCGCGGCCGCAGCGGGGTGACCGCGACGCAGAGCCCTAGCGCGTCCGACACCGCATTCGTCACCGCCGCCATCGGCCCGATCGTGCCGGACTCCCCCATGCCCTTGATGCCGCGTTCGGTCCACGGCGACGGCGTTTCCAGGTGGTGCACCTCGATGTCGGGTACCACGGAAGTGTTGGGCAGCAGGTAGTCCTTGAACGTGCTCGATTCGGGCTGGCCCTCCGGCGAGTAGACCATCTCCTCCAGCAGCGCGGTCCCGATCCCCTGCGCGACCCCGCCGTGGACCTGGCCATCGACGATCGCCGGGTTGATGATCGTCCCGCAGTCCTCGACGACGACGTACCGGGCGATCGACACGCGGCCGGTCCACGTGTCGACGTCGGCGATCGCGACGTGACAGGCATTGGAGAACGTCCCGCTCGGCGGCCCGTCGACGTACGACACCGCCTCCAGCCCCGGCGCCATCCCCGGCGGCAGATGCTGGACCGTCCGGTTGGCGAAGTACGCGATCTCGGCGACGGTGACCCGCGCGCCGTCGGTCCCCTTCACGCCGACGACCCCGTCGGTGATCTCCAAATCGCCGACGGCCGCTTCGAGCCGGTGTGCGGCGATCTCCAGGATCTTGGCCCGGATCTCGCGCGCCGCACCCATCGCCGCCGCCCCGCCGAGCGCCGCACCACGGCTGCCCCAGGTCCCGACGCAGTACGGGCTCGCCGACGTGTCGCCGTGCACCAGCCGGACCCGGTCGAGGCCCACGCCGAGTTCTTCGGCAATGAGCTGCCCGAACGTCGTCTCCATACTCTGCCCGTGGCTTTGCAGCCCGGTGTACGCGACCACCATGCCGTCGGGTTCGACGCGAATGCGGATCGATTCGTACCCGGTTTCGATCGGGCCGCCGCGGGTGGCGAAATCGGGCGTGCCGTGTGACGTCTGCTCGTTGTACAGCGCAATCCCGTACCCACGGCGGATCCGCGCGTCCGGCTCCTCGACGCCGCGCGCACGGTGTTCCTCGTACCCCGACACCTTCAGCGCCAGCTCCAGTGACTCGGCGTACGAACCCGGGTCGTAAGTGAGGCCGTTGGCGGTCTGGTACGGGAATTCGCGGATCACGTTGGCCCGGCGGACTTCCGCCGGATCGAGGACGAGCGTGCGCGCGATCTCGTCCATCAGCCGTTCCATCGAGTACACCGCCGAGGGCCGCCCGACCCCGCGATAAGTGCCGAGCGGACATTTGTTGGTGGCGACCGCTCGGTCCTCGACCTCGTAATTCCGGATCGCGTACGGGCCGAGCAGGACTTTCGACGCCATTCCGGGATCGCTGCTCGCCGTCCACGGGAACAGCGAGTACGCACCCGCGTCCACGACGATCTGCGCCTTCAGGAAGTGGATCTTCCCCGTGTCGTCGACATGCGCTTCCAGCTGGTGTACGTGATCACGGGCATGCGCGCTTGCGACGAGGTGTTCGAGCCGGTCCTCGGTCCAGCGGACCGCCCGGCCCAGCCGCAGCGCGAGGGCCGTGATCAGCACCTCCTCGGCGAACACGTGCGCTTTCACGCCGAAGCCGCCGCCGACGTCCGGCGCGATGACCTCCAGGGAGTTCTCGGCAATCCCGAGCTCCCGTGCCACGTAAGTCCGCACGAGATGCGGCACCTGTGTGGACGAGTACAGCGTCACCCGGCCACCCTGCGGTGCGGGCACGGCCGCGCAGCCGCGACCTTCGAGCGGCACCCCGGCCTGGCGCAACGACCGGAACGAGCGCCGGACGACCTGCGTGGCCTGTCCGCGGCCCGTTTCCGGGTCGCCGAAAACGCGCCGCCGCCGGTAGAACATGTTGTCCCGCCAGTGTTCGTGCACCGTCTCCGCATCCGGGGCCAACGCCGCTTCGAGGCTGACGATCGCCTCCTGGGCGTCGTAGTCGACCTCCACGAACTCGGCGGCGTCCTCCACCAGGTACGGGTCTTCGTGCAGCACCGCGGCGACCGGCTCGCCGACGAACCGCACGACGTCCTTCGCGAGCAGCGGCTGGTCGCCGTGCTGCCACGATTCGTGCGCGCCGGGCGCCCGCATCGCGAGGTCGCCGAGGTCGGCACCGGTGACCAGGGTGACGCCGGACGGGAGGTCCGGGGAATGCGTCAGCCGGACTCCGGTGATCCGGGCCCGGGCGACCGGGCTGCGGACGAGCGAGACGGTGAGCGCGCCCGGCAGGTCGAGGTCGTCGACGTACCGTCCGCTCCCGGTCAGGTACCGCGGGTCCTCGACCCGCCGCACCCGTGCCCCGACCAGGCCGGGTGCCGCGATCCGGTCAGTCATCAGCGGCCTCCCGCTCGGCGAGCCGGACGGCCTTGACGATGTTGACGTACCCGGTGCAGCGGCAGATGTTGCCCGCCAGCGCATCCCGGACCTCGTCATCGGACATCCCGGCCGAGCGTTTCACCAGCTCACAGGCGGTGAGCACGAAGCCGGGCGTGCAGAATCCGCACTGCAACCCGTGTGCCTCGGCGAACGCTTCCTGCACCGGATGCAGGTCGCCGGGTGTCCCGATGCCCTCGATCGTGGTGATCTCCGAGCCCTCCGCCTGTGCGGCGAGCGTGATGCAGGCACGCGCGGGCAGGCCGTCGATCAGCACCGTGCAGGCGCCGCAGACGCCGTGCTCGCAGCCGAGGTGGGTACCCGGCAGCTTGAGGTCTTTGCGCAGGACGTCCGCCAGCAACCGGCGCGGCTCCACGAACACGTCGTGGTCCTGCCCGTTGACCCGAAGGGTGATGATCACGGCTGCTGCCCTCCTTCCGGGCCAGTGGATTCGGCGAACTCGCGCACGAGGGCGCGGATCAGGGACAGCTCGTAACGCTTTTCGGCAATGTCGACCCCGAGCGACGCGGCGTCGAGGTCGACGGCATCGCCGAGCGCGGCCGGATCGTCGAGCACGGATTCCGTCTGCCGCAAGCGAACCGGCGTCGAGGCCAGACCGGCGACGCCCAGCCGGACCTCGGACCGCTTGCCGTCCTCGACCCGGAATGTGGCGGCAATGGCGGCACTCGCGAAATCGCCGGTGCGTTCGACGATCTCCCGGAAGTACGCCTGCTCGCCCTCGGCCACCGGGACGACCACCTCCGTGAGCATCTCGTCCGGCTCCACCACGGTCATGAACGGACCCACGAAGAACTCGCCCGCAGGCACCCGCCGCTCGCCGCGCGCCCGGGAGCGAAGGACCATCTCCGCGTCCACGGTGACCGCGACCACGCCGAGTTCGGCGTGCGAGTCCGCGTGCGACAGGCTGCCACCGACGGTCCCCCGGTTGCGGATCGCCGGGTACCCGATGAACGGCGCGCAGGCGGCGAACAGCGGAACCAGCTCGCGTACCAGCGGGTCGTCTTCGAGCACCCGGTGCCGCAGCGTCGCGCCGAGCCGGGCCTGCGCACCGGCCCGGCGGACCGACCCGGTCTCGACGCGGCTCACGTCGACCAGCACCGACGGACGCGCCAGCCGCAGGTTGAGCATCGGGACCAGGCTCTGCCCGCCGGCCAGGATCTTGGCGTCGTCACCGAGTTCGGCGAGCAGGTCGATCGTGTGCTCGATCGACTCCGCCCGCCGGTACCCGACGGCCGCGGGCTTCACTGTCCACTCCGGACTGCCCGGCTGGGTTCAGTACCGCACGCAGACATTTTTCACCTGCAGGTAAGCCTCGATCGCCTCAAGTCCCTTCTCCCGGCCGAAACCGGACCGCTTGTAGCCGCCGAACGGGAACTCGACGTCGAGGCCGACGCCGAACGAGTTGACGTACACCTGACCCACCTGCAGTTCCCGCGCCGCCTGCATGGTGAGCGATACGTCCTGGGTGAAAACGCCTGCCACCAAACCGAAATCACTGTCGTTGGCCAGCGTGAACGCCTCGTCCGCAGTACGGAACGGGATCACGGTGAGCAGCGGGCCGAAGATCTCCTCCTGCGCCAGCCTGCTGGAGTTGCCGAGACCGGTGACGATGCCGGGCCGGACGAAGTTCCCGCCGCACAGCCTTCCGTCGTCCGGCAGCTCCGCGCCCAGCAGCAGCTTGCCCTCCTCGGCGGCCACGTCGTAGTACTGCGTGACATCCGTCTTCTGCGCGGCACTCACGACCGGCCCCATGTCCGGGTCTTCGAGCCCGTGCCCGAGCCGCATCGCCGAGATCTTCGCGTGAAGCCGGGCGACCAGGTCGTCGTGCACGCTTTCCTCGACCAGCAGCCGGGTTCCGGCGTTGCAGACCTGTCCGGCGTGCGTGTACATGCCACCGATCAGGACGTCGGCCGTGGCGGACAGGTCGGCGTCGGCGAACACGATCTGCGGGCTCTTGCCGCCGAGTTCCATCACGGTCGGGATGGTGTGGGTGGCGGCGGCCTGCAGCACCTTGATGCCCGCGTTCACCGAACCGGTGAACGTGACCTGGTCGATGCCGCGGTGACGCACCAGATGGTCGCCGACCGTCCGGCCGCGGCCGGTGACCACGTTCAGCACGCCGTCGGGCAACCCGGCTTCGCGCAGGATGCCCGCGAACTCCCGCATTGCCTGCGGCGTCTCCGACGACGGTTTCACGACCACACTGCATCCGGCGGCCAGCGCGGGCGCGATCCCGCGCACGGCGACGAGCAGCTGGTAGTTCCACGGCACGACCTGCAGGCTGACGCCGATCGGTTCCTGGATCGTCCAGTCCATCCACTCCGGACCCAGCGGAATGCTCTTGCCCTGCACCTTGTCCGCGTAGCCGCCGTAGAACTCGAAGAACCGCGCCGAGCAGTCGACCTCGTAATACGAGTCCCGCAACGGTTTCCCGCTGTCGAGAGTCAGCAGGCGGGCCAGCTCTTCGCGCCGCGCCGACAGCAACCGCCCAGCGTGCGCCAGTACGCGGCCGCGTTCGACCGGCCGCAGCTTCCGCCAGACGCCGGTGTCGAAGGTTTCCCGCGCCGCCTCGACCGCGAGGTCCGCCTGCCCGGCGCCGGCGAGCGCGAAGGTCGCGATGACCTCGCCCGTGGCCGGGTCGAAGGTCTCCGCCTGCCCGTCTGCCCCCTCGGCGATCTCGTCGCCGTTGATGATGAGCGGAACGTGCTGCATGGGGTGGTGCTCCTGTCTTCGTTCGTCGAGGTCAGCTGGTGGTGTAAGCCATGTAGGGGCTCAGCACGGAGAGCATCGGCACCTGCAGCACGCTCGGCCGGTCGGCCTTCAGCGCGCGTTCGACGGCACCGCCGAGCTCCGCGAGGTCGGAGACGTATTCACCCTGCGCGCCGAGCGAGCGCGCGAAACCCACCCAGTCGCGGCGTTCGAGATCCATCTCCACTTCGACGCCGTACGCGGTCCGCTGTGGCATCGCGATCGCGCCCCACTTCTGGTCGTCGGCCACCACCACGACCACGTTGGCGCCGTAGCGGACCGCGGTGTCCAGCTCTGCCCCGTGGTACCCGATCGCGCCGTCGCCGAGGAACACCACGACCGGGCGCTCCGGGTCGGCGAGTTTCGCCGCGATGGCAAACGGCACCTCGGCACCGAGGCTGCCGCTCTGCCCGGCCCGCAGGTACCGGCCCTCGGCCGGGATCACCAGGTGGCCGTCGGCCCAGAAGTCGATGTTGCCGTGGGAGGTCACGAAACACGTCGGATCCGGCGCGGCGCGGCGGACCTCGTCGATGAGCTCGACCGGGTGCAGGCCTTCGGCCCGGCGGGCGGCGCTGCTCGTGGTCGCGTGCTCGGTGCGCCACGCCTGCGTCGTCACCGACACCCAGCTGCGGTCCAGGTCCGGGAAAAGGCCGTCGGGAAGCGCGGCGAGGAAGGGCGCGACGGCGGAAACCACTGTGATATCAGGGGTTCCGGTGACGCGACCCAGTTTGCTCGCGTCCTCGTGCACGTGGACCACGGTTGCCGAGCGCGGGAACTCCTCGCCGAAGCCGAGATCGAACTCCCAGTCGTGCCCGAGCATGAGTACGACGTCTGCTTCATCGAGGGCGCGCCGGAAAGCCGGGTTCGCCGGTACGTAGCCAGGTCCGACGAACAGATCGCTGCGTTCGTCCACAGCGCCGCGGGCCAGGCGCAGGGTGGCGAACGGCAATCCGTTACTGGTCAAGAAATCCCGGACGTCGTCGCCGCAACCCTCATAGTGCACGCCGTCGCCGACCAGCACGACGGGACGCCGCGCTCCTTGAAGTGTCTCGGTGACCTCGCGGACCGCGTCGGGGTGCGGCGCGGCGCGATGCGGTTGGCGCCAGTCCGTCGTGGCGGTGACGTCGTCCGGTACCTGCGCGGAAAGGACGTCGGCGGGGATCTCCAGGTACACCGGACCCGGGGTCGGCGCGAGCATCGTGCGCCATGCACGGTCGACGTACTCGGCGATCCGGTCGGCGCGCGGCACACTCGCCGCCCATTTCACCAAGGGCCGCATGGCTGCGAGGGTGCTCAGCTCCATGCCGGCGCCTTTGTCCACTTGGGACGTCGGCGCCTGCGCACCGATCACCAGCACGGCCGAACCCGCCCGCAGTGCGGTGCCGAGCGGCGTCGCCATGTTCGTCACGCCCGGTCCGAGCGTGACGACCGCGACCCCGGGTACCCCAGTCGTCCGGTACGTCGCGTCCGCCATGAACCCGGCGGCCCCTTCGTGCCGGACGTGCCGCAGGTCCACTGCAGACCCGACACTCGCGTGGTACACGGAGTTGATCGGCCCGCCGGAGACGGTGAAGGCCTGCCGGACTCCGCGTGCCGCCAGTGCCTCGACGAGCAGGTCTCCCCCTTCGCGGGGACGGCCCGTGCGGCTTGTCGTTTCGTGGCTCATCAGTCGCTGTACTCCTTCACGCGGGTGGCTCGCCCCAGCATCGCACCTAAATGAGATTTCTGCAATATATTAGTTAGCCGGATCCGCTCCCCCGGCGCCGTCCGCCGCGGGGTTCCCCGACCGGGTAAGCATGTCGTAGCAGCCGGTACCGGCCATGCGGTACGGTTAAAATGTTATGGAACCCGCCCGGCTGCAGCCCCCCTGCGCACCGCCGACCCCTCTTCGCCACGGAGTGACATGAACCAGCGCGCCGGCACCGCCCAGCAGGCGGACCCCCCCTCGGCGATCAAGACCGACGGCCGCAAGACCCGGTCGAGCAGGGGCGAGTCACTCGTCGACGAGGCCCGCAAGCATGTCCTCGAAGACATCATCCGGGGCAGGCTGGAACCGGGTTCGGTGGTGCAGCTCGGCACCCTGGCGGACAAGTACGGGATGTCGCGCACGCCGGTCCGCGAGGCGATCAAGCTCCTCGAACGCGAGGGCCTGATCACCGCGATCGCGTACAAGGGTTACCTGATCCGCCCGGTCGAATCCGGCGACGTCCGCGACGTTTTCTTCATGCGCCGCCTGCTCGAAGGCGCCGCGGTGCAGCTGGCCGCGCAGCGGATCGACGACACCGCACTCGACCACCTGCGCCGGATGCCGCCGCCGGGCGACGAGATGACCCTCGACCACGACGAGTCCTTCCACGACTTCCACCGCACGATCGTCGCCGCCACCGGCAGCCCGCGGCTGATCAAGGCGTTCGAGAACATCTACAACGACGTGCGCCGGCTCCAGTACGCGGGAATCGGCCAGTCCCGCAAGACGGACCTGATCCACCAGGAACACCAGGCGATCCTCGAAGCCCTCGAAGCCCGTGACTCGATCGAGGCACAGCGGCTGATGGAAAAACACATCGACCTCATGCGCACGCGCGCGCTCGAGGACTGGGTCTCCGGCCGGTAACCCGCCTCCCGCACACCTCGGGAGCAAGGTCGTCTCGTGAGTAATATGTTGCTAAAATATCAATATGTCGAAATCCCTCCTCCCACCCCTGGCGGATCTTGCTCCGGACGACCTGAGCGGGCTGGCCCATCGCGCGCTCACCCACTGCGGTGCCGACCTCCCGCCCGCCGGTGAGCTGACCGCCACCAGCCCGATCCTGGGCAGCACGCTCTGCAGCTACGCCCCCGAGCCCGGCATCCGGGCGGCCGTCGGCGCCGCACAGGCAGCTTTCGAGCAGTGGCGCCGGGTTCCCGCACCACGCCGGGCCGGGGTCGTCCGGCACCTCGGGCGGCTCCTCGAACTGCACCGAAACGACCTCGCCACGCTGATCACGCTCGAAGCAGGCAAGCCGGTCGCGGAGGCGCGCGCCGAGGTCGGCGAGATGATCGAGATGTGCGAGCTCGCCGTGGGCCTCGCCCGCAAGCTCGCCGGGTCGACCTTGCCGTCCCAGCGCGACGGCTTCCGCCTGGTCGAGACGTGGCATCCACTCGGGCCGACCGCGGTGATCTCGCCGTTCTCCTTCCCCGGCGCCGTGTGGTCGTGGAGTGCCCCGGTGGCGCTCGTCTGCGGAAACCCGGTGCTGTGGAAGCCGTCGGAACACGCACCGCTCACCGCGCTGGCGGTGAGTCACCTGCTCAATGTCGCCGGACGCGACTGCGGCGCGCCCCCTGATCTGGGTCAAGTGATCCTCGGCGGACCCGAAGCAGGTCAGGAACTGGTTCGCGACGAGCGCGTCGCCCTGGTCCGGCTGTCCGGCCGGACCGAAACCGGCCGTGACGTCGCCACCGCCCTCGCGCCGACGTTCCGCCGCGCCGAGCTTCACCTCGGCGGTAACAACGCCACGATCGTCACCGGCACAGCCGACCTCGATCTCGTCGTCGACGGCGTCGTGGCCGCTGCGACCGCCGCCGCCGGTCAGCGGTGCACCACCATGCGGCGGCTGATCGTGCACCGGCCCGTCGTCGGCGAGCTGCTCGACCGGCTGATCAGCGCGTACGAAAAGCTCACCGTCGGCAACCCGCTCGACCCCGCCACGAACGTCGGCCCGCTTCGCGATTCCGTCGTCCACGAACGCCTGACGGCCGCCATCGCCGCTGCCCGGCGGCAAGGTGGGCACGTCGTCGCGGGCGGAATCCGGCTCCCCGCCGCCCCAGACGCGTACTACGTCGAACCGGCCATCGTCCGGATGCCGGGCCAGAGCGCCATCGTCCGCGAGGAAACGCTGGGTCCGCTGCTCTGGGTGCTCGACTACGGCGAGTTCGACGAGGCCATCACCCTGAACAACGCGGTCCGGCAAGGGTTTTCGTCCAGCATCTTCGGCAACGACCACGCGGAGATCGGGCAGTTCCTCGCCGCGCACGGGTCGGACTGCGGGATCGCGAACGTCAACCTGCACACCTCCGGTGCCGAGGTCGGCGCCGCATTCGGCGGGGGAAAGGACACCGGCGGCGGCCGCCAGTGCGGCTCCGACACGTGGATGGCGAACATGCGGCGGGCCACCAGCGCGATCCGCTGACCCCGGCCACCCCTTGAGTAACTGAAATTTCTGTGACATATTACTTGGTACAGCGACCGCTCACCGTCGCGGACCCCGCCACTCTCGCTTCCCGAAGGGGCGCAGCATGACCGCATCGAATCAAACACCGAACCAAACACCGGACCAAGCACCTCCCGCACCGGCCGCCCGCCGCATCGGGCTCATCGTGCCGTCGACCAACACGGTCGCCGAGCGTGATTTCTGGACCTATTCCCCGGAATCCGTGTCCGTGCACGCGAGCCGGATGTACATCGAGGAAACCACCGCCGAGGACGAGCGCCGGATGGTGACCACCTACCTGCCGGACGCCGCGCGGGACATCGCCACCGCCCGGCCCGACGTCGTCGTCTTCTCGTGCACGAGCGCCGGTGCGGTGCTCGGCGCGGACGGGGAACGCGCCATGATCGCCGACCTGGGCAAGACCTGCGGAGTTCCGGTCGTCAGCACGAATGCGGCCGTGCGCCAGGCACTCGTGCGGCGGGGGCTGAAGAACGTCGCCGTCGTCACCGCGTACATCCCGGACCTGACCCACCGGATCGTGGCGGGCATCGAGGCCGGGGGAATCCGGGTGCCGCAGTCCTTCGGGCTCGGGATCGTCGACCCGTTCGGGATCGCGGACGTCACCCCCGAGCAGATCGAAAAGTTCATCCGGGACAACGTTTCCCCGGACGGGATCGACGGAATCTTCCTGTCCTGCACCAACCTACGCGGGTACGAGACCAGGGCCCGGCTCGCGAAGTGGTCCGGGCTGCCGGTCGTCACCAGCAACCACGCCGCACTCGAAGGCGCGCTCACCATCCTCGGGCTGTCGGCACTCGACGCCGACGCGCCCGTCCAGCACTGACCGAGAGAACGAGGAGTCCAGAAATGAAGCACGGCACCACCGGGTTCGGCGCGGACCTCGTCGACCTGCGCGGCGCGGTCGACATGCACATCCACAGCCACCCCTGCATGTTCCCCCGCCTCACCGACGACTTCGAGGTGGCCGTCGCCGCGCGTGACGCCGGGCTGCGCGCGATCGTGCTGAAGTGCCACCACGAAAGCACGGTGAGCCGGGCCTACTACACCCGCACGATCGTGCCGGACATCGAGGTGTACGGCGGGATCGTGCTCAACTCCTATGTCGGGTACGTGAATCCGGCGGCGGTCGACGCGGCACTGCGCTTCGGCGGGAAGGTCGTCTGGATGCCGACCTCCGACGCCGGGTACCACGCGCAGATCCACGGCTCGACCGGCAACTACGGCACGCAGGCCGGGGGCATCGAAAACGCGGACGGCTACTGGGTTCTCGAAGACGGGAAGCTCAAGGACGAGGTCGTCGAGGTGCTCAAGCTGATCGCCGAGCACAACGCCGTGCTGGCGACGTGTCACCTGTCCCCCGCCGAGATCGTCGCGCTGGTCGAGCGGGCGCGGAAGGAGGGCGTGGAGAAAATCCTCATCACGCACCCGTTCTACAAGGTGCCGAACCTCGACATGGCGACGCTGGAGCACCTCTGCAAGCTCGGCGCCATCGCCGAGTTCATCTACACCGGCGTTTCCCCGTTCTGGGCCGCGGAAACCGTGGACAACGTCGCGAACGCGATCCGCCACCTCGGCGCGGACCGGTGCATCCTGGTGTCGGACTCCGGGCAGCGGCACAACCCGGTCGCACCCGAAGCGCTGCGGCTTTTCGCCCAGATGATGCTGGAGAAGGGGATTTCGCAGGACGACATCTCGCTGATGATCCGCGAAACCCCGGCCGCGCTGCTCGATCTGGACAAGGGCCCCGCGGTGCGGTCCCCGGTCGAGATCTCCCGCCTGGGCAGCAAAGCGGCCCCGCTGGGCGACTGCGCCTGCAGCTGACCGATACGACAGGGAAGGAATCACCATGACGCAGATCCGGGTCGTCAGCCGGGACGGCACGATCGACGACCGCCTGCTCGCCCGCGTCGAGCAGCTGCTTCCGGAAGCCGGGTACCGGGAAGCGGCCGAGACGCTGACCAGCTGGCCGGGATACGCGCCCACGCCGCTGGTCTCGTGCCCCGACCTCGCTTCGGCGGCCGGGGTGGGCCAGCTCCTGGTCAAGGACGAGTCGGCGCGGCTCGGGCTCAAGAGCTTCAAATCCCTCGGCGGCGCGTACGCGGTGCGGCTCGCGTACCGGCGGTGGCGGGAGGAGCACGGCGCCGACCGGCCGATCACCGACTTCGTCGTCACCTGCGTCACCGACGGAAACCACGGCCTCTCGGTGGCGTGGGGCGCGCGGGAACTGGGCTGCCGGTGCGTGATCGCGGTCCCGGCCGCGGTGACCGACCGGCGGGCCAAGGAGATCGCCGACCTCGGCGCCGAGGTCCGGCGGGTCCACGGGAACTACGACGAGGTCACCGCCGCCAACTCCGCCGAGGCCGCCCGCGAGGGCTGGGTCGTCATCACCGACACGTCGTCGACCGACGTCGCCGGCAGCACCGTGCGCGATGTGATGCAGGGATACCGGGTGCTGGCCGAGGAACTCGTGACCCAGTGCGGGGACGAGCTCCCGACGCACGTCTTCCTGCAGGCCGGATGCGGCGGGATGGCCGGGGCGCTCACCGCGCACCTGCTGACCCGCTGGCCCGCGGACCGGTTCCCCGCGGTCGTGATCGTCGAACCGGAGAAGGCCGCGTGCCTCCTCGAATCCGCCGCGGCCGGCGAGCCGCAGATCGTCGGCGGTACGCACGAGACGATCATGGGCGGCCTCGCGGTCGGCGAGATTTCCTTGCTGGCGTGGGAAATCCTGCGTGATGCGGCCCGGCACTTCACCGCAATCGACGACTCGCCCGTCGCACCGGCAATGCGGTTGCTGGCCACCCCGGCCGCGGACCGCCCGGCCGTCGTGTCCGGCGAAACGGGTGCGGCCGGGGTCGCCGCGCTGACGGCACTCGCCGCCGACCCGGCCGGCCGGACCGCGCTGGGCCTCGGAGAACACAGCCGCGTCCTGGCCGTCAACACCGAGGGCGACACCGATCCGGAGCTCTACGCCGAACTCGTCGGCACCCTTCGCTGACGGGACCCGGTGGACCGGCTGCCCCGGGCCTGTCCACCGGCCGGGCCGTAACGAACCGGCTCCGTTGCGCGACTCGCCATCGGACACTTCCCAGCCGAGGAGGAGCCGTGCCTGACCAAGACGGACCACGCCCGCCGATCCCCGCCGCGCCGCCGATCGCCCCGCCGGACGAGGACTTCTCCTACCCGACGATCGGCACCGAGAAAGTCCTCGACCGGGGCGTACGGCCGGACGCCGAAGAAGCGCACGAAGAATGACCACCGCACCCGTGGAAAAGGTCTCCGGTCTCGTCATCGCGAGTCTCATCGAGAAGGAAATCGACAACGTCCGCGCCAATGCGAGTTCGCTGCAAGCCCGCGGATTGGCGGTGATCAGTTCGTCCGGCACGCTGGTCACGCTGCTCTTCGGGCTTTCCGCGCTGTCGACGAAAGCGCAGAACTTCACGCTCGGCAGCAATGTGAAGCTCCCGCTTTACCTCGCCGCCGCACTGCTGGCACTGGCCGCGACCGCCGGGATCTTCACGAACGCTCCCCGCCGGAGCGACGCTATTTCCCTGAAAAGACTCACCCCGCTGATCACCGAAGACAAATACTGGAATGCCCCGGCAGTCCACGCCGAACGGGAAGTAGCCACGACCAGGCTGACCGTCGTCCAGAATGCGCGCACGATCAACATCAAAACGGCGCGGATTCTGCTGGTGGCGATTCTCCTGGAAATTGCCGGGGTCGCCTGTGTCACGTGGGCGGTCGTGGCGCTGGTTTCGGCCTGACCCCGGTCAGCCGGTCGCGAGCGAGATCTCGGTGGATTTGACCAGCGCGACCACCGGGGTGCCGTCCGCGAGACCGAGTTCGGTGACGGCTTCCCGCGTGATCGACGCGGTCAGCTCACCGCCCTCGACCGCGACCTTCACCGTCGCCATGGCCTCCCCGCTGGTGACCGCGGGTGACCTGACCGGCCAGCTGGTTGCGGATGCTGATCCCGGCCACCGGGCCGGTCGCCAGCGACACCTCGGTCGACTTGATCAGCACGCGGACCGCCGCGCCCTCGGCCAGCCCGAGCTCCTCCACTGCCTCCCGGGTGATCGCGGCGGTGACCTCCTGGCCGCCGGAAAGACGTGTCTTGACCGTCGCCATCGCCTCGCCCGGGGTGATCGCGGTGACCGTCCCGCCGAGCTGGTTGCGGATACTCAGACCTATGACCGGACTATAAACCGACCACCAGCGTCACGACACCGGAGACGTACCGGCCGCCCTTGACGTCCCCTTCCGGCACCAGCCGCGGCCGGGCCAGCGGGCTGCCGTCCTCCACAGTGGACAGTACGAGCGGACGACCGCCGACGGATTCCTCGGCGAGGGTGACCGCCGCGCCGTACCCGTCCTCGCCGACCGCCACCACCGGCAGGTCCGCCCTCGGCAGCACCCCGGCCGCCAGCAGCACCGCAGCCAGCGGGGGTCCGGTCTCGGTGTGCGTTTGCGGCCCGGCGCCGGACTGGAACGTGACCCGCACCGTGCGGGCAGGCAGGTACGCGGGCACGACGACTGTTGTCCGGTGCACCGTGACCACCCGGACCGCACCCGGCGGAACCGGCTGGGGTCCGGCGTCGGACACGGACACGCGGATGGACCGCACGTCGGCGACGTCACGGCTCCGGTTGCGATCGCCCGGAACGCTGAGCCGGATCCCGGAGCGCGCGCGGGTGAACGTTGCGGCGTGGTTCCCGAATGCCGGGTCGAGCTCGCCCAGCGCGAAGGTCGAAGACTGCCCGTGGCGACCGGAGACCTGGACGACCACGCGAAGAGCGGTGTTCTTCCCCGCCGGAGTGATCGGCGCCGCCTTGACCACGACGTCGTACAAGCTGGCACCGGCCAGGTCGGCCGGGGAGTACTCGGCCGGGCTGGCGACCGCGCCGGAGACCCCGACTGCCCTCGCGGGAGCCGCCGTGGCCGGAGCCGCGCCGAACAGGACAACCACCGCGAATCCGATCGCCACGACGAACCGGTGCATCACCATGACTGCACGCTACCTCGGTCATCGCGTCCGCAAAAGCGTCAATATCGGCGCCGTGTCACCGCATCTGCGGTTTCTTGAATTCAGGGCATGGCCGGTGAATCCCACACCCGATTCGAGCGCTGAGTGTCGATCCGGTAGTCGGTGACCCGTGCTTCGAACAGCCGCCTGCCCAGGTCGGTGGCGTGTCCGAGGGGATTGCCGGGATCGGACCGCACCTCGCCCCGGCTGTTGCCGATGCCGACGGCCACGCCGACGAGCTCCTGGTGCAGGTAGCGGGTCAGTTCCTGGAACTGCGTGACCAGCCCGATCGTGGCCCCGCGGTAACTCTCCTCGCAGGCGATGAGCAGCGCGACGCGCTTGCCGGTGAGGCCGCCGACGATGGTGTCGCTGTCGGGTGCGCTGCCGGAGGTGTAGCAGAACAGCCGGTCGAAGAACGTTTTCAGGGCGCCGGACATGCCGTACCAGTACAACGGCGTCGCGATGATCAGCCCGTCGGCGGGGATCAGGCGTTTGCGCAGCAGGCTCTCGTAGCCGTCGCCGATGGTGCAGGTTCCGTCGTCGCGGCTCCGGCAGGTGCGGCAATCCCGGAGCAACCCCTGGACATGATCGGCGAGATGCACGAAGCCGACCTCGTGCCCCGCAGCCCGGACCCCCTCCGCAGCGGCGTGCGCCATCGTCGAGGAGTTACCGTCACGGCGAGGACTGGCATTGAGCACAAGAACCTTGGACACGCAGCGATTCCTTTCGGTCGTCCTTTGTGGCGAACCGCGCCGGCGCTGCGGGTATTCCGGCCTTGGTCTGCCCGAGTCCGGACAGACCAAGGCCGCAGGCGTCCGCCGGTCAGTGGACGGCCGTTCCGAGCAACTCCCGGACCTGCCGCCCGGACTCGATCGCACCGTCGGCAGAACCGCACCAACCGGTGGCAATATCCGACGTCGCAACCGCCAGCCGACCCTCCACCCGGGCGAAATCCGCGCCGGGCAGCAGGACCTTGACGCTGGCCGTCCAGCTCGTACCGCTGCACCTCGGTCCAGAGCGCGGACTGGAACCAGTGGAAGTACGCGCCACCGACGACTATCACGTCTCAGGACACCGACATCGCAGACCTCCTCGCTCGACGCGCACCTTGCCGCAGCGACTGTGTCGGCGGCGGAGGGTTCACCGCGAGGAGGCATTTCCCCGACCTACTACCGGGCCCGCGAGAACAGGAAATCAATCGATGGCGCCGGAACATCCCCACTGATCCGGCAGTCCAACAACACCGGGCCACGACGCTCCAGTAACGCAGGCAGAACGTCGAGATCCACCAACGTCCGCACAGTCCGCGCCCGACACCCCAGCGCTTCGGCCACCGCAGCCAGATCCGGCGTCGGAACGGCGGCCACCTCGGTACCCGCGGCGTGCATCTCCAGGTAGCGCACCTCGGCACCGAGCGCCTCGTCATTGCTGACGACCATCAGAATCGGCACGCGCTCCCGAACCGCAGTTTCCACGTCGTTGAGCGCCATCATGAACGACGCGTCTCCCATCAGGGCAACGGTCAACCGGTCCGGACGGCCCAGCGCGGCCCCGATCGCGCCGCCCACGGCGAGCCCGATCGAACCGGCGCCGGACATCTGGAGGAAGGAACCCGGGTCGGTGACCGGCAGGTGCGGGATCAGGTGGCTCTGGTGCCGTCCTCCGTCGTACACCAGGGTCTTCTCCGTCGGCAGCAGTTGATGGAGCCGCTGTCCCATGGCTCGCGGGTCGAGCCGTCCGTCGGGGGCCAGGCCGGACCCGAGCTCGGGCGGCCGGGACTCGCCGAGGCGCGCTTCGAGCGCCGGGGTTCGGTGCCCTGGCGAGCGGACTCCCCGCCGCGTCAGTTCCTCGACCAGCGCCACCGCCGCGAGCCGGGCGTCTCCCAGGATGCGCAGCTCCTCGTCTGCCGAAACGAAGGCCGACTCGTCGGAATCGAACTGGACCACCAGAGAACGGTCGAGCAAGGCTCCGTCGTAGGTGGTGAACCGGCTGAGGGAAGCGCCGAACACCAGGTACACATCGGTGGCCGTCGCGATTTCCGTGGCCAGGCCTGAGGAGTACGTCCCCAGAATGCCGAAGTCGAAGCGATCACCATGAAAGAGACCCGGGGCACGCAGCGTCGTGAACATCGCGGCGCCGATCAGGTCGCCGAGCGCAGTAAGCGCCGCCCCGGAAGCCACGGCACCTCGTCCGGCAACGATCGCCGGACGGCGGCAGTCCTCCAGCAGATCGCATACCGTGTGAATGTCTTCGGCACGAGGCGCAATCGGGACCGGCCGCGAGTCGACCGGCTCATCGACGACATCGAGGTGCTGTGGTTTGTCCAGTGCCGCAACACTGTAGGAGACGACGACGGTCCGACCCTCGGTGCAACAATGCCAAGCGACAACGGTGTCGCGGACGAGACAGCCGGGGTCGGCGATCGCGGTGAAGCCGATCCCCAGGCCGTCGAAGACCGCTTCGGCGGCAAAGGGTTTCGGGACCGGCGAACCGAACCCGGTGATCACCAGCACCGGTGAGCCCGCGTGGTGGGCGGTGTTGATCGCGGTCAGCCCATTGGACACGCCCGGTCCACCGGCCAGGATCACCACCCCGGGCCCGCCCGTGGTGCGAGCATACGTGTCGGCCATCGCCACGGCCTGGTTCTCGTGCCGCGCATTGACGTACCGCACACCGAGATCGCTGAGGTGCTGCGCAATCCGCGCGACGTCGTCGCCGATGATCCCGAAGGCGATCTCGACGCCCAGCTCCTTGAGCTGATGCGCAACGGCCTCGTGCCCGTTCACGCGAACCGCTCCGCAACCTCCCGGATGACCTGCTGGTACCGCGCGATGTGCGCCTTCGTGTCCCGGACGTGCTTCTCCGGAACCAGATCCTCCGTGTACGGCGGGCGGCACTTGCCCACCTTGAGGTATCCGGCCTCGTTCACCCGGATCTTCTCGAGCGGGACGTTGTACTTCGCGAACTCCATGAAGTCCTGTCCGACGAGGAACGGCTCGTGCGCCCAGCGCAGCCGCTCGGTGAGCCACCTCGCGTCCTCGGTGCGCCCGGCCTGCAACGCATCCCGGAGTGCGAGCACCGGCCCCGGGCCGCAGGCCGTCGTCGACGACCAGGCCATCCCGACGAGCTCTTCCCCGTACATTTCCCAGGCGGGGAACCAATCCGTCTCGATCGGCATCAGCGGGAAGCTCTTCCCGGTGTGCGCCATGTCGTTGTGATAGCGGAAGCCGACCGACGCACCTCCCGCGTACTTCACCGCAACGCACTGCGGAAGGTCCACCAGAGTCTGGTACACGCTTCGCGGGATGATCCCGCCGAACGCGGCAGTGTTGTCGTAGACGACGATCGCCAGCTCGGGAACGGCTTCAGCCACGTCACGGTAGAAGCGCTCCATGACCGGGCCGACCATGTTTCCCCACATCGGCCGTCCCAGCAGAGTTCCGGTGATACCCAGTCCGGCAAGGAACCGCATGCGCGACACGGTGTCCCGGGTGTTGAGCGTGGTCGTCCCGATGAAGACCGGGAAGCCAGGACGCACCGCCCGCACCGTCTCGGCGACCGTGCCCGCGAAGTCCTGCCATTCCTTCAGGGTCAGCGTCGCACCTTCGCCGAGAGTGCCGTTCAGGGCAATGGCGTCCACCCCATCGCGGATGAGGCTCCGGATCATGCGTTCGGTCTCGGCAAGGTCCACGGTGTCTTCCGCGTCCACCCGTTCCGCGCCGGGCAGGGCCGGGGTGGGCGGGTAGGCCATGACCCCGCGCAGGTCGGTGCCGGTCACCTCGGGCAGCTTCGTCATTCGGCTCTCCTTTGCGTGCAGGTCGCTAGATTCGTGCCGCTGCGACCGCGGTACCCGTGAGCCAGGCCGACACGGGTTCGTAAGCGAGGGTTTCGAAAGAGGCGGCCGCGGCCCCGGCGGTGACGAGCCACGTGCGGATCTCGTGGGCGCCGTTTCCGGCCAGGTCGATTTCCTCCGGCCGGTAGGAAACCAGCCGCTCGGGGTTCCCGGAATCGAGGCGGGCGAGGAAGTCCCTGTCGAAACCGGTGTTGATGGTCCCGGACTCCGGCATCCCGACCCAGTGGGACAACCCGCCGGTGCCGACGACGACCACCCGCCGGTACGTGCTCTGCGCTTCGACCGCCGCGCGCAGCATCTGCCCGAACCGGAGGCATCGCCGTGCGGTCGGCCACGGCGGGTTCACGCCGTTGACGATGATGGGCGCCAGCGGGTACCGGCCATGGGGGTCGACGTGCTCGAACGGGACGCAGAAGTTCTCGTCGAAGGCCAGGCCGCCCTCGACCAAGCTCGGGTCGAAATCGGCTTCGAGCGCGTAGTGGTACAGGTGCCGCCCGAGCTCCGCCGCCCCCGGGTAGGTCCGCTGCTTGACGTTCAGGAACTCGGCCATTTCCGGGGTGACCGGCCCGGGGTAGCTGTCGCCGGTACAGATCGCGAACGCGGGCAGGTTGGCCAGGAAGAAATTGGTGAAATGCTCGACGGATACCGCGATGATCGCGTCCGGCTGCAGTTTCTCGATGCGCCGCCGGACTTCGCCGAGGGCGGCTGTCACCGCCAAGCGTTGCGCCGGTTCGGCCTTTTCGGGAAAGCCCGTGATACCCGGTGCATGGGACATCGCGAAAGCACCCACGACCTCGCCGGAACTCATCGGACCTCGCCCCGCAGCCCCGCGTAGTAGTCGGCGCGCTCGACCCCGATCTGCAGGGCGCAGAAATACAGCAGGTACGGATTGGCTCCGCGGTCGTAGAGCGTCTTGAAGTCGAGTGTTCGCATGGCTTCTCTTTCGTCCCCGTGAACGTCGTAGGCGTCCAGGACACTTTCCGGGTCGGCCGTGAAATCGGCCGCCAAGGTGGGGTCCTTCCGGATGTCCCACAACAGCTTCTGCAGGCTGAACATCATGGATCGACACCTCCCGGAGCCGACGTTATCCGCAGTGGTCGTGCGCGCTAAGTACCCGGCCGGGCGTATTCAGACGACGTCCGGCCACGGGATCCGCGCTTCGATGGCCGAGCGGTAGCGGACCAGCTGCTTGGGCGCGTTCACGCACAGCGCACCCCGGATCGCACCGTCCCGGCCGAAAAGGGCGACGAGCTTGTCCTGGCTGCTCTCCACGATCTCGACCTGGCTGGCCGCGGTGGAGCGGCCGACGAACCGCATCCGGGCGTCGAACTGGTCCGACCAGAAGTACGGCACCACCGTGCACGGTTCCCGCGCGCCGAGCAGTGCCCCGGCCGCATGCCTGCCCTGGCTGACGGCGTTGCTCCATTGCTCCACGCGCATGGTCTCGTCGAAAAGCGGGTTGTACCACTGGGCGACATCTCCCGCGGCGACCACGCCTTCGACGCCGGTCTGCAGATATTCGTCGCAGACCACGCCACCGGCAAGGCGCACCGGACCGTCGCGCAGCCAGCCGACCGCGGGGACGGCCCCGATGCCGGTGACCACCAGGTCCGCCGACAGCACCGTTCCGTTGCCGAGCCGCAACTTGCTCGTGTCCGGACCGGATTCGATCTCCTCCACGGAGGTACCGCAATGAATGCGAACGCCTCGCCGCTCGTGGTACTCGCGGAACCATTGTCCCACCTCGTCGCCGAGCACCCGGCTCAACAGCACCGGAGCAATTTCGATGACGTCGACGTGCAGGCCCATTTCGCGGGCGGTGGCCGCGACTTCAAGGCCGATGAACCCACCACCGACCACCGCGAGGCTTCGGGCCGCCTTGAGTTGATCGTGCAACGTGACCGCGTCCCGCATCGTCCGCAACGAACGAGCGCCGGACTCCTGGTGTCCCAGTGATTCGAGAGTCCTTGCCGTCGAACCGGTCGCGATCACCAGACCGTCGTACCGGACCTCACGCCCTTCGCCGAGGGATACCAGCCGGCGCTTTCCGTCCACTCCGAGCGCGGGTGCGCCCAGCTGCAGGGTCACCCCGGAGTTCTCGTACCAGGACGGGTCGCGCAGGAGCGATCGCTCCGGGTCCGGTCCGTCCCGCAAGGCCTCTTTGGACAGTGGCGGCCGGTCGTACGGGAGCATCGGTTCGGCCCCGACGAGCGTGATGCCGCGTTCGTAGCCGAAGTCGCGCAGCCCCTGGATGGCGTGCACCGCCGCGAGTCCCCCGCCGACCACGACGACCTCATCCACGGCTACCCCTCGAGCGCGAGCGCGTTGGCGGGACAGGCCCGTACCGCTGCGGCCACTGCGTCGCGCAGCTCCTCACCCGGATGCTCCTTCAGGAGGACCACCTTGCCGATGCTCTCTTCGAGATCGAAGACCGTCGGCGCCTCCATCATGCAGCAGGCAAAGCCCTGGCACGCATCGATGTCCACCAGCACTTTCATCTGGTCCTCCTTCTGCTGTTCACGCCTCGGCCGAGACCTCGTCGACCGACATGCCGCCGACCCTGGCATTGATCCGCCCCCGGTTCGCGACGGCGGCGATGATCACCATCTCGTCCGGATGCGGAGCGTCGGGAATCCGGACCTCCAGCGCGTCGTAGTGGCTGCGGACCCAGATCTCGTCCTTGAAGGCCAGCGGGACGTCGATCGTGCTGCCGGCCACGCCCGGTTTCGTGGCCGACGCGATCCACGCCCGGCCACCCCCGATCGCGTCGCGGAACGCGTTGCCGAACACCGACGTCAGGGCCGCGTTCACGTGCTCCTGCTCGCCCGCCAGGCCGACGACTCCGGCTTTTCCGTAACTGTGCACGGGTTCCCCGAGGAGGCGGGCAGCCTCGGTGCCGACGAGTTTCCCGATTTCCCCGGAGGCGTTGATGATCTCCGCGAGGTCGGCGACATAGCCCTTGCCCGCGAACGGGTTCCCGACCACGGCGCACACCGCGACCTTGCGCAGGGCGGGCCCGTCGTCGTCCCGGCCCAGCACTGTGCGGATTTCTTCGACCTGGGAGAAGAGCTTGCGGATGATCATACGAGATCCTTGCACTAGTCGAAGGCTGCGGACACCGGTGGAATCACGCTAGCCGGGCGGGCGGAACGGCGACCGTCCCCGCCGGGGTCAATTCGCGGTCCCGGCGTACCCGGACGGGTACATTCGGCGGTGCCCGCAGCCCTTGAGCAGAGGCGGATTGTGCTTGATACTCCTACAATGGACCTGTCCGAGAGGAGGACTCATGCCGGATCGCAAGCTGTTACAGGCGAGGCATGAGTTCGCCTGCGCGCTTCAGTCGGCGTTGACCTTGGACGAGGTGAGCAAGGTCTTCACCGAGTCGGTGGTCGACGTCATCGGCGCGGACAGCGTGGGAATGTACCGGCTGGGCGCGGATGCGAAGGAAATCCTCGAAATCCGCACCGACGCGTCCGCCGAGTTCCTGGACCAGTACGAGGAATTCGGGCGCGACGACGATCCGGTCCTGAAGTTCGTACTGCGCGAACGGCGCCCGATCGACTCGTCCCGGGTCATTTCCGCGGCGGGCTGGCAGGCGAGCGGCGCCCGCGAAGCACTGGGCGGCGCCGGTTACGCGCACAGCATGGAAACCGCACTCTGCGCCACCGACGTTTTCCTCGGCACCCTCAACTTCGCCCGCACCGAAGCCCGCGAGCCGTTCAGCCGGGACGACCTCACCTCGGCCCGGCTGGTGAGCGAGCAGGTCGGGCTCGCCACCGAACGAGCCCTCCGGTTCGAGCTCGCCGGGTACCGCACGTCCGCCATCGAAGGCGCCCTCGACCGGCTGCCCCAAGCGGTGATCGTGACGAACCTCGATGCCGAGACCATCTTCCGCAACCACGCGGCACGCAGCGACCCAGCGCTCACGGCACCCGGCGGCGCGGTGCAAGCATCGATCGCCGCCGGAATCGACGAGGCGCTGGCGGCATTCCGGACCCAGCGCAAGCGCGTGCACGTGACGGTCGTCGGCGAGGCCGGAAACCAGCGCATCGTGAAAACCCTCCACCTAGGCGACCACCGATCCACCGCGGTGACGCTGGTGTTCGACCGGGGAGGTCCCGCGTCCGCACCGGCCCTGCCCGCCTGGGAGGTGCTGTCGCGGCGCGAGCAGGAGATTGCGCAGCTGATCAGTGAAGGGCTCAGCACGAAGCAGATCGCCGAGCGCGCTTTTATCACGGAGAACACGGTGAAGCAGCATCTCAAGCGGGTGTTCGCCAAGACCAGCGCCCGCAACCGCGCCGAGCTCATCCAGCTGATCTGGTCGTCGGGCCGCCCGGAGCAGGATCCGGACGGCGCTTAGCCACTCAATGCGCCGCGGTTTCCAGATGCGGCATTGCCGGGAAAGCCGCACGGCCCGTGGAGTATTCCGGCTCGCCAAGGAATGCACGACTCCGGCAGTGATCACCGCGGTGATTTCCACCTGATCTGGTCGTCCGGCCGCCCCGAGCACGGTCCCTAAGCGGAACCGCTCAATGCGCCGCACTCTCCAGGTACGGCATCGCCGGGGAAACCCGGGCAAGTCGCGCAGCCCGCGGAGTATTCCGGCTCATCAAGGCACGCAAGACTCCAGCGGTAATCACCGCAGTGATGCCCGGAATGTCACCCACCTCAAGCGCACCCAGCGCGTCGGCCCGGGTCGAGCCCCACGGGGCGTCCAGGACGACGAGATCGGCGGCGCGGCCGACCTCGACCAGACCGGCGGGCAGGTCCCACACCCGGGCGTTGTTCCCGCTCGCGGCGGCCCAGATCATCGCCGGATCGGCGCCCGACAACGAACTCAGCTCGGCGACGGTCTTGAGCACCCCCAGCGGCATGACCCCGGTCCCGGTCGGCGTGTCCGAACCGATGACGACGCGCGCGAAGTGTTCCTCGTGCAGTGCCTTGCGCAGGATCCGGAGCGCTGACTTGAGGTTCCCGGCTTGGACCAGCTGCAGGGCCATCGAGGTCTCGTCGATGATGCGGTCCACCCCGGAGTCCGGCAGCGAGGTCGGCCCGCCATTGAGGTGGCCGCAGACGTCCGGGGCGAGGTACCGCAGGTGTTCCGGCGTGATCGGCTTGCTGCCGGGGATGCTCGCGCCACCGGAGTGGCACATCACCGTGATGCCGTGTGCCTGAGCCGCGCGGACCTGCTCGAAACCGTCCGCCGGGTCGTCGTACCGCCCGAAGCCGAACTTGGCCAGCCGGACACCCGCCGCCTGCAGCTCGGCGAAGTCGCCGTCGGTCAGCTCCGGTTCGAGGACCACGGCACCGGCGTGCACGGTCATCCCGCCCGGATGGAAGTTCTCGAAGCACGTCTTGGCCGCGATCGCGAGTGCTTTCACTCCGGTCGCGCTGTGCGGCCGCCCCTGCGCGTGGATTTCGCCGGGTGACACCACGCTGGTGATGCCCCCATGCACGTAACTGGCAAGGAAGTCGACAGTCTTCTGCCGAGGCGTGTAGTCACCCAGTACGACGTGGCAATGGGAGTCGATCAGGCCGGGTGCAACGGTGGCGCCACAAGCATCGACGACGACCTCCGAAGCAGCGATCTCCTCGGCAAGCTGTTCGCGCGCGCCAATGCCGGTGATAACGCCGTCCCGGCTGATGACTGTGTCGACCCCGTCCAGCACCGGCTGCCGAAAGTCCCCGGAGATGACACAGCCCGCACCGACGACGGCAATGCTGCCGTTCACGCCGTCAGCCGATCCCGGAACCAGTCCGCCAGCCGGGCGACCGCGACCGCCAGGTGGTCGTAACTGCAGTGCAAGGCACCGGCGCCGTCGTAGACGTCGACGGTGACGTCCGGAGTGGTCAGAGCCTCGACGAACTGCCTGGCCCCCTTGATGTCCATGATGATGTCCTTGGTCCCGTGCATGACGTACACCGGGATCTGCAGCGTCTCGGCCACGCCGTCGAGCGTGAACTTCGCCAGCTTGGCTCGCGCTTCGGCGTCGTCCGCGGACCCGGTCAGCCACTGGAGTTGCTGTTGCAGGGGCGGGTAGAACTCGTAGAAGTCGCGCAGGATGCTCCAGGTTCCGCACCACGCGGCAACAGCGCGGACCCGGGGTTCGAAGGCCGCCGCGCGCGGGGCGTAGTAGCCGCCGAAGCTCACGCCGGCGAGGCCCAGCCTCGACATGTCGACGTCCGGCCGGGTTTCCAGGTGGTCGAGGACGGCCGCCACCGGAACCTCGTAATCCGGCCTGCTGTACAGCTTTTTGAAGCGCAGGGAGCTGCCCCGCCCCGGCGTGTCCACGACCACGACGTTCATTCCCCGCTCGGGGAACTGGTTCCCGCCGAGGAAGATGAGCTCCTCGGCCCACGAGTCCGCGCCGCCGAGGAACAGGACGGTGGGACGCCGTTCGCCCGACGCGTCGGGGCGCATGACGTAACCGTCCATGGTGATGTCTTCGAAGGGTACGTGAATCCGCTCGATCACGCCGCCGGACAGCTCGACGGCCCGCCCGAAGTTCCCGGTTCCGGCGCGGTAAGCCGCCTCGCGCCGCGGATCGGCCGTCGCGAGGAAGAACTCCGAATGCCGGAAATAACTGCACGAGCGGAAGAACGCCTTCATCGCGGTATGCCGGTGCCCGGCTTCGAGCTCCCGCTCGGCGAAGGCAGCCGTTTCGCGGGCAGTGCGGTCCCATTCGGCCTGCCAGATCTCGCCATCGGTGGTGCGGTCGCCGATGCGCGCCGCCGTTCTGGCGCACTCGAAGAGATCGGCACCGCCCACGGCGACCTGCGCGAGGAGCCGCATGGTCTGCAGGGACCAGTCCTCATGCTGGGGGAACAGCTCGATGACGGACAACGCGTCCGTGTCCGGAATGCTCGGCATCTCTCAGTCCTCTCGGGCAGCTGAAGAAAGGCTAGGTACAAAAGGGGTCTTGCGGTGTTCCCCCGCCGGGTAGATTCGCGACCTGGCCGCGGGATTCGGAGGCGACGAACCAGATACCGAACTCGAACGGGCTGAGCTCCTGCGAACGGAGAAGCGCCGTGGCGGCAACACACGCCTCGCTGGTGCTCATCTCCAGTTCCTGCGCGAACTCGCCGGCCCGGCGCCCGTTCGCCGCGACCGCGTAAGCCCGGCAAGCCAGCGACAGCAACCTCGACGTCGCCCGCGCGGGGGCGTCAGGCATCGCGGCCCCTTCCTGGACGGCCGCCAGCACCCGCTCCACCTCCGCGGTCGCCGTGCGCAGGGCTTCTTCGAGCTCATTCATCGGTCTCGGCCTCCGGCAGGTCGACGAACACCTGACCGGCCTCTTCCCGGACGGCCACGCTGCGCAGCTGGAGGCGAGGGTCGCCCGGATGCTTGCCGGTCCGGACGTTGTACTCGTAGCCATGCCAGGGACAGACCACGTGCAGGTCACCCGAGAACTGCTCGCCGCGGCTGACTCCCCGCGGATCGACCTCCTCGACGACCCGGTGGACGAGCAGGCCCTGGCCCACCGGGCCGCCCGCATGGAGACAATGGTTACGCCATCCGTAAAGCCGTCCGTCCAGCCGGAAGATGGCGACCTCGACCTCTGCCACGGAGACGACCAACCGGCCGCCCTCCGGAATCTCCGCAGCAGGCGCCACGAGAATGTGCTCCATCGACGTGCCTTTCCGTGTTCAGGCTCCGAGGGAGAACAGCTTCCGGGCGTTCTCCCCCAGGATGTTCCGTTTCTCCTGCTCGGTCAGGAACGGCAGCTCCAGAATCGAGCTCGGGAGGTCGAAGTCCCAGTGCGGCCAGTCGGAGGCGTACATGAGCTGGGACCCGGCGTCGATGGCCCGGAACGTGGACTCCAGCAGCATGAAGTCGTCCCGCTCCATCGGCTGCGAGGTGTAGAACATGTCGCGCATGTACTCGCTGGGACGCCGGGTGAGCAGCGGTGCTTCGGAACTCCGCTTGAGATACTCGCTGTCGAGCCGCTGCATCAGGAAGGGCACCCAGGCAAGCCCGCTCTCGATCCAGATGACCTTCAGCCGCGGGAACTTCTCCGGAAGCCCGTTCATGATCCAGTTCGTCAGGTGCACGATGTTCGCGTGTACAAAGGAGATCGCGTGCATGGAGACGAACTTGTTCATCGTCCGCATCCACTGGTCGTCCCAGGTCGGTCCGGCGTGGAACCCCAGGGGCAGCCCGGTTTCCTCGATGGCCCGGTAGACCGGCATCAGGCTCGCGGCCCAGACCGGGTCGTGGCGCACGCTCGTCACCAGGTAGCCGACCATGCCCGGGCACCGGCCGTCTCTTCGATGATGCGCACGCACATCTCCGGTGACCGCAACGGAAGGTAGGGCATGAACTTGATCCGGGCTTCGGCGGTGCAGACGTTCTCGATGAACCACTTGTCGTAGGCGTAGGCGATCTGGGCCTCACCCTCCGCCACCGGCGACATCCCCATGCCGAGCAGGACGGTGGGAAAGATGACCTGCACGTCGATGCCCATGGCGTCCATGGCCCGCCGCGCCAGGACCACCTCCCGGTACGTCGTCGCGTCGGTCACGGGCTCGAACTGCTGGTTCGCCTCGTGCGCAATGCGGCCGAACATGGCCTGCCAATTGAACCCGACCGGCGACGCCGCGGCGACGTACGCATGCCGTCGGCTGTCGAGTTCGTGATGTGCCCGCGAATTCCGCCGGATCACGGGGTTCTCGATGTACTCGATGACCTCGGACCAGTTCGCGGTGGGCTCCCGATGGGAATCGGCATCGACGACGAAGTAGTCGTCCAAGCCATAGCGCTCCGCTTCCACCCGGGCATGGGCGAGAAGCTCACCCGTCGGCGTCCGGTTGTCGACCACCGACCGCAGCTTCTCGACACGCGGACCAACTCCCTCGCGGGCCATCAAACCCCCTCCCCAAGACGACCCAGCTGCGCGGCGATGATCGCGCGGAAGTCGGCATGGCGCATCGCGGTCAGCGCTTCGATTTCCACTACATCGAGGCAGATTTCGGTGCCCGACTCCTGCCCCACCAGCCGCAGGCGCGGGCCGTTGGCCGTCGTGTCCAGGTGGACCTGGACGGTGCCGAACTCGGTGCGGATTTCGAACCCTTCGCCCACGTGGCATCAGCTCACAGAATCATCGTCAGGTTCGTCAACGGGCTCGCGCTGCCGACCAGGTCGACCCGCTTCCGGGCAATGCGGAACGATTCCGTCCGCCGCAGTACGTGGGTCGCCTTTCCCGCCAGTGTCTGCCCGCGGTCGTAGCGGACCTCGGACAGGACGAACCGCGACGTGACCACCAGGTCGTCCGCCGTGGCGTCGGCGATCCTGATGTTCGAGACGAGATGCGACATCTCCGAACGCGGGAGCTGCCGGTAAGCCGGGCCGTGCGTCAGCCGCCAGACCCGCTCCTCCAAGCGGCTCTGATCGTCGTAGACGTGCGATGTTTCCCGTGTCGCGTCCACGTCGTCGCCGTTCCGGGCGGGGATCCAGTAAATGCCGTCCGCCGTGAAGAGACTTCGCCACTCCTCCAGGCGCCACTCGTCGATCAGTTCCGCTTCGTAGAACAGGAAGTCCGACACCGCAGCCAGGAGGGCCCGATCACTGTTCACCGTCGGCACCTCCGGACATCAGCCGGGCCCAATGGGCGTAGATCGCTCGCTGCGGCAGCTCGTCCGTCGTATCACCGCGGACCTCGCCGTCGGGCGTGTGCTCCTCCTGACCCATGCCCCGGTCGAGCAGCATCCACGGGTTCGCATCCGCCTCGATGGCCTTCTGGATGAGCTCGTAGACCTCGTAGTCGTCCGGCGTGATGAATCCGCCCGGAGGAAACCCTTCCTCATGCTGCCGGAGCCGCTCGGCATTCACGTCATCCGGGGCATTTTCCAGCCACAGCGGGAAAAACTCGACGTCGGTCGCATTCGCGGCCACCGGATGGATGACGCGGACATTGCCGAACGCGAAATACAGGTTGGGAAAGATGATCAGGTTGACCTGGCTCAGCAGGTCGTGGAGGCGTTCCAAGCCGTGTTCCTGCACAACCTGTTCGGCGTACTCGGGATGCCGGTTCCGGAACCTCTCGACGAGATCATCGCTTGCCCGGCGGCACAACAGCACGTGGCCGTTTCCGAGGTCCGCGCTGTAGCCCGCCGCGTCCCGCTTGCTCACGGCCAGGTGGGCCTTCTCCGGCGTCTTCCCCTGAATCGCGAAGAAGCTCTCGTGCAGGCTGATCGCGTGGTAGCCGTCCGGACCCCCGTCGAGCTGGAACTTCCAGTTCCCGCCGAAACGGTGCCGGTTGGACCCCGCGGTCAGGCGGATGCCGTCGAACAGGAAGTACCGGTCGAGATATCCGGCGGCCCGTCCCAGATGTTCCGGGAGGCTCGGCACCTCCGGGGAAATACTGCCGAAAATCAACCCGCGATAGGTCTCCAGCCGGGGAATCGGCACCAGTCCCAGCGCGGGCTTGTCGACCGGAGGCTGGTACCGCGTAGGACCGGGTACTCCCACCAGGTCACCCTGATTGGAGTACGTCCACCCGTGGTAAGGGCAGCGGAAGTAATGGGCGTTGCCCTGGCCTTGACGGCAAACGGTGGAACCACGGTGCCGGCAGCGGTTGAAGAACGCCCGCACCTGCCCGTCTTCGTCCCGGACCAGCACAATGGGCTTACGGCCGATGGTGGTGGTCAGGTAGTCACCGGGGTTCGCCACCTGGGACTCGTGTCCCAAGTAGACCCAGGTGCGGTCGAAGATGTCCCGGAGTTCCGCCTCGTAAATCGCCGGAGACCGGAAGATCTCGCTGTGAATGCGCCCTTGCTGCACCAGGCTGTGCACCTCAAGGGTGCCGGAGTCGCTGAGCACCATTCTCCTTTTGCTCGTGAGATTCGGGTTCTTCGCCCGGCGCGACGAACCCCGATGCGCTGGGTTTCGCTCCGCCGTCGGCGTCGACCACGCAGCCGGTGATGAACGACGATTCGTCGCCGGCCAGGAAGAGGATCGCGTTCGCGATCTCCTCCGCCCTTGCCGGGCGGTTCATCAGATTGGACGCGCCCTGCCGGAGGATCCGCCGCTCCGCCTCCTCGACCGTGACGTCCTTGGCCCTCGCGTACTCGCGCACGTGAAACGGGGTGATCGTCGGCCCCGGGCAGATCGCGTTGACCCGGATTCCTTGCGCGACATGGTCACAGGCCATGTCCCGGGTGAGCGCGATGAGTGCCGCTTTGGTGGAGTCGTACACGGCCCACCCCGGCCTGCCGCGCCGGGCGCCGATCGAGGAGACGTGGACGATGCTGCACCGGCCACTCGTCATCAGCGGGAGACAGTACTTCGAAGACCGGACCGACCCGAACAGGTTGATCTCGAATGCGCGCTGCCACGAGCTCGCCTCCGTCCTCGTCACATCGCCGACCGGCACGCGGATGGCCGCGCAGTTGACCAGGATGTCCACCGCGGGAAAGGTCTCCGCCACGGTACGAAACGCCTGCGCAACGGATGCCTCGTCGGACAGGTCCAGTGCCACCGAAATGACCTCACCAGGGCCGGTGGCGGCGAAATCGGCGGGTTCTGCCGAAGCCAGGTCCAGGAGCGCCACCGACGCACCCTCCCGGACGAAGGTCGCGGCAACGGACCGGCCGATCCCCCCTGCCGCGCCGACCACGACCGCGACCTTCCCGCCGAGACGTCCGGTCACCATGGCGTCAGCTCTTCGGCGCCGGCATGGTCACCAGGTCCTGGTAGGTCACGACCGGCTCGGGCTTGAGCAGTCCCGGGTACGAGTACGCCCGCTTGAGCGCCGCTTCGAGCAGGTCCCGCGGGATGTCCGCGGAATACGCTGCCGTCAGCCGGGATTCGACCGTCTCCAGCGCGCCCGGGTCGAGATTCCCGGCGACCTTGGTGAGCACCTGAGTGTAGGCTTGCTGGTTCGCGCCGTCGTGCAGCCACTTTATCGAGTCGCGGATCCCCTGGCAGAATTTCGCCGCGGTTTCGGGGTTCTGCTTCAGCCAGTCCTGCGATGCGGTGTACCCGCCCGCGTAGTCCCGGTACATTTCCGGGCCGTCCTTGGGCAGGTAGATCATCTCTTCCGCAACCGACTTCGGACCCCTGGTCAGCGCTTCGGCGTCCGGGCTGAACGCCATCGCGACGTCGATGGCTTTACCGCTGAGCGCGCCGGTCAAGGTGGCCCCGCTACCGGTCGTGACGTACGTGATCTTGCCGGGATCGGCGCCGCCCACGCGAATTGCCTGATCGAGCTGGAACTGCAACGACGTCCCGAGCGGCACCGGAAGGCCGAGTTTCTTGCCCTCGAGGGATTTCGCGATCGCCTTCCAGTCGGCGCCCTTCGCGGTCGTGGGGAGACTCGACCCCTTGGGCACGACCAGCGCGGACGGGGTGACCACCTGTGCCCCGCAGCCGTAAGAGAGATGCTGGCCGTGCTGGATGGCCTGTGCCATGTTCGCCACCGGCGACGCCGAGTACTGGGCCGTGTTGCTGAGCAGCAACTGACCCGAGGTGGTACCCGACGGCTGGGTGATGAGCTCCACCTCGACCCCCGCCTGACGGAAGTACCCTTGCGCGATCCCGATCTCGACGGGTACGCGCCAGGAGGAGCCGGTGATGAGCGCGACGGTCAGCTTGGGAGCGCCGCCGCTGCTGCTTTGCTGAGTGCCCGATCCACACGCCACCGCACTTGCCAGCAAGGCCGTGGCAGCGAGCGCTACCGCGATTCGTGTTGTCCGTACCATGGTTTCCGCTTTCTCTGGGTTCGTTGCTTCAGGACTGCCAGCGCAGCAGGCGGCGTTCGGCGAAGCCGAAGACCACGGCGATGATCGTCGCGATGACGAGCAGCTCCAGCAGGAGCGCCCACACGTAGTTGATCCGGAACTGGGTCGAGTAGAAGACGATCTGCAGGCCGAGACCGTCTCTCGCGGCGATCATCTCGCTGGCGATGACGCCGAGCAGGGAGTAGGTCACCGCCAGCCGCAGCCCGGCGAACAGGGCGGGCACGGCGGACGGGAGCACGACTTTCCGTACGTACTCCAGGCGCTTGAGCCCGATGACCTTGGCCATCGTGACGATGTCCGGGTCGATCGACCGCACCGCGCCGCGCATGTTCTCGACCAGGACGAAGAAGATGATCGACGCGGCGAGCACGACTTTCGCGGTGATCGTGAGGCCGAACCAGGCGATGAACAGCGGGGCCAGCGCGATCCGCGGAATGGAGTTGATGGGGACCAGCAGCGGGGCGATCACGCGGTCGCCGTAGCTGCTGGCTCCGATCAGCAGCCCGCAGATGATCCCCAGCAGGGACCCGACCACGAAGGCGACGGCCACCGCTTGCATCGTCGCGGCCGTGTTGGTCCAGGTCGACGCGGTGGTCAGGAAATCGCCCAGCACCTGCCAGACGCCGATGGGTGACCCGTAGAGGTTCTCGTTGAGCAGCCCTTGGTCCACCAGGAGCTGCCACACGCCCAGCAGCACCGCGAGCATGCCGATGCGAATCAGGTTCACGACCGGCCAGGACCTCGCGACCTTCGCTCCGGTGGATTCCCGGGGCAGCACGATCTCCCGGCGGCCCTCGCCACCGGCGGGAGCCGGATCGGGCGACGTGAGTTCGGTGGCGCTCATGCCAGGGTGTCCTTCCGCTCCGGGGTGCCCGCCGCCGGACGGGCCCCGTAGGCCGCCCCTTCGAGCCGCTCGAACAGGTAGTGCTCGATCTCGCGGAACTTGGGGTCGAACACGACCTCGCCCAGCCGGTCGGCACGCGGCCGCGGCAGGTCGATCTGCACGTCCGCGGCAATCCGGCCGGGTGACGGCAGCATGATGACCACCCGGTCGGACAGCAGCGTGGCCTCCTGCAGGTCGTGGGTCACGAAGAGGACCGTTTTCCGTTCGCCGTCGGGCTGTCCCTCCCAGATCCGGAGGAACTCGGCCTGCATGCCGAGGCGGGTACGCGCATCGAGCGCGGCGAACGGCTCGTCCATCAACAGGATCGACGGATCGATCGCCCACGTCCTGGCCAGTGCGACCCGCTGCCGCATGCCTTGCGAAAGATGCGACCGGAAGGCACGCTCGCGGTCGGCCAGCCCGACGAGCTCCAGCATTTCCCGGGCGCGCGTCCGGCGGCGATCCCGTGCCCAGCCACGGGCTTCCATGCCCAGCTCGACATTGCGCAGGACGGTGCGCCACGGCAGCAGGGCGTCGCGGGCGAACATGTAGCCGATGTCGAGGTTCTGCGGTTTCACCGGCGCGCCGTCGACCGTGCAGCGTCCGGTGGTCGGCTGGACCAGCCCGGCCACCATGTTGAGCAAGGTCGTCTTGCCGCATCCGGTGGCCCCGACGAGCGTGACGAACTCACCGCGGCGGATGTCCAGGTTGATGTTGTCGAGTGCCTGGGTGGCGGCCGGGACACTGTCCGCGGTGGACTTGTCCCGGGACGGGAACACCACCGAAACGTCCCGGCAGGAAATGAGCTCGGGACCGGTGGCCTCGATCGGCACCGGCTGCGGTGGCTGGGGGCTGGACATCGTTGTCCTCCGTATTCGTTCGGCGGTGGCCCGGCGGACGGTCAGGTCTCAACTCGGCAGTTCGGGGACGGTCATGGCGACGAACTTCGGTTCGGTGTAGAACTCCCTGCTGAACTCGCCGCCCTCGCGCCCCCACCCCGAGTCCGCGAAACCGCCGAAGGGCGCCCGCAAATCCCGGACCAGGAAGCAGTTGACCCAGATCGTCCCCGCCCGGAGCCGGCGCGCAACTCGATGCGCGCGGGACAGGTTCTCGGTGAAGAGCAGTGCGCTCAGCCCGTACCGGGTGTCGTTGGCGGCGCGGACGACCTCGGCCTCGGAGTCGAACGGCGTGACCGTGACGACCGGCCCGAAGACCTCGTCACGCTGGATCGCGGCGTCGGCGGCGACGTCGGCGATCACGGTGGGACGGATCAGCCAGCCCTCGCCGCCTCCGCCGGTGAGCACTGTTCCGGGGCATTCCCGGAGATAGCGGCTCACCTTGCGGTGGTGCTCCGCCGAGGCCACCGGGCCGAGCTCGGTGGCCGGGTCCTTCGGGTCGCCGGTCACGAGTTCTTCGGCGGCACCGACGAATCGCTTCAGGAAGTCGTCCAGGATCGGGCGCTCGACGTACAGCCTGCTGCCGGCGAGGCAGACCTGTCCGGCATTGGTGTAGATGCCCTTGATCGACCAGCTCACCGCGGCGTCGAGATCGGCGTCGGCGAAGACGATGTTGGCGCCCTTCCCGCCGAGTTCGAGGCTCACCGGCGTCAGGTTGCGCGCCGCGGCCGCGGTGATGACCCGCCCGGTGGTCGACTCTCCGGTGAAGCTGATCCGGTCCACCCGGGGGTCTTCGGTGAGTGCCGCGCCCGCCGACATCGGCCCGTAGCCGTGCACGACGTTGACGACGCCCGGCGGGATCCCGGCTTCGAGCGCCAGCCTTCCCAGCATCGTCGCCGAAACGGGCGTGGTTTCGGCGGGTTTGAGCACCACGGTGTTGCCCCACGCCAACGCGGGGGCGACTTTGGAGCTCTCCAGCATGAGCGGGTAGTTCCACGGCGCGATCGCGGCGACGACCCCGGCCGGCTCGTACCGGCTGTAGCCGTGGTGCCCGCTGTCCATCGGGTACGTTTCCGCGGTCGCGAGCCGGGCGTGGTCGGCGAAGAACCGGAATGTCTGTGCTGTCCGCGGGAGATCCCAGGTCATCGCCGCGGTGATCGGCTTGCCCATGTCGCGGGTGTCGGCCATCGCCAGCTCGGCGGCGTTCTCGTCGATGAGACCGGCCAGCCGGTGCAACGCCGCCCCGCGCTCGGCGAACCCCATCCGGGGCCAGGGCCCCTCGTCGAAGGCGCGGCGGGCGGCGGTCACGGCGAGCGCGGCCTCCGCGGTACCGCCCTCGGCCACCTCGGCCCACGCCTCGCGCAGGTAGGGGTCGATCGAGGACATGCTTGCCCCGTCGGCGGATTCACGTTCCGCACCGTCGATGATGTGCCCAAAGGAGTCCATCCGGACGTCTCCTGTCGCCGATCGTGAGCCGACGTTAGGTCGCGCCGCAGGCCGTGTCACCGGATGCGGTGCACATCACCTCGGCCGCTCTTGTGCGCGATGCATGGGTTCTTGTAGAGCGAGGTCCGCGGGAAGCGCCGTCATGACCGGGAGGCCGGTGAGCTCGTCGATGTCGTCGTGTTCGGACGTGAGATCGCAGACGTTGGTACCGGCGAAGCCATGCGGGATGTAGATCGTCCCGCGGGACACTCGTTTGTCACGATGGGCGGTCAGCCGGAGACTGCCGTGCCGGGTGGTGACGACGACCGGATCGCCGTCCGAGATCCGGAGTTCCTCAGCGTCTTCCGGGTTGATGGACGCGAGGGGACGATCCGGGATCCGGGCGCCGGTTCCGTCGGTCAGCTGCGAGTTGACGTGGCGCCGCTGGCGGCCCGCGATCACCCGGAAACCCGGCTGCGGCGGCCCGGCGCTCAGCTTCGCCAGCTGATCGACGAACGGCTGGGGCGCCAGGCGCCAGCGACCGTCCGGCAGCGCCTTTTCCACCCACCCGTAATGCCTCGGCTCCACGCTCAGCCCGTGCGGTGCCTGCATCAGCTCATCGAAGTCGGCCCCGGTGGACTCCACGATCCGGCGGGCCAGGTGTTCCTCGGTGACGGCGTCCGGGTCGGCTCCGTCCGGCAGGATCGCGTGCCCGAGCCGCTTGGCGAGCTGGGCGAGGTGCCACCAGGTGGGGCGGCGGTCGCCGCCGGGCGGGACGAGCGCGGGGGTGTACTGGTTTCCCTGGGTGATGTGGATGAAGTCGATCGGCCAGATGTCCGCCCGTTCCAGCTGCCCGGTCGACGGAAGGACGTGCGTGGCCAGTGCGGTCGTCTCGGTCGGGATCACGTCCGAGACCACCAGCAGGTCCAGTTTCCGCAACGCCGCGGCGAGCCGGCGCGGCTGCGGGATCGCGACGATCGGGTTGCCGCCGACCACGACGAGCGCCCGCAGGTTCCCCGCCTCGATCTCGTCGGCCAGTGCCGCACAGGGATATTCGCCCCACCGCGCCGGAAGTTCGGGGCGGCTCGGCGGGCCGGGCGCCGGGGTGCCGTCGCGCGGCGGCCATGGCCGCTCGTGGAACCGCCGGAGCAAACCGGGGTTGAAGAACATGCCGCCCGGCCGGTCGTGGGACTGGGTGATGATGTTCAGGACCCAGACGAGCCACACGCTCACGTTCGCGCCGGCCTGGAACGTCACCCCGGTGCTTTCCGTGACCGCGATGCGCCCGGCACGCCGGATCGCGCCGAGCAACGCCTCGAGATCTTCCCGGCGGAGTCCCGTTTCGGCGACGGCCCGGTCCAGGGTGAAGGAGGCGACAGCGGCACGGACCGTCTCGACGCCGTCCGCATACGCGGCGAGGTACTGGTAGTCGGCGCCTTGCTCCAGCAGCTCCCGGACCAGGAAGGCGAGCAGCGCGTGGTCGGTGCCGGCGCGAATCTCCAGATGCCGGGTGGCCAGCTCGGCGGTTTCCGTGCGCCGGGGGTCGACGACCCACAGCTCCCCTTGGCTCGCCCACTTCCGCAGCTGGGCACTCGGCATGCTCAGGGAGTAGCTGTGCCCGTGCGAGACGACCGGGTTCCCGCCCAGCCACAGGACGAACCGGGCGTCGTCGTCCGGTCCGGGCAGCAGCGCCGGATGCCCGGCGATGACCTCGGCCGCCAGCAGCGAGGCCGGGTTGTCGATGGTCCGGGTGCTGTAGACGCTCGCGGTTTCCAGGGCTTGGATGAACCGCTGCGCGGCGACCTTGCCCAGGCTGTCGAACCAGCCGGCGGTACCGATGAAGAAGCCGACGGCGTCGGGGCCGTGTTCGTCGATGATGCGCCGCAGCCCGGCACTTGCGTCGTCGAGGGCCGCATTCCAGTCCAGTGGCGTGCCGCGGACGATCGGCACGTCGAGCCGGTCCGGGTGGTGGTGCCACGCGCCCATCGCCCGGCCTTTGGGGCAGAGATAACCACGGCTGACCGGGTTGGCCTCATCGCCGCGCACCCGGGTGACGGTCGTCCCGTCGAGGTCGACGACGGCGCCGCACCAGCTGGGACAGAGCCGGCAGAAGGTGATCGAGTGGGATGTTTCCGGTTCCATCACGGCTCCCTGCCCGGCTTCCCGGCGGAAACCGTTCGCCTTTTTCCGGATGCTAGCTCCGGGCGGCGGTGGACCGGATCGTGCCGGCTGCCCAGGCACCGGGGCCTGGCGTGTGCAGCGCGCATGGTGACACCGGGCCGCCCGGCGGGCTATCAGTTATCGTGCGCCCACTGCCGAGGGTGGGCTGCCCCGACCGACGATCCAGCCGTTCGGACACAACGTCTCGACGAAAGGAACGTGCATGAGAATCGGTATCGACGTCGGTGGCACCAACACCGATGCGGTTCTGCAGCAGGGCAGGCAGGTCCTCGGTGCGGTGAAGACCCCGACCACCGAGGACGTCACCTCCGGGATCGTCACGGCGATCTCGCGGCTGCGCAGCCAGCACCCGTTCGCCCCCGCCGAGGTCGACGCCGTGATGATCGGGACGACCCACTTCATCAACGCACTGGTACAGGCCCGTGGCCTGACGCCGACCGCGGCGCTGCGGCTGGGGCTTCCCTCGGGCGCGTCGATGCCGCCGCTGATGACCTGGCCGGAGCGGATGAAGGAGGCGATCTCCGGCCGGAGCTACCTGGCGCACGGCGGGCACGAGTTCGACGGCAGGCACATCGCCGAGCTCGACGAGGCCGAGCTGCGCCGGGCGGCCGAGGACATGGGGCAGGCCGGGGTGCGCAGCCTGGCCATCAGCTCGGTGTTCTCGCCGGTGAACGCCGAGTTCGAGATCCGGGCCGAGGAGATCGTCGCCGCGGTGCTGCCGGACGTGTCCATCTCCCTTTCGCACGAGATCGGCCGGATCGGCCTGCTGGAGCGGGAGAACGCGACGATCATCAACGCGGCCCTGCGCGAGCTCGCCGCCCGGATCGTGGACGGGCTGGTCGCGGCGATCGCCGGAACGGGGATCACCGCACCGCTGTACCTCAGCCAGAACGACGGCACCCTGATGGACGTCGAGCAGGTGCGCCGGTATCCGGTCGCCACCTTCAGCTCCGGCCCGACGAACTCGATGCGCGGCGCGGCCTTGCTGTCCGGGCTGGACACCTGCGCCGTGGTCGACGTGGGCGGGACGACCAGCGACATCGGCGTGCTGCGCAACGGGTTCCCCCGCGAGGCGACCTCGGACGTCGAGGTCGCCGGGATCCGGACCAACTTCCGGATGCCCGACGTCCTGTCCCTCGGCATCGGCGGCGGCAGCGTGGTGCACCAGGAAGACTTCGGCATCGGCCCGGAGTCGGTGGGGTACCACCTCGGGACCCGGGCGCTCGTGTTCGGCGGGGACACGCTCACCGCCACCGACGTCGCGGTCGCCGCGGGCCTGGTCGAAATCGGTGACGCAGCACGGGTTTCGCACCTCTCCCCGGAGTTCGTCAGTACTTGCCTGGAGCACATCGCGGAGCGCACGTCCGCCGCGATCGACCAGATGCGCGTCTCGGCGGAGCCGTTGCCGGTCGTCGCGGTCGGGGGCGGTTCGATCCTGCTGCCGGACCGTCTCCCGGGGATCGGCCCCGTCACGAGGCCGGGCAACCACGCGGTGGCCAATGCGGTCGGCGCCGCCATCGCGCAGATCGGCGGCGAGGTCGACCGGGTGTACGCCATCGAGCACGACGGCCGTTCCGCGGCGCTGGAAGAGGCGAAACGGGAAGCGGTGGAACGAGCGATCGCCGCCGGGGCGCGGCCGTCGAGCGTCACGATCATCGATTTCGACGAGGTCCCGCTCCCCTATCTGCCCGGCAATGCCACCCGGATCAGGGTCAAGGCGGTGGGCGACCTGCGCGTCGATGACGACCGGGCGCTCGTGAGCGTTTCCGAGGCGTAACGCTCCTGCGGTACGGCTATCCTCTGTTTTTCTCGCCGCGACGGGGGTGAACATGCGTGCCACGGTCCGCTGCCTCCTGACGTTGCCGGAATGGGTGTCCACCGTCCGGGTCGCGGCGGGCGCGGGCGGCCTGGACCGCGAGGTACCGGAGGTCCGCCCGACCCTGGGCCCGGACCTCGACCACGACGTGCAGCCGGGTGAGCTCGTCGTCGTCCACCAGCCGGTCTCCGCGACTGACTGGCGGATCGACGCGGTGATCCTGCGGGTGAGCGACGCCGGTGGCGCGGGGGTACTGCTGGCGAGCGGCGACCCGCGGAAGAGCACGGTCCAGCTCGCCGACCGGCTCGGGGTCCCGCTGCTGATCACCACGGCGTACCCGATCGACCTGCTGATCGCCGCCCGGGTACGGCTGGCCCAGCCCGCCCTCGACCGGGCCGCCCTGCTCGTGGCAACACACCGGAAACTGGGCGATCGGCCGTACCCGCCTGCCGAGGTCGCGGCGAGGCTGAGCGAGGTGATCGGCACGCCGGTACGGACACCCGACCTGTCTCCGCAAGCGGACCCCGTACCGCAGCGGCTCCGGGGCGAAAACGGTGTTGTCCTGCTTGCCCACCCCGCCCTGCTGCCGCGGGCGACCCGGCCGAGCCATTGGCTGGCCGTGGAGGTGGACGAGCAGGCAGCCGACGAGGTACAGCCCGCGCTGGCGTTCGCCGTGGCCGCAGTGGAACGCTGGCTCCTGGCCCAGCGAATCGAACTGGAACGCGATGCCCGCTGGCGATCCGCGTTGCTCGGCGAACTGCTGCGGCTGGAGAGCGAACCGGGTGTGGACCTGCAACGCCGCGCCGAGGAAGCGGGGTGGGAACCGGCCGGCTGGCACCTCGGGATGAGGATCGCCACGCAAGCGAGCATCGACAACCTGGCACACACCCCGGAGGTCGAACGAGCCCTGCGCGCCGAGGGAGTCACCGCGATCGTCATCGAACGCGGCGACGGCTGGACCGGCTGGACCGGCTGGACGACGTTCCCGGAGGAACCTCCCTCAGCGCAGATCGTGTCAACCGTGGCACGGCTGCGGGCCGCACACCGGTCCATCCAGCGGACGGTTCCGGCCCACATGGGGGTCGGCAGGCCGCATAGAGACCTCGGCGGGCTGGCCGCAAGCATCGCCGAGGCAACGGACGCCGCCCGGCTCGCCGCCGCCCGTCCCGATCTCGGCCACTACCTGCAGATCGACGAGCTGAGCATGGCGCAACTGCTGCTCGAATGGACCCGGACGGACACGTTTGCCCCGGCTGCCCGCGCCTTGGTCGCGCCGTTGCAGAGCGCACAGGGAGACTTGGTCCGCACTGTCGGCGCGTACCTCGATGCCGAATCGTCGCTGTCCGAAGCCGCCGCTGCTTTGGGCGTACACCGCAACACAGTCGCCGACCGGATCGCCCGAGCCCAAGCGTTACTGGGCGTCGACCTGAGCCACCGCGACGAGCGGCTCGCCCTTCACCTCGCTTGCCGCCTGATGATGCAATCGGGAAACGTTCACGAAGCACATTCCCCTCGCGCCGATTGAGCGCCGGGCACATTGTCGCCCCCGCCTGCCGGGCCACATCATGAAACGGCAGTCCAGTCCGGCGGAAAAAGCCACAGGAGACGCATGTCCCTGATCAGAACGAATCTCGCCAAAGTGCCCGCCTACCGGCCGGGGCGCGCGGTTCCCGGCATGATCAAGCTTTCCAGCAACGAGGTACCGGACGGCCCCGGGCCCGAGGTCCTCCGCGCCATCGCGGACGCCGTCCGATCCGCGAACCTCTACCCCGACCTTCACGCCACCGAGCTCACCACGAAGCTCGCAACGGCGTGCCAGGTCGGCGCCGAACGGGTAGCAGTCGGCAGCGGTTCGGTTGCGCTGCTGCGAAGCCTGGTCAACGTCGTGTGCGAGCCAGACGACGAAGTCCTGTTCTGCCTCCCCTCCTTCGAGGGCTACCCGCTCCTCGTGAGGATCGGCGGCGCGCAGGCCGTGCACGTACCGGCCACCGCCGGCCATGAGCTCGACCTCGACGCCATGCGCACGGCAATCACCCCGCGGACCCGGCTGATCTTCCTGACCACACCCAACAATCCGACCGGCACGGCGATCCGGCGCGAAGACCTCGAGCACTTCCTCGCCCAGGTACCCGGGCACGTGGTGGTCGCGATAGACGAGGCGTACCGCGAATTCGTCACCGACCCCGGCGTACCGGACGGCCTGGAATACGCCCGCAGCCACGACAATGTCGTGGTACTCAGGACTTTCTCCAAGGCTTACGGCCTGGCCGGGCTCCGAATCGGCTACGCCGTCGCCGCGGAAGGCATTGCCGCTGCGTTGAACACGCTCCGGATCCCGTTCAGCCTCGGGGCCGTCGCACAGGCGGCCGCGATCGCCGCGCTCGACGGGCAGGAAATCCTGCAAGCCAGATGCCGGCGGATCACCGCGGAACGCGACCGCATCCGCCGGGAACTGCTGGAACACGGGTACGACGTACCACCGAGCCAGGCGAACTTCGTCTGGCTCGCCCTCGGCGACGAGTCAACCGCTTTCGCGCAGCACACCGAGAAACACAAGGTGATCGTGCGGCCCTACCCCGGCACCGGAGTGCGCGTAACGATCGGCACCCCTGCCCAGAACGACACGTTCCTCGGCGCCGCACGCGACTACGCCCACCATCGACCGTGAAGATGGACATCCGAACCGTCCGCACCACCGTCGATCACCTATGGCGCAAAGAAATCCTGCCGAGCCTGTCCGGATTGGTGGCAATTCCGGCCCTGTCTCCGGCATTCGATCCGGACTGGACGCACAGCGGTCACCTCGACGCAGCCGTGCACCACCTGAAAGCCTGGATCGAGGAACGCGCCTTGACCGGGGTAACCACCGAGGTCGTACGGGTCGGCGAGGCCAGCCCGCTGCTGCTCGTCGACCTCCCCGCGACACCAGGCGCCGAGGATCAAGGCACCGTCCTGTGTTACGGCCACCTCGACAAACAGCCACCGCTGGAGGGTTGGTCGCCCGGCCTCGGTCCCTGGCTCCCGGTAATCCGAGACGGCCGCCTCTTCGGGCGAGGTTCGGCAGACGACGGGTACGCGGGATATGCGGCCGTCACCGCGGTCCAGGCAGCGCGCGCGGCCGGTGGCCGGCACGCCAGGGTAGTCCTGCTCCTGGAAACCGGCGAGGAATCCGGAAGTCCTGACCTGGCCACGTATCTCGACCATCTCGAACGGCAACTCGGATCGGTCACGCTCGTGCTCTGTCTCGACTCCGGTGCTCGCGACCACGATTCCCTCTGGCTGACGACCAGCCTCCGCGGCCTCGCGAATCTGCGCGTCACGGTCCGGGTGCTGGATGGTCCGCTGCACTCCGGTGTAGCGGGCGGAGTCGTCCCCTGCTCGTTCCGGATCCTGCGCGAACTGCTCGGCCGGATCGAGAACGCCGCGACCGGCGAGATCCTGCTTCCCGAACTGGTCGCGACGATCCCACCGCACCGCCGCGCCGAAGCCCGAGCGGCCGTCGCAGCACTCGGTTCGCCACAACTCCCGCAGGTCGCCGGAATGCGGTTGATGGCCGAAGACCAGCTCGAGCTGGTGCTGAACAACAGCTGGCGGCCTGCCCTGTCGGTGACCGGCGCAGCGGGCCTGCCCGACACCGCCAATGCCGGTAACGTCCATCGCCCCTCGACCACCCTTGCGCTGAGCCTGCGGCTGCCGCCGACGGTCGACTCCACTACCGCGGTCGCCGCGCTGACCCAAGCTTTGCGCACCGACGTGCCGTACGGCGCGACCGTGGAAATCGAACCGGGCGATCATGCCAGCGGATGGGCGGCGCCTCCGCACGCAGCCTGGCTCACCACCGCATTGGACAGCGTTGCCCGGGAAGTCTTTTCCGCGCCATGTCAGGGAATCGGCGCCGGCGGGACCATCCCCTTCATGGCAATGCTGGCGCAGCGCTTTCCGGAGGCGGAGTTCGTCGTCACCGGAGCAATGGACCCGCACTCGCGCGCGCACGCCCCCGACGAGTCGTTGCACCTCGGCCTGGCGCAACGGCTGACCGAGGCGATCGCCGTCCTGCTGAATGCCCATGCAGCACGCACAGGGCCGGGCGGCGGAGGGGGCACTGCGCCCGGTGACGTCCGATCCGGCCTGATCTAGCGTCGGCTCTCGACATCCCCGAAAATCCCACCGCCCGACGGGAAGGCACCATGCGTGAGATCCGTCCGGAAGACCTGGACAACATCAGCCGCGGCGCCGCGATCCTCGGCACCGGCGGTGGCGGCGATCCCTACATCGGACGGCTGACCGCCGAGGCCGCGTTGCGCCAATTCGGCCCGGTGCGGTTGATGGACCTCGACGAAATCGGCGACGACGCCCTTGCCGTGGCGGTCGCCATGGTCGGCTCGCCGACCGTCTTCCTCGAGAAACCGCCCACCCTCCAGCAGATCGCCAGCGCACCTCGCCTGCTGGCGAGCCATCTGGGGCGCGAGCTGACGCATCTGATCTGCGCGGAGGTCGGCGGCGTCAATTCGCTGATCCCCATGGCCGCCGCCGCGGTGCTCGGACTTCCCTTGGTGAACGCCGACGGAATGGGCCGGGCATTTCCGAAGATCGGGATGAGCATTCCGGCGATGAACGGCATCCGCGCCAACCCGCTGGCGCTCGCCGACGAAAAGGGCAACCACAGCATCGTTCTTCCGATCAGCAATGCGTGGGCCGAGCGAATCACCCGGAGCACCGCCGTCGACCTGGGTTGTGCCATCATCGTCAGCACTTCCGCCATGTCGGGACAGCAGGCGCGGGAATTCATGGTCCCGGCGACCTTGTCGCTGTGCAGCGAACTGGGCAGCGCCCTCGAACAGGCCCGCGCGGGCAAAAGCGATCCGGTTGCCGCGGTGGTCGAGAAGCTGGGCGGGACCCGGCTCTTCACCGGGAAGGTCATCGACGTCTCGCGGCGAACCGAGTCCGGTTTCACCCTCGGCGAAGTCCGGCTGGCGGCACTGGATACCGGCCTCGGGTCCGAAATGGTCCTTCGCTTCCAAAACGAGTACCTGGTCGCCGAACTCGACGACGCGGTCGCGGCGACCACTCCGGACCTGATCTGCACTCTCGACACCGCCACCGGCAATGCGATCACGGTCGAGCGGCTTCGCTTCGGGCAGCGACTCAGCGTCATCTCCGCCCCCGCCGACCCACGGTGGCACAGCGCCGACGCGATCAGCCTCGTCGGCCCCCGCAGCTTCGGCTACGACATCGATCCGGTACGCGCCTGATCGGGTACCGAGCGTAGCTCGCGTGGCCCGGAAAACAACAGGAATGGTGGCATACTGCTCGGATGCTGATCACCAGCGCGGACGTGGCCGCCCTCGAACGGGGCGTCTCGCTGCTCGCTTCCGGCGGAAGCGGCGGCACCGCGTGGGCGGCGGCATTGCTTCGGGCTCAGCTCGCCGCGGACCGGACAGTGTCGTTGCGGTCCGTCACCGATCTGCCCGAAGACGCCACCGTCATCCCCATCGGCGGACTCGGTGCGGAGGCCATGCTGCGCGAACGGCTCCCGGCAGGCGGCGAGGCGGCGGCCGTGGTCGAGGCGATCAGCCGATGGTGTGGCTGCCGGGTGGACGCGCTCATGTCGTACCAAGTCGGCGGCCTGAACGGAATCATGCCGTTCATCCACGGTCTCGAGCTGGATCTCCCCTGGGTGGACGCAGATCTCGCCGGCCGCGGCCTCGCCCGGCTCGACCGGCTGACCGTGGTGGCCGCAGGACGGAAGATCGCGCCGCTGGCGATCGCCACGTCGAACGGACAGCTGCTCGTGCTGGCCGAGGGAGGCGTCGACGACGTCGAACGCTCGGCACGCGCGGTCGTGGCGGGCGGGGGCGGCTGGGCGGTCGTCGCGCTGCCGCCGATCCGGGTGCGGGAACTGGCGGACTGCGCCGTCGTCGGAAGTGTCACCCAGGCCATCCGGCTGGGACGGGAAGCACTGGCGGCCGGGATGCCGCTGGACGCCGCCCGGCTCGCCTCGGCCGCGTCCGGTCGCGTCCTCGGGACGGGGCACGTGGTGGAGGTGCTCCGCGGACGGGAGCGCCCGGCAGCCGGGTTTGCGCGCGGCAGCGTGATCATCGAAACGCACTGCGCGGAGGGGCTCATCCGGCTCGAAATGGAGAACGAGTACCTCCTTGCGCTCGTCGACGGCGTCGTCACGGCGTCCACTCCGGACGTCATCTGTGTCCTGGACCGGCGTACCGGCGAGGCAATCTCGTCGGAGTCGGTGCGGCTCGGGATCGAGGTGGCCGTCCTTCAGTTGCCCGCGCCCGGGTTCTGGACCGACCGTGCGCGCTCGTGGGCGATCGAACCGGCGTCCTACGGGCTCCCCGCCGATCCCGCCGTGCTGCCGTGAGCCCCACCTTGCGCGAGATCGTCACCCTTCCCGACTGGCAGCGGTGGGTCCGGGTGGTCGCCGGAGCATCGGGTACGGACCGGCAAGTGCTTGCGGTGCGCGAGGTTACGCCCGCGAGCGCGGACATCCACGCTGGTGACCTCCTGGTCCGGACTGATCCGGTCGTATCCCACGATTGGCGCATCGATGTGCTGCTGCGGCATGCCCATGACGCCGGTGCCGCCGGCCTGCTGGTTTCCGCCGGTGCCGATCTGACCGGGAGCATCCGCCTGGCGGACCGGCTGGGGATCCCGCTCCTGCGTACCGGCGGCCGCCCTCTCGATCTGCTGGTTTCCGCGCGGCTCCTCGTGGCGCGACCCGACATCGAACAGGCAACGCTGGTGCTGGCGGCGCACGACCGTTTCCTCGGGGAGCCCGGCGCACCGCACGAGGTGGCCGAGCAGCTGAGGTCGTTGCTCGGCGCGAATGTCCTCCTGGTCGACGACAGCGGGGAACGGCTGGCCGGCGAGACGAGGTACCCCGGGCACATCAAGCTGACCCGCCCGGTGCCCCAGCAGATCCCGGCCGGGGACGGCAGTATTCTCCTCGCCCACCCGGCCTGTCTGCCGCCCTCGGCCCGGCCGAGCCAATGGCTGGTGGTCGAGCTGGACGAGATGGCGGCCCCGCGCGCGGCCGCCGTCACCCCGGTCATCGCGGCCGCGGCGCGCATGATCGAACGGTGGTTGCTCGCCCACCGCCTGGACCTCGAGCGCGACGCACGGTCCCGCGCGGCGCTCCTCGACGACCTTCTCCAGCACCGAGCAGAACCGACCGCCGATCTGCGCCGCCGCGCGGCCGATGCCGGGTTCCAGCTGGGTGGCTGGCACGTCGGCATCCGGATCGAAACGTCGGCGGACGTCGACCACGTCGCGCGCCGTCCCGAGGTGACGCACGCGCTGCTCAATGAGGGGATCTCGGCCGTGGTGGTCGAACACGGGCAGGGATGGACGTCCTGGATGACCTTTCCCCACGAACCCACCGCCGCCCGGGTCGCCGCGACGTCGGCTTCCCTGCGCGCCGCCCATCGGCGCCTGCAGCGAACCATCACCGCGCACGCGGGCGTGGGGCGCCCGCACCCGAACCTCGACGGCGTCGCCGAGACGATCATCGAGGCCGGGGCGGCCGCCCGGCTCGCCGCCTCCCGGCCGGAAACCGGGCATTTCCTTCATGTGGACAAACTCGGCGTGGCTCAGCTGCTTCTCGAATGGACCCGGACCGACACCTTCGAACCGGCCGCCCGCGCCCTGCTCGCGCCGCTGACAGGCGCTCACGGGGACCTGGTCCGCACGCTCACGACGTACCTCGACAGCGGGTCGTCGATTCTCGAAACCGCCGGTATTCTCGGCGTGCATCGCAACACGGTCGCGGGCCGCATCGCCCGGATCGAATCCTTGCTGGGATTGGATCTCCACGATCCCGACGAGCGCCTGGCCCTGCAGCTGGCCTGCCGGACGGTTTCCCCCCGCGCCTGATTTCCGGTGGAATGCACAACGCGTCCCCGGGGAATGTGCATCGGGCACGTTGCCGAATACTCCCTGGTCGATGATAGTGGCCGCAGGGAAACGCGGCGGGAGGAAATTGATGTCCGACAGTCAGGCCAGGATCGAGGCAGCGGCCGAGCGCGCCCTCGCGACGACTGCCCATCTGGACATCAACGACCAAGCCGACGCGGCCGAGGACGCAATGGCCGAAGAGCTGGGCAAACTCGCGTCGAAGTCGGTGATCTACACCTCCGGCGAGGAGGATCCGACCACCGCGAAGCCCTTCGTGCAGCCGCCGGACCGGGTAATGCTGATGGACGAGGATCCACGGCTGCGGAAAATGCCCGCCAACCCCACCTTGCTGGATTTCTTCAAGTACCGGTTCCGGCCGAGTCAGCAGCACCTGCTGCAAAGTGCCGCGCTGGCGCAGGAAAACGGCTGCAGTGAGAAGGTCGTGCTGGCCTGCCTGCTGCACGACATTTCGGTGGTCGGATTCATCAGGGCGGACCACGGATATTGGGGCGCCCAGCTGATCGAGCCGTACGTCGACGAGGAAGTGAGCTGGGCCGTCCGGTATCACCAGGCATTGCGCTTCTTCCCGGACGACTCGGTCGGATACGAGTACCCCGAGGCGTACGTCCGCTTCTTCGGGTCCGATTTCACGCCTTCCCGGGAAATGCAGGAAGCACACGACTACGCGCGGGCCCATAAATGGTATATGTCGTCGCGCTTGGTCACGATGAACGATCTCTACGCATTCGACCCGGACAAGAAAATCGACGTGGAACGGTTCGCCGACGTGATCGGGCGGAACTTCCGTCAACCTCCGCAGGGGCTGGGAATGGACAACTCCCCGTCGGCGCACATGTGGCGGACGATCATCGCCCCCACGAGATTCCTTTAGCTCGTACCGGATTCTCCGCGCAGGAGGGTTTCGAGGTTGGCGCGGGCGACCTGCTTGAGGAATTCGCCGCGGTAGCTGGAATCGCCGGAATCGTGCATGGTGTCGGTCATCTGGATCGCGGCGGCCTGCCTTTCCCAGGTGTGGGTCAGGCAGGTGTCCGAATAGCTTTCCAGCAGCCCCGGATCGTCCTTCTCGACCTGCTGGACGACGGCCCGGGCCAGCACCTCGGCGTCGTGCAGCGCCAGGCTCATCCCTTCGGCGCTCATCGGGGAAATCAGGTGTGCCGCGTCCCCGAGAAGGTACAACCTGCCGTACCTCATCGGGCTGAACACCACCCCCCGTAACGGCACGACCTGCTTGCTCACAATCGGTCCCGGCTGGACGGGCGCACCGAACCGCGTACCCAGCTCGGTCCAGATGCGCTCGTCCGGCCAGTCGCCGACCGTGTCGGTGACCGGGCACTGCAGATAAGCCCGGCTGGCGTTCGGCCCGCGGGTGATCTGAGCGGCAAAACCCCGCGCATGCACCGCCATCACGGCCAGCGGATCGGCCGGTACCTCGGTCATCACGGTCAGCCACGCATACCCGAACTCGTGGGTGTGGCAGCGCAAAACGCCCTCGGGGATCGCCGTCCGGCTGACCCCGTGGTACCCGTCGCTGCCGGCCACGATCTCGCAGCCGATCGTTGTGGACGCGCCCGCGGCGGCACGGTAACGCACCACAGGACGCTCGGAGTCGAGCCCGTCCAGCGCGATGTCACCGGCTTCGAAACGGAGGTCGCCGCCGTCACGGAGGAAGATCCTGATCAGGTTGCGGACGAGCACCTGCTGCGGGACGAACGCACCCTCGGCATCCTCGTAGTCCTCCATGTTCCAGGCCCGCTTCTCCCCATCGACGATCAGCGGCATCGGTGCGTCGTCATCAGCGTGGCTCGGCCCTTCGACGGCCTCGCCGACTCCCCAATCGTTGAGCATCAGCACGCCACGCGCGTCGAGAGCACCGGCCCGCTGGCGGTTCTCGACGTACTCCCGGCTGTGCTTTTCCAAGATGACACAAGGGATTCCGCTGCGCAGGAGGAAGGTGCCGAGCGCAAGCCCGGCAACCCCGCCACCCACGATCACGACGGTGGTGTTCTCGTCTGTCTGAGTCATGTGTTCCCTCGAGAAGAGATGATGAACTGTCGAGCACCACTCTGTGGGTACCGCGGGATTGCCGTCCACCGATATCTGGACGTTGGATAACGAAAACCCGCCAACCTCAGGCGCCGCGAACACGCAGTTCGGCCTGGTAACGCCCCGGGGTCTCGCCGACGACGGCGGTGAACGCCTCGATGAACGTCGACGGGTTCGACCACCCGCAGGTGATCGCGGTGTCGGTGACGGAATCGCCGTCGGTGAGCCGGATCAGCGCGTGATGGATACGCAGGATGGTGCGCCAGCGATGGAAACTCATCCCCACGTCGGTGCGGAACAGGCGGCTGAGAGTGCGCTCGCTCGCCCCGGCCGCCCGGCCAAGCTCGGCCAGGGTGACGTTCCGGCCGGGATCGGCGTGCAGCAACTCGGTGACGGCGCGCAGCCGGTCGTCACGAGGCTCGGGCAGATGCAGCGATTGTTCGGGAATGTCCCCGAGCTCGTCGAGCACGACCGCCCGCAACCGCCCGGCGGCGTCTCCGGTCCTGGCCCGCTCGCCGGTGAGCGCGAGAATGCTTTCCCGCAGCAGCGGAGACACCGCGAACACACAGGGATGCTCGGCCAGCCCGCCGCACTCACCGGCCGGGATCGCCAGCAGCCGCGCATCGGTCCGGCCGTAAATCCGGTGCGAATGCTGAAAACCCGGCGGAGTCCAGGTGACCCGGTTCGCGGGCGCGATCCAGGTTCCGTACCCGGTGGTGGTGGCGAAAGCCCCGGCGGCCGCGTAAACCAGCTGCCCGTCGGGATGGGAGTGCTTGCCGAGCTGATAGCCGTCCGGCAACCAGCCCCCACCATGCGGCGTCCCATCCGCCGCGCGCGGGAGGGAATGTTGGCGGGTTTCCTGCATCGGGCGTCAGCTTACCGGTGGTACGGCATCGGGGGCACCGGAAATGATCGTCCGATGACCAGCCTTGATCAGGTACCGGCGCCATCACCGGCGTCGCCGACAAAGTCGACCGCAGCGCCGAACTCCTCGCCGCCGACACCACCCTCACCATGGGCGGCACGCCCGCCCGGGAATTCCCCGCCATGGCCGAACTCGTCGGCGGAAAGTCATCCCGCAACCGAGCTGAACCGGGAACGTGCCAGTGACCCCCGTACTCCCCGGGAAGCTTCCCGGTGTGCCGGGTGGCTCCGCCGGACACCATCGGCGGAATGGATGCCGGACAAACACTCCCTGCCGCGTCGGCCCCCCGGACTCCCGGGGCCCTGCCGTACACCATCGCCGTGGACGTCGGCGGTACGTTCACCGATTTCGTCGCAAGCGACGGCGACCGGCTCTTCACCGGCAAGGTCTCGTCCCGGCCCGGTGACGAGTCGGCGGCGGTGCTCGAAGCGGTTTCGGCCATCGCGGAGCACTACGGGCTCGCCACCGCGGGACTGCTCGAAAACACCGGGCACTTCACCCTCGGCACCACCGTCGTCACCAACGCGATGCTCGAATACCGCGGCGCACCCACCGGCCTGATCACCACCCGCGGTTTCCGCGACATGCTGGAAATCCGGCGCGGCTACCGCGAAAGCATGGTCGACCTCCGGCTGCCCGCCCCGCATCCGATCGTGCCGAGGCGGTTCCGCAAGGGCGTCGCCGAACGCGTCGACCACACCGGCGCGATCGTCGAGCCGCTCGACGAGGCCGGTGTCCGGGACGCGGTACGGGAACTGAAGGCCGCCGGGATCGAATCGATTGCCGTGTGCCTGCTGTTCTCCTTCCTCGACGACACCCACGAGCGGCGGATCGCGGAGATCATCGCCGAGGAACACCCGGACTGCTTCGTCACGCTGTCGTGCGACGTCCTGCCGCAGATCCGCGAGTTCGAACGCGTCAGCACGACCGTGGTGAACGCGTACACCAGCCCGCAGCTCAAGCACTACCTGCGTGCGCTGGAGGACAAGCTCCGTGCGGCCGGCTTCGGCGGTTCCCTGCTGGTGATGCAATCGACCGGCGGCATCATGGACGTCGGGTACTCGGCCGGGCACGGGGTCGACGCCGTGCTGTCCGGACCGGCCGGTGGCGTCGTCGCGGCCGTCGCGATGGGCGAGCGGTCCGGGTACCGCAACGTGATCACCGCCGACATGGGCGGCACCAGCTACGACGTCTGCCTGATCCACGAAGGCAAACCCGAGGTCGGAGTGGACAGCTGGATCAGCCGGTACCGCGTGGCCGTGCCACTCGTGGACATCCACACGATCGGCTCCGGCGGCGGGTCGCTGGCCTGGGTCGACGAGGCAGGGGCGCTGCGGGTCGGGCCGGAAAGCGCGGGAGCCCGGCCGGGTCCGGTGTGTTACGGCCGCGGCGGTACCCGCCCGACCGTCACCGACGCGAACCTCGTCCTCGGGTACCTCGATCCCGAGCGGTTCCTCGGCGGCACAATGGGTCTCGACCACGAGGCGGCGCTGCGGAGCATCGAGGAGCACATCGCCGGTCCGCTCGGGATTTCCGCCGTCGAGGCGGCGATCGGCATCTTCCGCATCGCCAACAGCGACATGTCCAACGCGCTGCGGCACGTGTCGGTGTCGCGCGGCCGCGACCCCCGCGACTACGCGCTGATGGCCTTCGGCGGAGCCGGCGCGATCCACGCCGGGGTACAGGCGTTCGACCTCGGGATCAAGACGATCCTGGTGCCGCGCCAGGCTTCCGTGCTCAGTGCATTCGGCGGCATGGTCGCCGACTTCAAGGTGTCGCGCGTGCGGTCGTTCGTGCGCTCGGCCGGTGCCGTCGACCCCGAGGAGCTCAGCACGGCTCTCGACGCGGTGATCGCCGAGGCCGAACGCTGCCTGCCTGCCATCGACGAGGTGCGCGTCGAGCGGTTCCTCGACCTCCGTTACGAGGACCAGGTGCAGGAGGTGATCGTGCCGCTGCACACCCGGACCCGGCGCATCTCCGCGGTGAACCTCGCCCGCGCCGTGCGTGATTTCCACGACCAGCACGAAAAACTCTACGCGCACAAGCGGCCCGGCCAGCCGGTCCAGATCGTGTCCATCCGGGTCGAGCTCACCGCCCCCAGGTCCACCGGCGGCCTGATCAAGCCGCTGAAGTTCGGTGCCGAAAACGCCGGCGCCGCCCGCGTCGGCACCCGCAGCGTGTACTTCGACCGGCTCGGCTTCGCCGAGGTGCCGATCTTCGACGGGCTCGCCGTCGAACCGGGCAACGTCATCCCCGGCCCCGCGGTGATCCACGAACCGGGGACGACGATCGTCGTCGGCGAGGGCCAGGAAGCCATGCTCGACCAGTACGAGACCTACGTCATCGAGGTGGTGGGCTGATGGCGGCCGCAGTGTCCCCGGTCGATCTGGAGATCCTCCGGGTCCGGCTCACCGCGATGGCGCAGGAGCTCGCGGTGACCCTGGCGCACGCCGCACCGAACCGGGAAGTGAGCCAGTGCCGCGAATCGGCGGTGGCCATCGTCGACCCGGGCGGCGGAGTCGCGGCGATCGACAACCTGCTCGCACTCGGGTCGCTGACGCAGACCGCCAGGCGGATCCTGGACGACTTCGAGTTCGATCTGAAGGACGGCGACGTCGTCGTCACCAACGATCCATACGGCGGCGGGACCCGCGTGCCGGATCTGACGCTGCTGACGCCGTACGTCGTCGACGGCTCGCACGTGGCGCATCTCGTCGTGCAGGTCCGGCTGCCGGACACCGCGGGCCGGGTCAGCGGCAACTTCCACCCCGGCGCGACCGAGATCTGGGCCGAGGGCGTCGTGGTGCCGCCGGTGAAGATCCGGCGGCTCGGGCGGGCCACGCGGGACGTGCTCGGCACCCTCCTGCTGAACGGGCGGCATCCGCAGGAAACCCGCCGGCTGCTCGACGTCGCCACCGCGGTGCTGAACCGCGGGCTGTCCCTGCTCGACGGCCTGGTGCACACGCACGGGGTCGAGCTCGTCGAGAACGCACTCGAGCACACCCAGTACTACAGCGAAAAACTCGCCCGCGCGGCCATCCGGTCGTGGCCGGACGGCCGATATCCGGCCGAGCACAACGGGATCCGGCTCGTCGCCGCCGTCGAAGGTGATTCGCTGACGCTGGACTTCTCGGGATCCGACGAGCAGCAACCGTCGTTCGTGAACTGCTCGGCGGGCACCACCGCTTCGTCCGCCGCGGTGGCGGTGCTCGCCCTCCTCGGCGAAGAAGTACCGGCGAACGGCGGGGTGCTGCGCGCGGTGACCATCCGGACCCGGCCGGGCACGATCACCCACGCGGTCCGGCCCGCTCCGGTCGGCTGGGGCCCCGACGGCTACGGAAGCACGGTCACCGGCACCACCCTCGCCGCGCTCGGTCAAGCGGCGCCGGGGTTCCCGGTCTCGCTGACCGCGTCGCGGCCGCTCGTGCTCACCCGCCCGGCAGGCGACCGCAGCAGGCACACCGACCTCGGTCAGTGGGCGCCCCCGGCCGCCGGTGCCACCGCGAACGCGGACGGATGGGGACGGCCGCCGTTCGCCGCCCGGTCCGAGCTTCCTTCGGTCGAACAGTGGGAAAGCGACCACGAAACCCGGATCAGGAGGCTGGAGTTCGAACCGGGGACCGCCGGCGCCGGGCAGTGGACCGGCGCGCCTGCCGTCGAGGTGGAGATCGACCTGCCGCCGAACCGGCTGTGCACGCTGTGGACCGGGCACTCGGCGGGGGTGTGGTTCCGGGACAGCGGCACCTGGCAGCCCAGCGTCCCGGTGGCCACCGAACAGGAGGTGGCGGGAGACCGGGTACGGGTCCGCCTGGCCGGCGGTGCCGGTTCCGGCGACCCGGCGGAGCGGGACCGCGGCCGGGTCGCGCTGGCCGTCGCCGACGGGCTGATCAGCCGCGAGACGGCACACGAGGTCTACCGGCTGGGGGCGGCCGAACTGGACGACCTGCTGGCCGGGTACGGAATGGAGGGAGCAGGAGCATGATCGACTCCATCACCGCCGAGGTGGTCCGCAACTACCTCGACGCGGTCGCGGCCGAGGTGTACGAATCGATGTGCCGGTCGTCGCCGAACCCGTCGTTCAACGAGTCGAAGGACGCGGGCGCCGGGGTGTACGCCTACCGCGGCGGACGGTCGAGCATCGTCGCCCGTGCCGGGATCTCGCTGCACTCCTACTCGGGACTGATGTCCGCGCAGACCGCACTGGAGTTCTTCGAGGGCGACCTCGACAAGGGCGACATCCTGCTGGTCGCCGATTCCTACCACGGCGGCAGCCACATCGGCGACTACACGATCGTCGCGCCGATCTTCTTCGACGGCAGGCCCGCGTTCTTCACGTCGGTGCGCGGGCACATCATGGACCAGGGCGGCCCGTTCCCCGGCGGCGCCGATCCGACCGGCCGCGAGATCTGGCACGAAGGCTTCCGCCCGGCGCCGCTCAAGCTGTACGAGAAGGGCGAACGCCGCCGCGAGGTCTGGAACTGGCTGCTCGCGAACAACCGGTTCCCGGCACTGCTCGAAGCCGACCTCGCCGCGATGACCGGCGCCTGCAAACTCGGCGAAACCCGGATCCGGGAGTTCGCGGACCGCTACGGCCTCGCCGCGATCGAGGACTCGCTGGAGTGGATCTACGACTACTCGGAACGGAAGTTCCGGGACCGGATCCGCAGCTGGCCGGACGGGACCTACCGCGGCGAAGCCTTCGTCGACGCCGATTTCACCGGCCGCCACGACCTGCCGATCCGGGTGGCCGTCACCATCGACGGGGACGGGATGCTCCTCGACTTCGCCGGCACCGCAAGCCAGAGCGAGGGGTACATCAACAGCGTCGAGACCAATACCCGGTCGTGGGCCGCGGTCGTCTTCGCGTCGCTCTGCCCGGACATCCCGATCAACTCGGGTTTCCTGCGGGCTTTGCGGTTCCGGATCCCGGAGGGCACCCTGGCGAATCCGCGATCACCCGCACCGACCGCGATGGGCACCGTGCTCTGCGGGTCGCAGATCGGCCAGGCGCTGATGAAGGCGTGCGAGCACTTCGCGGCCGAACAGGTCGGGACGATCGGCATCGACGGCGCCGCATGCTGGGTTTTCGGCCGCGACGAACGGGAATCCCGGCTCGTCACGCGCGCGGGTGGCGACCCGATGACGATCTTCGCGGACATGTGGATGGTCGCCGAATGCAACGGCGGCGCCTACGGCACCGACGGATGGGGAGCCTGGTCCCCGCCCTACAGCGCGTCGCTGCTGCCGACGATCGAGATGACCGAGGTCCAGTCGCCGGTCCACTACCACCAGGCGGAGTTCGCACCCGATTCCGCCGCACCCGGAACCTGGCGCGGCTGCCCGGGGGTGGTCGCCCGGCGCGAAATGCGCGGCGCGGCAGGCACGGTCGCGAACATGGGCGTCCAATCGCTGGCCCATCCGCTCGCCGGTTACGCCGGCGGCCACGACGGTGCGGGCAATGTCATCGTGATCGGCGAAGGGGACACCGGCGAGATGGTGGTGACGGAAAGCAAGTACGCGCCGGTCGAGCCGTCCGCGGTGATCTACTCGTTCAGCGGCGGGGGCGGTGGCTGGGGCAGCCCGCTCGACCGGGCCCCGGAAGCGGTCCTCTCCGACGTCCTCGACGGATACGTGTCGGCCGAAGCCGCCCGTGCCGACTACGGCGTCGTGATCGATCCGGGCACGATGACCGTCGACCCCGGGGCGACCGAACGCGAACGCGCCGGGCGGCGGGACTCGCCCGTGCCGCCGAGCACCGGGCGCCGGATGGTCCTTGCCCGGTCGGGGGTCCGCTCGTGAAGACGATCGAACCGCAGCACGTCGACGACCTCGCGCTCGGTGCGGTCGTGCTCGGCACCGGGGGCGGCGGCGATCCCGGCATCGCGAAGCTGATGCTGCGCCAGGCGCTCGACCGGCACGGGCCGGTGCCGGTGGTGGCCGCCGGGGAGCTGGACCCGGACGGGCTGGTGGTGCCCGTCGCGATGGTCGGCGCGCCGACGGCCGGCGCCGAACAGATCCCGAACGGGGGTGAAGCGGCGATCGTGCTGCGCGCCCTCGAAGGACGGCTGCAGCGGCGGGCCGCGGCGATCATGCCGGTCGAGGTGGGCGGGATGAACTCGCTGCTGCCGATCGCGGCGGCGGCCGAGCTCGGCCTGCCTGTCGTGGACGCCGACCTGATGCAGCGCGCGTTTCCGCAGATCGAGATGACCACGTTGTCGCTCGACGGGATCCCGGCGTCCCCGTTCGCGTTGTGCGATGTGCGGGGCAACCAGGTACTCCTCGACGCGGTGGACAACCGTGCGGCGGAACGGCTGGTGCGCGCGACCGTGGCCCAGATGGGCATGACCGCCCTCGCCGGGGCGTATCCGCACACGGCGAAGCAGTGTGCCCAATCGGCGATCCCGGGTTCGCTGAGCTACTGCCGGGAGATCGGCAAGCGGGTGCGGGCGATCGGCGAGAGCGAACCGGGCGCTTATGGGGAGTTCCTGGAATTCTGCCGGGCCACCATCGTGTTCAGCGGCAAGGTCGTCGACCTGGAGCGCACCGCGACCGGTGGCTGGACGCGCGGCACGGTCGTGCTGGACCACCTCACCGAGCCAGGCCGCCAGTGCACCGTGCACGTGCAGAACGAGAACCTGGCGGCCTTCGAGAACGGCGTGCCGCGAGTGACCGTACCGGACCTGATTTCCCTGCTGGACATCGAAACCGGCACCCCGATGACGACCGACGGACTGGCCTACGGCCAGCGGCTGCACGTGATCGCGATGCCCGCGCACGAGCGATGGCGGACTCCGGACGGCCTCGCGCTGGCCGGACCGCGCGCGTTCGGGTACGACTTCGGCTACACCCCGCTGGAGGCGGCCCGATGACCGGCGAACTACGGCTCGGCATCGACGTCGGCGGCACGAACACCGACGCGGTCGTGGTTGATCCCGAGGGTTCCGTGCTGGCCTGGCACAAGACTCCGACGACGCCCGACCCGTTCGGCGGCATCGCCGCGGCGCTGGCCGCGGTGCTGGCGGAGACGGGTCCGGTCGGCCGGGTGATGCTCGGGACCACGCATCCGCTCAACGCGATCATCCGCCGCCGCGGCCTCGCCAAGGTGGGCATCCTCCGGCTGGGCGCACCCGCGACACTGTCGATCGCGCCGTTGACGGGATGGCCGGCGGATCTGGCGGCCGCGGTGACCGGACCGGTGGAGATCGTGCGCGGCGGCCACGAGGTCGGCGGGGTCGAGCTGGCGCCGCTGGACGAAGACGCCGTCCGCCATTTCGCCGAGCGGTGCCGGGACCGGGCCGACGCCGTCGCGGTCACCGGGGTGTCCTCGCCGATGGTGCGGGACCACGAGGTCCGGGCGGCGGCGATCATCACCGAGGTGCTGGGTGCCGTGCCGGTGACGCTCGGGCACGAGGTCGGCGGCATGGGCCTGCTGGAACGGGAGAACTCCGCGGTGCTCAACGCCGCGCTGACGTTCGCCGGGGCGGAAATCGTGCGGGGGCTGGACGGCGCTTTGCAGCAGCACCGGGTACGAGCCCAGGTCTACCTGACGCAGAACGACGGCACCCTGGTCACCGCCGCCGAAGCGGCCCGGCGCCCGATTCTCACCATCGGGTCCGGCCCGGCGAACTCCATGCGCGGGGCGGCGGCGGTGTCCGGCGTCGGCGACGCGATCATCGCCGACGTCGGGGGAACGTCGACGGATGTCGGCGTGCTGCTCGGCGGATTCCCCCGCGAATCGGCACATGCGGTGGAAATCGGCGGCGTCCGCACCAACTACCGCATGCCGGACCTGGTCTCGATCGGGCTGGGCGGCGGGACGATCGTGCACCCCGGCGGCCGGATCGGCCCGGACAGTGTGGGGTACCGGCTCGCGTCGCAGGCCCTGGTGTCCGGCGGTACGGTGGCGACCCTCAGCGACGTCGGCGTGCTGGCCGGGCGGTTGTCGTTCGGCTCCCGCACGCCGGAACTGCCACCGGACACCGTACGGTCCGCAGTGGCGTGGATCGACGAGCGGATCGGTTTCCTGACCGACCGCATCCGCGCCGGCCGCGCCGACCTGCCCCTGATCGCCGTCGGCGGCGGAGCAGGCCTGCTGCCCACCCGGGTCCCCGGCACGGCAACGGTGATCCGGCCCCGGCACGCCGCCGTGGCGAACGCCATCGGCGCAGCCATCGCCGAGGTGTCCGGCTCGGTCGACCGGGTCTTCACCTACGACAGCGGCAGCCGCTCGGAATGCCTGCGGGCTGCCCAGGACGAAGCGATCGAGGCGGCCGGCACCGCAGGCGCCGACCGGACGCGGATCCGCATCACGACCGTGACGGAGACCGGAATGTCCTACCTGCCCGGCAATGTGGTGCGGGTACAGGTGAAAGCAGCCGGACCACTGGGCTAGCCGGGCGCCGGGTGGCGGCGTGCACTTCGTGAACCTGGCTGCACCGCCGGAATCGCCGCTGCGCACCGGTTCCGGCGCACGCCGCCGAGCCGCCCGGCCTGGACCGATCACCCGCCGAACGCCCATCGCCCGGGTCTCCCGCGGTGAGCCGGAACCCGCAGGACGGGCCGAACCACCGACCAGCCCGCACCACGCGCGGCCCGAGGCGGACCACCGACCTGCCCGAACCACCCGCTGCACGGGCCGTTCGCCAACCAGGCCGAACCATCCGCTGCCGAGGAAAACCACCGGGCCGACCAGCGCCGTTCACCCCCACCCGAACTCGCCATGCCACCACTCCCCCGAAAGCAGACCCGCCCTGCCGAACCACCCACTGCCGAAGAAACCACCGCACCGACCAGCGCCGTTCACCCCGGCCGCGACTCGCCCCCTGACAGCAGGCCCCGCCCAGCCGCTCCCCGGGACGAATGACCACCGGCCACCCCTCCGTTCCCTCCCCACCCGGAACTCGCCCCCCGAATGCAAGCCCCCCCCCCGCCCCGGACGAAGACCGTCGCCCCGATCCCGCGTTTCCCGTCCCGCCGTCCGGCAGCCTCTATACTGCGCCGATGGGTGGATCCCGGCGGCCCCGGCGTGCGGTGGCCGGCCTTCCGGCCGAGGTGAGTTCCTTCGTCGGCAGGCGGCAGGAGCTCTCGGCGGCCCGGCGGCGGCTCTCCGAGAGCCGGTTGCTGACCCTTGCCGGGCCCGGGGGCGTCGGGAAAACGCGGCTGGCGCTGCGGGTGGCGGCCGACGCGCATCGGGCCTTCCGGGACGGCGCACAGTTCGTCCAGCTCGACGAGCTGCGTGACCCAGCGCTGCTCGCCTCCACCATCGCCGCCGCGTTCGGGCCTGCTCCGGCCGGGCTGGTCGATTCCCTTCGGGACAAGCACCTCCTCCTCGTCCTCGACAACTGCGAACACCTTCTCGAAGCGTGCGGCCTGCTCGCCGGGGAGCTTTTGCGCGGCTGCCCGCACGTGCGGATCCTCGCCACCAGCCGCGAGCCGCTGGGCATCGAGGGCGAGAGCCTGCTGCCGGTGGCCCCGCTGCCGGCGCCCGACCCCGGCGAGCCCTCCCCGCCTGCGTTGCTGAGCCGGTACGCGGCCGTCGAGCTGTTCGTCGACCGCGCCGCCGCGGCCGATCCCGGATTCCGGCTCACCGAGGACAACCAGCGGGTCGTCGCGGAGATCTGCGCGACCCTCGACGGGATTCCGCTCGCCATCGAGCTCGCGGCCGTCCGGCTGCGGACCTTGACCCTGCACGAGATCCTCGACCACCTCGCCGACCGGTTCGCCCTGCTGACCCAGGGAAACCGGGCCGCCGCCACCCGGCAGCAGACGCTGCGTGCCTGCATCGGCTGGAGTTTCGACCTCTGTTCCGAACCGGAACGCCTGCTGTGGGCCCGGCTTTCGGTGTTCGCCGGATCGTTCGCCCTCGACGCGGCCGCCGGTGTCTGCGGCGAAGAGCCCGCGCGGATGCAGGAGCTGCTGTCGGCACTGGCCGAGAAGTCCGTACTGGCGCGGGAAGTCCACAATGGACGGACGAGGTACCGCCTGCTCGACTCGATGCGGCTGTTCGGCAGGCAGCAGCTCGACGATCACGGGGACATCGCCGCCCGGCACCTCGAGTGGTACGCCCGGCTCACCCGCCAGGCCGAGGCGGAGTGGTTCACCGCGAGCCAGGTCTCGTGGATGCACCGGCTCACCGCCGAGCACGCCAACCTGCGCGCAGCCCTCGAACACGGTCTCGCCGAGCCCAGCCTCACCCCGGCCGCCGCGCAGATGGCCGTGCAGCTCGGCGAGTACTGGTTCGCCCGCGGCCGCCTGGCCGACGGGCAGCACTGGCTCGGCGGGCTGATCTCCGCCACCGCGGACCCGGCTTTGCGGGTCCGGCTGCTGTGCGTGCACAGCCGGATGCAAGCCACTCAGGGCCGTCCGGACGCCGCCCTCCAGCAGATCGCGGCCGCCCGGCAGCTCGCCGACGCAACGCTCCGGCCCGAAGTGGACATCGCCGCCGGTTTCGTCGCGACCTTCACCGGCGACGCGGCAGGCACGATCGCTCCGCTCGAAGCCCTCGCCCGGTCCACGGAACCAGGGCGGCCGAACCAGATCCTCGTACTCGGGCTGTTGTCGGCGATCAAGTTCGCCACCGGCGACACCGAAGATGCAGCACGGCACGCCCGCGCCTGCCTCGCCCGTACCGAGGAGACCGGCGAGCGCTGGATGCGCGCGACCGTGCTGGGGTGGCTGGGACTGCTCGCGTGGCAGAAGGGTGATCTCCCCCGTGCCCGCGAGCTGCACCGCATGCGGCTCAAGGTCAGCCTCGACCTCGACGACGTCCTCACCACGGCGCTGAGCATCGAGGCGCTGGCCTGGGTCGCGGCCACCGACGGCCGGGGCGAACACGCCGCGTACCTCCTCGGCGGTGCCGCCGCGCAATGGCGGACAGCGGCCACCCAGGCGTCGGCAATGCCGCTCACGGCTTCCTTCCACCAGGACTGCGAAAAGGCCCTCGCCCGGCAGCTCGGCTCAGCCGGCTACCGGATCGCGTTCGAACGCGGCGCCACCGCACCGGTCGAGGACGTCGTCGAGGCGGCGCTGGAAGACCGCGGCGGCAGCACGAAAAAGGCACCTGCCCCCGATCCGGACGCCCCCGCGCTCACCCGGCGGGAAGCGGAGGTCGCCCGGCTCATCGCGTACGGCATGAGCGACCGGCAGATCTCCGAGAAGCTGATGATCTCGCGGCGCACCGCGGAATGGCACGTCGAACGCATCCTGCGCAAGCTCGATTTCTCGTCGCGGACCCAGGTCGCCGCGTGGTGGTCGGCGGAATCGGTGGCGGGTGAGGCGGCCAGGACCGGCCCGTAGTACCCCGGAGAACTCCCGGTGTGCCGAAGTCCCCGCGAGCCGATGCTGGCTGCGGCAATGCGGCCACCAGTACCCCGGAGGATTCCCGATGACCACCACCACGATCGAAGGCCGGATCCCGGTCCCCGGCGGCGAAGTCTGGTACCGGAAGGCAGGTTCGGGCGGGGTCCCGCTGCTCATGGTGCACGGCGGGCCCGGATTCCCGTCCGACGTCCTCGTCCCCGCGTTCGAAGGGCTCGCCGCCGATCGGGAGGTGATCTGGTACGACCAGCTCGGCGTCGGGAACTCGGCCCCGATCGACGATCCGGCGCTGCTCACCGTCGACCGGTTCCTCGATGAGCTCGCCGCCGTGATCGACGGCCTCGGGCTGCAGCGCCCGCACGTGTACGGGCATTCCTGGGGAGCGATGCTCGGCCTGCAGTTCGCCGCCGAGCGCAAGCCGGACTGGACGAGCCTCGTCTGCGCCAGCGGCCTGGCGAGCGTCCCCCGGTTCTGCGCCGAAGTACGGGACCTCATGACGAAACAGCCCGGCAACGTCCTCGACCGCACCTACGGGCGGGAACTGGCCGGTACCACCGGCGACCCGGACTACCAGGTCGCGCTCGCCGAACACTGGGCCGTGCACACCCTCCGCAATCCGAACCCGCCGGTACCGCTCTCCATCGAGGGCGCCAGCATGATCACCCTGCAGACCATGCTCGGATACGGCGACCACCACGCCACCGGAACCCTGCGAGACTGGGACATCTTCGACCGGCTCCACGCCATCGAAGTCCCCACCCTCGTCCTGGGCGGCGAGTTCGACGAATGCATCCCGGAGCACCTGGCCGACATCGCCGCCCGGATCCCGGACTCCGAGCACATCACCCAGGCCGGGGCCACGCACATGGTGTACCTCGAAGAGGAGCCCCTGCGCCGGGAGAACGCGGCGATCGTCGCGGATTTCCTCGCCCGGGTCGAAGCCCGCGGCTGACCCCGTAGTCCTACGGGGCCGCCCTACGGGTTTCCTGCTCGGCAGGGCAATTCCGGCCAAGGACCCGCCTAGCGTGTGGCGCATGCCTTCAGCCAGTCCGGTACCGGACGACTACCCGGTGGTGATCCCGTCGCTCACCGTCGAGGACATAGAAGCCGCCCTCGGCTTCTACGCCGAGATCCTCGACGCCCGCGAGGACGCCCGGTTCTGCGACCCGCAGGGCCGCATCCTCTACGCCGAGATCACCATCGGCGGGAACGGAGTCGTCACCCTCAACGACTCGGCCTTCGTCACGCAGCTCGGCGGGCCCCCGCACGGCGGCCACGGCCCGGTCAGCATCAACGTGTACGTCCCCGACGTCGACGCCACCATGGCGGCCGCTCTGCTCGCCGGAGCCGAGCAGACGGCACCGGTCGCGGATTTCCCCGACGGGGACCGGTTCGGCGGGTTCCGGGACCCGTCCGGGATCTTCTGGGCGATCGCGAGCCGCCGCGAAAACCTGACGGCGGCCGAGAAGGTCGCCCGCCTCACCGAAGCGTTCTTTCCCGATCAGCACCGACCAGGAGACCCCATGCCCGAAACCACTGCACCGGAAACGCACGGATGACCGGCGTAGGCGCACTCTTCCGCCCACAGGTGCCGCCGGAGAAGCTCCGCGAATGCGTCACTGCCGCCGAAGAAGCCGGGCTCGACGAGCTCTGGCTGTTCGAGGATTGCTTCTACCAGACCGGAATCGGCAGTGCCGCGTTCGCGCTGGCCTGGACCGAGCGGCTACGGGTCTCGGTCGGCGTGGTACCGGCGCCGATGCGCAACGTGGCCATGACCGCGATGGAGGCCGCCACCCTGCTGCGTACCTCCGGCGGGCGGTTCACGCTCGGAGTCGGCCACGGCGGCCAGGACTGGATGGCGCAGGCCGGCGTGAAACCCGTTTCCCCGCTGACGTTCCTGCGCGAGTACCTCACCGCGCTGCGGGCATTGCTGCACGGCGAGAACGTCACCCAGGACGGCCGCTACGTCAGCCTCACCGGCGTCCGGCTCGAATGGCCACCGGCCGATCCGCCGCCGATCCTGGTCGGTGCGATGGGCCCGCAGTCGATGCGGCTGTCCGGCGAGCTGGCCGACGGCACGATCGTCGGCCTGCCGGACCCGGATCTGGTGGCCAGTGCCCGGAAGCTCGTCGACGAGGGCCGCGCCAGGGCCGGGCGGACCGACCACCACCGGCTGATCGTATCGGTGTCCGCGCCGACCGGGCCCGGCTCGACCGACCGGCTTCGTGCCGAGCTGGCCGCCTTCGGGGCGAAGATGCCGGAGCAGTACGCGAACGGCGTCACGCCCGAATCCTCCGTCAAGCTCATCCGCGCGCTCGTCGACGCCGGTGCCGACGACGTCATCGTCGGGACCACCGCCGACGACCCCGACCCGGCCGGCTTCATCCGTTACGTGGCCGGGGAACTCCGCCCGGCCGTGCAGTGAACCCGCAGACGCGAGAAAGGATTCCTTCATGACTGCAATGGTCGAACGGGCCGTCGACCACGTCGTGGTACTCGTCGCCGACGACGAACGAGCCGCACTGGCCGAACGTCTGCAGGAAGCGGGCTTCGCCCTCGGGGACGAGGTCGTGGAACGCAATCTGGGCATCAACTGCCATCTGCTGGTCCTCGACGGCGGTGGGTTCGTCGAACTGTCCAGCCCGGACCCGTCCGGCCCGCTGCGGCACGACCCGGAGATCACCCGGTCCCTCCCGCGGCTGATGACCATCAGCTACACGACCTCCGACGCGGCCGCCGACCTGGCGCACTGGCGGGAGGCAGGCGGCGCCGAAGACGCCGAGGTCGTCGCAGGCAACTGGGTCCGCAAGAACGGTGTCCCCGGGTACTACGTCGGCGCGGCGCCGGAACGCATCCGCGGCGTGATCTCGTTCCAGCTGCAAGAAAGGCGGCTCTTCCCCTTGCCGTACCTCGGCCACGACCGGCCTGCGCCGTCCGTCCGCCGGATCACCGTGACCGGGCCCGGCGCGAAACGGTGGGAACAGCGGCACCGTGACCTGTTCCGCATGCCGGACCACGACGGCGTGTTCCTGGCCGGGGACACCGAAATCGTCTTCCGGCACGAGGACGCGGATTCCACCGAGCTCGTCGTGACCTTCGCCGTGCCGAACCCCCTTCCTCCCCTTGCCTTCTCCGCCGGCGGCCGCTTCGAGTTCGAGGCCGAAGCCGGTTAGCTCCCCTCCCCGGTCCTTCCGAAAATCAGGAGTCAGTGTGGATTCCCGGATTTCCTCCCCCTCGGCAGTGCCTGCCCGCAGCTCACTCGGCAGGCGTGGTTCCCCACGGGGCACGCTTTTCGCGCTCCTCACCCTGTTCCTCGGCTACATCGTGCTGGAGAACGGCCTTGCGTCGGCGGTTCCGGCGATCCAGGCCGCGCTGGGCGCGTCGACCCCGCAGATCACCTGGATCTTCACCGGGGTCGCGCTGTCCGGCGCGGTGCTCGGCCCGCTGATGGGCCGTCTCGGCGACATCCGGGACAAACGCCGGGTCCTGCTCGGGCTGATGGCGGTGGTCTGCCTCGGTGCCCTGCTCCCGACGCTGGCCCCGAACCTCGTCCTGCTCACCACCGGCCAGCTCCTGCAGGGGGCCGGGGCCGGGTTCTTCGCGGTCGCGGTCGGGCTGCTCAACGACACGCAGCCGATCGAACGCGTGAAGTCGAGTGTGGGGCTCATGATCGCGATGGGCGGGGTGGCGACGGTGGTCGGCATTCTCGTCACCGGCGTCGTGCTGTCCGCGCTGCCGTACGCGTGGATGTTCTGGATCGCGCTGGCGATCATGCTGGTGTCCTTGATCGCGGCCTGGCGGTACGCGCCGTCGTGCCCGCCGGCCGAGCGGGGCAGGGTCGACTGGTGGGGCGCTGCCCTGCTGGCGGCGGGTCTGGTGGCCCTGCTGGTGGGGATCACGCTGGCCGCGGCCCTGGGCTGGTTCTCCGGCCCGGTACTCGGTCTCGTTCTCGGCGGACTGCTGCTGCTCGCCGGGTTCGCCACGGTCGCGTTGCACCGCACCGAACCCCTGCTCGAGCTCCGCCACCTCAGGCATCGGCCGGTCCTGCTCACCTGCCTGGTTTCGTTCGTCGCCGGGTTCGGCACCACCGCGATCCTGGTGATCGTCCCGCAGATCGTGGCACTACCGGCAAGCACCGGATACGGGCTGGGCGGGACTCCGTTCCGGGTCGGGCTTTCCCTGCTGCCACTGGGAATCGTGTCCCTGATCGTCGCACCGTTCACCGCACGGCTGGAGCGGCTGATCGGCGCGCGGTGGGTACTGGCGCTGGCCAACGCGGCCATGCTCGCCGCCGCACTGATCCTGCTCCTGGCACCGTCCCGGCCGGAGGTGATCGCGGTCGCGTCCGGCCTGACCGGGCTCACCCTGGGCTTCGGGCTGGCCCAGGGCGCGAACATCCTCGTCGCCGTCGTTCCCGCCGGACGAGTCGCCAGCGCAACGGCACTGTCCAACGTCTTCCGCAGCATCGGCGGCGCCCTCGGCGCCCAGATCAGCGCAGCCGTCATCACCGGCACCCGCATCACCGGCACCCCGCTCCCGGCCTGGACCGGATTCGTCACGGCCCTGCTCGTCCTCGGCGGCATCGGGCTGGCCGCGTTGCTGCTCAGCCTCGCCTTCCCGGCCCGGCTCACCCGGATCGCCGCCCCGTGAACCGAAACCCCACGGAGGTCACCGCCATGGATTCCTGTGTGCACCTGAAAACCGCGCTCACCGGAGAACTCGCGTCCAACGAGGAATTCGAGCAGCTCGTCCGCGCGACCCCGCCGCGGCTCCGGCCGATCGGCGACCGGACCGCGCTGATCGAAGGGCTCCCGGGCACCATTCTCGTCTCGCACGGCGACGACGGCGTCGTTCTCGTGGACTGTTACTACGATTTCCAGGCCGGCCAGATCCTCGACCTGATCCGCGAACTCACGGACGCGCCACTGAGATTCGCCATCCCCACCCACTTCCACCCCGACCACGCCGGCGGGGCGGCGACGTTCGCCCGGCACGGGGCGGCGATCGTCGGCGTCGGGAACAGCCGCGTCCGGATGTCGTCGGACTACGTCGCCACCCACGTCAGGGCGCTGGTGCCCGCCGCCCCCGCCGGACGCCCGGACCTCACGTTCTCGGACACCTTGACGCTCCACGTCAACGGCGAGGAGATCACCGTCCGGCACCCCGGCCCGGCGCACACCGATACCGACGTGCTCGTCCACTTCCGCCACGCGAACGTGCTGCACCTCGGCGACATCGTCGTGAACTTCCCCGGCATGAACTGCTACCCGGCGATCGACCTGACCGCAGGCGGCGACGCGATCGGCCGCGTCACCGCCCTCGAACAAGCACTGGAACTGTGCGACGACGAGACCGTCGTCATCCCCGGCCACGGTGCGCCCCTGACCCGCAACGAGATCGCCGAACACCTCGCGGCGGTCAAGCGCGTCCACGAAAACGTGCGCCGCGAAGTCGCCGCCGGCACCGATCGGGAATCCATCCTCGCCGCAGTGCCGGGGATCCTGGACGGCTACTGCCTGCCCGAACCTCTGGTGGTCGGCCCGACGGGCTACCTGGATGCGACCCACCATGCCTACACCTGCGCCCGTCCACGCTGATGCCGGGAGCGGGGTCTGCTCCAGGACGACCTTCCGGGACGCGATCCGGAACGGACACTCCGTGGTGGCGATCATGGAACCGCCGATCAGGCAGGCCGTCCCATCACACCACCGGATGAAGCAGGTCACCCAAGCCGATCCGTCGCAGCAGCTCCGCTCGGACCCGGTCGGCTACCCCGTTGACCACAGCCGCCCCGTCGTCCGATGGGTCGATGTGCACCCGGAACGGCCGCTGCCCCTTCTCCGTGTCGACCACCGTCACGATTGCCGAGGCGACCGCGGTGACGTCTGCCCACTCGGGTTCGATGTCCGCAAGCCGCTGGCTCACCTGGTCCATCAGGCCGGCGTACTTCGTCTCGTACGCGGCGACGACGTCGAGGTCGGCCGGGCTGCCGCTGTTGGCGAAGTGGTTGGTACCGCTCGTGAACGCGCCCGGGACGATGATCGTGGTCTCGATGCCGAACCGGGCGAGTTCCAGTGCGTAGCTCTGCGCCATCGCGTCCATGGCCGCTTTCGCCGCGAAATACGGTGCCAGATAAGGCGGAGTGCCGCCACGGGTGCTCGAGCTGCCCACCCACACCACCAGTCCGTCCTGCTGTTCCCGCAGGTGCGGAAGCGCGGTGCGGTTGAGCCGCTGCGTACCCAAAACGTTGGTATCGAAGAGTTCGGCGAGCTGCGCGGGCGGGAACGCCTCGGCCGGGCCGGTGACCAGGTGGCCGGCGTTGTGGACGAGGACGTCGAGTCTGCCTTGCTCACTCAGCACGGCGTCGACGGCTTGCCGGGCCGAGGCGTCCGTGCTGATGTCGAGCTCGACGTGCCGCAGGTCGACCCCGTGCGTTGCCGAGTACCGGGCGGCGTCGGCCGCGGCGGTGGCGTTGCGACCGGCGACATCGCGCATCCCTGCGTACACCGTGTGGCCCGCGTCGGCGAGGGCTCGGGCGGTCAGTGCGCCGAAACCACTCGACGCGCCGCTGATCAGAATGGTCTTGCTCATGGGAATTCCTTTCCAGCGCCGTGGTTTCAGGCGGCCGTGCCACCGTTGACGTAGATGACCTGGCCGTTGATCCAGCGCGCCGGACCGGCCAGGAAGGCGATGACCTCGGTGACGTCGACGGGCTCGGCAAGGCGGTTCGCCGGGGCTTCCGCGGAGATCCGGTCGATCAGCTCCGGCGGCTTTCCTTCGAGGAAAAGCGGAGTGGCGGTGGGACCGGGTGCCACGGCGTTGACGGTGACGTCCCGGCCCCGCAGCTCCCGCGCGAGGATCAGGGTGATCGCCTCGACGCCGCCCTTCGTGGCGGAGTACGCGGAGTAGCCCGGCCGGGCGAGTTTGGTGACCGAACTGGACAGATTCACGATCGCGCCACCGTCGCGGACCCGGCGGACGGCCTGCTGGTCGACCACGAAGGTGCCGCGCAGATTGGTCCGTACCACGCGGTCGAACACGTCCAGGTCCAGCTCCGCCAGCGGGGCCAGCGGCATGATCCCGGCCGCGTGCACCACCACGTCGACCCCGCCGAACGCCTCCTCCGCCCGGTCGAACAAAGCGGCTACCGCGTCCTCGTCGGCGACGTCGGCGGCGACCGCGAGGGCTTTCCCACCCGCGCGCTCGATCTCCGCAACGACCTCCTCCGCCGCAACACTGTTGCCGCCGTAGGCAACGACGACCGCATAGCCGTCGCGGCCCAGTCTGATCGCCGTCTCCCGGCCGATCCCGCCCGATCCGCCGGTGACGATCACGGTTTTCTCTGTCATGACGCTGTCCTCAAAGGTTCCGGTTGTTTCCGACCCTTCGATCGTGCGCCCGGCGGTGCATCACGTCCAACGAATCTTGCGGATGGCAGAATCAGTTCAGTTGATTCACGTGGGCACCCAGCTCCGTACCCGGCGGGTGGTGCAGGTGCGTGCCGATCAGGCTCAGCAACGCCCGCAACGCCGTGGTCGGCTTGCGCTTCGCCAGCGTGGCCATGTACAGCGACCACTGGAACGGATGCGCCAGGATCGGGACCACGGTGATCGTTTCCTCGTCCACCACGGCATACCTCGGCAGGATCCCCAGCCCGACCCCGTGCGCGACGAACTGGACCCCGTTCTCGATCCCGAGCGCCTCCACGACCACCCGCCGATCGATCCCGGCGGCGTCGAAGGTCTGGTCGATCAGCGTGCGCGTACCGAATCCCGGCGGGAAGTCCACGAACTCCTCTCCCGCCAGGTCCGCCAGCGAACCGACCTCCGCCGCGCCAGCCGGTGCCCGCGCGGAACCGCCAGCACCTGCGGAACCCGGAGCAGCTCCCACGCGGTCAGCTCGCCGGGCACACTGCCGACCGGAATCCCCAGCAACCCGACGTCGATGTCACCGTTGCGCAAGGCGACGATCACCCCGGCCGACCCCCGCGCATCGACCCGCAGATGCAGTTCGACATTCGGATACTGCCGCCGGAACTCCCCCGCCGCGGCAGGCAGATCGACGAGCCCGAGCCCGGGCAGCAACCCGACCCGCACCGACCCGCGCATCCCCGCCCCGAGCTCGTCGACCACGTCGCGAGCCCCCTGCACCGCATCCATCACCGCGAGCGCCTCCGGCAGGAACTCCCGCCCCGCCTCGGTCAGCACCACCCGCTGCGCACTCCGCTCGAACAACGTGACCTTCAGATCACGTTCCAGCGCCGCAATCGCCGCACTCACCGCACTCTGCACGACGTTCTCCCGCCGGGCGGCCTGGGTGAAGCTCCGCTCCCGCGCCACCGCCACGAAGTACTCCAGCTGCCGCAGCTCCATGACGGGATTCTGGCACCCCGCCGCCAGCCGTTGTGGCTCAGCCGCGGGTTGCCCCAGCCGTCGTCGGCGCCAGGGCGTGTCCTCAAAGCCAGATGAGCAGCGTGGCCAGGTCGATCATGCCTCGGTAAGAGACAGCGGTCTTGTCGAACCGGGTGGCGATGGCGCGGAACTGCTTGAACCGGTTGAAGCAACGTTCGACGATGTTGCGGCGTCGGTAGGCGGTACGACGGAACTCGATCCCTGCCATCACCTGGGTGAACCTCGTAGTGGGTCCACCCCGGGACCGACCGATGGCACGATCACCTGCCTCGCTGCGCCCGTCGCACGATGCTGGAGCCGACCGATACTTCGCGGTCGAGTTCGGCGATCACCTGCACCTGCGCCACCAGCGCGGACCGGGTGCCAGCGCGTGACCAGCGCCGAACCGGTCGCAGACCATCCTCCACAGCCCATACCACTCCGGCAGGCCCCCGCCACGCCTCCCCGGTCTTGGCCTTGAACAACAATCCGTTGCTCATCGACTCGCGGACACCCCTTCGCGCCCGACGCCAGCAGATCACCAGCACCCGCCTTGAGGACACGCGCTGGAGCGGTCGTGGCTGATCCCTCATGGAAGTAGGCAAACCCGAGTGGTCACTTCCGCTTCCATGGGCTGGGCACCGGCCCTACCGGACAACGACAACAACAACGACGCCGCATCACGGGCAACGCAGTGCGGGACCAACGCTACTCCGGACCCGTACCGGACATCCGGGCGGCAGCGAGCCGGACTGCGGCCAAGATCTTCTCGTATCCCGTGCAGCGGCACAGGTTCCCGGCCAACGCTTCCCGGATCACCGGATCCGCGGGCGAGGGATCCCGCTGCAACAGATCGTGTGCAGCCACGATCAACCCCGGAGTGCAGAACCCGCACTGCACCGCACCGGCTTCCACGAACGCCTGCTGCACCGGATGCGAAACGCCTTCGGAGGCGATTCCCTCGACGGTCACGACCTCGCGATCCTGGGCCTGCCCGGCAGCGACCAGACAGGAACACACCGGCAGCCCGTCGAGATACACCGTGCAGGATCCGCATTCGCCTTGCTCACAGGCGTTTTTGGCACCGTCGAGCCCGAGCCGCTCCCGGAGCATCGTGAGCAGGCTCTCGCCCTCCCCGACCTCGGTTACCTCGCGGCGCAAGCCGTTGACCGTAGTGGTGACGTGCATCAGGCAGCCTTCCGGTATTCGTCCCAGGCCCAGGTGGCAGCGCGGCGCGCCATCACCGAGAGAGAATGGAGGCGGTATGCGGCGGTGCCGCGGACGTCGTCGATCGGGGCCGCCGCCCTGGTGACTCGTTCGCCGAACTCACGCACGAGAGCGGCCGGGATTGCGCCGCGCGACTCCCACAACCCCCGTGCTTCCAGTTCTCCTGCCAGGAACGCCGCTGCCTCCGGAGCGGCACGCGGGGTGGGCGCGGCCGAGCCGATGCCGGTACCCACTTTCCGGCCGCCGGGATGCAACGCGAACCCGAAGGCGCACACCGAGATCACCATGGCGTTGCGGGTGCCGATCTTGCAGAACTGCTGCGGCCCGGACGGCGGAACGATCAGCACCGACCGGATGAGCTCGTCCGCGGCGAGCGCAGTGCGCTTGACCCCGGTGTAGAACTCCGCAACCGGGATCCGGCGCAGGCCGCGGATCGACTCGGCCTCCACGACCGCGTCGGCGGCGAGCAAGGCCGGATGCGCGTCCCCGGCAGGCGACGCGGCACCGAGGTTGCCACCGACCGTGCCACGGTGGCGGATCTGCGGCGAACCGACGGTCCGTGCGGCCATCGCGAGCCCGGGCAGCTTCCCGCCCAGTTCGGTGAGGATGCGGGCATAGGTCACCCCGGCACCCAGCCGGACACATCCCCGGTCCGTCGACCATTCGGTCAGGTCGCCCACGCAGGTCAGATCGAGCAGGGCCGCGGGACGGCGATGGCCGAAGTTCAGTTCCACCATGACGTCCGTGCCGCCCTGGATGGGCACTGCCTGCGGGTACTCCGCCTTGATCCGCAGGGCTTCCGGCCACGACCGCGGCCGCAGGTACTCCATGACATGTCTCCTTGTGCCGGTCAGTCCGCGCGCGCCAGCCGGGTGCCGATCCGGCGTGCTTCGCGGACGATTGCGCCTTCGTCCACCTTCACGAGCGCGCCGTTCCGGACCACCGGCCGCCCTTCGACCAGGACGTCTGTCGCGCGCTGGCTGCCACCGAACAGCAACCCGGCGACCGGGTCGGCCTCGGCACCAGCCATTTCCAGTGTCTCCATGCTGAACAGCGCCACGTCGCCGCGTTTGCCGGCTTCGAGCGAACCCAGTTCCGCGCCTCGGCCGAGCACCTCGGCACCGCCTCTGGTCGCCACGCGCAGCGCCTCCCGGGCGGTGAGGGCGCGGTCGACCCCGCCGGCGCGCTGGGTCAGCAGCAGTTGCCGGGCCTCGGCCATGAGGTTGCCCGAATCGTTCGACGCCGCCCCGTCGACGCCCAGACCGACCCTGACCCCGCGGTCGAGCATCGTGCGGACCGGCGCGATCCCGGAGCCGAGCCGCAGGTTGGAGCTCGGGCAGGTTGCGACGCCGGTGTTTGTGCGCGCCAGCAATCCGATGTCCGCATCGGAGAGCTGGACGCAATGCGCCAGCCAGGCGTCATCGCCGAGAAAGCCGTAGCTGTCGAGCAGATCCAGCGGACGCAGTCCGAACTTCTCCAGCATGAAGGACTCTTCGTCCCGGCCTTCGGCGAGGTGGGTGTGCAGCAGCAGGCCGTGGCGACGGGCCAGTTCCGCCGACTCCCGCATGAGCTCGGGGGTGTTGGTGAGCGGATAGCAGGGCCCGACGGCGATCCGCAGCAGCGATCCCGGGCCGGGGTCGTGGTACTTCGATGCCAGTGCTTCGGTTTCCGCGAGCACGTGGTCACGGTCCTCGCACAGTTCCCGCGGGGGCAGGCCGCCGTTGTGGGTACCCAGATCCATGGATCCGCGGTTCGGATGGAACCGGATGCCGAGCGCCGCCGCGGCCTCGATTTCCGCCTCGATCAGACCGGCGCTGCCCGCGGGGAACGCGTAGTGGTGGTCGGTGCTCATCGTGCACCCGGACAGCAGCAACTGGGCCAGGCCCGCCGACGCGGCCGCGCGGACCCACTCCGCGTCGATGCCACACCAGACCGGGTAAAGCTCCTGCAGCCACGAGAAGATGTCGCCTTCCTGCGCCCAGGCCTTGGTGAGGGTCTGGCAGAGGTGGTGGTGGGTGTTGACCAGGCCGGGCAGCGCGACGGCACCGCGGCCGTCGACGCGTTCGTCCGGTTCCCCGGTGGCCGGTGGCGGGCCGGCGCCCACCCAGGTGATCACTCCGTCCTCGATCACGATGGAGCCGTCGGCGATTTCCGTGCCCGCGTCGTCCATCGTGGCGATGACCGCACAGTGCTCGACGATGGTCCGCATCAGTCCGTTTCCCCGTCCAGCTCGGCGAAAAACGCGATCAGCTCCCGGGCCAGGTCCGCGGGCGCGTCGACCGGCACGACGTGGGCGGCCTCGGGAAGCCGGACCAGCCGGACCGGCTGCCCGTGGTCCACCGCGGCCCGCATCTTCTCCATTACGTCGGGCTGCACAAACGTCTTCCCGGCATTGACCAGCAGCGCCGGGCAGCCCAGCCCGTTCAGCTCGCCCCAGCGGTCGTCCGAGCGGAACGGCCAGCGCCCGAAGAAGTACGGATCGTGTTTGCGCACGAACCCGCCTTCCGCAGGGCGAGTACCGAAATGGGCCATGACCTCGAGCATCGGCCCGGGTGCGGAGCCGGTCGCCGCCCGTTCGGCTCCGACGATCTCCTCGACCGAGCTGAAGAACCGCGGCCGTTCGGGCACGTCGGTCTCGGTCTGCACGAAGGACGGCTCGATGTCGACGATCGACAGCGACGCCACCTCGCCGGGATGCCGGGCCGCGAAGCCGAGCCCGATCAGCGCGCCCCACGAGGAGCCGATCACATCGACCGGACCGGGCCCGGCCACGGCGAGGAGATCTTCGAGGTCGTCGACCTGGCTCTCCGTCCCGTAATCGCCTTCAGCCGACCATGAACTGTCGCCGTGCCCACGCAAATCGAGCGCGACCACGCGGCGGTACGCGGTCAGTTCGGCCGCTACGTCGTGCCACGCCCACGCATGACCGGTGACCCCGTGGAGGCACACCGCGGTCCGGCCGGTGCCTCCGAAGTCCAGGAAGTGAGCGGCCCCACCCGCCCTGGTGCTCACGAATCCGTGCTGGACACGCATGCGACTCCTCTCCTAGTGCAGTAACCGGCCGATCAGACGAACACATTGCCACCATTGACATTCACGCTCTGCCCGGTCAGGAAATCCGAACCCGGCCCGCACAGGAACACCACCGAGCCGATCATGTCCTCCGGTGTCTCGGTCCGTTTCAGCGCTCGGCCGGCGATGGCGCGTTCGTTGTTGGCGGGGTTGTCGCGCAGCATTTCGTCGTCCGGGATGAGGTCCGGGTTGAGCGTGTTGACGCAGATGCCGAACTCGCCGAGTTCCCGCGCCATCGCCCGGGTCATGCCGAAAATCGCCGACTTGGCCGAGACGTAATGCAGGAAACCCGGGATTCCGTTGAGGCACGTGGTCGAGCCGATGTTGACGATTTTCCCGTACCCGGCACGTTTCATCGCGGGCAGCACCGCTTTCGCCGCGAGCCAGGTGCCGCGGACGTTGATCGCGAAACTGCGGTCCCATTCGTCGATCTCGATGTCCTCGATCGGCGACCGGGCGGCATTCTTGAAGTACCCGGCATTGTTCACCAGCGCATCGATGCGGCCGAAGGCGTCGAATGCGGTCTTGGCCATCGTGTCGAGGGTCTGGCCGTCGTTCACGTCGATGCGGACCGAGAGGGCTTGCCCGCCCCGGTCGCGGATCTCCGCGGCGACCGGTTCGGCGTCGGCCAGGTCGGCCACCACGACGGCCGACCCGGCCGCGGCGAGCCCCAGTGCGTACGCGCGTCCGAGGTGGCGGCCGGCGCCGGTCACGATGCTGACGCGCCCGTCGAGTGTCATCACAAAGTCCTCCGGGAGAGATGGGGGTGGGAAATCAGCCGAGGCCCAGCAGGTCGGGCGGGCGGATCGGGATGCGGCGCACGTCCGCGCCGGTCGCCGCACGCACAGCCGCGACGATCGCGGGTGGCGCGGTGATATTGGGTACCTCCGCCATCCCGTTGCTTCCGTACGGGCGGCCGGGATGCGGAGTCTGCAGGATCTCCAGCCGCATCGGCGGCATGTCGAGCACGGTCGGAATCAGGTAGTCGGTGAACGAGGGATTGAGGACTTTCCCGTCCTGGATCACGACTTCCTCCATCAGGGCCAGCCCGAGCCCCTGAGCGCTGCCACCGTGAAGCTGGCCTTCGACCGACTGCGGGTTCAGCGCGACGCCGACGTCCTGCGCGGTGGCCAGTTCGATCACCTTCACGAGGCCGAGCTCGGTATCGACCTCGACGACCGCCCGGTGGGCAGCGAACTGGTAACCGAGGTGGGCGTTGCCCTGCCCGTTCTCGTCCAGGAGTTCGGTCCGGGGCGGAAGGTATTCCCGCATCGCCTCGATCGGCTGCCCCGGTTCGATCAGGTCCGCCGCGTCCGCCAGCACCTCCCCGGTCTTCCGGTGGACGATCTTGCCGTCGGCCACCGCCAGGTCCCGCGGGCCGGTTCCGGTGTCCCGGCTCGCCCGCCGGAGCAGCTCTTCGCGGACCGCGGCGGCGGCTTCCTTCACCGCCGTTCCGGTGAGCCACGTCTGCCGCGAGGCGGACGTCGAACCCGCGTCGGGTGCCCTGGTGTCGGCGGCGAGCACGGTGACCTGCTCGACACCCAGTTCGGTGCGGGCGATCTGTGCCTGCACGGTGATCCCGCCTTGCCCCAGTTCGGCGGCCGAGGTGTGCACTTCCGCGGCCAGCCCGCCGTCCGCGGACTTGAGCGCCACGATCGCGGCGGAATGATCGGGTTTGCCTGCGGAGAAGCTGACGTTCTTGAAGCCGAGGGCGTACCCGACACCCCGGCGCAGCCCTTCCCCGTGGGTCGTGTTGCCTGCCCCGCCGGGCAGCAGCAGCGGATCTCGCGGACCCGGGCCGGGCTCGGGCGGCAGGGGCAGCGCGGCGAGCCGGTCCAGCAGGGCCCGCACCGGCGCGGGCTGGTCGACGACCTGCCCGGTCGGCATGGTGCTGCCGGTGCCGAGTGCGTTGCGGCGCCTGATTTCCACCGGGTCGATCCCCAGTTCGCGCGCGAGAGCGTCCATTTGCGACTCGTAGGCGAAGCACGTCTGCACCGCCCCGAACCCGCGCATCGCGCCGTTCGGCGGGTTGTTCGTGAACGCGACCGAGCATTCGATGTCGACGTCCGCGCAGTCGTACGGCCCCACCGCCGAGGTCGCGGCGTTGACACAGACGGCGCCCGAACTGGAGGTGTACGCGCCCCCGTCGTACCGGATCCGGGCTTTGACGTAACGCAGCACGCCGTCGTGCCCGGCTCCGTGTTCGTAGTGCAGGCGCGCGGGGTGGCGGTGGACATGGCCGAGGAAGGATTCGGTCCGGTTGTAACTGATCCGCACCGGACGGCCGGTGCGCAGCGCCAGCATGCACGCATGGATCTGCACGGAGATGTCCTCGCGGCCGCCGAAGGCTCCGCCCACCCCCGCGAGGGTCAGCCGCACCATTTCCGGTGGCAGGTCGAGACTGGCACAGAGCTGACGCAGGTCGTAATAGAGGTTCTGGGTGGCGACGTGCAGCTCTACTCCCCCGTCCGGACACGGCACCGCGAGCCCCGCTTCCGGGCCGAGGAACGCTTGGTCCTGGATACCCACCTCGTACTCGCCGCTCACCACCACCGGAGCGCTGAGGTCCGGGGAACCGCGCCGGACCCGTACCTGCGCGGCGCAGTCCGTTGCTTCGTCGGGATCGGTCATCGCAGGCAGCGGTTCGTAGTCGACGACGATGAGACTCGCGGCCCGGCGGGCAAGTTCGTCCGTTTCGGCGGCGACCAGCGCGACCGGCTCACCTTGGTAGCGCACGACGTCACCGGCCAGCACCGGCTGGTCGTCCTTGACCAGGCCATAGGTTTTGTGGCCAGGGACGTCGGCATGGGTGAGTACGGCGGCGACGCCAGACGCTTCCCGCGCGGCGCGCGTATCGATGCTGCGGATCCGTGCGTGTGGATGCGGGGACCGCACGGTGACCCCGATCAGCATTCCGGCAGCCCGCAGGTCCGAAGCGTACGGATACCTGCCCTCCACCTTGTCCCACCCGTCCGGCCGGGGCACATTCGCGCCCACCCCGGCCAGCAGCGGTGGTTCGATTCCGCTCACGGCTCCTTGTCTCCCTTCACTTCCGCGCTGCCGGGTCAGCCGAACCGGCAGCCAGCGAAGACAATGCGTCGTCCCAGGACGCCCGCCGTTCGATCTGGGTCTTCGCCCGGACAAGCTGTTTCGCGCTGTCGAGCGCGAGCGCACCGACGACGTGCCGGTCCCGCCGGTACAGCGCCAGAAACCGGCTCGAATCGACCGAACCCGCGACCGTCCGTACTTCGTCGGCTCCGGTGATCCCGGCGTACTGGATCCGGATGCCGTACTGGTCCGACCAGAAGTAGTTCGACCCCGCGAACGGACGGGCGCCGGCCGCGCCGGCCAGGATGTTGCGGGCCACGTGCCTGCCCTGTTCGACGGCGTTGGTCCACTGCTCGCACCGCATCGGCTCGTCGAAGAGCGGGTTGGGCCACCGGGCGAGATCGCCCGCCGCGTAGACCCCCGGCGGCCCGGCGCACAACGTCGCGTCGCACACCACCCCGTCGCCGATTCGCAGACCGCTGTCGGCCAGCCATCCGGTGGCGGGCCGGGCGCCGATCCCCACGACGACCAGATCGGCCGGGAGGCGACGGCCGTCGGTCAGTTCCACCGCCTCGACCCGCTGCGCGCCATGCAGCTCGGCCACGCCGACCCCGCACGACAGCACCGTGCCGTGCCTGCGATGCAGGTTGCCCAGCAAGGAACCCATCTCGGTACCGACGGATCGGCCCAGCGGCGCCGGTGCTCCTTCGATCACCGTCGTGTCGAGCCCGAGCGCACGCGCCGACGAAGCGACCTCGGCGCCGATGAAACCGGCGCCGACCACCACCACCCGTGGCCCGGTCATGAGTTCCCGCCGGATCGCGCGGGCGTCCTCGACCGTGCGCAGGGTGTGTACCCCGGGCAATTCGCCTCCCGTGGGCAAGGCCTGGGCTTTCGACCCGGTCGCGAGCACCAAAGCATCGAACGGCAATGTGTCGTCCGTGGTGTGCACACGACGTGCGCGCAGGTCGAGCCGCCGCGCCGGGGTGCCGAGCCGCAGCTCGATCGCATTGTCCTCGTAGAACTGCGGAGTTCGCAGTACCGTCGAAGCAGCCTCGGTTTCTCCCGTGAGGACCTGCTTGGACAGCGGCGGCCGGTCGTACGGCGCGACGGTCTCCTCGCTGAGCATGACCAGTGACCCGTCGTATCCCTCGGCGCGCAGGCATTCGGCCGCACGCAGCGCGGCCAGCCCACCCCCGGCGACGACTACGCGGTCGATCCCCATCAGCGGGGCTGCCGATCCGCCGGGCCGGACAGGGAAATCGCTTCGACCGGACAGCACGCCGCGGCGTCGGAGACCTGCCCGCGCTGGTCGGCCGTGCCGGCCACCGGAGAGGAAACGACGAGTTCGCCGTCGTCGTCCAGTTCGAACAGCTCCGGCGCGACCGAGGTGCACATGCCGGAGCGGACGCATTTGTGCCGGTCGACCACGATCTCGAAGCCGCCGTTCACCGCGGGTCCAGCCGGTCGATGAGCTCCAGCAGGAACCTGCGGTAGGTCAGGGAAAACGTGTCGACGTCCCGGACGTACATCTCCATCGACAGGTCCTCGGGCAGCTCCTCGGGCCGCTGCGATTCCACGATCGGCTTGTCCTGGCCGTACACGAGCTCGTTCCAGCCGACGATCTCGTCGTGGATCGTGTCGGCCGACCCGTAGTTGCGCGCCCCGATGGTGAAGTTCCGGACCCGCTTCGGCCCGATCGGCGTCGGATGGAAGAACAGGCAGTAGTGGTTGTCCCCGTTGGCCGAATCGAGCAGCACCGTCAACGGCATGAAGACGTGGTAGTTCTTGATGATGTCGAGCTGCCCGTCCGCCGCGGCCATCGACCGGTTCTTCGCCGCATCGCGCGGTTCGGCCATCGGCTTGTCGAGCAGCATCCGGATCACGTGGTCCTCCCGCCACACCCGGTGCTCCGGCACCCCGGGCCGGGTGCGGTCGCCGAGAAATCCGTCGTGGACGAACGCGAAATGCGAAAGGTCGGTGTAGTTCTCGGTGCGCCGCGGCGGACTGCAGTCCCATTCGGAGACCGGGAGGAAGACCTTGTCGTAAGCCGGATCGTCGAACTGCGGGAATTCGGGAATCGGCAGATACGGTTCGTCTTCGAGACACACCCAGACCATGCCGTACCGTTCGACCGCGGCGTATTTCTTCACCCGGGCCCGCAACTGCCCGGCAAGATCAGGACGCTGCGGGGCGAGAGTGCAATTCCCGTCACCGGCGTAGCGCCATCCGTGATAAGCGCACTGCAGTTCTCCGGTCGGCAGAACCTCGCCGAGGGACAGCGCGGCGCCGCGATGTGCGCACAGGTCGTTGAACACCGAGATCTGCCCGGCCATTCTGGCGACGACCAGCGCCTGCCCGCAGAGCACGGCCCGCGCCGGCCGGTCGGTCAGCTCCGCCGAATACATCACCGGATGCCAAAAATGGCGGAAGATGCCGTACAACCGGCGTTCGGCCTCGACGTCGAGTTCGTTCTCGCGGGATATTTCGATCTGGTTCTTCGCCAATGGCGCCGGGCTCCGGGTACTCCGGTCCGCGTGCTGATCAATGGTCGGCGGCGTTCCCATTTCGACTCCTCACCTGGTATGCCACCACAACGTACGTCCGCCCGACCCATGCGTCCAACGAATGTTTTGCATGAGGCGTATGCTTTCTCGTTATGAACCTCGAATCCGACGAATGGCCGACGCTCCGCCAGATCGGGTACTTCCTCGCCGTCGTGGAACACGGTTCGATCACCGCGGCGGCCCGCGCGGTACACCTGTCGCAGCCCGCGATCTCCCGCCAGATCCAGGATCTGGAGCAACGGGTCGGCGGCCCGGTCATCGAGCGCAGTGCCGGCCGGCTCCAGCTGACCCCCGCCGGGCGGGCACTGGCCACGGACGGGCCGGCGGCGCTGTCGTCCGTCCGCCGTGCCGTCAAACGCATGCGCCAGGCGATCGGCATCGAAGGCGGCACGCTCGAGCTGGTCACCCTGTCCACCTTGGCCGCCGGACGGCTGCTGCCCGCGCTCACCCACTGGCGCGAGCGGTACCAGGAAGTTTCGGTCCGGCTGCACGAGTTCAGCTTCCGCAGCCAGGTTCCGGAAGCCGTGCTGAACGGGCTCGGCGACATCGGCATCGGCACTGTTCCGCGTTCCTGGCCGGGCCCCGTGCGCGAGCTCGGGTGGAGCCAGCTGGTCGCCGTGCTCCCGCCGCACGATCCGCTGATCACGTCGGCCGAGCCGATCCTCGTCGACGACCTGGCCGCCCGCGACTGGGTGCTTTACGACGAACGCCAGGGCCTTTCCGAACTCGTGCTCGGCGCCTGCGCCCGCGCCGGATTCCGGCCGCGAGGCGTCGTGAAGACAACCCAGGTGGAGGCGGCCGCGCGGTTCGCCGCCGCAGGCCTCGGTGTCGCACTCGTACCGGAGCAGAACGTGCCACCGGACCTCGCTGCTTTCGTCCGGCAGCTTCGCCAGCCGATCGCGTGGCAGCTGGCCGCGTACGCCCGCACCGCGTGGACGCCTGCGGCCGAAGCGTTCATCGAAATCGCGGCGCGGAACGGGCACGTTCCGCAGCCGCCGGACGCGGTCGACCTCATGCTGGGCTGATCCGCCATGCCGAGACTGTATGTACGTCATGCGAAACGCGCGTTGGACAGCCGCCGCGTCGCTGCTTACCGTGACTTCCGACACTTCCCGCTCCCGGTCCCGCTTCCACCGCAGCTGCCTTTCCCCTGATCGCCCGGCCGGACTCCGGACCGGCAGGAAAGGCTTTCGCGCGCAGTGCCGTGTCCACGGCCCGGACCCAGGGCGCGGCCGGCGCCGGTTCCGCCGGGCCCGGGAACACACCATCGGGGCTTCAGGAGGCTGCAGATGTCCTTTCTTTCCTTGCGAAAGCGCCGACCGGACCGCCGCGACGCCCTCCCGGCACCGCATCCGGTCGACGAGGTGCTCCCCGCGCACCGGCTCGCCCTGCTCGGCCTGCAGCACTTGTGCATCATGTACTCCGGCGCGGTCGCCGTTCCGCTCATCGTCGGCGCGGCACTGAAACTCCCGATCTCGACCATCGGGTTGCTGGTCAGCGCCGACCTGCTCGTCTCCGGAATCGCCACCGTCCTGCAGAGCGTGGGAATCGGCCGGATTCTCGGAGTCCGCCTGCCGGTCGTCGCCGGCGCGACCTTCACCGTGGTCAACCCCATGATCATCGTCGCGGAGCAGTACGGAATGGCGGCGGTGTACGGTGCGATGCTCGTCGCCGGCGTGTTCGCGGTGCTGATCGCGAAGCCGTTTTCCATGGTGCTGCGCTATTTTCCGCCTTTGGTGTCCGGGACCGTCATCTGCGTGATCGGCCTGTCACTGGTCGGCGCGGACGTCGGCCTGATCGCCGGGGACGATCCGGCCGCAGCGGATTACGCGCAGGTGTCCCACATTCTCCTCGCCGGGGCCGTGATCGTGCTGATCATCGTGTTCACCCGGCTGTTCCGCGGGTTCATCCAGCAGATCGCGCTGCTCCTCGCGATCGGCGCGGGCACGCTCATCGCCTGGCCGATGCACCTGCTCGACTTCTCGAGCGCCACGGGAGCAGGCTGGTTCGGCATCACCGCGCCGTTCTTCTTCGGCCCGCCGAAATTCGAAGCAGCCGCAATCATCACGATGTGCGTCGTGGTTCTGGTGACCTACACCGAATCGACGGCCGACATGGTGGCCGTCGGGGAGATGGTCGACCGGGACCTGACTCCGAACGACCTCGCCCGCGGCCTCGCCGTCGACGGCGTGTCGACCGTGCTCGCCGGAGTCATGAACTCCTTCCCGGACACCGCATACGCCGAGAACGTCGGACTGGTCGGGCTCACCAAGGTGCGCTCGCGCTGGGTGGTCGCCGTGTGCGGGGTACTCCTGATCATCGTCGGGCTGGTCCCGAAGATCGGCCAGATCGTGGCCAGCATCCCGGGACCGGTGATCGGCGGCGCGGCCACGGTCATGTTCGCGATGGTGACCGCGGTCGGGATCCGCACCCTGCACAAGGCTTCCTTCAAGGACAACCAGAACCTGCTGATCGTGGCGGTGTCCCTCGCGGTCGGCCTCCTGCCCGCCGTCGCACCGCACTTCTACGACCATTTCCCGCAGAACTTCCAGGTGATCTTCGGGTCGTCCATCACGGCGACGGTCATCGTCGTGTTCGTGCTGAACCTGGTGTTCAACCACTGGGTGAAGCGGCCCTCCGAACCGGATCCCGGCACCGACGGCCACGCGGACGAGGGCAACCTGGTCCTGCAACGCTCCCACGACGACGGGCAGTAGGTCACCGGCCACCCGTAGCCGCCACTCCGGATGCCGGGACAGCGCGCAGCTGATCCCTTTCGCCGGCAGGACAACGCACAGGGCAGATCGGCATCGCGGAACACGTGCCCCTCGGCCAGTTCATGTCCCAGCGCAATGACCATCGGGGCGCACGACCGACGTCCTGCCCGGCAGCAGCGTGAACGGTGCACACCAGTCCCCTGCCCGGCAATCGATCAACGCCTCCCGCCGAGTGGGGCAATCCGTGTCGCGGCCATGCCTGGAGCGGCACCAGCCACTGATGATACTACTTGTCAGATTCTAGTATCGTGAGTAGTCTCATCCAGAGTCCTGGCGGGTGACCGGCGCACCCGAGCTCCGAGTGCCGCCCGGCTGTGTTCAGGTGATGGGAAGTGAACCTTGGTCGCGTACGACATCACGGAAATTGCCGGAGGTTTTGCATTTCCGGAAGGTCCGGTGTATTTGCGGGATGGCAGCGTGCTGGTGACCGAGGTCGCCGGCGGGGCCTTGCGCCGGGTCCGGCCGGACGGTGCCGTCGAACTGGTCGCGTCCCTTGGCGGAGGCGTGAACGGCGCGGCCATCGGACCGGACGGGAAGGTCTACATCTGCAACAACGGCGGCTCCGTTTTCCACGAGCACGGCGGGCTCTTGCTGACCGGCACCGAGACCGAGGAATTCAACCAGGGCGAAAACTACAGCGGTGGCCGGTTCGAGCGGGTCGATCTGGCCACCGGTCGTGCGGAGGTGCTTTTCCGGCAAGCAGGCGAGATCCGGCTCTCGGCACCCAATGACCTGGTATTCGATTCCACCGGCGGGTTCTGGGCGACGGACACCGGAAAAACCCGAGCGCGCGATCGGGACCGGGCGGGTGTCCTCTATGCCGAGCCGGTCCCGGGGGCAACGGGAAAATATCTGCTCAGCGAACGCATCTTCCCGGTCAATGGTGCCAACGGAATCGGGCTCAGCCCGGATGAAAGCACGTTGTACGTCGCCGAAACCCACACCGCGCGGTTGTGTTCGTGGGACCTGAGCGGGCCGGGAAAGGTCTTGCCGCGCACCACACATCGCCCGCTCCGCGGGAAGGTGCTCAATGCCTTGACGGACGGTTCGTCGTTCGATTCGCTGGCCGTCGACAGCGAGGGCAATATCGCGGTGGCCACCATCGGGGCGCGCGGCGGAATCACGGTGTTCGACCCGGCGGGCCGGATCGTCGAATTCATTGCGACCGGTGACCCCTTGACGACCAACCTGTGCTTCGGCGGGGCCGACCTGCGCACGGCGTACCTCACCTGCGCTGCATCCGGCAGGCTGATCAGTCTCCAGTGGCCGGTTCCGGGCCTGGCGCTTCCTTTCGGAGCCTAGGCACATCAACGAGATTGGGAGAATTTCGTGGGCAGTATCGAGTTCGAGGTCGCCGATCACATCGCTCTCATCACCATGAACCGGCCACGGCAGCGCAATGCCATCGACCTCCCGATGAGGCTCGACCTGATCAAGTGCTTCAACCGCATCCGGCACGATCCCGATATCCGGGTCGCGGTGCTGACCGGAACCGGTTCGTCGTTCTCGGCCGGGCACGACCTGAAAGAGACGAAGACCGCCGAAGAAGCGGCCAACGACCCGAACACACCAGGTCTCATGGCCTGCTTCCGCAGTGTCGGCAAGCCGGTCATCGCGGCCATCAACGGAACCTGCGTGGCGCAGGGGGCGGGGCTCGCCCTGCTTTCCGACATCCGGATCGGCACCGCGGAGACGACGTTCGGCTGGCCACAGGTCAAGTTCGGGATGCCGTCCAACTCCGGCCCCACGCTCCTTGCCCGCATGATGCCGTGGAACGTCGCCATGGAGTACCTGATGACGGGTGACTTCATCGATGCCGAGCACGCCTTGAAGTTCAACCTCATCAACCGGATCGTGCCGCAAGAGAACCTGATGAAAGAGGCGATGGACCTCGCCGGCCGCATTGCCGCCCTCCCGCCCGGCGGCATCCAGGCCATCAAGCAGTGTGCCGTGGCCACGATCAATCTCGACGTGTCTCTCGCCTTCGACCTTGCCGTGCAGCTTTTCGCGTCGGCTCTGCACCATCCTGACGTCGAGGCTGGCTTGACCGCCTTCGCCGAGAGGACCACGAAGTAGTGGAGACCACGATGCACACAGCCGCCTTCAACCCGTTGCTTCACCCGAAGACGGTCGCGGTGGTGGGAGCCTCGACCCGGGGCACCGGGATCGGCGTCGATTTCCTGCGCAATCTCCGAGCGGCCGGCTATCCGGGCCGGGTCTACGTCGTGCACCCGGAGGCAACCGAGATCGAAGGGTACCCGGCGGTGCGGTCATTCGCCGAGATCCCCGAGACGGTCGACTACGGCTACTACACGGTTCCGGCGCGGGCGCTCCCCGCGTCGCTGGCGGACGCGGCAGGCAAGCTCCGGTTCGCGCAGCTGGTGACCAGTGGCTTCTCCGAGACCTCGGCGGCGGGTGCCGAGCTCGAGCAGCAAGCTCTCGCACTGGCGCGCCACGGTGGGATCCGCATCCTCGGGCCCAACTGCCTCGGCATGTACTCACCGCGGTCACAGGTGACCTTCACCGATGGTTCCCCGGATGAACCGGGTGGCTGCGCGGTCATTTCCCAAAGCGGTGGCCTGTCGGTCGACATCATCCGGCGGGGCGGCCGCATCGGGGTCCGGTACAGCGCGGTCGTCTCGATCGGAAACGCGCTCGACGTCACCCCGGCCGAACTCCTCGACCATTTCCTGGCCGACGACGACACCTTGGTCATCGGCATGTACCTGGAGTCCGCACGCCATGGGCGCGAGCTGATCGAGAAACTTCGAAGCAACGCCGGGCGCAAGCCGGTCGTGCTGCTCAAGGGCGGCCGGACCGGACAGGGAAGCCAAGCTGCGGCGTCGCACACCGGCGCCATGGCCACCGACGGCCGGGTTTGGGAGGGCATCGCAGCGCAAACCGGCTGCTGTCTCGTGGAGACCCTGGACGAGTTCCTGGAGACCCTACTGGCGGCGCAGCTGCAGGGGCACCGCGAGCCGCCGGCCGGAGGCGTGGTGCTCTTCGGCAATGGCGGCGGGGCCAGCGTACTGGCGGCCGATTCATTCGATCGGCGGGGACTGCAGCTGACCCGGTTCGACGACACCACTCTTCGCTCCCTGGAAGCGCTGGGTCTCCCACCCGGAACCAGTGTCCGCAATCCCATCGACGCCCCTGCCCCCACACTGCGCGTCGAGAACGGTGCTGTCGCACATCGCATTCTCAGCGCAGCGCTCCAACGGCCGAGCCAGACCTGGGCCGTGGTGTCCCACCTCAACCTGACCGTCATGCTCCCGGCCCATGGTGATCCGGTGGTCAACCGGAAGGTGCTGGAAAACCTGTTGCACGCCATCGGGGACGTGGCCGGCACGCACCGCGAAACCGTCTTCGCGGTCGTGCTCCGTTCGGACGGTCAGGACGCCGCTGCCGAGGCGTACCGGGAATATCGCGAAATGTTGCTCGAGCGGGGAATACTGGTCTTCGACGAACTCGAGGACGCCGCTCGCGGGCTGGCGAACCTGAGGCACATTCTCCAAGTACGCGCCGGAAACCGGGCCGGGGACGGCCGGGAACGACCACCCAAGGCCATCGACCTGACCGCGGCCACCGCAATCCTCGACCAAGCGCGGGACGCGGGCCGGGATGCGCTGACCGAGGCCGAGTCCAAGCACCTGCTGGCGGCGTTCGGCGTCGCGGTACCCAAGGGTGCCACCGTGGAATCGCACTACTCGGCCGAGCAGATCGCCGACGCGGTCAGTGCCCTCACGGCTCCTTATGTCGTCAAGGTCCTTTCCAGCACGGTCCTGCACAAATCGGACGTCGGCGGCGTCAAAACCGGGTGCCGGGGGCCGCACGAGATCGCGGCGGCCATCCGGGACATCTCGGACAGCCTCAAGACACACGGGCACCACGAAACCCGGTTCCTGGTCGAGGAACAGGCGGCCGCCGGGCACGAGCTCGTCATCGGCGGTTACCACGACGCCGATCTGGGCACAGTGGCCATGGTCGGGCTCGGCGGCGTGCTCGTGGAGATCCTCGGCGACGTCTCGTACGGAGCCGGTCCCCTCGCCGACGGCGATGCGGAGGCCATGCTGAACCGGCTGCGCCTCACCCCGCTCCTGCACGGGTACCGCGGCCTGCCTGCCGTTCCGGTGGACAAGGTCAGCGCGATCGTCCAGGCGGTCGCGGGCGAAGACGGCCTGCTGACCCGGTTCGCCGATCGGATTGCCGAGGTCGACCTCAACCCGGTCATCGCTTCCGCAGGCGAACCGATCGCCGTCGACGCACGAATCGTCTTGCAGCCCAAGGGGTGATGCCGAAGCCGCCGGGCCCGCACACCGGGCCCGGCGGCTTCCCTTGCGCGGAAAGTACCGAGTGATGACAGCTTTGCCGCCGACCGGCCCCCTCCGGAGCCAAGCCAGCGGCGCCGGTCAGTTCGCGATGAGGCCGTCGAAGATCAGGCGCTTGAACTCGGCAGCCGCCTCCGCGGAGCTGAGCCCGGTGCGTCCCACGAGCCTGCCGTCCGCGATGCTGATCACCAGCATTTGGATGACCTCCGCGGCGAACAGCGCGTCAATCCGGTTGAACGCACCTTCTTCGATGCCACTGGCAATGATTTCGCGCAGCTGGGACACCACTAGTTTCCGGTGGCGTACCTGTACTTCACGGGCCGGTGCGTACTGTGCGACATCCTCGTAGAACCGGCGCGAGACCAAACCCGCCCGCAACGACAGAGCGTCCAGCGCAAGCGCAATCCGGTCGCGCGCCGTTTCCGCCTTCTCGAACGCGCAGCTCAGCTCGACCCGCAGCCGGGCCATGTACCGCTCGATCACCAGCAGCGCAAGCTCGTCCTTCGACGGGGCAAGCGCGTACAGGATGTTCCGGGAGCAGTGCAACTCCGCGGTGAGGTCCGACAACCGGAGACTTCGGAACCCGTTCCGCAGAATGATCCCCTCCAGCTGATCGAGGATTTCTTCCTGCCGGGGGGTCAGGTTGTTCTCGCGTTGCTCTGGCCATTCGTCAGAAACCAGCTCGAAATTCTCCATCGCGCCCTTGCTCGCAGATAGTGACGACTTGTCCTCCGGATGGTACCCCAATCTCGATCAGAGTACCTTCACCAGGTGCATGCTGCACCCGAGCGCCGTCAGCCGAATGGTTCGGCGGCCGCGCTCTTCCCGGCGAGGCGCGCCATGGTGATGATCGGCCCGGTCTTCCGGTGCGCTCTGCGGTATCCCACGAACGCGCTGCATTCACCGGCGGCGTAAAGCCGCGGAATCACGGCTTCCTCGTCGAGACCGACACTGGTCTCTCCGTCGTGCAGCTGAGCGCGGTCCAGCACCTGCCCTTTGGTGTTGATGCGGAGCCCGCCGACCGGCGTGTGCCGGATGATGTGGAGCCTCGCGGCATAGTACGGCGGCTCGATGATCGGATAGAGCGGCTGCGGCTTGCCGAACTCGAGATCCGCGCCGTCACGGCAGAATTCGTTGTACTGATCCACCGTGTCGATCAGGTTCTGGCAGTCGACATCGATCTTCCCGGCCAGTTCCTTCAAATCGCCTGCCACCGCAGTACTGCCGGGATGCAGTGCCCGGCCACGGGCCGGCTCCGGCCGCTCCATTTCGGCCAGTGGCCATTTCATCGCCGCGGCACTCGCGGCGTCGGCGATCGCCCACACGTTCCTGGGTCGCGGCAGGCTGAGGAAGGTGTAGATGAACGAGTCCTCCGGGTACTCGGCAGCAGGCACGCTGGCGGAGTCACGCAGCATCCGCGGGTTGCGGTACGTCGCCTCCGCTTCGTTGAGATAGCGTTTGCCGTCGTTCTGCACCAGGATGATCCGCTGGTAACCGTCATGGCGTGGGCTGACGAGGACCCCGGTCGACCGTGTGGTCCCCGGCATCCCGGCGATCGCGTCGAGCGACAGGCTGTAGATGCGGGATCCGTACCGGACCGGGGTATGACAGACGAACGACATGTCGCTCAGCGATGCCCCGATGTCCTGGCCCAAGGTCAGGGCGTCCCCCATGGCCCGCATGTACGGCAGGCCATCCGAGTGGATGCAGTCGTCGACGAGACGCGGATCCCAAGCCCGCACCAGTTGTTCGTTGGTGGTCGCTCCGCCGGAGGCCAGGATCACGGCCTGGCGCGCACGGACGTCGACGACCGATCCGTCGGGCCTGGCCGCACGAACCCCGACGACCGAGCCCCCCGGCTCGCGATGGATCGCCGTCATCCGATGCTCGAGAAGCACCGGAATACCGAGATCGGCGACCGCTTTCTCGAGCACGACCGTCAACGCGTAACCGCTTTGGGCGGAGTAACCCGTCCGGCCCTCGCCCACCCCGCCCGGGTAGTAGCTCGTCGGAGACGCCGCCGCATAGTGGGTACGGGCGATCCGGCGGTGGCCGCCGTACTTCGGGTCCGGCGGACCGCCGTCGAGCAGGTCGTCGGAGAACGTCAGGCCGAGCCGCTCCAGCCAGAGACAGGTGTCCGCACCGGCCTCCACATAGGCCCGGACCAGCTCGGGCACAGCGCGATACTCGCTCATGAGCATCTCGTCCTCGATGCCCCATTCGACGCAGTCCACGACGCCGTTCCGGCGTTGCACATGACTGGCACAGAAGGACATGAAGCCGCCCGAGCCCCGCATCAGCCCGCCCAGAAAGGCGTTCTCCTCGAGCAACGTCACTTCCGACCCGGAATCGGCCGCCTCGATCGCCGCCGGCAAACCGGCATTGCCCCCGCCGACCACCACCACGTCGGTTTCGACGTCCCAGGACTCCGGCAGCTCACCGCCGCGCATGGCGCTCACGATGCCGGGACCAGCTGGGTGGCGACGATGTCCTCGTAGGTCACCGGTTCACTGATCACTTTGGCCTTCATGTCGATGGTGATCGAGTCCTCGATGTTCCGGCGCGGCACTGTCGTGCCGAAGGATTTCAGGATGCCGTCGAGGAGCTGCGGAATCAGTTCCTTGTCGATCGCGATGTTCTTGGCCGTGACGGCCTCCAGGTCCGGGCGGTTGGCGGAATCGTTCATCCAGGCAATGGTCTTGGTCAGCGCGGCGACGAACTTCTTCAGCTGATCGGAATGGTTCTTGATCGCCTGGCCGGTCGACGCGTAAACCTGGGGGCTCAGATTCTGCAGGATGCCCGGACCTTCGCCGTCCGCCCGCAAATCGACGGCGATCCGCGCGATCTTGAGCTTGTGGATGGCGATCGACCGGCCGGGCTCCTCGCTCAGCAGCGCGTCGATCTGGCCGTGTTCGAGGCTCTGGACGGCGGTCTGCGGGTCCCCGATGCCCACGAACGTCACGTCCTTGGGGTCGATCCCGGCGTCCCGCAACATGGTGGACACCCAGATCTCCTGTGCACTCCCGCGTGCGGTCACCCCGATCTTCGCGCCTTTGAGGTCCGCCATCACCGCCGGATACTGCCCCAGGTGCGGCAGCTGCCATTGATTGCGGACGATCAGCGAATGGGTACCGTGCCGGGTGGATCCGCAGACGATCTTCAGGCTTCCGCCTTGTTCCCGGGAAGTCAGAATGGAGTCCGGGCTCGTCAAGCCCACCAGCGCCTGTCCGCTGATCAGATTCTGTGCCGTTTCGGTCCCGTTGTGGATCGGGACGAATTTGACGTCCAAGCCTTCGGCCTTGAAGAATCCCCGGTCCATCCCGACGAAAACGGGAAGACTGAGAAGCCCGCCCGGCACCCCCGTCACCCCGATCTGCGCCGGTCCGGACTGACCGGTCGAGGACGCCGGGGCGCCGCATGCGGCCAGCAGAAGCAGCGAGGCCGTGACCGCCATCGTCGCCCAGCGCCGTGGGCTGCTAGAGAGTTCCACCTGACTCACCTTTCGGATCGGATGCCCATGGCACCGGAGAGCGGAATCGGCCAGGTCAGCCGACCGGCCTCGCGGATCCACTCGTCAAGGCCCGCGGCGATGTCGTCCGGGAAATCCACCGCACGACGGGTGTTCATGTCCACGTGGACGAGCAAGATCTCGACGGTGCAGGAGACCGCTTTCACCGCGTGATCGACCACGAATGCCATCAGATGCCCGGCCTTGCCCGAGCGCTCGAGGAACACCGTGTGCACGGAGAACGGGTCGCCCTCGAGCATTTCGGTGAAATAGCGAATGTGATGCTCGGCCGCGAAAACTCCCATGTGCCGCCGGGCCCGGTAGCTGTCGTCGATCCCCACCCGCCGGATCAGCACATCGGCACTCGACGCCCCGTACTCGAAATAGTGGCGGATGTTCACGTGGCCGTTGACGTCGATGAGATCCGGCGTCACACCGCCTTCCCGCAGCGCCGGAAGTTCGAGCACCTGCTCGTACGATGGCAGCACGAGTTTCTCCTCGGTCCGGATGCCTATTGCCGCTGATAGCGCAACAGGTAGCGGCGGAGGATATTCATGAAACCGGCGATCACAGTGGTCACGATCGCCAGGATCGCCAGCGTTCCGAGCACTGCGGCCGTGTTGAAGTTCTGCGTGTAGAACTGGATCTGCTGACCGATTCCGGCGGTTGCCGCGATCATTTCACCGGCCACGGCTCCGACGAACGCGTACACCAGTGCGAGCTCCAGACCGGCGAAGATCCCGGGAATCGCCCACGGAAGCATCACCTTCCGGAAAATTTCCGCCTGGGAGAACCCCAGCACGCGGGACAGCCGGGTCAGGTCCGGATCGACATTGCCGATCGCTCCCATGGTCGCGCTCAGGACGATGAAGAAACACAGCGAAACGACCAGTGCCACCTTCGACACCTGCCCGAGACCGAACCAGAGAACGAAGATCGGCGCCAAGGCGACGCGCGGCAGGCTGTTCACCGCGGTCAGATACGGCCGGACCATATCGTGCAGAAGCGGCACTCTGGTGAACAGCAGCCCGGCGCCGATCCCCAGCACTGTCGCGAGACCGAAACCGATCAAGGTTTCCTGAATCGTGACCCACAGGTTCGACCAAGTGGTACCGGTCTGCACGGCCTTGCGGAGAAACTCGAATATATCCGAAGGGCGGCTGACGAAGAACACATTGAGCCATTCCCGGTCGACCGCCCACTGCCACAGGCCGAGGACGAGAACGGGCAGGGCAATTCTTCCGAGGTAGGCGATTGCCCGCCGCGTACCGGGGCTCATCGCCCGCTTGTCCCGGAGGCCGAACGGCGCGGCCGGGGCGCCACGGACATCGCGCCGGGAGGGGCCCATCAGACCGGCAGTCATGCCCGCTCCCTTTTCATGGCCAGATTCACTTCTTCCTCGAGGTCGGACCAGATCTCTTCGTACAACCGGTGAAACTCGGGCATGCCCTGGAGCCGGGTCACCGACCGCGGGCGCGGCAGGTCCACGTCGTAGACGCGCAACGCCCGTCCGGGAGAAGCGGAAAGGAGGAAGATCCGTTCCGACAGCAGAATCGCCTCCGCAAGGTCGTGGGTCACGAACATGACCGTCGAACGCTGCGCCTCCCAGAGCCGCATCAGATGATCCTCGAGCATGATCCGCGTCTGTGCATCGAGCGCCGCGAACGGCTCGTCCATCAGCAGAAGATCCGCATTCAGCGCAAAGGTCCGGGCCAACGCCACCCGTTGCCGCATCCCGTGTGACAGCTGCGCCGGATAAGCGTCGTGAGCATTCGACAAGCCGACCGCATCAAGCACCTCGGCGGCTCGTTTCCGGCGCTCGGCCCGGTTCACCCCGCGGCTTTCCAGGCCGAACGCGACATTCTCGGCAGCAGTTCGCCACGGCAGCAGGGAATCACGGGCGAACATGTATCCGATGCGCTGATCGCCGGTGGCGGGCGCACCGCCCAATACCTTCACCTGACCCGTATCCGGCGTCAGTTCACCGGCAACCGCATTCAGGCAGGTGGTCTTCCCGCATCCGCTCGCGCCGATCAACGTCGCGAATTCGCCCTTCTCGATCCGGAACGACACGTGGTCAATGGCCGGTTTTCCCCGGAACGAATGGGAAACCTGATCGAATGCCACCGCCACCTCGCCGGACGCAGCACCTGTCTCGCGAATACCGTCAGATGCTTGATCATGAACGACTCTCATGGTCCCGCTCTCCGTCGTCGAACCGGCTGCCGAAGCTCAGCCGCAACCGGCTTGCCTGCCCTGGCAGTACCGTGAATGAGTCTACGGTACTGCCAATAATCCACATGTCAATCGCGAGATGGCCGCTTCCGATGCGGACTTCCCCGTGACCTCATTGCCGTTTCGGCGATCACGGACCCGCAGTGGACAACCAGCCTCCACCCGGTACCCGGGCGTCACTTGGGACCCGCAGAAAGACTCTGGACTGATACTAGAGTATCTGTTACGGTCTCATCGCGCCGGATCGAAACGCAGACGGTTGAGGTGGTCGCGTGAGGGCATGGCAAGTCAGCGAACTGGGAGAACCGGACGAGGTCGTGCACGTGGCCGAGGTGGCCGTGCCGGATCCCGGCCGCGGGGAGGTGGTCGTGCAGGTTTTGGGCGGTGCGGCCAATTTCCCCGATGTACTCGCGTGCCGCGGGGAATATCAGGTCAAGACACCGTTGCCGTTCACCCCGGGGCTCGAAGCCTGTGGCTCCGTGGTCGCGTGCGGAGACGGGGTGCGCGGGTTCGCGATCGGCGACCGTGTGCTGGGTATGACGGTGCCGCCCCACGGCGGATTCGCCGAATTCGCGACACTCAATGCCTCCGCGACTTTCCCGGCTCCCCCCGCGCTCGACGACCGGGAGGCTGCGGCGTTGCTCGTTGCGTACCAGACAAGCTGGTTCGGACTGCACCGCCGGGCGAATCTGAAAGCCGGCGAGACACTCCTCGTGCACGCAGCCGCCGGCGGGGTCGGCAGCGCCGCCGTCCAGCTGGGCAAGGCGGCCGGAGCCACTGTCATCGGCGTGGTCGGCGGGCCGGAAAAGGTTGCCGTAGCCCGCGATCTGGGGGCAGATGTGGTCGTCGACCGGCACCAGGAGGATTTCGTGACGGTGGTGCGGGACCGGACCGGAGGCCGTGGCGCGGACGTCATCTACGACCCGGTGGGCGGGGACACCTACCACCGTTCGACGAAGGCCATCGCCTTCGAGGGGCGGCTCGTCGTCGTGGGTTTCGCCGAGGGCCGCATCCCGACCGCAAAGCTCAATCACCCGCTGCTCAAAAACTACTCGATCGTCGGTCTCCGCTACGGGCTGTACCACGGCCACGACCCGGCGGCGGTCGGCCGCTGCCATGCCGAGCTGACCGAGCTGGCCCGCGATGGCGCCGTCCGCCCGTTGGTCGAACGGATGACCTTCGGCGAGGTGCCGGCCGGACTCCGGCGCCTCGCCGACGGGGAAACGACCGGCCGTCTGGTCTGGGCACCGTGACCGGCCCGATGCGGCGCATCAGGATTGCGGATTTCTCCACGCACGTCTCAGGTCCGACCGGCAGCCTGCTGTTGCGAAGTGTCGGAGCGGAGGTCGTCAAGATCGAGAACCACCGATTCGGCGACGGTAATCGCAGTGTGCCGTCAGCGCCGATGATCGGTGCCAACAGCACCTATCACCAGGCTCTCAATTTCGGGGCCCGCAGCATTGCGGCCGATTCACAAAGCGAGGAATGGCCGGCGGTCGTGCGGGCAATGGCGAAGTGGGCGGATTGCGTCATCGCCGGTGGGCGTCCGAGCGATGCGCGGCGGCTCGGTCTGGACCGGGAGACGATCGCCGCCATCAACCCGCAGGCCATCCACTGCCACATTTCCGGGTACGGGCCACTCGGTCCCTGGGCCGAGCGGGCCGCGCACGGCCAGAATCCGGATGCGTTGGCGGGTCTGGTCGAGCTGGAGGCCGACGAATCCGGTCACCCGCGCATCGCCGCCTGGAAGCCGGGCGGAACGTCGTTCGCCGGAGCGATGGCAGCAATGGCAATTCTGGCCGCATTGTGGCATCGCGCGGAGCGAGGTGTGGTGCTCAACGTCGAGACTTCCCTTTGGGAGGCCGCCGTCTGGTGGAACTGGCGGGAGCTCACTCCGGCGGCCAACAATGCCGAGGAGTGGAAGATCCGTGAGTTCGGTTCGCGCTATGGTGTCTATCGGGCGGCGGACGATCGGCCGATTCTCATCGCCCCGATCGAGAAGAAGTTCTGGGACGCGTTCTGCGAAATCGCCGGGCTGGAGGATCTGCGGTCCACCGGTGACTGGTCCTCGCGCTACGACGTCGGCGAGAAAAGTCCGGCGAGTCGAGAGCGCGTCCTCATCGCGGACGCAATACGCATGCGGACCCTCGAAGAATGGGCCGGGCTGTTCGGGCCGAAGGGTATTCCGTTCTGCGAGATCTTGACCGCGAACGAGGTTCTCCGGACGCCACAGGCCGAGGCCATGAAAATGCTGGTGCCGATCGAGAACGGTGACGGTTTCGCGATCCGCCCGCCGGTGCGGCTCGTGGACGGGAACGGTATTCCGGCAATCGGGATCGACGGGAGATTGCCCGCGCTGGGTGAGCACTCGCAGGAGTATCGCCCCCTCATCGACGCGGAACTCAGGAAGGGCGAAGTGAAATGACCAGACGCGGTCCGCTCGACGGCATCCGGGTGCTCGACCTGACCCGGCACATGGCAGGCCCCTACGGCGCGGCGATGCTCGGGGACTACGGCGCCGAGGTGATCAAGGCCGAGCCGGTCTACGGCGACCAGGCGCGGGCGGTCGGACGGGACTATCTCGACGGAGAGAGCGGTCTCTTTCTCATGTGGAACCGCAGCAAGCGCAGCATCGCCCTGGACTACCGGTCGCCGGAAGGTCGCGAGGTCCTCGAACGGCTCATCAGTTCCACCGACGTCTTCCTGCACAACTTCCGCCCGGTTTCGGCGCGAAACGCGGGGCTGGACTTCGAGGGGGTACGAAAGATCAACCCCCGCGTCGTCTACGCCTCCGTCAACGGGTTCGGCACCGAGGGCCCGTGGGCGGACCGGCCCGCAACCGACCCCGTCATCCAAGCCATGTCGGGCATCATGAGCGTCACCGGAGAACGGGGCGGCCACCCGGTTCTGGCCGGCGTGCCGATCGCCGACTTCACCGGAGCGATGCTGCAGGTGATCGGGGTGCTCATGGCCCTGCGCGACCGCGATGTCACCGGCGACGCGCAGGAAGTGCAGGTGTCGATGCTCGCCGGTCTGATGAGCACTCTCACCACGCGCGCCTCCAGCGTGCTGTACGGCGGCTACGAGCCCGAGGCGATGGGATCCTCGCATTCCGCGGTGATGCCCTACCAGGCCTTCCAGGCCAAAGACGGGTACGTCATGGCCGGAACGTGGGGCGAGGCAGGCTGGCCCCGCTTCTGCTCGGCAATCGACCTGCCCGAGCTCGAAAAGGATCCGCGTTTCGCGACCAACCAATTGCGCCTTCAGCACCGAGAGGAACTGGAAAGCCTCCTGGCCGAACGATTCCGGCAGCGCACGAGGGCAGAATGGGACGAAGCCTTCGCCCGCGCGGACGCGTTGTTCGGCCACATCTATCCGGTAAGCGAGGCCCTGCACCAAGAGCAAGCAGGTTCGCTCGTTCGCGAAGTCGACCATACGAAGCTCGGCCGCATCAAAACGCTGGCGCCGCCGATCGCGATGTCGTCGGCCCCGGACCTCGATCTGATGCCACCGCCGGTACTGGGCGAGCACTCGGTCGAGGTCCTGAAGGAACTCGGCTACCCCGACGCCGCGGTAGCAGACCTGGTCGCGGGAGCAATCGTCGTGGACGGCTCGGCAGGGTGAGCCGGGCGCGCTCATCCGCCCGCCGTCCGGCGATATCAGGCCGACCGGCGGCGCCCCGGAACCGGGACGCCGCCGGGTGATCAGCCGATTTCGTATGCCTTGAGCACCGTCTGCTCCACCGTACTCGACCCGTCGGATGCCTTGGCGCGCAAGGAAACGAAGCCCGTGGCCGGGTTGCGCACGGTCGCCGTCCAGCCTGCCTCGGTCTTGTCCACCTTGGCCTGCTGCCAGGTGGCGCCGTCATCCACCGAGTAGTCGACGGTCAGGCTGTTCGCCTGCGCCGCGCCGTCCTGTCTCGGCACCGACACCGGGATGACGAACTCCCGGTCGCCGGCGGCGAGGTTGCGCAGGTCCACTGCCGGTGCGTACCGCACGGTGTACAGCGGCAGCGGCCCGGTCTGCATTCTCGGCGCGGGGAAGGTCCACACCGAACTGACCTTCGTGGACGTGGTCCACCAAGGCGCGTCCCGGCTGACGTCGGACACCAGCCGGTACTCACCGGCGGTGGGACGCACGAACACGCCCCGGCCGGGCGAGTTCTGCCGCGCGACCTCCTTGCCACCGGCGAACAGGGTGGTGCTGCCCTTGTCGATGCCATCCTCCGGCTCGGCGGCCCTGGGGTGTCCGGCGGCATCGGACCACCAGGGCACGTTCACCTCGACCAGGTCGCCCTTGACCCAGGCCCACGGGTGGTTCTGGCCGAGGGAGCTGCTGGTCGTGCCACTGAACCCGGGGCCGTTGACCGCCTTGTTCCACTCCTGGCGGTAGGACTTGCCTGCCTCCAGCTTCACCGTGCCGGATAGGAAACCGGAGCCGCGCTGCCCACCGCCGACCACGAGATCCCAGCTGCCGGGGGTGAAGTACTCGACCCGTTCGGCCGAGGCCGGACCCAGGGAAGCGGACCGGGTGCCGAACCGGTCACCCAGTGCCTGATACCTGCCGTCCACGCTCGGTGGCTCCTGCTGGCGGTAGCCGTGGTAGGCGGTGGTCACCGCTGCCAGGTCGGCTGTCTTGACCTGGTAGTCCACCTTCGCGGGAACCTGGCCGGCACTGGGGAAGGCCAGCTCGTAGCGATACTTGCTGCCCGAGCGGGCGGTCAGCGACACCTGTCCGCCCGCCTTGGCGTGCTCGGCGAGCTTCGGCCCGCCGCTGAAGGGGCGCACCACCACCGAGGGCAGCGCTGGCCGGTCCGCATCTCCGGCGAGTTTCGCGTCGGCTGCCAAGGGCTGCTCATCGCTGTTGTAGAGTCCGGCGAGCACACCACCGGCGGCCTTGATGTTGCGGATGCGTTGGTACACCTCGTCCACGGTGACCGTGCCAGGCACGCCGATCACCACGAACTTGCCCTTCGCGTCGACCTTGGCCAGCTCCTCCACGGTGCCGGTCCCGCCGAAGACAGCGGCCAGTTTCGTGGTGATCGGGTCCCCCCGTTCGCCGAACAACCAGTTGACGGCGATCTTCTGGCGTTGCGGCCCTTCGGTGAACAGCTCCAGTTCCGGCTCCTCCAGCCGGACGTTGTCGGCATAGGTGAACGAGGGCGAGCTGACCCCGGGCGTGGAGTAGGTCGAGAAGTCGTCGAACCCCGGGTCGAGGAGCCAGCCGACGACGAAGTTCTGCCCGGTGTCGGTGATCCGCTGGTACATCCCCGACATCCACTCGCCGCCGTTGGCGGCCGGCTGGTCGGTGCCGAACTTGACCCGTTTGGCCTGCCGGGCGTCGAAGCTCAGCGTGGTCGCCCCGCTGACCTTCACCGCGGGGTTGGCCATCATCGCGATGGCCAGCGCGCCGTCCGGCCGACGCGTGACGATCCTGCCGATCGCGTTGTAGTCGCCCGGGGGCACCCTGGCGGTTCCACCGAACGCGGTCTCATAGATCTTGCCGTCCTGGTGCCGGATCAGCACGATGCTGCCGTCGCCCCCGGTGGCGGGTTTGCCGTCCGGCAGGATGGCGTTGGCGCCGACGTCGTAGTGCTCGCCCTCCTCGTGCACGCCCACCAGCGAGCGCACCGTGGTGGCGCCGTCGGAGGCCGTGAGCACGCCGCCGTAGCTGCCCGCCTTGGCCGCCCTCGGCGTCAGCGCGATCGCGACCTCGGCCTTGCCGCCGGCCGGGACGGTCACCGAGTTCGCGGACAGCTTGGCCAGCCCAGCTGGCGCGGGCGCCGCGGCGGTGTCGGCCAGGTCCAGCTTGAGGTCGAGGGTGCGCGGTGCGGTGCCCGGGTTGGTGTAGGTCACCGTGCGGGTCTCGGCCTTGGTGCTGGGCCACTTCAGGAACGCGTTGACCACGCTCGGCCCCGCCAGCACGGTGGCGCCCACCGCCTTGCCCAGGTCCATCCTTCCGCCGCCGACGGCGAAGACCCCGCTGCCCGCCACCGGAACCGAGGTGGACACCAGAGCCGACTTCAGCTGTTCCGGCGTCCAATCCGGGTGCTGCTGGGCCAGGATCGCCACGCCACCCACGACGTGCGGGGTGGCCATCGAAGTGCCGGATGCCTTAGTGTAGCGCTCGTTCACCGGACTGCCCATCGCGGTGCCGGCCGCCCGCGCGGCCACGATGTCACTCCCCGGCGCGGCGATCTCCGGTTTCACCGCGCCGTCGCCGGCCCGCGGTCCCTGGCTGGAGAACTCGGACCGGTCGCCTGCCTTGGTGACGCTGCCGACGCTCAGCGCCAGATCGGCGCTGGCCGGTGAGCCCACCGTGCCGGGGGCGCCGGAGTTGCCCGCGGCGATCACGAACAGCGTGTTGTACTTGCGGCTCAACGTGTTCACCGCCTGCGCCAGCGGATCGGTGCCATCGGTGGGACCGCCGCCGAGGCTCATGCTGATGACCTTGGCCTTGACCTCGCCCGCGGCCCACTCCATCCCCGCGAGGATGCCATCGTTCATGCCGAAGCCGCTGTCGTCGAGCACCTTGCCGACCGCGAGGTCGGCGTCCGGGGCGACGCCCTTGAACTTGCCGCCCTCGGCCGCGCCCGAGCCCGCCGCGGTCGCGGCCACGTGCGTGCCGTGCCCGTTGCCGTCCTTGACGTTGCCCTTGCCGGTGAAGTCCTTGCTCTGCTTGACTTTCCCGGCCACATCGGGATGCGTGTCGTCGATGCCGGTGTCCAGCACCGCGACCGTCACGCCCTTGCCGGTGAACCCGGCCTGCCAGGCCGCGGGCGCGCCGACCTGCGGCACGCTCTTGTCCAGGGACGCTTCCACCTTGCCGTTGAGCCAGATCTTGTTCATCCCGCCGGACAGTGCCGCCGGACTTTGCCGGGTCAGCGAACGCCAGAAGTCGTTCGCGCCGGCCTTGTGCTGGTCCACTGCGGCCAGATGCAGGTCGGGCAGGTCGCGTCGAGCGGCGACGCCCGGCAGTTCCGCGGCACTGCGGGTGGCCGCGGTCTCCGGATACTGCACCAGCAGCGGCAGCTCCTTGCTGTGCGCGTCGTCATAGCCCTGGCGGATCAGGCCGGTGATGTTGAACAGCTCGCGGTCCAGCAGCCCCTGCGCCACCAGCGCATTGGCCTTCTCCGGCACCAGGTACCAGTCGGTGCGGCCCCCGCGGGCGACCGGGAACTGCCGGAAGCCGAACGGCCTGGTCTGGGCAGCCGGGTCGATGCCGAGCTCCCAGCTGCCGTCGGCGCGCTGCCCGGCGCGCACTTTGTCGCCGGTGATCAGGGTGACCTGGTGGGACGACCCGGCGCCGGGCGCGGGGGCCGGAGCCGCCGCGGCCGGTGGGGCCACCGCCAGGGTGGCGCTCACGGTGGCGCTGGTGACCAGCGCCAGCAGCGCGGCCGACGTCGGTGATCTTCTGTTCATCTCAATGGACTCCTCAACAGGATGACGCGGAAACTCTCCGGTATTCCCAATCTTTTCGAGCGGCCGAATCCACATTCTGCCGAAATACCCGAAGGCGCATTCCGGCAGACCAGTCGACAACATTTGAGCAGGAGATGTGCAGTCGGCTCACCTGTCCGCAGGATCATTCCGGATTCTCCGCCCTCCCTGCAGAAAATCCGTTTGTCGTCGTTCTTCCGGTCCGGTCCACAAAAACGATCCCAGCGCACAAGTCCAACTACATATAGTTGTCCGGACCACCGGCAAGCGGCCTCCACCTGCCGAACTGCACCTTCGGGCAATCAGGTCTGCCCGACACCTGCCGGTTTGGTACAGAACGGTTACACAGACAGCTGAACCCAGCTCACTGCTGAGGTTTTCACTACACTTCCATCCGTTACGGACAACTACTCGCCGATGCTGGAACTGTCAGAGTTTCCCGGCCGTCCGGATCGCGACCGTTCCCCCGCAATGGCTGTAGCAGCGCGTGGTCGTCGCCGTCTGCCCAGCCGGTCAGCGCGGTACCGAAAACGTCAGAACTTCGGGTGCCGGGCCGCAGCAACCGGACGTCCCGCCATCGGGCTCGTCGAACAGTCCCGCACCACCGCATACCCCGGTCTCGGCCAGGACCAGCTCGACTCGTTCAGCAGCCTCGTGGTCCCCCGCCAAAGCTGCGGCGATGCTGCGGACCTGCTCGTATCCCGTTCGGGCGAGGAACGTCGGTGCACGGCCGTAACTCTTCATACCCGCCAAGTAGAACCCGTCGTCAGGATGGGAAAGTTCCTTGACCCCATGCGGGTACACCGTGCCGCAGGAATGCACGTTCGGATCCACCAGCGGAGCCAGGCGAACCGGAGCCTGCAGCGTCGGGTCGAGCTCCAACCGGACCTCCGACAACCACCCCAGCTCCGGACGGAACCCCGACAGCGTCACCACTTCGTCCACGGCAGTGACCCGTTGCCCGGCCGACGACGTCAAGGCCAACCGCCCGGCCGCCTCGCGTTCCACCGCCTCGGTGCGGAATCCCGTGACCACGGAGACAAGACCCGCCTCGACCGCCTCCCTGGCCCGTTGGCCGAGCGCTCCCCGGGCGGGCAACTGGTCGGCGGCGCCGCCCCCGAACGCATTGCCGACGCCTCCCCGGCGCAGCACCCACGTGATCCGCATCCCCGGATCGTCCGCCGCCATGCCGGTCAACGCGACCAGCGCGGTCAACGCGGAATGCCCGCTTCCCGCGACGACCACGTGCTTCCCCGCGTACCGGGCACGGACCCGGTCGTCGGCCACCTCCGGCACCCGGTACACGATCCGGTCCGCAGCAGCGTGTTCACCCATCGCGGGCAAGCCCTCCCCGCCCAGCGGATTCGGCGTCGACCAGGTACCCGACGCGTCGATCACTGCCCGCGCAAGTACTCGCTGTTCACCCTCGGCCGTGCGGACATGCACCGAGAACGGCTCGTCCTCGCGCCCGCTGTCGACCACCCGGTCCCGGCCACGGCGCGCCACCCCCACCACCTCGGCCCCGAACCGCACCCGCGACCCCAGCACGTCCGCCAGAGGCTGCAGATACGCCTGCGCCCACTCCCGCCCCGTCGGATACCCCGCACCGTCCGGGCAGGTCCAGCCCGCCGCCTCCAGCAGCCGCCCACCGGCCGGGTCGACCACCTCCGACCACGCCGAGAACAACCGGACATGGTTCCACTCCGCCACCGCCGCCCCCGCGCGCTCGCCACGTTCCAGCACCAGCGGCTCCAGCCCCCGCTCCAGCAGCTGCGCCGCCGCGGCCAGCCCCACCGGGCCCGCCCCTGCCACCACGACCGGAAGGCCACCCATCTCCACCAACTCCATCGATCGGCCTCGATTAACCTGCCTCGGACTTTATCGATTGGCATCGATGGATACAACCATCGATGCCGATCGATACACTGGGCGCATGCCGATCGCACTGCCCCAGGCCCAGGTCCTGCCGACGTCCGACGCCGCGACCTATGCCGAGTGGTTCGCCTGCCTGGCCGAACCCGTCCGGGTGCGGCTGCTGCACGCGGTCGCGACCACTCCGCGCGGCATCACCGTCGGCGCGCTGACCGAGATCCTGGGCACCAGCCAGTCCACGACGTCGCATCACGTGCGCAAACTCGCCGACGTCGGGTTCGTGCACCTGGCGAAGGTCGGCACCGCCACCGTTGTCACCGTCAACGAAGCCTGCTGCACCGGGCTCCCGCACGCCGCCGACGCCGTGATGGGCCTACTCGGCCCACGCCCGTGCTGCCCCGACGACGTGCCCGCCGACATCACCATCCGCGCCCTGCGCCCCGGCGACTGGACCGCGGTCCGCCGCATCTACGCCGACGGCATCGCCACCGGCATCGCGACCTTCGACACCACTGTCCCGGCCCGCAAAACCCTCGACGCGACCTGGCTTCCCGAGCACCGGTGGGTCGCCGAACTCGACGGCCAGGTCGTCGGCTGGGCCGCCGCCAGCCCCACCTCTGCCCGGGACGCCTACTCCGGCGTCGCCGAAACCTCCGTCTACGTCGCCGCCGAGCACCACGGCCGCGGAGTGGGGAAAGCGTTGCTGCGCAAGCAAGTCATGGCCGCCGACGACGCCGGCCTGTGGACCCTGCAAACCTCGATCTTCACCGAAAACCGCGCCGCACTCGCCCTGCACCACTCCGCCGGCTACCGCACCATCGGCGTCCGCGAACGCATCGCCCAGCGCGACGACGTCTGGCACGACACCGTCTTCCTCGAACGCCGTAGCCCCGTCACCTGACCCGCCCCGCACTGCGGATCCTCGTGCGCCTGTTCAGCCGACTGCCGGAAGGCGCGATTGCGTCAAAAGCGTTGAACCCGTCCGCCGGTTTCACGGGGCGGAGACTTTTCCGGATGCGCCGACATAATCCTCAAGCAAGGCACTCAGTCGCTTCTCCACCATCGTCACCGATTTTTCCTTGACGTCGTCGTAACCCTTGATATCTTGCGCGCACTCGGCAATAAGAACAGCTGAAGAAAGGTTGTCCGCGCGCAGGCGGGGCAGGATGATCTCCTCCACCAGATCCACATAGGCACCGATCCGCGCTCGCTCGGCACGTCGGTGCCGGGTCAGGCCGAAGATGTCGACCGGGTTTCCGCGCACTCGCCGCATCGAGGCGAGAATGCGGAACATCGGCATCACAGCCCATCCCGGAAATGCATACTTTCGGGCACGTCCGGTCGCATTGTTCCTCGAATTGAGGATTTGCGGGGCCAAGTTGACCGAGAAGCGGAAGTCGCCCTCGAACTCGGAGTGCAGGCGTTCGCGGAATGACGAAGCCGCGTACAGCCGTGCGACCTCGTATTCGTCCTTGTAGGCCATGAGCCGGTAGAGGCTTTCTGTCACGGCCCGGATGAGTTCGTCGCCATCGATGCGGAGCTCGCGTGTTCTGGCGGCGACCGAGTCGATGACTGCGTCGAAGCGACGGGCGTAAGCCTCGTTCTGGTATGCAGTGAGCGCGTCGTGTCGTCGTTGCCGGAGGGCATCGACGTGCTGGTCGAGCTGGACAGCACCGGCGTCGAGGCCGGCGATGGTCCGCAGCAGCGCCTCGTCATGCGCGGCGATCCGGCCCCAGTCGAAAGCGGCCCGGTTGGCCGTGACGGCTACGCCGTTGATTTCGATTGCCTGGTACAGCGATTCGAGCGCGACCGGGAGGCGCCCGCGCTGCGCCACGTAGCCGAGCATCATGATGTTCCCGTAGATCGAGTCACCCATCAACCGCTCTGCCCACGAACTGGCATCGAACCCGGCGACGTTGTCGCCGATCGCGCGGCGCACCTCGGCGACGAGAGGTGCCGCGTGGAACGACATGCTCGGATCGCCGGCAAACGCGACAGTCGGGCTGACATCGGTATTCAGGCACGCCCAAGTACGGTCGCGCGCCATCAGGCCGAGAGATCCGGCAGAGGAGGCGACGACGGCATCTGTGCCGAGAATGACATCGCACGAGCCGGATCCCACCCTGGGCGGGAACTGGCCGCCGGGTGCGAAGATTTTGACGTGGCTTTCGACCGCACCGTTCTTCTGCGCCAGACCTGACTCGTTGAGTACGCTGACGCCCTTGCCCTCGAGGTGACCGGCCATCCCGAGCACCGCGCCGACCGTAAGGACTCCGGTCCCGCCGATTCCGCCGACCACGGCGTTGAAGGAATCCTTGACGGCCGCCGGTTCCGGTTTCGGCAGGCTCGCCACGGCGCGGCCGAAAGCCGCGTCGTCGATGGAGACGGAAGCTTTGCGAGGCACCCCACCGTGCACGGTCACGAAGCTCGGGCAGTTCCCCGTGACGCAGGTGTAGTCGAAATTGCACGACGACTGATCGATCCGCCGCTTGCGGCCGAGGTCGGTTTCGAGGGGTTCGACCGAGATGCAGTTCGAAGCCACGTTGCAGTCGCCGCAGCCCTCGCAGACCTCTTCGTTGATGAACACCCGGGTATCCGGCTGTTCGGCCCGGCCACGTTTGCGCTCCCGCCGCAGCTCCGCCGCGCACGCCTGGTCGTAGATGAGCACCGTGGGGCCGTTGATCCCGGCCAGCTCGGCCTGCACCGGCTCGAGCTCAGCCCGGTCGTGCAGAGTCGTCCGCGCCGGAAGCCTGCGTCGTGCCCGGGTACCGAACCGGCTGACGTCCTCGGTGACGATTGCTACCCGCTGGACACCCTCTTCCAGTACTTGCCGCGCGATTCCGGCCGCAGACTGTGCCGTCACGGTGGACTGCCCGCCGGTCATCGCAATGTAGCCGTTCAGGAGGATCTTGAAGGTCATCCGCGTGTTCGCGGCGACGGCGGCGCGGATGGCCAGTTGCCCGGAGTGGTGATAGGTCCCGTCCCCCATGTTCTGGAAGATGTGGTCGCGTTCGACGAATGGCGCCATCCCGATCCACAGGCCGCCTTCGCCGCCCATCTGCGCGATCAGCTCGGTGGAATGGCCGGGGGCATCCACGGTGAGCGCCATGTTGTGGCAACCGGTACCGCTGATCGCGACGCCGCCGTCCGGAACCCGGGTCGAGACGTTGTGCGGGCATCCGGAACAGAACCCGGCCTTCCGCACGAGGCCGGGTCCGTTCGCGGCGGGCGACTCCACACTGAGCACCCGCAAGCTGATGCTTTCCCGTGGCCTCGGCACGCTGCCCCGGGAATCCTCGCCGTGCAACGCCGAGAGCCGTCGCGAAATCAAGCGCGCGAGCATCGTCGCGTCGAAGGTGCCATGGCGAGGCAGGAGCGGCTCATCATGCTCGTCCGTCTTCCCCGTCACGGCCGGGCGGCGATCGGGTGCCAGCCGCCGGAGATACCGGTTTGCCTGGTCCTCCATGACCGGATACTTCGCTTCGACGACGAGGAGCTCGTCGAAGCCGTCCGCGAACTCGACCAATCCATGGGGGTCCAGCGGCCAGGTCATGGCGGGTTTGTAGAGACCGAGTCCGAGCTCGGCAGCCCGCCCGGCGTCGATGCCGAGTTCCGCCAGCGCTCCGAGAACGTCGAGGTAGGTCTTGCCTGCGGTCACGATGCCCAGCCGGCGCCGGCCCGCAGGCCGGAACTCGGTCCGGTCGAGCCCGTTGAGCCGGGCGAACGCCTGCGCCATGGGCAAGCGCAGCGATCCGATCTCGCTTTCGATGTCCGCGGCCCCGAATGCGCCCCGCCCGCCGTAACGGGACACCCCGGTCGACGGCGGCGCGGGGCGATCATCCGGAACCCGGAACCGAAAGCGGTCGAGACTCACGTCGACCACCATTGCGCTCTCGGCGACGTCGTTCACGCACGTCAGGCCGACCCATGAACTGGAGCAGCGAGAAAGAGCCCAGCCGGCCAGCCCGAAATCGACGACCTCCTGGACCGTCGCCGGCGCAAGTACCGGCATGTGCATGTGGACGAACAAGGTGTCGCTCTGCTGCGCGGTCACCGTGCTGCGTGCCTCGTGGTCATCACCGGCGACAGCGATCACCCCGCCGGTGCGCGAGGTGCCCTGATACGAACTCGTGCGGATGGCATCCGTGGAGCGCTCGACCCCGGGACCCTTGCCGTACCACAGGCCGAACACGCCGTCGTAGCCCGACTCGAAGCTGCCGGTGTTCACCCACTGCGTGCCACCCACCTGAGTGGCAGCCAGGTCTTCGTTGACCCCTGGCTCGAAGTGCACGTCGTTCTGCGCCAGAAGTTCGCGTTGAGCACGGAACCGGGTGTCCAGTCCGCCGAGCGGCGAGCCCGGGTAACCGCTGACGTAGCCGGCCGTGGTCAAGCCGCTGCGCGCATCCAGCCCGCGTTGCATCATCGGCAGCCTGACGATCGCATCCCACGCGGTCAGGTAGAAGACTCCGCGGTCGGCGACCATCCGGTCGTCGTGCCGGTAGGCCGAGGGAGGGGTCGACATCGTTCATCTCCTGGCTCAAGGTCGTGGAGCACCGCACTCCGCGAGGCGATTCTGGTGGTCGTCAGTGCGCTGCCTGGCGTGGTGGAACGGGGCCGGCCACATAGGTGACGCCCGCGGCGGCCGCGTGATCGGACGCCCGCACGGTGTCGATTTCGCCGGGAAGGGTCAGCCAGGTGAAGAATCCGCCGGATGGGACAGTCCAGGAGACCCCGGACGGCATGCGCTCGTCGAGCGCGGACAGCACTGTTTCGCTGTCGAACGACAGTTCCCGGTATCCGACATCCTCAACGAGGAGTATTCCGTCGCGGCGACACAGTTCGACGAGTTGTTCGCGGCATTGCCGCGACTGACCGAGCCCGGTCGGATTGTGGTGATCGGGGATCGAGTACCGGATTTTCGGCCGGAGGCCCGACCCGAGCAGCGCGGCCAGAGCCTCGACGTCAAGCCCTGAATCGCCGATGGGGACCGGGCGGACGTCAGCGCGGCGCGCGCGGAATGCCGTGATGGCGCCGAAGTAGGTCGGCGCTTCGACCACCACCGCGTCCCCTGCCTCGATGAACGACGTGGCAAGCAGCCCGAGCGCATCGATTCCACCGCTGGTGACCATCAGCTGCGCGGTAACCGCGCTCACCCGGTCGGCAGGGAAGGCTGGCGGGTCCGGGAAACCCCCGGACAAGGTGATGGCTCCCGCCGATTCGGTCTGAGCAATGACGGCGGCAGCATCGTCTCCGCAGCTGCGAGCGCTGACCGTCAGCCTGCTGGACCAGTCCGGCGGGCTGTACGTCAGAGACATCTGGTCTCCCTGGTATCCGGGGCGGCCTCGACCGCCGCGAAACGACTTCGACAGGCGCTGACGGGGCGTTGCTGTCATTGCTGAAGAGTTAGCGTGCATACAGCAGGCCGACTGGGTCAACTAGATATCGTTCAACTGATCAAAATGGTCAGCGTGGGTTGCTGATAGCCGATGTGGATGGGCGAATTGGTCAACCCGGCTCTGCCGAACGCGGATCCATCGGGCCGCCGAGCCCGACGCGACAGGTATTGCAGGCGTCAAGCGCTGTACGTCGCATTGCCGAGGAGGCGTTCGGCCCCGAGGTGGTCGACCGGCGTTACTCGATCATGATCGGGTTCGTGGGCGCCCTGATCCGCCAACCACCCGCAGTGGCGCAGGGGCCGCTTCTTCAGGGCAATTGCGGCTCACCGAGTAGATCAGGGGTGAGGCCGCCGCCGCGGAACCGAGGGCTGATCCTAAGACGTTCGCCGCGGCGCCGAGGTTGAGAACATGGGCGATCCCCGGGTTGAGGCAGGTCCGCGCCAAATCGAACAGCGGGTCACTCGACTGCGCGAATTCCATCGTTCCATCGCCGGTCGTGCCGAATCCCAACGACTGAGCGGTGGTGCACAAGACCCAGCGCCTCCCACAAGCTCAGTTCTCGGCGCATGGCAGCAGCACTCGTTGACGGGTCTACCGGTCATCGGTCCTCCGTCGGTCTTGCCTGAGGCGCAGCTGGTCTCCGCGAGAAAGTGCATTCCGCAGCACATCCAGGTCAACTAGGATGACCACAACTAATCAATCCGATCAGTCACAAGGTCAGAGCAGGCGATGAGGTGAACGAACCGGTGGGCACCGAGCGGCTTGTCCTGGATCGGCTGGATGTGGAGCTGGTCGGCGTACTGGCGCGGGATGCGAGAATCGGGGTCGGCGAGCTGGCTGCCGCGCTCGGGATCGCCCGGAACACCGTCCAGTCAAGACTTCGCCGGCTGGCTGCGGAGGGGCTTCTGCGCGGCTACCGGCCGGACATCGATCTGGCCCGCGCAGGTGCCGACGTCATGGCCTTCATGGCGATCGAGCTGACGCAGGGGCATCAGCGGCAGGTGATCAAAGCGATGAGCGCCGTGCCTGAAGTACTCGAGATCCACACCACGACCGGCCGCGAAGACCTGCTTGTCCGGTTGGCGACAGTCTCGCATGCCGCCCTGCAGGCGTTGATCGAGCGGCTTCTCGCGATTCCCGGCGTGACACGTGGTACCACCTCATTGGCGTTGTCGACACCACTCGCATACCGGACACAGCCGCTGCTGGAAAAGATCACGGAAAACTCCGGCTGGGGCAGGTCGACACCACTGCCGAAGACCGTCTGACACGTCACGACCTCAGGCGATTTGAGACGTCCGGCGCGAAGGTGCGGACAAGCAAACGAGATTCCGGCCATTTTCGGGATGTCTCTCCCGTTCAGTCGGCAAAGCAAGCGCTAAGCCAATTTGTCCCGTGATAGGTCACCTGATGCCGATCGCAGTCGGAACCACGTTCCGACCGACGTCCAGCCCCTGCCCGCTGCGTCGCCCCCAGCCGATGTCCCCTCCCACCCGGTTCTCGCGGTGGTCGGATGTCTGAGCCGCGAGTCGTCCCCGTGGTCCACCTGGAACTGCCGCACATCGCGATGCCGGACGTCCGCGAGTCGTCGCTGCCGGTGGCCCCGCTGTCTCCGCAGCGGAGACACGCGACGTGGAGGTACACCATGGTCCGGCTGGACACCTCCGGCCGGCTGGCGAGCCGAGCGTTGCTGACCGCACTCGGCTGGAAACCGGACACCCCCTTGACAGTCACGGTCTGGCACGGCACTGCCCTCCTGTTCCGCCGGGACCCGAACGGTGTGGCCGCCCCCGACCGCAACCTTTACCTCACGATTCCGGCCGCGCTGCGGTCTCGATGCAACCTCCGAGCCAGCGACCCGGTCCTGCTCGCCGGCCAACCCGACGACACCGTGATCGTCTACACGATTCCCCTCCTCGAGGACCTGCTGACCGACACCCACTCCCGCATCACGGCCGGAGAGATGTGATGACGACCCCTTCTGCCGACATGATCGCGGCCGCGAAGACACTCCTCGCCACCATGGGCCTGTCTGCAGCCGACCTGAACGACACGAAACCCGCCGCCCGCACAGTGCCGACCTTCACCGAGTACGTTCCCGTCGCGCTGCGCGCCGCATCGCCAACCTCAGCCGCCGTGTGGCAGTGCTACCTCAACGTGCTGATCAACGAATGGCCCACCCGCCCGATCGACGAGCCCACCACCACCGAACTCACCAGCCTGTCGATCACCGTCCAGGAACGCTCCGCACAAGGCAGCGGCACCCGCGGCGGCCGCGGCGCTCGCGCCACTTTCATCGATGCCATCCGATTCCTCTACCGATGCGCAGTCGCAGACAAGCTGATCACCTTCAACGACAACCCAGTCATCGGCCTGAGAAAACCCACCAAACGCCCCAGCACCCGCCGCGCACTCACCAGCAAGCAACTCACCGACATCAACGACATCAACGACATCAACGACATCGTGGCAACCACCGGCCGTGACCCAGCCCTCGACAGCCTGGTCATCCGCCTGCACACCGAAACAGCCTGCCGCCGAGGCGGCGCCAAAGCACTGCGCCCCTGCGACCTCGAAACCACCCACCTCACCCTCCGATTGCGCGAGAAAGGCTGCACCATCCGAGACCAACCCATCTCCCCCACCCTCATGACCGGCCTCCTGGCCCACACCGAACATCGAGCACCCGGCGCAGACCCGACCGGACCGCTGCTGATCCAGGCCAACGGCAACCCCGTCGGCGACAACTACTACCAACTCCTGTAGGCGCGAATCGGACAACACCTGCCATGGGTGAAGAACCTCGGCGTCTCCGCCCACTGGCTCAGATACACCACCCTGACCTGGGTCGAACGCAACTTCGGCTACGCCATCGCAGCCGGATACGCAGGACACGTCCCCGTCAGCAACCGAGCAGGCAACACCCTGACCTACGTCGCAGCCACCCCCGCAGAAATCGCCACCGCGCTGACCGGCGAACCACATCCACTCGCAATAGCTGAACCACAATAAAGCGACACCGCACACCTACACGCTGAATCTGCGATCCTCCGCTTTGGGAGCGGAGGGTCGCAGGTTCAAATCCTGTCATCCCGACCGATAGGGGCTGGACCTGCGGGTTCAGCCCCTTTCTCGTGCCGCCGGATGCGGCACGTGAGCTAGCACAGCGCTCAGTGACACTCCTATTTGAGGATTTTCACCCGCGCACCCCAGCACTCATCCCCGCTCCCGCGCCCCGGCAGAGCTTGATCGACGAGCAGGCCATGTCACTCGAGGCGGAGAACAAGAGCCCCCGCACGATCCGCGGCTACTGCGACGCCGCGCGTTTCTTCCACATCTGGCTCGCCAACCCCATCGCGCCCGCGGACGCCAACAACCCCGAAGCCTGGCTGGCGTCGGTCCCGCCCGCTCCCACCTGCCCGGAGGACTACGAGCCGAAGCACGTCAACCGGGTCGCATCCACCTTCGCGTCACCATGCGAGATCTACGGGTGCCGCAGGCGACGGCGGCCGCGTGTTCCTTGCCCTCAGTGCTGTCGGGTCAGCCCGAGGTTCGGTGCCCGTCTCTCGGCTGGTCCGTTCCTCGGGCCATGGGCCGAAGCCGGCGTGCCCCACCAGCGACGACCTGGCCCTCCACGAGTGCGGCCGGTGTTCCTCAGCTCGCGGCGGTCCTGAGCCGGGAGGCTCCTCGGGTCTGGCACCCACCTGCCCACCGTCATCCGTACAAACCGATACTGCGGGCAAAGGCATTATTGGCCCATTGGCCAACTGCGCGCCGGCCACGGCTGGCCACAAGAACATGGTCTTCTCGGGGGGCGTGTCCTTACCCTTTACCAATCCGTCAGGGACATCGAGGGAGAAGACGAGGTGGTCGCGCCCAGCAGTTCCGATCAGCCGAACAACGACCAGCCGACCGCTTGGTCCGGCACGTTCGGTCTGCCGGCCCTGGTTGTCTCGCGCGGATTTCAGGGTCATTGCCGCAGTTTTCGAGATCAGACGGAGGACCTACTGATATGCGATCCGGAACGTTCAAGAGAAATACGGCTCGTGCAGGCCACTCCCATAGAACGATCAGGCGAGTAGCGGTCGCCGGCGCGTTCGGTAGCACCCTCGAGTACTATGACTTCTTTCTGTACGGATCCGCTTCCGCGCTCATTTTCCCAAAAATCTTCTTTCCGGCATTCGATCCACTTGTCGGCACCATCCTGTCATTCGCCACGTTCTCCGTCGGCTTCATCTCGCGTCCACTTGGCGCCGTGATATGTGGTCACTACGGCGACCGACTGGGGCGTAAGACAATGCTTACCATCACTTTGCTGGTGATGGGCTTTGCGACAACAGCCATCGGGTTGTTGCCGACGTATGACAGCGTCGGCATTTTAGCACCCTTGCTTCTCGTCTTCTTGCGGTTCCTTCAGGGACTTTCGTTCGGAGGCGAGATCGCCGGATCGGCTCTTATGTCGGTCGAGCATGCACCGCCGGAACGACGTGGGTTCTGGGGTGCCATGCCTTTCGCCGGCTCTCCCCTCGGGCAAGCCATCGCGTCCGGAACCCTGCTCACGATGGTTTTGTCATTGCCACCGCAAGAGATGCTCAGCTGGGGTTGGCGAGTCGCCTTCTCCTCGAGCCTGGTACTGGTCGTGATCGGACTCTATGTTCGGCTTCGCCTCGTCGAGACGCCGGTATTCGAGGCGATGCGGCAACAACGGACCGAGCTACCCCGCGTCCCACTTCTCGAAGCGGTCCGGCGAGAACCAGCACAGTTGCTGCGCAACATCGGTATCCACCTCGGGGTCACCGTCACTTACTACCTGATGACGGTCTGGTCCCTGTCCTACATGACCACGACCGTCCGAATGTCGGAAGGCGCGGTCCTGACCGCGGCCGTGATCGCCAATGCCGCACTGGTCGGGACGTCCGTCCTGGCCGGCGCTGCTTCGGACAGATTCGGCCGTCGGCCGGTGGCCATTGTGTGCGGCATATGGACCATTGCCGCGGTCTACCCCTTCTTCGGCCTCGTCCAGACCGGTGGCCTCATGCTCGCCGCGCTGGGAATATTTTTGCTCGCCGCACCTTCGATGGCGCTCTATGCCATCGAACCGGCGTGGTTCTCCGAGCTGTTCCGTCCGTCGATCCGGTTCACTTGCTTCGCCGTTCCGATTGCCGTCTCGACGGTGATCGGCGGCTCGACCGGACCGATCCTCGCCACCGAGCTGCTCGCCGCATTCGACGGCCGCCCGTGGGGCGTCTGCCTGCTCGTTGCCGCTGTCGGTGCCATCGTTACCGGGTGTGCGTACTTCACCCGTGAAACGTTTCGCGACAGCCTTCTCGACAATCACCAGGCGGAGACCTTCGGCCGACCGCCGGCTGCACAACAAGAAGCCCGTGGTGCGGCGGGTGCGTAGCAGGCCCCTCCAGCACCACGAGAGAACAGTGCGCGGCCGGCGAGGTGCTCGGCGCGAGCACCTCACCGGCCGGGGGCGACGGCTGCGCTGGTTCGAACGTCGGCTGTGACCGGAACGAGAGACTGGCACGTGCACGTCGATACGAGGCGCGCCGAACCAGACAGCGTGCCATCCCGAAGACAGTCTTGGTCAATGGGACAAACGTCCGCCGAGGGGTTCTGGTCGTTCACCAATGGCAGGGCGCCTGCTCGTCGAGGTACTTTGGCAAAATAGAGAGTGTCGAGATAACCCGAGCCATGCGAACCGACTCGTATCCCGACTGATCTGCGGTAAAGATTTCCGACAATCCGGCAGAGCGGGTCACCAAGGTCTTCCGATACTTCTCTGCACATCCCTCGAAGTCTTGTGACCCAACGGCGAATCGGAGTTGTTGTGCTATGCATAAATGCGCATTCATCGGACTGGGCAACATGGGACTGCCCATGGCGCAGAATCTGGTCCGGGCAGGATTCGAGGTCCGCGGTTTCGACCTGAGCGAGGATGCGCTGGTCGCGTTCGCCGAGAGCGGCGGGCAGCGCGCGGCGTCGATCGCCGCGTGCGTCGAGGGGGCCGACGTCGTCGTCACCATGCTGCCCAGCTCACCGCATGTCGAAAAGGTGATCGCCGGCCCGAACGGGGTGCTGGACAACGTGGGCCCGGATTGCCTGCTGATCGAGATGAGCACGATCGCCCCGTCGGTCACCCGGCGCGTCGCCGCTGAGGCCGCCGGGCGGGGCGTGGCCCTTGTCGATGCTCCCGTGAGCCGTGGCCAAGCGGCGGCGATCTCGGGAAATTTGCTGATCATGGCGGGCGGACCGGATGATGCCGTCAAGCGCGCCCGCGCCGTGCTCGAGGTGCTCGGTGATGAGATCATCCACGTCGGCGACACCGGAAGCGGTGCCGTGACAAAGCTGGTCAACAACATGATTGTCGGGTCGATCCTGGCCGCGACGGCCGAAGGCCTTGTTTTTGGCGTACGGCTGGGAGTACAAGCGGACGCAATCGTCTCCGTCCTGCGCACCGCCTCAGGTGGCAGCTGGCTGCTGGACAACATGTATCCCCGTGCGCTCAGGGGCGATTTCTCACCGGGGTTCTTCGTCCAGCACATGGGAAAGGACCTCGACCTCGCCATCGCCGAGGCCGACACGCAAGCACTGTCCACGGCCATGAGCAGGACTGCACGCAGCCTCTTCAGCGCGGTCCAGGAACAGGGAATGGGCACCCTCGACTGCACCGCAGTTTTACGCCACCTCGAGGAACTCGCCGACGTAGAGGTGCGGACTACCGGAAAAGGCTAGATCCACATTCGGTTCAGGCACGATTCACGGAGGAATTCTTGATGGCCAACTCTCAGAAAATCACGGCCAGTGAAGCGTTCGTCGAGGCACTGGTTGCAGAGGACGTCGACATCGTTTTCGGCCTCGTCGGGTCCGCATTCATGGACCCGCTGGACCTCTTCCCGGCGGCGGGTATCCGCTTCATCCCGGTGCGACACGAGCAGAATGCCGCGCTGATGGCCGAGGGTTATGCCCGGGCCAGCGGGAAGATCGGCGTCTGCGTCGGCCAGAACGGGCCGGGGGTGACCAACCTGGTGACGGGCGTCGCCGCCGCCTATCTCAACCACACCCCCGTCGTGGTGATCACGCCGAGCGTGACGAGCGCGAGCGAGGGGCGCCGGGCGATCCAGGAGATCGACCAGATGCCGCTGTTCGCCCCGATCGTCAACGATCAGATCCGGCTGAACCGGCCGGATCGCATGTCCTGGGCAATGCACAACGTTTTCCGGTCGGCGGCGACATTGCGGGGGCCGGCTCAGATCGACATCCCGCGCGACTTCTGGTATGGGGAGTTCGAGGAGGTCCCCCTCACCAGGGAAGCCTACCGGGTCGAGCGGGCCGGCACCGGGGCCGCTCGCGCCGACGTCGCCAAGGCGGCAGAGGTTCTGCGCAACGCCAAGAACCCGGTAATCCTCGCGGGCCTGGGCGTCGTCGAGGCCGACGCGTCCGCCGACGTCGCCGCTCTGGCCGAACGTCTCGGAGCCCCGGTGGCCGCCGTGTACCTGCACAACGATGCGTTCCCGGCGAGTCACGAGCTGTCCGTCGGGCCGATCGGCTATCAGGGCTCGAAGGCGGCGATGCGGCTCATTTCCGAGGCCGATGTCGTACTGGCCCTCGGCACCCGGCTCAACGAATTCGGCACGATCGCCCAGTACGACTTCGATTACTTCCCGCAGAACGCCAAGCTGATCCACAACGAAATCGACCCGCTGAACCTGGGCAGGCTGCGAGCAATCGAAGTCGGCCTGGTCGGGGACGCGGGCGCCGTCGTCGGGCAGCTGCTCGAGGCCATCCCGCACGGACCGGATGTGCAGATCGTCGCGGACCGCCGGGCGCGGATCGCCGCGGAGAAAAAGAAGTGGGTCGAGGAGCTTCGGGCCCTGTCGGCAAGTGACGACGCGGATCCGATCGATCCCCGGCGAGCGCTCAGGGAGGTCACCTCGGCCCTTCCCGCGGACTCGGTCGTCGCGACCGATGTCGGCAACGTCTGTGGTACCGCCAACGGCTACCTGGAGTTCGAATCCGGCCGCAGGTTCCTCTCCGCCGGCACCCTCGGCGGGATCGGCGTGGCGTACTCGACCGCGCTCGGGGCCAAGCTCGCGTGCCCGGACAAGCCCGTGCTTTCGTTCTCCGGCGACGGAGCCTGGAGCATGACCATTCAAGAGACAATGACTGCCGTCACCGAGAACATCCCGGTCGTCGCAGTGGTTTTCGACAACGCGATCTACGGGGCCGAGCAACGCAACCAGGTGGACTACTTCGATCGGCGGCTGTTCTTCACCAACCTCGACAACCCCGACTTCGCACAGATTGCGCGTGACATGGGCGCGGTCGGAATCTCGGTGAACGAGCCGTCCGCGATCGCACCGGCGATCACCGAGGCCATCGAGTCCGAACGTCCGGCCGTGGTCCAGATTCGGGTGAACGGCGACAAGCTCAGCGAGCCCTACCGTCGCGACGCATTCCGCTTTCCGACCCGCTACCTGCCCAAGTACGGGGGTGCGGCGCCCCATGCCTGACCAGCTGGTGCGGAAGGCGAACGAAGGTCCGGCGACTGCGGCCGAGGTACGCGAACGGATGCGGTCTCGCGGAGCGTACCGGCCGGCCTGGATCGCGGTACCGGAGTACGACTCCGGCCTGGTCCGCGACGCGGTCAAGGTTTTCACCAGCAGGTACGGGGGCCGCGCGGTGGTCATCGCGCCGGGCGGCCCCGCTGACGGCGGCCACCTCGACCTGGCCCAAGCGGCCGGGCCGGGGCGGGTGCGGTTCGTCGCCCCTCCCCAAGACGACTACCCGGAGAGCCGGCTGCGGTGGGCGATGCAGCTGGTCGCCCGCGGTGAGGCCGGCGGGGTCGTCGCCGGCGCGACCACCTCCAGTGCCGCGGTACTGCGCGCCGCCCGGCAACAGCTGGCCGGAAAGACCGGGCAGCAATGGATGAGCGAGGCGGTCCATCTCGTGGCCGACGGCCGGGTCATGGCCTTCGCCGACATCGCCGTCACCCCGGAACCGACAGCGGGACAGCTGGCAACGATCGCCGACGACACCGCTCGGCAGTTCACCAGGCTGACCGGAATCCCGGCCGTCGTGGCGATGCTGTCGTTCAGCACGCACGGGAGCGCACGGGGGGCGGCCGTCGAGAAAGTACGCGCTGCGGCAGATCTGCTGCGCCGGCGACGTCCCGAACTCGTGGTGGACGGCGAACTCCAGTTCGACACCGCATATTCGACCCGAGTGGCCCGGGTCAAAGCTCCGGCGTCGGCGGTCGCGGGTGCGGCGAACGTGTTCGTCTTCCCTGACCTGAACTCGGCCAACATCGGCTACAAGATTGCCCAGTTCCTGGGCGGATCCGAGGTACTTGCCATGGTGCCGGCGGGCCTGCGGTGGCCGGTGGTCGACCTGTCGCGCGGGTCGCAGGTCGACGACGTCGTCTCCGCGCTCTGCGTGTGCGCTGCGCTTTGCTCCACGGCCACCTGACGGTTGTGCACGTGTTTGTACCGGTGACCAAATGTGCACTCCAGGATGTTAGCCCGCGGTCGATTGTGCAGTGCCGAATACCGCCATAGTCTTTTACTTATTGCGAACTACAGTTTTCAATTCGGGAGCAGCAATGGCTGATACGACGCTAGACGAGATTCTGCACGGCGATCGGGACGCGGTCTCCGGGAACCGCTTCCTCGACCTCATGCTCGAACGTCGTACGGAGTTCTGGAACAACAAGCCGGCCACGGAGCGGACTCACTATCAAGGTTTCGAGAATCAGAGTGACGCGGCGATCAAGGCCCGCTTGCTGATCCAATGCCACGCCGAGATCAGCGCCGGAGACATCCCGCTACAGATGCTCGACTACATTCCCTGGCTGGATCTGAAGGCCGATTTCGCCCGGCAGGTCCACGACGAGTTCGTGCACTTCAAGCTCATTCGCGACTATCTCTACCGGCACTTCGGCGAGACCTATCCAGGTGACTACCAACCGCCGTTCCAGGAGTGGAAGGACCTGCTGAGCCTTGCGCAGACCGGAGACTTCCAGGTTTCGGTGGATGCGGCCACGAAGGTCGTCGCCCGCTCGGTCGTCCTCCAGTTCGCGGTCGAGGGATGGGATGTGGAGTTCATCCATCCGGAGTTCATGAAGGAGATCGAGTATTCCAACCCGGAGATGTTCGAGATTTTCGAATCGCGGATCATCACGGACGAGCAGCTGCACGCCGAGAACGGCGAGCGCGTGCTCGTCCGCTGCGACGGACATCGCGAGCTGCAGCAAATCGCGATCCGGAACTTGGATCTTGCCTTGGATTACCACCATCGCGCCAACGCGGCATATCAGGACTTTTTCGACAAGCTGTCCTGAGAATTGCCGCAGTGCCGTGGACGTTCGATGATGGAAGGGGTCGATTCGAGTGAAGGTGAAGCTCGGTACCCGGGAGGAAATCACGGTGGCGGGTGGCCGGATCCGGGTCCGCTCATCCGAGTACGACATCCTCGCGGTCGAAATCGAGGGCGAAGTGTACGCAGTCGAAAACCTGTGCTCGCACGCCGGAGTGTCGATGCACAACGGGCGGCTGCGCGACTTCACGCTGACCTGCCCGTCTCACCTCGCCCAGTTCGACGTCCGGGACGGGGCGGTCCGGCGGGAGCCCCTCGAGGGAGACCCGGAAAACGTGTGTCCGCAGCGGGTGTTTCCGGTGACGAGCGACGGTGAGCTGCTCTTCGCCGAGGTCCCGGACGGGATGGACTGGAAATGGTTCGACTGAGGAGGCGTCCGCCTCCACACGAGTTGGGAGTTGTTCCGTGCGCGTTGTCGTGTGCGTCAAGCAGGTGCCCGTCGTGGCCGCGATGCGGTTCGACAAGAAGCGCCTTCGCATGAAGCGCGAAGGGGTTCCCCTGGAGCTCAACTCGGCGGACGTGCGAGCCATGCGGGGAATCGTCGACCGGCTCGCCGAGGCCGGTGGTGAGCACGAGGTCATCGCGCTCACGATGGGACCGGCGTCGGCGACGCGGGTGCTGACCGACTGCCTCGCGATGGGGGCGACCCGGGCGGTGCACCTTTCCGACGGTGCCTTCGCCGGGTCGGACACCATCGCGACCGCCCGGGTGCTCGCCGCGGCAGTACGGCAGCTGGGACCGGTCGACCTGATCCTCTGCGGGCGGGCAAGCACGGACGCCGAGACCGGCCAGGTCGGGCGGCAACTGGCGGAGCTGCTCGACTGGCCACAGACGACCGAGGTCTGCCGGTTGACAATCGGCGCCGATCCCCGACCGTCCGCGCACATCGCGTCCGAGCCGGAGAGTGCCGAAACGGCAATCGCGCTTCCTGTGGTCGTCACGGTGGCCGAAGACTTCGGGCCGGAGCGCTACCCGACCCGGCAGGAACGCGAACAAGCCGGCGGCGCGGCGATCGAGGAACTCCGGCTGGTCGACCTTGCCGTGCCGCGGTGGGCGTGCGGGGTCGCCGGCTCGCGGACCGAGGTGCAAGGCCTGGCGAAGGTGGAGACGATCCGCAAGGGTGAGATGTTCGACGTCGCCGATCCCGCCACCACCTCGGCGTTTCTCGCCGACTGGTTGATCGCAGCCGGGCTGCCCACGGGGAAGCACGACCACCGCCAGGACCTCGTACGCATTCGGGCGACGGTCGCGTCCGGCGGTCCGGCGGTCTGGGTCCTCGCCGACCTCAGCCGCGGCAAGGCAGCACGAGGAGACCTGGAGCTCGTCGCCAAGGCACATGAGCTGGCCGGACTCCAAGGCGGTCACGTGGTGGCGGTGACAGTCGGGGTGGCCGACGTCGAAGGCGCTGCCCGGGAGCTTGCTGCGCACGGCGCGGACCGCGTCCTCGCGCTCCAGGGTCCCGCGGTCACTCCGAGCACAGTGCCGATCCACGTCACCGAACTCGCCCGTGCACTCCAGAATGCCCGACCACGATCGGTGTTGTTCTCCTCGGCGGGCGCCGGACCGGATCTCGCCGCCCGGGTCGCGGCCCGGCTCGATCTGGGACTGACAGCTGACTGTGTCGACCTCTCTCTTGGCCACGACGGAGAACTGGTCCAGCACAAGCCCGCCTTCGGCGACTCTGTCGTCGCCATGATCAGGTCGACCCGGCTCCCGGAACTGGCCACCGTCCGGCCTGGAGTGTTTGCCCAGGCCGACCCTGACCGATCCCGCACCGCCGAGGTTTCAGCCCACCGCTCGGACCTGTTCACCGATGTCGAGGGTGCGGAAATCGCCGAGGACAGCGACGATGCCGCGGACCACTTGCTCGAGGCCGGTTTCGTCGTCGGGGTGGGCACCGGCATCGGTTCTGCGGACCTCCTCCCGGCTGTCCAGGCGATCGCCGGGGCGCTGGACGGAGCCGTCGGGTGTACCCGGCCAGTTGCCGACCGGCACTGGCTCCCCCGGCGGCATCAGATCGGCCTCACCGGTCAGTGCATCGCCCCGCAGGTCTATCTGGCGCTGGGGGTCCGGGGAGCCTACGAGCACTTGTGCGGGGTGCGCCGCTCCGCTGCCGTCGTGGCAGTCGACAACGACCCCGATTCGCCGATGTTCGAGCATGTTGATCTCGGTGTGGTGGCTGACGTCCGGGAACTTGTGCCCCGGCTTTTCGCTGACCTGCGACAGCGGCTCGCGTAGCCTCAAGCCGGACAACCGCTCAGGAGAACGGGGGTGCCGGGATGGCCGTCGACGGTGGCCACTCGATCGATGCCGCCCACGTCCATGCCGGAGACCGGATCCGGCGGCTGCGAACCTTGGCGTGGGCGTCCCGCTCGGTGTCCGGCTCGCTCGACCTCGACCGGGTCCTCGGCGCCATCGTCGAGGGAGCAGTCGCGATCGTCGACTCGGCTGACTCCGGTCTGTTGTCGCTGCGGGACGACTCTTCGGGTCTGCTGGTAGTGCGCGCGGCAGCCGGGTTCACCGATGCGATCTGCAACATGAGCGTACTGGTGGGGCAAGGGCTCAGCGGCGACGTGTTCAGCACCGGCCTGGCCGTTGTCCACGACGCGGCTGCCGCGGCGGAGCGGATGGCGAATCTCGCTCCTGAGCAACGCGCGACCTATCGTGAGGCGTCGGGCGGGCTGGACTCGCCGAAGGCGGCGCTGGTCGTACCGCTGGTCGTGGAGAACGACCTCATCGGAGTCATGGCGGTCGAGAACCTCCGGTCCGAGGGAACGTTCGACGCTTTCGATCTGGAACTGACCGAGACGCTGGCCGACCAAGCGGCTGTCGCGTTGCAGAACGCCCGGCTCTACGAGTCCGAGCGGCGTTCCCGGCGGATGCTCAGCAAGTCGCTGGACATCCACGAGTCGCTCAGTAACCTGGTGCTTCGCGGATTCTCCGTCGCCGACATCGCCGCGAAGCTGTCCGAGTTGCTCGGCGCCCCCGTCCGCATCACCGACACGTTCTGCAACATCCTCGCGAGCAGCTATACCCCGGAAGAAGAACCGAAGCTCGCCGCCGCAAGCCTCGGCGTCATCGGCAACGATCCGCTCACTGTCGACTCGGCCCTGCGGCTGCTCGAGCCCTACGGCGAGATCATCGCCGTCCCGGTGGTCGGCGCGAACGAGCCGATGGGGCTTGTCGTCGTAGGACCGGTGGCCGACGAACTCGACGGCCTCGCCTCTGCCGCCGCCGGGCACGCCGCGGTCGCCGTCGGCCTGTCGATGCTGAAGGAACGTGAAGTCGCCGAAGCCGAGCGCAAGCTGCACGGCGATCTGCTCGCAGCGTTGATCGCGGACGACTGCGTGGGAAAACAACACCTCGATCGTCGAGCCATCGCGCTGGGGCTCGACCCTTCTGCCGCCTATGGGATCGGCATGCTGATCCCGCGGCAGCACGGCCCGGCCCGGAATACGCCGGAGCGGCTCGCCCGGCTCCGGTGGATCGTCGAGACGATGTTCGACGGCGCCGGTGATGGCGTCGTGATCGAAAAGGACGCGCGCCTGGTGGTCCTCAAAAGATTGCTTGCCGAGGCAGAGGCCCAGCAGTCAGCAGACTTGCGCAGCTGGTGGACGACCCTCGAAAAAGCCTGCGCCGGTGACGGCGACACGCTCATCGTCGCCGGCCCGCTGTGCCCCGAACTCGGCGCACTCGGCGGTGCGTTGCAGGAGATCGACCGGGCGACGGCGCTGCTGGTCCGGATGAATGCCTTGCCCAGACTGGTGTTCACCGAATCGATGGGGTCTTACCACTTGCTTCTGCAGGTCACGGATCGCACCAGCCTCGTCGAGTTCGCCGACCGGGTCCTGGTCCCGATCGAGCGCTACGACTCCAAGAACAACACCGAGCTCGTCCCGACCCTGCGTTGTTATCTCGCCGCCAACCGCAAGCTCGGAGCGTGCGCGTCCGAACTCCATGTCCACCCCCACAGCGTGCGTTACCGCCTGGACCGTGTCCACGAGATCTGTCAAGGCGACTGCGACGAAGCCGACTACTGGCTGTGTCTCGAACTCGCCTTACGGATCCGGGACTTGCTGGGCTGACCTGTCGCACATGCACTACGAGTGCCGGCGTGCCCGGGCAGGGACAGCATCGGCGGTGTCGCGCAATACCGTCTGCCACGGTGCGCCCAGCGGCCGATCCGGGTCGTTTCGCGGCTAGCCCGCCGGTCTCCGGCGGCATTACTTTTCGGGTTGAGCAAGGCTGGATGCCCAGCCCGGAACGTAGTGTGGCGATTGGAGCAGCGATGGCACCGCGCGTAGAACTGATCCCCGAGGTGAAGGACCTGTCACCGGAATCGCAGGCAGTCCTCGACGCCTACCTGAAAAAGACCGGCGGCGAGTATCTCAAGATCGCTCTCGACGTCGATCACCCATGGCGCGAGAAGAACACTCCCGAACACGAGGAGTGGGTGACCCAGTTCGTCAAGGTACTGGGCCACAGTCCGGGGCTGTTGAAAGCCTGGCTCGAAAAGGACTGGTACATGGTCCGCGAGAGCCTCATCGCCAAGAAAGACGTCCAGCTCACCGAGATGGTGGGTCTCGTGGTCGCGATCGCTCTCGAATGCCCGTATTGCATTGCGTGGCATTCGGCGGCTTCCCGGTTCGAGGGCGCGGAACCGGATCTGGTCACCAAGCTGCGCAATTACGACGAGCATCGCGATGCGTTTTCCGAAATGCAGCAGGCAACGTTCGACTATGCGCGAAAAATCGCCAACCACGCGTACCAGGTCACCGACGAGGAAGTCGCCGGCCTCGGCAAGTGGTTCTCGCTGCCGGAAATCGTCGAACTGACCGAACTGGCCTGCCACATGTCCGCGCTGTCGAAATTCTTCTCGGCCTTGAACGTCGAGATCTGGTAAGTCGCAAATCCCACCCGAGGATGAGATGATGCACGCAATTTTGATCACCTTTACGTCGTCGGCGGACGACCAGGAGCTGCAGAAGACGGCTTCCGAGTTCGCCGAAGTGGTGCGCAACGTGCCCGGCCTGCTGTCCAAGGCATGGCTTGCCGACGGATCCACCCAGGGCGGCTTCTACGTCTTCACCGACCGCACCGCCGCCGATGGGTACATCAACGGCCCGCTGGTCAAGAGCCTGCGCGCGCATCCGGCGTTCAGCGACTTCGACATCCGCCAGTTCGCCGTCGATCCCGAGCTGAGCGCCCGGACGTGGCTGGTTGCCCGGGGCAACCCCCAAGAATGAGGACCACAGCCGCATCCGACCTGATCATCATCGGGTCCGGCCCGGCCGGATACACGGCGGCGACCTACGCCGCCAGAGCCGGGTTGCGTCTGCTGGTGTTCGAGGGCACGCAGTTCGGTGGTGCCTTGATGACGACGACCGATGTCGAGAACTATCCCGGCTTCGACGACGGCATCATGGGGCCCGACCTGATGAAGCGCATGCGCAACCAAGCGGAGCGCTTCGGTGCGGAGCTCCGCACCGAAGACGTCGAGGCAGCCGAGGTGACCGGGACGGTCAAGACCGTTTCCGCCGGCGGACGGCAGCACCGTGCTCGAGCAGTCATCCTCGCCATGGGCGCCGCTCCCCGGTACCTCGGCGTTCCCGGGGAGCAGAAGCTGCTGGGGCACGGGGTTTCGTCCTGCGCGACGTGCGACGGCTTCTTCTTCCGCAACCAGGACGTCGCCGTGATCGGCGGCGGAGACTCCGCGATCGAACAGGCCACGTTCCTGAGCCGGTTCGTCCGGTCGGTGACGATGATCCTGCGGAGGGACGAGTTCCGTGCGTCACGCATCATGGTGGCCCGCGCGCACGCCGACCCGAAAATCCGGTCGCTGACGCAGCGCGAGGTGGTGTCGATCGACGGCGAAACTTCCGTATCCGGAGTGACCCTCCGCGATGCTGCCGGGCACGACGTGTCTTTGCTCGACGTGTCCGGCGTGTTCATCGCGATCGGGCACGAGCCTCGAAGCCGGCTCGTCCGAGCCGCAGTGCCCGTCGACGCGCTCGGGCACGTCATTGTCGATCATCCGTCCACGCGAACGGCCGTCGAGGGCGTTTTCGCCTGCGGCGACCTCGTCGACCATACCTACCGGCAGGCGATCACCGCTGCCGGATCGGGCTGCGCGGCGGCACTGGACGCCGAACGATGGCTGACCACGACCGCGCCCCTGCCGTAAGCAGGCTGACCAACCCGTTCCCGCGAAGGAGGAACCGTCCCATGACTGCGCTGCTGAACGTCACGGACGCGTCATTCGACGCCGACGTCCTGGCCAGTGACCAGACCGTCGTAGTCGATTTCTGGGCACCGTGGTGCCACCCCTGCACCATGCTGGCGCCGATCCTCGAAGAGATCGCCGCCGAACACGCCGGAAAGATCAGCGTCGCCAAGATGACCATCGAGGACAACCCGGCCACTGTCGAGACATACCAGGTGAAATCGATCCCTGCCTTACTCGTCTTCAAGCACGGCAAAGTGGTGCAGACCATTCTCGGCGGACAGCCCAAGGACGTGCTGCTGGACGAACTCGCCGCGCACCTTTCCTGACGGAACAGGTCCGCGCGCCGGGCGTGGGGCCTCTCGCGCTGCCGGAGTCACGCAGCTCCGGAGGTCCCACGCCCCGCGGCATCCGCAGGTCACGAGTGAAACCCGGGCACACCGGCAACAGCCACCGAGGCAAATGCGCCATGGCCGTCCCGGCTACCTGCCTTCCTTGTTCGATCGCGGAGCAGGCGGGGCCGCGATTCCGAGTACCTCGCGGGGCGAGCACCCGTAGAGCTTGCGATGTTCGGCCGCGAACCGGCCCAAGTTGACGAAACCCCACCGGACGGCAACCGATGCCACGGTCGTCCGCTCCGGATCGGCCGTCTTGAGCTCGGCGTGCGCACGGAGCAACCGCGTATGCCGCAGGTACGCCAGCGGCGCAGTCCCCTCGTAACGCTGGAAAACAGCCTGCAAGCCCCGCGGACTGAGCCTGGCCGCGTGCGCGATCTCGAGCAGCCCGATCGGCTCGTCGGCATGGTGCTCGATGTACGCAATGGCGCGGCGAAGCGTTGCCGGGGTCGCCAGGCCTGCCCGAGGGGCGTCCGACTTCCGGAGACTGGTCGGGTAGGCGTCCAGGAGCGCTGCGGCGGTGAACCGCAACAACTGCGCCCGCGCGAGTGGTCCCAGCACCTCCCCTGACGGCGTCAACTGCTCACGGAGGAACCCGGTGACCGAAGACCACGCCCGGCCGACTGACGCCGACTGTGGCAGGCTCAGCTGGAATCGGACGGCTGCCGGTTCGTCGAAGCCGGCGAGTTCTGCCGCCACGCGTTCGAGCGCGGCACGATTGACCACCAGGTGCGCGACCCGGCACCCGTCCTTCCACTGCATCTGGTAGGCGCCGTAGGCATCCATCACGACGGCCTCGTGGGTGGTGGCGACTGCCCCCTCCTGTGCCGACCGGACAGCGAACCTCCCCGACAGGGGCCTGCTGACCAGAATGAAGTCGTCGAACGGCTCCGGCTCCACGATGACCTCGCACGAGCCGTAGCCGACGTCGTACAGCTGAAGCTCGGGCAGGCCGCCACCCGTCTGGTGCGCCCGGAAGCCGGTGCCTCCACCGACCAGCCTCAGCCGGTGGGGGCAGTAGACATCACTCAGCCGCGCAACGGCTTCATCCGGGTCGGCGGTGTCCACCTGGCCCGCGGATCGAGACCTCATTCCGTTTCCTCACCTCGCCGGATGGAGGCCATGGGAGGCAGCCCGATTCTAGCGCCGGTAACACGATCGTCAATCTGCCGCTATTCGTCCCGGAGGATCAGCCGAACAGCGGCGGCGGCAGCTCCTCGGCGAGCACCACCGACTTCAGCTGGGTGTACATGTCCAGGGTTTCGGCGCAGTACTCCCGGCCGAGCCCGCTGCCCCGGTATCCGCCGAACGGCGACCCGTCCACGAGGTTGAAGTACTGGTTGACCCACACCGAACCCGCCTTCAACCGGCTCGCCGTGCGCATCGCGTTCCTCAGGTCGGTGGTGTAGAGGCCCGCGGCCAGCCCGTAGTCGACGTCGTTGGCCTGTTCGATCAGCGCGTCGTAGTCCTTCCAGCGGATGACGGACAGCACGGGACCGAAAATCTCCTCCTGCGCGATCCGTGTGTCGTTGGCGGTCTCGAACACGGTCGGCTCGATGAAGTAGCCGCGCTCGCTGCCGTCCACCGCGGCCCGGCCGCCACCGGTGACGAGGGTGGCTTCCCGCTTCCCCGAGGCGATGTAGTCGAGCACGCGCTCGCCCTGCTTCGCCGAAACCAGGCAGCCAAGGCGGGTGGCCGGATCCGACGGCGAGCCGAGCCGCACCGCCTCGAAGCTGGTACGCAGCTTGCCGAGGAACGTCTCGTAGAGGTCGTCGTGGACGAACAACCGGGTACCGGCAAGGCACGACTGACCGTTGCAGTAGGTGGCCGCGAACGTGGCGTTGTCCACGACGCGGTCCACGTCCTCCACATCGGGGAACACGATGTTCGGGCTCTTCCCGCCGAGTTCGAGGGAGACCGGGACGAGGCGCTCGGCACCGGCGTGCGCGACCAGCCTGCCCACCTCCGCAGAGCCGGTGAACGCCAGCTTGCCGACTCCGGGATGGGCGGTCAGCGCCGCACCTGCCTCGTCACCGAAACCGGGCACGACATTGACGACACCGGGCGGGAAAATCTCCGCCAGTGCCACACAGAGTTCCATTGTGGACAGTGAGGCGTTCTCGTCGGGCTTGAGCACCACGGTGTTGCCGGCCGCGAGCGCCGGAGCCAGTTTGAACGCCGTCATGATGGCGGGCACGTTCCACGGGATGATCTGCCCGACCACACCGATCGGCTCCCGCATCGCGATCGCCCATCCTCCGGGGACGGCCTGGTTCCACCCGAAGTGGGTCATCGCTGCGGCGGCGAAGAACCGGTACTGCCCGATCGCGATCCGGTGGTCGATCGGCGTTTCGAAGATCGTGCGGCCGATGTCCATGGTGTCGATGGCAGCCAGCCGGGTCAGGTTTTCCTCCACCCAGTCGGCAAGCCGGTGCAGCAACCTGGCCCGCTGGGGCGCCGGCGTCGCCGCCCAGGCCGGGAACGCAGCGTCCGCCGCGGCCACTGCCGCATCCACCTCAGCCTGTCCCGAACGGGTGATCGTGGCGATCCGGCCGCCATTCGCGGCGTCGATCGCGAGGAAGGTCTCGCCGGTGAACGAGCGGCGCTTGCCACCGATCAGCGGTTCGTAATGGGTACCCGGAGCAATGAGTCCGGCAGGCTGTGTCATCGCGGCCTCCTGAGGCGTCGCCGTACCGCCGAGGAGCCGGTTCGGCTCCTCGTGATGCCGGGAACGCTAGGTCGGCGCGCCGCCCGGATCGATCCGCTCGACGCACCGGAGCGGACAGCAGACGCACCATTCGGCAACGGGTGCCGGAGCCTCACCGCTCCCGGGAGCGGAGACCGTCCAGCACCATGGTGGTGAGTGCCTCGGCGACGCTGTCGCGGTCGACGGCCTGCCCCTCCAGCCGGGCCACGGTGGCAGTCGGGGAGACGGTGTTCGCTCCCGGTGAGGAGGTTCGGCATGCCCGGTTGCCCGAGCCACCCGTTGCTGGCCGAGGCCCGGCTGCGCGGCGGAGCCGGTTCCGCGACAGCCGGTGCCAAGCGCGCCTCGCGGATGCAGAAGCGGCGGCCACACCAGGGTCCAGTCATCAACCTCGGTCACCCGACACCGACAAGCACACAGGCAACTCCCCGTCCGGCTCAGAGCACCACGGCAGTTGCCGAGGCTGCAGCCGTGATCGCCAATCCCACCATCACCACCCGCTTGAACGCCGCGGGATCGAGTCTGGCAAAGATCCGGTCACCGACCTTCCAGCCGAGGAGCGCACCGAGCACGCCACCGGCGCCCAGCGCCACGGCCGCGACGTCCAGTTTGGCCAGCACCAGAAATCCCACCAGCGCCGCGGCGTCCTGGAGCACGAAGCTCGCCTGCAGCGTCGCCCGGAAAGACCGCGGCTGCAGCCCGGCTGCCTGATAAGCCACCACCAACGGTGGACCGTTGAGCCCGGTCGAGGTGAGCAAGGCCCCGCTGAGCAAGCCGCCACCGAACTGCCCGGCCGGCCCCAGCGGCGGCAGCTTGCCGATCGACAGAACCACCACACTGACGAGGATGACCGCGGCGATCACCAAGGTGATGTCCCGTTCGGGCACCACCGACAGCCCGATGAATCCCAGGGGCAGCCCGGCCGCCGACGCCACCGTCGTCCGGGTCAAGATCGCCCGGTCGACCGCTGCGCGCTCCTGCCACCAGACCCGCCCGCACAGCACGATGCTGACCAGCACGCTGGAGGTGATCGCCGCAACGACACCCGCGACCGGTACCAGGAGCGGAATCGCGGCCAGCGCCAGCCCGAACCCGGTGATCGCCTGAGCGAGCGCCGATACGCAGTAGACCACCAAGCCCAGGCCGGCCAGACCCAGCAGCTCCACCATCAACTCCTTGCCCCGGCACGGTTTCTCGCCGGATCACGCACCCCCGGCAACGGCACCGTTGCCGTGCGGAGCCAGCATCACGTGTACCGCGTCCTCGCCGGGAACGCGTCCGGCGAGGGTTTCGATCGCCAGTGCGACATCGTCGAGGCCGAAGGTGTGGGTGTGCAGCTTCTCCAGCGGGTACTTGCGTGACTCGATGAGGCGCAGCGCGGGTTCGAAGGCACGGATGTCCTGTGCGAACACGCCTTTGAGCGTCAGCTCCTTCATCACGACCCGGTCCGGGGAGAATTCCGGCATCGTCGAGGCGGACCCCTTCAGGCCGGCCAGCACGATCGTCCCGCCCGGTTTGGCCGCCTCGATGGCATCGGCAATGGGCTGGGTGGCGACCGGAGTCAGGTCGATGGTGACGTCGGGGCCCTCTCCGCCGGTGAGGTCACGGACAGCGGCGACCATGTCCTCCTGGTCGACGACGATGGTCGCGTCCGCGCCCAGCTCCCTCGCGAGTGCCAGCTTGTGGGCATCCCGGGCCAGCCCGGTCACGATGACGTTCTCGGCACCCGCCGCACGGGCCGCGACGACGCTGCACAGTCCCCGTTGCCCGGCGCCGAGGATCAGTGCCGTGTCACCGACCTTGATCCCCGAATCGTGGGCGCACCACCGGATGGCCGCGGCCATCGGCTGGTAGAGGGCGGCGAGCTCGAACGGCAGGCCGGCACCGAGCTTGTGCAGGACCGTGCGTGGGCCGAGGTACAGGTATTCGGCGAAGCCGCCCCACAGACTCGGCTCGATCGCGAGCGGAATCGCACCGTACGCGCTCGCGATCGCCCCCGGCGGCGCCGCGCGACGGCAGCGCCGGTAGTCACCGACCAGGCACGTCCGGCACGATCCGCATCCGAACACCGGCTCCACCGCGACCCGGTCACCCGCCTCGACGCCCCAGCGCCGCGCGGCTCCTTCGCCGATTTCGACGATCGTTCCCAGCGGCTCGTGCCCGGGAATCAACGGGTAGGTCACCCCGAGCGACGCCAGTTCTCCGTCGTACTGCTCGACATCGCTCCCGCACAGGCCACCGGCATCGACCCGCAGAAGTGCATCGTCGGTACTGATCTCCGGCAGGTCGAACTCCCGGATCTCGAAGGTCCGATCCGCGACCTGGACCGCTGCGCGCGCTGTAGTGGCCACCGTGCTTCCTTCCTGATCGGTGGTGGGGATGCGGGCTCACGCCTCGAAAACGGTCGTTCCACCCACGACGGTCCGCTTGACCTGGATGGCGGCAAGGTCCACCGGCCCCTCGGCAAGCGGGTCGCCGTCGAGGACGACGAAGTCGGCGAGCTGTCCCGCCGCGATCTGCCCCTTGTCCGCGTGCTCGCCGGCCAGCCGGGCTGCCGAGCTGGTGAACCCGGCCAGCGCGGCGAGGGGCGGAACCCGCTGGTCCGGGCCGAGGACGTCGCCCTCCCGCGTCACCCGGTGCACCGCAGTGTTCATCGTGAACAGTGGATGCACCGGCGTGACCGGGCAATCGCTGTGCAGTGCGTAGCCGAGGCCCGCGGCCACCACGGACGCCACCGGACTGATGCGCTCACCGCGCGCGGGCCCGAGGAAGCGATTGCGGTGGCGGTCTCCCCAGAAGTACACATGGTTGACGAAGATCGACGCCGCGACGGCCAGCTCGGCCATGCGGACGATCTGGTCCTCGCGCAGCGTCTGCACGTGCTCGAGACGGTGCCCGCCGGGCCGGTCCGGGTGTGCGTGCTGTGCGGCGGCGATCGCATCGAGAGCCAGGTCGATGGCCCGATCGCCGTTCGTATGGATGGCAACGGTGCGTCCGGCGGCGTGATTCTCGAGAACGAGGGAATCCAGGTGATCGGACGGGATGGCCATTCCGCCGCAGTGGCAGCCACCCAGGTCGTGGTACGGCTCGGTCAGCGCTGCGGTGTGGAGCTGGACGGACCCGTCCGAGATGAGCTTGACGCCGCCCACGGTCAAGCGATCCGTCGGCGCAGGCAGGCCACCCAGCTGCTCATGCAGCCCCTCGGCCAGGTACAGGCGCCCCCGCAGCCGGAGGTCACCCGTCGCGTCCAGCCGCCGGTACGCGTCGTACATCGGGGCCGTGACGAACATGTCGTGAAAGCTGGTGACGCCGACGCGGACCATCGCCTCCTGGGCCCGCAGCAGTGCCTGGCAACCGGCCTCGACATCCATCGCCGGCAGCGCGCCGGGGAACAGCATCATCGCGGGTTGCTCGAGCAGTTCACCGGTCGGGACCCCGGCCCCGTCGCGGACGATGACACCGCCCACCGGGTCCGGCGTCGCCGCGTCGACGGCGGCCGCGGCCAGCGCCGGCGAGTTGAGGTAGATGCCGTGCCCCGAGGCATGCCGCACCAGGATCGGGTGCCGGGCCGAAGCCTGGTCGAGGTCTGCGGTGGTCAGTCCTCGCTGATCGGCGACGAGGGTGTCGTCGAAGCCCCACGCCTCGATGAGCTGCCCCTGCGCGGTGTGGTCAGCGCGGACCCGCAACGCGTCGATCAGGGAGCCGATCGTGGCGCACGCCGCAGGCGTGGCATCGACCCCGGCCAGCATCAGCCCCCACATCATCGGGTGCACGTGTGTCTCGATGAAGCCAGGGACGACCACCGCCCCACCCAGGTCGACGACCACGGCGTCCGCTCCGGCGAGGTCCAGGACCTGTTCGTCGGAGCCGACCGCCACGAACCGGCCGCCGGCACACGCCATGGCGGTCGGCGTCCCGGTCACCCCGGGAGCCATCGGGTGAATGCGCCCGTTCACGTAGGCGCGGAGGTCACGGTTGCTCATCTCGGGTCCATGTCCGGGTCAGTCCTCACCGACGAGGATGTGCGCATAGTTGACTCCCCCATTGCCGATCATGTGTGCCAGTCCCACCCGGGCGTTCGGGTGCTGGCGCTCGCCGGACTGCCCGCGCAGCTGCTGCGTGATCTCGACGACCTGCGACAGACCCGTCGCTCCTCCGGGATGCCCTCGGCCGATGAGGCCGCCGCTGGGGCTCACCGCCACCCGGCCGCCGATGTGGAACTGCCCGTCGGCCATGGCGGCTGCCGCCCGACCCGCCGCTGCGAGCCCGAGATCCTCGACGTACTGGAGTTCCTCGACGCTGAAAGCATCGTGGACCTCGACGAGGTCGAGCTGCTCCGGACCGATGGCCGCCTGCTCGTAGGCACGGACCGCCACCCTCTCGGTGGAGCCGAGGTCGGGCAGGAAGGCGGCGGAAGCGTGCCACCGGTCGCTCTCGGCCACGGCTGCGGCGACCCGGACCGGACGGCTTGCGTTCCTGGCTCGGCGGCTGGTCAGGATGACGGCGGCAGCGCCGTCGCCGACCGGGCAGGACTCGACCTTGCGCAGCGGGTCGACGAGCATGGGGGCGGACCGCATTTCGTCCATGGTCAGCGAACGGGTGCGCTGGGCCATCGGATTGCGGCTGGCGTTGAGCAGGTTCTTGCCGACCACGAGCAACCCGGCGTCGGCAGGCTCGCCGTACCGATGCATCCGTGCCTGCTTCATGAGTGCGAAAGGCACCGCGGGCACGGACATTCCCGAGATCGAGATGAGGTCCGGCGGTCGCTGGTCCTCGGACGCGCGGCTCTGCAACAGGGCGCCCAGGCTGCCGATGCCCACTGCCGCCGCCGTCTCCACCCGCCCGCTGGCGACTGCCTCGCGGGCGTGCTCGAACGCGGCCGTGCCGGTGGCCGAGGCGTTCTCGACCGCGAGCACCGGAATCCCGGTCCGGGCCATTTCGTGCAGTACCAACGGTCCCGACGACATCCCGGTCCCGACCGCACCCACGACCAGCAACCCGATCTCGGGCCACTCGGCGCCGGAGTCGGTGAGTGCCGCCTGGAGCGCCTGCCCGCCCTGGACGTGCGCAGGCGTCGTCGTCCGGGCCACGATCGGGGTCATGCCGACCCCGGAGAGATAGACCTCAGGCATCGCCGGCCACCTTCTCGAAGCCATAGGCCGTGGCGTGGTCGTCGTCGCTGTGGACTGCCCTGGGCACCACGGCGACCGGGTCGCCGATGCCGATGGCGCCGGAGCAGACTCCGAGGACCTCGACGCCGCTGTCGCCGAGCCGCACCTGTGCAATGTGGACAGGCGGCACGGCTCCGGCGATGGGAAACGTTGACGTGCAATGGGATACCACGGTACCGAGGGCAGGAAGGTCCATGGCCGCGGCCGACGCGTGACACTTGGCGCAGTGCTCACGAGCGGGGAAACTCACTGTCCCGCAGCGATTGCAGGCGCAGGCGCGGAGGGCGAAGCCGCCGGCATCGCACCGGAGCACTCCGGGGTCGAATGACGGGTGGTCGAGATGTCCGGTCGCACTGCGGGCGTCGGCTGCGGACGTCGCATGCACGTCAGATCCTCCTTGTCTGGTCGGTCCAATGGGATTCGCGAAGGTCCTTCTTGAGCACTTTGCCGTTGACACTGCGCGGCAACCGGTCGGTGATGAACACTTGCTTCGGCGTCCGCACCGGCCCCAGCCGGGCACGGCAGAGTTCGAGGAGCTCCTCGACATCGAGCTCCGCTCCCTCGTTGAGCTCCACGACCGCGGTGACGGCCTCGCCCCATCTCTCGTCGGGGACCCCGATGACGGCACAGTCCTGCACGGCCGGGTGCGCCCAGATGACCTGCTCCACCTCGGCCGGGAAAACGTTGAAACCACCCGAGATGATCAGGTCCTTCTTGCGATCGGTGAGAGTGAGGTAGCCCTGCTCGTCGAGGAACCCGATGTCCCCGGTGTGCAGCCACCCGTCGCGGATGGCCTCGGCAGTCGCTTCCGGATTGCCGTAGTACCCCTTCATCACCAAGTCGCCGCGGACACAGATCTCCCCGCGCTCCCCCACCGGCAAGACCCGGTCGTCGTTGTCGCGGATCTCGACCTTGACCAACGGGGACGGCCGCCCGCAGGAAAGCAGCCGCGCGTCGCCGGCGATCGCGTCGCCGGCGAAGTGCTCCTCCGGCCGCAGGAAGCTGATCGAGCCGGGTGCCTCGGTCTGGCCGAACACCTCGATCATCACCGGGCCGAACAACTCCAGGCTCCGGCGCAGCTTCTCGGCCGACATGGGAGCAGAGCCGTAGAGGAAGTATCGCAGCGACGAGAGGTCGTAACCGGCCAGATCCGGGTGCTCGATCAGCCGGTAGATCACGGTCGGCGGCAGGAACAGGTCCGTGACCGAGTGCCGGTCGATGGCCTCCAGCAGCGCGACGGTTTCCGGTCGCTTCAGCACCACGACGGTCCCGCCGCGAGCAGTCGCCGGCAAGGTCAGCACGCCTGCCGAGTGGGTCATCGGCGCCGCCGCGAGATTGACCACGTGCTCATCGGCGCGGTACTGCAGGACCATGAGCAGCTGGGCAATGCAGATGCCGTAGCTGCGGTGGGTGTTCATCACGCCTTTGGGCTTGCCGGTGGTTCCCCCGGTGGGTGAGATGACGGCGACGGCGTCCTGGGGAACATCGTTACCCGGCGCCGCGGCCGCCACGTCGCCGAGCCACTCCGCCATCCCCGCGGCGTACGACGGAACGCCGGCATCGACATCGGCATCGAGGCAAATCATCCGAAGCCGGTCGCCGGCCGAGGCGTGAATCTCCTCCGCCACAGCTGACAGTGACGAGTGATAGAAGAGCACCTCGCAGTCGAACTGCCCGAGCAGGCCGATGCTCTCCGCGACCGGGCTGACGGGGTTGAGCGGCACCCAGGTCCCACCGGCGCGCCAGGCGGCGACAACGCACATCCAGGCGGCCGGGTCGTTGGGGGCCAGCACAGCCACCTTGGTCTCGAGTTCGAGACCGTCTCGCAGCAGCGCGTTCGTGACCCGGCACGAAAACGCATACGCCGCCTCGTACGTCCACTCGACATCACCGTGCCGAAACGCGACGGCCGCCGGATTCATCGCGAAACCTTGGTCGAAGAAGTCCGATAGAGGCACCGGCCCGTCCTTCCCGTGTAGTCGGCGACCCCGCCGAAGCGGTGCGGCAGAACCCCACTAAACCATCATGCTTTAGATTAATCAAGCCGGGACCGTTGACCCACAAACCAACAGGCATTAGGTTAATTGTGGCGCTGCGCACAGCCACCTGCGCCGCCCGCTACCGCCCCTGCCCACGATAGGAACAGCCGATGGCTTCAGTACGAGCGCGGATCGACGCCTCTCCGATCAGCCGGCTCCAGATCCGGGTGATCGTCTTGTGCGCGATCGTGAGCATGGCCGAGGGGTACGACATCCTCTCGATCTCCCTTGCCGTGCTTCCCATCACCCACGACTGGGGAATCTCGGGCACCCAGTCCGGTCTCCTCTTCAGTGCCGGTCTCGTCGGGATGGCGGCCGGCTCCATCCTGCTCAGCCCGGTCGGCGATCGGTTCGGCCGCCGCCCGCTGCTGATCGGCTCCCTGCTCGCCATCACCGCCGGCATGGCCCTCTCGGCGCTCTCGGGCGACGTGACCCAGCTGGCGTTGACCCGGCTGCTGACCGGCATCGGCATGGGCGGCATCATCCCCAGCCTGCCGATCATCGTCGGCGAATACTGCCCGGCCCGCAAACGCTCGACCCTGATCGCGCTTTTCGCCATCGGCATCCCGGCCGGCGGCATGCTCGGTGGTGCTGCCGGAGCAGTGCTGATGGCCAACTACGGGTGGCGCTCGGCGTTCGTGTTCGGAGCCATCGTGACAGCCGCCACGGTCGTCGTCGCCTACCGGGGCATCCCCGAGTCACCGGACTTCCTGGAAAGCCGGAACACCGAGGCGGCCCGCGCGAAGCTGGCCCAGCTCGCCGTCCGGATGAAACTGCGCGAAAACGTCGACGTGCACCAGTTCGAGGCACCCGCGCGCGCCACGGCGGGTTCGGCGTCCCTCAAGTCATGGATGCTGGTCGCCACGTGTGTGGCCTTCTGCCTGGTCAACTCGGCCTACTTCTTCAGCAACACCTGGACCCCAAAACTGCTCACGACCGCCGGTATGTCGATGAACGAGGGCATCGGCGGCGGACTGCTGTTCTCGCTGGGCGGCGTGGCCGGCACCCTGCTCTTCGCCGCACTGGCACTGCGGGTCTCCGCCTTGGCGGTCACTGCCGGCTTCTCCGTCGCCAGCGCGGTGCTTTTCGCCGTCATGTCCTCGCTTTCGGGTCAGCTCGTCCCGACTCTGATCGTGGCGATGCTGCTCGGGGTCTGCCTCATGGGCTCGTTCACCGGCCTGTACACGATCGTTCCGATCCTGTTCCGCCCCGACGCCCGGGTCTCGGCACTGGGGATCGCCGCCGGCCTCGGCCGCATCGGCAGCATCGCCACCCCGCTCGGGGTCGGTCTGCTCGTCGACCATGCCTGGACGGCGAACTCGATCTTCCTGCTCTTCGTGATCCCGGCCGTACTGGCAGCACTGGCGATCGGCTACGCCGGCCTGCGTAACAGCAGAGCGGCATCGGCTGCCCGTACGGTGCAGACAGACCGTCCGGTGCCCGAGCGGCATTAGCAGGTTCGTCGTCCAGGAGCCCGGCGGGTGCCATACGTTGGTGACCAGAGCCTTGCCCCCGGCAGGAGCAACCACGCCGCCGAACGAAGGAGACTGTGCCCGATGGCCCGTCCGGCCAAACCGCTGATCAGCCGAACCGCCGCGGTGGCTGCAGCCCTCACCATCATCGACGACGACGGGCTCGACGCGTTCAGCCTGCCCAAGCTGGCCCAGCGCCTCGGAGTCGCCACCCCGTCGCTCTACCACCACTTCTCGGACCGGACCGAGCTGCTGTCCGAGGTGACTCGATCGATCGTCAACGAGACCCGTGTCCCGAGGCAGCCCGCCGACGGTAACTGGCAGGACTGGATCGTCAGGTACGCACTGAACTTCCGGGACGTCGTGCTCCGCCACCCCAACGCCGCGCCGGCGATGTTGCAGTTCCTGCCCCGAGACCTCGTCACCGACATGTGGGAACGCGCGGCGACCTATCTCGTGGAGTCCGGAGTGCCGGTGCGACTGCACGTACAGATCCTGGACGGCCTCGAAAAGCTGACCCTCGGCGTGGCCCTCACCGAAGCCGTCCGTCCGGCCCCCCAGCGAGCCAAGGTATTCGCCAAGGTCGACAAGGACGCGCACCCGACGCTGTACAGCGCAATGCGCTCGAACCGGCTCACCCCGCGGCAGCTGCACGAGCAAATGATGCGCAGCTTCCTCCACGGCGTACTCCACGACAACCAGGTCCAGGACGCTCCCGATGATTGACCACCGTGGACAGGTCGGCATCCGCTCGAGGTCGTTGCGGGCAACAGAACCACAGAGATGTCCACAACGTCTGCCAGGCACAAGGCGAGTGGTTCGGTCGTTCGGCGACGAGGGTTCGGTGATCGTTCAAGCCCTCGCGGCCGGCGTTTTCGCCTGAGGCTTGAGGGTGAAGCCGGGTTGCTTCGCCTCGCCCGGGGTCAGCCGGGAAGCGCTCGCCAGCAGGCGGCGCACCGCGATGTGGTCCCCGGGCCGGTTCACCGACTCGCCGCCGACGAAAACGTCGTTCTCCCAGCACAGGATGCACGCTTGCCCCACCCGGACGGCGCGGAAGATGCCCGTAAGCTGCAGGCCCAGGCGGACGAAGTCACGGACCGCCTCCCCGGCCTCCGTCACGATCAGTTCGACCTGCGCTCCCTCGAGAAGAAGGACGGCCCGCAAGACCGTGGACACGATCGCGCGGCGGATCAGGCGCAGATGCGCCGCGTTGCTGCCCAGGTCGGGTACGGTGCCACCGATCTTGGCCACGGCCTCGCAGCCAACGGATTCCGCCCACCGCAGGGCCCTCGACCGCCCCGTCACCGCCGTCGCCGCAGCCTGCGGACACGGCCGCCGACGCCGAAGCCAACGCCGCACTCGCCCAAACCCTCGCGGCCGCACCCCACCGCATTCGCGGCACCTCCGCTACCTGTTCAGGGAATCTCAGCAACGCGAACGCTCCTGCCGGGTGCGCGAATCCTTCCCCCGCAACGCCATCGCAGCGCAGAGACAGCGCTGGTCGCGTTCAGCGGCTACGTCGCCGTCCTGTCCGGGGAGCAGTTGTTTCCGGTCCTGCCAGCGCCCGGGGACGTCGTCTACATCCCCATCGGAGTCGCTTACTCCATCGTGAATCTCAGCCTCAACGCCGCCGTGCTGTTTCTCTCGATCACGACCGATCCCACCGTCGAGAGCGACGTCGTCCAGGCGCCCGAACACGCAGGGCTGGCCGCCGACCGTGCCATCGCCTTGCGCGCCGAACACATCAAGCGCATCCATGCGCGCCGCATGCCCGAACTACGTCGGAGACGGCGTTGATCGACGGTCGCTGAACCAACTATGTACCGCCACGCCCTCCCTACCCCGGCGCCTCCATGTTCGGTACGCGCCGCCGAGGGAGGGATGCCATGCGCAACCAGATCCTGAGAGCAGCGCGCGAGCTGCTCACCGCACAATCCCCTGTCTCATTGCCGCCAATCACCCTTGATGAAATCGCCGCACAGGCGGGGATCACCCGCGATCAGCTGCGCGCCTACTACACCTCGGTCGAGGCGATCCGTACGGATCTCCGAGCTGAAGACCCGGCCGGTCGGTGGCGCTGACATGCGGTGGCCATCCGTCCACGTCCGCGGAATCGGCGGCGCGCTCGGCAAGCTGGTCCCGGTCGCCGGCAAGCACCGCACCGGGCAGCAATCCGTCTCGATCGACCATCACACCACTGGAATGGACCTCGCGGTCCGCGCGGGCAACGCTGCGCTCTCGACACTGGCCCAGATCACCAACGGTCCCTTGCCGGTCCCAGACATGCACCTGCACAGCGCAATCCGGGCATCACCGCTGAGCTCAACGCCATGTCCAACTCTCTCGTCGGCGGAATCGACCTCGCGGCCCGCATCCTCACCGGCAGCACCGACCTTGAGCACGTCCTGCTCACCGGCGGCGAAGTCTTCGGCGCACCGGCCTTCGACCACCTCAACGCCGACCACGGCATCGCCTACGGCGACGGAGGCTCAGCCCTCATCCTCGGCCGCGACCCCGGCATCGCCCGAGTACTGTCCACCGCCTCCTACACCGACCCCACGCTGGAACAGCTCCACCGCGGCCACCACCGCTTCCTCCCCGCCGGCACCACTGAACCCGGCCCCGAACGCGTCCGCGAACGCAAGCTGCAATACCTCGCAACGGTCGGCACCACCTCGATCAACACCCGCAACGCACGCGGCATTCGCGACACCTTCGACCACGCCCTCGCCGACGCCGAGCTCACGAGCGACCAGCTCAAGTGGGTCCTCCTCCCCCACTATGGCCAGCGCTTGCTCGAAACCCACTGCCTGCAACCCCTCGGCATCCCCGGAGAACACACACTCCGCGATATGGGCGGGCAATGGGGCCACATCGGCCCCAACGACCAGGTCATTGGTCTCACCTGGCTGCTCGCCCACGGGGGCGTTCAGGCTGGTGACCACCTCGCCCTCGTCGGCATCGGGATCGGGATGACGTGGACAACTGCCATCGTCCGCGTCGAGCATGTCCCCGGCGTCCAATTGATCGGTGAACGGGCATGTCAATGAGCAGCCCAGACACCGGCCATGATGTTCAACCACACGACCTGGACAACCTCGGCCCGCGTCCTCAGGCTGAGGAGAATTCCCCGCTCGCACCGATCATCGCAGCGCTGACACCGGATATTCGCGAGCACGGCCGCGGTTCATCCACCGGCCCTCTTCCCATGGCCGTACCGAGAAGCGATCTTTGCAAATCCTCCATTGTCTATGCATTATGCCGCCTCGACGATTCGGGGCGATTTCACGATCAGAGCATTATCAACGCCGTATCCTGGCGCTCTGGCGAACGCCTTCGAGCTGAACTCATTCACGGTGTTGCTGTGCTCATTCCATCGGGCCAGGGACCATTGATCGTGACACGGCGCAGGAGCGTTGCGCTCCCGTCCTATGCACGTAAGCACTTGGATCTTGCACCGAAAGACAAAGCCTTGCTGGCCGCGGCACCAAAATCGCGGGCCGTCATTGTTTACCCGCTCTCGGCGATCGACGCGATGATCTCCCACTATCACGCAGACCAAGACAGCCGGCAATCATGAGCACCGATATCGACCCCGCTCAAATTCGGCGATCGCATTCAGACGATCTCTCCACCGCGCAGCTGCTGCTTCAACGGCTGAACGTATCTCCGCTTGAATTGACTACAACTCACTCACTGAAGCACGTTCCCACATTCGCCGAGTACGTTCCCGTCGTTGCCGCCACGGTATCTCCAAGCTCCGAAAACACGTGGCGGCACTACTGGGCCGTGCTGGTCGACGAGCGGGGTGGCACGAGGCTCGACGAACCGACCGCCTCCGACCTCGGCACGCTGGCCAACATTGTCCAGCAGAAGGCCGCCCGCCGAGGAAATTCCCGAGATGGACAAGGCGCGAAGTCGACATTTGTCGATGCCGTCCGGGTCCTCTACAACCAGGCGGTCTATGACAAGCTCATCGAGGCGAACGCCAATCCGGCTGCCCACCTCAAACGGCCTCGCCGGCATCGGAGTCTCCGCCGAGCGTTGTCCCATCGCCAACTCTGCGACATCAATCACGTCGCGACCACGACGGGGAACGATCCACATCTCGATGCGCTCTTGATCCGGCTCCACACCGAAACGGCGTGCCGCCGGGGCGGAGCACTCGCGTTGCGCCCGATCGATCTCAACCACGTGGACTACACGATCCGGCTTCGCGAGAAGGGTGGCACGACCCGAGAGCAGCCCATTTCGCCGACTCTCATGACCGCCCTGACCGACCACACGACACACCGAAACCCCGCCGGGACTGATGTTGATCGGCTCCTGCGCACTCGCACGGGAACACCCATGCAGCACGCCCGGTACGACGCCCTCTGGGCCCGGCTCGGCCGCCATCTCCCGTGGATCAATGCGGCCGGGGTCACCGCGCACTGGCTCCGCTACACCACGCTGACCTGGGTCGAGCGCAACTTCGGCTACGCCGTCGCCGCCGCCTACGCCGGACATGCCGCCGGCTTCCAGACCGGAACAACCCTGACCTACGTGTCGGCGACGATCGAGGAACTCGCAACAGCGCTCGCTGCCCTGACCGGCGAACCGCATCCCCTCGCAGCTTGACCATCCACGGCACCGTGCATGCGCGCCACAGCTGCGAGGTCGCGCACGCCGGGGTTGGCTCGCCTCGAGGTCACCAATAAACGACCCGGCCGATCAAGCTCGGCGGAGACCCGATCCGCCGACTCGGTTCCGCGAGAACATCCGATGATTAGGTGCTGCGCGCTCGCAGCGGCCCGTCATCCTGCCGCCGGCACAGCCCGCTGATCAGCCGGGTCCGATCCCCGAACGAGCCATATTCCGGATCTCTCGCCGAGACCGGTCGGTAGAGTTCTCGGTATGACATCCCCAGTTGCGGGATCTATCACCCGTTCAGTCGGCAAAGCAAGCGCTTAGACTAGCGGTGACGGGCGGGACCACCGGCCGGCGCGGACTGGAGGAGGATCGCCCGGATGAGCACGCTCTCGGCAGACCTGTGGCCCGACGTGCAGCCCGAGACCGCGCGCCGGCTCATGCTCGCCGGGGTGGAATCGTTTGCCGAGCGGGGGTATCACGCCACCACCACGCGGGACATCGCCGGGGCGGCCGGGATGAGCCCGGCTGCCTTGTATGTGCATTTTCCGTCCAAGGCCGCGCTGCTGTTCGAGATCAGCCGGAACGGGCACGAGCAGACGCTCGCCCTGGTCGAGAACGTGCTGGCGCATACGAGCGACCCGGTCGAGCGGATGCGGTCGCTGGTGCAGGACTTCGTCGCCTGGCACGCGCGGCGGCACATGGTCGCGCGGGTCGTGCAGTACGAGCTCAATGCGCTCCCGGAGCAGGAGTACAAGGTCGTCTCGCAGTTGCGGCGGCGGATCGAGCAGCTCGTGCGCGAGGTGATCGAGCAGGGCATCGGGTCGGGTGCGTTCACCGCGTCCGACGCCGGGATTGCCGGGATCGCCGTGCTGTCGCTCGGGGTCGACGTGGCGCGCTGGTACAGCGAGCGGACCAAGCAGACGCCGCAGGAGCTCGGCAAGGAGTACAGCGAGCTGGTGCTGCGCATGCTCGGCGCGGGGTAACGCAAACTCAGCGAGACCTGCAGCTGCAAAAAGGGGCGAAACCTCAGGCCCCCGCAGCGCGGGAGAACCGCTCCGCGATCCGCCCGAGCCGTTCCACCAGGCCCGGCGGGGCGTCCTCCACCACGAAATCGAAGTCCCACTGCGCGAGGTAGAACGGGACGAAGTCGAGGTTGTTCGCGCCGGTGCGGAGGCGGCAGGTGTGCTCGTCGATCGGCTCGACCACGCCTGACGTGGGCGAAACGCGCGCGGCCAGCACCTCCGCCGAGGCCGACACTCGCAGGGTGATCTGGTGCGGGTACGGCGCGGTCGCAATGCGGCTGGCCACGTACGCGGCGAGGTCCTCGGCAGGCGGTTCGCGTGGGGTGAAGCGGAAACTCGGCGCCGGAACGCCGTCAATGCGGTCGAGGCGGAAGGTGCGCCAGTCGCCGCGGCCGAGGTCGTAGGCCACGAGGTACCAGCGCCAGCCGGTGTGCACGAGCCGCAGCGGCTCGACGTCCCGCTCGGCGACCTCGCCCGCGCGCGTGCCGTAGGTGAACCGGAGCCGCTCGTGGTCGCGACAGGCGGCGGCGACCACGGTGAGCAGCTCGGCGTCGATCATCGGACCCCAACCGGGCGTGCGGACCAGCGCCGAATCCATCGCGGTGACCCGGTGCCGCAGCCGCGCGGGCAGGACCTGCTCGAGTTTCGCCAGCGCCCGCACGGACGTCTCCTCGATCCCCGAAACGGTGCCGTTCGCGGCCGTGCGCAGGCCGACCGCCACCGCGACCGCCTCGTCGTCGTCCAGCAGCAACGGCGGCAGCGCGGCGCCGGAGCCCAGCCGATAGCCGCCCGCGGCGCCGGGGGTCGCGTGGACCGGGTACCCCAGCGTCCGCAGCCGTTCGACGTCCCGGCGGATCGTGCGCACGTCGACCCCCAGCCGGCCGGCGAGGTCCGGCCCTGGCCAGTCGCGGCGTGCCTGCAGCAGTGACAGCAGGCGCAGCAGGCGTTCGGAGGTTCCGTACATGCGGGTCACTCTGCCAGATAATGCGGACACATCCGGTCCTCAATCCCCCGCGACTTGCCGTCCGGCACCGCGACCGGCAAAAGTGGCTCATGCTCGACGACCTGCTCGCTGTCGCCCGCGAAGAAGCGGAAGCCGGAAAAGCCGAGGGCGGCGTCCCGATCGGAGCGGCACTCTTCGACCGGTCCGGCACGCTCCTCGGGCGCGGACACAACCGCCGCGTCCAGGACGGCGACCCGTCGCTGCACGCCGAAACCACCGCCTTCCGCGCCGCCGGCCGCCGCCCGCACTACCGCGACACGATCATGGTCACCACGCTGTCGCCGTGCTGGTACTGCAGCGGACTGGTCCGCCAGTTCGGCATCCCGCACGTCGTGATCGGCGAATCCCGCACGTTCACCGGCGGCCACGACTGGCTGGCCACGCACGGAGTCCGCATCGACGTCCTCGACGACCCGGCGTGCGTCGCCCTGATGACGGACTTCATCGCCCGCGAACCGGCGCTGTGGTTCGAGGACATCGGGGAACCGTCCTCGTGAGCGGCCACGCTGGGCTGCACCTGGTGGGAAGCTTCGCCTGACTGGTCTCGCGTGCCGTGCTCCGCTCAGCGGTACTGGCGAACCATCGACACCCGCCCGCCACCCTCGGGCCGTTCAGCGATGCACGCGAACCATTGCCCGCGGCCCCCGTGCCACCCAGTGGTCCCCCCGACCATTGCGGCGCCCCGTGTTGCCCGCGCCGCTCATCGGCAGCCCAGAACCATTGCCACCCCGTGACCCCCGTACCACTGCCCCGAACCACTGCCACCCCGTGACCCCCACGCCACTGCCCAGAACGATTGCCACACCGCGCGGCCCCGTGCCGCTCATCGGTACTCGAAAACCATCCGGTGACCTCGGTGGGTTTTTTCCCATCCATACGGCAGCCTTGACACTTCTCAATGGTCTAGTCCATTGTGACTGCGCACACGTCCCCACCGAGTGCCTGCGGAGTTGAACCCGCCGGGTCAAGTCGCGTCAGGTGCTCCGTCCGCCGCGTGCCTCCGGGTGCGCGTCTCCCTGATGGAGGACCCATGAATTCGTTGTGCCACAAAGCTTTTCACCGGAAGGTCGTCGGCAGGATCGGCATCCTCGCGCTCGCTGCGGGTGCCGCGCTGACCGCCACTGCCGGGACCGCGTCCGCCGCGCCGGATCCGGTGGTCGCGGCGCCGTATCTGTACCAATGGGGCGGGCAGGCCGATCCCGCCGCCGCGATGGAGGCGACCGGGGTCAAGTCGTTCACGCTCGCCTTCATGCTTTCCAGCGGCGGCTGCAACCCGGCCTGGGACGGCAACCGCGCCCTCGACGGCACCGATTCCGCGATGATCCAGAAAATCCGCGCGGCGGGCGGCGACGTCATCCCGTCGTTCGGCGGCTGGCAGGGCACCAAGCTCGGCCCGCAGTGCGGGTCCCCCGAGGAGCTCGCCGGCGCCTACCAGAAGGTGATCGACGCGTACCAGCTCAAGGCGATCGACCTGGACGTCGAGAACACCGACGAGTTCGAGAACGCGACCGTGCAGGACCGGATCCTGAACGCGGTCAAGATCACCAAGCAGAAGAACCCGAACCTGCGCGTCGTGATCACCATCGGCACCACCCCGCAGGGCCCGAACGACTGGGGCAAACGCCTGATCACCCAGGCGAAAGCCCTGGGCGCGGACGTCGACGTGTGGTCGGTGATGCCCTTCGACTTCTCCGACGGCGGTGACATGGCCGCAATGACGAAATCCGCCGTCGACGGCCTGGCGACGCAACTGAAATCCACCTTCGGCTGGGACGACGCGACCGCATACCGCCGCAGCGGCCTGTCATCGATGAACGGCAAGACGGACCGCGCCGGGGAAACCGTGTCGGTCGCGGACTTCACCGCCATCCGCACCTACGCCGACGACCACCACCTCGGCCGCCTCACCTTCTGGGCAACCAACCGGGACTGCCCCGGAACAGGCAGCGGCTGCAGCGGAATCGACCAGGAGAAGTACGCGTTCACGAAGATCGTGGCGGGTTACGCCGGTTGAGCCGGGCTCGGGTGAACACCGGGCTGAACTGCTGAGCGCGGACGGAATACCGGTCCGGGCCAGGCGGATCGGGCTGTATTGGCTGATCCGGGCTGAACAGGACTGAACCGGGCCGGGCCAGGCGGATCGAGCTGCCTTGGCTGATCCGGGCTGAACACCGGGTTGGACCAGGCTGGACCGACTGAGCAGGGCTGAAGGGGTCGAGCAGGGCTGAAGTGGCTGAGCGGGCTGAGCCGGGACTGGGGCCAGGGCTGGGTGGAACCGAACGGGTCAAGCCCAGGTCGGCCGAACGGCCCGGATCGCACCGGACCAAGCAAAGCCGGACCGGCCTCCGCAGAGCGGAACGGAGCGGCTGAACCCAGCCGACCGGGCCGGGTCGAGCCGAACTGAGCTGAACCGGGCCGAGCGGGGACCAGCCAGAGCGGGTCGAGCGGGCTGAACCAGGCCGGACGGGACGGGCAGGACCGGGCCGGACTGAACCAGCTGAACCCCGGCCGGGCCTGAACCCACTGAAACGAGCCGGACCGGACTGACTGGACTGAACCAGGCCCAGCCAAGCACCCCAGCCGCAACCCCCGGACCGGAAACGGGGACCTTCCACCCGGGAAGGTCCCCGCCCCGTCGGTCACACACCGTACCCGGCAGCGTCCAAACGGGTGAAAAGATCGAAAAGCCTCAGGCAGCAGCCGTGATCGCCAGTGCGGCTGCTCCGGCCTCCGTGAGCTCTGCGGGCACGCGGCCGCCCGGGGCGGACCCGGCGGCCGGGCGCAGGTAGCCACCCTTGGCGAGGGCGTGTGCGGTCATCTGGTCGCAGCAGGCGAAACCGTCGATGAAGAGGTCGGGCTCACAGCTGGTGGACATCTCCGCCCGCTGTTGCGCGACGGCCCGCAACATGGCCATCGCGCGATGGGTGAGCTCGACTGACTCCCCTTCTGAACCGGACACCGGGATCGCCTTCTTCCCTCTAGGGCCACTTACTCAACGTTATCGCCGATTGGGCCGAATGTGTTAACAACCACACTGTAGCGCTTCGGGAATGAGACAGTCCCTAGACCTGTTCGGTTCCCGCCAGGCGGGACTCGAGCGTGCGCGCCCACTCGCGGACGATCTGTTTCCGGCGGCGGGCGTCGTCGGTGAGGAGGTTGGCCAGGCCGAGGCCGCGGCCCAGGTCGAGAGTGGCTTGGACCAGCTCGCGGACCCCGGCGCGACCCTCGTCGACGCCCAGCAGCTCGACGGTCAGCCGGTGCGCCTCCCGGCCCACGCGCGCCTCCAGCGGCACCAGCACGCCGCGCAGCTGGTCGTCGGTCGACGCGACGGCCCACAACTGCAGCGCGGCGCGGAACATCGGGCCGGTGTAGAGGGTCAGCACCATCTCGACGACCCCCTCGATCCGCGACGACCCGCTCGGCAGCCGGTCTGCCCGCGCGCGCAGCTCGTCGATCTGAGCGTCGCCGAGCAGCTCGACGGCCGCCGCGACCAGCGACTCCCTCGTCGGGAAGTGGTGCTGCGCCGCGCCCCGCGACACCCCCGCCCGCTCGGCGATGACCGCCACGGTGACCCCGTACCACCCCCGCTCGCCGATACAGTCCATCGCGGCCTCGATCAACCTCCGCCGCGTGGTCCGGCTGCGTTCCTGCTGCGGTTCGCGAAGCATCAGCGACCCCCGGCGGACGAGAAAACGGCGCCGGACTGTCGTCTGCGCCGGGGCGAAACGGACCCGCGGAACGCCAGCCGCTTGCGGTCACCTTGCGCCGGGCCGCCGAACTCCGGTCGTGCCCGCAGCCGAACCGTGCCGGACCCCCGGCCCGCGACGCACTCGCGACCGTCGAAACCCGGGAATGCCCGCAACTCCGTCATGACATCCCGCCCGCTCAGTACGATTTCGGCAGCCCGAGGCTGTGCTGGCCGACGAAATTCAGCACCATTTCCCGGCTCACCGGCGCGATCCGGCCCAGCCGCACGGACGTCACCAGCGTCCCGAGCCCGTACTCGGTCGCCAGTCCATTGCCACCGTGCGTCTGCACCGCCTGGTCGACCGCGTGGATCGCGGCTTCGGCGGCGGCGTACTTGGCCATGTTCGCCGATTCACCCGCCGCGAAGTCGTCGCCCGAGTCGTAGAGCGACGCGGCCTTCTGCGTCATCAGTTTCGCCAGCTCCAGCTCGATTTTGACCTGCGCGAGCGGATGCGCGAGTCCCTGGTGCGACCCGATCGGCGCGCCCCAGACCTGCCGTTCGTTCGCGTACCCGACCGCCTTGTCCAGCGCGTACCGGGCGGTACCCAGCGAGAACGCCGCGCCCATGATCCGTTCCGGGTTGAGGCCCGCGAACAGCTGCGCGATCGCCGCGTCCTCCTCTCCGACCAGCGCTTCCGCGGGCAGCCGGACGTCGTCGAGGAACAGCGCGAACTGGTTTTCCGGCGCGACAATATCCATGTCGATCTTCCGGAATTCGAACCCCGGGGTGTCGGTCGGCACCACGTACAGCGCCGGCTTCAGCCGCCCGGTCTTCGCGTCCTCGGTGCGGCCTACCACGAGCACCGCGTCCGCCTCGTCGACGCCCGAGATGAACACCTTCCGCCCGGACAGCAGCCAATCGCCACCGTCGCGGCGGGCGGTCGTGGTGATCCGGTGCGAGTTCGACCCCGCGTCCGGTTCGGTGATCGCGAAGACGATCTTCTTGCTGCCGTCCGCGATTCCCGGCAGCCACTGCTTCTTCTGGTCCGCCGTGCCGAACCGCGACAACACCGTCCCGACGATCGCGGGCGACACCACCATCAGCAGCAACGGCGACCCGGCGGCCGCGAACTCCTCCAGCACCGCCGCGAGATCCGCGATGCCCGCGCCCCCGCCGCCGTACTCCTCGGGCAGGTTCACGCCGAGGTAGCCGAGCCGCCCGGCCTCGGCCCACAGCTCGTCGGTCTTCTCGCCCGCGCGGGCCTTTTTCGCGTAGTAATCGTGTCCGTACTTGCCTGCCAGCTCGGCCGCGGCCTTCCGCAGCGCGACCCGCTCCTCGGGCTCCACGAAGTTCATCGCGTTCATTCCGTCTCTCCCACCACTGCCAGCACCGCGCCCACCTCGACCTGCTGCCCGACCTCCACCGCCAGCTCGGCGACCACCCCGTCCGCGGGCGCCGAAATCCGGTGCTCCATTTTCATCGCTTCCAGCCACAGCAACGGATCCCCGGCCCGCACACTGTCCCCAGTGGACACTGCCAGCCGGACGACCGTACCCGGCATCGGCGCCACCAGCGACCCGGCGGCCAGCGCCGCATCGGGATCGGAAAACCGCGGCTCGGCCACCAAGGTCACTGCCCCAAGCGGAGAGTCCACATAGGACGTCGAGCCGTGCCGTGCCACCACAAAGGACCGTCGCACTCCGGCAATGTCCAGGACCACCTGGTCCGCGAGAGCGGAAACCAGCACGACATCGTCGTAACCCTCGGCGCGCAATCCGTCGCGGGTCAGCGCGTAGACGACCTCATAAGAACTGTCGCCGTTAAGGAAAACCTTCCGCTGCCCCGACGAGCGCACGTTGCGCCAGCCGCTGGGCAACCGTCCCAAGGTTGCCGCCGCCGCGCGGTTTCCCGCCGCATCAGCCAATGCCGCGGCAAGCGCGGACCATCTCTCGGTGTCCACAGTGGCCAGTGGGGCCGCCAAGGTGTCCAGTCCGTGCCGGTCGAAGAACGCCGTATCCGTTTCCCCGGCCAGGAATGCCTCGTGCCGCAGGATGCGCACCAGCAGGTCGCGGTTGGTCACCACGCCGTGGATCTTCGCGCCCGCCAGCGCCCCCGCGAGCCGCCGGGCTGCCTCCGCCCGCGTCGGCGCCCACGAGATGACCTTGGCCAGCATCGGATCGTAATGCACCCCGATCACCGAACCGGACTCCACTCCGGAGTCGAGCCGCAGGCCGGGTCCGTGGGTGAACTCCCGGTCCACTCCGGACACTTCGAACGTGTGCAGCGTCCCGCTCTGCGGCTGCCAGCCGGCCGCCGGATCCTCGGCGTACAGCCGGACCTCGATCGAATGTCCTTGTGCTGCCGGATGTTCCGCAGGCAACCGCGCGCCTTCGGCGACCGAAAGCTGCAGTGCCACGAGATCCAGCCCGGTGACGTTCTCCGTCACAGGATGCTCCACCTGCAGCCGGGTGTTCATCTCCAGGAAGTAGAACCCGTCCGGCCCGGCGAGGAACTCGACCGTTCCCGCACCCACGTAGTCGATGGCCTGCGCCGCTTTCCGGGCTGCGTCGAACAGTTCGGCCCGCAGCCGCTCGTCGACGAGCGGTGACGGCGCCTCCTCGACCACCTTCTGGTGCCGCCGCTGGATCGAACATTCCCGCTCCCCCACTGCCCACACTGTGCCGTGGGTGTCGGCGAGCACCTGCACCTCGATGTGCCGCCCGGTTTCGAGGTATCGCTCGCAGAACACCGTCGGGTCACCGAAGGCCGATCCGGCCTCCGCGCGAGCGCTTTCCACCGCCTCGGCCAGCTCGTCCAGCGCGCGCACGACGCGCATCCCGCGGCCACCACCCCCGGCAGAAGCCTTGACCAGCAACGGAAGATCGTCCGCGGTCACCTCGGCCGGGTCCAGTTCGGACAGTACCGGTACCCCGGCGGCGGCCATCAGCCGCTTCGACTCCACTTTGGACCCCATGGTCTCGATCGCCGCCGGTGGCGGACCGACCCAAGTGAGCCCGGCATCGAGCACCGCCCGCGCGAAGGCCGCGTTTTCGGACAGGAACCCGTACCCCGGATGGATTGCGTCGGCCCCCGCGTCCGCCGCGGCCTTCACGATCAATTCGCCGCGCAGGTACGTCTCCCCCGGCGCATTGCCCGGGAGCCGGACCGCGACGTCGGCTTCCCTGGCATGCGGTGCATCGGCGTCCGCGTCGGAAAACACCGCCACCGTACCGATTCCGGCGTCCCGGCAGCTGCGGAAGACCCGGCGGGCGATCTCGCCCCGGTTGGCGACCAGCAGGTTCTCGATCATGGCCCTCACATCCGGAAAACGCCGAAGCCGCCTTCGACGCCCTTCACTGGTCCATTGTGGATCGCCGACAAGCTCAGCCCGAGCACGGTACGGGTGTCGCGCGGGTCGATGATGCCGTCGTCGTAGAGCATGCCGGACAGGAACATCGGCATCGACTCCGCCTCAATCTGATTTTCCACCATCGAGCGCATGGCCGCGTCGTTTTCCTCGCTGTATTCCTGACCCCGGCTCGCCGCGGCCGCACGGGCCACAATGGACAGTACCCCGGCCAGCTGCGCCGGACCCATCACCGCCGACTTCGCACTCGGCCAGGCGAACAGGAACCGCGGATCGTAAGCCCGGCCGCACATTCCGTAATGCCCGGCGCCATACGACGCTCCCATGAGGACGGACAGATGCGGCACCTTCGAATTGGACACCGCATTGATCATCAGCGCGCCGTGCTTGATGATGCCGCTCTGCTCGTATTCCTTGCCGACCATGTACCCGGTGGTGTTGTGCAGGAACACCAGCGGGGTGTCGCTCTGGTTGGCCAGCTGGATGAACTGCGCCGCCTTCTGCGATTCCTCGCCGAAGAGCACCCCTTGCGCATTGGCCAGAATACCCACCGGATAGCCGTGGATACTCGCCCATCCGGTGACCAGGCTCGGCCCGTAGAGCGGTTTGAACTCGTCGAAGTCCGAACCGTCCGCGACGCGGGCGACGACCTCGCGCGGGTCGAACGGGATCTTCAGGTCAGTGGGCACGATGCCGAGCAAATCCTCCGCGTCGAACAGCGGCTCGGCATAATCCGTCCGCGGCGCCGGACCTTGTTTGTGCCAATTGAGCCGCTTGATGATGCAGCGGCCGAGGCGAATGGCGTCCTGCTCGTCGACGGCGAGGTAATCGGCGAGCCCGGACGTGCGCGCGTGCATTTCCGCACCGCCGAGGGATTCGTCGTCGGACTCCTCGCCGGTCGCCATTTTGACCAGCGGCGGACCACCGAGGAATACCTTCGCGCGTTCCTTCACCATCACCACGTAGTCGGACATACCCGGCAGGTACGCCCCACCCGCGGTCGAATTGCCGAAAACCAGTGCCACCGTCGGCACCTTGGCCGCCGAAGACCGCGTGAGGTCACGGAAAATCCGGCCGCCGGGAATGAAGATTTCCTTCTGAGTAGGCAGATCCGCCCCACCCGACTCGACCAGGTTGATCACCGGCAGCCGGTTCTGCGCCGCAATGTCCGCCGCCCGAAAAGATTTCTTCGCGGTCCACGGATTGCTCGCACCACCCTTGACCGTCGGATCGCTGGCCGAGATCAGGCATTCGACGCCTTCCACCACGCCGATCCCGGTGACCAGGCTCGCGCCGACCCGGTAGTCCGAGCCCCAGGCGGCCAGCGGCGACAATTCCAGGAACGGTGAATCCTCGTCGATCAGCAGCTCGATCCGTTCGCGCGCCAGCAGCTTTCCGCGCTTGCGATGCCTCTCCACATACTTCTCACCGCCCCCGGCAACTGCTTTGGCGTGCTCGGCGTCGATCTCCGCGAGCTTCTCCAGCATTGCTTCGCGGTTCGTGGCGAACTCGTCCGTTCGGGTGTCCACTGTGGACCGGATAGTGGTCATGCGGTGTATCCCAATCGCTTCGCGGCCAGTCCGGTGAGGATTTCGGTGGTACCGCCGCCGATTCCGAGGATGCGGACGTCCCGGTAGTGCCGCTCCACTTCGGACTCCCGCATGTACCCGAGCCCGCCGTGCAGCTGCACCGCCTCGTTCACGACCCATTCGGCGGCTTCCACCGCGGTGTTCTTGGCAAAGCAGGCCTCGGCGATCACTTCCTCGCCGGAAACGTGCCGCACCGCAGTCTGCCGGGTGTAAGTGCGGGCGACGTCGACCTTCCGAGCCATTTCGGTGAGCTTGTGCTGCACCAACTGACGGGAAATGAGCGGACGGCCGAACGTCTCGCGGACCCGGCACCAATCCAGCGTGAGATCCAGCGCCCGCTGCGCATGCCCGTACGCCTGTACCGCCAGCGAAAGCCGTTCGGTGACGAACTGCGTGGCGACCTGGGCGAATCCGCTGTTCTCCGCACCCACCAGGTTCTCCGCCGGAACTCGGACGTCCACATAAGACAGTTCGGCAGTATCCGACGCCGCCCAGCCCATTTTCTCCAGCTTGCGCGACACCGTGAATCCAGGCATACCCCGTTCCACCACCAGCAACGAAATCCCGTGCGCGCCAGGCTCGCCGGTGCGGACCACAGTGGTCACGAAGTCCGCGCGGCACCCCGAAGTGATGAACGTCTTGGCCCCATTGACCACATATTCATCACCTTCGCGCACGGCAGTGGTGCGAATCCCGGCGACATCCGACCCACCGTCCGGCTCGGTGACCGCCAGCGAACCGATCTTCTCCCCGGCGAGCGTCGGCCGTACCCAGCGTTCGATCTGCACCGGATCACCGGCATCGGCAATGTGCGGCACCGCAATTCCACATGTGAACAGCGAAGCGAAAAGCCCGCCGGAACCACCCGCGTAGTGCATTTCCTCGGCAACGACGAGCGCGTCGAGGTAATTGCCGTCACCGCCACCCACGGACTCCGGGAACGCGACCCCGAGCAGGCCCAGTTGTCCGGCCTTGCGGTGCAACTCGCGCGGCAGTTCGCCCGCTCGTTCCCAATCATCGAGGTACGGCAACACTTCCTTGTCGACGAACCGCCGCACGGTAGCACGCAGTTCGAGCCGCTCCGGTGTCCGGAATGGATCCTCAGTCACCGCAGCTCCTCCGGAACGTCGAGTTCCCGTGCCCGCAGCCATTCGCCAAGCGCTTTCGCCTGCGGATCGAACCTCGCCTGCGACGCGACGCCGTCCCCGAGAATCCCCTCGACCACGAAGTTCATCGCCCAGAGCTTCGGCAGCAGATGCCGGGTGACCGCCAGTCCCTCGGTTTCCGGCAGCAACCGGCGGAATTCCGCAACGGTCAGCCGATGCACGAGCCAGCGCCACGCCGGTTCCGACCGCACCCACACCCCGAGGTTGGCGTTACCGCCCTTGTCCCCGCTTCGCGCCCCGGCAACGGCACCGAGCGGCACTCGCCGAACCGGACCAGCCGACAGCGGCGCAGGTAGCGCTGGTTCGTCCACTTCGGACAACTCCAAAGTGGACGCAGCGGGCGCAATGTCCACCTTGGACCCATCCGGCAGCACCGCGACGTGCGGCACCGCGACAGCGTCCACATAGGCCGCCGAATAAACCCCGAACGGCGAAGCGTCCGAAGGCGGTGCGGTCACATGAAATCCGGGATAACTCGCCAGCGCAAGCTCCACGGCCGCCCCGCTGAATGCCCGTCCGGCGACCTTCGGGTCGTCGTCCTTCACCGCCACGTGCAGCAACGCACTGGCACGCTCCTCGGTGTCGGCATCCGCATGGTCGGTGCGAGCCAGCGTCCATCGGACCTCCGCGGGCCGATGCGAAGCCAGCGCACCTTCCAGCTGTTCCTTTACCAGCGCGGCTTTCTGCGGAATGTCGAGTCCAGTAAGGACGAACGTCGTCTCGTTCCGGAACCCGCCCAGCCGGTTGAGACAGACCTTCAGCGTCGGCGGCGGCGCCTCCCCACGCACCCCGCTGATCCGCACCCGATCAGGCCCGTCCGAAGACAAGGAAAGCGTGTCGAACCGAGCCGTCACATCAGGATTCGCATAACGAGCACCGGTGATCTCATACAACAATTGCGCGGTAACAGTGCCAATGTTCACCACCCCACCGGTACCCGGATGCTTGGTGATCACACTGGACCCGTCGCCGTGAATCTCCGCGATCGGAAACCCCGGTACCCCGATGGGTTGTTCCCGGAAGAACGCGTAATTCCCGCCAGTGGCCTGCGCCCCGCATTCGATCACATGCCCAGCCGCGACCGCCCCGGCAAGCGCGTCGTAATCGTCACGAGCCCAGCCGAAATGTGCGGCCGCCGGTCCGACGATCACCGACGCATCCGTGACCCGCCCGGTCACCACCACGTCCGCACCCGCGTCCAAACATTCGGCAATCCCCCAAGCGCCGAGATAAGCGTTGGCAGTCAACGGTTTTCCGAAGCCGAACTCGTCCGCACGGGCAATCAGATCATCGCCCTCGACGTGCGCAATCCGCACGTCCACCCCAAGCCGGGCGGCCAATTCCCGCAATGCGTCGGCCAGCCCGGCCGGATTGAGCCCACCCGCATTCGCGACGATCCGGACGCCCTTTTCCTTCGCCAGCACCAGATTCTCCTCCATCTGCCGGAGAAACGTCTTGGCGTACCCCCGCGAAGGGTCCCTCATCCGATCGCGGCCGAGAATGAGCATGGTCAGCTCGGCAAGATAATCCCCGGTGAGCACGTCGAGCGGACCGCCGGTGAGCATTTCCCGCACGGCGGAAAACCGGTCGCCGTAGAACCCGGACGCATTCCCGACCCGAAGCGGCGCCGGGGTCACGCGAACTGCCCCGGTTTGCGCCCGGACCCTGGCGGACCGGCGAACGCCTGTGCGATCCCCAGCCATTCCTCGACGTCCGCGCCGGTGGCGACCAGATCGGTGTCGTCCGGATGCCGCCGCTGGGTGACTACCTGGCAGAACCCGAGCGCGCCGCCGGTGAGCCGCTGCTCCGCGTCCTCCGGCCCGAACGCCCAGGTGCTCCCGTCCGGTGCAGCCAGCTCGACCCGGAATTCCTCAGCCGGTGGGGCAAGCGAATGCAGCTTGTACGCGAAGTCGCGCGTCCGTGTGCCGAACCGGGCGATGTGCCACAGCCGTCCGGTGGGCTCGCGCGTGACGCCGAGCGCGTCCGCGAGATCCTGCCCGTGCGCCCAGGTTTCCATGATCCGCGCGGTCGCCATCGACGCCGCACTCATCGGCGGCCCGTACCACGGAAGCTTCTGCCCGTCCGGCACCACGGCGAGCGCGTCGGCAAGCGCCGTCCGTCCGGCGCGCCACCGCGAGAGTAGCGAGGCGGGCGGCAACGAGGCGCCCTCGGCAGCACCGACGTCGACGTAGTTCTCGCCGATCTTCAGCAGATTCTCGACCTCAGCGGGCCAGTCCCCCGGCCGGCTCGCGGCGATCAGCGCCTTGGCGTCGGTCCACTCGAGGTGCGCGATCTGATGCGCGACCGTCCACCCCTCGGCGGGCGTCGGCCGGGCCCACGCGTCGGCGGGCAGCCCGGCGACCAGGTCGTCGGCCACCTTCGATTCGGCCGCCAAGTCCCGGAGGATCCCGGCGAGATCAGCCATCCTGCGCCTCCCTGCGTCCACGTACGGCCCAGCGTGAACCCTGGCGCCGGAAAAATCAAGCGCGCCTGATTGTTTTCACGGGCAGCCCGCCCGCGCCTCGACGATCCGCAGCAGGACCTGCCGCTGGTCGAGCGTCCCGCGGATGATCATCCCGTCCACCTCCGCGACGTCCTCCCGGAAGGCGTAGAGCACCCACTCGCGGTCGACGAAGAACGGCAGCGGCAAGAACCCGATCATCACCACCGTCCGCCGCTGCACCGACTGGATCTCCTTCCAGGTGAAGATCTTCACGACCTTCCCCGCGTACGCCTCGGCGATCCCGCCCTCGAACAGGTACACCCCGCCCCGCGCCCGGACCCGCGTCCGATGCCCCCACCACCCCACCCCGGCGAGCACCAGCAGCGACGTCACGCAGAACACCCACGCACCCACCGCCAGCGCCCCCACGAACGACACCGTGGCGGAGATCCCCACGGAAATCACCACGATCGCCGTGAGCACCCGCGGCTCGTACCCGAACCGGAACTCGAACTCCCCCAGCCGCAGCTGCCGGGCGAGGTCGGCCAGCTCGGGCGGCATCGCATCGCTCTTCTCCACCGCGGCACTGTGCTCGCACCCGCCGGGGACCGGTCCCTGTTGACGCGTTGAAAACAACCCACCCGTGCCATAACGTGCTGCGCATGGAGTCCTACGCGGAGATCACCTACGAGGTCGCCGCGCGCGTGGCAACCGTTCTGCTGCACCGGCCGCAGGCCCGTAACGGCTACACCATCCGGATGGCCGACGAGCTGGCCGACGCGATGGACCGCGCCGACCGGGACGAGGACGTGCGCGCGGTCGTGCTCGGGACCACCGGCAAGGACTTCTCCGTCGGCGCCGACCTCGCGTCCGGCGGCTTCGACTTCGGCGACCACCCGCCGGACGACTGGCAGGAACCCGCGGGCCGGGTCTCGAAGCGGATCTTCACCATGAACAAGCCGGTGATCGCCGCGTTGCGCGGGGCCGCCGTGGGAGCGGGCATCACGATCACGCTGTCGTGTGACTACCGGCTCGCGGCCGCCGATTCGAAGTTCGGCTTCGTCTTCACGCGCCGCGGCATCTACCCCGAGGGCGCTTCCGCATGGTTCCTCCCGCGGCTCGTCGGGATGGGCACGGCGGTCGACTGGATGGTGAGCGGACGGCTCTTCGGCGCCGACGAAGCCCTGCGCGCCGGGCTGGTCCACCGCATCCACGAACCGGACGACGTCCTGCCCGAGGCACAAGCACTGGCGGCCGAGCTCGTGAAGACCACCTCGCCGGTCGCGGTCGCGGTGACCCGGCAGCTGCTGTACCGGATGGCGTCGGCCCCGTCGCCGCTCGACGTCCACGAAGTGGACTCCAAGCTGATCGCCCACCTCGGCTCGAACCCGGACGCCGTCGAGGGCGTCGCGTCGTTCCTGCAGAAGCGGGCGCCCGAGTTCCCCTTGCGGGTGAACGGCGGCCTGCCGGAGTACCTGCCCTGGGTCGGCTGAGCAGATCTACTCTGCGGTGCGCGATTCCCCGGCGTCGGCAACGACGGGGAGAGCGGACGGGTGGGCGACCACGGGGTGACCGGAAACCTGCCCGACGCGGACTACGAGAAAGCGCTCACCATCATCGGAACCATCGCTCAGCGCTACGGATTCGACCCGCAACCCCAACGGTTGCACGATGCACCCGGATCGCACGACGCGGTCTTCCACAACAGGACCGACGAAGGAGCGATCTCGTTCGGCACCGCGCTCAACACCGGCCTGGGACTCGACCTCGGCTGCCACCTCTTCCCCGCCGCCAAGCAACGCGGCAAACCCACCACCACGCCGTGACCGACCTCGACACCGCACCTGGCAGTGCCCCTCGATCGAACGGAATCACGCAACTGCGGAGTACCCCGGTCGAGTGGCGGGCAAAGCCACGCGCTGCCGCCGGCTGGGCCATCGGCCACGCCGGACCCCTCGGTTACCTGGCCGGACGACACCCCTCGTGGGTACTGGACCGGGGTGACACCCGGCCGCTGTGCGGCTCGCCCTCGGTGATCGGATAACCCGCGAGGGTGAGACCGACACGCCACCCCTTGGGGCGCGTGCAAGGCCGAACCCCAACATGTAGTCTCTGGGAACCGGCAGCCCCCAGCGACGGGGAGACCGCTTGACGAGGGCGGCCGGGCTGTTTCGACGAAACCGCAGCGCATGGCCTTGACCGGCCGTGTGCCGCTCGAACGCGCCCGTTTCAAGGATTTCGAGAGCACTGTTGGAGACACGCATGTCAGTGGAAACCGGTCAGCGGCCGCCGTCGGCGGCGGATGGGGCCCCGAGCACGGTACGCGTCATCCGGCGGGACGGCACCGTCTCGCCTTTCGACGCGGGCAAGATCTCGGTGGCGCTGACCAAGGCCTTCCTCGCGGTCGAAGGAGGGGACGCCGCCGCGTCGTCCCGGGTGCACCACGTCGTCGCCGAGCTCACCGAGCAGGTCGAGACGTCGCTGCTGCGGCACGCCGGCCCGGAGACCGCGCTGCACATCGAGCAGATCCAGGACCTGGTCGAGCTCGCCCTCATGCGCGGCGAGCACCACAAGGTCGCCCGCGCCTACGTGCTGTACCGCGAGGAGCGCACCAAGGCCCGCGAGACCGTCACGCCGGTGCCCGCCGAGGCCGCGCTGAACGTCAAAAACGCTGATGGCACAGTGCGTCCGCTCGATTGGGCGCGCGTGTCGCACGTGGTCGGCGAGGCGGTCGCCGGGCTGGAGGACGTGTCCGCCGAGCCGGTGCTGGCCGAGGCCAAGCGCAACCTGTACGACGGCATCAGCGCCGACGAGCTGGCCCTCGCGCAGATCATGGCCGCGCGCGTGCTGGTCGAGCAGGAGCCGAACTACTCGTACGTGAGCGCGCGGTTGCTGCTGGACAAGCTGCGCGGCGAAGCGCTGAGCTACCTGGCCGGTACGCCGCGCCAGGCCAGCCAGGACGAGATGACCACGGAGTACGCGCCGTACTTCCGCGCGTACCTGCGCCGCGCGATCGAGCTGGAACTGGTCGACGCGCAGCTCAACACCTTCGACCTGGACAAGATCACCGCCGCGATCCGCCCCGAGCGCGACCTCGACTTCGGGTTCCTCGGCCTGCAGACGCTGTACGACCGGTATTTCCAGCACCACAACGGCGTACGGTTCGAGCTGCCGCAAGCGTTCTTCATGCGCGTGGCGATGGGGCTGGCGATCCGCGAGGACAACCGCGAAGCCCGCGCGATCGAGTTCTACGAGCTGCTGTCCACGTTCCACTTCATGGCGTCCACCCCGACGCTGTTCAACAGCGGCACCACCCGCGCGCAGCTGTCATCCTGCTTCCTGACCACGGTGGACGACGATCTGGACTCGATTTTCCAGGCGTACAAGAACAATGCCCTGCTGGCCAAGTACTCCGGCGGCCTCGGCAACGACTGGACCCCGGTCCGCGGGCTCGGCGCGCACATCAAGGGCACCAACGGCCAGTCCCAGGGCGTCGTGCCGTTCCTCAAGATCGCCAACGACACCGCGGTCGCCGTCAACCAGGGCGGCAAGCGCAAGGGCGCGGCGTGCGCGTACCTGGAGACCTGGCACATCGACGTCGAGGAGTTCCTCGACCTGCGCAAGAACACCGGCGACGACCGGCGGCGCACGCACGACATGAACACCGCCAACTGGGTGCCGGACGAGTTCCTGCGCCGCGTCGAGTCCGACGGCCAGTGGACGCTGTTCTCCCCCGACGAGACCCCCGACCTGCACGACCTCTACGGGCTCGCGTTCGCCGAGCGGTACCGTGAGTACGAGGCGGCCGCCGAACGCGGCGAGATCAAGGTGTTCCGGCGGGTCCGCGCGGTGGAGCTGTGGCGGCGCATGCTGACCATGCTGTTCGAGACCGGCCACCCGTGGATCACCTTCAAGGACCCGTGCAACCTGCGTTCGCCGCAGCAGCACGTCGGCGTGGTGCACTCGTCCAACCTGTGCACCGAGATCACGCTGAACACCAGCACCGACGAGGTCGCGGTGTGCAACCTCGGCTCGGTGAACCTGCTCAAGCACGTCACCCCCGCGGGCCTCGACACCGAGCGGCTCGAGAAGACCGTGCGCACCGCGGTCCGCATGCTGGACAACGTGATCGACATCAACTTCTACACGATCCCGGAGGCGCGCCGGTCCAACCTGCGCCACCGCCCGATCGGGCTGGGGCTGATGGGCTTCCAGGACGCGCTGTTCGAGCTGGGTGTGCCGCTGTCGTCGGACGCCGCCGTGCAGTTCGCCGACACGAGCATGGAGCACATCTCCTACTACGCGATCTCGGCGTCCACCGATCTCGCCGAGGAACGCGGCCGCTACCAGTCGTTCGAGGGCTCGCTCTGGAGCCGCGGCGTGCTGCCGATCGACTCGATGCGGCTGCTCATCGACGCTCGTCAGGGCGATGCACTCGACGTGGACACGTCGTCCACTTTGGACTGGGCGCCGCTGCGCCAGCGCGTGCAGACCGTCGGCATGCGCAACTCCAACGTGATGGCGATCGCACCCACCGCGACGATCTCCAACATCTGCGGGGTCGGCCAGTCGATCGAGCCGCTGTTCCAGAACCTGTACGTGAAGTCCAACATGTCCGGTGACTTCACCGTGGTCAACCCGCATCTGGTGCGCTCGCTCAAGGCGCGCGGGCTGTGGGACGAGGTGATGGTGAGCGACCTCAAGTACTTCGACGGCAGCCTCGGCCAGATCGACCGGGTGCCCGATGACCTCAAGGCGCTGTACGCCACGGCGTTCGAGATCGAGTCGAAGTGGCTGGTGGACGCGGGTTCGCGGCGGCAGAAGTGGATCGACCAGGCGCAGTCGCTGAACCTGTACATCGCCGCGCCGAGCGGGCGCAAGCTCGACGAGCTGTACCGCTACGCCTGGCACAAGGGCCTCAAGACGACGTACTACCTGCGGGCGCAGTCCGCGACGCACGTGGAGAAGAGCACGCTGCGCGGTACCGACGGCAAGCTCAACGCCGTCTCCGCGACCCCGGCGGCCACCCCGGCCCCGGCCCCGGCGCCTTCGCCCTCGCCGGAGCCGAAGGAAATGCCGAAGGTGACCGACGTCGACTTCGTCGCCACCGAAGGCGCGGCCTGCCGGATCGACGACCCCGACTGCGAAGCCTGCCAGTAAGCCCAAGTCCGTGAAGGGAACCATGAGGGAATCAGATTCCGTGATGGTTCCCTTCACGGACGTGTCTGCAAGGAAACCCGGATGACCAACGTGGAAACGACGGACGCGACCGGCCTCGGGGAGATCGAGGTCGGCGCCGCCCGGATCAACGTCGACGACAAGCGGATGATCAACGCGCGTGCCGACGTCAACCAGCTGCTGCCGATGAAGTACCGGTGGGCCTGGGACAAGTACCTCGCGGCGTGCAACAACCACTGGATGCCCACCGAGGTCGCGATGCAGGCCGACATCGCGCTGTGGAAGTCGCCGGACGGCCTCACCGAGGACGAGCGGCAGATGCTCAAGCGCAACCTCGGCTTCTTCGCCACGGCAGAATCGCTGGTGGCCAACAACATCGTGCTCGCGGTGTACCGGCAGATCACCAACCCGGAATGCCGCCAGTACCTGCTGCGCCAGGCGTTCGAGGAGGCCGTGCACACGCACACCTTCCAGTACATCTGCGAAAGCCTCGGCCTCGTCGAGGGCGAGCTGTTCAACATGTACCGCGAGGTGCCGTCCATTTCCGGCAAGGACGCGTGGGCGCTCAAGTACACGCAGAACCTCGAGAACCCGGACTTCGAGACCGGTACCCAGGAGGCCGACCAGGCATTCCTGCGCGACCTCGTGGCGTTCTACGTGATCTTCGAGGGCATGTGGTTCTACACCGGCTTCGCGCAGATCCTGTCGCTCGGCAGGCGGAACAAGATGGTCGGCATCGCCGAGCAGTACCAGTACATCCTGCGCGACGAGTCGATCCACCTGAACTTCGGCATCGACTGCATCAACCAGATCAAGATCGAGAACCCGCACCTGTGGACCGAGGAGTTCCAGGCCGAGGTCCGCGGGATGCTGCAGGAAGCCTGTGAGCTGGAGGTCGCGTACGCGCGCGACACGATGCCGCGCGGGATGCTCGGGCTGTCCGCACAGCTGTGCGAGCAGTACATGCACTTCATCACCGACCGGCGGGCCCAGCAGATCGGGCTCGCGCCGCTCTTCGGCGAGAACGAGAACCCGTTCCCGTGGATGTCGGAGGCGATGGACCTCAAGAAGGAGAAGAACTTCTTCGAGACCCGGGTGATCGAGTACCAGTCGGGCGGCGCCCTCGACTGGGACTGACCGTTCCCGCTAAACTCGGCCACGCCACTGGTTCGCCAGGGCGTGGCCGAGTTCGTGCCGCGTCCGGGCGAGGCAAGAGGGAACCCGGTGCGAATCCGGGACTGCCCCGCAGCGGTGAGCAGGAACGAAAGCCGTCACCACGGGAAACCGTGGTACAGCACTGGGCGCCAGCCCGGGAAGCGACGGCGAGTAGGAGTGTGCACGGTGCCCGCGAGTCCGAAGACCTGCCCGTGGTACGCGCGCCGACGGCGTGCGTGAGTCCGGGCCTCGTGGGACAAGGCACGACCGAAGCACGGTTCGCACGTGCCCGGGCTCTTCCGGCGAGCACGTGAGGATGCATGCTGTGAACACGATCGGCACCACCGTCCTGGGATACCCGCGCATCGGGCCGAACCGCGAACTGAAGAAGGCGCTGGAGGCGTACTGGGCGGGCGCCGGCACCGAGGACGACCTGCTTGCCACCGGGCAACGGCTGCGCGCCCAGACCTGGACGGCGTTGCGTGACCAAGGTCTCGGCTCGATCCCGTCGAACATGGTCTCCCACTACGACCACATGCTGGACACCGCCGCGCTGTTCGGCGCACTGCCGGAACGGTTCACCCGGCTGGGTCTTTCGCCGCTGGACACGTACTTCGCCGCCGCGCGCGGGGTGCCGGACGCGCCTGCGCTCGAGATGACGAAGTGGTTCGACACCAATTACCACTACCTCGTCCCGGAACTGGGCCCGGACACGCAGTTCACGCTCACCGGCACCGCGCCGGTCGACGAGGTCCGCGAGGCCCGCACACTCGGCATCACCCCGCGCCCGGTGCTCGTCGGGCCGGTCACGTTCCTGCTGCTGGCGAAATCGACGACGCCCGGCTTCGCGCCACTGGAACTGCTCGACGCACTGCTCCCCGCGTACGTGGAGTTGCTGGCACAGCTGCGCGACGAGGGCGTGGAGTGGGTACAGCTCGACGAACCGGCGTTCGCTGCCGACCGGACCACCGCTGAGCTCAACGCGCTCACCCGCGCGTATCACGTGCTGGCCAAGGAAAAGCGCCGGCCGCGGCTGCTGGTGGCCGGGTACTTCGGCGGGCTCGGCCGGGCGCTGGGCGTGCTGGCCCGCTCCCCGATCGAAGCGCTGGCCGTCGACCTGGTCACCGATCCGTCCTTTGTGGACGCTGTGGCCGCGGAAGGGGCGTTGCGGGACAAGGAGGTGCTCGCCGGGGTCGTGGACGGCCGCAATGTGTGGCGGACCGACCCGGGTGTCGCGCTCGCCCGCGCCGCACGGCTGGTGGGCACCGCGGCGCAGGTCAGCATCGCCACGTCGTGCTCGCTGCTGCACGTGCCGTACGACGTGCAGGCGGAAACCGGCCTCGACCCGCGGCTGAAGAACTGGCTCGCCTTCGCACGGCAGAAGGTGGACGAGGTTGTCCTGCTGGGTGCTGCGCTGCGCGGCGAGGACGTCGACCTCGGACCGGCGCGCACCGCGGTCGCGGATCGGGCGGCTTCCCTTCCCGACCCGGCGATTCGGGCCCGGGTAGCGGCGCTCCGGCCGTCGGATGCCGTACGCGCGCCGTATGCGGAACGCGTTGCAGCGCAACAGGAAGCGCTGGCGCTACCGCCGCTGCCGACCACCACGATCGGCTCGTTCCCGCAGACTGCCGAGGTACGCCAGGCCCGCGCGGCGCATCGGGCCGGGAAGCTGGACGACGCCGGTTACCAACGCGCCATGCGCACCGAAATCGACCGCGCCGTCCGGCTGCAGGAAAACCTCGGGCTCGACGTGCTCGTGCACGGGGAACCCGAGCGCAACGACATGGTGCAGTACTTCGCCGAGCAGCTGACCGGGTTCGCCGCGACCGCGCACGGCTGGGTCCAGTCATACGGTTCGCGGTGCGTGCGCCCACCGATCCTGTTCGGCGATGTGGCGCGCCCGGCGCCGATGACGGTCGGCTGGACGCAGTACGCGCAAAGCCGGACCGAGCGGCCGGTGAAGGGGATGCTGACCGGTCCGGTCACGATCCTTGCCTGGTCGTTCGTCCGCGACGACCAGCCGCTCGCGGACACCGCACGGCAGGTCGCGCTGGCGATCCGGGACGAGGTCGCGGACCTGGAGGCGGCCGGGATCCGGATCATCCAGGTCGACGAGCCCGCGTTGCGCGAACTCCTGCCGCTGCACGCGCGCGACCACGAGGAGTACTTCGGCTGGGCGGTCCCCGCGTTCCGGCTGGCGACGTCGGGCGTCGCGGCGGCCACCCAGATCCACACGCACATGTGCTACTCGGAATTCGGCGACGTCCTGCCCGCGATCGACGCCCTCGACGCGGACGTCACCAGCATCGAGGCCGCCCGCTCCACGATGGACGTGCTGGCCGGGCTGGACGGGTTCGCCCGCGCGGTCGGGCCAGGGGTGTACGACATCCACTCGCCCCGCGTGCCGAGCCAGGAGGAGATGACCGGACTGGCCAGGAAGGCCCTCGCCGCCGTCCCCGCGGACCGGCTGTGGCTCAACCCGGACTGCGGCCTGAAGACCCGCCGGTACGCCGAGGTGGAACCGGCGCTACGGCACCTGGCCGGCACCGCGCGGCTGCTACGCGCCGAGATCCGCTGACCTGACCGGTGGCGGCCCCCAGCACTGCCGGGGCCGTCATCGGTGGTTCGCCCGGACGAACTCCCACAGCGAGTCGGTCATGTAGTCGACCATCCTGCCGGTGAGCCCCGGGTACACGCCGATCCAGAAGGTGTGGTCGGTGACGATGTCGCTGTTGGTCAGGTCGCCGGCGACGCGGTGGTCGATCCCGGCGTAGGCGGGCTGGCGGAGGAGGTTGCCGCCGAACAGCCTGCGGGTGCGGATCTGCCGGTTCTCCAGGAACTCCACCAGCTCCCGGGAGGTGAATGCCGAGCCGGGTTCGACGGTGATGGCGAAGCCGAACCAGCTCGGTTCACTGTCCACAGTGGCCTCGGGGAGGATCAGCGACGGGATTCCGTCGAGCCGCTCGCGCAGCCGTTGCCAGTTGCCCCGCCGGGCCCGGGTGAAACGGGGCAGCTTGGACAGCTGGCTGAGCCCGAGCGCAGCCTGCAGGTCGGTGGTCTTGAGGTTGTAGCCGATGGTGGAGAAGACGTACTTGTGGTCGTATCCGCAGGGCAGCTTGCCGAACTGCTGGTCGAAGCGGCGCAGGCACTTGTTGTCCTCGCCGGGCGCGCACCAGCAGTCACGGCCCCAGTCGCGGAACGACTCGACGGCACGGGCCAGTCCGAGGTCATCGGTCAGCACGGCGCCGCCCTCGCCCATGGTCAGGTGGTGGGCCGGGTAGAAGCTGAGCGTGGCGAGGTCCCCGAACGTTCCGGCCTGCCTGCCCCGGTAGGTCGAGCCGAGTGCGTCGCACACGTCCTCGACGAGGAACAGCCCGTGCCGGTCGGCCAGGTCGGCGATCTCTGCGGCCGGGAACGGGTTGCCGAGGGTGTGCGCGATGACGATCGCCCTGGTGCGCGGGCCGACCGCGGCGGCGACGCGGTCGGGGGTGGTGTTGTAGGTGCCGAGCTCGATGTCGACGAACACCGGCCGCAGCCCGTTCTGGATGAGCGGGTTCACGGTCGTCGGGAAGCCGGCCGCGACGGTGATCACCTCGTCGCCGGGCCGGAGCCTCCGGTCGCCCAGCTGGGGTGAGGTGAGCGCCGAGACGGCCAACAGGTTGGCCGAGGAGCCGGAGTTCGTCAGATGTGCTTTGCGCAGCCCGACCGCCTTCGCCAGCGCCGACTCGAACCGCTTGGCCACCTTGCCGCTGGCGATACGCAGGTCGAGCGCTGCCTCGGCAAGTGCGACGCGGTCGTCCTCGTCGAGCACCGCGCCGCTGCACCAGATCTCGGTCTCGCCGGGGACGAACTCCGGGCCTGCCTCGACCTCGCGGTGGTACTTGCGTACGCCCTCCAGGAGAAGTTCCCTGCTCTGGCAGCTGTTCATCGTGATCCTCCGATGGCGAAGACGGCCAGCAGCAACCCGGCCCCGGTGAGTGCGGCGCCGACCCAGAACGGGGACACGAGGCCGAACCCGGCGCTGATCGCCACCCCGCCGAGCAGGGAACCCAGCATGTTGCCGACGTTGAGCGCCGACACGTTCGCGGCCGACGCGAGCCTGCCCCCGTCGCCCGCCTCGTCGAGGATGCGCCGCTGCAACGGCGCCACCGTCCCGAATCCGGCCGCGCCGACGCCGAACAGCGCGGCGATCGCGGTGACCGGAGACTGGAACGCCCAGCCCGCCACCACCAGTACGGCCAGCAGGCAGGCGAGGGTGGCCACCACCGAGGCGGCCGGGCGCCGGTCGGCGATCCTGCCGCTGACCAGGTTGCCGACCAGCATCCCGGCCCCGACCACGACGAGCAGCAGCGAGATGTCCCCGGCGGCGAAGCCGGTGACGCCGGTCAGGATGGGGTTGACATAGGTGAGGGCGGCGAACAGGCCGGCGTGTCCGAACGCCGCGGTGGCCAGTGCCAGCCACAGCCGCCGGTTGCCGAAGGCGGCCAGCTCGCCGCGGACGCTCGCGGTGCCGGTCCGTTCCTGGCGCGGGACCAGGGTGACGATGCCGGCCAGGCCGATGACGCCGAGCAGCGTGACGGCCCAGAACGTCATGCGCCAGTCGGTGGCCTCACCCAGCGCGGTTCCCAGCGGGACGCCCAGCACGGTGGCGACGGTGAGGCCGGTGAACACCACGGCGATGGCGGTGCCCTTGCGGCTTTCCGGGACCAGCGTGGTCGCGACCACCGTCGCCACGCCGAAGAAGGCGCCGTGGGCGAGTGCCCCGCCGATCCGGGCCACCAGCAGCAGCCAGTACCACGGCGCCGCCGCGCAGAGCACCGTGCAGGCCAAGAACAGGATGACCAGCGCCACCAGGAAAGCCTTGCGTGGCAACCGGGCCGTGACGAGGGTGAGCAGCGGCGCGCCGATCACGACACCGAGCGCGTAGCCCGAGACCAGGAAGCCGGCGACCGGAATGGACACCCCCAGCGTTCCGGCGATCCGGGGAAGCAGCCCCACGATGACGAATTCCGTCGTGCCGAAGGCGAACGCGGTGATGGTCAGTGCGAGCAGGCCCACCGTCGGGCCGGAGCGGATGCGGGCCGGGCCGCTGGAGATCGCGGAGGTCATCACTTCGCCTCCGCCGGCAGCCGGGCCCCGGTGTTCTCCAGGCGCATGGCCGCATCCAGGTAGCTCACCACCGACTCCGGGGACAGCTGGCGGGCGTTCTCCCTGCCGAGCCGCGATGCGGTCGCGCGGCTGTCCTCGTCGGTGAGCAGGCGCACCGTGGCCGCGCGGATGGCGGCCACGGTGGCGTCCTGCGGGTGCAGGCTCTCCCCCGCACCGACGCCGGCGATCCGGTCGCCGTGCTGGAAATGCACGCACGTCTGCGGCAGGACGAGCTGCGGGAGGCCAGCCGCGATCGCGGCCATGACGCTGTTCGACCCACCGTGGTTGATCATCAGCCGGCAGCTGCCGAGGACTTCGCGCAGCGGGATGCCCCGCACGATCCGGACGTGCTCGGGCAGGTCGTCGACCTGGGGCAGGTTGCCGCTGGCCGCGACGATCACCTCGGCATCGAGGTCGCGCAGGGCGGCCAGTACGTTCCGGAACACCTCGGCGTGTCCGAGCATGATCGGGATGTTGCCCAGTGTCACGCAGATCCGGGGCCGGTCCGGCGGGTCCAGCAACCATTCGGGCAGGACCGCGCCGCCGTTGAACGACGACCAGACCATCGGCAGCACGGCGCAGTCCGGCAGGCCGATCTGGAGACTCGGCGGGCAGACGTCCACCCAGCGCCACGGGCCGGGCAGGTGGTCCGGGACGTTCCACTGGCGCAACAGCGGCCGTAGTTCCTCGTATGCCGCGTCGTCGATTTCCTTCGGTGGCGTCAGTCCCCAGCCGTGCTGGATGACCGGGACACCCAGCCGGGCGGCCGCGATGGAACCGGCGTAGTCCCACGCGGTGTGCACGAGCAGGTCGGGACGCCAGCGTCCGGTGACGTCGACGACCCGGTCGACGATCAGCTCGCTCAGCGGTACGTAGTATTCGAGTACGTGATCCACCATCGCCTCGACGCCCGGTCCGGGTGGCGCCGAGGCCCTGCCGTTGCGTAGTCCGGCGAGGGGGATGTCCGGGCCGAGGGACACCGACGGCAGGCCCGCCGCGGCGGATACCCCCGCCATTGTCTCCGTCATCGCGACGCGGACGTCGTGCCCGGCATTGCGCAGTGCCCACAGGAACGGGACCATCGGATAGAAATGTCCCTGGTTCGGGCAGCTGGTAGCGAGGATTCGCATCGGGTCCGCCTTCCGCGTCGACGTTGACGAATGCCGTTCGAGTCACGGAGCGTATGGCGCACGGCACTGGTAGAAACACCAGACGTAACGCCAAAATCGGGCGCACGGCACCTTTCCCGGCTGCCCGGAGAACCGCCGGTGAGCGCGGCCCGGTCCCGAGGCCACAGTCCGGAAATCACCCGAACGACGTCGGCCCCGGGTATTGTCAACCTGTCAACAAGGGTGCACGGTGGACGGGACCGAACCCCGGGAGGTGGTCCCCATGGCGGACGTGCCCGGCCTGCGCACGGACCGGAGCGGAACCGCGCACCCCACAGCCGGAACCGCGCTCAGCGCCACCAAAGCCGCCCTCCTGCACCCCACCGGGATCCGGCCTCTCCGCAAGGTCAGCCGGGCCGGAAGCGACGGCGTCACCCGCGTCGCCGAAAGCCTCCGCACCCGCATTCCCCCGCTCACCGCAATTCCCCTCCCCCGCGCGGTCGATCGGCGGTGGCTCGCCGCGGAGTGGCCCGTCCGGGAGTTCGCCGCGCCGCCGGACGGGAGCGGGCTCAAACCCGTCCTCGGGGACGACGGCCCGCCCGTGGTCGGGCACACGCTCGACATGATGCGGTTCGGCCTCGACTTCAGCTTTCGCCGGTACGAGAAGTACGGCCCGGTCTCGTGGATGGGCGGGTTCGGCACGCGGATCGTGTCGCTGTCCGGGCCCGAAGCCACCCAAGTCGCGCTCGTGAACAAGGACAAAGCGTTCTCCCAGGAGGGCTGGAAGTTCTTCATCGAGCGGTTCTTCGAACGCGGCCTCATGCTCCTCGACTTCGGCGAGCACCACCTGCACCGGCGGATCATGCAGCAGGCGTTCACGCGCGACCGGCTCCGCGGATACGTCGCGCAGATGGGCCCGGCGCTGCGGAACGGCCTGCCGCCCGCCGGGCACCCGCGGCTGTACCGGGCGTTCAAGCAGCTCACGCTGGACGTCGCGACGCAGGTCTTCATGGGCATGCCCGCCACCGCCGACGCGGCAAAGATCAACCGTGCGTTCGTGAGCGCTGTCCGGGCCGGTACCGCCGTAGTGCGCTACCCGGTGCCAGGCGGGCGGTGGGCGGCCGGCCTGCGCGGACGCCGGACCCTGGAGCGCTACTTCGCCGAGAACCTGCCCGCGAAACGCAGCGCCGACACCACCGACCTCTTCTCCGCGCTCTGCCACGCCACCTCCGAGGACGGCGACCGGTTCAGCGACGCCGACATCGTCAACCACATGATCTTCCTCATGATGGCCGCGCATGACACCACCACCATCACCGCCAGCGCGATGGCCTACTACCTCGCCAAACATCCGGAATGGCAGGACCGCGCCCGCGAGGAGTCGCTCCGCCTCGGCGACGACCTGCCCGGCCTCGACGAGCTGGAAAGCCTCGAAACCCTCGACCTCGTGATGAAGGAGGCGCTCCGGCTGCGTGCCCCGGTCCCGTCGCTGACCCGGATGACCACGAAGGACACCGAGGTGCTCGGGCACTACCTGCCCGCGGGCACGCTGGTCGGCGTCTCGCCGACGCTCAACCACTACACCCCCGGATGCTGGACTGATCCGCTGCGGTTCGACCCCGAGCGGTTCGGTCCGGACCGCCGCGAGGACAAATCCCACCGGTTCGCGTGGATGCCCTTCGGCGGCGGTGCGCACAAGTGCATCGGGCTGCAGTTCGGCAGCCTGGAGGTGAAGGCGCTGATGCACGAGATGCTCCGCGCCCACCGCTGGTCGGTGCCCGGGGACTACGTCGCGAAGTGGGATTACGTCTCGCTTCCGGTGCCCGCTGACGGGCTCCCCATGCGCTTGGCTTATCGTTGACGGCCGCCGCGCGGGGCGGGGATAACCGGTATCAACTGCAGACAGTCGCAGTACACCACCTTCGTGTACTCATGGTGACCTCATGTCACCAGTTGTGTAGCGCCTGTCACTCGTTCAGCCGGTAGACACCCTGTTTCGTCCGTGATGCCGTGGCATCACTCGCGGCCAACTCGTACCTAGTGTGGGTCCTCGGATTCCGGCACCGGGTCTGAGCTGGTCTTTGTCCGCGTATGAAGAGGTGGAGTGTGCCGGAGCCTGGTGCCATGCCAGGGTTGGTCGACGTCGTGCGCAAGTACGCGGCCGAGCTGACCGACACCAACGGAGTAACGCTTCCCGCCGCGGAGCTCGAGCAAGTCCTGCTGTCGTTCGCCGCCGAGGTCACCGCCTCGCCCGCGGACACCGGCGCGCTCCGGCGCTTCACCGCCCTCTTCTCGGCCGCGCCGATCGGAATCGCGCTCGCCGATACGGCGGGGACCGTCGTCGAGGTGAACGCGGCCTTCGCCAAGCTGCTCGGCACGAACGCCGCCGCTCTGCAGCAGCGGCACCTCGCCGACCTGGCCGCCGCCCCGCACGACGCGCAGCGGCTGCGCGACGCGCTGGACAGCCTGCCGCTCACCGGCAAGGACCGGCGCATCGTCCGCGGCGTGCACCTCGACCACAGCCGCGACGGCGGCCTCACCACCAACGTCACGCTCGCCTCGCTGCCCGGCGACCGCCCGGGGACGTTCTTCCCGGTCGTGATGGCAGCCGACGCCGACGACCTGCACCTGCTCGGCGAGCGCCTGCTGCACCAGAATCTCCACGATCCGCTCACCGGGCTGCCCAACAGCGCCGCCTTCACCGCGCGCCTCGAAGCCGTCCTCGGCGCGGGTGGCGAAGACCGGATCGCCTTGCTGTACCTGGACATCGACGGCTTCAAGGTGATCAACGACGGTCTCGGCGCCGGAATGGGCGACCTGGTGCTGAAGGCGATCGCGGCGAAGCTCACGGCAGTGTTCGCCGGTGAGCACGACGGGTACGTCGCGCGGCTGGCCGGGGACGGGTTCGCGGTCCTGCTGCGCGGTCCGGGGGTCGACCGGCGGACGACGGTGCTGCTGGCCGACCGCATCCTCGAAGAGCTGAGCGAGCCGGTGTATCTCGACGAGCACGGCATCGGCGTGAGCGCGAGCATCGGCATCGTGGTGCGCCCGGCGAACCAGGGCGGGCAGGGCGAGCTGCTGCGGGCGGCCGAGCTGGCGCTGCACCGGGCCAAGGAAGCCGGCAAGGCGCAGTGGATGTTGTTCGACCCGGAGGAGGACGCCCGCGACCGCAGCCGGTACCAGCTCGGCGCGGTGATTGCCGGTGCGCTCGAAAACGGCGAGTTCTCGCTGATCTACCAGCCGACCGTGAAGCTCGCCAAGCAGGACGAGATCGCCGCGGTGAACGCCGGGCTGCTCTGGCATCACCCGGAGCGGGGCGAGCTCGGGTCCGACCAGTTCTTCCCGCTCGCGCAGACCACCGGGATGACGGTGCCGCTCGGCAAATGGCTGCTGTCGGAGTCGCTCGGGGCGACCGCGCGCTGGCGGCGGCAGTACGGCGACACCGCGCCGGACGTCTGCATCCGGCTGCCTAAGCGGCTGGCCATCGACCCGGAACTGGTGATGCTGGTCAAAGATCAGCTCGACCGCTACCACCTGCCCGCACGGGCACTGCGGCTGTGCACCGACCGCGCGTCGATGTTCAACGACAAGGGCGAGGTGCTCGATTCGTTCACCGTGCTGGCCGAACTCGGCGCGCAGCTGGTGCTCACCATCTCCGGCTCGTCCGACCTCGAGCTGATCCCGCAGTACCGGCTGCCGGTGAAGCACGTGATCCTCAGCGGCGCGGTCGTGGACTCCCTCGCCGGCGACAACCCGTCCGAAACCGATCTGCGGCACCTGTCCCAGCTCGTGACGCGGGCGAAGGAGCTGAAGCTGCGCATCGGCGCGGAGGGCGTGCGCGACGCGGTCCACGCGCAACGGCTGCGGGAGCACGGCGTACTGGCCGCGCGGGGTTCGTTCGTCGCGGAATCCGCCACCGGCGACGAGGTCGACGAAATGATCGCCCGGCACTCGGACTGATCTGTACTCCCGACCGGAAGGACCCCTGCCGATGCAACCCGGCGATCTCGCCCCCGACTTCACGCTGTCCGACGACCAAGGCACCGACCGCACCCTGTCGGTGCTGCTGTCCGACGGCCCGGTCGTGCTGTTCTTCTACCCGGCCGCGATGACCAGCGGGTGCACCGCGGAGAGCTGCCACTTCCGCGACCTGGCCGCGGAGTTCGCCGAGGTGGGTGCCCAGCGCGTCGGCATCAGCCCGGACGCGGTCGAAAAGCAGCGCACGTTCTCCACCACGCACGGGTTCGACTACCCGCTGCTGTCCGATGTGGACGGTGTGGTGGCGAAACAGTTCGGTGTGTGGCGCAAAATCCTGCCCCTGCACACGAAACGGCAGACGTTCGTGATCGGCCCCGACCGCCGCATCCTGGACGTGATCAAGAGCGAACTGAACTTCACCGCCCACGCCGACCGGGCTCTGCAGGTACTGCGAACCCGCACCACCGCCTGACCCGCCCCGTCCCGCCCCGAGCACCCCAATGTGGCATTGGGTGCATCTGACGCAACGAATGCCACATTGGGTGCGCTCAACGCAACCAATGCCACATTGGGGTGCTTGCGGCGAGCGAGGAGCAAAGCTCACTCCGGCCGCTCGAGCCGCCACACCCGGTTGACGCCCGAGCAGGCCGGAGCGAGCGGCAGCACCGACGCTTCCTCACCGACCTCGGTGAACCCCAGCCGGGGCGGAACCGCGCCGCTGCCGGTGTTGCGTCGGTCGTGCTTGATCAGCACGTGGGTGGCACCCTGCCGCCAGGCCTCGGCGACGAGCAACGCACTCGCGCGAGTCACGTACCCCTTGCCGGTGTGCGGTTTCGCGAGCCAGTAGCCGATCTCGCGCCCGTCGTCGCGGCGCATGAGACCGCAGCCGCCAGCCAGGCCGTCGGCGGTGAAGATGGCGTAGTTGTACTCGCCGCCGCTCTCCCACTCCTCCATCGAGCGGGACAGGAACTCCTCGCCCTTGGCCCGGTCGTACCCGTCGGCAGCCCAGAACAGCCACGCCCCGACGTGATCGAGCGAGGCGGTGACGGTGTCGACCAGGAGGTCCAGGTGGTCCGGCCGCCAGCGGACGAGCGTGACGACGCCGTCGGTGAGGGTTTCCATGCCTGCCATCGTGACAGGCGTGGCGGTGGCAGGCCCGCGAATTTCCGCAGGCCCACCACCAACGGGTCACTTCACCAGCACGCTCGACGGCACCTCGGTGTCACCCTTCAGCGCGTCGAAAAGCTGCTTCGACTTCGTCTTGTCCCAATGTTCCGCCGACGCGTCCGTCACCGGCACCGTGGTGGTGTTGACGCCATCCGACGAGATGCCGCGCATTGCCAGTGCCAGGCCGACCAGGTTGTGGACGTGGTCGCCGGTGTCCATGGTCAGTGCGTCCGGGGCCGAGGACAGCAGCGGAAAGAAGTCGAACGGGTTCAGCAGTGTCCCCGGGCTGGCGATCTGGCTCACCAGTGCGCCGATGAACTTGCGCTGGTTCGCCACCCGGTCGAGGTCCGACCGCGGGGTCGCGTCGCTGTGGCGCATGCGGACGAACCCGAGCGCCTGGCGGCCGTCGAGCTTCTGGCAGCCTGCCTTGATGTCGATGCCGGTCATGGTGTCGTTCATGTCCTTCTCGATGCACATGTCGACCCCGCCGATTGCGTCCACGATGTTCGCGAAACCGCCGAAGCCGATTTCCGCGTAGTGGTCGATACGCAGCCCCGTGGCGCCCTCCACGGTCTGCGCCAGCAGTTTCGGGCCACCGAGCGCGAACGCCGCGTTGATCTTGCTCGTGCCGTGGCCCGGGATCTTCACCTGCGAGTCCCGCGGCAGGCTCAGCAGCGTCGGTTTGGTGGAGTTGTCCGGGATGTGCGCGACCATGATCGTGTCGGTACGCTTCCCGCCCGCTTCGCCGACATCGCCGGTGGCCAGGCGTTCCTCGTCTTCCGCGGACAGGCCCTCGCGGCTGTCGGAGCCCACGATCAGCCAGTTCGTCCCCGACGCCGCGACCGGGCGGCCGGAGTAGTCGGCGAGCGCGTCGACCCGGTTGATCGAGAACTCCAGGTACGCCCATACCGCGCCCAGGAACAGCACGAAGACCACGAGCAACGTGAGCAGGACCTTGCCGACGCTCCATCTCCGGCGGCGGCGCGGGCGCTGCGGCGGCGGGTACCCCTGATCCGGCGGCTCCCGGCGCGGCGGCTGGGGCGGGGGCGGGGCCTCCCCGCGCACGCCGCCCATCGGCCGGGTCCGGCTGTCGTAAGGGCTCTGTCCTCTCCCCGGCAGCGGGAGCATCTGGGCCCGCTGCTGCTGCCGCGGGCGTGCGGGGGGCTGCGGTGGCCCGGGCGGCATCCGCCGCCCGCCGTCGTCGCCTCCGTACGTCATGGCCTCGATCTCCCCGATCCGGTGCTACTGGCGCCGCCCGGTACCGGCACGGCCCTCACGTCTAGGACGTGCGGGACCATACGCGGGTTGTGCGGGCAGGGCCGCGCGAGGCTCAGCGTGGATCGGCGAACCCGAACTGGTGCACCTTGATGTACTCGGCGCGGAAGCCCGCCTCGGAGTAAGCGAGGTAGAACTCCCACATGCGGCGGAACACGTCGTCGAAGCCGAAGCCGCGGATGTCGTCCCAGCGCTGCTGGAACTTCTCCCGCCACAGCTTGAGCGTGCGCGCGTAGTCCTGGCCGAACTCGCGCATCCCGGCCAGCCTCAGCCGGGTGTTCTCGCGCATGCCCTCCTCGATCGCCTGCACCGACGGGATGATGCCGCCGGGGAAGATGTACTTGTGGATCCACGTGTACGACCGCGCCGCGGCCACCATCCGCTCGTGGTCCATCGTGATCGCCTGGAGCCCGAACCGTCCGCCCGGCCGCAGCCGCTTGCCGATGGTGGAGAAGAACGTCGGCCAGTACGACGCACCCACCGCCTCGATCATCTCGACGCTCACCACCGCGTCGTACTCGCCGGTGGCCTCGCGGTAGTCGCACAGCCGCACGTCGATGCGGTCGGAGAAGCCCGCCTCGGCGATCCGGGCGTCGGCGAGCACCTTCTGCTCCTCCGAGATGGTGAGCGACGTGACCTTGGCGCCCCGCGCGGCCGCGCGGATCGACAGCTCGCCCCATCCGGTGCCGATCTCCAGCACCTCGCTGCCCTCGCGGACCCCGGCGTAGTCGAGCACGCTGTCGAGCTTGCGGTGCTGTGCCTGGGTGAGCGTGTCCCCCGGCCCGAAAAGCGCCGAGGAGTACATCATCGACTCGTCGAGGAACGTGCTGAACAGGTCGTTCGACAGGTCGTAGTGCCGGTGGATGTTGGACCGGGAACCCTCGATCGTGTTCTCCTCGGCGGCCGGCTGGGTGCGCTCGGCGAGCCGGCGGAACCGCTGCAGGAACGGCGGGACGAGGGTGGACATCTTTTCGGCGAACGGGGTGAGGACGCCGGGGAGGTCCTCGGCCGTCCAGTCGCCCACCAGGTACGCCTCGCCGAAGCCGATCTTGGCATCGGCGCCGAGGCGGTGGAAGAACGCCGCCGGCCGGTGGATACGCATTTCCGGGGCGTCCGGGCCGCCGGCGCCGAGCACCGTCCCGTCCGGGAAGGTGACGCGCAGGGCGAGCGATTTCACCGCGTGCCGGAAGAGCGCCTCGGCCGCGCGGGCCCGCAGCGGCGAATGCGGCGGGGTGGCCAGGCCGGGCCACCGGGATTCGCCGGGTACCGGCTGCGAAACCGCCGCCGGATCGACTCGTGACGTGGACAAGACACTCCCTCCGACCGGGCTCTGCGGCCCTTCCCCATGATATTCCCGCACCGGCCGCCGCGCGCCGCTGACCTGGCCGTGCGTACCGGTCATGCCGGAATGCGCAGCCGGTCGGCGTCCGGCCGGGTCCAGGCATCCCGCAAAGTCTCGTCCTTCCCGCCCGGCGCGATCTGCTCCAGTGTGAAAGCACACATCAGCCGGGTCCAGACCCCGGGACGGCGGAGCATCGAATGCCCCTCCCCCGCGATCTCGAACCGCGCGACGCGGGCTGCGACCGCACGGGCACGCTCAGCGAAGGTGTACGACTCCGCGGGCGACGTCATCCGGTCGCGGGTGCCGTGCACGATCAGGACCGCGCGCCCGGCAACGGCGTCGACCGGCTCCCCCGGCGGCGTCCACGGGGCGAGCGCACAAACCCCGGTCACCGCCGGATCGTCGGCGACCCGCAGCGCGACCCGGCCGCCCATCGAATGGCCGACCATGACCACCGGCAGCCCGGGATGCTCGGCGCGGATCCGCTCCAGTGCCCAGCGAGCGTCCGGGATGGGGCTTTCGGCGGGCGCATTCCAGCCGTACACACGGTTGCGCAGCAGCCGGACCTCGAGCCCGTGCGGGCGTCCGGCGCGGTGCAGGGAACGCGCCAGCGGCACCATCCGCAGGTACGCCAGACGCCACCAGCCCACCGGGACAGTGCTGTGCTCGGCCCCGCCGTGCAGCACGAGCGCCACCGCCCTGGTCTGCCCGCGCGCCCGCCGGACGCGTACCACTGGTTCCGCCAGGTTCCCGCTCACCGGCACCCCCTTTTCGATCAACTCTCACGGTAATCCACCACCGAGTGTGCCCACGCGCTACATTCGGCGCCCGAACCCGCGAAGAAGGGCAGGTGTGGTGAGCGCCACGGACCTCGTGAAGAACACCTCGGAGAAACTTGCGGCGGCGGCCGAGGCCAATGCCGCGCAGGTGTCCGCCGCCGCGGACCTGCTGCTGGGGGTGATCCGGGCCGACGCGCTGGTGTTCACCGCGGGAGCCGGGCATTCGCTGGCCGCGGTCGCCGAGACGTTCTACCGCGCGGGCGGGCTCGCCTGCGTGTACCCGCTCTACCACCCGGAACTGCTCCCCCTGCACGGCGCGCAGCACAGCACGCAGACCGAGCGCCGGTCCGGCCTCGCCGAGGAGGTGCTGGCCGAACGCGCTCCCGGTCCGCAGGACGTCCTCGTGGTGTTCTCAACGTCCGGCGTGAACCCGTACCCGGTGGAACTGGCCGCGGGTGCACGCCGCCGGGGTGCGTCGGTGATCGCGGTGACGTCGCGGGCCTGCGTGGCCGCCGCGCCCCGCCGCTCCGCCACCACGCTCGCCGAGGAAGGCACGGTGGTCCTCGATTCGCTCGTGATCCCCGGCGACGCCAGCCATCCCGCCGAAGCGCCACGCACCGCACCACTGTCCACTGTGGTCAATGCGTTCCTGTGGAACCTGATCCTGGCCGAGGTCCTCGACCGCGGTGCGATCGAAGGCCTCGCCGTCCCGCTCTGGCGAAGCTCCAATGTGGAGGGTGGCGACGAGGCGAACGTGGCCCTGCTGGCGAAGTACGGACCGCGGGTGCCCGCCCTTCGCTGATCCCGTCCGCACGACCCCAATGTGGCATTGGGTGCATCCCACGCACCCAATGCGGCATTCGGCGCATCCCACGCACCCAATGCGGCATTCGGCGCATCCCACGCACCCAATGCGGCATTCGGCGCATCACACGCACCCAATGCCACATTGGGGCGATCTCGGCCGAGGTCATGCAGCGGCGGTCTCCTCGTCGAACTGCGTGTGGTACAGCTCCGCGTAACGGCCTTCGCGGGCCAGCAGTTCCTCGTGCGTGCCGCGTTCCACGATCTCGCCGTTTTCCACCACCAGGATCAGATTCGCGGCCCGCACGGTGGACAGCCGGTGCGCGATCACCAGCGCCGTGCGGCCTTCGAGCGCGCCGGTGAGGGCTTCGCCGACCGCGGCTTCGGACTCCGAGTCCAGGTGCGCGGTCGCCTCGTCGAGGACCACGACCTTGGGCTGGGCCAGCAGGAGCCGCGCGATGGTGAGCCGTTGCCGTTCGCCGCCGGAGAGGCGGTAGCCGCGTTCGCCGACCGTGGTGTCGAGGCCGTCCGGCAGCGTGTGCACCAGATCGGCGAGCCGGGCTTGCTCCAGCGCGGCCCAGATCTCGTCGTCGGTGACGTCCGGGCGCGCGTAGGCCAGGTTGGCGCGGATCGTGTCGTGGAACAGGTGCCCGTCCTGCGTCACGACGCCGACCGTCCGGCGCAGCGTGGCGAAATCCAGGTCCTTGACGTCCACATCGGACAGCCGCACCGCACCGGCATCGACGTCGTACAGCCGCGGCAGCAGCGACGCGATCGTCGACTTCCCCGCCCCGGACGGCCCGACGAGCGCCACCATCTGCCCTGCTTCAGCGCGGAAACTCACGCCGTGCAGCACCTCTTCGCCGCCGCGGCCGTCCAAAGTGGCCACATCCTCCAGCGACGCGAGCGAGAACTTGTCCGCCGCCGGGTAACCGAAGCGGACGTCCTCGAACTCCACCGAAACCCCGCCCGCAGGCAGTTTCCCGGGCGCGGCGGGCTCCTTGATCATCGGTTCCAGGTCGAGCACCTCGAAGACACGCTCGAACGACACCAGCGCGGTCATCACGTCCACGCGCACGTTCGCCAGCGCGGTCAGCGGCGTGTACAGCCGGGTCAGCAGCAACGCCAGCGCCACCACGGTGCCGGGTTCGAGCCGCCCGGTGAGCGCCAGGTAGCCGCCGAGGCCGTACACCAGCGCCTGCGCGAGCGCGGACACCAGCGTCAGGCTGGTCATGAACCAGCGGGTGAGCATTGCCGTGCGCACGCCGATATCGCGCACGCGCCCGGCCCGGACGCCGAATTCCGCGACTTCCTGCCGCGGCCGTCCGAAAAGCTTCACCAGCGTGGCGCCGGGCGCGGAGAACCGCTCGGTCATCTGGGTGGTCATCCCGGCGTTGAGCTGCGCGGCCTCGCGCTGCAGCCCGGCCATCCGGCGGCCGAGCCGGCGCGCGGGCAGCACGAAGATCGGCAGCAGCACCAGCGCGACGAGCGTGACCTGCCACGACAGGGTCACCATCACCACGAGCGACAGCACCAGCTGGATCACGTTGGTGACCAGCCCGGACAACGTCGCGGTGAACGTGCGCTGCGCCCCGATCACGTCGTTGTTGAGGCGGCTGACCAGCGCTCCGGTGCGCGTGCGGGTGAAGAACGCGATGGGCAGTTTCTGCACGTGCTCGAACACCGCTACCCGCAGGTCGAGGATGATGCCCTCGCCGATCCGCGAGGACTGCCAGCGTTCGGCGAGCCCCAGCCCGGCGTCGAGGATCGCCAGCACGGCGATCAGCACCGCAAGCCAGACGACCACGCTGAGGTTGTGCCCGCCGACGATCGCGTCGACGACCTTGCCCGCCAGCACCGGCGTGGTCACTGCCAGCACCGCGGAGATCACGGTGAGCACGAGGAAGATCAGCAACCGCCGCCAGTGCGGCCGCGCGAACCGCGCAACGCGGCGGACGGTGCCGCGGGTGAGCGCCTTCGGTGCGTCGCCCGCCCGCATCGCGGAGCCGAGCAGCGCCCAGGTGTTGTCCATGGAGTGTCCCCCAGCTCGCAAAAACCTCTACATTACCTTAACTTTTTTCCGGAGATGCCCTGCACAACACCGGGATGCCCGGCATTCTTCCCGGCCGTCCGTGAAGGGAACCATCACGGACTCAGATTCCCTCATGGTTCCCTTCACGGACTTCCGGGAGGGGGCGCGGGGCGGGTGGCCGGGCAGGGCTCGGTAGCCTGGCGCCTCGGGGTCGGCGAACCGGGGAGGGAACAGCGGTGCACCTGCTGATGGCGCCTGCCCGCGCCGAAGGCCCGCCCGCCGCCCGCGTGTTCACCTGGGACCTGGTCTTCTACCTCGGCTGCTTCGCCTTCGCGCTCGGCACCGCGCTGGCATCGGAATTCTACGGCTACCGGATCTGGGGCACCTTCGCCGTCGCGGGTTACGGGCTCGCCGCCGCGCACAGCGGGTGGCTACTGTGGACTGCGCGCCGCGGAAAGCAAGCGCACGGCAAATTCGGGTTGCGGTGGATCGGTATCGCCACAGTGATCTTGGTGGCGATGTGCGCGCCGTTGATCATGTTGGTGATCCGCCGCCTGACCGGGGTCGACTGGCTGATCACGCCGTGGTCGTGGGCCGCGCAGCCCGAGGTGTGGGTGATCGAGCGCAGCGCGGATCTGTTGCTGCAGCACGGAACCCCGTACGTCGATCTTTCCGCGCTCGGGCGCGCTCCGGAAGTGAACGACTACACGCCGTACGGTCCGGTGATGACGATCTTCGGCCTGCCGCGGGCACTTTTCGGCGGCAGCCCGGTTCTCGACGCGCTCACCGACGCACGGTGGATGTTCGCGATCGCTGCCGTCGCTTGCGCTTACGGCGCTTGGCGGCTGATGAACCGGCCGCGCGTCCCGGTGTTCGCCGCACAGATCGCGATCGCGTGCCCGCTCACCGCGCTGACCTGGGCGGTGGCCGGTCCGGACCTCGCCATCGCCGGGCTGCTCGTGCTGGCGTGCGCGCTCGCCGCGTCGGGCCGGGCAGGCTGGACCGGATTCGTGCTCGCGCTGGTGATCAGCGCGAAACTCATCGCGGCACCGGCAGCCGCGGTGCTCGTGGTGTTCGTGTACTACCGTGCCCGCGCGGCAAATCCCGGCGTGGCAACAGCCCGGTTTCTGACCACTTTGGTCAGTACGACGGTCGTGCTCCATCTTCCGGTGTACCTGGCGGATCCGGTCGCGTTCACCGAACACGTGATCCGTTTTCCGCTCGGCATGGGCCTGGTGCGCTCGCCCGCGGCGAGCCCGCTGCCCGGGCACCTGATCGCCCAGACCGGCCCGGCCGGTACGGTGATTTCCCTGCTACTGGTGGGTATCGCCGCGGTGGCGATGCTGATCTGGCTGGCGCGCCGGCCCCCCGCGACGGGATCCGCTGCGCTCACGCGGATCGCCGTCGGACTCGGCGCGTTGATCCTGCTGACTCCGGCGACCCGGTACGGCTATCTGGTGTACCCGCTGGTACTCCTCGGTGCCGCGCTCACCTTCCGGTGCGCCGAAACGGCCCTGCGCCCCCCGCGCAGTGGCCAAGGTAGAGCTACTTCTTCTTGACCCGCGTGGCCCCGCCGCGCCCCCGCAGCTGGACCCCGGACTCCGAGAGAACCCGGTGGACGAACCCGTAGGACCGTCCGGTGGACTCCGCAAGAGCCCGGATGCTGGAGCCCTTCTCGTATTTCTTCTTGAGGTCAGCGGCCAGCTTGTCGCGCGTATTGCCGGTGATCCGCGCGCCTTTCTTGAGATCAGCCACGTCGATCGCCTTCCCGCCGAGTGGATGTTGCGGGCCCTTCACGGCCCCTGCCGGGGCAATGATCGAACACTCGGCGCCGGAATGCCAGACGACAACCGGAAATCAACCGAAACCGCGATCACATTGGGCCATTCCAGTGCTTGCCGGACACGGCGGGCACCCGGACGGACGCACTCCGTCAGGCGAGCTGGACCAATTCCAGATAATCTGCCGACCAGTGATCCTCGGTGCCGTCCGGAAGGAGGATCACGCGTTCGGGCTCGAGTGCCTCCACCGCGCCCGGGTCGTGCGTCACGAGCACCACGGCACCGGCGAAACTGCGCAATGCGTCCAGTACCTGGGCCCGGCTGGCCGGATCGAGGTTGTTCGTCGGCTCGTCGAGCAGCAGGACGTTCGCCGCACTCGACACGAGCCCGGCCAGCGCCAGCCGCGTTTTTTCGCCGCCGGACAGCGTGCCGGCCTGCTGATCGAGCTGTTCGCCGGTGAAGAGGAACGAGCCGAGCAGGTTCCGCAGCTCCTGTGCGCCGGTGTCCGGGGCGAGATGACGGATGTTTTCCCACACCGTCGCTTCATGGTCGAGAGTTTCGTGTTCCTGTGCGTAATAGCCCAAACGCAATCCGTGACCCGGTTCCACCGATCCGGTGTCCGGAGTTTCCATTCCGCCGAGCAATCGGAGCAAAGTCGTCTTTCCGGCGCCGTTCAATCCGAGCACCACGACTTTCGAACCGCGGTCGACGGCGAGATCGACCCCGGTGAAGATTTCGAGCGATCCGTACGACTTGGACAGTCCGTCGGCGGTGAGCGGCGTGCGGCCGCACGGTGCCGGCTCCGGGAACTTGATCCGCGCGACCTTGTCCGCCTGCCGCGTCTCGTCGAGCGAGGCCAGCATCTGCTCGGCGCGGCGCGCCATGTTCTTGGCCGCCACGGCCTTTGTCGCTTTCGCGCCGAGTTTCGCCGCCTGTGCCTGCAATGCGGACGCCTTCTTCTCGGCGTTGGCCCGCTCGCGGCGGCGGCGCTTCTCGTCGGTGGCGCGCGCGTCGAGATAGCGCTGCCAGCCCATGTTGTAGATGTCGAGCTCGCCGCGCGTGGCGTCGAGGAACCACACCTTGTTCACGACGTCGCCGAGCAGCTCGACGTCGTGGCTGATCACCACGAGACCGCCGTCGTGCTGCTTGAGGAAACCGCGCAGCCAGGTGACCGAGTCGGCGTCGAGGTGGTTGGTGGGCTCGTCGAGCAGCAGGATCGTCTCGGATTTCCCGCCTGCACCCGCTTCGGCGGCGGCGAACAGGATGCGCGCGAGCTCGACCCGGCGGCGCTGCCCGCCGGACAGCGTGCCCAGCGTCTGCGCGAGCACGCGGTCGGCCAGCCCGAGGTTCGAGCAGATCCGCGCCGCCTCGCTTTCCGCGGCGTACCCGCCGAGCGACGAGAACCGCTCCTCGAGCCGCGCGTAGCGGTTGATCGCCTTGTCCCGCTGCCGGTCGTCCACCAGCTCGGACATCGCGGTCTGGGCCTTTTCCATGTCGCGCAGCAGGGTGTCGAGGCCGCGCGCGGACAGCACGCGGTCCTTCGCGGTGACGGAAAGGTCGCCTTCGCGCGGATCCTGCGGCAGGTAGCCGAGCTCGCCGCTGCGCCGGACGTCACCGGCGTGCGGTTCGCCCTCGCCCGCGAGGACTTTCAGCGACGTGGTCTTGCCCGCGCCGTTGCGGCCGACGAGACCGATGCGGTCGCCGGACTGGATGCGCAGGGTGGCGCCGTCGAGCAGGATGCGCGAACCCGCGCGCAACTCGAGGCCGGTGGCCGTGATCAAGAGAACTCCCGGAGACGGGGGTGGACGAGGACGTGCTGGAGCGCCCCGGCACCGCGCACGATGCCGGGCAGGCGGTTACTCTCTCTGGATCCGCACGAACGCCCTGATGACCACGCACCCAGTGTACGGGGCGGGGTCGAGCCGTTTTCCCCGGCCGTGTCCGGATTCACTTCCCGCCGGTGCGGCAGGGTCCGGGGCCGCCGCGGTGCGCGACGGCCCCGAACCCGCTCCCGATCAGGCGATAGATCAAGCAGTAGATCAAGCAATCGCCGGGTGTACCGGCCCCGCCGTCACCGTCTTGTGCACGATCGCGGGCTGCCCCGCCGAGCCCGCGACATACCCGTTCACGTGCAGCGAAACGCTGCGGAGCGAACCGGTGTCACCGCTGGCGATGTCCGCCACCTTGAACGTCCACGTCCCGTCCGCCGAGGCGCCGGCCTGCGTCTGCGGCGTCACCGGGCGATAGGTGCCGGTGAACGGCGCGTCCCCGGCCGAGGCAGCGCTGAACTGCTTGGCCGCGGAATCGTCGAACACGACCTGGCACACGTTGTTGCCACCTCCGCCGCCGCGCTGGAAGAGCGTTGCGGTGGCGCCCGACGGCGAGGTCAGCGTGCCCACCAGGTCGCCGACATACGTGTGGTCGATGCCGACGGTGGTCGCTTTCTCGGTGTCGGTGCAGGTGGTGCCGTCGATCGACAGCGACACCTTCGCGGCCGGGCCGACCCCGCTCACCACGAGCGGCACCGAGGCGCCGAGCTGCGAGTTGTCCGGGATCGGGATCGCCGGTCCGGTGTAGGCGAACGTCTTCGACACCGGCGACGGGGTGCCGACCGGCAGCGAGAACGTGCTGGTCCGCGGCGACAACGCACCGGCGAAGGTCACCTTGGCATTGAGCACGACCGGCGCGCCGAGCTGCTGGTTCGCCGGAACCGTGACGGTGAAGTCGTTGACGCCGGTCTGCCCGGGGCTGATCGTGCCGTACGACTTGGCCCGCGGCGAGATCGTGACGCCCGGCGTCGGCGAGGTGAGCACGACGCTGGTGGACACCGCCGTGCCGTCACCGATGTTCTTCACCGGCAGTGCGACGTTCGCGGTGTCCCCGGGGTCGAGCGCGGTGCCGCCGTCGGCCGGGGTGACCGTGGGCTTTTGCGCTTCCGCGTACGGCTGCGGGCTGGCTCCGGTGTAGGCCAGCACCTTGTCCGCGAGCACGATCCCGGCGCCGGTGAGGTTGTCCCAGCCCGGGGCCTCGATGTCGACGGCGGTCTTGAGCAGTGCGTCGCGAACGTCCGAAGTGGACAGTCCGGGGTTGCCGGACAGCACGAGGCTCGCGATGGCGGCCGCATGCGGGGCAGCGGCCGAGGTGCCGAAGAACGGGTCGAAGCCGCCGACCGAGGTGCGGACGCCGTCAGCTGCGGTGATTTCCGGCTTCTGCCGGACTTCCCCGCCGGTCGCCGACACGTTGCCCGGCGTGATCGGCCTGCCGTCGGCCTCGTAGAACACGCGGCGCGGACCGTCCGAGCTGAACCGCTCGGCCTTGCTGGCCGCGGAGTACACGCCCGGGTACGGACCGGCCGGGTTCGCCGGGTCGCCCGGTTCGAGCGGCCTGCCGAAGGGAGCGGCGGCCGGTGCGGCGGCGACCGCGAAAGCGTTGCGGGCGGCGGCATGCCCGACCACCGCGCCGGGCGTCGAGTAGGCCTTGAGCCCGTCCGCGGAATCGCGGAACCGGCTGCCGAACGCGGTCAGCGACAGGTAACGGGCGGCGCCGGAGAACTTCACCACGGCGAGCCGCAAGCCGCTGCCGCCGAAGATCGGGGTGGCGAGCTGCTCGTACGGGTCCTGCGTGCCGTTTTGCACGTTCTGGCTGAAGTTCACCACGTTGCCGCGGGCGTCGAGCAGGTAGAGGTCGTAGTCGTCGGCGGAGGCGCCGACCGGGTCGGACCAGTGCAGCGTCACCGGGACCCCGGCGGACGACGCGTCGGAAATCGGTTCGAACACCTGGTTTCCGGCCGCTCCGGCGAAATTGTGCGCGGTTCCGGCGAATTTCCCGATCGATTTCCCGGAATCGACGAAATCGCCTTCCCAGTGCGCGGCCGTACCGTCGGCGATGTTGCCTTCGTTTCCCGCGGACGAGAAATAGAGCGCGCCGTCGGCGGTCACGTCGTTCACCGCCTGCGCGATGATCCAGTCCTGGAACGGGGATTCCTTGAAGTAGATGACGTCGTCGACGATCACGTCGCAATGCGCTTCGAACCGCAGCTTGCGAATGTTGTCGGCGAAACTGGCGTCGGAAGTGAACGCCGTGGCGAAACCGAGCTTCGCATTGGGTGCGAGGTCGTGGATGATCTCGAGCATCGCGGTACCTTCGTCGCCATCCCCGGCTTGTCCGGTGAGCACGTCGACCTCAGGCAGCTCGCCCTTCGCGCGCGACGCCTCCAGCGAGTCGACGCCGTCGGACAGCGCGCACGCCTTCACCCCGGTGCCGGTGACGCCGAACTGCTGCCGCGCGCCGTCGGCGTTGTGTGCCCGGTCGCCCGCGCTGGTGATGGTTTCCTGCGCGCGGACGGCCTGCTTCAGCTGCCGGTCGAGGCGGTCGGCCTTCTGCTGCTTGGTTTCCGTCTTGTGGTCGGTGTTTTCCCGCTGCCGTGCGGTGATCGCCTGGTCCGCGGTTTCGACGTGCTTCACGTCGCTGCGCGCGGCGATGTCCCGTAATGCGGCGACCGGGGCTTCCGCCCGGATACTCGCCGTACGCTCCGAAATCGCCCGCACCGCAACGCCTGCCTTGCGCAAATCGTTGACGAGCCCGTCGCTGACCTTCGTCGCCCGGATGTCGACGAGCGCGGTCTGGCCGGTGGATTGCAGTCCCGGCAATGCGGATGCACTCAGGTTCCGCGTGCGCATCTTCTCCGAGACGAGGAGTTTGCTGTCCAATTTGGACTCTGCCGGGGTCTGTGCTGTCTTGACGGCTTGCAGGGCGGCGATCTGGTTCGCCGCGTTGGTCCCGAAGGTGTCCGAAGTGGACGGTGCAGCGGTTGCGGGCGGGGCGGCCACCCCGAACAGCACCGCGGCTCCGGCGGCGAGGATGGCTGCCCGTCTTCTGGTGTCTCTCGGGTCTCTGGTGGCTCTCGTGGAACGGCTTCGACGCACGTGCGCCTCCGATCTCGCACCGCGTGCCCCGACTCACGCTGGCCAACGCCGGTGATCACCGGCTGGATCAAGCTAAGTACCGCGCGTAGCCGGGGAAAAACAGCCGTTAGGGTGACGTTGGGCAGGGAATTTCGCGCCCCCGCCGGAAGTCGTAGGCCGTTCGGCCGCCGGGGTTCCGGAACCTGCCGAGCACGCGGGACGAACCACGGGAGAGTGTCCCATCGCCCTGACCCGGGCGCCGCACCCGCGCGACTCCGAGCCCGCCGATCGCCCCAATGTGGCATTGGTTGCATCCCACGCACCCAATGCGGCATTCGCTGCATCCCACGCACCCAATGCGGCATTCGCTGCATCCCACGCACCCCAATGCGGCATTCGCTGCATCCCACGCACCCCAATGTGGCATTGGTTGCATCGCATGCACCCAATGCCACATTGGGGCGATCGGGTCCCACCGAACGGCGGCGAATTCGTTACAGCACGAACGAATCCGACCACGGCTGCCCGGAACGGCCCGACAGCGCGTCGAGCAGGGTCACCGCCTGCTTGTCCGTCAGCGAAGCCACGAAGTCCACCACCGCCCGCCCCCTCGCCAGCCCCCGCACGGCATCCGCACCCTCGATCCGCTCGCCGGTAGCACCCACCAGCAGCTCCGGTTCCGACCGGGCCAAGGCGGCGTACTCGCCATGCGCCAGTTCCATCAGATCGTGCAACCGCCGCGGCAGGCGGGATTCCTCGTCGCGGTCGAGGAGCCAGGCGTCGAGCGCGTCGACGAGCGTCGTGACCAGGCTGGCCTGTCCGCGTTGGTGCAGCGCGAGATCGGGGCGCAGCAACACGAACCGGCGGTGCACGAACTTCAGCACCTGCACCTCGTGCCACTGCGCCGGGCGCAGCGAAACGTGCCCGGACCGCGTCGACGGCGACGACAGCACGAACACCCCGTCCACCAGTCGTGACGTCCAGTTCGCGGAGAACGCGGCGGTCGCCTGTTCCGACTCGGTCGAACCGTCGAAACCGTTGGCCAGCAAACCGTCGACCAGTTCGTGACGCACGCGGGCGACGGCTGCGGCGAACGCGTCGTCGTCCACGATCCAGCTGTCTTTCACGTGCATTCGCCGCCGCATCCGTTCCAGGGAACGGCCGGGGCGGCGGATTTCGGCGGCCAGCCGGGAATCGTCCATCCCCGCCAGCTCGACCGCGTGCGCCAGCCACTCCCCCAGTTCGGCCGCCACCGGCGCGTGCTGCAGCACGCCGATGCGGTGGAAGTCCTGAAGATCGTGGATGGCGTACGCGATGTCGTCGGCAGTGTCCATTACGGACGCTTCGACGGTCTGCTGCCACGTCTCGATCCGGGCCGCGAACGGCGCCCGCGCCTGGGTGAAATCGTCCAGCTCGGTGACGTAGGCGGAGAACTTGCTCGCGCCGGTACCGGGTGCGTCGTCCGGTTCGGCGGCGCCCCGCGGCGGCTGCGGCATCGCCGTCGGGTGCGGATCCGGGCGGTGCAGCCGCGCCCACGGGTACTTCAGCACTGCCGCGCGCACCGCCGCGGTGAGGTCGAGCCCGATCGACGACGGCCCGCGCACGTCGGTGGTGGTGATGATCCGGAAGCTCTGCGCGTTGCCCTCGAAACCGTCGGCAAGGCCGAAGCGGTGCCGCGCGATCCGGTCCAGCGTCTGCTCGCCGAGATGCCCGAACGGCGGATGCCCGAGGTCGTGCGCGAGCGCGGCGGCCTCGCACGCGTCCGGGTCGCAGCCGCCGAGCTTCATCGCCAGCTCGGCCGATTCGCTCGCCCCGGTGATCCGCTCCGCGATGGCACGCGCGACCTGCGCGACCTTGAGGCTGTGCGTGAGCCGGTTGTGCAGCAGCCCCGCGCCACCCGCACTGACCACCTGCGTGACCCCGCCGAGCCGCGCGAAGAACGGCGACGCGGTGATCCGGTCGCGGTCGACGCGGTACGGGCTCGTCGCCAGGTCGGTGAACCCGCCGGCCGCGCTCGCCGGGTCGCGGCGCAGTGCCCTCGGGTCGGTCTCATCCATGTGTCACACCGTATCGGCCGGTGCGGCAGGATCGCGGGATGACCGACGTGCTGGTGGCCGGCGGCGGCCCGGCCGGACACGCGCTCGCGTCCGCCTGTGCCCGGCGGGGGCTGAGCGTCACCGTCGTCGACCCCGATCCGCACCGAAAGTGGCCGAACACGTACGGAGTGTGGGCGGACGAGGTTCCCGGCCTTCCGGCGAAGGCGATCTCCCCCACCACACTCGCATACGGCACCCGCGAGCACCGCCTCGACCGTGCGTACCTGGTGGTCGACAACGCCGGCCTGCGCGAGTGGCTTGCCGTGCCGGAGGTCGTCCCCGGCAAGGTCACCGGCGTCGAACACGGCCCGCACGGCTCGACCGTCCACCTCGCCGACGGCCGCCGCCTCGCCACCGCGGTGTTCGTCGACGCGTCCGGCGTACCCCGAGGTCTCCGCGGGCCGCGCGCGGAACAGACGGCGTACGGCCTCGTCGTGCCTGCATCGGACGAGCTCGTTTTCATGGACTGGCGCGACAGCATCGGAAGCTTCCGCTACCAGCTCCCCCTCGGCGACGGCTCCATGCTGGTCGAGGAGACCTCGCTGGCCCAGCGGCCCGGCGTGCCGATCCCCGAACTGGCCCGCCGCCTGCACGCCCGGCTCGCCGCGGCGGGAATTCGCCCGGAAGGACGGGCCGAACGGGTGCGGATCGTCCTGGACGTCCCCCTCCCGCGCCGCGGCCGGACGGTGCCGTTCGGTGTCGCGGCCGGACTCGTCCACCCGGCGACCGGTTACAGCCTCGCCACCTCGCTCCAGCTCGCGCCCCAGGTCGCCGACGCTCTCGTGGACGCGTTCGACGCAGGTCCAGCGACGGCCGCGGCAGCCGCGCGGAAGGCCTTGTGGCCACCCGAAGCCCGCGCCGTCCACGCCTTGCGCCGGCACGGGCTCCGTGCATTGTGCGGAATGTCACCTGCTCAGTCGGCGCAATTTTTCGATCTGTTCTTCGGCCTCCCGATCGCCGCCCAGCGGGCCTTCACGTCGGGCCGCACCGACCTGGCGGGTACGGCCGCCACCATGGCAAACCTGTTCCGCGCGGCCCCGGCGGACCTGCGCCGGAAGCTGGTCACTGCCCGCAATTTCCGTAGTGCAACAGGAATGGGCGCCGTTACTCCATTCCAGGGAACCCAGGTGCCACGCCGATGAACATCAGCTGACAACGGTTTCCTTTACGCCATCGCCGATGCGACGATCGGGTGCGTGACGACGCCCCGTGCGGTCCGCTTCGCCTTCCAGCCGATGTACAGCTTGCACACCGGCGGCGTCGTCGCGTACGAAGCACTCGCCCGGCCGGGCCGCGGCACGGCGCACGAACTGCTCGCCGAGGCCCGCCGCGCCGGCCGGCTCACCCAGGTCGACCTCGGACTGGCCACGGCCGCGGTGCGCCAGGAGTCCGAGCGGCCCAGCGCACTGCCCTTGCATCTGAACCTCTCCGCGCGCACGCTCGCGTCCGCCCCCGCGGCGTTCGACCAGCTGGTCGCCGAGCTCGGCGCAGCCGGCCGCCGCACGCGCGACGTCGTGCTGGAGGTCGGACCGCCGTTCACGCACCTGCCCACCGACCGGCTGCTCGCCGGGATGCGCGCGCTCAACGAGCTGGGTTTCCGGCTCGCGCTCGACGGTCTCGGCCGCGGCGATCTGCCCCTCGCGCTGCTTGCCCAGGCACCGGTCGACCTGGTGAAACTCGACCGGAGCGTGTTGCGCGGGCTGCCCGGCGACCCGGCGTCGGTAGCTGTGGTCGAGGCGCTGCTGCACTACACGACGCGCACGAACATCCGGCTCGTCGCGACCGGGATCGAGACCGGCCCGCAGCTCGACGCGGCGCAGAGCCTCGGTGTCCGGATCGCACAGGGCAACCTGCTCGCGCCGCCCGCCGCGCACCGGTCCGCACCGCCCAGCGGCGTGGTCGTCGCCGACGACCGCCGCAACCCGGCACCGCCGCAGGCCCCGCGCGTCGGCGATTTCCTGCGCCCGGCCACCACTTTGCCGGTGGACGCGACCTGTGACGACGTCCGCGAGGTGCTCGCCGCCGCCGACGCACCCAGTGGCGTGGTGGGCGTCGATCCGGCAAACCGTCCACAATGGTCAGTCGACCGGACGCGTTTCCTCGTGGCCGTAACGGGTCCGTACGGCCATGCCCTGCACGCGAAGCGCCCTGCCGCGCGGCTGGCGGACAAACCGCACACCATCGACGCGGGCGCGAGTGCGCTCGAATTCCTGGAACTGGTCACCGACGCGGACTGGGGCCGGACCGGCGACGACGTCGTGGTGGTCGACCCGGCCGGGCGGTGCCTCGGCGTCGTGCTGGTGACCGAGGTCGTGCGCGGGGTCGCCGAGGCGAAGGTCGAGGAGGCGGTCACGCTCAGCCCGCTCACCCGGCTGCCGGGCAGCGAGGCGGTGGCGCGTGACGTCGAACGCCGGATCGGCATCGGCGAGCAGTTCGTGGCGGCCTGGCTGGACGTCGACTCGTTCAAGTCGGTCAACGACAACGCCGGTTTCGCCGCGGGCGACGACCTCATCCGCGCACTGGGCGAAACCCTGACGCGCCTCACCCGGCGGCTGCCGAGGATGCGGGTGAGCCACGTCGGCGGCGACGATTTCCTGATCGTGTGCGACGTCGACGAAATCGGCACGGTCGCGGGGGCGCTGCTGGACACGCACTGGTCGGCCGAGGGCATGCCGGTGACGGTTTCCCTGGCGACGCTGGTGTGCGGAAGCGGCACGATCCCGTCGTACCGCGACGCTTCCCGGCTGCTGGCTCCGCTCAAGAAGCGCGCGAAAGAAGTACCCGGGTCAAGCTGGGTGCTCAGCCGCCCCGGAACCGACCGCGTCGAAGTACTCCGCGGCATCGGCCGTGACGTCGCCGTCAGCCGCTCGGCGTGACAAACCCCGACTCGTAAGCCCGGATCACCGCCTGCGTGCGATCACGCGCCCCCAGCTTCGCCAGCACGTTGCCCACGTGGGTTTTCACCGTCTGCACCCCCAGGTACAGCTCGGTCGCAATCTCCCCATTGGACAGTCCGGCGGCCATCAGGCGCAGTACTTCCCGCTCGCGTTCGGTGAGGAATTCCAACGGCGGCTCTTGACCGGTGCCGGATCGGCGCGCGGCCATCCCGCGGATCGCTGCCGGGAACAGGATCGAATCCCCCACCATCACAGTGCGGATCCCGGCGATGATTTCCTCCGGGCGCGCCCGTTTCAGCAGGAATCCGCTCGCCCCGGCGAGCAATGCGTCGTACACGTAGTCGTCGTTTTCGAAGGTGGTCACCACGATCACCTTCGGCGGATCGTCCATTGTGGACATCAGATGCCCGGTCGCGCGAATACCGTCCACCGCGGGCATCCGCACGTCCATCAGCACCACGTCCGGCCGCAGCTGCGTGACCAGACCGGGAACTTCGGCGCCGTCGGCTGCCTCGCCGACCACGGTGAGGTCCGGTTCGCTGTCGACGATCGCCCGCAATCCGGCGCGGATCAGCCGCTCGTCGTCGACGAGCAGCACGCGGATGTTCACCGGCTCCCCCACGGCACCGTCACCACGACCTCCCAGGTCTCGTCCACCGGTCCCGCCGACAGCTTGCCACCGAGCAGCTCCGCCCGCTCCGCCATCCCCCGCAACCCGCGCCCGCCGCGCGCTCGCGACGGCCGCGCCGAGCCGAGCGGGTTCGTGACCGCAGCCCGCAGCCGCCCGTCGGCGATGTCGAGTACGACCTCCACCGGCACGTGTCCCGCGTACCGCACGGCGTTGGTGAGGCATTCCTGCAGAATCCGGTAAACCTCGCGCGACACCACAGCGGGTACCGCGGCAATCTCGCCCCGTACGTCCACCCGGCATTCGGTACCGGCCTGGCGGGTCGCGGTGACGAGCGCGGGCAGGTCGGCGAGCCCGGCGTGCGGGGACCGGTCGCGTGTTTCGTCGCGCAGGAGGCCGAGCACGTGGTCGAGGTCGTCGAGCGCGGTGCGGGCGGATTCCTCGATCGCGGTGAGTGCGTCCTCGGTGAACCCGGGGTCGGTGTGCAGCGTCCGGCGCGCGGCCCCGGCTTGCACGGTGACCACCGACAGCGCGTGGCCCACGGAATCGTGCAGCTCACGGGCGAGCCGGGTACGTTCGGCGAGCTGTTCGGTGCGCCGTTCGAGCTGCGCGATGCGCTCGCCTGCCGACCAGCCGAGCAGCCGCGCCGCGGTCCGCCGCAGCAGCCCGCCGACGCCCCACACGACGTAGATCAGCGCCACGAAACCGGCGGCGAACACCGCAGGCAGCCACGCGGAACCCCAGCCACGCGGGACGCTCAGGCTGAATTCCGTACTGTCGACAAGTTTCCCGGTGAAGACCGCGTTCACCGAAAACCCGAATCCGACCGGCAAGGCGAGCGTCGCGATTCCGATCAGCGCGCCGGAAACGACGTGCAGCACGAACATCGCGGCACAGCGCAGCCGACCGCGTCCGGGCGCGGCCTGCGCAAGCAACTCCCGTACCGCAGCGGCTTCGAGCACCCGTACCGCGGGCAGAAACGCGGTCGCAGCCAGCACCACGACGGTCGCGACCGCCCCGGCGACACTCGCCCAGTCCCGCGTTCCGGCGAACGGCGTCAGCGCGGGCATCGCGATCGCGGCGAACAGCAGGTACGGCACGCTGAGCGCACCGCCGAGGATCAGGTAGACCCATCGGCGGTAAGTGACCCCGCTGACCAGCGGCCGGAGAACACGCACGCCCCGATCCTGGCAGGCGGTCCGGCCCGGCGCCTCCCGCCAGGGCGGGAACCATGCCGAACTTGCACGTAGCGCAAGTCTGCCTTGCGAAAGTTGCAGTGGACAGCAATCGAGAAGCTGGCCAGACTCGGGGTATGGATCAAGATCGCCTCCCCGTTCCGGGAAGAGAAGGAAGCAGTGCCATGCAGATTTTCGTGACCGGCGCGAGCGGATGGATCGGCTCGGCAGTGGTCGAGGAACTGGTCGCGAACGGACACAGTGTGCTCGGGCTCGCACGGTCGGCCGAGTCGGCGGCGAAGGTCAAAGCCCTTGGCGCGGAAGTGCTGCCGGGCGATCTCGACGACCTGGCCGCGCTGCGGTCCGGCGCCGGACAGGCCGAAGCGGTCATCCACCTGGCGAACAAGCACGACTGGGGCAACCCCGCGGAATCCGACCGCGCCGAGCGGGCCGCAGTGCAGGCCATGCTGGACGTACTGGCCGGAACCGGCCGGGCGTTCATGGTGGCCAACGGCCTGTCCGGGCTGGTCGAAGGCCGTCCCGCGCTCGAGACCGACGCGTCCCCGGCCATCGGTCCCGACGCGGACCGCGGCGGCAGCGAGAACCTCGTGCTCGGTTATGCCGAGAAAGGCGTGCACTCACTGGCAATCCGGTTCGCACCGTCAGTCCACGGCGCGGGCGACTGGGGGTTCGTCAACTTCCTCACGCAAGCCGCCCGCGAACGCGGAGTTTCCGGCTACCTCGGCGACGGCTCGGCACAATGGTCCGCCGTGCACCGCCGCGACGCCGCGCGACTGGTCCGGCTGGGGATCGAGAAGGCACCCGCCGGCGCGCGGCTGCACGCGGTCGCCGAGCAAGCCGTGTCCACCCGCGACATCGCGAACGCCATCGCGGACAGCCTCGACCTCCCGGTGACCTCCATCGCCCCCGAAAACGCCACGGAACACTTCGGTTTCGTAGGCAGCTTCTTCGCCGACACGATGACCGGCTCGAACGACCGGACCCGCGCGCTGCTCAGCTGGAAGCCCCTCGGACCGGGACTGCTGGAGGACATCCGGATGGGCGCGTACCGAAGCTGAACCCGGGCGTCGCCTGCGGCGCGCGTTCTCGCCGGTCGGTAGACCGTCGCGGTGACCCGGGTGTCGCGCGTTCTCCGGTCAGTAGACCGTCGTAGTAACCCGGGTGCCTTCCACGCGGAACCCGTTTTCCCACAGCTGCTGCACTTTCGCCGCCTCCGCGGAATCCGGGTTGGCGTTCCTGCACGACGTTCCCGGGCCGTGGCCGGACATCAGCTCCGTGCACGGGCCCTCATAGTGGTCGGGCAGGCCGAGGTTGTGGCCGAGTTCGTGGGCGGCGATGCGGGTCGGGTCGTAGCCTTCGGCGACCTGGCTCGTGTCGAGGTACACGTCGCCGTTGCCGTGGCCGTCGGTTTGCGTGTACGAGCCGCCGCTGTTTACCTCGTGGAACACCACCGTGGCGCTGCCGTCGTTCTTCACCAGCTTCACGTCCGTGACGGCCGCGTTCCAGTTCGCCGCACCCTGGTCGATCTGCGCGAGGTAGTCGGGGGCACCGGCGGAGCTGTAGTACACCGTCGCCGTGGCGGCCGCGGTCGCCGCCGGGGCGATCGCCAGTGGCGCGGCAACGGCCATGGCCATCGCGGCGATCCGCGCGAACCCTCGTGCCTGCATGGTGTCCTCCGTAGTGGGAAGCGGCAACCCTCGTCCGCTCGAACACGTTAGAAGTTCACCTCCGGCGGGGCCACGGCCGAAAGTAGGCTCCCTCCGCGGAGGGAGGCCCGTCCCGCCGCGGCTGGATCCGCGCAGGTCCACGCGATGGTGTGCTCGATGGCATGCAAACAGTGCTGGTCGGGGTCCTGGCTTACGTCGTGGTGTTGTGGCCGCTCGTCGCCGCGGCGCGCCGGGTGCTCGGGGTCCGCGTCGGGCTGGTGCGGGCGCTGGGTGCGGCGGTGGCGGGCTGGGTCGTGGCGGGGACCGTCGTGCAGACGCTCCCGTTCGCCGTCCTCACCCACCCGGGCGTCGCGATCGGGTTGCTGATCCCGCTGGCCGGTTGCGCGCTCGCGGTGACGCTCCTGGTCCTGTTCGTCGCCGAACTCGCCGTCCCGTCCGGCGGACCCGGCGTGCTCGCCCGAGTGCGGTCGCTGCGGTCGCGCGCGGCGCGGGCCCGCCGGTACTCGCGGATCATGCGCATCGCGATCCGGCACGGCCTCGGGTCGTTCCTCACCGGACGCCGCACCGCGGGTCCGGACGGTTCGGCGAAGCTCGCGCGCTCGCTCCGGCAGGCGCTGGAGGAAGCGGGCGTCACGTTCGTCAAGCTCGGGCAGCTCCTGTCGACGCGCGCCGACCTGCTCCCGCCGGTGTTCATCCGCGAGCTCAGCCGCTTGCACGACCAGGTCCCGCCCGCGCCGGAAGACGCCGTCCGCGCCTTGCTGCGCAAGGAAATCGACCTCGACACGGCATTCGCGCAGTTCGACGACGAACCCCTTGCCGCCGCGTCGATCGCGCAGGTTTACGGCGCGCGGCTGCGGTCCGGCGCGGAGGTGGTGGTGAAGGTGCAGCGGCCGGGTATCCGGGAGCAGGTGGAACGCGACATCGACATCGTCCGCCGGCTCGCGTCGGTCCTGCACGAACGCGCGGCCTGGGCGCGGTCGCTCGGCGTCCTCGACCTGGCCGACGGATTCGCCGCCGCGCTGGAGGAGGAACTGGATTTCCGTACCGAGGCCGCGAACATCGACGCGATCGCCGCCCAGCCGGTACCCGGGGTCACGCTTCCGACTGTCTACAAAGCACTGTCCACCGAGCGGGTACTCGTGATGCGGCGGCTGCCGGGAAAACCGCTTGCCGCCGGGACAGTTCCGGTCGGCGAACGCGAAAAACTCGCCCGCACCTTCCTGCACGGGCTGCTCGACCAGGTGCTCCTCGGCGGGGTGTTCCACGCCGATCCGCACCCGGGCAACGTCCTCCTGCTCGACGACGGCACCCTCGGCCTGCTCGACTTCGGCTCCGTCGGCCGCCTCGACACCGGGTTGCGCGCCGGGCTCCAGGCCCTGCTTCCGGCCATCGACCGCGGCGACCCGGCCGGGGTCCGCGACGGCCTCCTGGAGATCGTCGACCGCCCGGACGACCTCGACGAGCAACGTCTCGAACGGGCCCTCGGCGCCTTGCTGATGCGGCATTTCGGACCGGGCCGCACCCCGGGTCTCGACCTGTTCACCGGGCTGTTCCGCGTGGTCGCCGACTTCCGGCTGGCCGTACCACCGCCGATCGCCGCGGTGTTCCGCGCGCTGGCGACGATGGAGGGCACGCTCGCGACGCTGGCGCCGAGCTTCGACGTGGTCGCCGAATCCCGCACGTTCGCCACCGAACGCATCGGCCTGCGCCCGGAAACCTTGCGCCGCACCGCAACCGACGAGTTCGCCGCTCTGCTGCCGGTACTGCGCCGGCTGCCCCGCCGTGTCGACCGGATCGGCGCAGCGCTGGAAGAAGGCCGCCTTTCGGTGAACGTCCGGCTGTTCTCCGACGAACGCGACCGCGACCTGGTGACCGGCCTGGTGCACGAGGTGCTGCTGGCTCTCGTCGGCATCGCGACCGGCCTGATGGCCGTGCTGCTGCTGGCGAGTTCAAGCGGCCCGCAGCTGCTGCCCGGGCTGACGCTGCACCAGGTATTCGGCTACAACCTGCTGATGATCAGCGCACTGGCGGGCCTGCGGCTGCTCTTCGTCGTCTTCCGCCGGACCGGACGACGATCACGAGCACGCCGATGAACCCGATCAGGAACATGCCCGCCCCCGCGACGACGAGCACCCGCCCGGCCAACGGCCCGCCGTCGACCTCCGGCGCCCCCGGCAAGCCCGCGTCGGTGAACGCCGTGGTCGCGGGCAACGGGCGGACCCACCACTCGGTACCGCCGGTGGCGAGCACGACTCCGTACACATCGGACAGCGGGATGGCGCCCCCGGTTCCGTAGTGTTCGATCTGGCGGATGTTCTCGAGCTGCCGCGAATCCCACGACACGTCACGGCGGTCACCGGCCAGGAACACGGTGTCCTTCGGGAGCACGGCGTGGAACACCGGCCCGTCCCCGCTGGCGTAGGGTTCGTCGACCGCCTTGCCGTCGACCACGATCCGGTGCCGCTCGTCGCAGCAGAGCACGTCGTCACCCCCGACGCCGATCACCCGGCCGATCAGGAGCGACTCGGGCTCGTCCGGCTGCGGGGGAATCCGGGCGAGGAGCACGTCACCGCGGTGGTAGACCTGACCGTCCTGCTTGCCGTAGACGATCCTGATGCCCTGCGGCACCGCCGGCTCCATCCAGTTCACCGGCACCCGGTCCGAGCGGTAGCTGACCACCTTGGCAAACCCGTACCCCGCGCCCCCGACGCCACTCGCGAGGAGCACGGCAAAGACCGCCAAAACCACCGAAAACCGGCGCGGCACCCGGGAAACCGGCGGCGGAGCCGGGAACTCGTTGATCACGACCGGAAATCGGCCAGTACCACGGATCCGTTACGCAGTATCCACTGTCTGTCCGCTATGTCCGTCCGCTATGTCCGTCCACCCTGGACAGCCGCCTCACCCCCCTCGCGGTGCGTACATGATGATGCCCACCCCGACGAGACACACGACCGCGCCGAGAACGTCGTACCGATCCGGCCGGTAACCATCGGCGACCATCCCCCAGGCAAGCGACCCCGCGACGAACACCCCGCCATACGCGGCCAGGATGCGGCCGAAGTTCGCGTCGGGCTGAAGGGTGGCCACGAAGCCGTACAAGCCCAGCGCAAAGATTCCCGCCCCGACCCAGATCCAGCCCCGGTACTCGCGGACGCCCTGCCAGATCAGCCACGCCCCGCCGATCTCGAGCACCGCGGCGGCGAGGAAAAGCAGGATGGATCGCGCGACCGTCATCGCCCGAACTGTCCGCTGTAACTGCCAGGGTCATAGTTGAGCTGCAGTGGTGCCCACGTCGGGCTGAGCGCGAACGTGACTGCGCCGATCAGTGCGACCAAGCAGGTGAGCGCACCCAGCAATGCGCCACCGCGGGCCAGATCGCCACTACGGCTACGGGCACCTCCGACAAGGCCGAACACCACCGCCAGCACCCCGGCCAGCAGCGCCACGAACCACAGCGCACCGAGCACCAGCAGGAAAACCTGAGTGACGATCGGGTACACCGCTCCGGACAGCAGCTTCGGCCGTACCAGCAGCCAGGCCATCCACGTCGACACCGCCAGCACGAAACTCACCGCGGCCACCGCCATCGCCGCGATGGCCAGGCCGCGGCCGGGTCTTTCCTCGGATTCGATCATCATCCAGTTATAGCCCCCGGCACCGACAATTTCCGGTTCCGAGCCGAGCCGTATAGGCCGTTATACAAGAAAGGCCACCCCCCGAGAGAACGGGAGTGGCCTTCCTGGACGGGAGAACTCAGACCGTGAAACCGAGTGCTCGCAGCTGCTCGCGGCCGTCGTCGGTGATTTTTTCCGGGCCCCACGGGGGCATCCAGACCCAGTTGATGCGGAAGTCGCTCACCAGGCCGCCGGACGTCAGCGCCGCCGAGGTCTGGTCTTCGATCACGTCGGTGAGCGGGCAGGCCGCCGACGTGAGCGTCATGTCCAGCGTCGCGGTGTTGTCGTTCTCCACCCGGATGTCGTACACCAGGCCGAGGTCCACGACGTTGATGCCGAGCTCCGGGTCGACGACGTCCCGCATCGCCTCCTCGATGTCCTCGATCTTCGCGACATCCGCGGGCACTGCAGACGCCTGCGACGGCAAGTCCGCGGCCGTCCGGCCTTCACGCGTGGCAGTCTCTTCGCTCATGCCTTCTCAGCTCCTGTGGTGGTGCGGGAAACGGCATCCTTGAACGCCATCCAGCCGAGCAGGGCGCACTTCACGCGCGCCGGGTACTTCGCGACCCCGGCGAAGGCGATGCCGTCTTCCAGCACGTCCTCGTCCGGTTCGACTTTGCCCTTGCCCTGCATCAGTTCCACGAAGGCATCCATGGTGGTGAACGCCTCGTCCACGGTGTGGCCGACGACGAGGTCCGTGAGCACCGACGTGGAGGCCTGGCTGATCGAGCAGCCCTGCCCCTCGTACGACACGTCCGCGACCTTCCCGTCGGTCACCTTCACCCGCAACGTCACCTCGTCGCCGCAGGTCGGGTTGACCTGGAACGACTCGGCGTCGAACGGGTCGCGCAGGCCGCGCCCGTGCGGGTTCTTGTAGTGGTCCAGGATGATTTCCTGGTACATGCTCTCGAGGTTCATCAGGAAACCCCGAAGAACTTCTGCGCCTCGCGGATCCCGGCGACCAGAGCGTCCACTTCGGACAGCGTGTTGTACAGGTAGAAGCTCGCCCGCACGGTGGCCGGCACCGAACACGCCCGGTGCAGCGGCCACGCGCAGTGGTGCCCCACCCGGACCGCGATGCCGAGGCTGTCGAGCACCTGCCCGGCGTCGTGCGGGTGCAAGCCGTCGATCACGAACGCGACGGTGGCGCCGCGGTCCTCCAGGTCGGTGGGCCCGACGATCCGCACGCCCGGGATCGCGCTGATGCCCGCGATCGCGGCGGCGGCCAGCTCGTGCTCGTGCGCCGCGATGCGGTCCATCCCGACGGCCTGCAGGTAGTCGATCGCCGCGCCGAGGCCGATGGCCTGCGACGTCATCGGCACCCCGGCCTCGAACCGCTGCGGCGGCGGCGCGAACGTGGTGCGCTCCATCGTGACCAGCTCGATCATCGATCCGCCGGTGAGGAACGGCGGCATCGCCGCGAGCAGCTCCGACCGGCCGTACAGCACCCCGATCCCGGACGGCGCGAGCATCTTGTGCCCGGAGAACACCGCGAAATCGACGTCGAGCGCGCGGAAGTCCACCGCGAAATGCGGCACCGACTGGCACGCGTCGAGCACGGTCAGCGCGCCGACCGCTTTCGCCTTGGCCACCAGCGTTTCCACCGGGTTCACCGTGCCGAGCACGTTGGACTGGTGCACGAACGCGACGACCTTGGTGCGCGGCGTGATGAGTTCGTCCACATCGGACAGATCAAGCCTGCCGCCGGAGGTGACCTTGAACCACTTCAGCGTCGCGCCGGTGCGCTCGCACAACTGCTGCCACGGCACCAGGTTCGCGTGGTGCTCCATCTCCGTGATGACGATTTCGTCACCGGGACCGATCCGGAACCGCGAAGCTTCCGGACCGGCGGTGGCGGCATTGCTCATCGCGTACGCCACGAGGTTGATGCCCTCGGTGGCGTTCTTGGTGAACACCAGCTCTTCCGGGTCTGCGCCGACGAACTCCGCGGTCTTCGCCCGAGCGGACTCGTAGGCGTCAGTGGCCTCTTCGGACAGCTGGTGCGCACCTCGGTGCACAGCCGAGTTGGAGGTGACCACGTACTGCCGCTCGGCATCGAGCACCTGCACCGGCCGCTGCGACGTCGCTCCGGAATCCAGGTACACCAAGGGTTTCCCGTCGCGCACGGTGCGCGACAGGATGGGGAAATCGGCACGCAGTGCCGCCACGTCAAGGGGAACAGAGCTGGTCGGGCTGTTCGAAGCCGTGGTGGTCATCGAGCCAACTCCTCTCGGTGTAGTCGGGAACTCGGTACGCGCGTATCAGGCCTTCGCGGGCTCGGCGGAGCCGACGTACTTGACGTAGCCGTTCTCCTCCAGCTCGTCGGCCAGCTCGCGGCCACCCGACTCGACGATGCGGCCGTCGGCGAACACGTGCACGAAGTCCGGCGTGATGTGCCGCAGGATCCGGGTGTAGTGCGTGATCAGCATGACGCCGACCTCGCTGGTCGCCTTGTACTCGTTCACGCCCTCGGACACCACGCGCAGCGCGTCGACGTCGAGGCCCGAGTCGGTCTCGTCGAGGATCGCGAACTTCGGCTTGAGCAGCGCCAGCTGAAGGATCTCGTGGCGCTTCTTCTCGCCGCCGGAGAAGCCCTCGTTCACCGACCGCTCGGCGAACTCCTGCGAGATGCCGAGCTTGCCCATCTCGTCCTTGACCTCCTTGACCCAGTGGCGCAGCTTGGGAGCCTCGCCCCGGACCGCGGTGGCCGCGGTGCGCAGGAAGTTGGACATCGAAACGCCGGGGACCTCGACCGGGTACTGCATGGCGAGGAAGAGGCCGGCGCGAGCCCGCTCGTCGACGCTCATCTCGAGCACGTTCTCGCCGTCCAGCAGCACCTCACCGGAGGTGACCTGGTACTTCGGGTGCCCGGCGATCGCGTAGGACAGGGTGGACTTGCCGGAGCCGTTGGGGCCCATGATCGCGTGCGTCTCGCCCGACCGGATGGTCAGGTTCACGCCCTTCAGGATCTCCTTGGCGCCGTCCTCGGTGGTGACCGAAGCGTGCAGGTCCTTGATTTCCAGGGTAGCCATTCTGCGTTTCCTATGTCTGATGTGGACGGGCGGGCTCAGACGCCCACGGCTTGGAGCTCGGCCTCGATCGCGGCCTCGAGGCGCGAACGCACCTCGGGAACGCCGATGCGGACCAGGATCTCGTGGAAGAACCCGCGCACGACCAAGCGCCGCGCAGCCTCCTCGCCGATCCCGCGCGACTGAAGGTAGAACAACTGCTCGTCGTCGAACCTTCCCGTGGCGCTCGCGTGGCCCGCGCCTTCGATCTCACCGGTCTCGATCTCGAGGTTCGGCACCGAGTCGGCGCGCGCGCCCGGCGTGAGCACGAGGTTGCGGTTGAGCTCGTAGGTGTCGGTGGCCTCGGCGGCCGCCCGGATCAGCACGTCGCCGATCCACACCGTGTGCGCGTCGTTGCCCTGCAGCGCGCCCTTGTACATCACGTTGGACTTGCAGTTGGGCACCGCGTGGTCCACGAACAGCCGGTGTTCCTGGTGCTGCCCCGCGTCGGCGAAGTACAGGCCGAGCATCTCGACGTCGCCGCCGCGGTCCGCGAAAGTCGCCGTGGGCGACACGCGCACCAGGTCGCCGCCCAGGGTGACCACGGTGTGCTTCAGCGTCGCGTCGCGGCCCAGCCGCAGGTGCTGCTCGGACACGTGTACCGCGTCATCGGCCCAGTCCTGCACGCTGACCACGGTGATCCTGGCCGAGTCGCCGATGACGAACTCGACGTTGTCCGCGTACGTGCCGGACCCGACGTGGTCGAGCACGATCACCGCTTCGGCGAACGCTTCCGCGCGCACCTGCAGGTGGCCGTACGCGACCTTGCCCTCGCCAGGACCGTGTACCCGCAGCACTGACGGCTTCGACGCCTGCGCCTCCTTCGGCACGGTGACGACCGTGGCCTTCGTGAAGGACGAATACGCCTGCGCCGCAATGCGATCGCTGGGTACGCCTGCCTCGCCGAGCCGCGCGTCGGCACGGTCGACGGTCTCGATCTTCAGCTCCGGCGCGGCTTCGGTCTCCAGCGTGATCTCGCCGGAGGCCACCGCGCTGCCGTCGTGCAGGCCGCGCAGGCGCTTCATCGGTGTGAAGCGCCAGTTCTCCTCACGACCGCCGGGAACCTCGAAGGCCGCGACGTCGTAGGAGGTGAACCGCTCCGCGCGGGAGGCCGCCGGAATGACGGCGCCCTCCCGCAACGACTCGGCGACGTTGTTCTCAGTGACCGACATTTAGCCGACGGACCCTTCCATCTGGAGCTCGATCAGGCGGTTCAGCTCGAGCGCGTACTCCATCGGAAGCTCGCGCGCGATCGGCTCGACGAACCCGCGCACGATCATCGCCATGGCCTCGTCCTCGGCAAGGCCGCGGGACATCAGGTAGAAGAGCTGCTCTTCGCTGACCTTGGACACGGTGGCCTCGTGGCCCATGGACACCTCGTCGTTGCGGATGTCCACGTACGGATACGTGTCCGACCGCGAGATGGTGTCCACCAGCAGCGCGTCGCAGACCACGCTGGACCGCGAGTGGTGCGCCCGCTTCGCGACCTTGACCAGGCCGCGGTAGGACGTCCGGCCGCCGCCGCGCGCCACCGACTTCGACACGATCGTGGACGACGTGTGCGGCGCGAGGTGCTCCATCTTGGCGCCCGCGTCCTGGTGCTGGCCCTCGCCCGCGAACGCGACCGACAGGACCTCGCCCTTGGCGTGCTCGCCCATGAGGAAGACCGACGGGTACTTCATGGTCACCTTGGAGCCGATGTTGCCGTCGACCCACTCCATGGTGGCGCCCTCTTCGCACTTGGCGCGCTTGGTGACCAGGTTGTACACGTTGTTCGACCAGTTCTGGATCGTCGTGTAGCGGCAGCGGGCGCCCTTCTTCACGATGATCTCGACGACCGCGGAGTGCAGCGAGTCGGACTGGTAGATCGGCGCCGTGCAGCCCTCGACGTAGTGCACGTAGGCATCCTCGTCGACGATGATCAGCGTGCGCTCGAACTGGCCCATGTTCTCGGTGTTGATCCGGAAGTAGGCCTGCAGCGGGATCTCGACGTGCACGCCCTTCGGCACGTAGATGAACGAGCCGCCGGACCACACCGCGGTGTTCAGCGCGGAGAACTTGTTGTCCCCGGCCGGGATCACGGAGCCGAAGTACTCGCGGAAGAGCTCCGGGTGCTCCTTCAGCGCGGTGTCGGTGTCGAGGAAGACGACGCCCTGCTCCTCCAGGTCCTCGCGGATCTGGTGGTAGACGACCTCCGACTCGTACTGCGCGGCGACCCCGGCCACGAGGCGCTGCTTCTCCGCCTCGGGGATGCCCAGCCTGTCGTAGGTGTTCTTGATGTCCTCGGGCAGGTCTTCCCAGCTGGCGGCCTGCTTCTCGGTGGACCGCACGAAGTACTTGATGTTGTCGAAGTCGATCCCCGACAGGTCGGCACCCCAGTTCGGCATCGGCTTGAGGTCGAACAGCTTGAGCGCCTTCAATCGGGCGTCGCGCATCCACTCGGGCTCGGACTTCTTGCCGGAGATGTCGAGGACGACATCCTCGTTGAGGCCACGGCGCGCGCTGGCGCCCGCCTCGTCGGAGTCCGCCCAGCCGAAGGCGTACTTGCCAAGGGACGCGATGGTCTCTTCCTGGCTCAACGGCTCGGTGGTGGGAGTGCGCTGCTCGGCAGCGGCAGTCATGCGGGTTTCCCTCCATTCGGGATCCGTGCGGGGTGCCCCTCCGGCGAGGCCGGGCGGGGCGTCGTGCGATCCGGCTCGGGATGGGCCGGGATACCCGCCGGTTGGGCGGGTACGTGGGTGGTGCACGCGTTGTCGCCGCGTGCAATGGTGGCGAGGCGCTGGACGTGGGTGCCCAGCAGCTCGGCGAAGGCCTCCGTCTCGGCCTCGCACAGCTGCGGGAACTCCGCGGCGACGTGCGCGACCGGGCAGTGGTGCTGGCACAGCTGCGCGCCGACGTTCGCGCCCGGGGCTCCCGCGCCGACCTGGCGGGTCGAGGCAGCGTAGCCCTCCCTGGTGAGCGCGGCGGCAAGGGCCTCGGCCCGCTCGACGGGGTCCGCGGATCCGGTGATCGCCTGCCGATGCGGCCCGACGAGCCCTTCGACCCGTCGCTCGGCGAACGCGCGCACGGCGTCCGGCCCGGCATGCTCGGCGAGGAACCGGATGGCGGAGACGGCCAGGTCGTCGTAGGCATGCCCAAAGCGCGCGCGGCCGGACTCGGTGAGCAAGAAGAATCGAGCGGGACGCCCCCGCCCGCGCGGACCCCGGCGCGGGGCTTCGCGGGTCTCGGCCTCGCCGTCGGCCAGCAACGCATCGAGGTGCCTGCGCACGGCAGCCGGACTGATGCCAAGCTGCTCCGCAACCACGACGGCGGTCATCGGCCCCTGCTCGAGCAACAGGCGGGCCACCTCATGCCGGGTCCGCCCCTCGGCCACGTTCACCGCGCTGACCTGCACGGGAACGCCAACGACCGCGGCGCGCGGCCGGTCGCCACGCTCCTCGCCGGTGCTCCCGTTCTTTTTCACAACACAAGTGTGTCTTATTTCCGTCCAGCGGGCAAAGGCAGGGTCATCCGCAGTGACCCGAGTCACCCCGAAGGCGACTCGATACGCTGCGGTCGTGGCAGTCGGCGAGCACCCCGAAGAGCGGGCACCGGAACCTGGTGGATCCGGGGGTATTGGGGGCGCTGGGGGTATTGAGGGCACTGCGGACTCTCGGGAGATCCGGGACGCTGTGGCCACATCAACCACGGCTGCCACATCAGCCCCTGGGAACACACCCGCGGGCTCGGCCACTTCCGTCACATCAGCCGCTCCCGCCAACGCTGCCACGGCTCCCACTTCCGGCACAGGGAACGCACCCGCAGGCCCGGGAGCTCCGGCCACATCGAGCAGCTCGGCCACATCAGGCCCGCTGGGCCCGACGAGCACCTCAGCCCCATCCGCCACCTCAGTCTCGCCAGTAGTGGGGAACACATCCGCGGGCGCACGAATCTCGGATGCATCGGGTGCTTCGGCCAGGTCAGCCGCCGCTAGGGCAGCCACATCGGCCACCTCCGCCAGGGCAGCAACTTCTGCAACCTCAGCCACATCCGCCACGTCAACCGCCTCAGCAACCTCGGCCACAGCGACTGCAGTCGCCCCCATCCCGCCCTTTCCGCTCGGGCCTCGGCGTACCGATCCGCTCGATCCGGCGGAGCACCGTGGGCTCGATGTGGTCCGCCGGTTCGGCACCGTCGGTTCGCTGTTTCTCGCGCTCGGGTCGCTCGGGGCCGGGGCTGCGCCGGTCATCAATCCGGTGCAGGACTTGCCCGTGTTGCGGCTCTTCACCCGGATTCCGACCGTCTCGCTCGCGATCGCGTTCGCCGGGATGGGCATTCTCGTGCTCAGCTGGCTCATGCTCGGCCGGTTCGCGCGGCCGGCCAGTGCACGGCTGGCCAGCAGCGGCCAGCTCGCCCGCACCATTGCCATGTGGATTGCGCCGTTGCTGCTGATCCCGCCGCTGTTCTCGCGGGACGTGTACAGCTACCTCGCGCAGAGCGAGATCGTGCACCGGGGCATGGATCCCTACCAGCTCGGGCCCGCGCAGGCGCTCGGGGTGGCCGATCCGCTCACCGCCGGCGTCACCAACATCTGGCGGGAAACACCTGCCCCGTACGGTCCGCTGCTGCTGCGGCTCGGCGGCTGGCTGGCGCCGCTCGGTGGCAACAACATCGTCGCCGGGGTGCTGCTTCAACGCGGGCTCGCGCTCGTCGGCGTGGTGCTCATCGTCTGGGCGGTGCCGCGGCTCGCGCGGCGGTTCGGGGTGCAGCCGGCCACCGCGTTGTGGCTCGGGGCGGCCAATCCGCTGCTGATCTTCCATTTCGTCGCGGGGGCGCACAACGACGCGCTGGCCATCGGGCTCATGGTGGCCGGGCTGGAGATCGGCATCCGGCGGCTGCCGGTGCGGGTGAAGGGTGACAGTCCGCCGCCGCTGGCGAAGGGCGAGCTGCTCTTCATCGCGCTCGGGGTGGTGATCATCACGGTCGGCGCCACCGTGAAGGTCCCCGCCGTGCTCGCGTTGCCGTTCCTCTCGGTGATGGTGGCGCGCCGCTGGCACGGGCGGCTCAAGGATCTGTTCCGGGCGGGTGCGCCGATGGCCGTGCTGTTCGGGGTCGTGCTGGTCGCGGTCTGCTACGGCACCGGCCTCGGCTTCGGCTGGGTCGGGACCACGCTCAGCACCCCGGGCCTCGTGCGGTCGTGGATCTCCCCCACCGCGGAGTCCGCGAACCTCGCCGGGGTGCTCGGCATCGCGCTCGGGCTCGGCAACCACACCGACTCGCTCGTGCCGATCTTCGGCGCGCTGGGCAACCTGATCACCGCGGCCGTCACGCTGAAGTTCCTGTGGGCCAGCTTCAAGTGGCAGTACCGGCCGATCATCGGGCTGGGCGTGTCTCTCGGCGCGGCGATGATCCTGCAGATCAGCCTCCAGCCGTGGTACCTGCTGTGGGCGGTGATCCCGCTCGCCGCGGCCGCCGGGACGTCGCGGTTCCGCGTCGCCGCGACGGTCATCAGCGCCGGTCTGCCGTTCCTGCTGCCGCCCACCGGCGGCACGTTCGACGGGCGCGCGTACATCCTCCCGTGGGCCTACGGCGCGGCCGCGGTCGTCACGTTCGGCGGGCTCGCGATCGTGCACCGGCTTTCGCCGCTGCTGTTGTCGAGAACACGTCCGCCGTCCCCGGCACCGCGCACGCCTGCCGACGTCGTATCGTGAGCCGTTGTGGACAACCCCGCCGTCGAGATCACCGGCCTGGTGAAAAGTTACGGCTCCACCACCGCGGTCGACGGGCTCGACTTGCGCATGGAGCGTGGCTCACTGCTGGCTTTGCTCGGGCCGAACGGCGCCGGGAAGACCACCACCGTCGAGATCTGCGAAGGGTTCCGCAGACCTGACGCGGGCCAGGTCCGCGTGCTGGGCCTCGACCCGTCCGCCGACAGCGCCCGGCTCCGCCCGCGGGTCGGCATCATGCCGCAAGGCGGTGGCGCCTATCCGGGTGTGCGCGCCGAGGAAATGCTGCGGCTGGTGGCTTCCTGCGCCGCGAAACCGCACGACCCGGCGTGGCTGCTCGACGTGCTCGGCCTGTCGGGTGCGAAGCGGACCCCGTTCAAACGCCTCTCCGGCGGCCAGCAGCAACGGCTTTCCCTCGCGTGCGCGCTGATCGGCCGTCCGGAGCTGGTGTTCCTCGACGAGCCCACCGCCGGGATGGACCCACAGGCCCGGCGCCTCGTGTGGGACCTCCTCGCGGCCCTGCGCGCGGACGGCGTGAGTGTGCTCCTCACCACTCACCTCATGGAGGAAGCCGAAGCACTGGCCGACCAGGTGGTGATCGTGGACCACGGCAAGGTCGTGGTGGAAGGCACGCCGCACGCACTCACGCTGGAAGCCGGTGAGGCCGCCCAGCTGCGCTTCCGCGCGCGCACCCGGCTCGACACCACACTGCTCGCCGCCGCGCTGCCGGAGGGGTACCAGGTCAGCGAGTCCGCGCCCGGTTCGTACCTGGTGGCAGGCGCGGTCGATCCGCAGGTGGTGTCCACCGTCACGGCGTGGTGTGCGCAACAGGGCGTGCTGCCCGAACAGCTGCAAGTCGGGCGGCGGACGCTCGAAGAAGTCTTCCTCGAGCTCACCGGACGGGAGCTGCGCGCATGAGTTCCCCTTTCCCCGCAGGCACTTTCACCCCGGCGCCGGGCCGCGGCTCGCTCGGCCGGATGCTGCGCACGCACGCCCGCGTGGAGGCGGCGCTCACCCTGCGGCACGGCGAACAGCTCCTGCTCACGCTCATCATCCCGCTCGCCCTTCTCATCGGCCTGAGCCTGCTGGACATCCTTCCCGCGAGCCAGCTCGGCTCGTCGTCCAAAGTGGACTGGATGACGCCGCGCATCCTCGCGCTGGCCGTGATGTCGTCGGCCTTCACCGGACAGGCCATCGCCCTCGGCTTCGACCGCCGGTACGGCGTGCTCAAGCGGCTTTCCGCCACCGCGCTGCCCCGCTGGCTGCTCGTGGCCGGACGAGTGGCGGCCGCGTTGGTGGTGGTACTGCTCCAATCCGTGGTGATCGGTGTGGTGGCAGCTTTCCTCGGCTGGTCTCCTTCCGCGGCAGGACTGGGTGCGGCGATCGTGTTGCTGGTGCTGGGCACGCTGGCGTTCGGCGCGCTCGGAGTACTGCTGGGCGGTGCTCTCCGGGCCGAGGCAGTGCTCGCGCTGGCCAACATCGTGTGGTTCGTTTTGCTGCTGGCAGGCGGAATCCTGCTGGCGCCGTCCGCGCTGCCCGGCGGCATCGGGGTGGTCGTGGAGCTACTCCCGTCGGGTGCTCTGGCGGAGGGAATGCGCGCCGCACTCGTCGACGGGCAGTTCCCGGCAGGCCCGATGCTGGTGCTCGCCGGATGGGCCGCAGTGGCCGGTGTGCTCGCCACGCGCACCACGAAACTCACCTGAGGTCCCCCAGGTCTGGGATTTTCCCCAGACGAGGTCGGCTATGGACCGGTTTCCCCGGCCGCACCAGTACCTCCGCGACCCGGGAAGATGATCACCCGTTCGCCGCACCTTCCGCCGCGCCCGCACCGGACGACGGGAACCTTTGCCGCACAGCATGATCAGCCGCTTCGGCGGCCCGTTCCCGGCCGTGCCCGCCGAGCCCGGCCAGGCCCGGATTCACTACCATCCGTTATGTCCAGGTTGTCCTCCGTGACCTGCTTGGCCGATGGCGGCACCCCCGTCCTTCGATAACTTCGACCGCAGCGGGACGCAATCCTGTCCCGATCCCACGCACATTCGTGTGTTCGCCGAAATTCACCAGCCCCGGAAAGGACGTCATGACGTACGGAAGCGCACTCCGTAACGAAGTCACCAATGCGCAAATCACGCCTCTGATCGGCGTTTTCGACATGTTTTCCGCGTCGGTCGCCGCCCAGCACTACAATGGCATGTTCATCTCCGGATTCGGTTTTGCCGCCTCGCATTACGGACTGCCCGACATCGGATTCATCGCCTGGCCGGACATCGTGAATTTCGTCCAGCGGCTCCGGCTGGCGTTTCCGCAGCAGCATCTGCTGGTGGACATCGACGACGGGTACGTGGACCCCGAAGTCGCCGCGCACGTGATCGAGCATCTGGAGCGGATCGGTGCCTCCGGGGTCATCCTCGAGGACCAGAAGCGGCCCCGCCGGTGCGGCCACGTGGACGGCAAGCAGATCCTGCCGCTCGCGGAGTATCTGGAGAAGCTGGAGCTCGTCCTGCAGACCCGTGAAGACCTCGTCGTGGTGGCCCGCACCGACGCCACCGAGGAGGACGAGATCCTGCGCCGCGCCGAGGCGCTCGCGAAGACCGACGCCGACGTCATCCTGGTCGACGGGGTGCGCAGCGTCGACTGGATCCACCGGGTCCGCGAGGTCATCGGCGCAAAGCCGTTGCTGTTCAACCAGATCGCCGGCGGCAAGTCCCCGCGGCTCTCGCTGCCGGAGCTGCAGGAGCTCGGCGTTGACGTGGCCATCTACAGCACGCCGTGCCTGTTCGCCGCGCAGGAGGCGATCGACACCGCCCTCGCCGAGCTGCGCGCGAACGACGGCAGGCTGCCCGAGACCCGGCCCGGCAGCGTCGGCGTCGCGGCGTCCATCGAACTGCTGGAACGCAATATCAGCCGGCACCACCAGGACCGGACCGTCCGCACGACGGCGCAGGTCTGATCCGGGCCCACCCGTACGGCACGCGGCACGTACCTCGGTGCGTGCCGCGCGCCAAGCCCGAATTCGACGGCTGGGGCTGGTCGCCCCTTTTTCTCGGGATAACGGAAACCGGCGCGGCCGACAGATTCCTGCGGCAGCCCGGTCACCCCATTCGGAATTTCTTTACCCGGTGCACCGCAGCTCCATTCTGCCCGCCTGGCAGCTGCCCGGCCCGGTGCTGCCCATGGCGGCTGTCCCCCGGGCGGAACGCCGGACTGGTGGTCCGGTTCCACCGCCCTGGCTCATCGTCCGTGCCCGCCGGGAAACCGCCCGGCCACCGGCGGGTATCGTGACCTCGTGTCCCTTCGCAGTTTGATCTCCCGCCTGCCTTATCCGTCCGCTGCGGTGCAGCGGGGGGTCGGGATCGCGGCAGTGATCACGCAGGCCGGGATCGGTGTCACCGGGTCCGTGGTGCGGGTGACCGGGTCCGGGCTCGGATGCCCCACCTGGCCGCAGTGCGTCGCGGGCAGCCTGGTGCCCACGCAGCACCCGGGTATCGACGCGGTCACCCAGTGGATCGAGTTCTCCAACCGGATGCTCACCGGCGTCGTGATCGTCGTGGCCGCGCTCGCCGTGCTCACCGCGTGGCGCATCCAGATCGACCATCCGGAGCGCAAACGCCTCGTGAAGATCGCGTGGGCAATGCCCGGCGGCGTGGTGCTGCAGGCCGTCCTCGGCGGGCTCACCGTGCTCGCGAAGCTCGAGTGGTGGACGGTCGCGATCCACTTCCTCGCCTCGACGCCGCTCGTGTGGCTGGCCGTGCTGCTGCTCAAGGCGTTCCGCGAGGGCGACGAACCGGCGCGCCCGCTCGTGCCGAAGCTCGGCAGGCAGCTGCTGGTCCTGCTCACGGTGCTGATGTGGGCCGTGCTCATTGCGGGCACCACCGTCACCGGCGCGGGCCCGCACGGCGGCGACGTCAACACCCACCGGCTCGACGCCCCGATCGAACAGCTCACCCGCGTACACAGCGGACTGCTGATCGCGTACCTGGTGGTGCTCGCCGTTTTCGGCCTCACGCTGATGCGCGCAGGCGCGGCGAAGAGCGTGTGGCAGCGCTACGGCTGGGTGTGGGGAATCGCGCTCGCACAAGGGGTTCTGGGCACTGTGCAGTACGCCCTCGGGGTCCCCGAGGCGATGGTGTCCTTCCACGTGCTCGGCTCCGCACTCGTCATCATCGGCACCGCCGTCCTGTGGACCGGCACCCGCGACCGCGGGCCGGTCACCTCACTGGAACCGGCACCGGACCGGGAACTCGCCACCGCGGGCTGACGGCCATCCGGACGTAACTGCACGTCGGCCCGGCGGACAGCTCGGGCGCCTACCGTCTCAGCTGTCCGACGAGCCCGAAGCGCCCGAGGTGACGCAATGACGTCCGCCCCTGCCCGTCCCGCCAAACCGCTCGTCTCCGGACGACGCGGACCGGCCGAGATGATCGTGCTCAAAACGTTCTTGCTCGTACCGTTCGCCGCGCTGATCGCCGCCGTACCCCTGCTGTGGGGCTGGGGCATCGGGTGGATCGACGTCATCCTCGCCACGGTCTTCTACGTGCTCGCCACGCTCGGCGTGACCGTCGGCTACCACCGCTACTTCACCCACGGCGCGTTCAAAGCCGGCCGCCCGCTGCGGATCGCGCTCGCCATCGCGGGCAGCATGGCCGTGCAGGGGTCGGTGATCTTCTGGGTCGCGAGCCATCGCCGCCACCATGCCTTCTCCGACCGCGAGGGCGACCCGCATTCGCCGTGGCTCTTCGGTACCTCACCGGCCGCGCTGCTGCGCGGGTTCTGGCACGCGCACATGGGCTGGATGTTCGGCCGCGAGGTCACCAACGCCGACCGTTTCGCCCCGGACCTCGTCAGCGACCGCGACCTGCGCATGGTGAACCGGTTCTTCTGGCTGTGGATCACGCTCAGCCTCGGTCTGCCCGCGGTGCTCGGCTGGGCGCTCAGCGGCAGCTGGCAAGGCGCGCTCACGGCGTTCTTCTGGGCCGGGCTCGTGCGGATCGCGTTCCTGCACCACGTGACGTGGTCGGTGAACTCGGTGTGCCACCTGATCGGCGACCGTCCGTTCGCGAGCCGCGACCGTGCGGCGAACTTCTGGCCGCTGGCGCTGCTGTCCATGGGCGAGTCGTGGCACAACTCCCACCACGCCGACCCCACCTGCGCCCGGCACGGCGTGCTGCGCGGGCAGGTGGACGTGTCGGCGCGGGTGATCTGGTTCTTCGAACGCGTCGGCTGGGCCACCGACGTCCGCTGGCCGCGCCCGGACCGCCTCGCGGCCAAGCGGGTCAGCCGAGATTCCGGATGATCAGGCCGAGCGTGAACTCGAACCGCTCGTGCCCGGTCCCCGAGGTCAGCTGAACCGCATGCCGCCGGGTCAGCGGGAACCGGTCCTCGGGCAGTGCACTGAACCGTGACACGAGCTCGTCCTGGCTGAGCACCCAGTCGTCGTGCCCACGTTGCCGGACCAGTGAGCGTTCCAGGGCATAAGCGCCGACGTACAGCGTGAGCGCATCGAGCGCCCACGCGGCGGTCTGCGGTTCGACCCCACCGGCCAGCAGGATGCCCAGAATCCCTTCCCTGACCCGCAAAGCCTCGAGATGCGTGGGGACCATCGCCAGCGCGGCCCGCGGAATTCCCGGGTATTTCAGGTATTGGTCCCGGAGCTGGCCGTACACGTCGAGCACTTGGTCCCGCCACGACTCCGGGTCCGGTTCGGGCAGCCGGATTTCCGCGCAGAGACGGCCGACGAGCAGGTCGTCGAGATCTTCCTTGTTCACGATGTGCGCGTACAGCGACGACGGCCCGGTGCCGAGCAAGGCCGCGACCCGCCGGATGGTGAGCGCGTCGTAGCCCTCGGTGGCGACCACTTCCAGCGCGGCGTCGGTGATCCGGTCGGCCGTGATCGGCGTCTTGCGCGGCGTCGGGGATTCCGCAGGGGACGCGGCGTGCCGCGCGGCGCGGCGCTCTCGGGGCGTGGCAGGCATGCCGGTCACTCTACCTTGACACGAACTTAGTTCGTCATCTAGAACTTAGTTCGTGAGCATCGAACTTAGTTCGTCAACGAGACGCACCCTCCCCCTCCGCCAGGCTTGGCTGGTCCTGGTGGTCGTCGTGGTCGCCGACCTCATGGACCTCGTCGACACCAGCGTCGCCACCCTCGCCGGTCCGTCCATCCGGGCCGGGCTCGGCGGCGGGCCGATGACCCTGCAGTGGGTCCTGTCCGCCTACACCGCCGCGTTCGCGCTCGGTCTCGTCACGTCCGGCAGGCTCGGCGACCTGCTCGGCCGCCGCCGGTTGTTCCTCCTGGGGATGGCCGGTTTCACGCTCGCGTCGCTGGCCTGCGGCCTCGCACCGTCCCCGGCGTTCCTGATCGTCGCGCGCGTGGCGCAGGGCCTGTTCGGGGCGGTGATGATCCCCCAGGGCATGGCTCTGGTGAAGGTCGTCTTCCCGCCCGAGCACCTGCGCAAAGCGCTGATGCCGTTCGGCCCGATCATGGGGCTGGCGACGGTCGCCGGGCCGATCCTCGCCGGGTGGCTGCTGCAGCTGGACCTGTTCGGCAGCCAATGGCGGTCGATCTTCCTGATCAACGTCCCGTTCGGCGTCCTGGCCGGCGTGCTCGCGTGGTTCGTGCTGCCGCGGGACAGCGGCGAGGACCGCAGCGCCCGGCTCGACCTGACCGGCATCGGCCTGCTCACCGCGGGGTCGGCGCTGCTGATCGTGCCGCTCATCCAGGGCCGTGAGCTGGGCTGGCCGCTGTGGACGTACGTGATGATCGCCGCCGCGGTGGTGGCGTTCGGCCTGTTCGTGGTGTCCGAACGGCGCAGCCGGCACCCGGTCATCGCGCCGACGTTGTTCGGCAAGCGCGGCTTCGTGGTCGGGCTGCTTCTGGTCGGCGGGTTCTACGCCTGCCTGAGCGCCTTCGTCCTGGTGATCAACCTGCTGCTGCAGTCAGGACTCGGCTGGACGCCACTGCAGTCCGGGCTCGCGCTGATCCCCTGGGCGGCCGGGACCGCGATCGCGACCCTGCTGTCCGGCGCCGTGCTCGCCGAAAAGCTCGGCCGCGCGAGTATCCACTTAGGACTGTCCATTGCCGCCGCCGGACTGCTCGCCCTGTGGTGGACCACCGCAACCGGGGCCACCGGCTGGCCCTTGACCTTGGCGTTGTTCTTGACCGGCGCCGGTTCCGGTCTGTTGTTCATCCCGCTGTTCGACTTCATCCTCGGCGACGCCACTCCCGAGGAGGTCGGCACCGGATCCGGAATGCTCAACGCCACGCAGCAGTTCGCCAACGCCGTCGGCGTCGCCGCGCTGGGTACCGTGTTCTTCGCGCGCGTCGGGACCCCGTCCACCGCATCGTATTTCGCCGCCGCCGAGCTGGTTTTCGGCCTCTGCGCCGGGGTTTACCTGCTGCTGGTGCTCCTGGTCCGGCTGCTGCCCAAGCGCTAGGCCAGCTGCTGCCGCACCGCGGAGGCGAACCGCAAGGGCGCACCGGCGTCCGCGTGCCGGAAGCCCAGCGTCGGTTCGATCAGCTCGAGCTCCAGCATCAGCGGACGGCCGTCGTCCCCGCGGACCAGATCCGCTCGGGCGTAAAGGAGTTCCGCCCGCAGGATGCCGAGCAACCCGCACGCGGCGTCCAGCACGTCCTCTGCCGCGGCGCGCACCTCTGGGGCCGGGACCGCGGCGGCCAGCTGCTCTTCGTGGTACAGCCCGGAAGCGTCGGTTCCGGTGCCGAGCATGGTGGATTTCGTGAAGGCGTGGGAGTAAACGCCGCCGAAGAACACGACCGCGATCTCACCCTGAGTGTCCACACTGGACTGATAGGGCTGTACCAGCGCGGTCCGCCCGTCGTCGTGCAAGGACTTCAGGTGCTTCTCCGCCTCGGGACCCGCGGCGGCAAACCGTACGACACCCCGGGATCCTGCGCCCACCGAAGGTTTCACCACGAACGGCACCTTCGGCCAGGTGGCCTTCTCCCCCGGCTGCACGACGTCGACGGGCACCGTGGGCACCCCCGCGTCGTGCAGCTCGGCGAGGTAGACCTTGTCGGTGTTCCAGCGGACGACCGGGGCCGGGTTGCTCAGCGCGGGAACGGTTTCGCACCAGGCTAGGAATTCGTCGCGGCGGTCCGGGTAGTCCCAGGTGGCGCGCAGCACCACGAGGTCGGCCGAGCCGAAGTCGGTGTCCGGGTCGTCCCACGCGGCCCAGCGCACGGTGAACCCGAGGTCGGCGAGCGCAGGCAGCACGGCCGCCTCGTCACCGTCTCCTTCGGGCAGTACGGGGCAACCGGCGAAAATCGCGGCGCGCGTCACCGGCCAGCCATCTTGCGCCGGTGCGCGGCGCCGATCTTGACCGTCTTCACCGTTTCGCTGTCCCATTCCGCGGCTTCGAGGTCCTCGACCGCGTCGACCAGCGCGGCCCCTGCGTCGGTCCCGGCCACGAGCACGTCCCCCATCGCGCCGTCCGGACCCACGAGCACGACCCGGGCCCCGGCGAGGCCGATGTTCTCGACCACAGCTCGCGAGGGCGCACCGTGCTTGGCCACGAACCCGCGGGCGGCGGCGAGCTGGCGCGTGGTGGGCATCTGCGGTGGGTTTTCGATCTCCTCGGCCACCTCCGGAGCTTAACCCGAGACCCCCAGCGCCGCGGTCCGACGTGTCCTCGGCCATAGTGGATGCGGATCCCGCACCCTTCGAGGAGGACGCATGCCGACCGCAGTGCAGGTCAGCCGGACCGGCGGCCCGGAGGTACTGGAGCTCGCGGACGTCGAGCCCGGACCGCCCGGCGCGGGCGAGCTCGCGGTCGACGTCGCCGCCGCGGGGGTGAACTACATCGACACCTACCAGCGTCAGGGCATCTATCCGCTGGACCTCCCGTTCGTCCTCGGCCAGGAAGGCGCGGGCACGGTCACCGCGGTCGGCGACGGCGTCACGGCTTTCGCGCCGGGTGACCGGATCGCGTGGCAGGGCGTCATGGGCAGCTACGCCCAGCGCGCGGTGGTTCCCGCAGGCAGTGCGGTGAAGGTGCCCGACGGCGTGTCCGACGAGATCGCCGCGGCTGTGTTGCTGCAGGGCCTCACGGCGCATTACCTGGTGCGCTCCACCTACGAAGTGCAGCCGGGCGACGACATCCTCGTGCACGCGGCAGCGGGCGGCGTCGGTTTGCTCCTGGTGCAGCTGGCGAAGTCCCGTGGTGCCCGTGTCCTGTGCACGGTGTCCACCGACGAAAAGGCCGAGCTCGCCCGCGGCGCCGGTGCGGACCACGTGCTCGGGTACGACGATTTCGCCGCCGCCACCCGCGACCTCACCGATGGTCAGGGGGTAGCTGCGGTCTACGACGGCGTCGGCAAGGACACCATCGACGGCAGTCTCGCGAGCCTGAAGATCCGCGGCACGCTGGCGTTGTTCGGCGCGGCGAGCGGCCCGGTCCCGCCGCTGGACCCGCAACGCCTCAACTCCGGCGGCTCGCTCTACCTGACCCGCCCCTCACTCTGGCATTACCTCCGCACCCGCGACGAGCTGGAGTGGCGCGCGGGCGAGCTGTTCGCCGCTGTGCAGGACGGTTCCCTCGACGTGCGCATCGGCGGCCGGTACCCGCTCGCCGACGCCCGTCAGGCGCACGAAGACCTGCAGGGCCGCCGGACCACCGGAAAACTGCTGCTGCTCCCGTGACCGGGTCCGTGAAGGCCACCTTCACGGAATCTGAGTCCGTGAAGGGAACCATGAGGGAATCTGAGTCCGTGATGGTTCCCTTCACGGACTTGACCCTCAGCCGAGCCCGCGCAAAGCGGCGACCGGCGGGCCGGTCCGGATCACGCCCAGCCGCTGGGTCGCGCGGGTCAAGGCCACGTACAGGTCGTTGAGGCCCCGCGGCGAGCCCGCCACGATCTCGTCCGGCGACACCAGCACGACCGCGTCGAACTCCAGCCCCTTCGCGCGGTCGACGGTCAGCACGCTCAGCCGTTCGTGCTCGCCGAGCAGCTCCGCGACCTCGGCCAGCCGGGCGGACGGCACGAGCACCGCCACCGTCCCACCATCCACAGTGGACAGTTCAGCGCGTACCAAGGCAGGCAGCTCAGCGAGCGAAGACACAAACCGGCCCCACGGCGGTACCCCGGTCTCGCGCACCGAAGCAGGCGCGGTCAGGTCCACGTCGAGTTCCGCCAGGACGCCCGCCGCGACCGTCATGATCTCAGCCGGGGTCCGGTAGTTCACCGTCAGCTCCTCCAGGCGCCAGCGGTCGGCGACGTACGGCGACAGCACCTCGTCCCACGTGCGCGCTCCCCCGGCCGTCCCGGTCTGCGCGACGTCGCCGACCAAGGTCATCGACCGGTTCGGCGTGCGGCGCATCAGCAGCCGCCAGTCCATCGCGGACAGTTCCTGTGCCTCGTCCACGATCACGTGCCCGAACGTCCACGTCCGGTCCTGCGCAGCCCGCTGCGCAGCGGTGAGCTCGCTACGCGCTTGCTGCCGTTCGGCGAACAGCTCCGCGTCCAGCACGTCGGACACCCGCAGGATTTCCTCGTCCTGGATTTCCTCGTCCTGTTCGAGGATGTGCAGCACGCCCTCGGCATACGCCCGCTCGACCCGGTCCCGGCGGGCCAGGTCGGCCTGTTCCTCGGTGTCGTCGGTACCCAGCAGCTCGGCCAGCTCGTCGAGCAGGGGCACGTCGGCGGGGGTCCATTTCGCGTCGCGGCCGCTCTCCAGATGCTTCCGATCAGCCTCGGACAGCAGCTCACCGGCCGCGCGGTCGAGGTGTTCGCGGTCGGCGAACAGGTCGTCCAAGAGCCCCGCCGGGGTCAGTTTCGGCCACAGCTCCTGCACCGCAGCCGCGACCGCCGGGCTCGCCGTCAGCTCGGCACGAATGTCCTGGACGTCCTGCGCGTCGAGCAGGTCTTCTCCCAGCGCGCGGGCGGCCTGCCGGGTGAGCGCGTCGAGGAGGTCGGACACGAACAGCCGCCGCGCCAGGTTGTGCGGCCGTCGCGAACGCCGTGCCCGAGTGCGGGCCTGCGTGCACGTCTTCCGGTCGAGCTTCAAAATCTCGCGTTCGTGCGAAATCTCCAGCACCGGATCGGGTACCCGCTGCCGGTCGCGCACCGCCTGCGCGAGCACGTCGGCCATCACCAACCGGCCCTTGACCTCGGCCGCCTCCGGTGAGTCGACCCCGTCGGCGTCCAGGCCCGGCCAGAGCTGCCCGATGGTCGCGAGCAGCACGCCGGTCTCGCCGAGCGAAGGCAGCACCTGGCCGATGTAGCGCAGGAACGTCGAGTTCGGACCGACCACGAGCACGCCGCGTGTGGTGAGCTGCTGGCGGTGGGTGTACAGCAGATACGCGGCCCGGTGCAGCGCAACAGCAGTTTTGCCGGTACCCGGCGCGCCCTGCACCACCAGCACGCCACCGAGCGGGGCACGGATGATCCGGTCCTGTTCGGCCTGGATGGTGGCGACGATGTCGCCCATCTCGCCGGTCCGCCGCCGTTCCAAGGCCGCCAGCAGTGCCGCTTCCCCGGCCAGCCCGAGGTCCTGGCCCTGGTCGGCAGCGGTGAGGTCGAGGATCTCGTCGTCGAACCCGGTGACCCGGCGGCTCAGCGACCGCAGATGCCGGCGACGGCGCACGCCGTCCGGCGACGCGGCCGTGGCCAGGTAGAACGGCCGCGCGACCGGCGCGCGCCAGTCGATCAGCAGCGGACGGTACTCGTCGTCCTCGTCGAACAGCCCGAGCCGCCCGATGTACGCGATCTCCTCGTCGCTGCCGGGCACGAAATCCAGCCGCCCGAAGCACAACCCCTGCTCCACCGACCCGAGCTGCGCGAGCCGGTCGCTGTGCAGCGTGGTGGCGGCGTCGCGTTCGGCGCGCGCCTGCGGCGTGCCACCGGTGAGCTGCAGGGTTTCGTCGAGGCGGCGCTGGGTCTGCACCCGTTCGGAGTCGAGTTTCGCGTACAGCGTGTCGACATATCCCTGTTCACGGCGCAGTTCAGCGTCGTAGTCCAGTTCGGGAGGCACCGGCAGGGATCAGAACGGCAGGCCGAGGACCGGCAGCCCGATCGCCGAGTCGACCGCCAGCGCGACGAACACGATCATCAGGTACGTGTTCGACCGGTGGAACAGCGCCATCGGCTTGGTTTCCACGCCACGGTGCACGGCGGCCTGCAGCCGGTGCGCGTAGAAGAGGAACCAGCCGCCCGCGAGGATCGCGAAGGTGCCGTACAGCCAGCTGGTGACCGGGAGCAGCAGCAGCGTCCAGGCGACCATCACCCACGAGTAGATGACGATCTGGCGCGCCACGTGCTCGGCCGTCGCCACGACCGGCAGCATCGGGACCCCGGCGCGCTCGTAGTCGTCGCGGTACTTCATGCCGAGTGCCCAGGTGTGCGGCGGGGTCCAGAAGAAGATCACGCCGAACATCACGAACGCGGGCCACTCCACGGTGCCGGTGACCGCCGCCCAGCCGATCACCACCGGCATGCAGCCCGCCGCGCCGCCCCAGACCACGTTCTGCGACGTCCGCCGCTTGAGGCCGAGGGTGTACACGAAGATGTAGAACAGGATCGTCGCGATCGCGAGGATCGCCGACAGCAGGTTGACCGTGAAGTACAGCATCACGAACGACGCGGCACCGAGCACGAGGCCGAAGATCAGCGCGTTGCGCCGCGGCACCGAGTCCTTCACCAGCGGACGCCGCTTGGTGCGGTTCATCACCTTGTCGATGTCGGCGTCGATCACGCAGTTGAGCGCGTTCGCGCTGCCCGCGGCCATCGTGCCGCCCAGCAGCGTGGCCACGACCAGCCACGGGGCGGGCACCTCGCGCCCGGCGAGGAACATCGCCGGGATCGTGGTGACCAGGAGGAGCTCGATCACGCGCGGTTTGGCGAGGGCGGCGTAGGCGCCGACCACCTGGCGGAAGCTTCGCCGGGCCCCGCGCGGTCGTCCACCGTCGGGGGGTACGGCGCTGGTGTCCTCACTGCGTCCGTGCGCAGCGTTCACCAACGACATTTCACTCCCTGAGTCAGTCCGTGGGCTGCGGCCCGGAAGAGAGGTGGTGCTCCGGGGAAACTTCCGTGCCTGGCCCGGGATCGATGGTAGCCGTGGCATCCGCGGCGACTGCCTGCGGGTCCGGGACACGCCAGGCACTGTTTCCTCGGTCACGTCCCGCGCGCGCACCGAGCGGGCAGGATCACGCCACCCGCACGAGTGCACACACTAGGCTGCAGCCGACGGGCCCCGAGGTCTGCCTGCACAGTGCCGTCAGCTGGAATATCGTGCCTTCGGGATCGATTGAGATCACTGACGGCGCACACGGGCAAACCACAGGGAAACCAGCCACCACTTCACCGACGCAGGAGTTCGATTTCAGTGTCCGAAATCTCTCGCAGCGAGACCAGCCCCTTGCTCCGCCGGAACGTCCCGGCCGACTGGACCGACACCGACACCCGCGCCGTCGACACCGCCCGCGTACTGGCCGCGGACGCCGTCGAGCACTGCGGCAGCGGGCATCCGGGCACCGCGATGAGCCTGGCCCCGCTGGCGTACACCCTGTTCCAGCGCACCATGCGGCACGACCCGGCCGACCCGGAGTGGCCCGCCCGCGACCGGTTCGTGCTGTCCGCCGGGCACTCCAGCCTGACGCTGTACATCCAGCTCTTCCTCGCCGGGTTCGGCCTCGAGCTGGAAGACCTCGAGCAGCTGCGCCGCTGGGGTTCGAAGACCCCCGGCCACCCGGAGTACCGGCACACCAAGGGCGTCGAGACCACCACCGGCCCGCTCGGGCAGGGACTGGCGAACGCGGTCGGCATGGCGATGGCCGCCCGCCGCGAGCGCGGCCTGCTCGACCCGGACGCCGCGCCCGGCGAGAGCATCTTCGACCACCGGATCTACGTGATCGCCTCCGATGGGGACATCGAGGAGGGCGTCACGTCGGAGGCGTCGTCCATCGCGGGCCGCCAGGAGCTCGGCAACCTGATCCTCTTCTACGACGACAACAAGATCTCGATCGAGGACGACACCAACATCGCGCTGTCCGAGGACGTCGCGAAGCGGTACGAGGCGTACGGCTGGCACGTGCAGACCGTCGAGGGCGGCGAGGACGTCGTCGCGATCGAGGAGGCCATCAAGGCCGCGCAGGCCGAGACCGAGCGCCCGTCGATCATCGTCCTGCGCACCATCATCGGCTACCCCGCGCCCACCAAGATGAACACCGGCAAGGCGCACGGTGCCGCGCTCGGGGCAGACGAGGTCGCCGGGGTCAAGAAGGCGCTCGGCTTCGACCCGGACCAGAACTTCGTGGTGGAGGACGAGGTCCTCGCGCACACCCGTGAGCTGCTGGAGCGCGGCAAGAAAGAGCGCGCCGAGTGGCAGGAGCGCTTCGACGCGTGGGCCGCGGCGAACCCGGAGCGCAAGAAGCTCGCCGACCGGCTGGCCGCCCGCGAGCTGCCCGAGGGCTTCGCGGACAACCTGCCCACCTGGGAGCCGGACGCCAAGGGGGTCGCCACCCGCAAAGCTTCCGGCGAGGTACTGAACGCGCTGGCCGAGCCGCTGCCCGAGCTGTGGGGCGGGTCCGCGGACCTCGCGGAGAGCAACAACACCACCATGAAGGGTGCGGACTCGTTCGGCCCGGAGAAGGCCGCCACCGACATGTGGCGCACCAACCCGTACGGCCGCACGCTGCACTTCGGCATCCGTGAGCACGCGATGGGCTCGATCCTCAACGGCATCGCGCTGCACGGCGGCACCCGTCCGTACGGCGCCACCTTCCTCACCTTCTCCGACTACATGCGCCCGCCGGTCCGGCTGGCCGCGCTGATGCAGGCGCCGGTCATCTACGTGTGGACGCACGACTCCATCGGTCTCGGCGAGGACGGTCCCACGCACCAGCCGATCGAGCAGGTCGCGGCGCTGCGGGCGATCCCGGGCCTCAACGTGGTCCGCCCGGCGGACGCGAACGAGACCGCGTACGCGTGGAAGGCCGTCCTGGAGGACGTGCACCACCCGTCCGGTTTCGCGCTCACCCGGCAGAACGTGCCGGTGCTGGAAGGCACGAACGCCGAGGGCGTCAAGAAGGGCGGCTACGTGCTGGCCGAGGCGTCCAACGGCGCGCCGGAGGTCATCCTGATCGCGACCGGTTCCGAGGTACAGCTGGCCGTCGAGGCTCGTAAGACGCTCGAAGCCGACGGCGTGCCCACCAGCGTCGTGTCGATGCCGTGTGTCGAGTGGTTCGACGCGCAGGACCAGTCGTACCGCGACGCCGTGCTGCCGCCGTCGGTGAAGGCGCGAGTGTCGGTCGAGGCCGGGATCGCGATGCCGTGGCACCGGTTCACGGGTGACGCCGGGGTGAACGTTTCGATCGAGCACTACGGCGCTTCGGCCGACGCGGCCACACTGTTCCGTGAGTTCGGCTTCACCGCCGAGGCCGTCGTCGACGCCGCCCGCCGTTCGCTCGCGAACACGAAGTGAAAGGGGATCATCATGACTGATCGGCTCAAGCAGCTTTCCGAGGCAGGCGTCTCGATCTGGCTGGACGACCTTTCCCGCGACCGCCTGAACTCGGGCAACCTCGCCGGGCTCATCCGGGACAAGCACGTCGTCGGCGTCACCACGAACCCGACGATCTTCGCCAACGCGCTGTCGGCCGGTGAGGCCTACGACGCGCAGGTGAAGGAGCTGGCCGACCGCGGAGCGGACCTGGACGGCACCGTCCGGGAGCTCACCACCACCGACGTGCGCAACGCCGCGGACCTGTTCCGCGACGTCTACAACGCGACCAACGGCGTCGACGGCCGCGTGTCCATCGAGGTGGACCCGCGCCTGGCGAAGGACACCGACAAGACGGTGGCCGAGGCCAAGGACCTGTGGAAGACCGTCGACCGGCCGAACGTGATGATCAAGATCCCGGCCACCGAAGAGGGTCTGCCCGCGATCACCGCGACGCTGGCCGAGGGCATCAGCGTCAACGTCACGCTGATCTTCTCGGTGGAGCGGTACAAGGCGGTCATCGATGCGTTCTTCGCCGGGCTGGAGCAGGCGAAGGCCAACGGCCACGACCTCAAGGGCATCCACTCGGTCGCGTCGTTCTTCGTGTCGCGCGTGGACACCGAGGTCGACAAGCGGCTGAACGCGCTGGGCACCGATGAGGCCAAGGCGCTGCTCGGCGAAGCGGCCATCGCCAACGCGTGGCTCGCGTACGCGGCTTTCGAGGACCTGTTCGCCACGGACCGCTGGAAGACGCTCGCGGAGGCAGGAGCCAACGCGCAGCGTCCGCTGTGGGCCTCCACGGGCGTGAAGGACCCGGCGTACTCCGACACGCGCTACGTCGACCAGCTCGTGGTCAAGGACGTCGTGAACACGATGCCGGAGAAGACCATGGACGCGGTCGCCGACCACGCGGAGCTGTCCGGCGACACGGTCACCGGCCGCGGCGAGCGGGCGCAGGCGATCTTCGGCAAACTGAGCGCGGCGGGCATCGACGTGCCGGACGTGTTCGTCACGCTCGAGACCGAGGGCGTCGAGAAGTTCGAGAAGTCCTGGCAGGAGCTGCTGGACACGGTCACCGGGCAGCTGGACAACGCTCGATCGGACAAGGCGAAGGGCTGAACCGCACACCATGACCACAGGGGACGAGACCGGCGTCGCGATCGTCGACGCCGAACTGGCAGGCAAGGCGGCACCGCTGGCCGAGCGGCTGGCGGCAGACGGGGCGGCAGGCAGGCTCGCGGCGCAGGATCCTGCCCTGTGGGGCTCGGACGCCGAGCCCGAAGCGTCGATCCGGCTGTCCTGGACGACCTTGCACAAGTCGTCGCGCCCGCTGATCGGGGAGATCGAGGCGCTGCGCGCGGAACTGCGCAGCGAGGGCGTGGACCGGGTGGTGCTCGCCGGGATGGGCGGTTCGTCGCTCGCGCCGGAGGTCATCACGGCCACCACCGGAGTCCCGCTCACCGTGCTCGACACCACCGACCCGGGCCAGGTGGCCGACGCGCTCGCGGGTGACCTCGAGCGCACGGTGATCGTGGTGTCGTCGAAGTCCGGCGGCACCGTGGAGACCGACAGCCACCGGCGGATCTTCGCCAAGGCGTTCGCGGACGCGGGGATCGACGCGGCACGGCGGATCGTGGTCGTCACCGACCCCGGGTCGCCGTTCTCCGAGCTGGCGGAGAAGGAGGGCTACCGCAAGACCTTCCTCGCCGACCCGCACGTCGGCGGCCGGTACTCGGCACTCACCGCGTTCGGGCTCGTCCCGGCCGGGCTGGCGGGCGCGGACGTCGCCCGGCTGCTCGACCAGGCCGCTGCGGTGGCGGACACGCTCGCCGCGGACGCCCCGGACAACCCGGCCATCCAGCTGGCCGCAGCTTGGGGCGCCGCGCACGAGGCTGGAGCGGAGAAGGTCGTGCTGGCCGACACCGGGTCCGGGATCAAGGGTTTCCCGGACTGGGCCGAGCAGCTGATCGCGGAGTCCACCGGCAAGCTGGGCACCGGCCTGCTGCCGGTAGCGGTCGAGAGCACGGAAGCGCCCGGGTTCGCCGACCACGGGAGTGACGCCACGGCGGTCGCGATCGGTGCACCGGCCGGGGCCGCGCAGATCTCGGTCACCGGGCCGCTGGGTGCGCAGTTCCTCTTGTGGGAGTACGCAACCGCGCTCGTCGGGCGGCTGCTCGGGATCAACCCGTTCGACCAGCCGGACGTCGAGGCCGCGAAGAAGGCCGCACGGGCGTTGCTGGATGACCCGGAGAAGCTGAAGGGCGGCGAGGCACCGGCCACTGTGGACGGTGCGGTCGAAATCTTCGGCAGCGCCGGCGTTTCCACCGAAGGCAAGCTCGCCGACGTGCTGCGCGCGTTCTTCGAAGCGGCCGACGCCAAGGGGTACCTCGCCGTGCAGGCGTACCTCGACCGGCTCGACGACGCGTCCACCTCCTTGCTGCGCGGCGAAATCGCCAAGCGGACCGGGCGGCAGACCACCTTCGGCTGGGGCCCGCGGTTCCTGCATTCCACCGGGCAGTACCACAAGGGCGGCCACCAGAACGGTAGCTTCCTGCAGATCACCGGCGCGGTCGAGAGCGATCTCGCGGTGCCCGACCGCCCGTACACGCTGGGGCAGCTCCAGCACGCGCAGGCGCTCGGTGACGGCCAGGTGCTCGCCGAGCACGGACGTCCGGTACTGCGGCTGCACCTCACCGACCGTGCCGCCGGGCTCGCCGAGCTCGTGCGGGCAGTGCAGGAGGCCGGCCGGTGACCTGGCGCAACCCGCTCCGCGACGAGCGGGACAAGCGGCTGCCCCGGATCGCGGGACCGTCGAGCCTGGTGATCTTCGGCGTCACCGGCGACCTGGCGCGCAAGAAGCTGATGCCCGCCATCTACGACCTCGCGCACCGCGGGCTGCTGCCCGCCGGGTTCTCCCTGGTCGGGTTCGCTCGCCGGGACTGGGAGCACGAGGACTTCGGCGAGCTGGTGCACGATTCGGTCCGCGACCACGCGCGGACGCCGTTCAAGGAGTCGGTGTGGAACCGGCTCGCCGAGGGCATCCGGTTCGTGCAGGGCACTTTCGACGACGACGCCGCGTTCGACCGGCTCGCGCAGACCGTGCGCGAGCTCGACGAGGAACGCGGCACCGGCGGCAACACCGCGTTCTACCTCTCGATCCCGCCCGGCGCGTTCCCGGTGGTCACGAAGCAGCTGGCGCGGTCGGGCCTCGCGCAGGCGGACGAGAACACGTGGCGGCGCGTGGTGATCGAGAAGCCGTTCGGCCACGATCTGAAGAGCGCGCGCGAGCTGAACGCGATCGTGAACGACGTCTTCCCCGAGGAGTCGGTGTTCCGCATCGACCACTACCTCGGCAAGGAGACGGTGCAGAACATCCTGGCGCTGCGGTTCGCGAACCAGCTCTTCGAGCCGATCTGGAACGCGAACTTCATCGACCACGTGCAGATCACCATGGCCGAGGACATCGGCCTCGGCGGCCGCGCGGGGTACTACGACGGGATCGGCGCCGCCCGCGACGTCATCCAGAACCACCTGCTCCAGCTGCTTGCCTTCACCGCGATGGACGAGCCGCTGTCGTTCGAGCCGAAGGCGCTGCGGTCGGAGAAGGCGAAGGTGCTGGCGGCGACCCAGCCGGTCAAGCCGTTCGACCAGACCACCGCGCGCGGGCAGTACGACGGCGGCTGGCAGGGCGGAACGAAGGTGCCGGGCCTGTTGCAGGAAGCGGGCTTCGCGAAGGACTCGCGCACGGAGACGTACGCCGCGGTGACGCTGGAGGTGCAGAACCGCCGCTGGGCCGGGGTGCCGTTCTACCTGCGCACCGGCAAACGGCTGGGCCGCCGGGTCACCGAGATCGCAGTGGTGTTCAAGCGGGCGCCGCACTTGCCGTTCGACTCCACCTCCACCGAGGAGCTGGGCCAGAACGCGCTGGTCATCCGCGTGCAGCCGGACGAGGGCATCACGCTGCGGTTCGGGTCGAAGGTGCCGGGGACCACGATGGAGGTCCGCGACGTCACGATGGACTTCGGGTACGGCCACGCGTTCACGGAATCCTCACCGGAGGCGTACGAGCGGCTGATCCTGGACGTGCTCCTCGGCGAGCCGTCGCTGTTCCCGGTGAACGAGGAAGTCGAGCTGTCGTGGGAAATCCTCGACCCGGTGCTCAACCATTGGGCCAAACTCGGGACCGCGCCGGAGCAGTATCCGCCGGGTAGCTGGGGTCCCAAGTCGGCCGACGAGATGCTGGAACGGACCGGCAGGCACTGGAGGCGTCCGTGATCATCGACCTGCCGTCCACCACGACGTCGGCGTTGAACAAGAAACTGGTGGAGATCCGCGAGCAGGGCGGCCAGGTCGCGCTGGGCCGCGTGCTCACGCTGGTGATCGTCGCGGACGACGACGCCAAGCTCGAAGAGGCCATCGAGGCCGCGAACGACGCGAGCCGCGAGCACCCGTCGCGGGTGATCGTGGTGGCGAAGGGCGCGCGCACGGCCGCCCCGCGCATCGACGGCCAGATCCGCGTCGGCGGTGACGCCGGTGCAAGCGAGGTCATCGTGCTGCGGCTGTACGGTCCGCTGGCAGCGCAAGGGCAGAGCGCGGTGGTCCCGCTGCTGCTGCCGGACGCGCCGATCGTCACCTGGTGGCCCGGGATCGGCCCGAAGGCGCCCGCGGAGGACCCACTGGGTCAGCTGGCACAACGGCGGATCACCGATTCGGCGGCCGAGAAGAACCCGGTACGGGCGCTCACCACGCGCGCGAAGTCCTATGTGGAGGGTGACACCGACCTGGCCTGGACCCGGCTCACCCGCTGGCGGGCACAGCTGGTGTCGGCGCTGGACCTGCCGCCGCACGAGAAAATCACCGGCGCGACGGTGACCGGGGAGGCCGATTCGCCGTCCACCGAGCTGCTCGCGGGCTGGCTCGCGGAGTACCTGAAGGCGCCGGTGCACCGGGTCAAGAGTTCGAGTGCGCAGGGCATCATCTCGGTGAAACTGGAGCGGCGCTCGGGTGCGGTGGAGCTGACGCGGCCGGACGGGCGGGTCGGCACGCTGACCCAGCCGGGCCAGCCGACGCGGCGGATCGCGTTGCAGCGGCGCAGCAATCCGGAGTGTCTCGTGGAGGAGCTGCGCAGGCTCGACCCGGACGAGGTGTACGAGGCGGCGCTGCACGGTCTGCACAAGATCGCTGCTTCTCCGGCTCGCAAGACGACGGAAAAGAGCAAGGCATGAGCCGGACCGAGGTGGTCGTCTACGAGAACCCGGACCTGCTGGCGGCCGCCGCGGCAGCCCGGCTGGTCACCCGGATCGTCGACGTGCAGGCAGCCCGCGGGTCGGCGTCGGTGGTCCTCACCGGCGGCGGCACCGGAATCGCCGTGCTGGAGGAACTGCGCGCGTCGAGTGCCCGCGACGCCATCGACTGGTCCCGGCTGGATTTGTACTGGGGCGACGAGCGTTTCGTCCCGGCAGACTCGGACGAGCGCAACGAAAAGGGCGCGCGCGAGGCCCTGCTGGACCACGTCCCGCTGGCGCCGGAGCGAGTGCACGCAATGCCCGCGTCCGACGGCGAATTCGGCAACGACGTCGACGCGGCAGCCGAGGCGTATGCAAAGGTGCTGTCGGACGCGGCAGGCCCCGGCGCCGAGGTACCGGAGTTCGACATCATGCTGCTGGGCCTCGGCGGCGAGGGCCACACCGCGTCGCTCTTCCCGGAAACCGCTGAGGTGCAGGAGAAAGAGCGCTCGGTGGTAGCGGTCCGAGACTGCATCAAACCCCCGGCGACGCGGATTTCCCTTACGCTGCCAGCGATCCGGCGGGCAAGGGAAGTCTGGCTGATGACCGCAGGCACCGCCAAGGCCGACGCCGTCGCACAGGCTCTGGCCGGAGCCCCGGAAACCCAGATCCCGGTCAGCGGCGCCCGCGGGTACCGCCGCACCCTTTGGCTACTGGACCGCGATGCCGCAGGCAAGCTGACCAAGGTTTACCAGCCACCGGCTGAGTAGGCCCTTGCCGGACCCGGCCACCCACCGGACCCAGCACCCAGCCCTGGCCCTGCACCCCGATCCGAAGCCCTCACACGGTCTGGCTGGGCTTGTCAAGGCATCTTTCCCGCCTTGACAAGCCCAGCCAGACCGTCGTCACAATCAAGCTTCGGGGTGCTGCCCACCCACGCCACCACTAGTGAGCAACGCCGCCGTCTCCCCCAAATGCCCCTTCAGCAACCCCGCCGCCACCTCCGGATCCCGTCCCAGCACCCCTTCCTCCAGCTCGCGGTGCCGGGCGACCACCTCCCCCTCGGCCACCCGATGCGCCGGATGCACCGACCACCGCCGCGCCACCTCGCTGGCCACCCACATCCGGTCGAACGTCTCCAGCAGGACCGGGTTCCCGCACCCGTCCAGCAGCGTCCGGTGGAACATCCGATGCGCCTCGGCCCACGCCGCTGAGTAGTACGTGCCCTCCTCCGGGGCATACATCGGCGTACGCGCCAGCCGGTGCCCGGCCGCGCGGACCCGCGTCTCCCACTCCAGGTCCCCGCGCGTGACCGACAGCCGCAGCACCGCAGGCTCGACCGTCCGGCGCGCCTCGATGATCTCCTGCCACCGCCGGTCGGCGAACGCGGGCACGGCGAAGCCACGGTTCGTCAGCCGTTCCGCCAGCCCCTCCCCGACCAGCCGCACCAGCGCCTCCCGCACCACCGCGAGGCTCACCTCGTACCGCGTCGCCAGCTCCTGCGGCTTGAGCGCCTGCCCCGGTTCGACCTCGCCGCGCATGATCGCGTCCCGCACCTGGTCGTAGACCTGCTCGGACAGCATCTGCTTCATGGCACCATCATAGACGATTTGACAAATCATCGATTATCTTTGCTATCGTCGATGTATGACCGATTACCCTGGAACCATCGCCGTCACCGCCGTCCGCGAGGCAGCCGACGCCATCAGCGCGGCACACCTCTTCACCTACCTGGTCCCGGAAACCGCGGAGGAAGCCGCCCGGCTGGGCGTCCCCGAGCGCCCGCCCGCCTACTTCGCCCTCCGGGCGGCTCCGATGGGCGCGGTGCCGTGGCAGGTCGTGCTCGCGACCTTCTACAACTTCAGCCCGCGAGCGGTCCAGACCATGGCCGGGGCGTGGGACATCGCGCCGCCCGGGCAATGGCAAGCCGCCCGGTTCACGTCAGTGGAACGCGCGATGGACCGCGTCGGGGTCCACCTCCCGGCCGAACGGATCGCCGAGGCACGATCGCTGCTGGACCCGGTCGTCGCGAACGCCGACTACGCCGGAAAGCCTTTGGCAGCAGCGAACGCGGCGGTCCCGCTCCCGGCGGACCCGCTGGTCGCCCTGTGGCAGCAGATCACCGTGATCCGCGAATGGCGCGGCGACGCGCACCTTCCCGTCCTTGCCGACCACCGCCTCGGACCGTGCGACTGCCTGGTCCTCCACACCGCGACGGGCCGCCTGCCGGTCCCGCTCGCCCGCCGGACCCGGATGTGGACCGACGACGAATGGGCCGCGGCAACGAACCGCCTGGCCACCCGCGGCTGGCTGACCCCCGATGGCGTCCTGACCGACCTGGGCGCACAAGCCCGTGAGGACATCGAAACGGAGACCGACGAACGGTGCGCGCCCCTGTGGGCACCGATCGGCGAGGCCGGAACACGCCGGGTCACGTCGCTCATCAAGCCGATCGGCGAGGCGTTCGCCGCCGCCGGAACGTACCGGCTGCACTGATCGACGACCCACCCGCTCGGGTGATGTCTCCCCTGTCCGAGTGGTCCGGCAAACGGAGCAACGTCGACTGCGCCGAAGAGCGGCTCACCAGGATGTGGGAACCGCCGTATGGTGAACGTAAGGTGATGTGATCGACACATGGTGATGCCACTGGTCAGCCAGTCACTCACATGGAGTAATTGCGGAGATCAGGACACCAGAAAAGCGTCCATGGGCGAAACTTACTGTCAACACACACGTTCTCGTTAGCATCCGCACATTTGTTCACCGCCGCGCGTCCCGATCGGGTGGCCGGCGCATCTCATCATCAAGTCCACAAGACGAATGGGGTCGCCGCGATGAGCACTCAGGGACTCTCGATTCCAGGCATCTCGATGGGCGGCTCCGGTACCGGAACCGCCCGCCGGGCCAGGCGGTTCAGCCTGACCGGGATGTTCTCCGTGTTCCGCAAGCCGGTCGTCGCGACGGTCGCCGTCGAAGCGGTCGTCCTGCTGCTGGTGGTGTTGGACGTCTGGCTCGTCGTCCCGCCGAAAGCGCAGCCCTATTCGCTGTACCTGTCGGCCGCCGCCTGCCTCGCGGTCGTGGTGCGGCGGCGGTTCCCGTTCCTGGCCATGCTCGTGGCGGTGCCCGGGTTCCTGGCAGGCTGGGCACAGCTCGCGTCGATGATCACTCTCGGCATGCTCGCCACCCGGAGGCAGCTGAGCTGGCAGACGTGGGTCGGCGCGGCGCTGGTGTTCGCCTCCCGGTTCGTGCGGTGGCCGCTGACGGAGTTCGCCGAGCTCAGCTGGCGCGAACACGTACTGGACGGCATTTACGGCGTCCTGGTCGCCGGCATGCCGATCGCGATCGCGCTGCTGGTCGGGGCGCGTGCCGAGGTGTCGGCGAAGCTCCGCGAACTGGCGACGAGCCGCGACCGGGAACGCCGTTTCCACGCAGACGCCGTCCGAGCCGAGGAACGCGCACGGCTGGCCCGCGAAATGCACGACGTGGTGTCCCACCAGATCACGCTGATCGCCATGCAGGCCGGCGCACTGCAGGCGCAAGCAAAGGAGGGTCCGGCGCTGGAGACGGCGCAGGTCATCCGCCAGCTGTCGACGCGAACGCTGGAGGAACTGCGCTCACTGGTGAGCGTCCTGCGCTCAGGCGCGGAAGACGACGGCCCACGCCCCGGAATCGGCGAGCTGGACCACCTGATCCGCACGTCCGACGTCCCGGTCCAGCTCACCGTCGACCACCTCCCGGACACCCTGCCGAGCAAGGTCTCCGCCGCGGCCTACCGCACGGTGCAGGAATGCCTGACGAACGTCCACAAACACGCCCCAGGCGCCACGGCGACCATCCGCATCCACGCAACGAGCGGCGCGTTGGACATCGAGGTGGAAAACGCCCGCGCCTGCCGCACCGCCGAAGCGCTCCCGTCAGGCGGCCACGGACTCACCGGACTGGCCGAGAGAGCCCGCCTCCTGGGCGGAAGCTTCGAAACCTCCGGCACAAAAGACGGCGGCTTCCGCGTGCGGGCTCGGTATCCACTGGATCGCTGACTGTTCTTGGGTATTTCCCTTGGCCGCCGGGGATTTCCCGGCCGCTGGGGATCTCCGCGGCCTCCAGGGACCTTCCCAGCCTCCAGGGATTCTCCCGGCTTCCAGGGACTTTTCCCGGCGTCCGGGGATCTCCGCGGTCTTTGGGGGTTTCCCGGCCTCCGGGGATTTTCCCGGTCTTGAGGGTTTCCCGGCACGGCCGCGGTTTCCGGCCGATGGGACGACCCGTCAGCTCCGGGCCATTCCGTCTGGAATATCCCCATCCGAATAGGTCCAGACCAGATCCGCGACACCGTTACACCTGCACCTTGCCTCCCCGGCCAGCACCAGCTGCGCGGCACCGTCTCGCCCAGCCGCTCCACCCGCCCCGCCGAACTCCACGACTGCCCCACCGGCACAAAGGTCCAGACCAGCTCCGCGACACCGATTCACCCACCCAGCCCCTCCCCCGCTCGCGCCAGGCCCAAACCCTCCGCACCAACCGCCTCGAAGTTCCAGACCAGCTCCGCAGCGCGCCTCACACCTCCCCGACACCTCCCAGCCAGAACCAGCTCCGCGGCGCCGCTCCGCGCGTCTCTCGGCCCCGCAGAGCTCCCCGCCCCTCCGAAGGTCCAGACCGCCCGCCCAAGCGCCACCAGCCCTCCCGAACGCGAAAAAACCACCGGCCCGCGCCCGGACGACGGGCGGGGTCGGTGGTTCCAGGGAAGCCGTGCCTAGATCAATTCGCGGCGCGTGCGGAGGCGCTCGAGGGCCTCGGCGAGGATGGCCTCGCCGTCGGCGTCACTGCGGCGTTCCTTCACGTAGGCCAGGTGCGTCTTGTACGGCTCGGTGCGGGGCGCGGCGGGCGGGTTCTGCTCGTCCTGCCCTCCCGGGAGTCCGCAGCGCGGGCAGTCCCACTCATCGGGAATCTCCGCGTCCATCGCGAAGGAAGGGCGAGCTTCGTGCCCGTTCGCGCACCAATACGACACCCGGCGCCGCGGCGCCGATTCACCCCGTTCCGATTCGCCCGAAGGACCGGCACCCACGCGGGTGCCGCGAATCGCGTTACCGCCAACCATGAATCCTCACCCGTTGGAATCGGCGGCGCGCCCCCCAATAGGCACGCCGATCACAGTTCCGGTCAGACCTTGAGCAGCAGGCCGAGGCCCACGATGCTGATCAGCCAGATCGCGCCCAGGAGCAGCGTGATCCGGTCGAGGTTCTTCTCGGCCACGCTGGATCCCGCCAGGCTGGACTGCATCCCCCCGCCGAACAGGGACGACAGGCCGCCGCCCCGGCCGCGGTGCAGCAGCACAGCGACCACCAGCAGCACGCTGGAGGCGATCAACAGGATTTGCAGGAACAGCTTCATGTCATCCTCTGTGCTTGTCGGAGCATGCAGGGGTACGGCCGCTGATCTTCACCGTACCCCTGGACTCGTCCACTGCTCTAGTGACGGACCGGATACACAGGCTACCCGGTAGTGCCCACGATCAGGGCAGCGGCCCACCTGCCGCGAGCGCGCAGAGCTTGGTGAACTCGTCGCCGTCGAGGCTCGCCCCGCCGACCAGCGCGCCGTCGATGTTGTCGGCCGCGACCAGCTCGGAGACGTTCCCGGCCTTCACCGAGCCGCCGTACAGCACCCGGACCGCGGTGGCGACCTCGTCGCCGTACTTCTCCGCCAACGTCCCGCGCAGGGCCTTGCAGACCTCCTCGGCGTCGGCCGGGGTCGCGACGCGGCCGGTGCCGATCGCCCACACCGGCTCGTACGCGATGACGACTGCCTGCACCTGCTCGGTCTTGAGGCCCTTGAGCCCCTCGACGAGCTGCGCCTGCGTGTGCGCCAGATGCTCGCCCGCCTCGCGGATCGCGAGCTCCTCGCCCACGCACAGGATCGGCGTGATGCCGTGCTTGAGTGCGGCCTTGACCTTCTTGTTCACCAGCTCGTCGGTCTCGCCGTGGATCGCCCGCCGTTCCGAGTGCCCGACGGTGACGAAGCTGCAGCCCAGCTTCGCCAGCATCGGCCCGGACACGTCACCGGTGTAAGCACCGGAATCGTGCGGCGAGACGTCCTGCGCACCGTAGGTGAGCGGCAGCTTGTCGGCGTCGACGAGCGTCTGCACGCTGCGGAGGTCGGTGAACGGCGGCAGCACCGTGACGTCCACCTTCGCGTAGTACTTCTCCGGCAGTGCGAAGGCGATCTTCTGCACCAGTGCGATGGCCTCGAGGTGGTTGAGGTTCATCTTCCAGTTGCCTGCCACCAGGGGCTTGCGTGCCACTAGTTCTTCCCCTCCAGCGCCGCCACGCCGGGCAGCTCCTTGCCCTCCAGGTACTCCAGCGAGGCTCCGCCCCCGGTGGAGATGTGCGAGAAACCGTCCTCGGGCAGGCCCAGCTGCCGCACCGCGGCCGCCGAGTCACCGCCGCCGACCACGGTGAACGCGTCGCTCTTCACCAGCGCCTCGGCCACCGCGCGGGTGCCGCCGGCGAACGCGTCGAACTCGAAGACGCCCATCGGGCCGTTCCAGAAGACAGTGGCCGCGTCGGCCAGCTTCTGCGCGAACAGCTCGGAGCTGCGCGGGCCGATGTCCAGGCCCATCCGGTCGGCCGGGATCGCGGTGATGTCCACGGCCGCGTACTCCGCGTCGGCGGCGAACCCGGTGGCCGCGAGCACGTCGACCGGCAGCACGAGCTCGACGCCGCGCTTCTCCGCTTCGGCGAGGAAGCCCTTGACCTGGTCGAGCTGGTCCTCCTGCAGCAGCGACGTGCCGACCTCGTGGCCCTGGGCCTTGAGGAACGTGTACGCCATGCCGCCGCCGATGAGCAGCCGGTCGACCTTCGTGAGCAGGTTCGCGATGACGCCGAGCTTGTCGGACACCTTCGAACCGCCGAGCGCGACCACGTACGGGCGCTGGACGTCGTCGGTGAGCTTCTTCAGCACGTCCAGCTCGGCCAGCACGAGGCCGCCCGCGTACGCCGGGAGCACCGCGGCGATCTCGTACACCGAGGCCTGCTTGCGGTGGACCACGCCGAAGCCGTCGGAGACGAACGCCCCGCCCGGCACGAGCGCGGCCAGCTCGGCGGCCAGCTCGGAGCGGTCGACGGCGTCCTTGCTGGTCTCACGCGCGTCGAAACGCACGTTCTCCAGCAGCACGACGCCGCCCGCGGCGAGCCCGGCCGTGAGCGCCTTGGCCGAGTCGCCGACGAGGTCGCCGGCCAGCGGGACCTCGGTGCCGAGCAGCTCGCTCAGCCGCTTGGCGACCGGCGCGAGCGTGAACTTCGGGTCGGGCTCGCCCTTGGGACGGCCGAGGTGGGCGGTGACGACCACCTTCGCACCGGCTTCCGACAGCTTCTTGAGCGTCGGAAGCGCGGCGCGGACGCGGCCGTCGTCGGTGATGACCGACCCGTCGAGCGGGACGTTCAGGTCGCTGCGCACGAGCACGTAGCGGTCCTGGACTCCCTCGCCCAGCAGGTCGTCGAGGTTCTGGACAGTCATCGGGTCAGTGCTTCTCAGAGCTTCGACCCGACGAGCTTGATCAGGTCCGCGAGGCGGTTGGAGTAGCCCCACTCGTTGTCGTACCAGCCGACGACCTTGACCTGGTTGCCGATCACCTTGGTGAGCGGCGAGTCGTAGATGCACGACGCCGGGTCGGTGACGATGTCCGAGGACACGATCGGGTCGGTGGAGTAACGCAGGATCCCGGCCAGCGGACCGTCGGCGGCGGCCTGGTAGGCGGCGTTGATCTCGTCGACCGTGGCGGGCTTCTTGAGGGTGACGGTGAGGTCGGTGGCCGAGCCGGTGGGCACCGGGACGCGCAGCGCGTAGCCGTCGAGCTTGCCGAGCAGCTCCGGCAGCACGAGGCCGATCGCCTTGGCCGCACCGGTGGACGCGGGCACCACGTTGAGCGCGGCGGCGCGGGCGCGGCGCAGGTCCTTGTGCGGGCCGTCCTGCAGGTTCTGGTCCTGCGTGTAGGCGTGGATCGTGGTCATGAGGCCCTGCTCGATGCCGAAGGCGTCGTTGAGGACCTTGGCCAGCGGGCCGAGGCAGTTGGTGGTGCAGGAGGCGTTGGAGATGATCGTCTGCGAGCCGTCGTACTTGTCGTCGTTGACGCCGAGCACCACGGTGAGGTCCTCGCCCTTGGCGGGCGCGGAGATGATGACCTTCTTCGCACCACCGGCGATGTGCGCCTTGGCGGCGTCGGCGTTGGTGAAGAAGCCGGTGGACTCGACGACGACGTCCACGCCCAGGTCGCCCCAGGGCAGGTTGGCCGGGTCACGCTCGGCGAGGGCCTTGATGGTGGTGCCGTCGACGACGATGCCCTCGTCGCTGACGCTGACCTCGCCCGGGTAGCGGCCGAGGATCGAGTCGTACTTGAGCAGGTGGGCCATGGTGGCGACGTCGCCGAGGTCGTTGAACGCGACGACCTCGATGTCGTGACCACTCGCCTTCACGGCACGGAAGAAGTTGCGGCCGATGCGGCCGAAGCCGTTGACACCTACGCGAACGGTCACTGCTGCCACTCCTCTGGGGTAGATCACGCCGGCCGGTTCCATGGGCTGCCGACGCTGGTTGGACACTGCGGAAGGTTCCCCGGGCGCCCGCCCCGGAAGACTTCCGGGCACGGCGCAACCCTAGCGTGCGGGCGCCGTTGCCCCGGACTGCCCCGACGAGACTTCCACCACTGCCGGAAGACGTCAAGAATCGATTAAGAAGCCAGCTCAGCCGGGTGGGCACCGGATCGGGGGAATGGCTCCGGCGGGGTGTGAGGCGGGGGCGGGGTGGCGGCTTGATCGGTCTTGGTGCGCCGGTTCACGCCTTGGGTGGCAGGTCGGGTGGTTTGGGTGAGGTTGGGCGGGATGGGCGGTTGGGCAGGTGGGTGGGGATGGATGACCGGGTGGGACGGGTGGGTGGGCTGGTTAGGCGGTAGAACGTTTGGGTGGGATGGCTGTTTGGGCCGGATGGGCGGTTGGGCAGGTTGGGCAGGTTGGGCAGGTTGGGCAGGTTGGGCAGGTTGGGCAGGTTGGGCAGCTGAACGTCTGGATGGGATGGACGTTGGGCGGGAATGGACCGCCGGGTGGCGATGCACGGGCCGGGGATGCATCGGCGGCCGCCCGCGGTCCACGGGCGGTATCAGCCCGCGCACCGCGGCGGTCAGCCAGCCCGCCGCAACAGCCAGCCCGCCAGAACCGACACGCCGCTCCACAACGACACGAGCCGATCCGCCCGCGGCACCAGACGCCGACCTGAGCCGCCGTTGACCCGCAACCAACGGCCAGGAGCCACCGCCACGGCATCCGGCAGCCACGGGATCCGGTCGCCACCGCATCCGCTCGCCACGACATCCGGTCGCCACCGCATCCGCCCGCCACGACATCCGGTCGCCACCGCATCCCACCGCCACCGCATCCCACCGCCACCGCATCCGCCCGCCACGACATCCGGTCGCCACCGCATCCCACCGCCACCGCATCCGC
>NZ_JNYZ01000021.1 GCF_000717335.1 Amycolatopsis jejuensis
ATCCGAAGCCCCCACACGGTCTGAATGGCTTGTCAAGGCATCTTTCCCGCCTTGACAAGCCATTCAGACCGTCGTGACAATCCAGCTTCGGGGTGCCCCACCGCAACAGTTCCCCACCAGCAAACCCCACCGCAACAGTTCCAACCCACCACCGTGATTTCGCGCCCACCGCATTGCCCCCACCCGCCCCATCCGGGTTCCATAATGAACAACCGCCCGCACCGCGCGGGGAAGCGCAGCCGAAAGGTGCCCCATGACCTCCATCGACCTGCTTCTCAAGCGCAACCGCGAGATCGGCGACATCGTCCCCGGCGACCGGTCCTCCCCCATGCCGTCGCTGCACGTGTCCATCCTGACCTGCATGGACGCCCGCATCCGCGTCTTCGAGATCTTCGGCCTCCTCCAGGGCGAGGCGCACGTGCTGCGGAACGCGGGCGGTGTCGTCACCGATGACATGATCCGGTCGCTCGCGCTCAGCCAGCGCAAGCTCGGTACCCGCGAGGTGCTGATCGTCCAGCACACGAACTGCGGCCTCTCCATGGTCACCGACGACGAGTTCAAGGACGAGCTGGAAACCGCCACCGGACTGCGGCCGACCTGGGCCGTCGAGGCGTTCCGGAACGTCGAGGACAGCGTGCGCACGTCGGTCGAGCGGGCCCGGCGCAGCGACTTCCTCCTGCACAACGACAACGTGCGCGGATTCGTCTACGACGTGAAGGCCGGGAGGCTGAGCGAAGTCAAGTAACCGCCGTCGTATTCAATGGCGGGGTGGCAGTAGACACCGACGTACTGATCGACTGGTTCGCCGACGTGGGCCGCGACCTGCCGTGGCGGGAACCGGACTGCTCGGCGTGGGGCGTGCTGGTCAGCGAAATCATGCTGCAGCAGACCCCGGTCTCGCGCGTGCAGCCGATCTGGCTGGAGTGGATGGCCCGCTGGCCGGTGCCGTCGGCGCTGGCCGCGGAGACCACCGGCGAGGTGGTCCGCGCGTGGGGCAAGCTCGGCTACCCGCGCCGCGCGCTCCGGCTGCACGCGGCGGCCACTGTGATCGCCGCAGAGCACGGTGACGTCGTACCCGCCGATGTGGACACGCTGCTCGCGTTGCCGGGCATCGGCGCGTACACGGCGCGCGCGGTGGCGGCGTTCGCGTACGGCAAGCGCGCGCCCGTCGTCGACACCAATGTGCGACGCGTTGTCGCGCGTGCGGTCCATGGTGCGGGAGATGCGGGTCCGGCGTCGAATACGCGCGACATGGCGGACGTCGATGCACTGCTCCCGCAGCAGGACGCTGTTGCCGCGAAGCTGTCGGCGGCGTTGATGGAGTTGGGCGCGCTCGTTTGCACCGCGCGGTCGCCGCGCTGTGCGGACTGCCCGATCCACGCCGAATGCGCTTGGCAGCACAACGGCCGTCCCGAATACGCCGGACCGGCCAAGCCGGTGCAGAAGTTCGCGGGCACCGACCGGCAGGTCCGCGGGCTGCTGCTGGACGTCCTGCGCGGCAGCGAGGGTCCGGTCGAAAAGGCGCGCCTGGACGTCGTGTGGCACGAATCGGGGCAGCGGGACCGGTGCCTGGACTCGCTGCTCGTGGACGGGCTGCTCGAGCAAACGGCCGACGGCCTGTTCGCGCTTCCCGGGGAACACTGACGCACTACGACGAAAGTCGGCAAAAAGTTGTCCCAATCGGGACGGCGGGTTAGCTTTCCTCCGTCGCACTTCCGGGCGAAGGAGTTCCGCATGGGGGAAGCAACGCGTCGTGCCGTGCTCAAAGGCGGTCTCACGGTCGTGGGCGCGCTCGGGCTGATGAAAACCCAGACCGCGTCCGCGGCCACCACGCCGGTGATCCACTCGACGGCGGAGTGGAACGCGCGGCCCGCGTCCGGCGCGATCGTGGTGGAGAACCACAAGCCGACCTACATCGTCGTGCACCACACCGTGGACCCGGGCAACAACACCGACTACTCGCTGGCCCACGCACTGCAGATCTCGCGCGACATCCAGAACTTCCACATGGACACCCGCGGCTGGATCGACACCGGCCAGCAGTTCACGAACAGCCGCGGCGGGCACGTCACCGAGGGACGGCACCGGAGCCTGGAGATCCTGCGCGGCGGGACGCGGCACGTGCAGGGCGCCAACGTCGGCAACCACAACAGCGAATGTCTAGGCATCGAGAACGAAGGCCTCTACAGCACGGTCGACGTGCCGGTGGCGCTGTGGAACTCGCTCGTGCAGCTGATCGCCTACATTGCCGACCAGTACGGCATCACCCCGGATTTCATCAAAGGCCACCGCGATTTCAATTCCACCGAATGCTGCGGACAGGTGTTGTACAACCGGCTGCCGGAGCTGCGTGAGGCGGTCGGACGGCAGCTGGGTCAAGCGGTCCTGCGGGCTGACGCGCCCGAGTGGCCGCTGCTCAAGCCGGGCGACACCGGCCCGAAGGTGGCGACGGCACAACGGTTCCTGCGCGCGGCCGGTTTCGGAGTACCGACCGACGGCGTGTTCGGGAAAGCCACCGCGGACGCCGTCACCCGGCTCGCCGCCGGACAGGGCCTCTCGCGCGACAGCTGCACGGCCGCGCGGGCGAGCGACGAATCGGCGTACCTGGGATCGGACGTCTGGCCGCTGATCGTGCCGGCGGACCGCTCGGCTGCCGCGTGGCGGGCCGAGCTGGCCCGCTGACCTGGGCGGTCACGTGTGCCAGCGAGGGCGGCACACGTGACCGTCACAGTCCGGAGAGAAACGCCTCCACCGCGCCCCGGTAGGTTTCCGGCGCCTCGGCGTGCGGCAAATGCGCCGAACCGGGTACGACCAGGTGCCGCGCCCCGGGTACCCGAGCGGCGACCTCGGCCTGCTGCCCCGGCGGCATCGCGGTGTGCTCGCCCTCGACGACCAGCAGCGGGCAGCGGATGCCGTCCACAATGGACCAATAGTCCCGGCGGCCCCATTCGGCGGCGATCTCGTACAGGTTCTCCAGGTCGGCGATCAGGTGGTACCCGTCCTCGCGTTCCTCGACGCATTCGGTGAAGTAATCGCCCGCGGCGCCGAAGAACTCCCGCACGTGGGCCAGGGATTCGAAGGGCACCGGCCAGCTCTCGAAGTACCCCCGCCAGGTCTCGACGGTGCGGCCGCGCTGATCCGGGGCGAAGTCCTCGCTCACGACCGCGCGGACCAGCTCCGGATGCTTTGCCGCGGTCGCCCACGCGTGCAGCCCGCCCATCGAATGCCCGATCAGCACGGACGGCCCGAGATCGGCCAGCACGTCGGCGACGTCCTCGGCGAACTGCTCGGTGGTCCACGGCCCCGTGTGCGGCGCCCGGCCGTGCCCGCGGGCGTCGAGACCCCGTACCCGGCCGTACCGCTTGAGCCACTGCGCGACCGGCCACCACGTGCGGGCCCGGCCCATCAGCCCGTGCAGCAACAGGATCGACACGCCGGTGCGGTCTTCGCCACCGAAGTCGATCAGGCCTGGTCGCATTGGTCCTCCTGGGTTTCTGAGGCCACCTCATCACATCTCTGGCTCTAGGGTGAACTCATGCGCAGCCGCCGAATCGCCGTCCTCGCCCTGACCGGCGTGCTCGCGCTGTCTGCGTGCAGCCCGGATGAACCGCCGCCGATGCACCCCGCGCCGGGCGCGAGCGGCGGCGGTGACCCGTACTTCCCGGACGACGGCAACGGCGGGTACGACGCCCTCGACTACCACGTGGACGTCGGCTACGACCCGGCGAGCGGGCGCCTCGACGGCGACACGACCGTCACCGCCAAGGCCACCCAAGACCTCAGCAGCTTCAACCTCGACCTGCGCGGGCTCGACGTCGCTTCGGTGGACGTCGACGGCCAGCCGGCCCGGTTCACCCGGGAGAAACAGCACGAGCTGGTGGTGACGCCGTCGGGTCCGCTGCGGGCTGGTTCGACGTTCAAGACGCGCGTGCGTTATTCGGGCGTTCCGGCGAAAACCCCGCACGAGGGCGGTCCGGAAAACGGCTGGGCCAAGACCGAGGACGGCGGCGCGTACCTGGTCGGCGAGCCGCATTCGGCGTCGTTCTGGTACCCGGTGAACGAAACCCCGCGAGACAAAGCGACCTTCAGTGTCACCGCACACGTGCCCGAGGGCTGGACGGTGCTGTCCAACGGCCGGGAACAGGGCAACACCACCAAGGACGGCAAGACCACCACCACGTGGACCGAGCCGAACCCGATCGCGAGCTATCTGACCACGATTGCGATCGACAAGTTCACCGTGAAGCGGTCCGCCTTGCCGGACGGGACGCCGATCGTGTCGGCCTACGCGCCGGGCGCCGAAGCCCGCGAAGCCACCGGCGACCGGCTGCCCGAGGTGATCGCGTTCCTGGAAAGCAAGTTCGGCCCGTACCCGCAGAGCGCCGCCGGTGGCATCTACCTCGACGAGGACATTCATTTCTCGCTCGAAACGCAAACCCGCCCGACATATGCGAAATGGGCGGAAATCCTCACTGTGGTGCACGAAAACGCGCACCAGTGGTTCGGCGATTCGGTGTCGCTGAACTCGTGGTCCGACATCTGCCTGAACGAGTGCTTCGCGTCGTACGCGCAGTGGCTGTGGGGCGAACGCGAGGGCCAGAACCTGGACGACCGGTACCGCGCGGCCATCGAGATCACCAGGGGCAGCACGGATTTCTGGGCGCAGAAGCTCGTGGACATGGGCCAGGAGCACCTGTTCCAAGGCGTGTACGACAAGGGCATCCTCGCAATGCACGCGTTGCGGCGGGAACTGGGCGAACCGGCGTTCGCGACGCTGCTGCACGACTGGGTGACGCAACACCGGGGCGCCAACGGGACCTGGGCGGAGTTCGAGAAGCTGGTGTCCCGCGTTGCCGGACGCGATCTGAGCGGCTTCCTCGCCGACTGGTTCAAGGGCACGAAACTGCCCGCGGACCGCAACCTCTACCCCGGCGCGCTCCGGCCCTGACTGCCCAGCAACGACCTGGTCAGGCCACTGCGCGCGTCGTTCATCTCGGCGAGCGCCGCGGCCAGGTCGGCGTCGTCGATCCGCACCCGGGAATCGTCCGGCCGGACCGCGAGCGCCCGCAGCGCCGACCGCCGCAGCAGCTCCTTCATGAACGACGCCGTGACCCCGTCGGTGGCCTCGACGACCGGCGCCAGATCGGCTGTCACGTCCAGCCCGCGCGAGTACAGCCGTAGCAGCGCTTCGCGTCCTTCGGCGTCCGGCAGCGGGATTTCGACCGCGAGGTCGACCCGGCCGGGACGATCGGCGAGCGCCTTTTCCAGGCTGCCCGCCCGGTTGGTGGTGAGCAGGAAGGTGACGTCGGCGTCGCCGCCGACGCCGTCCATCGCGTCGAGCAGGCTGAACAAGAGCGGTGTTCCGCCGCGCGCGAGGTCACGGTCCTCGGCGATCAGGTCGACGTCCTCCAGCACGACCACGCTCGGCTGCAGCCGCCGCGCCAGCGACGCTGCTTTCGAGACGAACCGCATCGCGCTGCCGGTAAGGATCACCACCGTGCAGTCGGGCATGCGGCCCATCAGATACCGCACGGTGTGCGTCTTTCCCGTGCCCGGCGGGCCGTGCAGCAGCAACCCGCGCTTGAGGTGCTGCCCCGCGGCGGCCAGGCGCGACCCGTGTTCAGCGATGCCGACGGTGTGCCGTTCCACTGCGTCCAGCACGCCGCCCGGCAGCACGACGTCGTCCGTGCCGAGCTGCGGGCGCGGTAGGAAGGTGACGAGCTCGTTGCTGCGGTGCTCGCTCAGGCCGAATGCGATGACCTGGCCACGCAACACGTCGTGCTCGGCCATGAGCTGCTCGATGCGGTCCCGGGTTTCGGTGGCCACGCGCCGGTCCGCGGCAATCACCTCCAGCCGGGAGCTCGCCTGGCCGTACTGCAGGTTCGCGCCGCGCACGCCGATGAGCACACGGGTCCCGTCCGGCGCGACCGTGCCGACGATCCCGAGCTGGACGACGTCCGCCGCCTCGTCCGGGCCGACCGCGACGGTGGCGTAGTCGACCGCGCCCAGCTCGTACAGGCCATGCTTCTTCGCGGTGACCAGCATGCCGACGAGATCCTCGTGCCCGCGCTGGCCACCGGCGATGCCGAACCAGTCGGTGCGGGCGCCGCCGTTCTGCTCGGCGAGGTACGCGTCGACGCCCGCCTGGATGGTCGCGTGTTCCCAGTCCTCGAAGCTCCGGGTGACGACGAGGGCCTGCGTGATGGGCACGCCGAGGTGCCCGGTGACGCGGTCGATCAGCTCCCCGGAGTCGCCCGCGCCGACCGAATCGGCCGCGGCTTTCACGATGCGCTGCAGGTTGCGGGCAAGTTCGGTGCCGAATGCGTGGTCTTCCCCCATGTGCGTAGCGTCGCACGAACCGGAGCGGGCGGCCAGCCGTCAGTACGCTGGGGACATGGCAGTGGTCAAGATCAACGCAATCGAGGTACCCGAAGGCGCCGGCCCCGAGCTGGAGAAGCGGTTCGCCGCGCGGCTGCACGCCGTCGACAGTCAGGAGGGTTTCCTCGGATTCGAGCTGCTCCGCCCGATCTCGGGGGAGAAGCGCTACTTCGTGTACACGAAGTGGGAGACCGAGGAGCACTACCAGGCGTGGGCGAAGGGCCCGTCGCGCGAGGCGCATGCGGGTGAGCGCAAGAACCCGGTGTCGACCGGCGCGAGCCTGCTGGAGTTCGAGGTCGTGCAGGCATCGAAGCCGGGTGAATGAGCTCGCCCGAGCCGCGGAGCTGATCCACGGCGCCGGCGCGCTGCTCGTGTGCGCCGGCGCCGGGATGGGCGTCGACTCCGGGTTACCCGATTTCCGCGGTGGCGAGGGCTTCTGGCGGGCGTATCCGCCGTACGCCGGGCTCGGGCTGCGGTTCGAGGAAATCGCCGACCCACGGCATTTCGCCTCGGACCCGGAACTGGCCTGGGGTTTCTACGGACACCGGCTCGAGCTGTACCGGAACACGATGCCGCACCGCGGCTTCGGCCTGCTGCTGGAATGGGGACGCGCGACCCCCGGCGGGGTGCGGGTCTTCACGTCCAATGTGGACGGACAGTTCCAGTCGGCCGGGTTTCCGCACGTGGCCGAGGTACACGGGTCGATCCATCACCTGCAGTGTTTTTCGGGCTGCAGCAACGAGATCTGGGCGGCGGACGACGTCGTGGTCGATCTCGACGAGACCACGATGCGCGCCCGGCCCCCGCTGCCGTCGTGCCGCCGTTGTGGCGGCTTGGCCCGGCCGAACATCCTGATGTTCGGTGATTTCGAGTGGGTGGCGGATCGGAGCGAGGTGCAGCTGGAGGAACTGGCTGCGTGGCGCCGGTCGCATCGGGATCTGGTGGTGGTGGAGATCGGTGCCGGGCAGGCGCTGCCCACGGTGCGGCGGTATGCGGAGCTCGCCAGCGCGGCGAGTGGGGCGTTGATCCGGATCAATCCACGGGAAGCTGAGGTCCGGCACGGCCGCGGGATCTCGATTCCCGCCGGGGCGCTGGAGACGCTGATCAAGCTCGCTTGAGCTGCAGCAACGGAAACGGGCGGCCATCCGAATCGAGCGGTTGCCGTCCGGTCACCACAAACCCTTGGTGCAGATAGAATCCCACTGCCGACGGGTTTTGCTCGTTGACGTCCAAAGTGAGCTCCGGGAAGCGGTCCACCGCCGCCCGCAGGAGGGCCGAACCGACGCCCTGGCCGCGGAAATCGTCGTGGACGAACAGCATTTCCAGCTTTCCCTCGGCAGTTCCCGAGAAACCCGCCGCGACACCGTCGACCGTCGCCACCGTCAGGGCCACTTCCGGCAGGTATTCCGGGACGCGCGTGGCGTAGTACTCGACGTCCGACGGGGCCAGAAAATGGTGAGTCGCCTCGACTGCGCTGCGCCAGATCTCGAGGAGCCGGGCGTATTCACCCGAGCCGTGGTCCCGCCGGAGTTCGATCACGGCAGCTGTACCTCCGCATACACGGCCCGATGGTCGGTACCCGCGACGTCCAGCACCCGGTAGTCCCGCACGGCCACGCGGCGGTCCACCAGCACGTGGTCCAGCGGCGCGAAGGGGACCATCGTGGCGGGCCAGGTCGGGATCAGGCCGTCGCCGCGGGCTTCGGCGGCGTCGACGTACCCGCGGGACAGCACGGTGCGCAGCGCGGCGTGGTCGAGGGTCGCGTTGAAGTCTCCCGCCACCACGCGCAAGCCGTGCTCGCCGATGGCGCGCGAAAGGTCACGCATCTCCTGTTCCCATTCGTGGAAACCGGTGTCCGGGGCGTTGGGATGCGCCGCCACGATCTCCAGCGTCACGCCGTCGCCGAGGTCGGCCATCGCGCCGGGCTGTTTGCGCGCCGAATCGCCTGCGTAGGCCTCCTCGGTGAGCCGGAAGCGCGACACGATGCCGGACCCGTCCGTACCGGGCGCCGCATGCAGCACGCGGTACGGCAGCACCGCGAAAAGCCCGGCTCGCTCCAGCCCGTCCACCGCTGCGGGCGTCATCTCCAGCAGGTTGAGCACGTCGACCCGCTGTTCGCGCACCAGCCGCACCACCTCCGCCGGATCGGCCCGGCCGACGTACAGGTTCGAGGCCATCACGCGCACTGTCTTGCCGCGCGCCGCCGGCTGCTCGTCGGCCATCACGCGCGGGACGACGTACACCGTCAGCAGCGCCGCCATGGCCAGCGCGACCCCGCCGACCCACCAGCGCCGCAGCAGCAACGCCACTGCGGCGAGCAGGACGCCGTAGACGATCACGTACGGGGCGAGCGCCATCAGAGCGGTCAGGTACCAGTCGCCGTCGTAACCGATCGTGCGCAGCACGGCCACTGCGAACAGCGGCAGTCCGGCTACCACGAGTAGGCCCGTGACCAGCCGGGTTCGCGCGTCGGCGTCCATCACCATGCGTCCGAGTATGCCGGGGACGCGCTGACAGCCCCGTGTCAGCGTGCTGTGCGCGTCTTGCCAGCGGGACCGTCCAGAGTGTCGGGGAAGCGACACAGGAGGAGGAAACATGTCGCACGCAATCCGGGCCGAAGGCCTGGTCAAGCGGTTCGGGGAGACGAAGGCACTGGATGGGGTGGACCTGGAGGTCCCGTTCGGGAAAGTGGTGGGGGTGCTCGGGCCGAACGGCGCGGGCAAGACAACGGCGGTCCGCATCCTGGCGACCCTGCTGAGACCCGACGCGGGGCACGCCACGGTCGGCGGTTACGACGTGGTGCGCGATCCGGTGCGGGTCCGCAGCCTGATCGGGCTCACCGGGCAGTACGCGTCGGTGGACGAGGATCTGAACGGCACCGAGAACCTAGTGCTGATCGGCCGGCTGCTCAACCTGTCGAGGGCGGACGCGCGGGCGCGGGCCGCCGAGTTGCTGGAGCAGTTCGAGCTGTCGGACGCGGCGAAGCGGCCGATCCGCACGTACTCCGGGGGGATGCGGCGCAGGATCGACCTGGCGGCGAGCCTCGTCGGCCGTCCCGCCGTGCTGTACCTCGACGAGCCGACTACCGGGCTCGACCCGCACGCGCGCAACGAGGTGTGGGCGGTTGTGCGAAATCTCGTCGCCGACGGTGCGACCGTGCTGCTCACCACGCAGTACCTCGAGGAGGCCGACCAGCTCGCCGACAGCATCACCGTGTTCGACCACGGCCACGTCGTCGCGGATGGACGGGCCGACGAGCTGAAGCGGCGCGTCGGGGGCCAGACGCTGCAGGTACGTCCGACGTCATTGGCCGACCTCGACGCGGTCGACCGGATCCTTGGCGAGCTCACCGGCGTCACGCCGACTCGGGACAACGCCACCGGCCTGCTCACCGCGCCGGTGTCCGACCCGGTGCTGCTGTCCACTTTGGTCCGCCGCCTCGACGCGGCCGGCATCACGTCCGACGAACTGGCGCTGCGGCTGCCCAGCCTCGACGAGGTGTTCCTCGCGCTCACCGGGCACGCCGCCGAAGAGCCGAAGGACGAACGCGAACTCGAAGGGAGCCGGTCGTGACCGCACTCGCCGTGGACCCGCCCCGGCACATCAGCCTCGGGCAGGGCACGAAACACGCGCTTTCCCTTGCCTGGCGCGGAATCCTGAAGATCCGCAAGAACCCGGAGCAGCTGGCCGACGTCACGCTGATGCCGATCATCTTCCTGCTGATCTTCACCTATTTGTTCGGCAACGCCCTCGGCGGGTCCATCGACAACTACCTGCAGATGCTCGTGCCGGGCGTGATCGTGATGAACATCCTGCAGGCGTGCCTGACCGTCGGAACGCAGCTCAACACAGATGTCACGAAGGGCGTCTTCGACCGCTTCCGCGCCATGCCGATCGCCCGCTCGGCGCCGCTGGTTGGCGCGGTACTGGCGGACCTCGTGCGGTACGTGGTGTGTTTGGCGGTACTGCTGGTCGTCGCGACGGCAATGGGCTTCCGCGTGCAGACCGGGCCGGGTCAGTTCCTGGTCGCGGTGCTGCTGGCGCTCGCGTTCGGCCTGTGCTTCTGCTGGGGCTCGGTTTTCGTGGGCATGCTGATGAAATCCCCTGGCGCGGCACAGGGTCTGATGTTCGTGTTCATCATGCCGCTCACGTTCGGCAGCAACGTCTTCGTCTCGACGGCGACGATGCCGGGCTGGCTCAAGGCATGGGCGGACATCAGCCCGGTAAGCCTGATGGCCGACGCCCTGCGCGGCCTCCTCAACGGCGGTCCGGTCGCAGGTTCCCTTGCGGGAGCACTGGCGTGGATGGCAGGTGCGGTAGTGGTGTTCTTCCCGCTGGCGACGTGGGCCTACCGCCGTCGGATGTGAGGGCGACCCCGAGGGGGTGGGGAGCCTGCGTCCGGTCTTTTTGGCCGGGCGCAGGCTTTTTTCTCGTGCGGAAGATCATCTGTTTCGTCACCAATTGCAGACAGCCGTGATACGGTCGGTGATGTTCGGTTGCGAGGGTGGGGAGGCCTTCGATGGCGGATGGCGACGTCGAGCGCGTCAGGCACATTCCGGCGGATATGCAGGGTCCGCTGGTCCCGGGGTACCGGTATGTGCGGGACAAGACGCCGGAACAGACGGCGAAGGAAGCCGCAGACGCACAGGCCAAGGCGAATGACGGCATGCCCACCGGTGGTGGCGGGTACCGGCTGGAGCCGGACACCGCCCATGAGGTGGTGAAGGAGATCGAAGACATCCTCGACTGGGTACAGAAGGATCTTCGGCGGCATGCCCGGCAGCTCGTGTCATTCACTCCAATGGGTGACGAAGTCGCCAGCATCAACTACGTGCAGGATCTCAACGCCGCAGGCCGGTCCTATACCAACTTCCTCAACAGCGTTGTCGCGGAGCTCGGGCGCCAGAGGGATGCCGTGCAGCAGGCCCTGGATACTTACCAAAAGCAAGAACACCGGGCCGTCTCTGATCTGAAAGGCCTTCACCGCCACCATGCCTAAACCAATCGCAGCCACCGCATTCAGCCTCCTTGCCGCGGCGCTTCTGGCAACCGGCTGTTCTGGCGAGCCCGGGAGCGCCGCTCCGGCGTCGTCGCCGGCTGCACCCGGCTCCGCGGGTCCGAGGTTCGGAGCTCCATCGGTTCCGGCCCCGTTGGACCCCGCACCGCTCGAGAAAAGCCCGTGCGCTGCGATGACCCCGGACCAGGTGGCGACCCTCGGCGCTCCGGCCAAGAACTCGGAGCCGAAGCCCGCCGACCCGACCGGCCCCGCTTGCAGCTGGAGCTTCGCCACCGACGACGGGCCGTCCTCGACCACCGGAGCAGTGTTCACCGCCGATCCCACTCACGGCGGGATCAGCGGGCTCTACGGCAAGCAGCAATCCGGAGGGCTCAGCAAGTTCCAGCCGTTCACCGTCAGCGGCTATCCCGGGGTGATCTACGACGCTGCGACCAACTCCTCGCCGGGGAGCTGCGGTCTGGCGGTCGGGCTCCGAGACGACCTCACGTACACGATCAGCGTGGACCTCGACGCCCTCAAGCAGCCCTTTGCTGACAGCTGCGAGCTCGGCAAGAAGGTTGCCGGATTCGTGGTCCAGTACCTCCAGAAAGGAGGCCACTGATGCCGGACGGCTATACCGGCGCCGAGGTCTACGAGCGGATGCACCGCTACGGCGCCAACACCGCACCGCTCGACAGTGGGCAGCAAGCGGCCGAATCGCTCAAAGGCGCGCACGAGAACCTCGTCGCCCGGATTGCCCGGCTTCAAGGCAAACTCGACAACGCCTGGCAGGGCGACGCCTCCGCGAAGGCGCAAGCCGGGTTCAGTCCGTTGATCCAGACGTCCCAGCAGGCGGCCGACGACCTCGGGCGTAGCGCGCAATCGCTCAACTCGCAGAACAGCGGCTTCCACCACACCTTGAACAAGCTCGCCAAGATGACCGGCAGCCGTCCTGACACCAACGATTTGGCGAGCTACAACCCGTTCCACGCGAGCGATTCGGAAAAGGCCGCCGCGCAGTGGGATACCAATGACAAGACCAACAAGGAAGCGTATGGCGGCTATTACGCCACAACGGACGGGAATCGCAACACCGCGGCCAAGGATTACCCGGTACTGAGCGCTGCACCGGCCGGGCTTGCCGTCGCAACGGGGTCGTCGCCCGGTGGAGTGTCCGGGCAGGATGGGGGCTCCAAAGGCACCGTCGGCAGGCGTGCGCACTCCGCGGGAGTCAGCAGCGGCAGCCACCTCGGCACCGCAGGCCAAGGCCAGTCGAGCGAGAGCCCGGTGCAGCCCGGCTCGGCGCCCCATCCGGTCGTTCCGAATCCTAGTGTCAGCAACGAAAACCCGACCTCCGACACCACCACGACCGCGGGTTACGCACCGAAACCGCCGGTGAACGACGCGCCCGGGTTCGGTTCGGGGCGGCTGCCGACGTTCGGGCCGGTCGGCGCGGATTCCGGCTCTGGCAACAGCTTCGGCGCGCCAGGAAGCTTCGGCGCACCAGGAGGACCCGGAGGATTGGGCAGCAGGCCGGAAGGTGGTCCGGGCAGCAGGCCAGGCGGTACCGGCGCGGGTTCACGCGGAGCCGGACAGCAGCCGGGTCGCGGCACGGGAACCGCCATTCCCGGCAATGGCCAAGGGGCAGCACGCCCGGGAACAGCCGCGGCAGGAGCCAAGGGCACCCCCGGCATGGGTGGCCTGAGTACCGGAAACGGGAAAGGCAAAGGCAGCGAGGACGAGGAGCACCAGCGGAAGATCACGCTCCCCGACCAGGACGTCGACGAGCTCTTCGGCGGCTACCCCGACGGCATGCGGCCGACCCCGCCCACCATCGGAGCCTGACCTGTGCTGCGAGCACCCCTCCGGTTCAGCCGCATGGGCTACCAGAACCTGGTCCGACGGCTGGACGGCGGAGACCTCCACCCGACGTTGATCGGCGGCGAAAAGTGGTACCCGCCGGAGGAGGCGGCTCAGCTCGACGACCACGCCGACGCCGAACTCGCCCGCACCGGGTACCACGCCCGGGACTTCGCCGACGTGATCGGGCTGCTGCAACGCCCGGCCGTCGACTACTACTGCTGGGCGAGAATCGGCGGCCGCGACGTCACTCTCCAAGCGGCGACCCGAAGGCGCGAAGCAATCCTTGCCGTCGCCGGACCGGACTCCGTCACCCTCTACCCCAGCTCAGCCGAAACCGGGCCGGACGATCTCGCGGAAGCCCTCCCGCCGACCCCGCCGGTCCCGCACCTGCATTCCCTGTCCTGCTCGGAACAGGACTACACCGCGGTCCTGAACGGCGACCCACCCGCCACCCGCACCGGCAGCGCGCGGGACGCAAGGCGCGCGGTGGAGTGGATGCAAGCCCCCAGAATCAACGTCGGACGGCTGTACGTCGCCGTCCGTCGCGGCGGCAGCAGGATCCGGGGTGGCCAGCCGCCGTATTGGATCGACACCGAACGAGGTCGCTTCACCGCGTCGGTCGCCGACGGTTGGCTGAACATCAGCCCGGCCGGTACCGACGACATCGGCCGGATATTCCGCGAACTCGAGTACCAGCTGAGCAGCGCAGCCTAAGCACCTTCCGTTTCCGCAAGCCGCGCACGGATCTCCGCTGCCTTCGGACCCCCAAGGCGTTCCAGCACCGGCAACGCCGCCTGCCAGCACGTGCGAGCTCCGACGAGATCACCAGCACCGTGGAGAACCCGGCCCAAACCGGCTTGCGCCTGGGCGATTCCCCAATCATCGGCAAGGGTGCGGTTGATTTCCAGGGCTACCTCGTAGTGCTCGCGCGCCTCGGGATACCGGCTGCGGTCAAAGCAGAGGGCACCCAGGCTGTAGCGCGTATACCGCTCGCCGATCCGGTCACCAATAGCGCGTTGGAGTTCCAGCGCGCGTTCGAGATGTCCCGCCGCCTCGGCGAAAAGGCCGCACCCACGGTAGGTATCGCCGAGGTTGTTCAGCGCATACCCTTCCCCGCGTTGATCGCCGACCGCGCAGAACAATTCCAACGCCTGCCGCAAAACCGGTAATGCCTCGTCGTACTCACCGCGTTCCGCGTGGCCGACGCCCAGGTTGTTGAGGGTCCACGCCTGCCCGCCGTGATCGCCGATCTCCTCCTGAATGACGAGAGCTTGCCGGTACGCGGCGAATGCGTCGGCGTAGCAAGGAATATCGCTGTAGACTACCCCCAGCTTACTCAACGCATCTCCCTCGGCTCGGCGATTTCCCAGCCGTTGCGCGGCAGCCAGTGCTATCCGGTGCGTGGCGACCCAATCGTCTCGATAACTGCGCAAGTGCAGGAAGGCGAACATCGCGCGAGGCAATTGGAGCGCAATCACGTCGAAACCCTGTCGTGCCGCCGCTTGTACGGCCGAAACCAGGTTGCCGCGCTCCTGTTCGAACCATTGCATAGCCTCGCCACGATCCGCAAACCCGGGGATTTCCCCAACAGAATCAACAGCATCCAAGAGTACCGGCCGATGCGGATCAACAGCCTGTGCAGCCACGCGGGCGGCACCAAGCCACCAGGTCAGCAACCTCTCCAAAGCAGCGCCGTCCGGTTCGGCCTGGGCGGCAGCGTACGTCCGCAGCAAGGCATGCAACCGGTAACGTCCGGGCTGGGTCTGCTGGAGCAAATGCTCGTCGAGAAGGTCCTCGAGCCCGGATTCGGCTACACCACTGCTGATCCCGGCCAGCGCCGCGGCCGAGTACCGGGTGACATCCTCGCCGGGATTCACCGACAGCAGCCGGAAAAGCCGTTGCTGCGACTCGCTGAGCGCACGATAGGAAAGATCGAACGCCGCGGTGACCGCACGGTCTCCGAGAGCCAGCTGGGACAATTGACCAGAAGCCAGACGCTGAGCGAAATCCGCGACCGCCCAAGCAGGTCTCGTCTGCAGGCGTTTTGCCGCCAGCGCAACGGCAATCGGCAGGCGACCGCATTGTTCGGCGAGATGCTGCGCGGCAGCACGGTCGAGGCGTTGCCGCCCGATGACCTTGCCGATGAGCGTCACGGCCTCCTCGGCGGTGAACACGTCGAGCGGCAGCGACACGCTCCCGTCCAGCCCGGCCAGGCTGCGCCGGCTCGTGATCAGCACCAAAGCATGCGAACTACCCGGCAGCAAGGCGCGTACCTGCTGCTCGTCGACGGCGTTGTCCAGCACCAGCAGAACACTCTTGCCCGCCAGCCGATCGCGGAACAACGACGCCCGTTCGCCGAGTGAGCCGGGAATCCGCTCACCGGCCACGCCGAGCTTGCGCAGCAGGCTTTCCAGCACCGCACCGGGCGCGACGGGTGGGTGGTCCGCGGTGAATCCCTGCAGGTCGGCGTACAGCTGCACCTCGCCGAACAGTCCACTTGCGACAATCTGGTGCGCGGCCCGGACCGCGAGCCGCGTCTTGCCCACCCCGGACATGCCTTCGATCGTGACCACCGTGGCTGCCGTGCCGTCCGTCGCCTCGGCCAGCTTGTGCAGCATCCGCAGCTCCGGTTCGCGGCCGGTGAACGTGGCGATGTCCATCGGCAGGTCCCGCCACGACGAACCGGCCTCCAGCACCGACTGCTGGACCCGGCGCAATCCGGGACCGGGTTCGACCCCGAGTTCGTCCCGCAGCAGCTGACGAATCTCCTGGTACGCCTCCAGCGCCTCGGCCCGGCGACCGGCCCCGTGCAAGGCCCGCATCAGCTGCCCCCACAGCCCCTCGCGCAGCGGATACTCCGCCAGGATCGGCCGTAACCGCAGCAGCGCGCCGTGGTAGTCCCCGGTTTCGAGCTGGGCGGCCACCTGCGCCTCGACGACCGTCCGCCGCCGCTCCTCCAGCCACGCGATCGTGGCCCGCAGCTCCGGACCCGGCGAAAGCCCCTCCAGCGGCCGTCCTCGCCACAGGTCCAGCGCCGCGCCGAACAGCCGGATCGCCTCGGCGAGGTCGCCTCGATCGCGGGCCGCCTCGCCCTGGGTGGCCAGCTCCTCGAACCGCGCGACGTCCACCTCACCCGGCCCGGCGACGAGCACGTACCCCGGGGAACGCGTGCACAGCCGCGGCCCGCCGAGGAGCTTGCGCAACCGTTGGACGTACGTGCGCAGGTTCGATTCCGCCGACCGTGGCGCCTCGTCCCACACCGCCTGCATGAGGTAGCCGAGGCTCACCGCTTCGTTGGCCCGCAGCGCCAGCGCCGCGAGGACCACCTGCTGCCGCGCCCCGCCCAGTTCGAGCGGACGGCCGCGTTCCCCTGCCGTCAGCGGGCCGAGTAGCCGGATCTCCATCTTCCCCCCGGAACGGTGCGCATATGCGGATCGTATAGGTCAGATCGTCACGATGGGTCCAAAGCGGTCGCAAACGGTTTTCTCGACGGACGGAGAGGAAGTCACATGAGGGTCAAGGGCCAGCGAACGGTCGCGGTGCTTTTCGCCGCTGCCGTGCTCATCGGCGGCGGGGCGACAGCCATGCCGACACCTGCCACCGCAGCGACCGCAGACATCCGGCACAAGATCGTCTCCACTGCCGAAGGCGAGCTCGGCCAGGGGGAACGTCCGCCGGGATCCAACTGCACGAGGTACTCGCCGGTCTGCGAGGAATGGTGCGCCGACTTCGCGACCTGGGTCTGGCGCCGGGCCGGGATCACCATCGGCCGGATCGCCGCGGTCAGCGAGGTGTTCCGCTGGGGAAGGCAGCACGGCCGGGCGCACAACGGGCACCGCGGGATGAAACCGGGTGACCTCGTCATCTACGGGGGCAACAAGCACATCGGCATCGTCGCCACCGTCCACGCGGGCGGCACCATCGAAACGATCGAGGGCAACTCCAGCAACCGCGTGGTCCGCCAGCGGGCGTTCGACCCCGCTCACGCCAGGGCGGCCGGACGGCCAGGGGACATCACCGGTTACGTGTCGGCGAGCTGACCGCTCTCCTCCGCAAGGAGCCACGCGATCCCCTCGCTCCGCGACATCCGCGTGGTCTCCGCCACCAGCTCCTCGTACCGCCGCGCCCCCAGCTCGCGGGTCAGGTTTTCGATCAGCCCCCGGACTTCCGGGCTCCCCAGATCGAACCGCCCGCGGGCGACGGCGGTGAGTGCGAGGATCCGGGCCGCCGACATGTACCTCCCCTGCTGCCAACGGATCTGGGCGAGAAGCTCAAGACCTCCCGCCAGATCCGGCATGTCGGCGCGCCCGGCCACCGCTTTGATCATCCCGAGCGCCACCGGTTCCGCCTCGTCCGGACGGCCCTCGGCGAGCAGCACCATGGCTTCGACGAGACCGAGCCACTCCGCTTCGAAGCCCTCCGGCATCGGCCAGTCCACTTTGGCCGACACCATTTCCCGGTAGACCTCGCGGACCTCGCCCAGCCGCCGATCGCGGACCAGCAGTTCGGCCCGGCCGAGCAGGAGGATCAAGCGCAGGCCCCGGTTTCCCCCACCAGTGGCGGCGAAGCGCTCCGCGGCTTCCATCTCCCGCCAGGCACCTTCGCTGTCACCGGCTCGCGAACGTTCCACGGCGAGCCGCCACCACTGCTGTACGACGTCGTCGCGGGACCGCAGCTCCAGCGCCAGCCGGAGGCCCTCGGTGTATCCGGCGATCGCCCCTTCGTGGTTCCCGGCCTGCGACAACGCCCCGGCGCGGAAGCTGTGCGTCATCGCGAGCCCCCAGCGGTCGCCGACCTCGGCGAAGCCCTCGTGCGCCCGCTCCCGTGCCTGCTCGGCACCGTCGAGATCGCCCGCGTCGCCGAGGATGAAGCTCTCCGCCCAGTGCCCGGCGGCGCGGCCCCACCGGTCGTCCCGCTCGATTGCCCGGCGGACCTCGCGCATCGCCAGCTCGCGGTCGCCGTTGAGGTACGCGACGATCGGCAATCCCACCGACAGCCACGGGTTCCGCTCCGCCGCACCGGTCCGCGCGCATTCCTGCGCGAGGTCCCGGACGTCCGTTTTCTCGTGCGGACCCGCCATCGTCCGCATGAGAATCTGGCTCAACCGCAGGCTCACCGCCATGTCGTGGGGCAGCCGGTCGCCGAACTCCAGCACCTCGTCGACGAACCGCGCACCACGCTCGTTCTGGCCGATGATGTTGAGGTACCAGAACATGCCGAACAGCAGATGCGCCGCCGAATCCGCGGCCCCGGACGCGATCGCCATCCGCAGCGCCGCGGTGAAATTGTCGTTCTCGTCGTCGTACACCTCGATCGCGGCGAGCTGACCCGGCCCGCGCAATTGCGGTTCGGTGCGATCGACCAGGTCCGCGTAGTAGGCGACCATCGCCTCCCGCATCCGCTCCTGCTCACCCGACACCACGAGCCGGTCGGCCGCGTACACCCGCAACGTCTCCAGCAGGCGGTACCGCGAGCCGACGACGTCCACAATGGACTTTTCGACGAGCGAACCCAGCACGTACACCACGTCCTCGGCGGGCAGCTCGTCGTCCGCACAGACGTTTTCCACCGCCTCCTCGGAAAAGCTCGCCGCGAACACTGCCAGCCGGCGGGCGAGCCGGACCTCGGCGTCGGTGAGCAGGTCCCAGCTCCAATCCACCACCGCGCGCAACGTGCGCTGCCGCGGCAACGCCGTCCGGCTGCCGGAGGTGAGCAGCCGGAACCGGTCGTCGAGGCGTTCGGCGATCTGGTCCGCGGTCATCGACCGCAGCCGCGCGGCAGCCAGTTCGAGCGCGAGCGGCATCCCGTCGAGCCGCCGGCAGATCTGCCGTACCGCGTCCATTGTGGACTCATCGAGCCGGAACCCCGGGCGCACGGCAACGGCACGGTCGAGGAACAGCCGGACGGAGTCGAGGGCAGCGACGTCCGGCGCCGTCTCGTCCGGCACCGGGAGCGGACCGAGCGGGCACAACGCCTCACCGGTGATGGCCAGCGGTTCCCGGCTCGTCGCGAGCACCCGCAGCTTCGGCAACCGGCGCAGCAGATCCTCGGCCAGCCCGGCCGCAGCGTCCACCACGTGTTCGCAATTGTCCAGCACCAGCAACGCTTCCGCGCCGCTGAGCGCCTCCACCGCGTGGTCGAACAGATCGACCGGACGGCGCCGCGCCTCGGTCTCAGTCGACCGGAGATCGCGGACCTCGAGCGAGGTGAGCAACGCGGCAAGCACGTCACCCGCGTCGCGCACGCCCGCCAGCGGCACGAACCACACGAGACCGTGCGCGTGCGCGGAATCCCGGGCCGCCGCCTCCGTCGCGAGCCTGGTCTTACCCGCGCCGCCCGGGCCGACGAGCGTGACCAGCCGGGCCCCTTCGAGCAGCTCGGCCAGCAGTTTGAGCTCGTCGGTGCGGCCGATGAAGCTGGTGAGCCGCTGCGGCAGCCGGTCGATCACCGCCGCCGCGGGCGCGAACTCCCCACGCAACGCACGCAGGTGTACGTCCTGCAGTTCGGCGGACGGATCGACGCCCAGCTCGTCGGCCAGCGTCGTACGGATCGCGGAATACGCGGCGAGGGCGTCGGCCTGCCGTCCGGCCGCACACAGGGCGCGGATCCGCAGCCCGGCCAGCCGTTCCCGCAATGGATGCGCCTGCGCTGCCGCGGTGAGGTCGGCGAGCACCTCGGAATGGCGCCCCAGCCGCAGCCCGGCTTCGAACCAGTCCTCAGTGGCCTCGGTACGCCGCTCGTCCAGCAAGGCGGCAGGCGCGGCAGCGAACGGCGCGTCGAGCACGTCCGCGAGCGCGGGCCCGCGCCACAACGCGAGCGCCTGGCCGAGGGCCTCGGCGGCGGTTTCGTCGCGCCCCGCGGCGAGTTCCCGGCGACCTTCGGCGGCGAGCTTTTCGAACCGGTGGGCGTCGACGGCTTCCGGCGGCGCGGCAAGCCGGTAACCGCCGTTCACGGACTCCAGCTCGGCGCCGGAGGGTCGCAGCACCCGGCGCAGCCGCGAGACGAGCGACTGCAGTGCGTTGGGCGCGTCGGCGGGCGGCTCGGCGCCCCAGAGGCCGTCGATGAGGAGGTCGGCAGGCACCGCGCGCCCGGTATCGAGCGCCAGCCGGGACAGGAGCATGCGAAGGCGGGCTCCGCCGATGTCGATCGGCGTGCCGTCGTCCCCATCCGCTCGCAGCGGGCCCAGCAGCGCCACGTGCACAGGTCCAGCTTTCCAGACAGCACCCCGGAAGCGGTGGAGCCCAACGGAAGTGTGGACTTTCCGGACATTCCACCGCCCAGCGGTTACCCAGCGCCTCCGCAGCGCTACGTTGCGAGGGATCCGCACGCAGACAGGAGCGCCCATGAGAGCACCGCACCGCTCGGCAGTGACCGTCGCCGCCACGCTCACCGCACTGAGCCTGACCACCGGGATCGCATCGGCAGGCCAGGACGGCTGGGGACGGCCGACACCCGGTTCGGACGGCGGCGGCGACAGTTACTACCCGCAGGACGGCAACGGCGGGTACGACGTCTCGGACTACAACCTCAAGGTCACCTACGCGCCGGACAGCCACCAGCTCACCGGCCTGCAGACGGTGTCCGCGCGGGCGACCCAGTCGCTCAGCTCGTTCAACCTCGACCTCAAGGGCCTCACCGTCGATTCGGTCAAGGTCAACGGCCTGCCCGCGAAGTTCACCCGGACCGGCGACCACGAGGTCGTCATCACGCCGCGGTACCCGCTGATCCGCGGCCTGCCGTTCCGCGCGGTGATCGCCTACCACGGCGTCCCCGAGGCGATCAACGACCCGCTGCTGGGCAAGAACGGCTGGCAGTTCACCCGCTCCGGCGGCGCGTTCGCCGCGGGCGAGCCCAAGTCGGCCACCACCTGGTACCCGGTCAACGACACCCCGCGCGACAAGGCGACGTTCCACCTGGCCATCACGGTCCCGGACGAGTGGGGAGTGATCGGCAACGGCCGCGAGGCCGGGTCGTACAAGACGGAAGCGGGCACCACGCACGTGTGGTCCGAGGACACCCCGGCGGCGCCGTACATGACCACGGTGGCCATCGACAAGTGGACCTTCGACCGGCAGCAGCGCGCCGACGGCACGCCGATCGTCAGCGCGTTCGCCCCGGGCACGCCGGACAAGACGAAACAGGCCGAGGCGCGGCTGCCGGAAATCCTCGACTTCCTGGAGTCGAAATTCGGCAAGTACCCGGTGGACGCGGCAGGCGGCATCTTCCTCGCCGAGCCGATCGGCTTCTCGCTGGAAACCCTCAGCCGCCCGATCTATTCCGGCCGAGCGGGCAACATCAGCACGATCGTGCACGAAAACGCCCACCAGTGGTACGGCGACAGCGTAGCCGTGGACCATTGGCGGGATGTGTGCCTCAACGAATGTTTTGCTTCGTACGCAACATGGTTGTGGGCGCAGGAAAAGGAAGGCCAAGACCTGAAGAAGCTGTACCTGGACAGGGTAGCGAGCGCGCCGGACAGCTTCTGGGCGGGAAAGCTGTACGACATGGGGCCGGGTAACGAATTCACGTACGTGTATTCGAAGGGCCCGACGGCGTTGCACGCGCTGAGCAAGTACATGGGCCAGGCCGCATTCGACCGGGTGCTGAAGACCTGGCCCGCCTTGCACCGCGACGGAAACGCGAGCATGCAGGAGTTCCAGCACTACGCGGAAGCGGTGTCACACAAGGATCTGCAGGGCTTCTTCGACGCGTGGATCTACGGGTCGGGCAAGCCTTCGGCGGAGTATTTGTATCCGGGGGATTTGAAACCTGCTGCCGGATGACGATCGGGGCGCCCTGGTACGCGTTGCTCAGCAACCCTGACCGGGGCGCCCGCACCACGCCATCGTGTGGGTGCCCTGACCGGCCGACACCTGGTCGACGGCAACCGCACCCGTGACCACCACGGCCGACGCCACCGCAAAGAACGCGATCATTCTGGCGATTCTCTTCATTGTCACTCCTCGCAACTGAGGCGGAGCAGGATGTTAGAAGGAAGTATGCGCGGCGCACCTCACGGAGCAAAGATGACGAAAGTGCAGAAATTCGCGCACTATGGTGAAACTCGATCATCACCCCGATTACGGCACCGTGGTCGCGACAAGCTCGACCTCGAAGCCGTCCTCGTTCTCCAAATACGCGGCGTAATGCTCCGCGCCCCCGGCATACGGATGCCGATCCGGAAACATCAACTGCCACCCATGCCGTACGGCATCGACCGCCAGCTTCTCCACCGCCGCCGCGTCCTCGACATAGAAAGCCAAATGATTCAACCCAGGACGGCACCGGTCGTAGTGCTCAGCAATCATCGCCGGGGACTGTTCGACCACCAGGTACGTCGGCCCAAAGCGCCAGCTTCGGCCGCCTTCCCAATTCTGGAACCGCGTGTACCCCATCTCCTCCAGCAGCCAGCCGAGCGAGTCGATCGCGCGCGACAGGTTCGGTACCCAGAGTTCGACGTGATGCAGCGTGCCCACGATTTCCGGCCTCCAGTGTTATCTCGCCGGAAACGGGGTCTCCCGGCTCTCCCCCATAAGCTGGTCGTAGAACTCGTTCATCACCATGGCTGTCCGCGCATGACGCTTGACAATGGACGACGCCGGTTCCGGTAGCGAGAACTCGCCTCGGCGGACGTACGCCACTCGCTCGGCGCGGGTCACCGTTCCCGCCAGTTCGGTGACCAGCCAGTTCACCAGCTGGGTCACCACATACCCCCGGTCGTGGGCGGCATTGCGGGTCGCGAAAGCACGCTCCGCGGGAGTCAGGTCGAAGCGCGTCGACAGGGCAAGGCCGAAATCCGCCAGATAGATCTGTTTCCCATCGGTGAGGATATTGCCGAAATGGGCGTCGAAATGCAAAAGACCTTGGGCAGCAAGGAAATCCGTTACCGCAAGGAGTTGCGTTTCGATCCATGCGGCGTCCGTCAGGTGAGAGCGCAGCCATTCGTGCACCGTCGTCGGCAGGTACTCCAGGAACAGCACCACACTCGACGTCGCATCGTCCAGCAGTTCCAGACGGCGGCGGACCGCCGGGGAACCGTGCCAGAACTCCACCGACCGCTCGCGTTCCTCAAGATCGGGAGTACGCCTCGGCATCGGCAACTCCCGCCAGTGGTACAGCAGCGGGAAATGCGCACATTCGCCGGACAGCACCCAGCCCGTCGTCATCACGTGCGCGGCCAGTTCCCGCCACACTCCGCCGCCTGCGGAGCCGAGACCGTAATGGCAGAACGTGGGCAGGTCGAAGACATTCGCTGTCGAGCGAACGTTTTCCGGGCGCCGTTCCAGGTCCGTCAGTGGCACGCGTTTGGCGAAGACCGGTACGCCCGCCACGTCGAGCCGGACCGCAGTGCCGCCGATGCCGACAGCCACCACCGGGGCCGCATCCAGAAGCCGGGCGAGCTGATGGTCACTCAACAGCGCGAGCCCGGTGGCGGCGGCGCTGTGGCGCGCGATTCTCCCCATACCGTCCGAGAATAGAGAGAAGGGCGGCTCCCCGTCAGGAAGCCGCCCTTCTCGAAGAAAACCGATCAGTCGTTCTCGGCTGCCTCACCGTTTTCCGCGGCACCGATGGTGACCGGCGGCGCGTCCGGCACCGAGGACGGGCGCTTCTCACCGCGGAAGGTGAACTTCGCCTCGTCGTCCCGGTCCTCCGGGTTGCCGCTCCAGCCATCGACGTCGACCAGGATGATCTGGCCTGCCTCGACCTCGCCGAAGAGAATCTTCTCCGACAGCTGGTCCTCGATCTCGCGCTGGATCGTGCGGCGCAGCGGCCGGGCGCCGAGCACGGGGTCGAAACCACGCTTGGCCAGCAGTGCCTTGGCCTTCGCGGTGAGCTCGAGCTCCATGTCCTTCGCCCGCAGCTGCGTCTCGACCCGGCCGATCATGAGGTCGACCATCTCGATGATCTGGTCCTGCGTGAGCTGGTGGAAGACGATGATGTCGTCGATCCGGTTCAGGAACTCCGGCCGGAAATGCTTCTTCATTTCCTCGTTGACCTTTTGCTTCATCTTCTCGTAGCGGTTGCTCGTGTCCGCTCCGGAGGAGAAGCCGAGGCTCACGGACTTCGAGATGTCCGAGGTGCCAAGGTTCGAGGTGAAGATGAGGACCGTGTTCTTGAAGTCGACCGTACGACCCTGCCCGTCGGTGAGCCGGCCGTCTTCCAGCACCTGCAGGAGGGTGTTGTAGATCTCCTGGTGCGCCTTTTCGATTTCGTCGAAAAGCACCACCGAGAACGGCTTGCGCCGCACCTTCTCGGTGAGCTGGCCGCCCTCTTCGTAGCCGACGTAACCCGGAGGGGCACCGAAGAGCCGCGAAGCCGTGTAGCGGTCGTGGAACTCACCCATGTCGATCTGGATGAGCGCGTCGTCCTCGCCGAACAGGAACGCCGCCAGCGCCTTGGACAGCTCCGTCTTACCCACGCCGGACGGGCCGGCGAAGATGAACGAACCGGACGGGCGCTTCGGGTCCTTCAGGCCGGCGCGGGTACGCCGGATCGCCTGTGAGACCGCCTTGACCGCGTCCTCCTGGCCGATGATGCGCTTGTGGAGCTCGTCCTCCATGCGCAGCAGCCGGGTGGTCTCCTCCTCGGTGAGCTTGAACACCGGGATACCGGTCCAGTTGGCCAGCACCTCCGCGATCTGCTCGTCGTCCACCTCGGCGACGACGTCGAGGTCGCCGTCCTTCCACTGCTTCTCGCGCTCGCCCTTCTGGCCGAGGAGCTGCTTCTCCTCGTCACGCAGCCGGGCGGCCCGCTCGAAGTCCTGCGCGTCGATCGCGGACTCCTTGTCGCGGCGGACGTCGGCGATCTTCTCGTCGAACTCGCGCAGGTCCGGCGGCGCGGTCATGCGGCGGATGCGCATCCGGGCGCCTGCCTCGTCGATGAGGTCGATGGCCTTGTCCGGCAGGAACCGGTCGTTGATGTAGCGGTCGGCCAGAGTGGCGGCCGCAACCAGCGCCGAGTCGGTGATCGAGACGCGGTGGTGCGCCTCGTACCGGTCGCGCAGGCCCTTGAGGATCTCGATGGTGTGCTCGAGCGACGGCTCGCCCACCTGGATCGGCTGGAAGCGGCGCTCCAGCGCGGCGTCCTTCTCGATGTACTTGCGGTACTCCTCGAGCGTGGTCGCACCGATCGTCTGCAGCTCACCGCGGGCCAGCATCGGCTTGAGGATCGACGCCGCGTCGATCGCGCCCTCGGCCGCACCCGCGCCGACGAGCGTGTGCAGCTCGTCGATGAACAGGATGATGTCGCCGCGGGTCTTGATCTCCTTGAGCACCTTCTTGAGCCGCTCTTCGAAGTCACCGCGGTAGCGCGAACCGGCGACCAGCGAACCCAGGTCAAGCGTGTACAGCTGCTTGTCCTTGAGCGTCTCCGGCACCTCGCCCTTGACGATGCTCTGCGCGAGCCCCTCGACGACGGCGGTCTTGCCGACGCCCGGCTCGCCGATGAGCACCGGGTTGTTCTTGGTCCGGCGGGACAGCACCTGCATGACCCGCTCGATCTCCTTGCCGCGCCCGATGACCGGGTCGAGCTTGCCCTCGCGGGCGAGCACGGTCATGTTGCGGCCGAACTGGTCGAGCACCAGCGAGGAGGACGGCGTGCCCTCGCCCCGGCCGGAGCCGCTTTCGCTGGCCTTCTCGCCGGTCTGGTAACCCGACAGGAGCTGCAGCACCTGCTGGCGGACCCGGTTGAGGTCCGCGCCCAGCTTCACGAGTACCTGGGCGGCCACGCCCTCGCCCTCGCGGATCAGGCCGAGCAGGATGTGCTCCGTGCCGATGTAGTTGTGGCCGAGCTGCAGCGCTTCGCGCAGCGACAGCTCCAGCACCTTCTTCGCCCGCGGCGTGAACGGGATGTGCCCGCTCGGTGCCTGCTGGCCCTGGCCGATGATCTCCTCGACCTGCTGGCGCACTCCCTCGAGGGCAATGCCCAGCGACTCCAGCGCCTTGGCGGCGACACCCTCACCCTCGTGGATCAGACCCAGGAGGATGTGCTCGGTGCCGATGTAGTTGTGGTTGAGCATCCTGGCTTCTTCCTGGGCCAGGACGACCACCCGCCTCGCGCGGTCGGTGAACCTCTCAAACATGCGCACTCCCTCGACTGCTGCGTCGGCGGCCCGTAACCCCCGTGGATCGCACCCACGGCGGACAGCACCGTGAGACCACTCTAGTAGCCAAGCGGTCGCGCTTGCGTACCACTACGGCGTCCGGTGGCCCGTTCGCACCCGGCCGGTGACCCGGCCGGTCACCGCTGCACATCCGGTTGCGCTGCATCTTTACCTCCCGTGGAACGTACGGGAGCGGACGCGGATTCCGCCCGGGTACCCCTGTCCGCTCAGCGCGAACAGCCCGCCACCGGCGCCCGGCCACCCGATTGGCGCAATCCCGGTTCACCTGTAAGGTTAGGCACACCTAAAGACGTCGGACGAGGACGGGGGTGCCGGTGAACCCGCAGGACAGCCGCGCGCCCGCCGGGGAAATCGGCGACGGTCTCGCGTCCTCCCTGCTGCGGGCCGGCGCCCGGCAGGAACGCGGCGAGCTGCGCCGGGACGTCCCGCAAGGCTGGCTTCGCTGCGGCGACCTGCTGCGCCGTCCCAAGTTGTTCGCCGAATGGCGGTCGCTGCTCACCGGATGGCTCTCGGACCACCACGGCGCGGCACCCGAGCAGACCGCGGCGAGCTACGTGATGTCCTGGTACCTGCACGTCCCGGCGTATGTCGGCGCGTTGCTGCTGCACCACGAACGCCGCGTGCCGTCGCTGAAACCGGAGCAGCTCGCGTTCGGTCTCGGGCCCGACCGGCCGCATCCCGAGGGGATGGCCGTGCTCGGCGACTCCTTCTACTGCCTGCCGACGGACCCGGGCTCGGTCCGTCCCGAAGCGACCGTCGTGCGAGACGAACGCGCGCTGGCCTCGGTGCTGCGTGCCCAGTTCGTGGGACACGCCGCCCAGTTCGTGCGCGCTTACGCTCCGGGTACCCGGCTTGGCCGCCGGATGCTGTGGGCCGCCGCCACGGACGCGCTCGACAACTCGCTGTGGTGGGCCGGACGCCAGGGGGGTACCGCGGAGGCCGAGGGTGCCGGGGTCGCCGACGCGGCCCTGGTGCTCGACGCCCGTTATCGCCCGCTGACCTCGGCATCCACCCTGCGCGCAGCGGTCGGCGAGGACGGGCGCCGGGCATGGGTACGACGTCGGGAGAGCTGCTGTTTCTCCTACCTCCTGCCCGGCGAAGCGGAGTGCGGAGAGTGCCCGCGCACCTGCCGTCGCTGACTTCCATCGAGTGAAATTTCCGGGGTACGTCCGGACGCGCCCAACGCACGGGCCAACGGCGATGCAGTGACGGGGACCTTCACTTCCGGCCCGTAGACCCCGCCAGCGCGAGCCTGGTCGCCCATCGCGACCGCGGATGCGTACACCGCTTCCGCCGCGTCGTCCGCGCAGACGAGCTCGGTGCCGCTTGCGCGGGCGAAGTCCCAGCCGTGCAGCACGAACTCGCCGAGCGCCATGTCACCGACCATTGCGGCCGGCATTTCCGACGAGCCGAAGGTGACCATGCCATCCCACGCCTCCGCCGAAGCGAACGCAGCAACCAGGTCCTCGGTTTGTTTCGCGAGCAGCTGCGGCCAGTCGTCCCCGACGAGCGCGGCTTCGGTCTCGGTGGGCGCGACCGGCTGGTACGGCTCCCGCCGTCCGACCGCGGCGAGCCACGGACCCCAGTAGAGGAGGTGATTGAGCAGGCCGCGGACGTCGTAATCGGTACACGCGGTCGGGGCGGTCAACGACGGTGCGGCGGCCGCGACCCGCAGCAGTTCAGCGGCGGCCGGGGCCATCAGACGGGAATGGTCGGACATGAACGCGAGCCAAACACGGGTATGCGGGATTCGTCTTGAAAGAACGCGACACATTACCGTTTCGGGCATGCGGCGGATTCCGAGCGGCATCGTGGACGAACGAGTGGCCCGTACCAAGTTCACCCTCACCCGGCACGCGCCCGCGCCCGAACTGCGCGACCTCGTCGAGCACCATTGGATCCTGCGCTGGAATCTCGCCGAACCACACGAACAACAGGTACTGCCGAATCTGTCCGTGCACGTGACGTTCTTTCCCGGCGGAACCGGCGTGTACGGCCCGGCGCACGAACTGTTCACCCATCACCTCAGCGGGCACGTGCACGGCATCGGCGCGCGAATCCGGCCCGGCTGTTTCCGCCCGTTTCTGCGTGCCCCGGTCCGCACCATCGCCGACCGCGCCGCGGACGTGTCCGCTGTCTTCGGACCGGCCGCGGAAGAAACGGCCGAATTCGTCCGGAAGGCCCGCACGGACCACGAAATGATCACTGCGGTCGACCGGTTGCTGATTGCCGGTCTCGGCCCCATTCCGCGGGCGAGCCGGGTGGCCGCGGATGCGGTGGAAACAATCGCGGCCGATCCGCGGATCACCCGGGTCGCAGATCTGGCATCGGCAACCGGGCTGCCGGCTCGCGCACTGCAACGGCTGTTCTCCGAGCACGTCGGAACGACGCCGAAGTGGGCCATCCGCATTTACCGGCTCGATGAGGCCGCCCGCCGGATCACCACGCGGCCTTCTCCGGATTACGCCGGACTCGCGGCCCGGCTGGGCTATAGCGACCAGCCGCACTTCATCCGCGATTTCCGCGCTGTGACCGGACGCACTCCGGCGGAGTATGCCCGTTCCGCATACCGGAAGGCCAAATCGAATCCGGGTACGTGAAACGGCCGCCGGGAATGATCCCGGCGGCCGCCAGCCGTGCCGATGAACGGAGCACTCCCGGATTGTGTTCCGAGAACGCTCCGCCCGCTGTTCCGCGGGCTCAGTTCTTCTTGTGGTAAGCCTCGACGACTTCCGACGGGATCCGGCCGCGATCCGAAACCTGGAAACCGTTCTTGCGGGCCCATGCGCGAATCGCCTGGTTCTGCTCACGATCCACCGCGGCCGGACGCGCAACGGACTTGCCACCGGCAACCGGACGCAGCGAAGCGCGCTTGCGGCCACCGGCGCGGCGAGCGTGCTCGACGTACTGCGCCAGTGCATCGCGCAGCTCTTCGGCATTTTCCGAGGACAGGTCGATCTGGTAGGCGACACCGTCCAATCCGAACTCGACGGTCTCTTCCGCCTCGCTGCCGTCGAGGTCGTCGACCAGGGAGACCAGCACCTTCTGCGCCATCTGATTCCTCCTGCGGGCTTACCCGAATGAACTGACTACATGATCTGGTTTCGGGGCAACGCCCCGAGGACAGAAGTCTTTGTCACCCATATTAATACCCGCTCATCCCCGTTCAGGCAAATCCGCATTGGGAAATCCCCGGCCGGAGTGGCCCGAACGGCTATTCGGGACGCACGAGCGGGAAGAGGATCGTCTCCCGGATACCGAGCCCGGTGAGTGCCATGAGCAGCCGGTCGATCCCCATTCCGACACCGCCGCTCGGCGGCATTCCGTACTCGAGCGCACGCAGGAAATCCTCGTCGAGACGCATGGCCTCACTATCCCCGGCCGCGGCAAGCCGGGCCTGTTCGGTGAGCCGCTGCCGTTCCACGACCGGATCGACCAGCTCGGAGTATCCGGTGGCGAGTTCGAATCCGCGGACATAGAGGTCCCACTTCTCGGCAACTCCCGGCCTGCTGCGATGTTGCCGGGTGAGTGGCGAGGTCTCAATGGGGAAATCCCGGACGAATGTCGGGGCGGACAGCACGTCGCCGACGAGATGTTCCCACAGTTCCTCGACCAGTTTGCCGTGGCCGAGCTTCGGATCCGCCTCGATCCCGCGCGCATCCGCGATCTTGTGCAGTGCTTCCGCGGGAGTTTCCGGGGTGACGTCTTCGCCGAGTGCTTCCGAGAGCGACTCGTACATGCCGAGTGTCGTCCATTCCCCGGAAAGGTCGTACTCGGATCCGTCGGGGAGGGTGACGACCTGGGTACCGAGTACGTTCTCCGCGGCTTCCTGGATCAGTTCACGGGTCATCGCCGCATTCGTGTCATAAGTCGCGTACGCCTCGTAGTACTCGAGCATCGCGAACTCCGGGGAGTGTGACGAGTCACTTCCCTCGTTGCGGAAGTTGCGGTTGATCTCGAAGACCTTCTCGATCCCGCCGACCACACAGCGCTTGAGGTAGAGCTCCGGCGCAATCCGCAGGTAAAGGTCGAGATCGAAGGCATTGGAATGGGTGGCGAACGGCCGGGCCGCGGCGCCGCCGTGCAGAGTCTGCAGCATCGGCGTCTCGACCTCGGTGAATCCGCGGCGGTGGAACGAGTCACGCAGCGAGCGCATCACTCCGGCCCGGGTACGGACCACGTCGCGCGCCTTCGGCCGCATGATCAAATCGACATAACGCTGCCGGATTCGCGTTTCTTCGGCGAGTTCCTTGAACGCGACCGGAAGTGGCCGCAGTGCCTTCGAGGTGAGCTGCCATCGATCGGCGAGTACGGAAAGCTCGCCGCGCTTGGAGGTGATCACCTCACCGTGCACGAATATGTGGTCACCGAGATCGACATCGGACTTCCACGCGGCGAGTGACTCGGCACCCACCTGGGCGAGACTGATCATCGCCTGCAGTTCCGTGCCGTCGCCCTCACGAAGCGTGGCGAAACACAGTTTGCCCGTATTGCGGAGAAACATCACCCGGCCGGTGACGCCAACTGTCTCTCCGGTGCTGATGTCGGCTTCGAGCCCGGAATGCGCGGCACGGATCTGTGCGAGAGTATGCGTTCTCGGAACCTTGACCGGGTAAGGATCGGCACCGTCGGCAATTATCCGGTCACGCTTGTCCCGGCGCACCCGCATCTGTTCGGGCAGGTCGTCATCAGCCGTCGGGCCGGGCGCGGGGAATTCCGTCATGGCCATAGCGTACGAAGCCGCAGGTGTTCGGCGTCAACCGGATTGCCCTTCCGCCCGGTATTAGGGTGGAAACCCGTGACCGATCGCAGCACGGATGCGGAACTGCATGCCCGGCGCGCTTCGTCGTTCGGCGACCAGGCGGCCGCGTACGCGCGGCACCGGCCGGATTACCCGGCGGACGCGCTCGAATGGGGGATGGCGGGCGCGGCGCACCCGGTCCGCGAAGTGCTCGACCTCGCGGCAGGCACCGGCAAGCTCACCGAGGGGCTCACCGATCTCCGCCGGGCGGTGACCGCGGTGGAACCCGACGGCGAAATGCGGGCCGAACTGTCCCGGCTGCTCCCGGACGTACCCGCGCTGCCCGGCAAGGCCGAGGACATCCCGCTGCCCGCCGGATCGGTGGACGCGGTGTTCGTCGGGCAGGCATTGCACTGGTTCGATCTCGAACCCGCCTTCGCGGAGATCCGCCGGGTGCTGCGGCCGGGCGGGGTCGTGGTGGCGCTGTGGAACCACGACGACGATTCGGTCCCGTGGGTGCTCGGGTTCTCCCGGCTGATCCGCACCGGGGTCAGCCGCGGTTTCGCCGAGGAAACGCAAACACTTGCCGCGGACGGATTCAGCCCGTTCGAGCAACGCCGTTTCCCGCACGCGCACCGGCGCACGATCGATTCGCTGCTGGCCACCGTCGCCACCCATTCCCACCTGCTGATCGCCGAACCGGACGACCGCGCCGAGGCACTCGGCCGGGCCCGCGCGTACCTTGAGTCGCTCCCCGGTCCGGGGGAAGGAGAATTCGACTACCCGCTGGTCACGACTGTTTTCCGGGCTCGGGTGGCGACGAAGATCACCCGCCGGTGACCCGCGACGGTGCTACCGTCGAAAGCGGCGAATTGCCCCGGACGAGCGCGTCGTACCCGGTCACGAGAAGACGACGCAGTGCCGTATCCGTCACTGCGAAGGGTTTTGATCATGGCTTGGGTCGTTCTCGTCATTTCCGGTTTGCTGGAAACCGTGTGGGCCGCGGCGCTCGGCGCGTCGAAAGGGTTCAGCAAATTGTGGCCGAGCGTCTTGTTCGGCGTTGCTTTGCTGCTCAGCATGTCCGGTCTTGCGTATGCGCTGCGCGCAATTCCGCTCGGTACCGGATATGCCATCTGGGTGGGCATCGGCGCGGTGGGGACCGCGATCTACGGCATCGTGGCCATGCACGATCCGCTCACCGTCGGGCGGATCACCTGCCTGGTGCTGATCGTGGCCGGGGTGGTCGGGCTGAAGGTGCTGCACTAACGCACGTTGCGCTCGTACACCAGGCGCAGGCCGAGCAGCGTCAGGTCCGGCACGTGTTCCTTGATCGTCTCGGATTCGTCCAGTACCAGCGGGGCAAGGCCGCCGGTGGCGATCACGGTGACCGGTTCTGTGCCGCTGCCCTGCAGTTCGCGGACGATCCGCCGGACGAGGCCGTCGACCTGGCCCGCGAAGCCGTACAGAATGCCGGACTGCAGGCATTCCACGGTGTTCTTGCCGATCACCGAACGCGGCGGCACGAGTTCCACCTTGCGCAACGCGGCCGCGCGCGCGGCGAGCGCGTCCACCGAGATCTCGATACCCGGGGCGAACGCGCCGCCGAGGAACTCGCCCCGGGCGGAGATCGCGTCGACGTTCGTGGAGGTGCCGAAATCCACCACCACGCACGCGGTGGCGTGCAGGTGATGCGCGGCGAGGGTGTTCACCAGCCGGTCCGCGCCGACTTCCTTCGGGTTGTCCACGAGCAGCGGCACGCCGGTCCGCACGCCCGGTTCGATGATGACCTTCGGGACCCGCGGGTAGTAGCGGCCGAGCATCACGCGGAGTTCGCGCAGCACCGCGGGAACCGTGGACAGCGCACTGATCCCGGTGATCCCGTCCGCGAACCGGCCGAGCAGGCCGCGCATGGTGAGCGCGAGCTCGTCCGCGGTGATCCGCGCATCCGTGCGCATCCGCCAGTCACCGACGAGCTCGGCGCCCTCGTACAGGCCGAGCGAGATGTTGGTATTGCCGACGTCGACAGTGAGCAGCAACGAAGTCTTCCTTACTGCGGCCCGCGATCGCCGCCGGCGGAGGTCAGTTTTCGGCGTGCAGCAACGCGTCGAGCCGTCGTGCGTCGGCGGTTTCGGCAACCGGGAAGGTCATCGTGTCCTCCTCGGGCAGCGTGACCGTACCGCTCAGCAGGCCCGACCCGTCCGGCGCGTGCGCGGGGTCGATCCCGCGTTCGACGATCCGGTTGTGGTCGTCGACGAAGATCACCCGCGGCTGGTAGCTGCGGGCTTCCGCGTCGTCCATCTGCCCGTAAGCGATCAGGATCACCAGGTCTCCCGGGTGCACCAGGTGCGCCGCGGCGCCGTTGATGCCGAGCACGCCACTGCCGCGCTCGCCCGCGATCACGTACGTCTCCAGCCGCGAGCCGTTCGTGACGTCCACAATGGACACCTGCTCGCCGGCCAGCAGGTCGGCGGCGTCCATGAGGTCCTCGTCGACCGTCACCGAACCCACGTAGTGCAGGTCCGCCTGGGTCACCGTGGCCCGGTGGATCTTCGATTTCAGCATTGTGCGATACATCGTGGACTCTCCCTATTCCCCTGCGTCCGTGCTCGGGTGTTCCACCGCTTTTCCGAGCAGCAATCCCACGTTGTCGATCAGCCGGGTACTCCCCACCCGGGCGGCGATCAGCAACCGTGCCTCTCCGTCGACGGGCGCGGGCCCGAGGTCGGTTCCCCTCAACTCCAAGTAATCCACCTCGACCGCGGGACGGGCGGCGAGCGTCTGCCGGGCCATGGCCAGCACGGCTTCGGCACCATCGCGTCCGACGTGCGCGCCCGCGGACAGCGCTGCGGACAGCACGACGGCGTCCTCGCGCTGCTCCGGCGTGAGGTAGGCGTTGCGCGAGGACAGCGCGAGGCCGTCTCGCTCGCGGACCGTCGGCACGCCGATCACGCGGGTGTCGATGTTGAGGTCCGCGACCATTCGCTTGATCAGTACCAGCTGCTGGTAGTCCTTCTCGCCGAAGAACGCATAGTCCGGGCGAAGCAGGTTGAAGAGCTTCGCGACGACAGTGAGCACTCCGGCGAAATGCCCGGGCCGTACGGCGCCTTCGAGCTCTTCACCGAGCGGTCCGGGGTGCACGGTGACTGTCGCGTTGTCGGCGTACAGGTCCGACGCCTTCGGTGTGAAGGCCAGCTCGACGCCTGCTTCGGACAGCGTCGCGAGGTCGTCTTCGAGCTGCCGCGGGTACGCCTCGAAGTCTTCGCCTTCGCCGAACTGCAAGGGGTTCACGAAGATCGACGCGGCTACGACAATGTTCGGCAGCCGCTTCGCGCGCCTAAGGAGCTCGCGGTGCCCGTCGTGCAGCGCACCCATAGTGGGGACGAGCGCGACCTTCCGGCCGACGCTGTGCAGCGCCCGGCTGACCTGGCTGATGTGTTCCGGCGGCTGGAACGTATTGAGCGTTCCGCGCTGGAATTTCGGTGTGGTCACGGGGTTTGTCCTTCGGCTGGGTCGGACAGGAGGTCGGTCAGTTCGGTGGCCGCCGCGGGGTCGAGCAGCCCGGCGGCGCGCGACCGTTCGGCCGTGCGCCGGGCCAGCGCCCGGTAGGCCGGGGCGATCTGCGGCGCCCGGTCCGCGAGCACGTCGAGGTGCTTGCGGACGGTGCCGAGGTCGCCCCGCGGGACCGGTCCGGTTAGGGCGCGGTCGCCGTGCCGGAGGACATTGTCCAGCGCCGCCGAAAGCAGCGGTGCGACGAGTCGCTCGGCGTCCGCGATTCCGGCGGTGCGCAGGGTTTCCGTGCAGTCGGCGACCAGCGTCATCAGGTGGTTTGCGCCGTGTGCCAGCGCCGCGTGGTACAGCGCCCGCGCGGACTCGGGGATGCGTACCGGCTCAGCCCCCATCTCGACCGCGAGCGCCTCGCCGACGTTCCACGCGGCCTCGTCCCCGGCCGCCGCGGTGACGCCGATGCTTGCTGCGGCAAGGCGTTCGAGGTCTTCCTCGCGACCGGTGAAAGTGAGCACCGGGTGTAGCGCGAGAGGCAGCGCACCGGCTTCGGCGGCCGGGGCGAGCACGTCGATGCCGTGCGCGCCCGAGGTGTGGACCACGATCTGGCCTGCCCGCACGGATTCCGTCGCGACGAGGCCACGGACCGTGCCGGACAGCACGTCGTCCGGCAACGCGAGCAGGACGAGGTCAGCCCGCTGCACGACCTCGTCGGGCGGCAGCAGCGGGACATTCGGCAGCAGCCGCTCGGCGCGGTTCAGCGAGGCAGCAGAAAGCCCGGACGCGGCGACGACGGTGTGCCCCGCCCTGGCCAATGCGGCCCCGAGGACGCTGCCGACGCGGCCGGCGGAGACGACGCCCACGGCGAGGCGGGCCGGTCGGTTCATGGCGTGCGCCTGTGGACGCTCATGGCTCGAAACTCCTAGTGCTCGTTCCAGTCCCGCTCTTCCGGCGCGGGTACCAGACGACGGCGCGAGAGTAGCCCCGACCCGGCCGGATCGCGGCGCCCGGGTGACCAGCTTCACCCGGGGCCCCGTACCTTAGGCGCGTGCGCCCTTCCGCGGTCAGGGAAGGGGCAGATCCCCCGGTCGGACGCCCTTTTTGGACCGGTCGAGCTACCCCGGACGGGGAATGTTCACCGACTGTCGCCGTTGTCCGCCAATCGCACGGCATCCGCCCTCGCCGAGTGCAGGGCCTGCAGCAACTCGTCCTGCCGCCGCCGCTCGTCGTCGGTCCGGATACCGCCACGGCGAAGGAATGCGAGTTCCGTCACGCTTGCCTGGTACCGGCCGACCGCCTTGGCCGCCGCCCGCCCGGACTCGCGCCGCGCCTGCCGCCGCCAGGCCCGCCTCCCGGCAAGACTCGCCAGCAGGTCGACCTCCGACGGCGCAATCCACCGCGCAGCCGCCATCCGCGGCAACGCAGCCGTCACGATCCGCTGTTCCCGCCTCCGCTGCAGCACGATCACGTAAATCGCGCCGATCAGCAACGGCAAGATCACGAGGAAGTACAAGGTGAGAAACGATTTCCCACCGTTCAACGTGGCGGCGGCGTTCCACAGCACGTGCAGGCAAACGCCCGCGAGGTACCCGGCAATCGGCGCGAAGATCCGCAGCCACCGCTGAGTGGTCCGCGCGGCAACGCCGAACCCGATCCCGGTCATGACGGTGAACAGCGGATGCGTGAACGGGGAAAGCACGCCCCGCACGAGGAAGGCGGCCACCACGCCGGCGCTGGTGCCGTTGCCGAAGCCGTGATCGGCGAACGCGCGGCCGAAGTAGTAGATGTTCTCGGTGAACGCAAACCCGGCGGCGGCAAACCCCGCGTAGACGACGCCGTCGACAATCCCGTCGAATTCCTCCTTGCGACGCCAGAAGATCAGCAGGACGAAAACGCCTTTGGCCGCCTCCTCGACAAGCGGCGCGGAAACGAGCGCGCTGACCTTGCTGCCGTTGCCCCCGCCGAGCAGCAGGTCCCCGAACGCCTCGGCGCCGGTGTTGATGAGCAACGCGGTGACGGTGGCAATACATGCGCCCCAGGCAAAGGCAATGAGAAGCAACTTCGCCGGCTCCGGCTCCCACCGATCGACCCAAAGAAACCCGGCGACGACCACCCCGACGGGAACCAGCGCTGCAACAACCCCAATGGCAACGGCCAACCACCCGACCCGAGCGGTGGCAAGACCGAAGAGGAAAAGGCCACAGAGAGCAACAACGATGAGCCCGATGACGGGGAGAAGGACGGTAACGCGCCGCGACCGAGCCCCGGGAGCGGGCTGCTCCTGAGCGGGCGACTGGCGACTAGCTTGCGGTCCCGACGGCTGCGGTTCCTGCCGGGGACGCCGCGGTGAGCCTGATTGCGCTGGCTGACCGGGTTGCTGTTCCTGCCCTGACTGCTCGGCCTGACCGGGTCGCTCCACCGGGCCGGGTTGCCGCTCCGATCCCGCTTGCTCTGCCTGGCCGGGTTGCTGCTCCCGCCCGGCCCGCCGCCCCGACGGCTGGTGCCGCTCCTGCCCGGCCTGCCGCTCTGACGAGGATCGCCCTGCCTGGCCGGGTTGTTGTTCCTGCCCAGCCTGCCCCTCCGGCTGCTGCGACTGGCCGGACAATGGCCGCTCGCGCCAAGTCTGCTGTCCCGGCCGCTGTTCCTGCCCAGCCTGCCAATCCGCCTCGCCCGGCAGCTCACGCTGAGCCTGCCCCGAAGGGCGGTGCCGTTCCGGCTGCGGCTGGCCAGGAACCTGCCGCTCCGACGGCTCCCTCCGCGCCTCCGACGGCTCCGATTGCCGTGGCTGGCCGGAATGCTGGTCCCGGCGGGGCTGCCGCGAGGGCGGTTGCTGCTCAGGCTGCAGCGGTGATTGCTGCCGCGGCTGCCGGTGCGGCTCCGGCTGCGGTTGCGGCGTGGCGGGAAGGCGTCCGTTCACGAGCGGTCACCCTACGCAGGCGCCACCGACGCCGCCGGGTGGACATCCCACCGTCATCCCTCCGCGCAACCGGGGCAGAATTTCGGCCGCAGACCGCGCGGTACCTCGGCCCAGCACGCGCTGGCTGGTCGTCAGTCTTCCGCTCGACGGCGGCGTCGTGGGGTCGCTTCGGTTTTTCCGTTGGCGGCAAGGAGTTCCGTCACCGAGCGGCCGGACGCGTGGTTACCTGCCGGGGGTTCGGCGGAGCGGCGGGCATCCGGTTTGTCCGTGGCGAGGGCTTCCCAGGCGGGCGGTTCGCCGTCCGGACGGCGGCGTCGGCCACCCCCGGACGAGGCCGGGGCGGACTCGTCGTCGGGGCGACGGCGTCGACCGCCGTTGCCGCTCGCGACAGTGCTTCGGACCTCCTCCGGCAGCGTCGGGTTGACCGCCTCGCCGGAGTCAGGCGCGCCGTGCCGACCGGTGGGGGTATCCGCGGCCAGCGGGGACAGGTCGGTCCGCGAGAACTGCTCCAACCGCGACGGGGTACGCGCCGCTTCCGACTGGTTTCCCTTGTCCCACAAGGGCTTCTCCGGTTCCGTTGACTTCGGGGCCGGCTCGACGTGCCGATGCGATCGCGTTTCCACCGGTTCGACCGACGGCTCGGCAGGCTCAGCATGCCGACGGGAACGCGTCTCCACCGCTTGCGGAGCAGACTCGGGATGCCGATGGGAACCCACCTCCACCGACGGCGAAACAGGCTCGCCATGCCGACGTGAACTCGCCTCCGTCGATTGCGCGGCAGATTCGACATGCCGGCGAGAACCCGCCTCCGACGGCTGCGAAGCGGGCTCGACGTGCCGACGGGAACGCGCTTCAGCCGCGGCCGGACGCGCGATTTCCGTCTGCTCAGCAGGTTCCTCCTGCTGCGGCGCAGGCCGTGGGGACAACCGGGGTACCTGCCGAGTGGGTTCAGCGGGCTCGTCCCGCACCGACGGCGCGGGGGGCTTGCCGACCGGGGCGACCGTCCGCGTCGGCTGCGACTCGGCTCCCCGCCGCCCCGCCTCGCCACCGCGGGCGGGGGCCTTAGCACGCCCTGGCTCTGCACCGCCTCGACCAGGTTCGACGTTCCGGTCCGGCGAATTTCCGTGATCGAACGATTCGTCCGAATGTGCGCGAGAGTCCCCCTCGCTCGCGCGAAGGTCTGAACCACCAGTCTCAGTGACACCGTCACGAGCACGACCATCCCGTGCACCGAACTCAGCCGTGCCCGTTTCACCAGGCGCGAAGGGCTCGCCGCCCCGTGAGCTCCCGCCAGGTTGTGAATCCGCCGGACCGCCGCGACGCTCCCGCGAGCCAGCGCCCGCGAACGAACCCGCCGCATCCTCGCGACCGTCGCGCTGGCCTCGCTTCGCGAACGCATCTGCGTCCCGCGAACCAGTCGCCGCACCATCACGGGCATCCCGCGAGCCCGCGAGCGCATCCGCGGCACCACGGCGGCCGCCGCGCGAACCACCCGCGAACGCATCCGGACCATCGCCGCGCGTACCGGATTCGGCTCCAGGCCAAGGGGTGAACGGCTCCTCGGAACCACCCCGGCCACCTGGGACGTTCGAAGTCACCGTCTCCGGCCGAGGCTCGGCCGATGGCTCCGGACGCTGTGGTTTCGGCTTCGGCCGCTGGATCTGCTGCGTACGCTGGGCATTCGCCCGGGAACCGTTCGGGCCGAAACCATTCGGACCGGTACCCGAGCCGGTGCCGCGGCGGTGTTCCGGATTGGCGTCGAGGACCCGGTCCATCAGCTCGGTCGGCCGCTCGGCAACCACCGGCTTCGGAGCGGGCGACGGCGACGCCAGCAGCTGCGCTGGCTTCTTCCCATTCCCGTTCTGCTCCGAAGAAGAACCAGACGAAACCAGCCGCTGTTCGTCGTTCAACGCGCGCATTCTCGTGGCCTGTGCAGTCAACGCGACCCGCTCCAGCAGCACCTCGCCGCCGAACAGCGACTGCAGGCTTTCCCGCAGTGCGGCCACCTCGGCGCGCAGCGCGTCCAGCTCCTCGCGCGACTTGGCTTCCGCCGCCTCGCGCGTTTCGGCCTCGATCTCGAGTTCGTACTCTCGCCGGGCCGCGATCTCGCGTTCCAGCTCCAGCTCGTACACCGCCTGCGCCTCGGCGACCGCGTCCTCGCTGTGCGCCGCGCTCTTGCGGGCCCGTACCGCCAGGAAGGCGCCGATCAGCGCGGCCCACAGGGCGGCGACGATGCCGAGCCGCAGGTAGCGGAGGTCGTCACTCAGCACCAGGGCGAGCGTGGCTCCGACGGCGAGGACCAAGCCGACGGCAAGCCACGGCCTGCCAGGGCGGCGGCCGTGCGAGTCGTCACCCACGCCAGTCATGCCAGACACCGTACCTTCCAGTGATCCGAATGAGACCCAGTCGGTACTTCGAGCGGCACCTTCGAAGCGTTAACCGGTCGTTCCCCGCCGGCTCTCCGGTGGCGTCCGGCAGCAGTGTTCCAGCCACAAACCGGCAGCTACAAGCAGCGCCGACGACACCACCCCGACCACCGCCGACCGGCTGTCCGACACCGCCGCGACGAGTTCGTCACGCCGCGGGAACGTGTACCCGAACGCCGCCACCCAGCCACCACCGAGAAACGCCCCGGCCAGCGACGACGCCTTCGCCAGCGCCACCGCACGGGCGATCCCGACCGCGCTGTGCACCCGCCCCGCCCGCACCCGCGACCGGATCGAGAACGCCAGCACCGCCTCGGCCACCGCCAGCACCGCGAAGGTCACCCCGGCCAGCGTCGGGAGCTGCGGCAGATCGCCGTACGCGAGCAGGAACAGCACGTAGACCAGGGCAAGACCAGCGACCGCGGCCACGACCAGGTCCCGGGGCCGCGTGAAGTGCATGCCCCCACCGTACCGACGCCGTTCTGGCACCCTTGACCCTCCAGTGACTGGAGACTCCACCATGACCGACATGCCTGCCACCACGGTCTTCACGATCGGCGAGCTGTCCCGCCGCACGGGGCTGCCGGTGAAGACCATCCGGTTCTACTCCGACGAGGGCCTGCTCCCGCCCACCCAGCGGACCGACGCCGGCTACCGGCTGTACGACGCGCACGCGCTCGCCCGGCTGGAGCTGGTCCGGACGCTGCGTGAACTGGGTGTCGGCCTGCTCGACGTGTCCCGCGCCCTTGCGCGCGAGACGACCGTGCGCGACCTGGCTGCCCGCCACGTCGACGCGCTCGACGTGCAGATCCGGAGGTTGCGGCTGCGCCGCGCGGTCCTTCGCGCAGTGCTGAAGCGTGATTCCGAACTGGAGGAAGTGAAACTCATGAATCGGCTTGCCCGGATGCCGGACGAGGAACGCCGCCGTCTCGTCGACGAGTTCTGGGCCGAAATGGCGGACGGCCTCGACATCGACCCCGAGTTCTACGCCCGGATGCGCGCGACGAAACCGGACCTTCCGGACGATCCGACCCCGGAACAGCTGGAAGCCTGGATCGAGTTCGCCGAACTCGTGCAGGACCCCGGTTTCCGGCAGGTGATCCGCGAGATGAGCGAACGGCAGTCCATCGCCCGCGAGGCAGGCGAATACGAGCAGCCGACCAAGGCCCAGCAAGAGAACTGGTTCGCGTGGATGGCCGACGCCCGGGCCGCCCTCGACGCCGGACACGCTCCGGATTCCGTGGCAGGCAAGGCAATTGCCGACGAGATCGCGACGGCGTCGGCCCGTCCGGACCAGGATCCGGCCGACCCCGCAGTGCGTTACGCAATGGCCGACGGAATCGCCGGCGGGGCTGATCCGCGCGCCGAACGGTACTGGCAACTACTCGCGACGATCAACGGCTGGCCCGCGATCCCCAGCCGCCAGGCCGAGGTGCAATTCCTGCTGGCGGCGCTACGGGCCTGAAACTCACCGGCGCGTCAGGGGCGGGACGCCGGACAGCCCCCGCCCGGTCGGCCAATCCTGAGCCGCCGGGCCGAAGCGCAACTCCGGCTGGCGACGCTACAGGCCTGAAACTCGCAGGGGCGTGAAGTCGGGACGCGGCACGACCCTGGCCCGGTCGAGCAATCCCCGGCCACCAGGCCGAAGCGCAACTCCGGCTGGCGGGGTTACGGGCCTGAGACTCACCGGCGCGTCAGGGGCGGGACGCCGGACAACCCCAGCCCGGTCGGCCAATCCTGAGCCGCCGGGCCGAAGCGCAACTCCGGCTGGCGACGCTACAGGCCTGAAACTCGCAGGGGCGTGGAGTCGGGACGCGGCACGACCCTGGCCCGGTCGGCCAATCCCCAGCCACCAGGCCGAAGCGCAACCCCTGCAGGCAACGATGCGGGCCGCGTAAAGCGGTTATGCCGGGGCATAGCCCCGCACCAGGGCCTGGGTCGGCCCGGTGAGCAGTCAGAACCGGAACCGCCACTCACCAGAGCGTCAGATCGCAGGGCAACCTCAGCCCGGTCGGCCAATCCCCAGCCACCAAGCCGAAGTGCAACTCCTGCGAGCAGCGCGACGGGCCTCGTAAAGCGGTTATGCCGGGAAAGGTCCCGCGCGAGGGCTTGGGTCGGCCTGGTGAGGGGCCAGAACCGATACCGCCACCCACCAGAGCGTCAGATCGCAGGGCAACCCCGGCCCGGTCGGCCGACCCGCCAAAAAGGGCACGCCCTGCTGGCAGCACTGCGAACCTCATACCAGTACGGGCACGACCACTCACCAGACCAGCGCCACGCAAAACCGGCTCCACCTCACCCAAGCGTGAGATCAGAACGCAGCACAACCCCGGCCCGGTCGGCTTCCGGTAGCCGGGCCAGCAGGGCAACAGCACGGCCGTGGCCAGGGACCTCCGCATCCGGGTCGAGCTCCAGCCACGGGATCAGCACGCTCGCCCGGTCCGGGGTGCCGGGGTGCGGCAAGAGCAGCTCCGGATCGTCGGACCTGACGCCGTCGACGGTCACTACGTCGACATCGAGCGTGCGCGGGCCCCAGTGCACCTCGCGGACCCGGCCCGCTGCCTGTTCGGCCGCCTGGCCGGTGCGCAGCCACGCCCAGTGGTCGCGCGCCGGGTCGTCGACGATGCACAGTGCGTTCAGGAAGTCCGGCTGATCCTCGACGCCCCATGCCTTCGTCTCGTACACCCCCGACACCGCGACCAGCGCCGGGCGCACCGCATCGACCGCGCTGCGCAGGTAGCCCAGCCGGTCACCGAGATTGGAGCCCAGCGACAGGACCGCGCGGCTCACCGCTCCCGCCGGACGGTGACCGCGACGTCGTCGAAGGTCAGCGGAATCGGCGCGGACGGCTTGTGCACGGTCACCTCGACCGCACGCAACCTGTCATCACCCATCACCTCGTCCGCGATCTTCCCGGCAACACTCTCGATCAAATCGTACGGCTCCCCACCGACAATTCCCGCCGCCAGCTCGGCCAGCTCGCCGTAGTGCAGGGTCTCGGTGAGATCGTCGGACGCGGCGGCCGGGCCGAGGTCGAGCCACGCGGTGATGTCGACGACGAACTCCTGCCCGTCCCGCTTCTCGTGCTCGAAAACGCCGTGCCTGCCGTACACGCGCAGCCCAGTGAGCGTGATGTGGTCAGCCATCGGCCCGTCCTTGCTGCCAGGCCGCAGCCACCGCCACGGCGTCGAGTGAAGCCCCCACCTCGTGCACCCGCACCCCCCACGCCCCGGCCGCGGCGGCCAGCGCGGAGATCGCGGCGGTCGCCACCTCGCGACCGTCCGGCGGACGCGGTACCCCGTCCTTCCCCGCCAGCAGCCGCCCGATGAACCGTTTGCGCGAAGCCCCCACGAGCACCGGGAAACCCAATGCCAGCAAGGAATCCAGCTGATGCAGCAAAGCCCAGTCGTGCTCGGCGTGCTTCGCGAAACCCAGGCCGGGGTCGAGCACGATCTCGCTCTCGGACACCCCGGCCGCGACCGCGTCGTCCACGCGCGCCAGCAGCTCGCGCCGCACCTCGGCGACCACATCGGTGTACGTGGCCAGCGCGTTCATGTCCTTGCTGTGCCCGCGCCAGTGCATGAGCACATACGGCACCTTGGTTTCCGCCGCGACCCGCGCCATCCCCGGGTCGGCGAGCCCGCCGGACACGTCGTTGATCACCTGCGCACCGGCCGTCAGCGCGGCCTCGGCGACGGCGGCCCGCGTCGTGTCCACCGACAGCACCATGCCCTCGGACGCCAGCTGCCGGATCACCGGAAGGATGCGCGCCGCCTCGGTTTCCGCATCGACCCGCGACGCACCCGGCCGCGTCGACTCGCCGCCGACGTCGATCAGGTCCGCGCCCCGCGCCCACATCTCGCGGGCGTGCTCCAGCGCCTGGTCGAGGTCGAGGTACCGGCCGCCGTCGGAGAACGAATCCGGGGTCACGTTCAGCACGCCCATCACGGCGCACCGCCCCGGCCGGGGGATCACCGGCGCCCCCGGATCAGCTCGATCGCCTCCGCCCGCGACGTCGCCGACGTGCGCAGCAACCCGCGTACCGCCGACGTGGTGGTACGCGAACCGGGCTTGCGGATCCCGCGCACCGACATGCACAGGTGCTCGGCCTCCATCACCACGATTACGCCGCGCGGCTGCAGCTTCCGGACCAGCGCGTCCGCGACCTGCGACGTGAGCCGCTCCTGTACCTGCGGCCGCTTCGCGTAGAGATCGACGAGCCGCGCGAGCTTCGAAAGACCGGTGACCTTGCCCTCGCCGTTCGGAATGTAGCCGATGTGGGCCACGCCGTGGAACGACAGCAGGTGGTGCTCGCAGGTCGAGTACATCGGGATGTCCGTGACCAGCACGAGCTCCTCGTGCGATTCGTCGAACGTGCGCGACAGGACCTCGTCCGGGTCGGTGTACAGCCCCGCGAACATTTCCCGGTAAGCGCGAGCGACCCGGGCCGGGGTGTCTCGGAGACCGTCCCGTTCCGGGTCCTCACCGCACGCGAGCAGCAGCTCGCGGATGGCCCGCTCCGCCCGGTCCTGATCGAAGACCGGGCGGATGCCGTCTTTACTTCCGGTCTGTTCCGTCGACGTCACGCCGCTGCTGCCCCTCGTCCGGCTGCTGGCCGTTCGCGCCGTCGGCGAACCAGCCCTGCTCACGCGGACGGTCTTCGGCGGGGCGCCACGGCTGCTGGCCACCCGGGGACGTCGCCGGGGTCCAGCCCGGAGGCGCCCCGTAGTTCGGCGGCCCGCCCTGCGCGCCGCCCGGGCCACCGGGCTGGTAGCCGCCCGCCGGACCGCCCGGCTGCTGCCCACCACCATACGGCTGTGGCCAGCGCCCGGTGCCGTTCGGCCCACCGGCCGGACGGCCGCCGTTCGGCTGCGGCGGGGCGTACGGGTTGGCGCTCGGGTCCGGCGCCTGGTACGGCGGCCCACCCGGGAGTTCACCGGCACCGGGAGCGGTGCCGACCGGGGTCGGCGCCGGCTGCAGCACCGGCTGCTCCTTCTCCGGCGGCGGCCACGGCTCGCCGCGCTCCATCGCCAGCTCGCCCGGGGTCTTGATCGGCGGCTTGTCCGACGGCGTGCGCTCGCCGAACTCGTTGAAGACGGTGATGTGCGGGCGCTTCTCGACCGTCGCGAAGATCCGCTCGAGGTCCTTGCGCTGCAGCGTTTCCTTCTCCAGCAGCTCCATCACCAGGTTGTCGAGGACGTCGCGGTAGGTGTTGAGCACGTGCCACGCCTCGGTGTGCGCGGTCTCGATGAGCTTGCGCACCTCCTCGTCGATCTCGTGCGCCACCTCGAGCGAGTAGTCGGCCTGGCGGCCCGCGGACCGGCCAAGGAACGGGTCACCCTGCTCCTGCCCGTACTTCACCGCACCCAGCCGCGCGCTCATGCCGTACTCGGTGACCATCGAGCGGGCGATCTTCGTGGCCTGCTCGATGTCCGACGACGCACCCGTGGTGGGCTCGTGGAACACCAGTTCCTCGGCCGTGCGGCCACCCATCGCGAACACCAGCCGCCCGATCATCTCCGACCGGGTCATCAGCTGCTTGTCGTCCTCCGGCACCAGCAGCGCGTGCCCGCCGGTGCGGCCGCGCGGGAGGATGGTGAGCTTGTACACCGGTTCGATGTCCGGCATCGCCCACGCGGCGAGCGCGTGCCCGCCCTCGTGGTAGGCCGTGATCTTCTTCTCCTTCTCGGAGATGATCCGGCTCTTGCGCGCGGGCCCGCCGACCACCCGGTCGACCGACTCCTCGAGCGCCGCGTCGTTGATCACGTGCCCGTTCTGCCGGGCGGTGAGCAGCGCGGCCTCGTTCAGCACGTTCGCCAGGTCCGCACCCGACATCCCGACCGTGCGCTTGGCCAGCCCGGTGAGGTCCGTGCCCTGCGCGATCGGCTTGCCCTTGGAGTGCACCTCGAGGATCGCCTTGCGGCCGCGCAGGTCGGGCGCGGACACCGGGATCTGCCGGTCGAACCGGCCGGGGCGCAGCAGCGCCGGGTCGAGGATGTCCGGCCGGTTGGTGGCCGCGATGAGGATGATGCCGCCGCGCGCGTCGAAGCCGTCCATCTCGACGAGCAGCTGGTTCAGCGTCTGCTCGCGTTCGTCGTGCCCGCCGCCGAGGCCGGCACCGCGCTGGCGGCCGACCGCGTCGATCTCGTCGACGAAGATGATGCACGGCGCGTTCTGCTTGGCCTGTTCGAACAGGTCCCGCACCCGGGAGGCACCGACACCGACGAACATCTCGACGAAGTCGGAACCCGAGATCGTGTAGAACGGCACGCCCGCTTCACCGGCGACGGCACGCGCCAGCAGCGTCTTACCGGTGCCGGGCGGCCCGTAGAGCAGCACGCCCTTCGGGATCTTCGCGCCGAGTGCCTGGTACCGCGCGGGGTTCTGTAGGAAGTCCTTGATCTCGTACAGCTCTTCGACCGCCTCGTCGGCGCCCGCGACATCCCCGAAGGTGGTCTTCGGCATGTCCTTGTTGAGCTGTTTCGCCTTCGACTTGCCGAAGTTGAGGACGCGGTTCCCGCCGCCCTGCGCGTTGTTCATCATCCACATCAGAAGGCCGAGCACCAGCGCCAGCGGAATGGCGAAGATGAGGATCTGGGTGAACAGACCCTGCTGGGTGACCTTGGTGGTGAACTTGACCGGCTGCCCGTCGACCTTGGCCTCGATCAGCTTGTCGTAGATCCCCGCCGTGGCGCCCGCCGGGAACTGCGCGATGATCTGGTCGGTCTGGTTGCCGTCGACGTCGATCTTCTGCGTGAGCTGCAGCTTGAGCTGCTGCTCCTTGTCCTCGAGACTGGCTTCCTTGACGTGGTTCTGGGCCACCTGCCCCATCGCCACCGAGATGGGAGCCTGGGCGTAGCCACGATCGCTGTCGAAGATCGTGTTGTAGGCGAACAACGCCAGCAACCCCGCGACGATCCACAGCAGTGGGTTCCTGAGCACGCTCTTCCGGTTCATACGACTCGGCCCTTGCGGCCTCGACCCTCCCTGGTTGGGCGGCTCCTGTGATACCCGCCATCGCGATCTTGACAACCCATGGGTGCCGCCGGGCACCCGTCCCACCAGGGTACCGTCCGGGCGGGCGGGGGAGCCTGGTGAGCCTCACGCAGGTCAACGGCCGATCCCTCGCGAGGGTTCCCGCTCCGGCGAGGTGTTCGCCCGCTACCTGCCTTCGACCGCCACCGAGGCCACCATTTCACCCAGCCGGGTACGCAATGTCTTCGGGTCCGCGGGAGCCACGGTGACCCACTCCCGGCCGTCCGAACCGGCCCGCGACAAGCTCAGATACCGCCCGGTGGCGGTGTCGAACCAGCCGAGCACGCGGGACCGCTGCCGCGCCCCGAGCTGGGACCGGCTGTTCGCTGCAAGCTGACCGCCACGCAGCCTCGGCTGGCCCGCGAGGAGCCCGTACGTCTCGCGCGGGTCGGCGGTGGCGCGTTCGCTGAGTGACTGACGTCTCTGCCGACGGCCGCCCTTCTCCTCGGCCTGCCCGCCGCCCGCCGCGACCGGCACCCGGATCGGCGGCGTGTGCAGCGCCTCGTCCAGCGGGAGGGTGACCGACGCCTCACTGCCCCGCGGTCCGGTGGGAAGCAGCTCGACGACCGTGGACACCAGCCCGTCGGCCGGGGCCTCGCGCAGCCAGAAGCCGTCGCCGTCCTGGATCGCGATCACGCCGGTGCGCTCGTCGCCCGCCGCGAGCAGCGCGACCGGATGCGCCTCGAACTCCGGGATGTGCAGCCCGTCGATCGAATGCGGGGCGCGGGCGAGCAGGGTGAGCCAGTCTTCGAGCCGGGGCTCGGCGCGGCCGCGGGAATCACGCAGGCCGCGGGCCTTGAGCTCGACGTCGATCCGGTGCCGCAGCGACACCCGCTCGTCCTCGGTGGCGCCGTGCGAACGGATCCGCAGCGGGTACGGCAGCTCGCCGAGCTCCATCGACTCCCAGAGGAAGTCGAACGCCATCGGCGAGAAGAACTCCTGGTGCATCCGGTGCTGCTCACCCTCCGGTCAACGATTTCCGGCCCCAGCCTAGCGCCGGGCCGCCACCCCAATGCCACATTCGCTGCATCTGACGCACCCAATGTGGCATTCGCTGCGTCAGACGCACCCAATGCCACATTGGGGCGATCTTCGGCAGAGGTCAGAACGCGGCAGCGCTGGCCTGCTCGGCGGCGCCGGAGAGCATTTCGCCCAGCCGGTGCCGCAGGGTGGCCGCGTCGGCCGGGGCGATGGTGATCCAGTCGCGGCCGTCCCGGCCTCGGCTGGCTTGCGTGAAATAGCGGCCGGTTTCGGTGTCGAACCAGCTCAGCACGGGTGAGCGGCTGCGCCCGCCGAGCCGGTTGCGGGCGTTCGCGCCGATCTGGCCACCGCGCAGGCGTTGCTGGGCGTGCAACCGGGCCAGCGCCTTGCGGTCTTCGTCCACGCTCGCGCGGCCATCGGCGTCGACCTGGTTGCCGCGGCGCTGCATGAAATCGACGCCCGAAGCGCCGACCAGCTGCTCCAGCGGCACGGTGATCGACTTCTCGGTGCCCCGCGGAGCCCCCGGCAGGAGCGAGACGACGGCCGTGGCCAGCCCGTCGGTTGGGCACGGCTGCAGATGCAGGCCGCGCTGGTCCTGTACGGCGAAAAGGCCCTGACCGGCCGCGCTACCCGCCACCGCGAGCAATGGCTCGCCGTTCGGGTCGAGCAACTGCACGGTGTCGAGGCTGACGTCCGGGGAGGCGAGGATGCCGAAAAAGTCCTCGACGTGCGGAGCCGGGCGGCCACGGGTGTCGGCGAGCCCCCGGTCGGCCAGTGCGCCGAGCGTGCCGGTGCGCAGCGCCGCCCGTTCGTCGACGGTGACGCCGTGCGACCGGACCCGCAGCGGATACGGCAGCTCGCCCATCCCGGCCGACTCCCACAGGAAGTCCACCTCGATCGGTGCGAGCAGCTCCGCGTTCGACATCGACCGACCCCCTCTCGTCATGCCCGCGGGCGCGTGACCGGTCCGGTCACGCGCCCGCGGGTCGAGCCTCAGTTGTCGTCGTCCGACCACGCGCCGATGACCGGCGGCGGGGTGGCCTCGTTGGCGCCGAACGCGTCGTCCGGGTCCGGCTCGATGAGGAACGACGCGTGCGTGTGCTCCTGGTCCTCCTCGCCCTGTCCGGCGGACGCGCCCATGCCGCCGCCCATCGGGCTCATACCGGGCTGCTGGCCGATGGTGCCACCCGCCGGGACGACGCCCTGCTGCTGCGGCACCGCGGACGCGGCACTCTGCCCGCTCTGGTGTTCGGCCGCGGCCGACGTGCTCTCTTCCTTGCGCGACCCACTGCGCGAGCCCTGGCCGAGCTTGCCCCCGGCGTACCCGGCACCGGCGCCGATCGCGCCGAGTCCCAGCGCAGCTCCGACGCCACTGCCGCCGCCCCCACCAGCAGGCGCCGCCGGCGCAACCGGGGCGGGCGCACCCGCACCGGTACCGACCCCGGCTCCGGCGGCGAGACCGCCTTCGAGACCGGCCGCGGCGTAGTTGCCCGAGTCGGCGGTGATGTGCGCGCTGCCGGGCTGACCTGCGCCGCCCGCACCGGGGACGCCGTACGCGCCGACCCCGCCGAAGCCGTCCGCGCCGCCCAGCCCCTGCACACCGTCGGCGTGCGGAATGTTGTTGACGGCGTTGAAGGAATTACCGTTGAAGTGCGTCGGCGTGGGCTTCATGCCGAGCGATTCGGGACCGAAGCTCGGGGTGGAGCCGTCGACCTCGCTCATCGCCTGCGTGTACGCGTTGAAGAAGGCGACCTGCTGCGCCTTCACGTCGTTCGCCGCGTCGGCCTGCGCCTTCTGGTCCGCGGCGAGCGCGGCCGGACCACCGGCGAGCGCGGCGGACATCGCCTGCTTCGGATCGTAGTCACGCGGGGCGGGCATCTTCTTGACCTCGGCGGCCGCGGCGGCCTGGCGCGCGAGCCGGTCGGCCATCGTGTGCGCGGCGTCGGACGCCTGCGAACCCGAGTTGGCGATGGAGACGAGCGCACCCTGTGCCCCGGCCGCACCGTGGCCGACCCAGGCGTTGCCCAGCTCGGAAATCGCGGAGTACAGGTCGTTCGACGCCTGCTTCAGCTCGGTGCCGTGCTTGGTCCAGTGCTGCCCGGTGGACTCGGCCGTACCCGGGTCGTTGTCGGTGGTCGCGCCAAGGTAGAGCTGCTGGCTCTCCTGCGCGTTCCAGTTCGGCGGGTTGCCGATGGCGCGGTCGCCGCCCATCTCGAAGCCGCCGGCACTGCTGCGGGCGGAGTCGACGATGTTCTGCGTGCTCGCGTTCGACCCCATCGGGACGGCCGATCCGGGAGCGGGCACGGGCTGGTCGCCGTAGCCCGACCCGTCCGGGACGGGGTTCTGGGTGTTCGGTGCCATGACTTCGTGATCCCCCTAGGACGTCAGGCCTTGCGGAACGGGTCGGCGGCGGACTGGTCGATCTCGTGGTAGCGGGCCATCGCCGCGACGATGCCCTCTTCCGCGGCCTGGTACTGGCTGAGCAGGTTCTGCAGGGCGGACGAGTAGGAGTCGCCACCGCCGTCGGCGCGCTGCACGAACTTGGCCGCCATCGCGTGCCCGACCGGGTTCGCGCCGAGCTTGGGCGGCTGCGCGAGCGTGCCCGAACCGTTCAGGAGAGCCTCGACGGCATCGCGGCCGGTGCGGATCTTCTTCAGCACGGTCTGCGCCGCGTCGGGGTCGATGCCGACCTGACCGCCCACAGCGGCGGCTTTGAACGCGTTCGCGTCCGCCGAACTGCTGTTGCCCATCTGCCCTCTCTCCGTTCCCCCGCGCGAGCACCGCCCGCCTGGCATTAGGTCTTCGCACAGGTTAACGCACCTGGTCGAGACCTATGACGCGATTTGCGGCATCCGGGTTCCGTGATCGCCTAGCCCGACGTGTAGACGTGTGGATCGAGCGTCCCGATGTACGGCAGGTCGCGGTACCGCTCGGCGTAGTCGAGGCCGTAGCCGACCACGAACTCGTTCGGGATGTCGAAGCCGATGTACTTGACGGGTACCTCGACCTTCACCGCTTCCGGCTTGCGCAGCAGCGAGACCACCTCGAGCGAGGCCGGATTCCGGCTCGCGAGGTTCTTCAGCAGCCACGACAGCGTGAGCCCGGAGTCGACGATGTCCTCGACGATCAGCACGTCGCGCCCGGCGATGTCGCGGTCGAGGTCTTTCAGGATCCGCACCACCCCCGACGACGAGGTCGAAGACCCGTACGACGACACGGCCATGAACTCCAGCTGCGCGGGCACCGGCAGCGCCCGCGCGAAGTCGGTCATGAACATGACGGCGCCCTTGAGGACGCCGACCAGCAGCAGGTCGCCCTGGCCGTTCTCCGGGTGGTCCGCGGCGATCTTCGCCGCCAGCTCCGCGATCTTGTCTTTGATCTGCTGCTCGGTGATGAGCACGGAGGCGATCTCGCCCTCGTACACGAGTCATTCCCCTCGGGTGGTGGGTTCGGGTCCGGCAAGCGAGAGCCTGCCACGCCGCCGTCGTGCCTCCAAGTTGCCTGGCAGCCAGACCCCGCCCTGACCGCGCCAGCGGGCCACGAGAGCGTCGACCGACCGCAGATGCGCGTCGGTCAGCTCGCGGACCCCGGAGTCCAGCAGCCACCTGCGGAGAACCCGTCGGCGCAGTGCGGCAGGCTCGGCGGCGAGCACGGCTACGTCGAGGTCATCTTCGCGGACGCCGCGCTCGTACACGCGCGCGGCAAGTGTGTCCAACGCCTCGGTGTCTTCGCGCAATTGCGCGGCTGTACGGGCAAGCGCCGGGGCGACACCGCCCGACAGCACGTCCTCCAGCAATGGCAGGACTTCGGTGCGCAACCGGACGCGCGTGAACCGCGGGTCGGCGTTGTGCGGGTCCTGCCACGGTTCGACTCCGAGTTCCGCGCACGCCTGAAGCGTTTGCGCGCGGGTGATGCCGAGCAATGGACGACCCCACGGCGGATCGTGCGGACGCATGCCGGCGAGAGACCGTGGTCCAGACCCTCGTCCGAGACCGAGCAGCACAGTCTCGGCTTGATCGTCGAGGGTATGGCCGAGAAGTACGAGCCCTTCGCCTCTCGGCAACGCTTCGCGGAGCGCGTGGTACCTCGCAGCGCGCGCGGCTGCTTCAGGACCACCTTTGCCCGTTACGTGGACAGCGTGTACCTCAGCGACGTCAATGCCGAGGCTCTTCACCACTGTCTCTGCTTCGGCGGCGACGGCAGCGGAGCCGGGCTGTAGGCCGTGGTCGATCACCAGCGCGCGCGTACGGAAGTCACGGTGCCGCGAGACGTACGCCGTCGCTTCAGCGAGCGCGAGGGAGTCTGCTCCGCCTGACACTGCGACGCACACTTCGCCGGGTACGGCGAGCGTGGTGAGGAAGTCGCGGACCGCCGTGCGGACCGCGGCGAGCGCACTCACCCGTGCAGGCGCCGCACCCAGGCCGCGGGGTCCGCGATCTCGGCTCGGGTGGGCAGCGTGTTCGGCGAGCGCCAGACCGCGTTGAACCCGTCCATCCCGACAGCGTCGACGACGTGCCGCGTGAACTTCGCGCCCTCCTCGTACTGGCGGATTTTCGCGTCGAGACCCAGCAGCGCACGCAAAAGCCGGTCGAAGAGCCCGCCGCCCTGGCGACGCTCGGTGAAGCGCGAACGGATCTGCTCGACACTGGGGACCACCTGCGGACCGACGGCGTCCATCACGTAGTCGGCGTGGCCTTCCAGGAGCGTGGACAACGCGAGCAGCCGGTCGAAGATCGACCGTTCCTTGGGCGACTGCAGCAGTTCCGCGATCCCACCGCCCTTGCCGCGCTGCCGGAGCGCGTCCGGGAGGCGGCCGACGAGCTCGGCAAGACCTTCCGCGGAACTGTCGGCGAGGGTCGAAACCAGCCGTTCGACCTCGTCGGCGAAGTAGTCCCGCAGCCACGGCACGGCGGTGAACTGCAGCCGGTGCGTGCATTCGTGCAGACAGACCCAGAGCCGGAAATCTCGGGCAGGCACCTTCATCGCGCGCTCGGCCGCCACCACGTTGGGCGCGACCAGCAGCAGCTCGCCCTGGTGCTCGCGGCCGCCGAACGGGTCGTACTGCCCGAGCACGCGAGACGCGAGGAACGCCAGCACGAGCCCGGTCTGCACCCCGGCGCCGGACGCCAGGATCGGGCCGAGCGGACCGCCTTGCGCGGCAGGCAGCGCGCGGCCGGTGAGCACCCCGAGCCCGGACGCCGCGGACCGGACCCAGCCCGGCCGGTCCACCACGGTGCCGGGCAGCAACGGCAGGTCCCGGCCGAGCCCGGTGAGCTCGCGGACGTGCCCCTCCGCCTCGGCGGTCAGCTCCCGCAGGTCGACCACCGCGCGGTCGGCTTCCCCGCGCGCGACCTGCGGGCCGCCGCGGACCAGCAATGCGCCGGTGGCGGCCGCGCGGTCCCAGTCGACCATGGGCCGCCGTCGGGTTTCGGTTTCCTGGCTCACCTGTCCGACGCTACCTTCCGGTCGCGGGTTTTGGTCGATTCAGCGGCAGCCGCACCCGCGTAGTGCAGTGGCGAGCACGTCGAGCGCGGCCTGGCCGGTGTTCCGGTCCGAGCCGTTGGACATGAACGCGAAGGCGAGCACTCGGTTGTCGCTGTCGAGGACGTATCCGGCAAGGGTGTTGACGCCGGTGAGCGTGCCGGTCTTGGCCCGCACCCAGCCTTTGCCGCCCTGTGACTGCGGCGTGTGATAGCGGCCGGACAGCGTGCCGGTCGGGCCTCCCGCGACCGGCAGCCCGGCGAGCAGCGGACGCAGCTTCGGCGTGGCCGGGTTCTTGCCGTCCGGGCCTGCCGCCGCGGCGAGCACCTGTGCGAGCAGCCGGGCCGGGACCTTGTTCTGGTTGGACAGGCCGCTGGTGTCGAAGAGGTCGAGACCGTTGACGTCGAACCCGTGGTCGGCCAGCACCTTCTTCACCGCGGCCGACGCACCGGCGAACGACGGGTCCCCGCCGGTGGCCACGGCGACCTGGCGGCCGAGGGCGTCGGCGAGCACGTTGTCGGAGATCTGCAGGAGCGCGTACGCAAGGTCCGGCAACGGTGCCGACTGGACCTCGCCGAGCACCTTCGCTCCGGCGGGCGCCTTGCCGACGCCGCCCGGGTTCGCGCCGAGTTTCTGGGCCACGAGCTGCGTGATCGCGGTCGCCGGGTTGGCCGAGCGCATGGTCTCGTCGGCCCTCGGGTTGCCGCGCCCGCCGTCGGCCATCACGGGCACGAGCGGGGCGCCGTACAGCGACGGCGCGTCACCCGGCTCCCAGCCCGGCGCGGTGACCGGACCGTTGTAGGCACTCACGTCGACCTGCACCTTCGACACGGTGCCGCCGGCCTTCTTGACCTGCGCGACGAGGTCGTCGACGTGCGCCGCGCCAGGGTAGATCGGCGAATCGGTGCCGGACGGGAGCGCGGTGAGCGTGGGATCGCCCCCACCGACCAGCACGACGACGCCCGGCTCCGCACCCTGGACGATCTTGGTGGTGAACCGTTTCGTGGGTTCCATCGCCAGCAACGCGGCGGCGACGGTGAGGATCTTCGTGGTCGACGCAGGGGTCAGCGGGGTGTTCGAGGAGTGATCCCAGAGCGCGGTACCCGTGGCCGGATCGATCACACTCCCGCTGAGCTGCGACAACGCAGCGGCCCCGGCAGGCCCGGCAAGCGCCGACGCGACGCCGCTGGCGGACGGCCCCGGCCCGGACGCGTCGGGGCCGTGGAGCGCGAGCCGGGCGTCGACAGGGTCGGGCGCACTGCCCTTCGGCGCGTTCGGCGCCCAGGGCAACCCGAGACGGTTGGACACCTGCGGCACGGCCGACGCACCCCCGGCCGCCGCGAGAAGCAGAACGGCGACGATCGCGAGGACGAGCACCTTCCGCTTCTTCTTGCCCCCGGGAGCTCCCTGCGATGGGATCGCGCCGCCAGTTTCCTGCGGCGGGACCCCTTCGCTTTGCGGAAACCCTTGGACAGGCACCGGAATCCCGACGGTTTCCTCCGACGGAAACTGCTCCGGCCGCGGAATCCCGACCGTCGCCTCCACGGGAAACCTCCCACCGGACGGCTCGATCCGCACCGGCCGCGCCATCCCCCCGGCAGGCGGAACAACCCCCGGAGGCGGTTCGGGCAACGCAGGCCGAGCGGGGAGGTCGATCCGCTGGGACCAGGGCTCGCTGCGCTGCCCGGGCGGGGTGGGTTTGGGGAGGCTGGGATCGGCTGGGGGTGGGGTTGTGTTGGTGGGGCTTGGGTTCGCTGGGGTTGGGTATGCGGGAGTTGGGGTGGCGCTGGGGGTTGGGTAGGCAGCCGCCGGGGCGGCTGGGGTCGGGGTGGCGGGCGTTGGGGTGGCGCCTGGGGTTGGGCTGGCGGGAGTCCGGGTGGCAGCCGCCGGGGTGGCACCTCGGGTTGGGTTGGCGGCCACCGGGTTGGTTCCCGCCGCAATGGCGGGAGTCGGGTTGGCAGGCGCGGCAGCGGCGGGAGTCGGGTTGGCGGGGGGCGGAGTGGCTGGAGTGGAGCCGGTTTGGTCGTCGGCTTGACCGGAACTCGCCGGGCCGGGCTGAGCCGGACCGGAGCCGACCGCATCCGGATGGTCTGGATGGTCTGGACCGGAGCCGGTTCGGCCGGAGGCGGCAACCTCGGGACCGGCCGGGCTCGTCTCCGCTCGGGCCGCCCCCGTCGAGGCGGACTGCGTTGCGCCGGAACCGGTTTGCCCGGATTCGGCGGCCGATGCGTCTGAGCCCGTCGAGTCTGTGGCCGCTGCGTCTGCTCGGATTCCAGCGGGCCCGGCTGAACCGGAACCCGTCGCGGTGGGGCCTGGTTCGCCTGCGCTGGTACCCGGCTGGGTTGGGGTTGTCCCGGTGGGAGCCGGGGTGGAGTCGTTGCGGAAGGCGGTCCAGCCTTCCTTCGGGGGTGGCGCGGACGAGTCGTCGCGGGTGGTTATCGGGCGGAAGGCGGCCCAGCCCTGGTTGCTGTCGGGCGGGGTGGGGGTTTCGTCGCGGAAGGCGGAGAACTTCGCGGACTCCGAGGCGGATTCCTTGGCCTGGTAGGGATTCCACGTCGGCGGCGGAGGCGGCACTGGCTCGAACAGGGACGTCTCCTGCGATTTCCCGGATACGTCACCAGAATCGGCCGGAGATTGCCGGGGCGCGGTTTTCGGCGGCGATTGCGCGCCGGACGACGGCGGCCCGGCCTGGATGGTCTGTTCCGAGCTTCCTTCGGCCGCGGCCTGAATGGTCTTCTCGGCGTTGCCCTCTACCGCAGTACCCTCCACGGGCCTCTCCGCGGAAGCAGCCGGTACACCGTCAGGTCGCGGGACGCCGGTCACGAACTTCGTCGGGCCCTCCACCGGCACCCACGGCGCAGCGGCGGCACCCCCAGCCCCACTCACCCGGTCCGCCAGATTCGACCGCGGCGGCTCAACCGGCTCAACCGACCCAACAGGCTCAGGCTCCGATGACCGTTCCGCCGGGGCGTTCAACCCCGGCACCCGCTCCGGTGGGACGTTCGGCCGGAACCACGACCCCGGCCCGTCGCCCGGTGTGACGTTCGGCACGGACAGCTGGGCCGTCGCCCCGGCATCGCGTTTGGGCAGGGGGAGCCGGGAGGTCGGGCGCTCGGCGGATGACGTGGTGTCTTCGTCGCCCGTCGGCCACCTCGGCTGGTCGTTGTCCGGCACCCACCACTCCTTCTCACCTGCCCGCGAAGGGGCCAAGGTCACATGCCGCCTGGCCGACATCGGCGGGACCGGCCGGCGGGACGTAGTCCACACTAGTGACGTCAACGAGGTGATTACGGTTGCCGCCCACTCGTGTGGGTCACCGAGATTCGAGAAGCAGCGAGGACGGCCGTGGAATTCGACGTCACGATCGAAATCCCCAAGGGGGAGCGCAACAAGTACGAGGTCGACCACAAGACCGGTCGGATCAAGCTCGACCGGACCCTGTTCACCGCGACCCAGTACCCGGCCGACTACGGCTTCATCGACGACACGCTCGGCCAGGACGGCGACCCGCTCGACGTGCTCGTCCTCGTCCAGGAGCCGACGTTCCCGGGCTGTCTCATCCGCTGCCGCGCGATCGGCATGTTCCGGATGACCGACGAGAAGGGCCCGGACGACAAGGTTCTCGCCCTCCCGACCAACGACCCGCGCCAGGAGCACCTGCGGGACATCCACCACCTGAACGAGTTCCACAAGCTCGAGATCCAGCACTTCTTCGAGGTCTACAAGGACCTCGAGCCGGGCAAGAGCGTCGAGGGTTCCAGCTGGGTGGGCCGCACCGAGGCCGAGGCCGAGATCACCCGCTCATTCGAGCGCGAGAAGGACCGCCTCGCCAAGGAAGAGATCGACGGCGAAGCCCACCACTAAGGGCATGCAAAAAGGGGCCGCCCACCGCGAAGGTGGACGGCCCCTTTTCGCTGTACTCAGCCGGCGAGGGCGAGGTCAGCTTCCTGCTCGGCGCGCTGCTCCATCGCCGACTTGTCCGACAGCGGCTTCTCCCGCAGCAGCCAGACCAGTGCGAACCCGATGGTCAGCACCACGCCGCCGATCACGAACACCGTGCTCATCGAGCTCGAGAACCCTTCGAGGATCGGCCGGGCGAGCACCGGGTCGAGCGAGCTCAGGAACGACGTGTCGTTCACGTCCAGCCCGCCCGACATCCGCTGCGCGAACTCCGGGTGCTGCGCCAGCGCCGCGACGTAGGCAGGCGAGGCCATTGCCGAGCGCACCGCCGCCGCGATCCGGTCGCCGACCGTGCTGAACAGGATCGACAGGAACACCGCGGTCCCCGCCGTGCCGCCGATCTGCCGGAAGAACGTCACCGACGAGGTCGCGACCCCGATGTCGGTGGGCGACACGTCGTTGGTGGCGGCCAGGGTCAGCGTCTGCATGGTCGACCCGAGACCCAGCCCGAGCACGAACGCGATGGCCATCACCACGCCGAGCGAGGTGTCGACGCCGATCGCCGAGAACCCGAACACCGCGGCAGCCATGAGCCCGAGCCCGGCGACCGCGAAGGCCTTGTACCGGCCGGTCCGCGCGATGATCCGGCCGCTGCCGAGGCTCGCGATCATGATCCCGAGGGTGAGCGGCAGCATCTGCAGCCCGGCCTGCGTCGGCGTCGCGCCCTTGACGATCTGCAGGTACAGCGGCAGCGACATCATCGCGCCGAACATCCCGATCCCCTGGATCACGGTGACCATCGTCGACACGCGGAACACCGAGCTGCGGAACAGCCGCAGCGGCAGCAGTGCCGCGTCGCCCATCCGGCGTTCCTGCAGGATGAACAGGACCACGCCGACGGCGCCGACCAGGTACATCGCGAGCGACGCGGGCGAGCCCCAGCCCCATTCCCGGCCCTGCTCGGCGACGAGCAGCAGCGGCACGAGACCCAGCGTCAGCGCACCGGCGCCGAGGAAGTCGACCTTCTGGTTCACCTTGGTGTGCGGGAGGTTCAGCACCTTGCTCACCACGACCAGCGCGGCGAGCGCGATCGGGACGTTCACCATGAACACCCAGCGCCAGCCGGTGAGCCCGGCGAACGAGTCGAGACCGGCGAAGAACCCGCCGACGACCGGCCCGGCCACGCTCGAAACCCCGAACACGGCCATGAAGTAACCCTGGTACTTGCTGCGTTCCCGCGGCGACGTGATGTCGGTGATGATCGCCAGCGCGAGCGACATCAGACCGCCTGCGCCAAGGCCCTGGAACGCGCGGAACGCGGCCAGTTCGTACATCGAACTCGCCATCCCGCTGGCCAGTGAACCGGCGAGGAACAGCGAGATCGCCGTCAGGTACATCGGTTTGCGGCCGAACAAATCGGACAGTTTGCCGTACAGCGGCGTCGACAGCGTCGCGGTGATCAGGTAGGCGGTGGTGGCCCAGGCCTGCAGGCTCTGCCCGTGCAGCTCGTCGGCGATGGTCTTCATCGCCGACGACACGATGGTCTGGTCGAGGGCCGCCAGGAACATGCCGAGCATCAGTCCGGACAGAACGGTGAGGATCTGCCGGTGTGAAAGCCGTCCGTTCGTGGTGGCGCCCCCTTCCGCAGTGGTGGTGTCGCTCATGGTGTCTCCCTCAGTGCCTCAGTTACTTGCTTGCAGGTATCAACTACTTGCCTTGCACAACTGTTCCCGAAAAGCTTGCATTCATCAAGCAAATAGTCTGTGACCCTCGTCGCAGGCCAGGCGATGTCGAGAATCCGAAACCGGCTCCGTCCCTGGCTCGAATGCGGCGACAATGGGTCGCCACCAGCAACGAGGGAGCATCACGATGGCCAAGTACCTGCTGCTCAAGCACTACCGCGGCGCGCCGGCTTCGGTGAACGACGTCCCGATGGACCAGTGGACCCCCGACGAGGTCACGGCCCACCTGCAGTACATGCGGGACTTCGCGACCCGGCTCGAGGAGACCGGCGAGTACGTCAGCGGGCAGGCGTTGTCACCCGAGGGGACGTTCGTCCGTTACGACGGCGAGGGCCGCCCGCCGGTCACCGACGGTCCGTTCGCGGAGACCAAGGACCTCATCGCGGGCTGGATGATCATCGACGTCGACACCTACGAGCGCGCGATCGAGCTGGCCGGCGAGCTGTCCGCCGCCCCCGGCGCGGGTGGGAAGCCGATCCACGAATGGCTCGAACTGCGTCCCTTCTACGGGGTGACGCCAACGGTGACCGAGTGAACGAGGAACTGCTGCGGGAGCTCGTCCCCGCGGTGATCGGCATCCTCGTCCGGCGCGGCGCGGACTTCGCGTCGGCCGAGGATGCCGTCCAGGAAGCGCTGATCCGCGCGCTCGACGCGTGGCGGGACGATCCGCCGCGCGACCCGAAGGCGTGGCTCATCGCGGCCGCGTGGCGCCGGTTCCTCGACGCCACGCGGTCCGAATCCTCCCGCCGCGGCCGGGAGCTGGCGGTGGAAATCGAGCCGCCGCCCGGTCCGGCGACCTCGGCGGACGACTCGCTCCAGCTGTATTTCCTCTGCGCACACCCATCGTTGACACCGTCGTCGGCCGTCGCGCTCACCCTGCGCGCGGTCGGCGGGCTGACCACGAAGCAGATCGCGCAGGCGTACCTGGTCCCGGAAGCCACGATGGCGCAACGCATCAGCCGCGCGAAGCGCACAGTGTCCGACGTGCGCTTCGACGCCCCCGGCCACGTCGCGACGGTGTTACGCGTGCTGTACCTGGTGTTCAACGAGGGCTACTCCGGAGACGTCGACCTCGCCGCCGAAGCCATCCGGTTGACCCGGCAGCTCGCGGCCGGCTTCGACCATCCGGAGGTCGCCGGGCTCCTCGCGCTGATGCTGCTGCACCACGCCCGCCGCTCCGCGCGGACCAAGCCGGACGGCAGCCTGGTACCGCTCGCCGACCAGGATCGGAGCGCATGGGATACCCGGCTGATCGCCGAGGGCGTCGACATCCTGCAGGCGGCATTGGTCCGCGACCAGCTCGGCGAGTACCAGGCCCAAGCCGCCATCGCCGCCCTGCACGCGGACGCCCAGACCGCCGGGGAAACCGACTGGGTGCAGATCGTCGAGTGGTACGACGAACTCGCCGAACTCACCGACAGCCCGGTCGTCCGGCTCAACCGCGCGGTTGCGGTCGGCGAGGCGGACGGACCGCGCGCCGGGCTCAAGGCCCTTGCCGCAGTGGACGAATCCCTGCCACGGCACCGCGCGGTCGCCGCCTACCTGCACGAACGCGACGGCGACCTGACCGCCGCGGCCCGGCTGTATGCCGAAGCCGCGGCGGCTGCGTCGAACGTCGCCGAGCGCGACCACCTGACCAGGCAGGCCGCGCGGCTCAACCACCTCAGGCGCGGTAACCCGGAATCGGGAACGGCTGCAGGAACTCCGTGATTTCCGCGGCGATCCCGGCCAGCGCGTCCTCCTGCTGGGCGGCCGCGGCGGTGATCGTGCGGTCGATCCAGCCGGCGACCTGTACCTGGTGCTCCGGCTTGAGCCCGCGCGTGGTGATCGCCGAGGTGCCCAGCCGGATGCCCGACGGGTCGAACGGCTTGCGCGGGTCGAACGGCACGGTGTTGTAGTTCAGCTCGATCCCGGCGCGGTCCAGCGCCTGCGCGGCGGGCTTGCCGGGTACGGCCTTGTTGGTGAGATCGATCAGCAGCAGGTGGTTGTCGGTGCCGCCGGACACGAGGTCGTAACCCCGCTCGATGAGCGCCTCGGCCAGCGCTTTCGCGTTCGCGACGATCATGTGCGCGTACTCGGAGAACGACGGCTGCAGCGCCTCCCCTAGCGCGACCGCGATCCCCGCCGTCGTGTGGTTGTGCGGACCGCCCTGCAGACCAGGGAACACCGCCTTGTCGACGGCCTTGGCGTGCTCGGCGTCGGACAGGATCATCGCGCCGCGCGGGCCGCGCAGGGTTTTGTGCGTGGTCGTGGTGATCACCTGCGCGTGGCCGACCGGCGACGGATGCGCGCCGCCCGCGATCAGCCCGGCGATGTGCGCGATGTCGGCGACCAGCACGGCGTCGACCTCGCGGGCGATCTCCGCGAACGCCGGGAAGTCGATGGTGCGCGGAATCGCCGTGCCACCGGCAAAGATCAGCTTCGGCCGGTGCTGGCGGGCGAGGTCGCGGACCTGGTCGAGGTCGACGCGGCCGGTCTCCTTGCGCACGCCGTAGCGGACCGGGGTGAACCACTTGCCGGTGGCGGACACGCTCCAGCCGTGCGTGAGATGCCCGCCGTCGGGCAGCGCCATGCCGAGCACGGTGTCGCCCGGCTGCGCGAACGCCAGGTACGCCGCGAGGTTGGCGGGCGAGCCGGAGTACGGCTGGACGTTCGCGTGGTCCGCGCCGAACACCGCCTTCGCGCGTTCGATGGCCAGCAGCTCGACCTGGTCGATGTATTGCTGGCCCTCGTAGTCACGCTTGCCGGCGTAACCCTCGGAGTATTTGTTGGTGAGTACCGTGCCGGTCGCTTCGAGCACGGCTTGCGAAACGTAGTTCTCGGACGCGATCAGGCGGATCTTGTCGTGCTGGCGCTTGGCCTCGTCCTCGACGAGACCGGCGATCTGCGGATCCGCCGCGGAGAGTGCGGACAGGGCGGGCTGGTGGGTCATGGCGTACTCCGGCTCCTGCAGTGGCCCTCACCCAGGCGCGCGGTGCCGGCCTCGTCGTCGCTCCCTGGTGGTGCTCCACCTGTAGATCAGCGCCAGTCGCGGCTACGGAGCGAAGTTTAGTGCACGCCCCGAGCCGCGGGACGCCGGTCAGACCGGCTCGCTGCCTGCCCGGTGCCGGCGCGCGAGGTCCTGGTAGATCGCCGCGTTGTGGTCCACCCACATCCGCGCGGAATCGGTGAGCGGTACGAACTTCTTCGCCGGGCTGCCCATGGCGATGGTCTCCGGCGGGACCTCGGTGCCGGGCGTGACGGTCGAACCGGCGGCCACCAGCGCGCGGGCGCCGATCACCGCGCGGTCCAGCACCGTCGACCCGTTGCCGATCAGCGCCTGCTCGCCGACCGTGCAGTCGTGCACGAGGCATTGGTGGCCCACGGTCACGTTGCGGCCCACCTCGCACAGCTCGGCGTTGGAGTGGATCACCGAGTTGTCCTGGATGTTCGCGCCCTCGCGGATGATGATCGGGCCGAAGTCGCCGCGGATCACCGCGCCGTACCAGATCGAGGCGTCCTTTTCGACGGTCACGTTGCCGATCAGGGTGGCGGTGGGGGCGATCCAGGCGTCCGGGTGGACCTGCGGGCTGACGCCCTCGAAGGAGAACAGTGGCATGTCCGGAGCCTAAGCGGCGTCAGCGGTATCCGGCGAAACAGAGGGCTTCGACGTCCACGCGAAGGCTGTCGGACGGCCGTGGCCGTACCCGTTGCTGCACCACCGCGCCGAGGAGGTAGTTCAGCAGTGCACGGGCGCGGGCGCGCGGGTCGTCGACGTCGAGCGGGGCGAGCAGTTCGCCGAACAGCTCCGTGATGGACGTGAGCATGGCGTCGATCGCCTGCGGATGCTGTGCGCGACCGGCCGCGATCCAGTACTCGAACCACAGGAACGCGCCGCCGGGGTGGTCGGCGAACTCGGCGAGGTACGCCTCAGCCACCGCGAAGAGCCGTTCGCGCGGATCGTCGTACTTGTCGGCTACGGTACGCAGCTGCGCGGCGAAGGTGTTGATGTGCGCGGCCATCGCGCGGTCGATGAGGACATCGATGTCGGCGAAGTAGTAGTGGATCGCGCTCTTCGTGAGTGGCCCGGCGTCCGCGATGGCGCGTACCGTGCAGCCGGCGAGCCCGTCGCGGGCCAGCACCGCACGGGCTGCCTCCACGATCTGTTCCTGCTTCTGCAGCTGGTTCGGCGACAGCTGGGTGCTGCGGCCGGGTACGGCGACGCTCACGGTGATCCTCGTTACGTTGTCCAGGACGGCAGCCCTGAATCCTAGGCCAGCCGTCCCAGGCCGGGCAGGCGCGGGTGAAAAACCGGATTGGCCACCCCGGTCCGCGCAGCGGACAATGCCCCGCATGGTGATCTCAGGGGACAAGGGGCTCAGCGAGGCGGCGCGCCGTCAGCTGGAGAAGGAAATCGCGGACCTGCGCGCGCAACGAGCGGCGCTGGCGCCGCAACCAGGTGAGCAGGAACGCACCGGGGACGCCGCCGACCAGGCGGACGTGATCGATCGCGCGGAGGCGGCGGCGCGGCTCGACCGGCAGATCGCCGACGTCACCGCGAAGCTGGAACACGGCGCGTACGACAGCTCGCTGCTTCCCGACGGCACGCGCGTCTCGCTGCGCTTCGCCGACGGGGACGAGGAAGCGTTCACCGTGGTGACGTTGCCGGGCGAAGACGCCGACGCGATCACGTCGGACAGCCCGCTCGGCCTCGCGCTGGCGGGGGCGAAGGCCGGCGACGAGATCACGTACCGCACTCCGCGCGGGGAAGCCAGCGCGACGGTACTGAAACTGACCCCGCCCACCGACTGACCACAAAGGACAGACGAGGAGGAGTCCTCGTCTGTCCTTTGCTGGGTACTGGGTCTTATTGGGTGCTGGTCAATGACTCGGCCCGATACGCGTACACCGCGTCGGATTCGACGGCGACGTGCCAGCCGTCGCACACCTTGTCCGTACGCCGATGCTCGCCGGACGGCCACCATTCCGCACTGAGCGTCGGCGGTTTTGCTTCTGCCACACCGGATTTGCAGGTTTCCGGCAGACCGGTCGCGCCCGGCTGGTACCGCAGGATCCGCTCCGACCCGGTGGTGCGGATGAGTTCCTTGACCGCCTGTGCGTCGTCGGGCACCCAGGGCGGGAGCCGCGCGTCGGTGTCGGCCTTGCCCTTGCGGCCGGTGTCGTAGGCCACCGCCTTGACGTGTCCGTTCGAGCTTTCCTTGAGCCCTTGCCCGAGACCGCAAGCCGAGACCGAGCCGACGGCCAGCACCGCGACGATCACCTTGTTCCACCCGCTGTTCATGCCGTCCAGTCAAGCCAGCCGGGTACGCGTTGCCATCGTTCTTCCGGTCCGTGCACCTCGGCCACTCGGCCGACCCACACCGGGTGGACATTCGGGCATACCTCTCAGCCGACGTGCTCAACCGCCTTCGCCAATCGATAACCTTCTTTCGTCCTATTTCGTCCTTATGTAACCTCCGCGAAGGGGTCGCACGATGCGCAAGGCTTTCCTCGGTGCTTCCTTGGCCGTCCTGATGATTTCCCTGGCCGGCCCGGCAATGGCCGCCGACTGGCGTTACCAGACGTCGAGCAACGACCGCCATTACCTGGAAGCCGAGTGCCACAGCGGAACAGCGTTCGGCGCGTGGAACGAATGCGACATCCGGTCGCGCAATGACGGTGGCTACGACCTGTTTGTGCGGTAACCGGGGCGAAGACAGCCCTGCCCCTCACTCGGACGGGTGAAATCCCTGTTCGAGATGAGTCTTCAACGCGGCGAGCGGACCGTCCCAGTCGCGGGCCAGCGCGGCGAGGAACTGCTGCGCGACCCGCATCGGCGCGGAGTCCAGCCGGTAGCGGACCCGGCGGCGTTCGCCCGGCTCCGCAATGACCAGCCCGGCGTCGGACAGCAGGCCGAGGTGCTTGGCGATGGCCTGCCGCGAGATCGGCAGCCGGGCGGCCAGGTCGGTGGCAGTGGCCGGACCGCGCGCGGCGAGGTCGGCGAGGATCGCGCGCCGCGTCGGGTCGGCCAGCGAGGCGAAGACCTGCTCGGCGACCGCTTCGGGGTCAGCCGGCATCGAGCCAGGCCGCCAGCTCGCCCAGCTCACGGGGCCAGCCTTCGAGGTGGGACTGGAACGTGGCGTCGTACTGCTCGTCCGGCAGCTGCGCGAAGCCGGATTCGACCACGGTGAGCCGGGTCCCGCCGCCGTGCGGCTGCAGGGTGAACTCGACGTAGGTGCGCCGCGGATCGTCCTCGGGAACCCCGTCGACCTGCCAGGTGAACCCGAAAACCGCCGGCTCCTCGACACGCTCGACCCGCAGCTCGGCACTGCGATCCCCGGTCCACGCCACCCGAGCCGCCCCGCCCGGCCGCAGGTCGATGACGGCCTCGTCGCCGAACCAGCCCCGCAGCCCGTCGGCTGTGGTCAACGCCGTCCAGACGGTGGCAGGCGGATGCGCCAGCTCGACCGTGCGCTCGATGCGGTCCGGAAATCCCATGTCTGTTCCTCCCGGGGGCTGAGCCTACCGCATTGACGCAACCGTTCAGTTGCCATATAGTCGCAACCAGATGGTTGCTATAACTACCCGAGAGGAAATCATGAACTCCTTCACCACCGAGATCACCGTCGACCGCACGCCCGAGGAGGTCTTCACCGCGATCACCGACGTCCGCGCCTGGTTCAGCAAGACGATCACCGGCAACGCCACCAAGCCCGGCGACGAGTTCTCCTTTGTGGACAAGGGCATCCCGTCAAGCCGCATCCAGGTCACCGCCGCCGTGCCAGGCCGCCGGATCGACTGGCACGTCGAAGAGGCGTACCTGGCCTTCGTCGACGAACACGACGAATGGACCGGCACCTCGATGACGTTCGACCTGACCCCGACCGAGGGCGGGACCAGGCTGCGGTTCACCCACCATGGACTTACGCCGGATCAGTCCTGTTATGGGGAATGCTCACAGTGCTGGACGGGCTGCGTGAACACGAGCTTGTACGAATTGCTCACCACCGGGGTCGGGCAGCCGATTCCCGTCTGAGATGATTCTCGATATGCGCAAAACAGCCAGGTTGTGCTTTGTTGCCGCGCAACCTGGCCGTTTGCTCAGGAATAGAACGTAATCATGGAGCCACCCGGGATGTCCCGACACGTGAAACGAACGCCCGGCTTGACGCGGACGTAGTTCATCGCTTCCGAACAGGGATAATGGGTGTAGATCGCGTCGTAACCACGGCCTTGCACCGACGGCGAAGCCTGTGCCGTGGCCATTCCACCGACGGAAGCAACGGCACTGAACGCGACGACCCCAAGCAGCTGAAAAACGCGACGCTTCATCTGGTAATACCCCCTAATACTAGTTACATTCTCTTCTTCGAGACAAATATTCTCGGAGAAGACAAAGATCCACAAGATGACCGATGGGAACTTGCCCGAATTGTCAGCCGCCATGCCTCGGCAGCGGGAACTCACCCGTTCGGGCGCTACTGGGTGCCGTCGCCGCGGTGGAGCCGCCTGAGGGAATTCGCCGAGAAGTTCGCTCGGCGCCGTTCGCCCTGCCACGGCCCGTCTCTTCGGAGCACATTTTCGTACTGAGCACCGATGAGCTGCTTGCGCCGATGGTGCCTGCAACTTCACCCTGGACAGCTCCGGACCTCGGGTTCCATGCTTTCAACCCAGCGCGTTCCGCACACTGCTCCGGCGGCCCAAGCGCCGCAGACGCGCAGCGAGGTCTGGCGGGATCTCGACCGGGGAATGCTCGTGTGGCTCGCGTTCATCACGGGTGCACGCCGAGGTGAGCTGTGCGCCCTCGCCTGGGATTGGCCGAATGTGATTCCGGACCAGAGATTCATAGCCCGTACGGGTGGTTTGGTTGATCTTCGTCAGCTCGAAGTACCGGCCGGTCAGCTGCGCGACGGTCACACGGGTTCGCGAGCTGCTACCCGGATGGCTACCCAAAACGCAGCCAGGGACCCTCCGGATTCCGGAAAGTCCCTGGTCATTGGTGGAGCCGCCTGGGGGAATCGAACCCCCGACCTATTCATTACGAGTGTTCGTGACCTTCATCACAAGGACTTCTAGCTGGGGCTACGTGTTCTCGATGGGTAGCTACACGGGCCACAGAGACCCCAGTCGACCCCAGTTCGCAACACGCATGGCTACATGCCAAAGCTTCCCTGCGCAGTAGGCACAGCTCCATCGACTTCACTCCGACTGTTCACCGACCGTGATCAGGCGTCGTGGAGGAACAGTCCAGAGCATGCACACGATAGGACTGTTGCCAGTCGACATCGGGCTGGCAACGACGTAGCCGAAGTCCGCGCCCGGTCGCCGGTTAGCAGCGGATGCTTTGAGAGAGGACGAGTCTCATGCTGGTGACCTGCCTACCAGGCACAGACCGGACAAACCTCGGTTCAGCGCTCCGCGACATACATACGAAGGCGCTCAACCTGCGAAGCGGCGTCCATGCGGACGCGTTCGCTCTCCTGCTCTCCTATCTCAACTGGGCCAGCGATGCAGCGCGAGCGCTTAGCCATCTGATCAGCAACGCTGACGTGGACCACCTGATCCTGACTCAACGGTACCGACTCTTGATGTCATCGGTTGGCAGCCTTGCAGGCTCCGCCACTACAGGGGTTGTATACAACCTAGTGTCCTTAGAAATCGAACAGCGCACAGTCGCTCTGGAAGGCGCACTGACCGAACTAAATCAAGCAATTGAGCGCTGGTCGCGGCTGGGCATGTTCGTCATCCCTGACACGAACGTCTTCATCAATTCCGACAAGCTGGAGATTCTGGATGTCGCAGCCCTTTTAGGCTTACGCGCCGAGCCGATCCATCTCCTCGTGCCGATCGCGATCGTGGACGAATTGGATCGACTGAAGGAGAGCAGGGACAAGCACGTGCGGTGGCGTGCTGGACACACCCTTGGCGTCATCGATGCCGTGCTTAGTGATCCGACGCAACCCGCGCCCCTGCGCGCCGCCGACCACTCTGGTTTGAAGTCAAGCAACATCTCGCGTGGAGACGTCACCATCGAGCTTCTGCTCGATCCTCCTGGCCACGTCCGCCTCCCAATCGTCGACGACGAGGTAGTAGACCGAGCGGTGGCGCTCAAGCCCCTTGCCGCACGCGACATCACGCTGTTGACCTACGACACTGGCCAGTGCACCCGCGCGCGAGCTGCGGGGCTGCACGTGAGAAAGCTATCCAAGGCTCTCGGCAACGAACCACAACGGTCTAGCAACGAGCAGTAACACCGAACCGCGATCTCCGACTCCGACGGCATGCAGGTCGCAACTCTCGTTATCGCCATCCTCAGCTCAGTCGTAGCCGCGGCATCGCTTACCTGGAATATCGTGTCCTGGCAGCTAGCGGCTGGGCGCGGCACCGCTCATCTTGAGGTCGGCGTGGTTATGTCAGACGGGGTGTTCATGACGTTCGACGTCAGCCCAGACTGGCGCGCACATGCTCGCAAGACGATGGAGGACAACGATTTATCGGGCTCTCTGGTGTTCTTCGTCAGGGTCCGCAATATGGGCCGCGCTCCAATTACTGTGCAAAACTGCGGATTCGTTACCTCCACTGGCGAACGAGTAGGAACCATCGGTAGGCCACACTGGGGACCCAAGTTCTCGGCGCGCATCGAGGCACATGGTCAGGAGATTTTCGGGTACGACGCGGACGCGATCACCGAAATGATCAATAACTTCAAATCTTTACAGAAAGCGGCGCAAGTCTGCATCAACGCCCGTGTTGACTTAGGCACCGGTAAACATGTGGACAGCAAGACCGCGTTGAGACTGTAAGACTGGGCACCCACAGCTACCTGCAGTCGGTACGATCCGCACCGACCACGACGGAAGGAGCGCCCCATGGCTGACTCGTCGGACCTCGGCGTTGAGCGGTCCCTTGTCCTGCTCAAGCCTGACGCCCTCGTCCGCGGACTGGCGGGCCGCATCCTCACTCGCTTCGAGGAAGCTGCGCTCAAGATCGTCGGCGTCAAGATGAAGCACATGGACGCCGACTTCACGCGGAAGCACTACTTCGACCTCGAAGAGCGCGCCGGTTCAGCTGTTTACAACACCACGGCGGAGTTCATGCAGTCCGGCCCGGTCATCGCGCTCGCGCTCGAAGGTGTCGACGCAGTCGCGAAAATCCGGAAGATCATCGGTGGCACGTTCCCCAGCGACGCCGCGCCGGGCACGGTGCGCGGCGATTATGCACACCAGACCAAGGCATCGTCCGAGGTGAGTGGCAAAGCTGTGATGAACCTGGTGCATGCGTCCGGCAACTCGGAAGAGGCCAAGTACGAAATCGGAATTTGGTTCGACGCAACCGAACAGTTCGATTACGAGACATTGGCCGAAAAGCTCGCCTACTGACGGACGGGGCGCACCAATGGCGCGCGAGGGAGAGAGTCGACCTACACTGGCAGAACTGGCAGCAGCGTTCGACGCCGAGCGTGCCACTAACAAACGTGCAGCGGCTGAGACTGCTTATGCGCTCGCATTTCGGTATCGGAACGAGGACGTAGACGGGACTCGCCACTTCGACACCGCTGGCGAGTGGGCAAGGCAGGCTATCGATTTGCTGGACAGCCTGCCGTCTGGCTCCCCTTCGGACGTCGCGAGCACCCGGGAGAGCGTTGGTGGTGTTCCGATCCCCGGTCTGCTGCACTCCGGCGTGGTTCGTGACCGTCTCGGCGACGTCCTGTACTAGCCCGAGCGTCGTGCTGCTATTTGGACAACGATTTGTCCAAGTACTCCTGAACCGGACCGTAGAACGGGTACGGAACATAGTCGGTCAACTCCGCGCGACTTGACCACGCGACCTCGGCGAGTTCCTCATCATCGACAACGCTGGCCTCGCCGCCGACCGACTCGCACGCCACGTAGACCATTGTCCGGCCGGTGTTCGGGTGGACGCGCTCGCCGAGAACCGACGACGCAGTGACTTCCAAGCCGGTTTCCTCGCGCGTTTCTCGCACTGCCGCGGCACTGGCGCTTTCGCCGTCTTCGACCTCACCAGCGGGGAACTGCCACGACAAGCTGCCTTCTTTGACGCGTCGCCGGACGAGAAGCACACGGCCGTCGCGGACAATAATGGCCGCCGAGATCGACTTCTTCTCAGCTGCGGCCGAATCCTCGGTCATTCCGATACCTCCAAAGCTTCCAAAATCGGCGGAAAAATTCTGTCCGCTGGAATAAAACGCGTCAGTTCAGCCTTCTCAGCCCACGCCACGTTAACATTCTCCAGAACATCCATGTTCCGCGCCTCCCCGGTCAAGTACTCGCACAGCAGGTACTCAGCCTGAACACGCGTTATCGGATGCAGGCGGCTGCCCAGCTTACGCACGATCGCGCAGTGGATCCCGGTTTCGGCAAGGGTTTCCCTGATCGCAACCGCTTCCGCCGCAATGCCAGGCTTGACCATGCCCGCCGGAAACTGCCACGAGATGCCACCGCCGTCCTCACCGCGTCGGCAGACCATGAGCACTTGAGAACCGTTCACGACAACGGCTATCGCGACGCGAAGCGCTTGTGCGTGCTCGCCGCTTGCATCCAACGAGGCTGCATCATCACTTTGAGGCTCGACCAGCTGCCTGAACCGAGCCTTCGCCGAGCGGGACGCGCGGTCAAACGCCGTGTCTAGAAGGTCCTGCATCTCTTGCCGCGGCTTTACGCCCGGCTTCGCATGCCAAGAGGCAACGGTTCTGACTGCGACACCAAGATGCGCCGCAAACGCTTCATTGCTCATGCGCAAGGCCCCCTGCAGCGCGCACGCCGTTCGCCCTGTCCAAGCGCTCACGAAATCCACAGCTGGAGCCCTTCAAATTCGAGAAGTGCACTGCCGATGCACTGGAATTGCATCGGACCTGCACTGGTCATGCATCGTTTGCGTAAAGGATTCGGCGTTGACTGTGAGGCATGAACGAAAGCCACCCGAACCCCCTAACGACGACGCTGCTCGCGAACAGTCGAAACCTGGTCGAGCACCGTCGAAACGTTTTCCTGAATTTCGTCCAGCCGCTCGGTTACGCCGTTCATTTCGCGAAGCCGGTCGGTTATCTCCCGCAACTGGTGCTCGATGACGGCAAGTCGGCCCGGAATATCGTTGTCCCCTCGCGGCGCAGGCTCGCCCAACTCCGGCGGACGCCGTCCGGCCAGCACCGCCGCCAGGTGTCCCGCATGCAGCTCAAGGGCAAGCGACAGCGCCTCAAGCGTGCGCTCGCTGCGGCGTCGCTGCGCTCGGTTGTGCTGGATTTCTCGGACCGTCGCTTTGGAGACCTGCGACCTCGCGATGAGTTCGCGCTGACTGAGGCCAAGGTCAGCCATGCGCTGATTGATAGCTCTCGCGACTGCCGCCCAGTCTTCCGCCACGTATTCCTCCGCGCTCCGCCTCGAAGACGAGAGTAACGCGGACAGCGATTCCGCGGCTGACACTCCGCGCCTACTCGGGCGCATTCAGGCACCTTTTTGCCTACAAGGGATTAAATCATCCCAAAATTGAGACTTAAATAGTTCTTCTATCAAAGGACCTACCGATGGATACCAACGAGAACGCCGCTCTGACGTTCTATACCGTCGGGGAAGCGGCACGTGTGCTCCGCGTCAATCCGGTGACGCTCTATCGCGCCATCCGAGACGGCGCCTTCCCCGCGGTACGCATCCGCACTCGCTACGTCGTTCCCGCCGTTGCTCTCGCCGAACTGGTCGCTGAGGTCACCGCGTCCGGGGGCTGCGTCGATATCGCCGAACTGGTCGCCAAACGCCGAACGGCACAGGAGGCCAACCGGGCGAGCGGGGGTGCGTCGTGGTGAACCGAGATGGTTACGAGGAGATTGCCGCCCGGCTCGACCGATACGCCGACGTCCCGGCCGATGTGTTGGCCGAGGTCGTCACCCGGGACGGGCTGTGTTTCTGGGCGTTCGACCGATCCGAGTTCCCGGACCTGTCCGGGGAGGACACGCCAGACCGGGAGTTGGCAGCCCGGCTGTGCGCTGGATGCCCGGTGATTGACGAATGCCTTGAGCTCGAACTGCGGACGTCCGGTGCCGACACGATTGGAGTTTGGGGCGCGCTCGCCGACACCGACCGGCGCGAAGTGCACCGGGCATGGCTCACGCGTCGCAGCGGAGCCGAAGGCGGTGAGCAGGGATGACGCTCGACCTGACACCAACGCAGATCCTCGTAGGGATCAGTGCGCTATTTGCCTTGTTCATGGTTTGGCGCCTCGGGGCCCGCAAGGTGCGTCGCGCCGCCGACGCGGCCCGCGCGTCGGCCCGCGTGGTCTCGCTCGTCGGACGGGTTCTGCTTATGGGCGCAGCGTTCGTCGGCGTTCAGTGGCTGGTGATCACGCACCCGGGTAACCCGACATTGCTCGTCGTCGTCCTCGCGGTACCGGACATGATCGCGGCACACGTACTGACGCGGGCGCTCACTGTCACGTCGCTGGACACAACCAGCCACCGGGGCGGTGGTCGGCGATGAACGGGCCGATTCAACAGAACGGAGTGGAAGGGGTGGCCGCCGTCGGGCGGCCACCCGCCACCCCGCAGGACTCGGGACAGGTGCGGCCAAGCCAGGCGGAACGCCTCGCACGGGATGCCTCCGATGCAGCGGCGGTCCGACGCTGGCAAGACCACCCGGACGTCGTCGCCTTGCGAATCGAGCGGGTTCGGGCGCAAGTCGACCGGTTGTGCTGGGCGGGGATCGTGCTCGGGCTCGCGTTCACGATGACCAACGTTCAATGGTTCGCTGCGGCCGGATCGGTTCCATGGTCGCTGCCGTGGCTCGGCGCGTGGCTGCTCGACCCGACAGTGTCCCTGGTACTGCTCGCCATTCTGCGTGCTGAGCAAGTAACAGCGCGGTACCAAGTTCACACAGGCCGTTGGGTGCGGGCTGCGAAGTGGCTGACGCTCGGCGCCGCGTATGTGATGAACACGTGGGCCTCGTTCGCTGCCGGTTCACTGTCTGGGGTGGTGCTGCATTCCGTGCCGCCGTTGGTCGTGTTCGCGGCTGCCGAGGCAGTCACCGACCTACGCGACAAGCTCACCGAGGCCGTGGCAGTGGCGTTCACGAACGCGTCCAGAGGGAAGGAACCGTCAACACCGCCACGCGCGTTGAGCGGCGTTCACGAACCCACTTCGGTACGTACGGCTCGCAAAGCGCCGGCGGCTCCTCGGCGAGAGCCGGCGCGGCGGACGCTGTTCGGCGAATACCTCGATGAGGCAAGGCAAGCGTGGACGCCCGGCGTGGAGGTCAGTCCTGCGTGGGTTCGCAAGATGACCGGCTGCTCACGTGGGCTGTCGTCCCGGCTCGCCGCGACGCTCACGAACGAGCTTGCCGACAACCAGCGCACGACCCCTGCGGGCAAGGGGGCCGGGTCATGAACGGCAACGACAGCTCCGTGAACGCCGAGGTGTTGCCCGTGCGGGCAGGTTCACGAGACGTCGAGCCTGCGGGGCCGGTGCTGGATGCCGAGTTGGTCGATGACACCTTGCCCCGGCCGCGTCACCGGACTGCCCAGCATCGGTTTGCACGGTGGTGGCGGCAATCGCCCCGGGTACCGCTGTGGCTCAAGAGCAAGCCGCAAGCCATCCAGGCCGCCAAGGACGCCCTGGTGGCCGCGCTGAAATCACCGTGGCGGTACGTGGGTGCCGTCGTCCGCGGGCTCATCGTCGGCATCCGTTGGTGGCGTGGCTGGGTAACCGTGCTGGACTACCGCAAGGCGGCCGAGGAATCCGAGAAACTTGCCGACAAGTTCACGGAGATCCGCGAACTGACCTTGTTCCGTTGGAAGGTGACGGGCGCGCTCGTCGCGGCCCTGGCCCTCGTCGGCACAATCGTCGAGCTGGTTTACGGGTCCGATCCGTTGTGGATGGCGGGCGCCGCCGCGTCGGTCGCACTGGCGATCCTCGGACGCCGGAAGGACGGCAGTCCGGGCCGGAAACCCGCGCTTGCCGGCCCTCGGACTCTGACGTGGACGATGGACCCACAAGTCCTGGTCGACGCGTTCCGGGACGCCAAGCTCATCGGCAAGGATGAGTCCTTGCGGCTGGTCGAACGGGCCACGCGGGTCGGGGACGGCTGGGCTGTCACGGTCGATCTGCCTGCGACCCGCAAGGCGGCAGATGTCGTGAAGAATCGAGAAGCCCTCGCATCTGCGCTCGCTGTCGATGAGGTGCAGCTGATCGTGGAGCGTGTGCGCGGCAACGGAGGTCACGCAGGCCGCGTATCCATGTGGGTTGCCGACGAGGACCCGTACAGCTCACCTCCACTTCGGACGCCTCTGCTCGGAGTGTCCCAATGGGATGCGTGGCGGCCGGTCCCGTTCGGCCGGGACGCTCGCGACCGCCGGATCGACCTGCCGTTGGCGTGGACGTCGCTGCTCGTCGGGGCAATCCCCCGGCAAGGCAAGACATTCGCCGCGCGGCTCGCCGCGGCCGGGCTCATCTTGGACGCGTGGGTCCGGCTGTACGTCGCGGACTTCAAGGCAGGAAAGGACTGGGACGCCGCCGGTCAGGTCGCGCACCGGTTCATGTCCGGCGACGAACCCGAACACGTCCTGATCCTGGTCGACTGGCTGGCCGAACTCGTGGCCGAGGTCCAAGGCCGCTATCGGCGGATGCGTGATCTCGACGACTTGACCTGCCCGGAGTCGAAGATCACGCCGGAGATGTCCCGCGACGCCCCATTGGACATGCCGATTACCGCGATCTTCGTCGATGAAGTCCAAGTTCCGCTGGAGGACCGCACACCTGTTGTGGTGCAAGGAAAGAAGCTCACTGCAGGCGAGTACATCGGCGAGTTGCTGACTTGGCTGGCGAAGAAGGGGCCAGCCGCTGGGATCGTGCTTGTACTGGCGACACAACGGCCCGACTCGAAAACGATCCCGTCCGGGCTGCGGGCCGTACTCGGGTCCCGGTTCGCATTGCGGGTCATGGACTGGCGAGACAGCAACATCGTGCTGGGAGAGCAGATGAATACCCGGGGCTACGACTCCAGTCGTCTGTTGCCTTCGCACAAGGGCGTGGGCATCCTGCGGCCGGACGGCGAGACCCAAGCAGGCGCGGACGTGCTCGCGGTGACCGTGCGCACCTACTACATGCCCAATGAGGACTGGCAGGCGATTTGCGCGCAAGGTCGCGCACTTCGCGAAGCTACCGGCACGCTGACCGGGCACGCGGCTGGAGAAAACACGGCGCCGGTGCTCGATCACGCTTCGGTCGCTCGGGTCATCGGCACACAGGCGGAACCGGTCGCGGCTGTAGAACTGCCGGAACCGCTTGCGTCGGTGGTGGGCTACCTCGGCGACGACCTGGGCGAGGGTGGACGCGAGTTCGTCCCCACGGCCGAACTTGTCGAAGCGCTGGAAGTCGAGCCGACGACGTTCGGTCGGCAGATGGGCGAGTTCGGGTGCCGTCCAGAGCGGGTCCGCGTGCCGGGTGCGGATGGCAAGACTCGACAGGTTCGCGGCTACCTCACGACCGACATTCGGGCAGCCGCCGACGCGATAACGAGCGGCAGACGAATTGGGGGTGAGAGCAAGGACGATCCGTAGAGCCTGTCACGGGTGTCTCAACACATGTGACGGGTCCATATGCCCTCGACCAGGCAATAAGCAAGTTGTGACGGGTGAGACAGCTTCGGATGAAGCCGTCTCACTCGTCACAAAGTCCCGTTCCGAAGACGATCGGCCTCGGCACTGAGGCAGCCGGTTGTCTCGCCCGGCGACATCGCGTGTTCCTTCAGTTTGGCAATGACCGCCTCATAATGTGCCGCGTGCGCACCAACGAGGAAGGCGCCCATGCAGTGGTGCGGACAGTAGACAACCGGCGACGAGTCCTCCATTCGGTACCTGGTGAAGGCCCACGGGAGCATCACACAGCGCCTCGGCAGGAGGCGAACGGTGATCGTTCGAGAGCAGACCTCCAGGTCCACAATGGACTGCAGTTGCTGCGACATCACGTCGGCGCGGAGGTGGTTATAGATCGCGTCCTCTCCGATGAAGAAGTCCGCGGGGACTGCCGCGGCACCGAACAGCACGTCCCTGCGCCGCATCTGCGCTTCCAGGGTCGCAACGTCGAGAGGTCCAGCACCGCACGCCAAGCGCGCGTAGCCGTCGGTCTGCAAAAGATCCGGGAGCACGATCGGTGCCCAGACCGTCATGGAAAGCGCAGCGCGCTCATGCGCTTTCAACGTGGCGGAGTGCGTTGGGCTTGCCTGCGAGCCTGGAGTGAACCAATCAGGACCAACTACGCCACGCGCAAGGCGGGTGATCCATTCTTTCTCCTCGCCTGTCACGCCCAGGGCGCCAAGCACTCCGGCGACCTGTTCAACACCAGGTACCCGTTGCCCCAGCTCCCAACACGACAGCAGCGCAGGGTTGACGCCGATGCGTCGTGCCAGTTCCCGCACCCCGAAGCGAGCGGCAAGCCGGACGTCTCGCAAGGCAACGCCTAGAGCGCGTGCGCGTGGCGTCAGCATGTCCGTGCCGCGCATGGGTCACTTCCGGCAGAATCGTCGCGCACAGCTGCGACGCACGGCCTGGAGGATTCGCCCAAGTCCACGTTGCGCTTCAATCTGCGGCGGAGTCCGAACAGCGGACAGCATTCGCGCACAGCGTGAGCAGGCCGGACCCGGTTCCGAGCACATTGCCGCCGCCGGGAACCGGTCGCCGCACAGACCGACGAACCAACCTTCGGAGGAGAGTCCGTGTGTCATTTCAGCTTCAGACACCAGGTGATCCACCGCTTGCCCAGCGGAGGTCACCGAGGTCAGGTGTTGCCCAGCCATCACGACTCCGCTCCCGCCCAGGTCGATCACATTCCGGCCTGCCACCTCTCCCCGACTAGCTCAAAGAGCTAAATCAAGCCATGTGACAGAATGAAATGAGTCTCACGCGATAGCAGGGGCCTAACCACGACCTGAAGACGACTCGTGCACGACCTAGGGATGGCCCAGAACGGGCGGGGTAGGAGGAAGCAGTGCGATCCGCAGATCAGGACGTCAGCCCACCACCGCGCACCGTTCTCGAAGGGCGCATTCGTGAGCGGCGCGAAACACTCGAAGAGTTCGTGCGTTTCACCGAAGACTTCGCGCGGAAACACGATGAGCCGGGCACGCTGAGCGTGCGACATCTGCAGCGCCTGATTGCGGGCGCACGGCCGGATGGCAAACCTCTCGGTCCGGTTCGCCCAGCCACCGCGAGGCTTCTTGAACATATCTTCGGCGCGAGTATCCGCGACCTATTGGCACCGCCGGAGAAATCAAGCGGTGCATTGCAGCCCCTTCGGGTTGCGATTGCGGTAGTCGTCCGCGACACGGAGGTTTTACTCGTCTGTCGTCGGGACGACGCGAACACGTGGCAGTTCCCGGCTGGCATCGTCAAACCGGGCACCGATCCAGCGGTCGCGGCCGTCCGGGAAACCCTCGCCGAAACGGACGTACGCTGCGTCTTCGTCCGAATGCTCGGCACCCGGCCGCACCCGATGACAGGCGTCTTATGCGAATACGTGCTGTGCGATTACGTGACCGGGGAAGCGCGGAACGCCGACGTCGCAGAGAACTCCGACGTGATCTGGGTCCGCGCAGCAGATCTGACCCGGTTCATCCCGGCCGGGCGAATCTACGGCCCGGTGCTGCAGGCTCTCGACCTGGAAATACCCGCTACGTCCTGAATCACTTCGAGCGACGCGAGTGCAGGCCGACCACCTTCGCGGGCTCAGCGTTGGCGGCGGCGGCCGGATCGACGACCACGGCGCGCTTGCCCCGGCTTACGCTGACCAGCCCAGCTGCCCTGAGCTGGGCTATGGCGCGCTGAGCCGTCCCGAATGACACCTTGTACCGCTTCGCCAGATCGGCGACCGCAGGAAGCTGCTGACCGGGCGCGAGCACTCCGGACACGATCGCTCCCTGAAGGTCCTTCGCGATCCGCTTGTACGGGCTCTCGTCGTCGGCCGAGACAACTGGCGCGACCGGCGCGAGTTTGCCTTCCTCGCTGAGCGCGACGGGCAAATCGGGCAGCCGCCCGGCAAGGGCGCCGGAGGCGCGGTCGTCCGCCTCCGCAACCCATGCGCTGTAGACGCGCAGCGTCGTCGAACCGCCCCCGCCGTGGCCGAGGCGCCCGGCTACCGTCCGAATGTCCGTACCCGCTGCGATCAACTCGGTTGCCGAGTAGTGCCTGAGCTGGTGAATGTTCATGTCCCAGCCGAGACGAGCGCACATGCGCGCGTACCGCTGACTCACCGAGTCGGGCTTGAGCCACGTGCTGCCATCCGGCACCAGCGAGAAGATTCGCGCATCCGCCTTCAACGTCTTCAAACCGGCACGCTCTGCGCAATGGTCGCGGTACGACCGCAGCAGCGCCACAGTCCGGTCGTCGAGAGTGATTCGGCGCTGCTGGTGCGTCTTTGTGGGCTTCTCCCACGTCTTGCGGCCCGATTGGGCAATGCTGCTCCGGATGGTCAAGACCCGCGTACGGAAGTTCAGCCGATCCCACGCGAGAGCACACAACTCGCCTCGACGTGCGCCCGTGATGAACGCGAGCCACACGAGCATTCCCCAGTCGAGATCTCGCCACGCCTCCGTCGCGATACGGGCTGCCTGCTCGACTGTCGGCGGCTTCGGGTCCGGCTGAGGCACCGGAAGCGGTTCGGCGAGATCGAACGGGTTGACACCAATCCACCCCCAGCGGACAGCCCGTTTCCCAGCGCCGGACAGAATTGCCTGAATCTTACGAATCGAGCTGTCCGCGAGCGGCTTGCACTTGTGCCGACCGCACCGACCATCACACTTGTGCGGCCGTTCCGTACGGTGCTCGACGAAGACACGCCCCCGGCAGTGAGCACGGCACGTCCTTAGCTGTTTGTAGAACGAGTCAAGGATTTCGCCGTCGAGATGACCGAGCGCGGACTTTCCGAGCAGCGGGCGGATGTGGATTCGGACCAGAGATTCGTAGCCCGTTCGGGTGGTTTCTTCGATCTTGACCAGTTCGAAGTACCGGTCAAGCAACTGGTTCACCGTCGCCCGGGTCCGAGAGCTGCGCTTTTCGTCGACCTGGTTGAGAAACTTCGTCCGCAGCTTCTCCGCCTCGGCCGCCGCTCCTGGGCCAGCGGAAATGACCTCATCCAGGTAGTAGCGCTTCTTGGTCACCGGGTCGATGCCCGCGTAGACCTTCACCCTGAGTGACCCACTCGGGAGCTTCACGATCTCGCCGCGAGTGCGCTTCCGAGGGCCGTTTGCGCTGGTCATATAGCCAGCGTAACCCCGGGTTGGCTACACAGATAGCTACACAGAAAGCAATCAGGGACCCTCCGGATTCCGGAAAGTCCCTGGTCAGCTGGTGGAGCCGCCTGGGGGAATCGAACCCCCGACCTATTCATTACGAGTGAATCGCTCTGGCCGACTGAGCTAAGGCGGCATGTCGCTCGGCGACGGGGTCAAGTGTAGCGGAGGCCGGTGCGTCACCTTGCGGGGGCCGCGTCGTTAGGCTCCTATGACTTCGGTCTCAGTCCCCGGCCCGGCGACCACCTGGAGGACCCGGCACATGCAGCGAAGACTGCCCCGTGCACTGGCGGTGCCCGCCACTGCTGCGTTGTTGCTGCTCATGGCCGGTCCGGCCGGTGCGCAGGAGATTCCGACCACGCCGATCCCGCAGCCGAACGACCCGAACCAGCCGCCGGCGTCGGCTCCCGTCGGGCCGCAGCCGCTCGGGCATGCGGTCGGCGACGCGGGTACGGCGCTCGGGGTGCTGCGGCTGCTGCCGAACGCGGTCAGCACCAGCACGATCATTCCGGGCTTCGGGCAGACGCTGCCGAAGCAGTCGGCGCTCGAGGCGGGCATGGGCCTGTCGAGTGCGTCGGCGAACTCCGAGGCGTACCTGAGCTATGAGAAGGCGATCGCGCAGTCGGCGCCGTTCGGGCTGGCGGTCGGGGGCCAGGCGCCGCAGACGCCGGGCAGTCTCGTGCAGACTGCCTTGCCGGACAACCCCAAGGGGATCAGCGGCGGCCTGAATGCGCCGTCGAATCCGCTGCTGAACGTCGGGCTGCTCAACGGCACCGCGCACGCGCGCTGGAGCGACACGCTCGGCCCGTGCGTCGACACGATCGCCGACTCCAGCACGTCGGTCGCCAGCCTGTCGCTGCTCAACGTGATCCCGACGCTGCCGCAGGTCCCGCTGCTCGGCGGCGGCGGGCTGAACGTGCCGAAGGACACGCTGGCCAAGGGCTTCGACCCGGCGACCGGCCTGCAGAGCCTCGGCGGCCTGCTGTCCGGCGGCCAGACGCCCGCCGCGGGCACCGGGTCGCTGCTGAGCTTGCCGAACACGCTCTCGTCGCGGTCGCAGGTGAAGCTCGTCGACCTGCCGGGGTCGAAGAACAAAGCCGTGCAGTCGACGTCGACGCTGCAGGCCGCGGACATCAACATCCTCAAGGGCACCCCGCTCGAGCTGAACCTGAAGGTCGCCAGCCAGCCGACGCTCACCGTCACCTCCACCGGCGACGCGAAAACGTCCAAAGTGGACTATCAGGCGCCGGTGATCACGATCGCCGCCGGTGGCAAGACGCTGTACACGCTCGACGCGGCGCACCCCACCAAGGACATCCCGATCGGCCTGCCGCTCTCGCAGCTGAGCGACCAGTTCGGTGCGCTGGACAACGTGCCGGTGGTCGGCGGCCTGGTCGCCACTGCAACGCAAGGGCTCAAGCAGGTCGGCGACACCACCGGGAAGGTGCTCGACCTCGGCGTGCTGCGGCTGAGCATCGCCAACCTCGACCAGAAGCAGGCCGAGGCGACCACGCCGTTCAAGGGGTACCAGCTCGGCGCTTCGGCGCGGCTGCTCGACCTGCAGGTGCTGCCCACGCAGCAACTGAAGAAGCTGCTGCCGCAGCAGGCAGGCGACAATCTGCCGTCGTCGCTCGCGCAGCTGTCGCTGGGCGAGCAGGTGGCGCGTGCGTACGCGCCGACCGGTGGCGTGGTGTGTGGCACCGCCGCGCCCGCAGCTCCGCCGAAGGGTGGCAGCGCACCACAGGGTCCGGCGAAGCAGTTGGCGTACACCAGCGGCGCGTACAACACGGTGCCGCTGTTCTGGACCGGCACGGCAATGCTGCTGCTCGGCGTGGTGATGGTCGCGGCGTTCCCGAACCGGCGCCGTCCGACGGTGGTGCTCAACCGGCCGGTAAACGAGCCGTTCAAGCCCTCGCCGCATCCGCGCGACTGACCAACTCCACCTGAAACGGCCCCCTTTGTCCTTCGGCGAGGGGGCCGTTTCGCTTGGTCAGCCTTGGCGGAGCGTGGTGACCATGGCCTCCACGGCGATCCGCGGCTTCACGTTCAGCTCGATCGCCTCGCGGCACTCCAGCACCGCTTCGAGGCGGCGCAACGTCGATTCCGGCGTCCAGGCCGCCGCAGCCGACGCGATCTGCTCGGCGTGGTCGGGATGCGTGAGCGTGGCGCCCGAGCGCGTGCCGGTGACGAACACGTCGCGGTAGAACCCGGCGAGGTCGACCAGCGCGAGGTCGAGCGTGTCGCGCTGGGTTCGCGTCGCACGGGATTTCTGGCGTTTCTCCAGCTGTTTCACCGCGGCTTCGGCAGCCCGCTTGGCACCCCCGACGCCCTTGCCGGTGCCGTCGCCGCCCATTGCGGTGCGGAGTTCGGAGCGTTCCTGCTCGTCGCGGACCTTGCTTTCCTCACCCGCGTCCGCCTCGGCGGCGCTGATCAGCTGGTCGGCGCTGGTGAAAACGTCACCGGGGCGGCGCAGGCCCAGCGGAATCCGCAGCACAGTGGCGCGGCGCTGGCGGGCGGCCTCGTCGGTGGCGAGCCGCCGCGCACGGCCGACGTGCCCGTTGCACACCGCGGCGGCCCAGCGGGCGCGTTCGGGATCGATGCCGTCACGGGACACGAGCACCTGCGCGATCGCGTCCGCGGGCGGCGTCCGCAGCGGAACGAGGCGGCACCGGGAACGGATGGTGACCGACACGTCGTCCGGATGATCCGACGGCGCGCACAGCAGGAAAACCGTGCGCTCCGGCGGTTCCTCGACCGCCTTCAGCAACGCATTCGACGCGCCTTCGGTGAGCCGGTCGGCATCCTCGATGATCACGACCTGCCAGTGGCCGGTGGTCGGCCGGCGCGCGGCGGCTTGCACGAGCGCGCGCATCTCGGCAACCGAGATGGACAGCCCTTCCGGGACCACGAGCCGCACGTCCGCGTGGGTGCCGTGCATCGTGGTGCGGCAGCCGGGACACGCGCCGCAGCCGGTGCCGGTGCTGCACTGCAGAGCCGCGGCGAACGTGCGCGCGGCGACCGAACGGCCGGACCCCGGCGGGCCGGTGAGCAACCACGCGTGCGTCATGGCGGCCGGTGCAACCGGTTCTCCGGCAACGATTTTCGCCGCCGCGGCCGCTGCCGTGGACAGGGTCTCCACCGCGGGCTCCTGGCCGACGAGATCGGTCCAGACGCCGATGGGAGCGGTCACCGATCCTCCACTTCGGACAGTGCGGTCCCTGAAGTCACTGCGGCCACTTCGTGTCCACTTTGGACGCTGCGGGCTGCCGCGGTCATTACGGTCACCTTGCGTCCACTTCGGACGCCGCATGCTGCTGCGGTCACTGCGGTCACTTCACGTCCACTTTGGACACTGCGGGCTGCGGTCACTTCGCGTCCGCTTCGGCGGTCGACTCCTTGTGCACCGCTTCGGCGGCAGCTGCCTCGGCGATGTCCGCGGCGGCGGCGTCCGCGGGCTGTTCCGGCGCCGGTTCCGCGGGCGCGAGCCCGGAAAGCCTGCCGACGAACACCGCCTGGACGGCCATGCGAACGCGGCCCGCGACGTCGTCGTCAGTACCTTCGGCGTCGACGACCACGTAGCGATCCGGGTCGGCCGCGGCCATTTCGCCGAGCAATTTCTGCACCCACAGCTGCTCGTTGACCGGCGGGTGGGCGTGGTCGGGATGTTCGGCGTCGAGCAGGACGGTGAGGTCCGGACGGAGCCGTCCGGTCGCCCAGTCGACCAGCCCCTCGAGCTCGTCGCGGTCCAGCTCGCCCGCCGCGGACAGCGACGCGAGCGGCGAGTCGACGAACCGCTCCATGACCACCACGGACCCCGCGTCGAGCGCGGGCTGGATCTGTCGTTCGACCAGGTCGGCCCGCACCGCAGCGGCGACGAGCGCCTGTGCGCGCACGCCGGTGAGCGCGGCGTCGGAGACCAGGGTGCGGAAGCGTTGCTCGCCGAGCGCCGGGTCGGCGCTGAGCACCACGGGCCGGGTCCCGGTGCCGAGCCAGCGCGCGAGCCGGGCGGCCTGCTCGGCGGTGTTGATGGCGGTGGTGCCCTCGATGGCGATCAGGAAGCCGTTGACCCGGCGCGGGTTGCGGCGCAGCGCGTTGCGCAGGTCGGTGAAGATCTTCTCGGTGCGCCGCTCGTCCATCTGCCGGTACGCGATCACGCCGAGCAGCGCGGCGAGCAGGCCGCCGCCGAGGATCACCGGACGCGTGCCGTCGACGGTGATCGGGCTGCCGAACAGGTCGATCACGCGCGGCCGGACCAGGCCGACCAGCACCGGCGTGGCGACGGTGGCGCCGAACAGCACGATCTTGAGCATCGACTGGTAGATCGCGTTGATGCGGCCACGGATCGCGTCGTCGACCCGGGACCCGATGATCGTGACGCCGGTCAGGAACGCGATCCCCGCGCACATCCCGACGAAGGCGACCGCGATCACCGAGATCGTGAGGTGCGGCGACAGCGCGACGACCATGAGCGTGAGCCCGGCGGACACGATCGAGATGCCGAACAGCCGGTCGTGCGGCAGCCGGTGCGCGAGTTTCGGCGCGAACGCCATGCCGGTGGCGAGGCCGATGAAGACGGCAAGCAGGAGGAGGTTGAACGCCGCGTCGCCACCGAGCAGCGAGGACGAGTACGGCTTGGCCGCGCCGATCACGGCACCACCGGCGGCAAACGCCCCGAACGCGCCGATGAGCAGGCCGCGGATGAGCGGGGTGCTGCGGACGAAGCGGAGGCCGTCGCGCGCCATCTCGCCTAGGCCGAACTTCTCCTCGTCGGCCTTCTTGACCTTCTGGTCCGGCAGCGAGTGGACGTTGCGCAGCGACAACTCGGGAATGCGCGTGGCGACGATGATGCCGCTCAGCAGGTACAGCAGGCCGGTGATGACCACGACGACCTTGGCGATGTACAGGTCGACGCCGGGGCCCTGGAACAGGTGGAACGTGGAGTTCGCGCCGAGAATGAGGGCGTTGGCGCCGGCGGCGGTGATGACGGCAAGGCCGTAGGTCATCACCATGCCGAGCTGGTTCGCGGTCTCGACCTGGTCGGGGCGGCGCAGGAGGTTGGGTACCGCCGCGTCCTTGGACGGGATCCACATGATCGAACAGCTGCCGACCAGGAAGTTCGCCACGAAGAGCCACCACGGCGCGCCGATGATCGCGATGGAGAGCAGCAGGCCGCAGCGGAGCAGGTCGCAGATGACCATGATCCGGCGCCGGTCGAAGCGGTCGGCGAGGAGACCGCCGAGCGGCGCGAAGAGCAGGCCGGGCAGCAGCGCGGTGACCACGACGCCGACGAACGCGAAGTTCTGCGCGGAGTAGTTGTCGAGGAGTTTGGTGCTGAGGCTGGTGAGGTTGAGCAGGTTCAGCCAGTCGGCGACGCTGCACAGGTAGGTGACGCCCCACAGCCGACGGAACGGTTTGATCGCCAGCACGCGGCGGGCCCGGTGGATCGTGGACGTGTTGCCCGATCCGCCCGGGCCGGTGCCGGGCACCGACCGTACGCCCTCGCTGATACGCCCACCCCACTCGTCACGGCGGCGTCGGATGACCCCTGCGGATCCCCCGACCGTGTTCGCCAGGGTAGCCCCGCCGTGGAGGTGGGTACGGCACGCCCCGGTGGTAGGCGTGCCAGGGCGGCATCAGCTGAAGAGCCCCTTCACACTGCTCACCAGGCTCGCCACCAGCTCGATCGCGACAATCCCGAACACGATGAGCAGCACGATCGCCAGCACGACGCCCGCGGTGCTCGAGGACGGGCGCCCGAAACTGGGCATGCTGATCGAGGGCAGCCCACGCCGCCGGATCTGCCGCTCGGCAAGCTCCTCCTCGATGTCGTCGTCGGCAACCTCGACGACACGCTTGGGCCGCGGGACCTTCTTGAGCAGCTGAGGCGCACGAGTAGGCCAAGTCCGCTGCCGCGGCAACAACCCAAGCGGCACCCGATCAGGTCGCGGTTCGGCGGGCACCGCCGCGGGCGGCTTGCGAGCCTCCTCCGCCAACGCCGCGTCGACCATGCGCTTCACCGCTTCGGGATCATGCTCGACCGGCTTGGCAGTGGGCAACGGCCGCGCCGAGGGCTGGTCACCCGTGGTGACCAGGCCGGAAAGCGGGTCGCCAAACCGCTCGCCCCCGACGTCCCCGGCCAAGGTCCCATCCCGCTCGGGCTCGGGCGGGCGGAAGAAAGGAGTCCCGTCGCTCGTGCTCATGGTGACCACCTCACTACGGAATGTCCGCCGAGTCCAGTGTCAGCGAGAGTACCGGTTGCCACATCCACCCAATGGCCGCAGAACGACTGGTACCCGCGACCGTGGTGAAGTACGCCCATCGGTGGAACGGCGACCGCTGGGGTTCGGTCGGGTTGGGGTTCGGTCGGGTTGGGGTTCGGTCGGGTTGGGGTTCGGTCGGGTTGGGGTTCGGTCGGGTTGGGGTTCGGTCGGGTTGGGGTTCGGTGATGGTTTGGGCGCTGTCGGTGTCTGGACACGGTTGGGGTTTGGGCGCGGTTGGGGTTTGGGCGCGGTTGGGGTTTGGGCGCGGTTGGGGTTCGCGCGCCGTCGGGATTGAGCGCGGTCGGGGTTGGGGGTTCGGTGGGGTTTGGGCACGGTCGGGATCGGCTGCGGCGCGGCTCGGCCCATGCCGTCCTGGTCGGGCCAAGTCCGACCGAACCACCAGCCCAAACCTGGATCTCTCCGACCGGGAGAGGTTGGGGTGAGCCGGGAATGGCTTGGCCGGGTCCGAGCGGTGGTTGGGCGGGGCGAGCCGAGCAGGATGAGCCTGGCCGGACGAGTCTGGCCGGATGAGGCGAGCCGGGTTGGTGGTTGGGCTGAGTGGGGCGCGGCCACATCAGCCCGGCCGTGCAGCGAGTGGGCTCGGGTGAACCCGGGCCCACCGTCGACCTAGGCCCGGCCCAACTCAACCCAGGCCGCCCAGCCCGGCCCGACCAACCTGACGCAGCCCGGCTCAATCCACGCCACCCGGCCCAACCGACCCAGCCCAGCCCAATCCACCCCACCCAGCCCAACCGACCCAGCCCAGCCCAATCCAAAGCAGCCCGACCCGGGCTCAATCCCAGCCCAGCCCGACCGACCCCCGGCCCAACCCGCTCAACCCCGGCTCAACCCCGGCCCAGCCCGACCGACCCGGCTCAACCCGACGAAACCCAACCCCCTCAAGCGTGGCTTCTCACCGCCTCCACGATCCATGCCTCCGCGGTCCCCCGCGTTGCCGGTTTCCACGTCACCACCCAGCCTCCATCTGCCCGTGGCGCTGCCCTGAACTGGTACCTCCCCTGGTCGTTGTCCACCAATCCGAACGCGCCATGCGGGTACTCCGCCAGCACCGCGTCCCGCACTGCCAGATCCACCAGCACCGTTCCCAGCCGGGGGCGGGCCACTGCCGAGCGGATGACGTCCAGGTCTCCCCACGCCGCGGGTGGGATCAGGCCGCTGTCGTCCGTCTCGATGCGGACTGCCGGGCCTGGGCCGGGCGCGCGGTCGGGCAGGCCGTCGAACACCCAGCCCGGCAGGGCGCTCAGCAGCCCCGACCGCAGGCGCGCGCGGCGGCCCAGCTTGCTCATCACCGTGGTGTAGTCCGCGTCGCCGAAAAAGCGCACCTCCCACGGTTCGTCGTTCGCCGGGAACAGGCCGGTGACCACGCCCCTGATGAAGCCGCCGCGCAGCACGCGGTACAGCCCGAGTTCCTCGGCCGTGACCTCGCCGTCGGCGGCCAGCCCCAGCGCGGCCATCCCGGCCACGAACCGCGTGTACTGCTCCACCTCCTCGGCCAGCCCGGCGCCGAGCATCGGCCCGAACGACTGCCTGACCTCGTCGGCCAGGCTCAATTCCACGGGCTCCTCCTCGGCCAGTACGGGCGGGATCTCGAAATGCGGGTCGTAGAACTCCATCACCGAAGGCCGCTGCGGCACCTCGGCGCGCAGCGGTCCGATGACCTCGTCGATGACGTCGAAGACGACGGGTGCTGAACTGCTCACCCCCTCATTGAACACCCTGGTACCGACAATTTCTCGAACTTTTGTTCGAATCACCCGTCGGTGCGCCGAGCGGTCGGTCAGCGGTGCCCGGCCGGGGCCGCCGCGCGCATCGTCGGTGCCAGGAACGACACGGTCACCACCAGCGCGCCGACCACGGCGAGCGTCCAATGCAGCCCGATTCCGCCGGCCAGCGCGCCGATCAGCACCGGCCCGGTGAGAAACCCCAGGTAGCCGCACGCCGCCACGGCTGCGATCGCCCGGCCCGGCGCGTCCGGCTGCTTCCGCCCGGCCGCGCTCCACGCGAGGGGAACCATCCCGGACAGCCCGAGCCCGACCACGGCGAACCCGATCACCGCGACGACCGGCACCGGAACAGCCACGATCAGCGCAAACCCGGCGACGGTGATCCCCGTCGCCACGTGCATGAAGGGGACCACGCCGACGCGCGCCACCACTCGGTCCGCCACCGTGCGCACCGCGATCATCGTGATCGAGAATGCGAAGTAGCCCAACGAAGCCACCGCGGGCGTCGCGGTCGTGACGTCGCGAAGGTAGACCGCGCTCCAGTCGTTGACCGTGCCTTCCGCGACGAAACCGCAGAACGCGATCACGCCCAACGGGATCAATGCCTTACCCGGCAAGGCAAACGCAGCCGAGCCCTGTCCACGATCGGCGCCCGGCAGGAACCTCGACGCCGCGAAAACCGCGACGACCAGCAACGCCGCACCCGCAACCGGGAAGTGCACCTCGATCGGCACCCGCCACGTCTCCATCAACGCCGCGACCCCGGACCCGGCGAGCCCGCCGATGTTCCAAAACGCATGGAAGCCGGCGAAAATCGGCCGCTCGTACACCTGCTCGACGCGCGCCGCATGGGCGTTCATCGACACGTCCAGCAGGCTGTTCCCCACCCCGAGCACCACCAGCGCGGCGACGAACAACGGCAGGTCCGGCGCCAACGCGGCCAGCGGCAGTCCGGCGCACAACACTGTGGCCCCGAAAAGCACTCCGCGACGGCTGCCGATCTTCGTGATCAACGGTCCCGCGGCCAGCAGCGCAACCACCGAACCGGCGGCGAGACCGAACAACCCGAGCGCCAGCTCCCCCGCGCTCAGGCCGAGTTTCGTTTGCGCCGCAGGCACTCGCGCCGCCCACGACGCGAACGCCGCACCGCACACCGCGAAGACGACCGACACCGCTACGCGCGCACGTCGTGCTTCGTCCATCCGTCCCCCAGGCGTGAAAAGGGGCCACCCGCGCGTGCTTCGGGTGGCCCCTGTGGTGCTTCGTTACTTCGTCTTCGTCGCGGTACCCGTCTTCTTGGCAGGCGCCTTCTTCGCCGCAGGCTTCCGAGCAGGCGCCTTACGCTTCGGCGCCGGGCCCTTCGCCCGCTTCTCCGCCAACAGCTCGGCCCCACGCTCCGCAGTGAGCTCCTCGATGCTGTCGGACTTCCGCAGTGTTGCGTTGTACTCGCCGTCGGTCACGTACGGGCCGAAGCGACCGTCCTTGACCACCATCGGCTTGCCGGACACCGGGTCGTCGCCAAGCTCCTTCAGCGGCGGACGCGCAGTGGCTGCCCGACCACGCTGCTTCGGCTCCGAGTAGATCTTCAGCGCCTCTTCGAGCGTGATCGAGAACAGCTGGTCCTCGGTCTGGATCGACCGCGAGTCCGTGCCCTTCTTCAGGTACGGCCCGTACCGTCCGTTCTGCGCAGTGATCTCGTCGCCCGACTCCGGGTCCTTACCCACCACGCGCGGCAGCGACAGCAGCTTCAGCGCGTCGTCGAGCGTGATCGTCTCGATTGACATCGACTTGAACAGCGAGCCTGTACGCGGCTTCGGCAGCTTCGCCTTCGCGGCCTTCTTCTGCGCCGCAGTAGCGTCTTCGGGCAGCTCGGGCTCGGGAAGCAGCTCCGTGACGTACGGGCCGAAGCGGCCTTCCTTCGCCACGATCTCGTGCCCGCTGACCGGGTCGGTGCCCAGTACGCGGCCTTCCTGCGGCGTCGCGAAGAGCTTCTCCGCGATCTCCGGCGACAGCTCGTCCGGCGGCAGGTCCTCGGGCAGGTTCGCGCGCTGCGACTCCCCGTTGACCTCGCGCTCCAGGTACGGCCCGTACCGGCCGACGCGCACCACGACCTGGTGCCCCTCGGCGTCGCTGAACATCGGGATCGAGTTGATCTCGCGCGCGTCGATGCCCTCGACACTGCCGTCGACCAGCTTCTTCAGCCCGCCCAGCCGGCCGACCGACCCCTCGACGCCGAAGTCGCCACCGAAATAGAACTTCGACAGCCACTCGACGCGGTGCTCGTCGCCGTTGGCGATCCGGTCCAGCTCGTCCTCGAGACCGGCGGTGAAGTTGTAGTCCACCAGCCGTTCGAAGTGCCGTTCCATCAGGCCGACCACCGCGAACGCGACCCACGAGGGCACCAGCGCGGAGCCCTTCTTCCAGACGTAGCCGCGGTCCTGAATCGTCTTGATGATCGACGCGTACGTGGACGGGCGGCCGATGCCCAGCTCTTCCAGCTTGCTGACCAGGCTCGGCTCGGAGTACCGCGCGGGCGGCGACGTGGAGTGGCCGTCGGCGGACAGGTCGCTCGCAGTCAGCTCCTGGTCCTTGGCCAGCACCGGAAGACGGCTCTGCTTGTCGTCGGCCTCGCCACCGGCTTCGGTGTCGACCGCTTCGACGTACGCCTTCAAGAAGCCCGCGAAGGTGATCGTGCGGCCCGAAGCGGCGAAGGTGCACTCCTCGCCGGTGGCAGCGGTACCGACGATGCGTACGGACATCGTGGTGCCCTTCGCGTCCGCCATCTGCGACGCGATGGTGCGCTGCCAGATCATCTCGTAGAGCCGGAACTCGTCGGTGTCCAGCTCTTTCGCGACCTGACCCGGCGTACGGAAGACCTCGCCCGACGGCCGGATCGCCTCGTGCGCCTCCTGCGCGTTCTTCACCTTGCGCGTGTACTGACGCGGCGAAGGCGACACGTACTCCTTGCCGTACAGCTGCGTCGCCTGACTGCGCGCGGCGGAGATCGCGGACGCCGACAGCGTCGTGGAGTCCGTACGCATATAAGTGATGTAGCCGTTCTCGTACAGCTTCTGCGCGACCCGCATCGTGCGCTCCGAGGTGAACCGCAGCTTGCGGCCCGCCTCCTGCTGAAGCGTGGACGTCATGAAGGGCGCGTACGGCTTACGCGTGTACGGCTTCTCCTCGACGCTCGCGACCTTGAAGTCCCGCTCGCCGAGCGCCTGCGCCAGGGTGCGTGCGTCGGACTCGCCGAGCACCCGGATGTCCGCAGCGTTGCCCTTGAGCTGACCGTTGGAGTCGAAGTCGCGACCCGTCGCGAGGCGCGCACCGTCGACCGCCACGAGGCGCGCGGGGAACGTACGCGGCGAAGCGTCGGCGCCCGCGCCAGTGTCCATGGTCGCCGAGATGTCCCAGTACGACGCCGACGTGAAGCGCATGCGCTCACGCTCACGCTCCACGACAATGCGCGTCGCGACAGACTGGACGCGGCCTGCCGACAGCTTCGGCATGACCTTCTTCCACAGCACCGGCGAGACCTCGTAGCCGTACAGCCGGTCGAGGATGCGGCGGGTCTCCTGCGCGTCGACGAGGTCGGCGTCCAGCTCGCGGGTGGCCGCGGCGGCCGCTTGGATGGCCTGCTCGGTGACCTCGTGGAACACCATCCGGCGCACCGGCACCTTGGGCTTCAGCGTCTCGAGCAGGTGCCACGCGATGGCCTCGCCCTCGCGGTCGGGGTCCGTGGCGAGGTAGAGCTCGTCGACGTCCTTCAGCAGCCCCTTCAGCTCGGTGACCTTGGACTTCTTGTCCGGCGTGACGATGTACAGCGGCTTGAAGTCGTTGTCGATGTCGACGCCGAGACGGGCCCAGGACTCACCTTTGTACTGCGCGGGCACGTCGGCGGCACCGCGGGGCAGGTCCCGGATGTGCCCGACGGAGGACTCGACGACGTAGTTGCCGCCGAGGTAAGGGGCGATCTTGCGGGCCTTGGTGGGCGACTCGACGATCACCAGCCGCCGCCGACCGGCACCGTTGCCCCCGGTACCGCTCTTTTTGGTCCGTGCTCCTGCCACGCTGCCCTGCTCTCCACTCATCTCCGCGCCGCCACGGCGGCGCTATCCCCCCGGTCCGGGGGTACTTGCGCCCGCGTCTTGACCTGTCAGTGTGCACGTCCCGGGCGGCCGCGCAGCGCCGAGGTGCCCTGACGAGCCGCCGGGCCCCTGCCCGTCGGATCGCCGCTGACCTCGGCGATGTTTCCACTCCACACCTAGCACGTGATGTCGGACACGTGCCGTGCAGGGTAACCGGTCGGGCTATCGATACCCTCCGTTCGACGGTGGCGGGTCCCCGCGGGCAAGGGTTCACTTACTGCTCACCCCAGCCGAAAGGAACCCACCGTGATCCGCCGACTGGTCGGCACCGCAGTCGCCGTCGCAGCCACGTTTGCGCTGGTCACGGCCCCCGAGGCGAGTGCGGCGAGCACGTCGTTCTCCGGTGCCGTAGCCCTGTCCAACTGCTCCGGATCGGTCGTGAAACCGGCCGGTACGCCGCTGGACGCGCCCGCACTGGTGCTGTCGAACGGGCATTGTCTCGAATCCGGGTTTCCGCAACCCGGGCAGGTGATCGTTGACCAGAGTTCGAGCCGCTCGTTCCAGCTGCTGTCGCCGGACGGGCAGAGCTCGGTGGGCACGGTACGGGCGAAGAAGATCGTCTACGCGACGATGACCGACACGGACGTGTCGCTTTATCAGCTCACCGACACGTACGCGGGCATCCAGCAGAAATACGGTGTCGCGCCGCTCGAGCTGGTGGGCAGCCACCCACAGGCAGGCACGGCGATCGACGTGGTGTCGGGGTACTGGAAGCAGATCTACTCCTGCTCGATCGACGGCTTCGTCCACGAACTGCACGAGGGCAACTGGGTATGGAAGGACTCGATCCGCTACACGCCGGGTTGCGCAACGATCGGCGGCACGTCGGGATCGCCGATCGTCGACCGCGGCACCGGCAAGGTGATCGGCGTGAACAACACGGCCAACGAGAACGGAGAGCGCTGCACGGACAACAACCCGTGCGAGGTCGACGAGTCGGGCACGGTAACGGTGCGCAAGGACGCGAGGTACGGCGAGGAGACGTACGGCATTCCGGCCTGCCTGACTCCGGCCAGCGAGGTGAAGCTCGACCAGCAGGGCTGCGCATTGCCGAAACCGTAGCCGTCCGGGGAGGTTTCACCTCGCCTTGACCGCGTGGTCCCCCGGCCGGGTCCCATCGGCACCGCGACCGCGGCCATCCCGACGGCGCCCAGCCGGGTCCCATCGGCTCCGCGACCATGGCCATCCAGGCGCCGTCCCGCCATGTCCCGACCGCGCTGCGACCGCAGCCATCTCGATGGCATCCAGCCAGATCCCACCGCAGCGAGACCGACGGCATCCAGCCAGGGTCCCATTGCACCGCGACCGAAGCCGTCCTGACGTCGTCAAACCGGCCGGTCCCTACCGGCACCGCGACCGAAGCCGTCACGACGTCGTCCAGCCGGACCCACCGGCACCACGACCGAAGCCGTCCCGACACCGTCCGGCCAAACCTCACTGCACCGCGACCGTGGCCGTCACGTCGCCGTCCGGCGGGCCCCCACCGGCACCACGACCGAAGCCGTCCCGACACCGTCCGGCCAAGTCTCACCGGCACCGTGACCGCACGCATCGACGGCATCCAGCCGGGTCCCACTGCGCCACGGTGGCGGGACCTTTCCCTCCGATTTCTCCCCTGATTCTTCTCCGATCCGCCCGTTCGTTGCCCGAAATACCCCTCCCCGGCCTCGAACGGGCAAGCAGCTACCCCACGGCCTCCAGCACATCAACCAGCTACCCCACCGCCTCCAGCAAGTACTGAAGCGGACTCTCCGCCTGCCCGCCCCGCGGCGACTCCCGCCGCTCACCGCCAGCCAACGCAGGCACCGGCGGCGCCGGTGGCACCTCCGGCCAGGCCCGTTCCGCTCCGGCTGGCGGGTCTCCGATCAGCTCCAGCAGCCCGTCCAGCCTCCGTCGCCCGTTGACGCGCACCGCGGGCACCTCCGCCCGTGGCCCGAGCAGCCGTGCCTGCACCCCCAGCGGTACCAGCGCCGCCAGCAGTTCCTCGTGCGTTCCCGGCGCCAGCGGATCGACCCCCAGCAGGTACCCGCCTGCTTCGGGCCGCCCGGCTGCCAGCGCCCACATCCGCAGCATCGCGCCACTCAGCCGGAACCCGGTGGGTACCGCCTTGCCCGAATCGTCCTCCGCCGGACCGGTGTGCCCTGGCCGGAGCCACGAATCGGCCAGCCCGAGCAGGTCGACCCGGAACGACGTGCGCACCTGCGGACGGCCGCACTCGGCCACGCCCACCTGCGCGTCCGCACCACGGCTCCGGCATTCGCGCGCCAGCACCCGCGCCCGCCACGGCTCGTCGACCACCAGTGACAGCCGCGCCGCCGTGCGGCCGAATCCGGTGATGTGCCCTTGGCAGCACAGCAACCCGGCCAGGTCGGCAAGCCCCGGCCCGGTCGCCTCCGCCGAGAACAGCGAGATCGTCCGATCCACATCCGCAATAATAGAACACAAGTTCGATTGGACGCGAGGGCTACGCGGAGGTTTTTTCCGGACACTCAGCGTGGCGCAGGCGGGACCACCAGCTGCTGGCACCCCGTCGCCCGCTTCCCGGCGGCAGACAGGTCCGGGGTCGCGTCGAGACCCTTGAGGACGTCGAGGCGGGAAACCGCGTCGATGGCCGTCCTGGCGTCGCCGAGCGCGGTCTGTGTGGCGTCCGGGCCGTTGGCTACGTCGAGCTGGTGGCGTACGTCGTCGGCGCGCTTGCGCACGGACGCGAACTGCCCCAGCAGATCCGCCCGCGCCTTCTCCCCGCCGGGCAACGGCGCCGGGCCAACGCGGTCCAGTCCGGAAACGGTCTCGTCGATCCCGTCGACCACGGACGACAGCAGTCTGCTCGACGTGCGGGTGGCCTGTGCCGTGGAACTGGGGTCGATCGCAGGCAGGTTCGCCAATGCGCGAACCAGATGCGTGACGGCACCGCAGTATCCGTCGGCCCATCTCGCAGCCGGATCGGCTTGACCTGCGGCGTCCGCGTGCCCGCCGGAGCGAACCTCCGCGGGCGGCTGGTGCCCGCACCCCGCGAGGCTGATCCCGATTCCCGTTGCCAGCACGGCTAAACCGGTCCACCGCGGCCGCACCCGCACCCCTCCTCCTCGTCGAAGCCCGTGCCTTCCGCACCGTACCGATACCGCTCCCGCCCGCAACTCGCCCCATGCCGTGACATGGACGGGCCCGGTACGCACAAGGCGTACCGGGCCCGAATGGAGCAACGACTCAGGCGTTGGCTTCCGCCGGAGTGTCGGCGATGACACTGCCGCGCCGCTTGGACACGACGATCGCCGCGACGATCACCGCGACCGCGACGACCGCGATCACGATCCGCCACGTGGTGTTCGCGCCGCCGCCGAGCGTCAGCGTGACCACCGCGGGGGCGATCAGCACCGAGACCAGGTTCATCACCTTGATCAGCGGGTTGATCGCCGGACCGGCGGTGTCCTTGAACGGGTCGCCGACGGTGTCCCCGATGATGGTGGCCTCGTGCGCGTCGGAGCCCTTGCCGCCGTGGTTGCCGTCCTCGACCAGCTTCTTCGCGTTGTCCCAGGCACCACCGGAGTTGGCGAGGAAGATCGCCATCAGGGTGCCGGTCGCGATCGCACCGGCCAGGTACCCGGCGAGCGCTCCGGTGCCGAGGCCGAAGCCGACGGCGATCGGGGCGAACACCGCGAGCAGACCCGGCGTGGCCAGCTCCCGCAGGGAGTCGCGGGTGACGATGTCGACGACCCGGCCGTACTCGGGCCGCGTGGTGCCCTCCATGATCCCGGCGATCTCCCGGAACTGGCGGCGCACCTCGTACACCACCGCACCGGCCGCGCGCGAAACCGCGTTGACGGCCAGACCGGAGAACAGGAACACCACTGCCGCGCCGATGATCACGCCGACCAGCGTGTTCGGGCTGACCACCTGGTTCACGAACGAGCTCATCGCGTTGACCGCGCTGCCCCCGCGCTCGGCGAGGGTCTTCGCGATCGCGTCCGAGTAGGACCCGAACAGCGCCGTGGCCGCCAGCACCGCGGTGGCGATGGCGATGCCCTTGGTGATGGCCTTGGTGGTGTTGCCGACCGCGTCGAGCTCGGTGAGGATCTGCGCGGCCTTCTCGTCGACGTCACCGGACATCTCGGCGATGCCCTGCGCGTTGTCCGAAACCGGCCCGAAGGTGTCCATCGCGACGATGACGCCGACGGTGGTCAGCAGACCGGTACCGGCCAGCGCCACGGCGAAGAGCGCAACGCCGCCGCCCAGGAGGTACGCGCCGAACACAGCGGCGCCGATCACCAGCGCGGTGTACACCGCGGACTCGAAACCGACCGAGATACCGGACAGGATCACTGTCGCCGCACCGGTTTCCGACGTCTTGCCGACGTCCTTGACCGGCTTGTGCTCGGTGCCCGTGTAGTACCCGGTGATGCGCAGGATCAGCGCGGCGAGCACGATGCCGATGATCACCGAGACGGTGGCGATCACGGCCGGGTTGCCGGTGTTGTGCGCGTAGCTGTCGCCGAATTCGGCGAAGCTGCCCGGCAGGTACACGAACGCGGCGATGGCCGACAGCACCGCGGAAATCACCGCGGAGATGTAGAACGAGCGGTTGATCGTGACCAGACCGCCTTCGCCCGCGCGTGCCTTCGTGATGTACACGCCGATCACCGCGGTGATCACGCCGATGGCAGGCACGATCAGCGGGAAGATCAAACCGGACGAACCGAAGGCGGAGCTGCCGAGAATCAGCGCGGCCACCAGCATCACGGCGTAGGACTCGAAGAGGTCCGCGGCCATGCCGGCGCAGTCGCCGACGTTGTCGCCGACGTTGTCGGCAATCGTGGCGGCGTTGCGCGGGTCGTCCTCGGGAATGCCCTGCTCCACCTTGCCGACGAGGTCGGCGCCGACGTCCGCGGCCTTGGTGAAGATACCGCCGCCGACACGCATGAACATGGCGATCAGTGCGGCGCCGAACCCGAAGCCCTCCAACACCTTCGGGGCCTGGCCGGTGTAGACGAGCACCACGACCGCGGCACCGAAGAGGCCGAGACCGACGGTGATCATGCCGACCACGCCACCGGTGCGGAACGCGACGCGCATGGCCTTCTCGCGCCCGCCTTCCTCCCGCGAGGCGGCCGCGACGCGCAGGTTCGCCTGCGTGGCAAGCCACATGCCGAGGTAGCCGATGGTGAACGAGAACACCGCGCCGACGAGGAAGAAGATCGACCGGCCGATCCGTTCGTTCCAGTCGTCCGCGGGAAGTGCGAAGAGCAGCAAGAACACGATCACGCCGAAAACGGCGAGAGTGTTGCGCTGTCGCTTCAGGTAAGCGGCCGCACCTTCCTGCACTGCCTTTGCGATGTCCTGCATCTTGGCGGTGCCCTGGCCTGCGGCCAGCACCTCCTTGAGCAGGACGTAGCCGATGGCCAGTGCGGCAAGGGCGACCACGGCGACCACACCGACAATGGTGTAGCCACCCCCGGAGAGCGTGATACCGCCCTCCGCGAGGAACTGCCGGGACATTCGTCCTCCTGGAAACGCCGTTTGGCCAGCGCGGGCCCGTCGTACCCCGGCGTGCCTGCGCTGGCGTGGATCTGTGCCGGTCGACACGCTAGCCGTGCAGGCAATGCACGTCTCACATGACTCTCGCCACAGAGGGTGTGGATTGCGGGAGTGTATTGGTAGTGATCCGGCGACCCGCAACGCGTCCCGCTGAGAGCACGGTCGGTGACCTTGTGTGATTGGTCACTGGATCGATCTCGCCCCGGTTTTGTCGGTGCCCTGTGCCAAGCTTCGGCACGTGGTTGGCGAGAGAGGACGGAGGCTGCTGGACCGGGTCACGGCAGGGATCCCGGCGCACGAGAACCCGGTCACGCACGTGGCCAGGCTGCCCGCGCGCACGGCCAGTTTCGCGCCGTGGCCGGAGTGGGCTGCGCCGGAAGTGGTGGCTGCGTTCGGTGCGGCCGGGGTCGGAAAACCGTGGCGGCACCAGGTCGAGGCCGCTTCGCTGGCGCATGCCGGTGCGCACGTGGTGGTGTCCACGGGGACGGCGTCCGGGAAATCGCTGGCGTATCAGCTGCCGGTGCTGTCGGCGCTTTGTGCGGACAGCCGGTCGACGGCGCTGTACCTCTCGCCCACCAAGGCGCTCGGGGCGGATCAGCTGCGTTCGGTGTCCTCTTTGGACGTCAAGGGCGTACGCGCGGCAGCGTTCGACGGCGACACCCCGATGACAGAGCGCGACTGGGTCCGCGCGCATGCGAACTGGGTGTTCAGCAATCCCGACATGCTCCATCGCGGCATCCTGTCGGCGCACTCGCGGTGGACGCAGTTCTTCCGGCGGCTGCGTTATGTTGTGGTCGACGAATGCCACAGCTATCGCGGTGTGTTCGGGTCGCATGTCGCGTTACTGCTGCGGCGGTTGCGCCGGGTTGCCGCCCACTACGGGGCTTCGCCGGTGTTCGTGCTGGCGTCGGCAACGACGGCGGCGCCCGCTGCTTTCGCGACGCGCCTCACCGGCGTGCCGTGCGAAGCAGTCACGGAAGACGCGTCGCCACGCGGGGCGCGCACGGTCGCGTTGTGGGAGCCGCCGCTGCTCGACGAGCTCACCGGCGAAAACGGCGCGCCTGTGCGGCGTCCGGCTGGCGTCGAGACGGCGCGGATTCTCACCGAGCTGGTGGTGGAGGGCGCGCGGTCGCTGGCGTTCGTCCGCTCGCGGCGCGGGGCCGAGCTCACCGCGCTGGGCGCACGTCGGCTGCTGTCCGAAGTGGACCCTTCGCTGGCGAAAACCGTTGCGGCGTATCGGTCCGGGTTCTTGCCGGAGGAGCGGCGGGAACTGGAACAGGCGCTGTTGTCGGGTCGGTTGCTGGGAGTCGCGACCACGAACGCGCTGGAGCTCGGGGTCGACATCGCGGGTCTCGATGCGGTGGTGCTGGCCGGATACCCGGGCACGCTCGCGTCGTTCTGGCAGCAGTCCGGCCGCGCGGGCCGGTCGGGCGACGAGGCGCTGGTGGTGTTCGTGGCACGGGACGACCCGCTCGACACGTACTTGGTGCACCATCCGGCGGCGTTGCTGGAGCGCCCGGTGGAGACGGCGGTGCTGGACCCGGCGAATCCGTACGTACTGGGTCCACAGCTGGCGTGCGCGGTCGCGGAACTGCCGCTCACCGAACCGGAACTGCCGACCTTCGGCGGCGACGCGGCACGGACGGTGCTGGCGGATCTGACCGCGGAGAAGCTGGTCCGCCGCCGGTCGAGCGGCTGGTACTGGACGTCGCGCGACCGTCCGCACGCAGACGTCGGCATCCGCGGCTCGGGCGGCGACCAGATAGCGGTGATGGAAGCGGACTCGGGCCGCATGCTCGGCACGGTCGACCCGGGCTCGGCCTGCTACGCCGTCCATCCGGGGGCGGTGTATTTGCACCAGGGTTCGTCGTATGTGGTCGATGAGCTGGAGCTGGAGACGGGTCTGGCGCTGGTGCACGCGGAGGACCCGGACTGGACGACGTCGCCGCGCGAGATCGTGGACATCTCGGTGCTGTCCACGGAGGAGCAATGCCGCCATGGCGAGGTGACGGTGTGTCTTGGCGAGGTGGCGGTGACGTCGCAGGTGGTGGGGTATCTGCGCCGCCGCCCGTCGGGTGAGGTGCTGGACCACACGCCGCTCGACCTGCCCGAGCAAAGCCTCCACACGAGAGCGGTGTGGTACACGGTGACGGGGGAATTGCTTGAGATGCCACCGTTTGCCGGGGAGGGTGCGCCTTCTGGTGGGAACCCTGTTGCGGCTGGTTCGCCGGTGGGGGCCGGGGGTGGGTCAGCGATCGCGGTCGACGAGGGCGACCTGCCGCGTGGACCAGTGGGGGCCGGGGGTGCTGGGTATTCCGATGAGAACCCGGCGGAATCAGCCGCAGATAAGCCGGTGGTGACCGGGAATGCTGCGTCCTCCGACGGAAACCCGGCAGAATCAGCCGCAGGTGAGCCGGTAGGGACCGGCGTTGCTGCGCCTGTTGCTGCTGATGTGCGGGCCGGGGCCCTGGGTGCTGCCTCAGCCGTCGCGGTCGGCGGCTGGGCCCAAGGGGGCGACCCGCCTGGTGAGCCGGTGGGGACCGGGGGTGCCTCGCCGGTTGTCGGGGGAACCGGCGAAGTCTCTGGGGGCTCCGCGGACGGACGGGGGTCCGGGGCCGCGGTGAGGGGTGGTGCTGCGTCGGCGGGTGTCGACGCTGCGGCCACGGTCAGAGCTGCTGCGGTGGGGACCGAAGCTCCGCTCGTCGTATCCGGAGCCGAACCGGTGGGGACCGAAGCCGGTTCGGTGGGGACCGAGTTGTCGCAGGTGGGGACGGCTGTGGCAGCGGTGGGGACCGGGGGTGCCGGCAGAACACCGGGGGGTGCCGGATTGGTTCCGGCACGCGTCCCCGGTGCTCTGCATGCCGCCGAGCACGCTGCGATCGGCCTGCTACCGCTTTTCGCTACGTGCGACCGCTGGGACATCGGCGGGGTGTCTACCGCGTGGCACGAGGACACCGGGGAGGCGACGGTGTTCGTGCACGATGGGCATCCCGGGGGTGCGGGGTTTGCCGACCGCGGTTATGCCGCGATTGTCCCGTGGCTGGCCGCTACGCGGGAGGCGATCGTCTCCTGCGAGTGCCCGACGGGCTGCCCGTCCTGCGTCCAGTCGCCGAAGTGCGGGAACGGCAACGATCCGCTGGACAAGGCGGGGGCGGTGGCCGTACTGGGAGCCGTGCTCGGGGCGTTGCGTCAGCACGGGGAACAGTGCGGCCACGGTGGTACGTGAAGACTTTCTTCGGTTGTCGCGCGCTGTCTGCCGGGATGGGACCGGGTCAGGCTGCGGTGGTCTGGACCAGCATGGGGGCGTGCTCGTCGGCAAGGGCGCGCACGAGCACGTCCTGCACCTCGGTGGCGTCGGGCAGGTGCCAACCGCAGACGTCCGGCTTCACGCGCCAGTGCACGAGTCCGTGCTGGAACGGCGACGGGGGCAACGGGATGTAGCTACCCGCACCGTGCCACTGCACCGACACGCGCTCGGCGAGTTCGGCCGGAATCCGCTCGGCGGGCGTGGTGAGAAAGAGCCACCGCCCGTTCGGCATCGCGACGATCGGCGCCGGGTGCCCGAGGGCACGCAGCAGCCGCGCGGCGCGCTTGCCGAGCTCTTGGTCTACCTCGACCGCGTCGAGCACGGTGCCGGTTGCCACGAGCAGGCTGTGCGTACGGTCGGTGAACCAGCTGGCGACCTCGTGGGCGTGCGAGCCGACGAGCTCGCGCCAGTCGTCGCGCACCGGCAGCGGCCGCCGCCAGGTCAGGTCGTCCCCCTCACCGGTGATCGGAGCCGGGGTCGCCCCCGGGAGCACCGGCCAGCCACGCCATGCGAGGCCGATCGCCTCCGCACGCAGTTCGATGCGGAAGGCGTTCCGCCAGCTGTCCGGCCAATTCGCGTCCAACATTGCTTTCCTGCCTTCAAGTTCCGGTTTTCACGCCGCCCCGGGGTCGGGGCCCGTGGTGGCGCACGTCTCACTAAACGGCAAGTTGCACATTGCGGGGAAGACCTGCGCGACAACCGGCCGTTACCGCGCGATGAACGCCCGGTAGTCCACCGCCCGGCCGATAACGGCGCACCGATCACCGGCCGCTGACCCCGCCGTTCCCCCCGCCGGACGGTGCCGACCACGGCTTTCGACACTTTCTCGCGCCTCCGCAGCGGTCGTGGCGCAGGTGCTGGATTGGGCCGTTGACCAGCACTTTCAACCGCTCGCCGTACGCCAGCGACCGCTGCTCGCGCCCTCCGGCCACTCGCCGAGCCCCATGATCGGCACGAGCGGACGGGGATTCCGGCGACCGGTCACCACTCCGCGCCCGGGCTGCCGACGAGCGGTTTCCGGCGGACGGCGAGGGTTGGGGTGGGTTGCGCAGGGTGACGGCTCGGGCTGGTTCGGCGGGCGAGTCGAGGCCTCCGGGCCCGGGCTGCTCGGGTCCGGGCTGCTCGAGTCCGCTGCTCGGGTCCGGGCTGCTCGAGTCCGCTGCTCGGGTCCGGGCTGCTCGAGTCCTGCCGAAGCGGTAGGCCGACCGGTCAGGACCCCGGCGCGGCTCGGGACACAGTCCGCCCGGACCGAACACTCCGGGTGCGACGAACGCTGGGGGCACTCCCGGACGAGACCAAGAGCAGCCCGACCGATCGGCAGATCAGCGGACCGGCGCGGCCCGTCGACGACAGTCTGGCGCCTGGTCCGTCGGACCTGCGCCCACTCAGGTCAGCGGAAGCAGAACCATTGACCGTCGTGACCCCTCAATCGGCGCGCACCGCAAATCCGCTGGCCCGTGCTGCCCGGCCTGGTTGCCGCGCAACTTGGGTCAAGGTGGCAGTTCTACCGGACCCGCGCGGGCCTTGGCTGTCGGTGCGGGGAGGCCAGGCATCGGGGCGACGGCGGCGCGGACCTCGACGAAAGCGTCTCGGTTGTGCCAGCGGCAACTGGTCACGACCGCTTTTTCGTGGTCTGCCACCTCGGCCGCTCGGGCGCAGGCTGTGGTCGGCCCGTCGGCGGCGTGAGCGGCGGCGGCCAACGCGCCCAGGTCTGCGGCCGCCTCGACTCGGTGTCTCGCGGAGATCGCCACTGCTATCCACCAGACCAAGACCGTCACGCCGATCAGGGTTGTTGCGGCCAAGGCCGTCCAGACGGTGGCGACGCCGGCGTCGTTCGGGGGTTGCCGACTGATCATGACGGTTCCGTTATTGCGTACGCGGTTGCGCTGAGGTGCAAGGCAGACAGGGCATCCGTGGTGACTTCGGCGGTGAGGCCGTCGCCGGCGTGCTGGATCGTCAGGCGGGCGCCACGTGGGGCGATTGCCTGGACTACTGCGTCGGCGGCACCGGGCTGGCCGGCCGCGGTGAGGCGGGCGGCTTCGCGGGCGGCGTCGAGACAGCGGAGGTGTCCGGCGATCGCGCTGGTTCCGGTGAGCAGCACAGCCAGCACGGCGGTCAACGCTCCCAGCGAAAGAGCGGCTTCCACCGTGACGAAGCCACCGTCCCGGCGACGGCCCGCCATCAGGTGGCCACCGTCAGGGCTCTTTGGACCAGCCCGGACAACGCCGTGGAAATCGAGTCTCCGGTGAGCAGAACGTAAAGCGCGACGGCGAACGCTGCCGCGGCCACTGTGCCGATGGCGTATTCGGCCGTGGTGGTGCCTTCGTCGCCGGGTAAGAACAGCATGTTCGGATTCCTTTTCTGTCGTGGATGTATTCACAGCAGGCCACCGATCCGCCCGGCGAGGCCGAGCACCACCGGCAGCACGCCGAGAACGAAGAACGCGGGCAGGAAACACAGCCCCACCGGCAGAGCCAAGGCGACCCCGGCCCGTTCGGCGCGTTCCTCGGCCTCGACGCCCAGTCCGTCGCGCAGGCGGCGGGCCAGGTCGTCCGCGGTCGAGGCGAGCGCCGCGCCCGACCGCGCGGTACGGGTGGCCGCGACCGCCAGTTCGGCAAATCCCGGCCTTGCCCGGACGGGTGCCCAGGCCGGTGCTGGATCCGCACCGAGTGCGAGCAGATTTGCCGTTTCGCGCAAGGCTTTCGCGGTTTCGGCTGGCGCGCCGGTCGCGACTGTTTCCAACGCCACCGGGACTGGCATTCCGGTGCGCAGGCAGGCGGCCAGGACGTCCAGGACGGCGGCTGAGCGCAGGCGTTCGGAGACGTCATCAGGACCTCTGACCCGGCTGGACCTGCGGAGCAGCCACCAGCCGCCGACTCCGGCGGCCACGCCGACCGGTATTCCGGCGACGACGGCAATCGAGAGTCCGGCGACGACGGCGCAGGCGGCGTGCCGAATCTCTGGTCGCAGGGTGCGCCGGGGTCGGCGTGCCAGGTGTCGGGGTGGCGCAGTTCCTGGCCAGAGCAGAAGTGCGATGGCTGAGAGGGCGAAGCCGATGGTGATCATGCGCGCCCCTTTCGGTTGGTCAGCGCGCGAGACCATGCGGTGCCTGCCCACAGCAGCGCGGCGCCGGCTACCAGGAATGCTTGCCCGATCAGGGTTTCGGTGAGGACGGTGAGCGGGCCGGCGCCGATGAGCTGGCCCAGCGCCAGACAGCCGACCGGCAGGATCGTGAGGACGACGGCGCTCATCCGCGGACCGGCCATTTTCGCGTGGAGCCGACGGGTGAAGGCGGTTTCGGCGTCGACGTCGCGGCGGGTTGCCTCCAGGGCGTCGGCGATCGGGAGACCGTGGCGGCGAGCGAGGTTCCAGGCGTGGGCGACGCTGGGGAGTACGGGGGATTCGAGGGTGCCGTCGAGGCGTGCGGCGGTGGAGAGGTTGCGGAGTTCACCGGCGAGTTGCGGGACGGCGTCGGCGGCAGCTTCGGCCGCGGTGACCGGGTGAGCACCGGCGCGGAGTTCGGCGACCATCGTGCGGAGAACGGCCGACGTCTGCTCGGCGCGGGCCAGGGCTTCGGTGGTTTCCTTTCTGCTGCGCCATTCCTGGCGGATGGCGAGGGTGAGAAGGGCGGTGGCAACGGAGGCGCCGATCCCGCCGACGAGCAGCGCGACGACGGCCGGTGCCAGCCAGAGGAGTTGGCGCGGCGGGACGGGCAGGCGCAGGACAAGGCGCGCGGGTTGGAGGCGGCTGGGGAGGGTGGGCCAGCAGAGGATTCCGGTTCCCAGGAAGAGGAACGACCAGGGGGAGATCATGCGGGGACCTCACGGTGGGGGTGGTCGGTGTGGGTGAGCGGGTGGTGAGGGGTGGTTATGGCACGGGCGAGGGGCGGCAGGGTCGTGGTCATGGAACGGGCGTGCGGATGCGGGGTGGCGGGCACGGCACCGGCAGGCGAGAGGACGGCGGCAGTCACGAAACGGGCCAACGGCAGCAGGGTCGCGGGCACGGAACGGGTGGCTGGACGGAGGGTGGTGGTCACTTGGGGGCTCCGTCGCGGGTGAGGTCCGTGAAGAGGGATCTTCGGGTGGTCCAGTGGCCGTCTCGCCAGACTGGGTGGGTTCGGACTTCTCCGTGGTATCGCTGGAGTACTGCCACTTCCGCGAGGTGGCGGCCGGTGGGGGTTCGGCGCATGTGGAGGATTACGCGGACTGCTGCGGAGAGCTGGCTGTGCAGGGCGTCGCGGGGGAGGCCGCCCAGTGCGGCCAGCGCTTCCATGCGGGCGGGGACTTCCGACGGGGAGTTGGCGTGGAGCGTGCAGGCTCCGCCTTCGTGGCCGGTGTTCAAGGCGTTCAGCAGCGAGCACACTTCCGCGCCGCGGACCTCGCCTACGATCAGGCGGTCCGGGCGCATTCGCAGGGCTTCCCGGACCAGCTCCGGGAGTTCGACGGCTCCTGCGCCTTCGACGTTTGCCGGGCGGGCTACCAGGCTGACGAATTGCGGGTGGGACGGGCGTAGTTCGCCGGCGTCTTCGACGCAGACGATTCGCTCGGCTGGCGGCACTGTGCCCAGCAGGGCGCTCAGTAGCGTGGTTTTGCCTGCGCCGGTGCCGCCCGTGACGAGAAAAGCCAGGCGGTGGCTGATGACCGTGCGGAGGATTTCTGCGCCGGCGTCGTCGAATGCGCCGCGGTCGCGGAGGGTGGCTAGGTCGTGGGTGGCCGGGCGGAGGACGCGTAGCGACAGGCAGGTCCCGTTGGCCGCGATGGGTGGCAGGACGGCGTGGACGCGGACTCGGCCTTGCTGGGCGGGGAGCCAGCCGTCGACGTAGGGCTGGGCGTCGTCGAGCCGGCGGCCCGCGGCGAGGGCCAGTCGCTGCGCCAGGCGGCGGACTGCGTCCTCGTCGGCGAAACGGACTGGGGTGCGGGAAAGTCCTTCGGGACCGTCGGTCCAGACCTGATCCGGTGCGGTGACGAGGACGTCGGTGACGGATTCGTTGTCCAGCAAGGGTGCCAGAGGTCCGGCGCCGAGGAATTCGTCGCGGGCCTGCCGGACGGCGGCCAGTACTGCATCGTGGCTGAGGGCACCGCCGGCTTCCTCTCGAACGGCCTCGACGACGGCGATCGGGTCCGTGCCACGGGACTCACCCGCTAGGCGGTGGCGGACCCGCTCGACGAAATCTGCAGTCATGATGGGCTTTCCGGATCGGATTCGGTGGGCATGGGGTGGAGTTCGGTGGTGGGGAATGGCTCGTGGGGAGCGTGGGAGGGGGACATGGTCGGCTCCTTGGGGGGTTGGGGTGGGTTGGCGAGGGCGGTGACCACGATCGGCACCGCGGAATCGGGCTGAGGACTGGCGACGGGTTAGCGAGGGCCGTGACCACGACCGGCACCGCGGGTCGAACTTCAGCGACCTGCCTGTGCGACCGGTCGGGAGCGTCGACGGTTCTGAGGAGTCGGCTGCGATGACCGGGTTCGGTTTCCGCAGGTGGTAATGGCTGCCGGAATCGGTCGTGGCAGCCATCTCCGGATCACGAACCGGCCATCACCACCGAACCCAACCTCGGCAAGGGTGTGCCTCCGCAGGAGCGAAGGCCCGAACCTCAGGCGGCTTGCGCGACGGAAGGGGCACGCAACGCAGCCAGCACTGCGCGAGCAGCCGTGGCCAACGCCCCCTTAGGTGGCAGGTCGAACTCCCCCGACTCCAAGGTCGCTGCTACCCGGCGTTCCGGCGGCAGCGTGGCGATCAGCGGTGGGCCCAGCAGGGCCGCCGTGCGGGCGGGGGTGGCGCCGTCCACGGAGTGTCCACTTGCGACTACCGCGAAGCGGTCCGTGTGGGGGCGTAGGTGGTGCAGGAGTTGTTTCGCGGCCATGCAGGCGCGAAATTCGACAGGTACCACCAAGACCACCAAATCCGCGGCTGCGGTGACGGCCAAGGCGCCCTCGGCGGGGTGGCGCGGTAGGTCGCACACCACGGTGCGGCCTGCGCGGCGGCCGGCGGCTACTACGGCGGTCAGGGCGCGTGCGGTTGGTCCAGTGCCGGAGCGGCCGCACGACAGCACCGGGAGCGTGCCGCGAGTGGGCAGGGACGCGATCAGCGACGGGACGGACACCCGGCCAGATAAGCGGACTTCGGGCCACCGTAAGCCTTTTGTCTCTTCCAAGCCCAGTGGAAGGTCCAGGCCGCCGCCTAGTGGATCGCAGTCCACCAGCAGGGCCGGACCCGATCGGTCGGCTTCGACGGCGACTGCGGCGGCCAGTACGGAGGCACCGGCGCCACCGCGGCCGCCGACGAAAGCCACTACTGGGCCTGGGGATTCGGCGGGTGCGTCGGCTACGTCGGCGAATGCGACGGTGAGGTCGGACTCGTCGTCGGGCAGGCTGAGGACTCGGCGGGCGCCTACGGCGGCTGCGCGTTGCCAGGTCTCCAAGCCGGCTGCGCCCTTGCATACCAGCACTACGCTGTCTCGTCTTGGCAAAGAAGGGCTGTCGGAGGCTGCGTCCTCGTCGATCACGACCAGCGGGGCGCGCGTCCAGCGGCCTCGGGCTGCGGCTAGGTCTGCTGCGTGGTCGAAGGTGCAGCCGACGACGGCGGCGACGCGGCGGATCTCTTCGAACATCGCGCCGTCGGTTGCGACGACTAGTGGTTGTGCGGTGGCCATGTGCCCCTCCCCTGGGTCTCGGACTTCCACCGTCGCCCCTCCCCGGCCCGTCCGGCAATGCCCGATTCGCCTTCCTGTGGACAACCGGGGGGTTGTGGACAACTCGTCGGCGAAATCGATCAAGAGCCGCCGAGGCTTGTGTCAACTGCAGGACAATGCATCGCCACGCAGTTTCGGCCGGGAAAACGATTGCTACGGAGAAAATCCGGAGAATCCGTCGAAGAAAAGGAAATCTGCCACCCCCGGTCCGTTTTGCGTCGACCCGGCAGGAGAAAGCACCGGGACAGTTTTCGATCTTGTCCGGACGCCACCCGCGGAGCGAACGAAGATCCAGGTCAGAGCCGGAAACTCAAGCCACGCAACAATTCTCGGGCCGGACCCGAAATTCGTTCACGCCACCAGGAAAGAGGAGAATAGAAGGCGGCCCTCGCCAGGGGGGAGGGACGAGGGCCGCCAGGGGTTCAGCCCCGGGGGGTCGGACTGAACCAGCCCGGTTCAGGACCGGGTCTGCACACTGTAACTCCGGTCGGTACTAGTTGGCTCTCTGTGTGACACATACGATTCGATAACGGCACCCGGAGCCCTAAGTACGCAGATGTCATGGATTTTCCGGCCGCCACCGCATTACGTGTGTCCCCAACGAGCGCCTATCCTGATCACGTGGCCGAATCCCGCAGCGAAGCAACCCGGCGCGTTGCCGCCTTCTTCGATCTCGACAAGACGATCATCGCGTCGTCCAGTGCTCTCGCGTTCAGCAAGCCGTTGTTGCGTGAAGGGTTGATCAACCGTCGCGCGGCGCTGAGAAGTGCTTACGCGCAACTGGTTTTCTCCCTCGCCGGCGCGGACGCGGACAAGACCGAGCGGATGCGCGCCGAGGTGTCCGCGCTCTGCGCGGGCTGGGACGTCGCGCAGGTTTCCGCGATCGTGCGCGAAACCTTGCACGACGTCGTCGACCCGCTCGTGTACGCCGAGGCGACCGACCTCATCGCGCAGCACCTTGCCGACGGCCACGACGTCGTGATCCTCTCCGCGACCGGCGAGGAGGTCGCCGCTCCCGTCGCGGAGATGCTCGGCGCGACCCGGTGCGTCGCCACGCGGATGGAGATCGTCGACGGCCGGTACTCCGGCGAGGTGGATTTCTACTGCTACGGCGAGAACAAGGCGGTCGCCGCGAAACAGCAAGCCGCCACGTACGGTTACGACCTCGCCGCGTGCTTCGCCTACACCGACTCCAGCACCGACATCCCGTTGCTCGAGACGGTCGGCCACCCGCATGCGGTGAACCCGGACAAGCTCCTGCGCCGGACCGCGGGCGAGCACGACTGGCCGATTCTGACGTTCGAACGGCCGATGTCACTCCGCACCCGGATTCCGGCGCGCTCGGCGGGCGTGGTGGCGCTCGGCGTCGGCGCGGTGGCGGCCGGCGCGACGTGGTACAGCCTGAGCCGTCGCCGACGGTCCCGAAGCTCGGACTCCTGAGCACCCACACGGCGGTACCGGACCTCCGATTTCCGCAGCGCAACCACGGATTGTCCGTCGCGATGGGTGGTGCTGTCACCGGATCGAGCCTCTGTAACGGTGCACCCGTCCGCGCACTTGAAGTGACCGGGCTCACGGCGTAGAAAGTAGGTGCGGACGTTGAGCCGGCCAGGGCAGAGGTAGAAGAGAAGCCTCTACCACCCCGGGCAACCTCCGTGCGCGGACTCCGGGTACCCACGCGCAGCACGCCGCGGGAGGCTCGTCGTCTAGGGACTGCGTACCGGGACGCCGGACGCCGAGTCCATGAAGGTACGACCAGAGTTGCACGCTTGGTCGCCCGAGATGTTCGCGCTAGCAGGCGGCGCCCGTCGGCCCTTGGCTGACGGGCGCCGCCAGTGTTATGCGCAGCGCCGGACAGCCGGACAAGCTGCCGCACATCCTCCCAGGTGAACCCTGCCGTTCCAACGCTCGGCCGATGGACAACCCAGCGTCGTGGTGAGTAGCTTCCCGATACCGGTGCCGCCCGGTGGACACTTCACGGGCAGCACTCGACACTGGGAGGAAGATCGTGACGCGCAGGCGGAGGATGAAGGTGTTCGCACTGTCCCTCACGGGGGTGCTCGCCGTCGGGGGGCTCGGGGCCACGTCAGAGGCGAACGCACAGCCGGCACCGAACGCGCAACCGTCGGAAGCAGCGCAGCTCGACGCGGCCGCCACGCAGGCCCTGCGCGGGATGACCCTCGAGCAGAAGGTCGGACAGCTGTTCGTCACCTGGGTCAACGGCAAGTCCGCCGACGAGGTCAACCCCAAGAACCGCGCGGACTTCGGCGTCGACACCGCGGCCGAGGTCGTGCGGAAGTACCACCTCGGCGGGGTCATCTACTTCAACAACAGCAGCCGCGACAACTTCGACACCCCGGTCCAGGTCGCCAAGCTCTCCAACGGCCTCCAGCGCGCCGCGCTCTCCAGCGGGGCGCACGTCCCGCTGCAGATCGGCACCGACCAGGAGGGCGGCACCGTCACGCGGATGGGCGCACCGGCCACCGAGTTCCCCAACTCGATGGCCATCGCCGCCGGACGCGACCAGGGCAGCGCCACCGACGCCGCCACCGTTCTCGGCCACGAGCTGCGCGCCGTCGGCATCAACCAGGACTACGCGCCCGACGCGGACGTCAACTCCAATCCGGCCAACCCCGTCATCGGCGTGCGCTCGTTCTCCGGACGGCCCGACCTCGCGAGCAGCTTCGTGACCGCCGAGGTCAAGGGTTACCAGGAGTCCGGCCCGGTCAGCCAGACCGTCGCCGCGACCGCCAAGCACTTCCCCGGCCACGGCGACGCCGCCACCGACAGCCACACCGGGTTACCCCGCATCGACCGCACCGAGGCGCAGTGGCGCGCGATCGACGTGCCCCCGTTCAAGGCCGCGATCGCCGCGGGCATCGACTCGATCATGAGCGCGCACATCCAGTTCCCGAGCCTCGACCCGTCGGGCGAACCGGCGACGCTGTCGAAGCCGATCATCACCGGCAAACTGCGCGGCGAGCTCGGGTACGACGGCGTGGTGATCACCGATTCGCTGCAGATGCAGGGCGTCCGTGAGCTGCACAGCGACGCCGAGATCCCGGTCCTCGCCCTGAAAGCCGGCGTCGACCAGCTGCTCATGCCGATGCACCTGGACGTCGCGATCAAGGCAGTGCTCGCCGCGGTGAAGTCCGGTGACCTGCCGATGGAGCGGATCGACCAGAGCGTCAAGCGAGTGCTGAAACTGAAGCTCAAGCGCGGCATCATGCAGTCGCCGTTCACCAATCCGGCGCTCGTCTCGCGCACGGTCGGCACGCCGGAACACCTGGCCACGGCGCAGGGGATCGCCGACCGGTCGATCACCGCGATCGCCAACGGGGTGATGCCGCTCAAGCAGAAGCCGTCGACCGCGTTGGTCACTGGCTGGGGCGAGACCGCCACGCAAACGCTTGCCGACCGGCTGAGTGCGCATGGCACCAAGGCGACCGCACTGACCACTGGGCAAACGCCGACCGACGCGCAGATCGCCCAGGCCGCCGACGCCGCGAAGAAGACCGACCTCGTCGTGGTGCTCACCAACAATCTCGGCGGTTTTCCCTTGCAGAACAAGCTTTTGCAGGCGTTGATGGATACCGGCAAGCCCGTGGTCGCGGTCGCCGCGCAGATCCCGTACGACGCTGGGTACGCCAATCCCGTGCCCACCTGGCTTGCCACCTATGGCTACATCACGCCGTCGCTCGAGGCGCTGGCCAAGGTCGTGCTCGGCGAGACGAAACCGACCGGGAAGCTGCCCGTCGACGTGCCCGACGGCGTCGACGTGCACACCGTCAAATACCCCTTCGGACACGGGCTGACCTGGTGACGCTCAACCGCCGGAACTTCCTGGCCGTCCCTGCGCTCGCGGTTCCGGTCCTCACCAGCAGCGCAACTCCGGCCCAAGCCCAGCCACGGCAAGTACTCACCGGCGCCGAACAACTCGCCGCGCAAGGCTGGCGTCCGCTGGCCGGACGCAAGCTGGGTGTGCTGTCCAACCCGACAGGCGTACTCGCCAACGGTGACCACGTTGTCGACTCGATGGTCGCTGCTGGCGTACGCCCTGTCGCAGCTTTCGGTCCGGAGCACGGCTTTCGCGGCAGCGCGCAAGCCGGTGGTTCCGAAGGCGACTACGCCGACCCGCGGACCGGCGTACCCGTGTACGACGCGTACGGCGCCGACGCCGCGAAGCTCGCTTCGCTCTTCAAAAAAGCCGCGCTTGACACCGTTGTCTTTGACATCGCTGACGTAGGCGCGCGCTTCTACACGTACATCTGGTCCCTGTACACAGCGATGGCCGCCGCAGCGAAGGTCAACGCGTCCTTCGTGGTGCTGGACCGCCCCAACCCCATCAGCGGGAGACTGTCGGGCCCAGTGCTCGACCCTAAGTTCGCGTCCGGCGTAGGACTGAAGCCGATCGCGCAGCAACACGGGATGACTGTCGGCGAGCTAGCGCGCTTCTTCGCTTCGGAGTACCTGCCACCTCTACAGCTCGAAGTAGTCCAGGTACGCGGCTGGCAGCGCGAAACCTTTTTCGCCGACACCGGTCTTCGCTGGGTGATGCCCAGTCCGAACATGCCCACTCCGGACACCGCGCTCGTGTACCCCGGCACGGGCCTGTTCGAAGGCACTGTGTTCTCCGAAGGACGCGGTACGACACGGCCGTTCGAGATCATCGGCGCGCCCGGTCTCGACTGGCACTGGCGCGAAGAACTCGAGAAGCTCCACCTGCCGGGCGCAGCGTTCCGCGAGACCTACTTCGTCCCCACGTTCGGCAAATTCGCGAACGAGCCCTGCGGCGGCGTACAGGTCAGCGTCACCGACCCGCGCGCGTTCGACGCGATCACCACGGCCGTCGCGATGATCACCACCGCCAAACGGATCGCGCCTGACAAGTTCGGCTGGCGGCCGGACCACATGATTGACAAGCTGTCCGGGTCCGCACGGCTGCGCACCATGGTCGACGCCGGTGCCGGGGTCGACGAGATCACCGGCGCCTGGCGGGCAGAACTCGCCGACTTCGCGCGCAGACGCCGTTCACACCTGATCTATCGCTGAGGAGAGCGGTCATGCGTGCTAGGAAAGTGCTCGTCGCGACGCTGGCCGTTCTGCTCGCGGCCACCTCGACCGCGGGAGCAGCCACGACCAGCAGCCACGACACCGGCCGGTTCGACCGGCCGCAGCACGGATTCGCCCCGGCGAGCACCACGTTGCGTGACGGCAGCCCAGGCGACGTCGGCCTCGACCCGCAGCCGATCCGCGACGCCGAGCAGTTCCTCAAGAGCTGGACACAACCGGACGTCAGCGGGCATCCGCACTTCTCCGGTGCCGTCGGCCTCCTCGCTCATGAGGGCGTGATCGTGGACCGTTACGCCGTCGGCGGCGCACTCCGGTACGCGGACGCGAAGGGCACTGAACTGCCGCCGCAGCAACAAGTGCCGATGCGTAACGACACCATCTTCGACCTGGCGTCGATCTCCAAGCTCTTCACCTCGATCGCCGCGCTGCAGCTGACCGAGCAGGGCAAGCTGGACGTCAACGCGCCGGTAACGAGCTACCTGCCCGAGTTCGCGGCAAACGGCAAGCAGGACGTCACCGTGGAGCAGCTGCTCACACACACGTCCGGCTTCGACGCCGACCCGTCGCCGTCGCTGTGGGCGGGCTACCCGGATATCCCGGCGCGCCGCAAAGCCATCCTCGACAGCCCGCTCAAGAACCCGCCGGGCAGCACGTATCTCTACTCCGACCTCAACCTGCTCACCCTCGGCCTGCTCATCGAGAAGCTGTCCGGCAAGCCGCTGGACCAGGTGGTGCACGACCGGATCACCGCGCCGCTCGGCATGACCGACACCGGATACAACCCGCCTGCCGCGAAGCTCGACCGGATCGCCGCGACCGAGTACGAGACAACGCCGCCACGCGGGCTCGTGCGCGGACAGGTGCACGACGAAAACGCCTGGGCTCTCGGCGGCGTCGCCGGGCACGCGGGGGTGTTCTCGACGGCCGGCGACCTGGCCGTGCTCTGCCAGGCGATCCTCAACGGCGGCAGCTACCGCGGGCATCGCATCCTGCAGCCGGGCACCGTCGAGAAGATGCTGACCAACTACAACCAGCGCTTCCCCGGCGACGAGCACGGGCTCGGCTTCGAACTCGACCAGCCCTGGTACATGGGCGCGCTGTCCTCGCCGGTCAGCGCGGGGCACACCGGCTTCACCGGGACGACGCTCGTGATCGACCCCGAGTCGCGCTCGTTCGCGTTACTGCTCACCAACCGCGTGCACCCCACGCGCACCTGGGGTTCCATCAACCCGGCCCGCCAGGTCTGGGCGACGTCACTCGCGAAGGCGATGGCGGTCCGTCCGGTCAAGGGGCCGGACGCGTGGTACGCCAGTCTCGACAACGATGGCACGGCTACGCTGAGTACCCGATTGCTGCCGTCCAGTGGGCCGTTACGCGTTTCCTTCCACGCTTTCGTGGACACCGCGGGACCGGGCGACCCGCTCCGGCTGGAATCCAGCACCGACGGCGTGAATTGGCAACCGGTTTCGCTCGTGGCGCGTGGCCGGGGTGCACCCGCCGGGGAGGTGCCGTCGCTCTCCGGGCACGGGCACCGTTCCTGGTGGCAGGTGTCCGCGGAGGTACCCGCGCCGGTCGCCACCGCGCTCCGCTGGCGTTACAGCACCGACGCCAGTTACACCGGACGCGGAATTTCCCTCGACGGTGTGAAAGTCACCGAACGCGGCCAGACCGTTCTCGATGGTGAGCAGAACCCGTCCGCGCTCGTTCCATCCGGATGGCGCCTGAGCACACGGTGACCAGCTGGTCGCGCTTTGCCACCGCGTTAGCCCACTCAGCGGAACATCACTCCTTCGCTCACCACACTTAGTTGCCAAAGCGTTAGCTTGAGCTCGTTAACAAGGACGACCCGGTTGGCGACTTTCTTGACAACGATTAATCGCAAACCGAAGTCCGCAGACACGGACGGGTTGTGATCCTGCCGAAGGATGTGGGTAGCCTTGTCTCAAATGCCAACGGTTAGTAACTTTCCGACGGCGGATGATACAGAATCCGTAGTCACCAGCGCACCGTCCGAGCACGTCCCAGCTCAGGCGACGGTGCGCGATGCGGACGCCAGCCCGTTGGTCCGCATCCGCTCGCTGCTGCCCGGGCTCGCCCGCGCCGAGCAGCGCGTCGCGAAGGTCGTTCTGGAAGATCCCGCCGCCGTCGCGCGGCGCAGCATCACCGAGGTCGCGCTCGCCGCGAACACCTCCGAGACCACCGTTACACGCTTCTGCAAGGCGGTCGGCGTCGGCGGCTATCCGCAGCTGCGCATCGCACTGGCCGCGGACACCGCGCGTACCGAGGCACGCACTTCGCGCAACCTCGGCGGCGAGATCGGCCCGGGCGACGGCCTCGCCGAAGTGATCGGCAAGGTCAGCTTCGCCGACGCGCGCGCCGTCGAGGAGACCGCCGACCAGCTCGACGTCGCGTCGTTGCAGAGCGTGATCGACCTCGTCGCCGAGGCGGGCCGGGTCGACGTGTACGGCGTGGGCGCAAGCGCTTTCGTCGCCGCGGACCTGCAGCAGAAGCTGCACCGGATCGGGCGGATCAGCTTCGCCTGGTCGGACACGCACATCATGCTCACGTCGGCCGCGGTGCTGAAGCCGGGCGACGTCGCAATCGGCGTCTCGCACACCGGCGCGACCACGGACACCGTCGAAGCGCTGCGGGTCGCCCGCGAGCACGGCGCGGCGACCGTGGCGGTCACCAACTTCCCGCGCTCGCCGATCACCGAGGTAGCCGACCACGTGCTCACCACGGCCGCGCGCGAAACGACCTTCCGGTCCGGGGCGACCGCGAGCCGGATCGCCCAGCTGACCGTGATCGACTGCCTCTTCATCGGCGTCGCGCAGCGGCACATGGAGGCGTCGGTCAACGCGCTGGACGCGACGAGGGACGCGGTCGGCTCGCACCGGCTCGGGGTGAGGCCCGACGGTCGCCGCCGCCCGCGGGAAACCGGCAAGTGAACCGAGAAGCGAGGAACCTGATGACCGTCCCCTGCCAGACGGTGCACGTCGATTCGCCGACCGAACAGCGCAACCCGCGCACGGTCGACATCGACCTCATGTCCACGATGGGGATCCTCGGCGCGATCAACGCCGAGGATCGCCGGGTGCCGGACGCGGTGGCCGCGGTGCTGCCGCAGTTGGCGCGTGCCGTGGACTACGCCGTGGAGGCACTGCGCGGGGGCGGGCGCGTGCACTACGTCGGTGCGGGAACCTCCGGCCGGCTGGCCACCTTGGACGCGGCAGAGCTCGTGCCGACGTTCAACGTGCCCGCCGACTGGTTCGTCGCCCACCACGCGGGCGGCGAAAAGGCACTGCGGCAAGCAGTCGAGAACGCCGAGGACGACGAGGACGCCGGCGCAGCCGAACTCGCCGGCACAGTACGGCCGGGCGATTTCGTACTCGGCCTGGCCGCATCGGGACGCACGCCGTTCGTCCTGGGCGCACTCACCGCAGCCAGCCGAGCCGGGGCACACACCGGGCTCGTTTCGGCCAACCCACGCGCCGCAAAACCGGCTGGGGTGGACGTACTCATCGCCGTGGCCACCGGCCCCGAAGTCATCGCAGGTTCCACCCGCATGAAGGCGGGCACAGCACAAAAACTGATCCTCACCGCGTTCTCCACCGCGACGATGATCAAGCTGGGCAAGACATATTCGAACCTGATGGTGAGCATGCGAGCCACGAACGCAAAACTGCGCGGCCGCACGATCCGCATCCTGCAGGAAGCCACCGGCATGACGATGGCCGACTGCTCGGACGCCCTCACCGAAGCCGGCGGCGACCTCAAGGTGGCACTGGTACACCTGCTGTCCGGCAGCGACGTCACCCACGCCGCAGAAGCACTGGCCTCCGCAGGCGGCCACGTACGGCAAGCACTGGACTCGCTACACCTACGCGCAGGCTGACACACTTCCCCGTCCCCCACGTCCGTGAAGGGAACCATCACGGAATCAGATTCCCTCATGGTTCCCTTCACAGACCACCCACCCAACCAACCGCACCGAGCTTTGCCGCGCGGCCAGACTCACCGAACCCAGGCACCCAGCCCCCGCCCTGCACCCCGATCCGAAGCCCCCACACGTGCGGAAGGGCTTGTCAAGGCATCTTTCCCGCCTTGACAAGCCCTTCCGCACGTCGTCACGATCGGGCTTCGGGGTGCCCCACGCAACAGTTCCCGCCCCCCCACCATCCGGAACCCATTGCACAAAACCTGCTCACCTGCTTAGCCTTTCAGATATGACCAACGCAGCCCGGCGCCTAACCCGATCCGACCGATGGTCAATCGGAGGCATGGCCGCTGCAATCCTCCTCCTCAACATCATCGGCTGGGGCCTGCTAATCCTGGTCGTAGCACCAAAACACTACGAACTAGGCGCAGCAGGAGGCTTCGGCATCGGCCTGGGCGTAACCGCCTTCACCCTGGGCATGCGGCACGCATTCGACGCCGATCACATCGCCGCCATCGACAACACCACCCGCAAACTCATGGCCGACGGACAACGCCCGCTTTCCGTCGGATTCTGGTTCTCCCTGGGACATTCGACGATCGTCTTCGCCCTCTGCCTCCTCCTCTCCCTGGGCGTCCGCGCCGTCGCCGGACAACTCGAGGACGACGGATCAGCACTCCACGAAGCAACCGGCATCATCGGCACCTCGGTATCCGGAGTTTTCCTCTACCTCATCGCCATCATGAACATCGTCGTTCTCGTCGGGATCGTCCGCGTCTTCGCCCGGATGCGCCGCGGCGAACTCGACGAGGCCGAGCTGGAACGCCACCTCGACAACCGCGGCCTGATGAACCGCCTCCTGCGCGGCGCCACGAAAGCCGTGCGGAAGCCGTGGCACATCTACCCGGTGGGAGTCCTTTTCGGACTCGGCTTCGACACCGCCACGGAGATCGGGCTGCTCGTGCTCGCCGCGGGCGCGGCCGCATTCGCCCTGCCGTGGTACGCGATCCTGGTGCTGCCCATCCTGTTCGCCGCCGGAATGAGCCTCTTCGACGCGGCCGACGGTGTCCTCATGAACTACGCCTACGGCTGGGCCTTCTCCCGCCCGATCCGCAAGATCTACTACAACCTCACGGTCACCGCGCTTTCCGTGGCTGTCGCGCTCGGCATCGGGACCATCGAACTGATCGGCCTGCTCGCCGAAAAACTCGACATCACCTCCGGTCCCCTCGCGGCCATTGCCGCCGTGGACCTCGATTACGTCGGCTTCGCGATCGTCGGCCTCTTCGTGGTGACCTGGGTGGTGGCGCTCGCGGTGTGGCGGTTCGGCCGGATCGAGGAGAAGTGGTCCGCGCGGCTGGCCGACTCGTAGCAGGTACAGCAGGCGCTACCCCGGATTGGCCCGCTGCCCGGATCGAAGCCGGTGCCCCCTCGCCATATCTTTGCTCACGACAGAATCTTTCAGTCTTAAGGGGACAGTCGTGACGAGGTCAGGCGCGTACGCGCTTCAGCTGGACGAGGTGCGGAAAGTGTACGGGTCCGGCGACGGGGCAGTCGTCGCGCTGGACGGCGTCTCCATCGGAATCCCGAAGGGGACCTTCACCGCGGTCATGGGGCCGTCCGGGTCCGGCAAGAGCACGTTCCTGCACTGCGCGGCCGGGCTCGACCAGCCGACGGCGGGGCGGGTCGTGCTCGGCGGGACCGAGATCGGCGGGCTCAAGGAAGCCGCGCTGACCCAGCTGCGGCGCGACCGGATCGGCTTCGTCTTCCAGGCCTACAACCTGCTGCCCGCGCTCACCGTGCAGGAGAACATCACCCTGCCGCTGCGGCTCGCCGGGCGGAAGGCCGACCCGGCGTGGCTCGCGGAGATCGTGCAGCGCGTCGGGATCGGCGACCGGCTCACGCACCGTCCGTCGGAGCTGTCCGGCGGGCAGCAGCAGCGGGTTGCGATCGCGCGGGCGCTCGTCACCCGTCCCGAGGTGGTGCTCGCCGACGAGCCGACCGGCGCGCTCGACACCCGCACCGGACGCCAGGTCCTCGACCTTCTGCGCGCGATCGTCGAGCAGATGGGCCAGACGGTCCTCATGGTCACGCACGATCCGGTGGCCGCCTCGGCCGCGCACGGCGTCATCTTCCTCGCCGACGGCAAGCTCGCCGGCACCCTCATGCGGCCCACCCCCGACCAGGTGGCGGAGCGCATGACCCACCTCGGGGAGTGGTGACGATGCTGTCGCTGGCCTGGCAGACCATCAGGACGCGGCTCGGTGGGTTCATCGGCGCGTTCATCGCCATCCTCTTCGGCACCGCGCTCGTCGCGGGCTGCGGGATCCTCATGGACTCCGGCCTCCGCGCCGGGGTTCCGACCCAGCGTTACGCGGACGCGGCCGTCGTGGTCGGCGGCGTCCAGACGATCAAGCCGCCCAGCGGTGACGCGCTCACCTTCGAGAAGCTCTCCGAGCAGGCGACCCTCCCCGCCGACCTCGTGGGCAAGCTCGCCGGGCTGCCCGGCGTGCGCGCCGCGGTCGGCGAGCAGAACTTCCCCGCTTACGTCGTCGGCCGCGACGGCCAGCTGCTCGCCGACGTGCCGTCGCTCGGCCACAACTGGGACGCCGCCGCGCTCGCGCCGTTCACCCTCCGCTCGGGCAAGGCGCCCGCCGGGCCGGACGAGGTCGTGCTCGACGCCGGTCTCGCCAAGCGCGCCGGGGTCGACGTCGGCAGGCAGATCCAGGTCGAAACGCACGGCAAGCCCATCGGGTTCACGGTTTCCGGCATCGCCGCGCCGAGCGATGGGGACAGCCTTTCGCGGCAGTCGGCGCTGTTCTTCAGTGCGGAAAAGGCCGCGGAACTGTCCGGCCGTCCGGGCCAGGTGCACGCGATCGGCGTACTCGCCGCGCCCGGAGTTTCGGCGGACACGCTGGCCGAGCAGGTCCGTACAGCGGTCGGCCAGCAGCAGGCCGAGGTGACCACCGGCGTCGAGCGCAGCACCGTCGAATTCGCCGACGTCAGCCAGACCCGCACGATCCTGCTCGCGGTCGCCGGTTCCTTCGGCGGTTACGTCCTGCTCGTCGCGGTCTTCGTGGTCGCCAGCACGCTCACCCTCCTGATCAACCAGCGCCGCCGGGAATTCGCGCTGCTGCGGGCAATTGCGGCCACGCCGAAGCAGGTCCGCCGGCTGATCGGCCTGGAAACCACGATCGTCGCCGGGGCAGCCGGGGTGCTCGGTGCACTGCTCGGCATTCCGGTCGCGCTCGGCCTGCGCAGTGCGTTCGCCGGAATCGGCGTGGTGCCTTCGGACTTCTCGCTCGTCATCGGCCCGATCCCGCTGGCCGCCGCGCTGGTGCTCGGGCTCGCCACGGCGTGGCTGGCCGCGTGGTCGGCTTCGCGGCGCCCGGCGTCGATCAACCCGGTCGAGGCGCTGAGCGAAGCCGCGGTGGAGAAGCCGAAGCTGGGCATGAGCCGTCTGGTCACCGGCTGGTCGCTGGTGCTGATCGGGCTCGGCGCGGCGCTGGTTCCGTTGGGGTTGCGCGGAGAAATCGCGACCGCGGCGGCCACGTCGGCGACGCTCGTGGTGGTCATCGGTCTCGCCGTGGTCGGCCCGCAGGTGGTCACGTTCATGACGAAGCTGGTCGCGCCGGTGCTGTCGCGGGTTTCACGGTCGAGCGGGTACCTCGCCGCGGCCAACAGCCGGGCCAACTCCCGCCGGCTCGCCGCCGCGGTGACCCCGCTGATGCTGGCCGTTGCGTTCGCGATTTCCTTCTACTACAGCCAAACCTCCAGCACCGCGGCGGCGAACGACCAGGCCGCGGGCGCGACGACCGCCGACTACGTCCTCAAGAGTTCCACCGGCGGCCTCTCGCCGGAGGTGGCCGAAGCGGTCCGGCACACGCCCGGCGTGGCGTCGGCGACCTCGGTGGTCACCACGTCGGTGCTCACCTTCCAGACCGTTCTCGAAGACCAGGAAGTGACGAAGTCGGGCGCCCAGGGCGTCAACGGCGACCAGCTGCAGGGGAATCTCGACCTCGGCGTGGACACCGGCCGGATCGCCGACCTGACCGGGAACACCGTGGCACTGAGCCGGGCACAAGCCGACTCGATGGGCAAGAAGGTCGGCGACGAGATCGACCTGATCCTCGGTGACGGTAGCCCGGCGAAGCTGCGCGTGGTCGCCACGTACACGCGTGACATGGCGTTCGGCAGCTTCGTCCTGCCCGCCGATCTGGCCCGCCAGCACACCACCAGCCAGCTCGACGGTTCGGTACTGGTCAAGCTCGCCCCCGGCGCCGACGCGAACGCCGTTGCCACTGCGTTGCAAGGGATTTCGGCACAGTACCCGGGTACCGCGGTGAGCCAGACCAAGGCTTCCGCGCCGGAGCGCACCGAACAGCAGGCGCAGTTCTACCTGAACCTGATCGCGATCGGCGTGATCCTCGGGTACGTCGCGATCTCGGTGGCCAACACGCTGGTGATGAGCACCGTGCAGCGCAACCGGGAGTTCGCGTTGCTGCAGCTGATCGGCAGCACGCGCCGCCAGGTGGTGCGGATGATGCGGCTGGAAGCACTCGCGACGGTGGGCGTCGCGGTGGTGGTCGGCACGCTGATCCCGCTGATTCCGTTGGCAGTGCTGAACATCGGGCTCACCGGGTTGCCGCTGCCGTCCGGTCCGATTGCGGTGTACTTCGGCATCATCGGCGGTGCGATCCTGCTCGGGATGCTCGCGATGGGCCTCGCTACCCGCACCGCACTGCGGGCCCGGCCGATCGATTCCATCGGCCTGCGCGAGTGAAAGCCGGTGCCGGGGCGGCGGTCGATCCCCTTCCGCCGCCCCGGCATCACCCCCGGACCACTCAGAACGTCCCGACCGGCTGCCGGATCGCGGCGTTCAGCCGGTTCCAGACGTTGATTCCCGCGATGGACAGCAGCAGCGACGACAGTTCCTTCTCGTCGTAGATGTCCGCGGCGGCGTCCCAGACGTCGTCCGGGACCGGGTCCGGACGGTCGGCCAGCCGGGTCACGCTCTCGGTCAGCGCGAGGGCCGCCCGCTCGGCGTCGGTGAAGTACGGCGATTCGCGCCAGGCCCCGACCGCCCAGATCCGCTCGTCTTTCTCCCCGGCTTCCTTCATCTCCCGCGCGTGCATGTCGACGCACACGCTGCAGCCGTTGATCTGGCTCGCCCGCAGGTGGATCAGGTGGTGCGTGGTCGCCGGTACGGTGCTGTCCTTCGTCGCCGTGCTCAGCGCGTACAGCGCCTTCATCGCGTCCGGGTGTACCTGAACCGGGTGGCTCATCCGTGCCTGCATGATCGATCTCCCTCTGTCACGTCCGCCGGTTTCGGCGGGTCCTGGTGGTAGGACCCGGCGGAAGGAGAAGATGTGACAGTGCAGGACGAAAACTTTTGGGCAGCGCAGTTCGAAGAGCATCGCCCCAGGTTGCGGGCGGTGGCGTACCGGATGCTCGGCTCGTTCGCCGAAGCCGACGACGCCGTGCAGGAGACCTGGCTGCGGGTCACGCGCTCGTCCGGGGACGACGTCCGCAACATCGGCAGCTGGCTCACCACAGTCGTGTCCCGGCAGTGCCTCAACATGCTCCGCTCCCGCGCGACCCGCCGCGAGGACCCCCTCGACGTGCGGGTGCCCGACCCGGTGGTCGAGTCCGGTGACGGCGTCGACCCGGCCGAGCAGGAGGTCCTCGCGGATTCGGTGGGGCTCGCGTTGCTGGTCGTGCTCGAAGCGCTCGACCCGGCCGAGCGGCTCGCCTTCGTCCTGCACGACATGTTCGCCGTGCCGTTCGACGAAATCGCGTCAATGCTCGACCGGACCAGCGCGTCGGTACGGCAGCTGGCCAGCCGCGCGCGGCGGCGGGTGCAGGGCGCGACCCCGGCCGGACCGCCGAACCGCAGCCAGCAACGGCGGATCGCAGACGCCTGGCTCACCGCCGCGCGTGGCGGGAATTTCGACGGTCTCGTCGCACTCCTGCACCCGGACGCCCTGCTGCGCGTGGACACCGGCGGCCCCGATTCGAAGGTCGTGCGCGGTGCCGCGGAAGTCGCGGGCAATGCGTCGCGGTTCCGTCCGGTCGGCCTGGTTTCGCACTACGCCGTGGTCAACGGCGGCCCCGGGATCGTCGCCACGCGCGACGGGAAACCGGTGTCGGTGCTGGCGTTCACGGTGTCGGACGGGCTGATCGTGGAGATCGACATCCTCGCCGACGTCGAACGCCTGGCCACGCTGGACATCAGCGTGAACTGAGCCGATCCAGCGCGGCGGCGGGCAGTTCGATCTTGGCCACGGCCAGGTTCTCCGCAAGGTGTTCGAGCGACGTCGTGCCCTGGATCAGCAAGGTGCCCTCGTAGTTCGCCAGCTGCCAGGCGAGCCCGACCTGCGCCGGGGTACCGCCGAGGTCCTGCGCGATTTCCTGGACGACCGGGTCCTCGGTCACCTGCGGGAAGCCGGGGTACCTCGCGCCCAGCGCGAAGAACGGGACCCACGCGAGGTCGTGCTCACGGCACAGGTCCAGCACCGGCTCGGCGGTGCGGTCGAGCAGGTTGTAGTTGTTCTGCACGCAGGTGATTCCGGCGGGAAGGGCGTGGCGCAGCTGGTCCGCGGACACGTTGCTCAACCCGATGGCGCCGATCTTTCCCTGCTCCCGCAAGGAGATCAGCTCGGCGAGCTGGTCGTCGAGGTCGACGATCTGGTCGCCCTCGGCGATGATGCCAGGCGGCGCGTCGATGCGGCGGAGGTTCACCACGTCGACCCGTTCGACGCCGAGCGTGGCCAGGTTCTCCTCGACCTGGGCCCGCAGCTCGGCCGGCTGCTGCGCGGCGACGAGCGCGCCGTCCCGGCGGTTCGCGCCGACCTTGGTGACCAGCACGAGGTCGTCCGGATACGGGTGAAGGGCTTCGCGGATGACATCGTTGGCCGCTCCGTAGAAATGCGCGGTATCGAGGTGGTTCACGCCGCCGTCGAGCGCGGCGTGCAGGACCGGGTACAGGGTTTCTCGAGGTACGTCAGTGCGTTCGAGCTGCAGGGCGCCGAAACCGATGCGGGCGACGTCGCGTCCGGCCAGTCGCGCGGTGGATCCGAGTGCGGTCATGAGTGAATGACTCCAGCTGTGGCAGAGTGACAGTGGATTCGGAGGCGCCTCCGGATTCACCGTACCAGAACCGGAGGACCCTCCGCATCATGTCGAACCCATCGAGGCGCCCGCGTGCCGACGCCGAACGCAACCGCAGGCGGCTACTGGAAGCCGGTCGCGCGGCGTTCGCAGCCGGGCCGGTGACGATGGAGCAGGTCGCACGGGACGCGGGGGTCGGCATCGGCACGCTGTACCGGCACTTCCCTACCCGCGAGGCGCTGGTGGAAGCGCTGTATCGCGAGGAACTGGAGCAGATGTGCGCGAGCGCGGGCGTGCTGCTCGCGAAGAACGAACCCATCCGCGCGCTGCGGCTGTGGATGGACCGCTTCGCCGATTACGTGACAGCGAAACAGGAAATGGCCGACGCGCTGCGTGCGGTCTTCGCCAACGAAACGGTCACCGTGTCGCTGGCACGCGAGGAATTGAGCGTTGCCGTACAGACCGTGTTGGACGCGGGCGTCGCAAACGGCACCCTCCGCGACGACGTCCGCGCCGACGACATCGTGGCAAGCGTCGTCGGCATGTTCGCCGCGACGTCACTGGCCGGAGGTCAGGACCAACTCGCCCGAATGCTGGACCTGCTGATCGACGCCGTCCGCAAGCACTGAAGGTCCGTGAAGGCCACCTTCACGGAATCAGATTCCCTCATGGTTCCCTTCACGGACTTAGCCCGCGGCAGACGAGATGCTCCGGGCCTCACGAGCGCCGGTTTCGAAGGCCTCACAACAAAACAGCAGCCACTCGCGGACACCGTCCGGGGTCCCGCCCGCAAACCCGGCGGCCGCCTCCACATACCGAGGCACCCGGCGGAAGAACGCGACCTCCGGCACGGTCAACGCCTTCGGGTCCAGCCCCGTCGCGATCATCGACAGCCGCGCCGCCGCCCGAGCGACCACGCCGTCCGCGGAACCGAAGGGCGACAACGCAAGCAGCTCGCCGTGTACCACCGCGGTGAGCACCGGACCCGGCACCGAAGTCGCACCCGTGACGAGCTGCGCCAGCAACTCCAACCGCTCCCCACCCCGCTGCGGCCGCCCGAGCTGATCCGGATCCGACACCACATCCGACGCGGCCAGCAAATGCACCCGAGCCAACGCCTGCAACGGCGCCCGCCGCCAGGTCGGTAGCAACGACTCCAGCTTCTCCGCGACCCGCAGTGCCCCAGCGAGCACCGGATCCGTCACCGAACCATCAGCAGGCAACTCGGGATTCGCCCCATCGATCCCGGCCGACGCCCGCGCCGCCCGTACCGACGCTTCGGCCGCCGTTTCCGCGCCACCGCGCAGGTTCGCGGGCAACCGGTGCACGGCGAACACCGCATCCTGCGCCGCCTTGGCCGCGGCGGCGACCCCGGCAAGCTCGAGCAGGGGCTTCAGCGGGTCGCTCATGCGTCCAGCACCTGCCCGGCGCGCTGCACGACCGGCGGCAGCACCGACCACGGGAAGTTGATCCACCGGTCGGTCCGCCGCCACACGTACTCGCACTTCACCGTAGACGTGGGCTTCTCGTAGACGACCGCGCAGCGCACGTCGGCGACATGGTCGGCGCAGAAGTCGCGGACGAGCTTGAGCGTTGCCCCGGTGTCCGCGACATCGTCGGTCACGAGCACCTTCTTGTGTGTGAGATCCACCACGTTGGGCACCGGCGGGAGCATCACCGGAAGGTCGAGCCGCTGGTCCACCCCGGTGTAGAACTCGACGTTCATCACGTGCAGGTTCTTCACGTCCAGCGCGTACCCGAGCGCGCCCGCGACGAACAGCCCGCCGCGCGCGATGGAGAGGATCAGGTCGGGGGCGAACCCGTCCGAGGCCACCTCCTGCGCCAGCTCCCGGCTGGCCGAACCGAACAGTTCCCAGGTGAGCTCTTCCCGCTCCGCCATGCGCGCCCCTACTTTCCCGATCGTGCCGCGAGCATAAGCGGCGCCCCAGTGGCCTGGTGAAATGATCAGGAAATGGCTCTCTGGAACAGCCACTTACCGTCGTAGCGTGGGTCCGTGACCTGGAACGAACACCCCGTCCTGTCCGGCCGCCATGTCCGGCTCGAACCTCTGACCCCGGACCACGTCGCGGGCCTCTTCGAAGCAGGCGCGGACCCGGCCATCTGGGCCTGGCTGAGCGTCCGCCAGCCCGCCGACCTGGGCGAAGCCGAGTCGATGGTCAAGCAAGCCGTCGCCGATCCGGACCGCCGCGCGTGGGCCCAGATCGACCTGGCGTCCGGCCGCGTCGCCGGCACCACGTCCTACTACCAGGTGGTCCCGAAGCACCGGATCCTGTCGATCGGGCACACCTGGATCGGCGCGGACTTCCAGCGCACCGCGCTCAACACCGAGGCCAAGTTCCTTCTGTTGCGCAACGCCTTCGAGACGTGGGGCGCCCAGCGCGTCGCCTGGGAGACCGACTCGCGCAACCTGCGTTCCCAGCGCGCCATCGAGCGCCTCGGCGCGCTGCGGGAAGGGCTTCTCCGGGCACATCGCATCCGCCCGGACGGCACGAGCCGCGACACAGTGCTCTACTCGATGACCGACGCCGAATGGCCGGGAGCACGGGCGCGGCTGCTGGCCCGCCTCGGCTGAGCGCCGCGGAGCGATGAACGCAACGTGGCTGCAACCTTGTCGAGGGCGGACTAACGTCGCTAGCGTTCCCTGAGCCGCGGGTTCGCACTACAGGAGGCCTTGCACCATGACCGAGCAGTCCCCAGCGCTGGACAACCTGCTCACCGAGAGCCGCACATTCCCCCCGAGCGCCGAGTTCGCCGGTCAGGCGAACGCGAAGGCCGAGTTGTATGCGACCGCGGACGCTGATCGCGAGCAGTTCTGGGCCGAACAGGCCGAGCGGCTGTCGTGGGACACCAAGTGGTCCCAGGTACTGGACTGGACCAATGCGCCGTTCGCGAAGTGGTTCGTGGGCGGCAAGCTGAACGTCGCGTACAACTGCGTCGACCGGCACGTCGAGTCCGGGCACGGCGACCAGGTCGCGATCCACTGGATCGGCGAGCCGGGCGACACCCGCGACATCACGTACGCCCAGCTCAAGGACGAGGTGTCGAAGGCGGCGAACGCGCTCACGGCACTCGGCGTAGTAGCCGGAGACATCGTGGCGATCCAGCTGCAGATGATCCCCGAGGCGATCTTCGCGATGCTCGCGTGCGCGCGGATCGGCGCGCTGCACAGCGTGGTGTTCGGCGGTTTCTCGCCCACCGCGCTGCGGGCCCGCGTGGACGACGCGGCGGCGAAGATCGTGATCACGTCGGACGGGCAGTACCGGCGGGGCAAGGCCGCGCCGATGAAGGCGAACGTCGACGAGGCACTGCAGGGCGCGGAATCCGTGCAGAAGGTCATCGTCGTCAAGCGCACCGGCAGCGACCTCGATGGCGAGACCCCGTGGACCGACGGCCGTGACCTGTGGTGGCACGAGCTCGTCGACGGCCAGTCCGCCGAGCACCAGCCCGAGGCGTTCGACTCCGAGCACCCGCTGTTCATCCTCTACACCTCGGGTACCACCGGGAAGCCGAAGGGCATCCTGCACACGTCGGGCGGATTCCTCACGCAGACCGCGTACACGCACAACGTCGTGTTCGACCACAAACCCGGCGAAGACGTCTACTGGTGCACCGCCGACATCGGCTGGATCACCGGGCACTCGTACATCGTGTACGGGCCGCTGGCGAACCGCGTCACGCAGGTCGTGTACGAGGGCACGCCGAACACCCCGCACGAGGGACGGCACTGGGAGATCATCCAGAAGTACCAGGTGTCGATCTACTACACGGCACCCACGCTGATCCGCACCTTCATGAAGTGGGGCGCGGACATTCCGGCCAGGTACGACCTGACGAGCCTGCGCGTGCTGGGGTCGGTCGGCGAGCCGATCAACCCGGAGGCGTGGATCTGGTACCGGGAGACCATCGGCGCGAACAAGACGCCGGTCGTCGACACGTGGTGGCAGACCGAAACCGGCGCGATCATGATCTCGCCGCTGCCCGGTGTCACGTCGGCGAAGCCCGGGTCGGCGCAGCGCGCGCTGCCGGGGATCTCGGCGAAGGTCGTCGACGACACCGGCACCGAGGTCGGCCACGGCGGCGGCGGATACCTGGTGCTGGACAAGCCGTGGCCGTCGATGCTGCGCGGGGTGTGGGGCGACGAGGAGCGCTTCCGCGAGACGTACTGGTCGCGCTTTGCCGACCAGGGTTACTACTTCGCCGGTGACGGCGCGAAGTACGACGACGACGGCGACATCTGGCTGCTCGGCCGGGTCGACGACGTGATGAACGTGTCCGGGCACCGGATCTCCACCACCGAGGTCGAGTCCGCGCTCGTGTCGCACCCGACCGTCGCCGAGGCGGCCGTGGTCGGCGCCACCGACCCGACGACCGGACAGGGCATCGTCGCGTTCGTGATCCTGCGCGGCGACGCCGTGGACGGTGGTGATCAGGCCGTGCAGGACCTGCGCAACCACGTCGCCAAGGAGATCGGGCCGATCGCCAAGCCGCGGCAGATCATGGTCGTGCCGGAGCTGCCGAAGACCCGCTCGGGCAAGATCATGCGCCGGCTGCTGCGGGACGTCGCGGAGAACCGCGCCATCGGCGACGTCACCACGCTCGCCGACTCGTCGGTCATGGCCCTCATCTCCACCGGGCTGCAGTCCGGCAAGGAGGAGTAGCCCCTGTTGCGACCCCAATGTGGCATTGGGTGCATCTGACGCACCCAATGTGGCATTCGGTGCATCCCACGCACCCAATGCCACATTGGGGCGCTTCCCGACGTGATCACCCCCCGGCGCGCAATCGTCGAACGCATGTTCTAAGATGCCCGCGTACCCACCCCAGATCCGGGCAAGGAGACGACACGAATGTCCGTGGAAGCCTTGACGCACGACGAGGACACCGCAGCCGAGACGGCAGCGGCGTCAGCGCCGCCGGCAGCCGGCACCGCCCCGGAGGTCACCGAGCCCGCCGCCGCGCCAGCGGAGCCGGACTCGGCTACGGCAAGCACTGAAGATTCAGCCGCACCGGCGCCGGTCGAATCGCCGAAGCCCAAGCGTGGCCGGGCGAAGGCCGCGCCGTCCACGGCGAAGAAGACCCGCACCGTGGAGCTCACGCTCACCGTCACCGGCACGGCCGACGGCGAGTGGCAGGCGGAGCTGAAGAACGGCAGCAAGTGGGTCGCGAAGGGCCTGGAGATCCCGGCCGCGGCGGTGTCGCGCGCGGCGAAGGAACTGCACGAGGACCTGTCCGGCCCGATCGACGAGGTCATCAACGCCGCCCGCGAGGCACAGGCCGCGAAGGTCGCGCAGCTCGAGGCCGAGCTGGAAGCCGCGAAGGCAGCGCTGGCCGAGCTCGACGTCTGAGCCACCCCCCTGATCGCCCGGGTTCCGCACGGAGCCCGGGCGATCGCGGTCAGCCCACCGGCGGCCGTTCCGGCAACGGTGCTTTGAACTCGGGTCCACCGGCTGTCCGTCACGGCCTCCACGTGATGCCGCACGCCACGCGGATGCACCACCACGTCACCCGGCCCGAGTTCGGCCCACGCGCCGTCCACCGTGCCGCGCAGCCGTCCTTCCAGCACGTGCACGATGCTGTCGTGGTCGTGACTGTGCTCAGCCGACGCCACGCTCGCCGCGCAACGGCTTTCCTTCCACCACCGACAACGTGCGCCACTCCTGCTCCATCACGACAGCTTATTTCCCCGGCCAGGTAAGGCACAATTCATTGAGGATTGCCTTTCTTAACCGCATTCCCGACAGCTCCGCAAATATCGCAGTTCCGCAATTTCCGTGATTCACTGGAACCGTGACCGAAACGATGGGTGACGCCGTGCACGCGCACGAGCCGCACGACGATCTCGGCGGGAAGCTCAACTGGCTGCGGGCCGGGGTTCTCGGGGCGAACGACGGGATTGTGTCCGTCGCGGGGATCGTCGTCGGGGTCGCGGGCGCCACCACCAGCAGTACCGCGATCCTCACCGCCGGAATTGCCGGACTCGTCGCCGGCGCGTTTTCCATGGCGGGCGGGGAATACGTGAGTGTGAGTACCCAGCGCGACACGGAACGCGCCCTGCTGCGGCTCGAGAAGCATGAACTGAAAACGATGCCGGAAGCCGAGGAACACGAACTCGCCCGGATCTACGAGGACAAGGGGCTCTCGCCGGAACTGGCGAAACAGGTCGCCCGCGAGCTCACCGAAAAAGATCCGCTGCAGGCACACGCGGAGGCCGAGCTGGGCATCGACCCGGACAATCTCACCAGCCCGTGGCAGGCGGCTTGGGCGTCGCTGCTGGCGTTTTCCGTCGGTGCTTTGCTGCCGTTGCTGGCCATTGCGTGGACGTCGGTCGGAGTCCGGGTGTGGGCGTGCGCGCTGGCGGTGGTCGTCGGACTCACGCTCACCGGGTTCGTCAGCGCCCGGCTCGGCAACGCGCAGGTGGGGCGCGCGATCGCGCGCAACGTGGGCATCGGCGCCCTCACCATGCTCGTCACGTACTTCGTCGGGGTGCTTTTCGGCACCACCGTCGGTTAGTGCACGCCCTTCATCAGCCGCCGGATGTAGGGGATCAACGCCAGCAGCAGCAACCCGACCACGATCGCCACGCCGCCGATGATGCTGAAATACGGCGTTTCGCTGTGCACGTCGTAGGACTTGGCGAGCTTGCCCGACATCGCCGTACCCAGTGACACGGAAAGGAAGTTCAGCGCCACCATCTGCGTCCGGAACGCGGCCGGCGCCAGCTTCGTCGACAACGACAACCCCACCGGCGACAACATCAGCTCGGCCATGGTGAACACGAACAGGATGCCCGCCAGCGCAATCAGCGGGCTGCCGTTCTGGCCGGTACCGGTCATCGGCAGGAAAAGCAGGAACGCCAGCCCCATCAGCACCGTGCCGAGCACGAACTTCATCGGTGTCGACGGCTGTTTCGGCCCGAGCTTCGTCCACACCGCCGCAATCACCGGGGCGAACACGATGATGAACACCGGGTTGATCGAGTTCACCCACGACACGGGCATCGTCCAGCCGAACAGATCCCGGTCGAGCCGCTCGTCGCTGTACACCGCGACCACCGTCGACTGCTGCTGGTACAGCGACCAGAACGCCGCGCTCGCGATGTACATCGGGATGAACGACAGCACCCGGCTGCGCTCGTCCGAGGTGATCTTCCGGCTGGTCAGGATCACCAGGAAGTACACCACCGAAATCGCGATGACGACGTAGACGACCACGTCGGCCAGGTTGTCCGGGGTGACGACGCCGGACATGATCAGCGCGACGATCGCGGCCACGATCACCAGCGCCACGCCGACCATGAGCGGCCGCTGCGAAGCAGGCAGCGGATTCGGCACCTCGGACGCCCGCGCGCCGAGGTTCTTCCGCCCGATCGTGTACTGGATCAGGCCGAGCGCCATCCCGATCGCGGCGAGCCCGAAGCCGAAGTGGAACCCGGCTTCCTTCTGCGCGAGCCCGGTCAGCAGCGGGCCGAGGAACCCGCCGAGGTTCACGCCCATGTAGAAGATCGTGAACCCGGCGTCGCGGCGCTCGTCGCCTTCGGCATACAGCGTGCCGACCACCGACGTCGCGTTGCCCTTGAGGCCACCGGACCCGAGCGCGACGCACGCCAGGCCGACCCCGACGCCGGTCAGACCCGGCAGCAGGGCCAGCGCGATGTGGCCGATCATCACCACGATGGCGCTGTAGAACAGCGTGCGTTCCGAACCGAGCAGCCGGTCGGCGACCCACGCGCCGACGACCGTCGCGAGGTACACCGTGCCGCCGTACGCGCCGACGATGCCGAGCGCGGCACTCTGGTCGATGCCGAGGCCGCCCTTGCCTGCCTCGTAGTAGAGGTAGATGGCGAGGATGCCCTGCATCCCGTAGTAGGAGAAGCGTTCCCACATCTCCACGCCGAAAAGGTTCGCCAATCCGCGCGGGTGCCCGAAAAATCTGGTGTCCTGCCGGACGTCGGTAGGGCTGCTCACAGCTGTCTCATCCTCATGCTAGACAACGTTGTCGTTCTCAGTTGGCATGCTAGAAGCCGAACAGGTGAACGAGGCACCGGCATCCGTATGTCTTCGGCGACAAACCACGGACAACGCGCGGCGCGGGCGTTAAAATGACGTACAGGTGAGCCGGGAAGCCTGGTCGGCGACTTGTATTGCCGACCCCTGGAGGAGCCGTACGTGTCGCCTGCCCGCGCCGTCGCCGAGTTCGCCCGTTACCTGCGCACCGAAACCACCGGTGGGCTGATCCTGCTTGCCGCCACCGCCGTCGCCCTGGTCTGGGCCAATTCGCCGCTGGCGCCCGCATACGAGGCCGTGCGCGATTTCCGGGTCGGTCCCGAATTCCTGCATCTCGATCTCACCGTCGGCGACTGGGCGAAGGACGGGCTGCTCGCGCTGTTCTTCTTCGTCGCCGGGCTGGAGCTGAAACGGGAACTCGTCGTCGGCGAGCTGTCGCGGTTCCGGCAAGCCGTGTTACCGGTGCTCGCCGCGCTCGGCGGGATGATCGTGCCCGCGGTGCTGGCGCTGGCGATCGGCTGGGGCACGCCGGGAATCGACCGCGCATGGGCGATCCCGGTGGCCACCGACATCGCGTTCGCCCTCGGGGTGCTCGCGCTGACCGCGTCGAACCTGCCGAGCAGCGCCCGGGTCTTCCTGCTTTCCCTTGCCGTGGTGGACGACCTCGGCGCGATCCTGGTCATCGCCATCATCTTCACCAGCAGTTTCAACCTGCTTGCGGCCGGGATCGCGGTGATCGCGCTGGGGCTGTACGCGTTCCTGCAGCACAAGCGGGTCCGCTCGCCCTGGCTGTACGTGCCGCTCGCGGTGATCACCTGGGTCGCGGTGCATTCGGCGGGAATCCACGCGACGATCGCCGGGGTCGCGCTCGGCCTGCTCACCCGCGTGCGTCCGGACGAGGGCGAGGAAGAAGCTCCCGCCGTCCGGCTCGAACACCGGCTGCAGCCGTGGTCGGCCGCGGTCGCGGTGCCGGTGTTCGCCTTGTTCGCCGCGGGGATTTCGGTGAGCGGCGACGCGCTCGCGACGGTGTTCACCACGGCGTTGCCGCTGGCTGTCCTCTTCGGACTGGTCGCGGGCAAGTTCATCGGCATCTTCGGGGCAAGCCTGCTGGCAGTGAAGCTGCGGGTGGCCGAAAAGCCGAGCGGGATGGGCTGGCGTGACGTCGCTGCGTTGTCGCTGCTCGGCGGTGTCGGCTTCACCGTGAGCCTGTTGATCGCCGACCTCGCGCTACCCGTCGAAGCGAGCGAAGTGGCGAAGGCGGCGGTGCTGATCGCGTCCGCAATCGCCTCGCTGGCGTCCGCCGTACTGCTGCTTCGGCGCAGCCGGATCCACGCGAAGGCGGCTTGATCACGACACTCCCGCCGGTCCGTCGCGCCCGGTGAACGGCCACGTGGCACGATGACCCGGTGAGCAGCCCCAAACACGAGCGCACCAGCCCCGACGGCGTGGGGGCCGTGCCGTACCTGCCCCTGTCCAGCGACGAGGAAGCCGCGGCGAGCGAGCAGTCCATCGGCAAGCTCGTCGGCGATGCCACCCAGCACCTGTCGACGCTGGTCCGCGCCGAGATCGAGCTGGCGAAAGCCGAGCTGGCGCAGGAGGCGAAGAAGGCGCTCAAGGGGACGGTCTTCTTCCTGATCGCCCTCACCGTCTTTCTGTACAGCACGTTCTTCCTGTTCCTGCTGGTCGCCGAGGGACTGTCGGACTGGTGGGGCATCCGCTGGCCCGCCTTCGCCGCCGTGTTCGGCCTGATGCTCCTCACCACCGCGGCCACCGCGTTCCTCGGCTGGCGCAAGGTGAAGAAGCTGCGCGCGCCGGAACGCACGATCGACAGCTTCAAGGAGACGGCCGCGGCGCTCAAACCGCGCAAGGACGCCGAGGGCTCCGGGGACGACCTGCCGTCGACGCGGGTCTGACCCCGGCTCTCCCCGGCTGAGGCGGAGCAGGTGGTGGAGCTGACGCCCGACCCGTCGATCGTGCGCGTCGACGGGCCGTGGACCCATCGCGACGTCTCCGCCAACGGCATCCGGCTGCACGTCGCCGAGTGCGGCGAGGGTCCGTTGGTGCTGTTCCTGCACGGGTTCGCGGAGTTCTGGTGGACCTGGCACCACCAGCTGCCCGCGCTCGCCGACGCGGGCTTCCGCGCGGTCGCGGTTGATCTGCGCGGCTACGGCGACTCGGACAAGCCCCCGCGCGGTTACGACGCATGGACGCTCGCCGGTGACGTCGGCGGGCTGATCAAGACGCTCGGGGCGCGACGCGCGCACCTCGTCGGCCACGCGTGGGGCGGAATGCTCGCCTGGACGGTCGCGGCGCTGCACCCCCGGCTGGTCGCTTCGGTGACCGCCATCGGCGCGGCGCACCCGCTGGCGCTCAAGTCCGCGGTGAAACGGTCGAGCGCGCAGGCCCGTGCGGTCGGGCATCTTTTCCGGTTCCAGGTCCCGATGGCGCCAGAGAAATGGCTGGTACGCGACGAGGCGGCGGCTGTCGAGGAATTGTTCGGCACGTGGTCCGGCGCCGCGTGGCAGTCCTCTTCGGACTTCGCCGCGACGATTCCGCTGTTCCGGCAAGCAATGCTCGTCCCCGGCGTCCCGCATTCCGCGCTGGAGTACTACCGCTGGGCCTTCCGCGCACAGTTCCGCGGCGAGGGCCGCCGGTTCACCGACGCGGTCGATCAGCGGATCACGGCCCCGGTACTGCAACTGCACGGCGCCGACGACACCTGCGTGCTACCCGAGACCGCGCTGGCGTCCGTGCAATGGGCCGGACCGCACCGCGAACCCCGTCCGTGGCCCGGCATCGGGCACTTCCCGCACCTGGAAGACCCGGACCGCGTCACGAAGTCCGTTGTGGACTTCGTCCGCTGACCGTCCGTGAAGGCCACCTTCAGGCCAGCAGATTCCCTCATGGTTCCCTTCACGGACTTCGCCCGCGCGGGGAACTTCAGCTCGCGCAGGCGCCGGTGCTGACCCGGGCGGTCTGCGACGGCGCCGCGTCGACCTCCGCGCGCACCTGGTCCGCGGTGAGGGTGAAGCCGGTGTCCGGATCCTCGACCGCCGCGCCGAAGACCACGCCGATCACGTCACCGTCGGGCGTGATCATCGGGCCGCCGGAGTTGCCGCTGCGGATCGTGGCCCGGATCGTGAACACGTCGCGCTGCACGGTCTTCGCGTCGTAGATGTCCGGGCCCCGCAGGTTGATCCGGGTGCGGACGCGGGCGGGCGTTGCGGTGTACGGGCCGTCGAGCGGGTAGCCGAGCACCACCGCGTTGTCGCCGTTCCGCGCGGTTTCCGGGGCGAACGGCATCGCCGGCGCACGCAGACCGGGTACGGCCAGCACTGCGACGTCGACCTCCGGGTTGAAGTACACGACGCGCGCCCGGTAATCGCCGGACGTGGACTCGATGCCGACCTCGTCGGTACCCGCCACGACGTGCGCGTTGGTCATCACGCGCTGCGGCGCGACCACGAACCCGCTGCCCTCCAGCGCACGGGAGCACGACGACGCATTACCGCGGATCTTCACCACGCTCTCGTGCACGCGCCGGGCCACCGCGGAGACGTTCAGCGACGTGTCCGGCGGCGGGGTGTCCGCCGACGGTGCCTTCTCGAACGGCGAAAGCACCGACGGGAAGCCGGACGCGTCGAGCAGCTTGCGCAAATCGCTCGGCAGACCCTGGGCTTGCGCCGGCATCAGGTCGTTGACCTCGCCGAGCACTACCGAGGAGTTGATCGACTTCGCGAGCCCGGGAATCGCGGACACCGTGGTGAGCGGGTTCGCGACCAGCCACGCGACCACGAACACCGCGGCCGCCTGCAGAATCGCGCCGAGGGTCTTGTCGATGCCGGAAAGCTTGTCCGGATTGATCTTCTGCCGCAGCCGTCGGCCGGCCCACACGCCGAGCGTCTCGCCGAGCACGATCAGGAACACGACCACGGCGAAGGCGAACGCGACCTTCGCCACCGGGCTGTCGAAGAGGCTGATCACGAACGGCGCCAGCTTCACCCCGGCCACCGCGCCCAGCGCAACACCCACCAGCGCGGGCAGCGCCACGATCACGCCCTGGAAGGCCCCGGAGACCGCGGCCATGACCGCGAGCAGCAGGACGACGACATCGACCCAGTTCACCCGCCGTCACTCCTCGCCCGTGCCGCCCCGGGCCACGTTCGCCGCCCGATGTTCGGCCCACGCTACGTCAAGGTCACGGACGTCGCCGGTGTCCCACTCCCGTTCCCATCCGCCGAGCGAAAGCAGCACCGAGAGCAGCCCGGCGGTGAACCCCCACACGAACAGGCCGTCGACGGCGAACGCCGGGCCCTTCCACGACGCGTCGCCGCGGCGGACGGTGAACCGGTTGGCCGGGTCGGCGAGATCGGCCAGCGCGACGCGCGCGACCGCCGCCGTCTCAGCCGGGTCGACCGCGCGTACCGGAGACGCCGTGTGCCAATGCGCCAGCACCGGGGTGACCGCGAATTTCGAAACCGGCACGAAAAGCTCCGGCAGCACCGCGACCGGCAAGATGCCCGACGGGTCGACGCCGGTTTCCTCCTCGGCCTCGCGCAGGGCCGTACCGACCGGACCGTCATCGCCGTCCTCCGCACCGCCGCCGGGGAAGGCGACCTGGCCCGCGTGCGAGCCGAGCGTGTCCGCGCGCAGCTGCAGCAGGACGTCGGGACCGATGCCGGGCCGCTCGCCGAACAGGATCAGCACCGCGGCGGCGCGGGTGAGCAGGTCTTCCGGCGGGCTGAAGCGCGTGAACGTGCGGCTGTCGACCTCGCCGGCCACCTTCACCAGCGGCCGCAGCCACTCGGGCACGGTTTCGGGGTCGACGAGCGGTCCGGTGGTCATGAGTAGTCCTTCACAGCAGCGCGCACCTGGTCAGTGTTGTCGAACACCCGTGGGCTCGCGATGAACCGGACCTGCCCGCTTGCGGTGACCAGGTACGACGCGGGCAGCGACGAGGGCACCTTGAGCGCGGTGCGGATGGGGCCGGTCTGGCCGTCGCCGTCGTAGAGGGACGGCAGGTGCACGCCGAGCCGTTCGAAGAGACCGAGGCCGTCCGCGGCCGGGCTCGCGACCTGCACGCCGACCACGCGCACCGCGCCCGGCTCGGCGGCGTATTGCTGGAGCACCGGCAGTTCGGTACGGCACGGCTGGCACCACGACGCCCACACGTTGACCAGCACCGGAGCGCCGCCGAGGACCTTGCCGACGTCCACCCGGGACCCGTCGCCGAGGCAGTCCGCCTCGATGCCGGACAGCTGCCCGACCGGCGGTGCCGATGCGGGTGGGCAGGCTTGAAGCTTCGCCCCCGCGCGAGCCGCGGTGAGATCGCCGGACGCGGAGGGCGCGGACGTCGAGCCGTTACCGCGCAGCGTGAGCACTGCGACCAGCGCGGCCACCGCCAGCACCGCGACCCCGAGCGCCCACCGGGTGACAGTGGTCACCCGCGCTCCGCGAGCTCGAGGATGTGGTCGCGTTCCTCGCCCTTGACCAGCTTGGCGGCCACTTCGAACTCCGTGGGCCCGAGGCCGAACGACGGGCAGTCCTTGCGCAGCGGACATGCGCCGCACGCCGGTTTGCGCGAGTGACACACGCGGCGGCCGTGGAAGATCACGCGGTGGGACAGCATCGTCCACTCCTTGCGCGGGATCAGCTCGCCGACCGCGTGCTCGACCTTGACCGGGTCCTCCTCGGCCGTCCAGCCCCAGCGCCGCACGAGCCGTCCGAAGTGGGTGTCCACTGTGATGCCAGGCACGTCGAAGGCGTTGCCGAGCACGACGTTCGCGGTCTTGCGGCCGACGCCGGGCAGCGTGACGAGGTCGGTGAGCTTCTTCGGTACCTCGCCGTCGAACCGCTCGACGAGCGCCGCGCCGAGCCCCATGACCGAGTTGGCCTTGGCCCGGAAGAAACCCGTCGGACGCAGGTACTCCTCGAGCTCGGCGCGGTCGGCACCGGCGTAGTCGGCGGCCGTGCGGTACTTGGCGAAGAGCGCCGGGGTGACAAGGTTCACCCGGACGTCGGTGGTCTGCGCGGAAAGCACGACGGCGACCAGGAGTTCCAGCGGATTCGTGAAGTCCAGCTCGGCCTTCGCGTCCGGATAAACCTGGTCGAGGCAACGTTTCATGCGCCGGGCGCGTCTCACGAGAGCGAGCCGGCTTTCTTTGTTGTCCGTGCGGGGCCCGTTCGGGACAGCAGGTGGCACCCCGATAGCCTACGGGCGAGTCGGACGAGCCGGTCGGGAGCATCCGCCGGTGGACGCCCGACACGCCAGAGCACCACCTCGGCGCGCCGTGCGTCCACCATGAGCAAGGATCTGGAGACGATGACCGACAACGGCGGGGGTGCGGGATGACCGTGTGGTTCGTGATCCTGGTCCCACTGGTGATCATGTTTTTCGCGCTGTTCATGGAGCGCGTGGAGAGCCGTCTCAAGCACGTCGCGGTGCAGGAGAACGAGGTCGAGGAGTTCCTGGAGCAGGCGCAACCCAACGAGGTACGGGCGCTGTACGGGCACGGGATCGGCCGCGCGCTGGAGCTTTTCCGGCTCCGTCGGCTGGGCGGACGGGCAGCCAGGCTACGCGCGCGACGCGTGCGGAGTTAGGCTCCACACTCGGACGAGATCGTTCCGGGCTCTTTCGCCTCGCGCGGCGAGCCGACGAGTGATCCGTCCGGTACGCCCTAGACTGACGGATGAGTGATCGGCGACACTGCCTCCGACCTGCGGAGGAAGTGATCGTTTCTCGACGAGGAGGCACCCGAGGTGGATGAAACCCTGGCCCGTGCGGGCATTTTCCAGGGTGTGGAGCCGGCAGCGGCGGAGGCGCTGGCCCAGACCTTGGAATCCGTGGAGTTCCCCCGCGGCCATGTCATCTTCAACGAGGGTGAGCCGGGCGACCGGCTGTACATCATCCAGTCCGGCAAGGTGAAGATCGGCCGCAAGTCCCCGGACGGCCGCGAGAACCTGCTGTGGATCGCGGGCCCGTCCGACATGTTCGGCGAACTGTCCATTTTCGACCCGGGCCCGCGCACGTCAGGTGCGACGACGGTCACCGAGGTCCGCGCGGTCACCATGGACCGCCCGGCGCTGCGGCAGTGGATCGCCACCCGCCCGGAGATCGCCGAACAGCTCCTGCGCGTAGTGGCGCGAAGGCTGCGCCGCACGAACAACATGGTCGCGGAACTGATCTTCACCGACGTCCCCGGCCGCGTGGCCCGCGCGCTGCTGCAGCTGGCGCAGCGCTTCGGCAGCCAGGAGGCGGGCCTGCTGAGGGTCACGCACGACCTGACGCAGGAGGAGATCGCACAGTACGTAGGCGCCTCCCGCGAGACCGTGAACAAGGCTTTGGCCGACTTCGCCCACCGCGGATGGCTCCGCCTCGAGGGCAAGAGCGTCCTGATCCTGGACCCGGAACGACTGGCCCGCCGAGCCCGCTGAGCTTCACTCGGGTGGGTTAATCCGCCTGGGTTATACGAAGGCCACCTCCTGCTTGGGGGTGGCCTTCGTTGTGTGTTGGCCTTCGTTGTGGTGGCCCGTTGGTGCGGTGGGCGTCTGGGTGCGGTGGGCGTCCGGTTCGGTGGGCGTCCGGTTCGGTGGGCGTCCGGTTCGGTGGGCGTCCGGCCTGGTGGGCCTTTGGTGCGGTGGGCCTTGGCTTTGAGTGCCTCACCTCGGCGAATCCCGACCCTTCGCCTCCCAGCGCGGGCCTGGCAACTCCGAGCCACGCCTGCAGCAACGCCGACCTGCAGCCCAGCCCGCCGGACCCACCGCCGGACACCCATCGCCGGGCACCCACCGCCGTGGCACCCACCCACCGAAATCCCCGCCGCAACCTGGGAATCCAGAACCGGCATATCCCCCACACGGGCGGCATTCCCCCGGCCACCCCGTGTCGTCCCGCACTTCCCCCGCCCCTACCGTGAAAATGACGAGGAGCCGGGCGCCACCCCCGACGTGGCGCACCGGCTCCTCGCCTGCGCGCGGACCATCCCCCGACGACCCGCGCTCCCCGCCCTCCGGACCAGGCCCCGACCCTTATGCCGGAGGGAGCTGAGTTGTGTTGTGCGGCACAGCCCGAACAGGCTGTCGTACAACCATCATGGCCACTTCCCACGATTTCAAGGCCATTCACCCTCAAGGACGCCACCTCTGCGGATTCGTTGCACGAGTTCACAGAGAATCCACCTGGCGTTACCGAATCGAGATCTCCGGACCGGCAACCCGCCGCACGTGACAGATCTGACCGGAAAAATAACTGGTACTCACGTACCAATTTCCGGCACACTAGTACACGTGTCCCAATCCGCTCACTCCGTAGGCCGAACCACGCTCGCCGACTATCGCGCCGCGCTGACCGCTCCTGGCACTCGCCGGCCGGTCATCGCGTCACTGCTTGCCCGGCTGCCGATTGCGATGATCGGTATTTCCGCGCTGCTCTACGTGCAGCGCGAGACGGGTTCGTTCGCCGCGGCCGGGCTCGTATCGGCGAGTTCGCTCGCCGGGGTCTCGGTGGGTGCCGTCTTCCAGGGCCGGTTGATCGACCGTTTCGGACCGACCCGTCCGCTGCTTACCGCTGCCGCACTGTTCTCGGTGGCCATGACGTCGCTTGCGGTGGCGATCGAGGCGCACGCGCCCACGCTGGTGCTGGTCGCGCTGTCGGCCGCCACCGGGTTTTCGGAACCGATGGTCGGGTCGGCGTCGCGGGCGCTGTGGACGAAACTGCTGCCGGAAGGACCTCCGCGCAATGCGGCGCTGTCCTACGAGGCCATCAGCATGGAGGTCTTCTTCATCCTCGGCCCGGGCATCGCGGGCCTGCTGGTCACCGCACCGTGGGCGGGCACCGGCATGGTGGCCGGCGCGGTCGCGATGGTCACCGGCGCCACGATGTTCGCGCTGAGCCCCACCGTGCGCGCATGGGGTCCGGCGCCGAAGGCGAAGACACCACTGCTCGGCGCCCTCGCCAGCCCCGGCATGCGCACGCTTGCGTTGGCCGCGCTGGGGTTCGGCGTGGTGATCGGGTTCGTGGAGGTCGCGGTACCCGCTGCCGCAACGGAATCCGGGCACCCGTCGCTGAGCGGGCTGCTGCTTTCGTTCTGGTCGTTGAGTTCGGTTGCGTTCGGCGTCGCGTACAGCCTGCACCCGTGGCCACGCCGGCTCGGCCTGCGGCTTCCGGTGCTGCTGGCCGGTTTCGGCGTATTCGTGGCGCTGCTGGCGCTTCCGTCGACGCTGTGGGCACTGGCGTTGCTGATGCTGCTTGCGGGCGCGATGATCACGCCGCAGTCCACCACCCATTCGGCGGCAATCGAGATCGTCGCACCGCGCGGCACCGCGGCCGAGGCGTTCGGCTGGATCCTCACCGCGGTCACGCTGGGGCTCGCGGCCGGTCAGTCAGTGAGCGGATACCTCGTGGAGCACGCCGGCATCGCCGTCGCGTTCCTGGCTGCTGGCGCTACCGGGGTCGTGTTGGCCGCAATCGTGTGGCTGCTGCGCGGCACAGTCCGGGCAGCGTCACCGGCCCCCGGTGGCGACCTCGTCGGTGCGGCCGGCTGATCATTCCCCTTGGTACTGGCCGACTTCACGGATTGCCCGACCGACTCGACCTGGCGGAATTTTTCGCTTACCCGGCTTGCCCGGTGATACCTTGGCCATGATCGTTGATCATCACCTGACTCCGCTGAACTGCCTCGCACGAGCAGGTGCCGACGCCACCCTGCCGAAGGAGTAACCACGTGCGTCCGGAACGCGTCCACCCGCTCGCCCAGCTCGGCAGGCTCACCTTTCAGGCCGACGACGAAGCGCTCGCCAGGGAGGTCCGGGATCTCCTCCACCCGGATTCCATGATCCGGATCAGCGGCAAGAAGATGGACGTCGCCGGTTACCTCAAGCACGTGACGGAACTGCGTTCAGGGATGAGCGGCGGTTCGATCACCGTGGTCGACGAGGTCTGGGGCAGCAGCGCGGAGCCGAGCGGCGTCGCCGCGCGAGTGGTGGTGCGGATGACCCTGAAAAACGGACCCGCCGTCCACGGCGAGGCCCACCTCATCGGCCGCCTGGACGCCGACGGCCGGCTCACGAAGCTGGTCGAGATCGGCCGCCTCATCGACGATACGGACGATCCGGCCGAAACCCGCTGAGCCGGATCTCCCCGGCAACGTCGACCGCCTCGCTCGCCGCTGATCATTTCCGCAGGTCAACCACGACGGCCACCGGTTTTGTCGGTGGTCGTCGTTAGGTTGCGGGGTATGGAACGGACCCTCACCCTCAGGCTGCCGACTCGGCCGCCACTGCCGCCTGAACCTCGTCGAACGTCGGATTCACGAGCGCAGTCGAGCCGACGATCACCGTCGGCACCGTCTCGTTTCCGTTCGCCACCGCCCGCACGCGCTCGGCCGCTCCGGGCTCCTCCCAGATGTTGATCTCGCGCACCGTCAGGCCACTCGCCATCAACGGCCGACGCAGCGCAGAGCAGAAACCGCACCCGGGCCGCCAGTAGAACTCGACCTCGACGTCGCTCATCGTCCATCCTCCACAACCCGCTGAACACTCAACTGCCCGCACCCGCTCACCATGGAAGGCACCCACCATGCTCGGCTGACCTCGACACCGCCCGCCTGCTGACGCGGTGCGGCTGTCCGGCTGCGCCCATCCGACCGGACCTGGCGTTGCTTCCTGACGCGGTGCGGTCGCCCCGCCGCGCCCACACCGGACCCGGCCCGACGTCGCTCAACGCCCACCCGCCGAGACACGCGGGCAGCCCAGCCCGCCCGCACCCGACCGGGACCCGGCGTCGCCTCCGGACACGGTAAGGCCGTGCCGCCGCGCCCACACCTGACCAGACCCGACGTCGCTCAACGCCCACCCACTGAGACACGCGGGCAACCCGGCCACGTCCGCACTCACCACGAAAGGCACCCATCACGCCCCACCAACCCCGCGAACGTGCTCCACGCCCGCCACCTGACGAAAGAAGGTCATTCCACCGAGCCCGCCAACCCCGCTCAACACGCGCCTCCTGACGAGGTGAGGCCATCCAGTCGCGCCCACACGCCCGGCATCCGACCGGACCCGACGTCGCTCAACACCCGCCCACCGAGACACAAGAGCACCCCGGCCACGCCCGCACTTCTCACGAAAGGCACCCATCACACCGGACCAACCCGGCGAACCCGCTCAACACCAGCCTCCCGCGGAAGAAGTCCGTTCCGCCGCGCCCGGCCAACCCGGGAACCGCTTGCCAACCCGCCCCCGAAACAGGAAGGAACCCCAACCACGCCCATGAAAACTCAATACGAGCCAAGCGCCGCTCAACCGTCGCCCTCCGAAGTACGCAGGTAGTCCAGCTGAGCACGCACGCTCGCCTCCGCCGGGGCCCACAGTGCGCGATCCACGTCGGCGTACACCACCTCCACCACCTGTCGCGGGGTGGCGTCCTCGCCGAGGGTTCGCAGGGCTGAACGGACCTGGTCCAGCCGCTGTTCCCGGTGCGCCAGGTACTCCCGGGCGGTCGTGGGCAGGTCGGGGAGCTCGGGGCCGTGGCCGGGCAGTCCCGGGGTGCCTGCGGGCAGGGCGATCAGCTTGCGGAGCGAACGGAGGTAGTCGCCGAGGTCGTGCAGGACCGTGGTGCCGCGGCCGAGGATCGTGTCGCCCGTCAGGAGCTGGTCGGCGACGTGCAGGGACACCGAATCGTCGGTGTGTCCGGGCGTGTGCAGCACGCGGATCTCCAGCCCGGCGGCGGTCAGCACGTCGCCGTCGGTGAAGGGGGCGGCGCCGATGCAGAGCGTCGCGTCGAAGGCGCGGACCGGGGCGCCGGTGCGCTCGGCGAGCCATGGGGCACCTTCGGCGTGGTCGGGATGGTGGTGGGTCAGCAGGATCAGCTCCACCGCGCCCACGGCGGCGAGTTTCTCCAGGTGGTCGAGGTCGCGGTAGCCGGGGTCCACCACCACGGCGGCCGGCGCGTCGGGCGCGCGCAGCACCCAGCTGTTGGTGCCCTCCAGCGTCATCGTGGACGGGTTGTTCTCCAGCAACACAGCCGCGGTGTCGGACACGCGACGCAGCACGCCGTAGGCGGGGGCGGTCAACTCAGGACTCCGTGGGATCGAGGATGACTCGGACGTTTTCGCCTTCCCGCACCAGGGTCGGCATGGTCTTCACGATCTCGCGCGGTTCGGCGAGCGCTGCGTCGGCGGTGTCGAATCCGGCGAGCTCGGTGAGGGTCAGCCAGGTCGGCGGCATCAGGGCGCGGCGGCCTTCGCGTGCGTCCGCGAGGGCGTCGGCGGGGCGTTGCCAGCCTGCGGCCGCCGCCTCGGACGTTGCGCCGTCGGCACGTTGGCCCGACGGCAGCTTCGCGACGAAGAAGCGCGTGTCATAACGACGCTTCTCGACCCGCGGGGTCACCCAGTGCGCATATGGCTGCAGGAGATCCGCGCGCAAGGTGAGTCCGGCGTCCGCGAGGAATCCGGCGAGCGAGATTTCCCGTGACTCCAAGGCTTTCCGGGCTTCGTGGTACGGCGTGACGTCGGCGATCACCGCGTCACCCGTCCCTGCGAGCAGCACTCCGGACTCCTCGAACGTCTCCCGGACCGCAGCGCACACCAAAGCGCGGGCGAGTGCTTCGTCGCACGTGAACCGCTCGGCCCACCACGACAGCGGCGGCCCGGCCCAGGACACGGACGCGTCGGCGTCACGCGGGTCCACGCCGCCGCCGGGAAACACCGTCATCCCGCCGGCGAACGGCATCCCCTTGACGCGGTGCTGAAGAAACACCTCCGGGCCGCCGGTCGCGTCCCGGAGCAGGATCACCGTCGCCGCATCCTTCGGGGGTACCGGCGGGCCGTCGGCGTTGTCGCGGATCCCGATGCCGGGACGGGCGGGGATGTCGAAGACGAATTCACGCGGCCGTTCCACCCGGGCAACATACCTCGCATTCCGCACGCAGCGCGGATTACTTGTGTCACCCCAACGGCCCCGCAAGGCCGTGAAGGGAACCATCAGGGAATCTGATTCCCTGATGGTTCCCTTCACGGCACAGCAGCAGCGGGCTCAGGAACCGGACCAGCGGCCCTCGCCGCCGGAGCGCGAAGCACCGTTGAGCCGCAGCCGGGCGGCCTCGGCCCGTTCGCGTTCGGCCAGTTCCTCGTGCAGCTCACGCAGCAGGGCGCGGTCGCGCTCGGACAGGCTCGGGTCGTCCAGGTCCAGCGCGGGCAGCTCGACGACCTCGTGCATGCTCGGCTTGCCCGCGGCGATCTCGCGGCCCTTCTCCGGGTCCTCGGCCAGCGCCCGGCGCAGCTGCGCGACCTCGGCCGACGTCAGGTCCGACGTGCGCTCGGCACGCGTCTCCGCACGGGCGCTCCGGGACCGCTCGGGAGCGGGCTCGGCGACCGGCTCCGGAGCGGACGGCTGGCTCTGCACGATCGGCACCACAGGCGCGACCGGCACCGCGGCTTCCGCCACCGGCTGCCGGATCCCGTGCCGGCTCGGCGTTTCCGCGACCGGCTCCGGTTCCGGCACCGGCGTCGGGGCGCTGCGCTGCGGCGCAGGCTCAGGCCGGTAGTCCGGGGCCGAGTGCGTGCTGCCGGTGACCCACACCGGGGTCGCGACGGCACCGGCGGCCTGGTGGTAGTCCGACTGCGGGACCCCGGGGCCGCTCACCTCGACGACCGAGCGGATGCCCGCCCGGCGCAGCGCGGTGTCGACACGGAAGGCCACCGCGGGCGGATTGCCCTCCGGGCCGAGCTCGACCAGCACCACCCGCTGCGGCAACGCGCCCGGCACACTGCCCGCCGGGGTGTTGCGCCACACCGCGTGCACGGACCGCACGTCGGGCAGCACCTGCAGGGTGCGGTCGAGGGCTTCGGCGAGGCCGAACTCGGGCTGGTTGTCGCCCGTGAACCGGTGCGTCTGCATCGGTTCGTGCTCCTCGACCAGCAGGTCGTTGGCGAGCGTCGCGTCCGAGCGGCTCATCTCGAGTACCAGCGCGAGTTCGCGCTGCTCGGATTCGCTCACCGGGATCCGGCCCGCGATCAGCGTGCCGGTGGTGAGTTCCACCGCCTCGTCGATGTGGGCACGGGCGATCAGCTCGCGCGCTTCGGTGAGCGCACTGTCGTCGATGCGGCCCGCCAGGGCCAGCAACAAGTTGTGCAGACGCAGGGGTACCGAAAACCCGTCCATCGGCGGGCTGTCGTGAACCTCCACCATTGCTCTGCTCCTCCCAGCTCGCCTGGCGGCAACGAGCGTTAAGCGGCGACGAGTCGATGACCGGCGCCCGCGGCGCCGACGCAGACCAGCTCGGATTCGGCGAGCGCGGCCCGGTGGTACCCGGGAAGGTCGAAGCGCGGCGGGATGACCTCGACGCTGGGTTCCTCGTCACCCATGACCCGCAGCACCCGCTGCAGCTCACCGGTGAGCCGGGGCTGGCCCGCGGTCGCCGTCACCAGCAGGACCCGCTTGGCCCCGCCCTCACCGGCGGCACCGAGGTGCCGCCAGCTCTGCCGTACTTCCCCCACATCCGCACGCCCACGCAACGTTGCGTGAAGCAAAACGGACACAGAGTCGACTGAGTTCACCCATTCGGGCGCACTCTGCGTGAATGTGTACCTGGTCTCGGTGACGTCGTCTACCCCCAGCGTCGAACTGACCTGATGCCAGTCGGCGCCGTGCGGGATCAGACCGGCCACGAGCAGGCGGTACTCGGATTGGTCCAGATCGATCCTGTGCTTCAGCAAAGACCTGGGGAGGGTACGCGCGAGGGTCCCCATCGCACCCTCACCAAGCCAGTCGCGAAAACGCCACAGGAGCTGGTCGGGGGTGCGGCCGGCAAGCCGCAGCAGGAGCTCGTGCAGAGACTGTTCGATGTCGGGGTCCATCACTCCACCTCCACGATCAGTTCGACTTCCACCGGCGACGAAATCGGCAGCTCCGCGACGCCGACGGCCGAGCGGGCGTGCTTGCCCGCGTCGCCGAAGATCTCGCCGAGCAGCTCGGACGCCCCGTTGATCACCGCGGGCTGGCCGGTGAAGCCCTCCGCGGACGCGACGAACCCGACCACCTTCACGACCCGGACCACCGCGTCGATGCCGACGAGGGCGTGCACTGCGGCGAGGCCGTTGAGCGTCGCCGTGCGGGCGAGGTCCTTGGCTTCCTCCGGGCTGACCTCCGCGCCGACCTTGCCGGTGGCGGCGAGCGCGCCGTCGACGAACGGCAGCTGGCCGGAGGTGTAGACGTGTGAGCCGGTGCGCACGGCAGGCACGTACGCGGCCAGCGGTGCGGCGACCGCGGGAAGTTCGATGCCGAGCTCGGTGAGCCGATCGCTCCAGGTCATGGTCGCCCCCTCAGCCCTTCGGCCGCTTCAGGTACGCGACGTGCTGCTCGCCGCTCGGGTTGGGCAGCACGGTGACCAGCTCCCAGCCGTCCTCGCCCCACTGGTCGAGAATCTGCTTCGTCGCGTGGATCAGCAACGGGACGGTGGCGTACTCCCATTTGGTCGCGCTCATGACCCGGGAGCGTAGCCAAGCGGGCAAGGCCCGTCCGGACCGCGGGCACCGAAGCACGCCACCCGTCCAGGTGAGGACGTCACGGACCGTGGTGGCTGTGGGGCGACTCACAGCGGACGGGCCGCCCGGCGGTTTCGTGAGGGTGCGGACCGGTCGGCGCGCCGGTCGCTAGCGTGGGTCCGTGGAGACGCGGACCGGTCGGCGCGCCGGTCGCTAGCGTGGGTCCGTGGAGACCTGGAGAATCGTCGCGACCGTGCTGCTCGCCGCGGCGGGGCTGCCGCTCGTGCTCGTCGTGATGGCCAAGGCGCGGGATCGGGTGAACAACTCGGGGCAGGTCGCGATCGCCGGCGCGGTCACCCTCACCGTGCTGGTAGTGGTGGCCGTGCTCACGCTCACCGTCCTGCCCGCCGCGGTGACCTGGGTGCTCGTGGCCGTGGTCGCCGCTGCGCTCGGCGTCCTGATGCTGGCCAGCTGAGCACCGGTTTAGTGTTGAGGGTGTGACCACTTCCCCCGCCGGTTGGACCGACGAGCTCACCAGGGCCCGGCTGCACTTCGTCTCCGGCAAGGGCGGCACCGGGAAGACCACGCTCGCCGCGGCGCTCGGCCTCGCGCTCGCGCACGACGGCCGCCGGGTGCTCCTGATCGAAGTCGAAGGGCGCCAAGGCATTGCGCAGCTCTTCGACACCGAACCGCTCCCGTACGCGGAACAGCGCATTGCCGCGGTACCCGGCGGGGGTGAGCTGCGCGCGCTGCACATCGACGTCGAGGCCGCGCTGCTCGAGTACTTCGAGATGTTCTACAACCTCGGGTTCGCCGGCCGGACCCTGCGCCGGATGGGCGCGATCGAGTTCGCCACCACGCTCGCGCCGGGCCTGCGGGACGTCCTGCTCACCGGGAAGATCAAGGAATGCGTGGGGCGCACCGAATCCGACGGGCGGCACACGTACGACGCGGTGGTGGTCGATGCCCCGCCGACCGGTCGCGTCGTCAAGTTCCTCGACGTCACCAAGGCCCTCACCGACCTCGCCAAGACCGGCCCGATCCGCGGCCAGGCCGACGGCGTCGTACGGCTGCTGCATTCCGGCGAGACCGCCGTGCACCTGACCACGCTGCTGGAGGAGATGCCGGTACGGGAGGCCGTCGAGGCGGTGGCCGAGCTGGACGGCGCCGACCTGCGGCCGGGCGCGGTGCTGGTGAACCGGGTCCGCCCGCCGCGGCTGCCCGCGCGTTCGGTCACCGCGGCCGCCGACGGCCGGGTCGACGCCGCCCGCGTGCGCTCCGGCCTCGCGTCGGCCGGGCTGAAGCTGCCGGACGAAACGCTCGACGCGCTCGTGGAGGAAACCGTGGAGCACGCCGTGCGAGTGGCCGCCGAGCAACGGGCCCGCGAGCAGCTCGCCGAGGCCGATTTGCCGACGCTGGAGCTGCCCGACCTCACCGAGGGCGTCGACGTCGCCGCGCTCTACGACCTCGCCGAAACGCTGCAGGAACAGGGAGTGCGCTGATGGCCGCCGAGCCGATCGACGTCGACGCCCTGCTCGACGACCCGGACAGCCGCGTGATCGTGTGCTGCGGTTCCGGCGGCGTCGGCAAGACCACCACCGCGGCCGCGCTCGCGTTGCGGGCAGCCGAACGCGGCAGGCAGACCGTGGTGCTCACGATCGACCCGGCGCGCCGGCTCGCGCAGGCGCTCGGGCTGCGGGAGCTGGGTAACCACCCGAAGCAGGTGCAGGTCGAAGGCTTCGAGCCCAAGGGCGAACTGTGGGCGATGATGCTCGACATGCGCCGCACGTTCGACGACATGGTGCGCGTGCACGCGGGGCCGGAGCGGGCCGAGCAGCTGCTGCAGAATCCCTTCTACCAGACCATTTCCACGTCGTTCTCCGGCACACAGGAGTACATGGCGATGGAGAAGCTGGGTCAGCTGGCAGCCACCGACGAGTGGGACCTGATCATCGTCGACACGCCGCCGAGCCGGTCCGCGCTCGACTTCCTCGACGCACCCACGCGGCTGTCCACCGCGCTCGACGGGCGGATGATCCGGCTGCTGACGGGCCCGGCGAAGGCCGGTGGGTGGGGCTTGCGCAAGGTCGTGAGCGCCGGGTTCTCGATGTTCGCGAAAGCCGTGTCGACGATCATCGGCGGCCAGCTGCTCGCCGACGCGTCAGCGTTCATGCAGGCCTTCGACAGCATGTTCGGCGGCTTCCGCGAACGCGCGCGCAAGACGGCCGAGCTGCTGCGCTCGTCGGGTACGTCGTTCCTCGTGGTGGCCGCACCGGAGCCGGACGCACTGCGCGAGGCGTCCTACTTCGTGGAGCGGCTGGCCGGCGAGTCGATGCCACTTGCGGGTCTCGTGGCCAACCGCACGCATCCGGTACTCGCGCCGCTGTCCGCGACCGAGGCACTGGCCGCCGCGGAGTCAGTGCAGAACGCGCCACTGGCGGAGGCGGTGCTGCGGCTGCATGCCGACCGGGTCGCGCTGGCCGAGCGTGAAAACCGGCTGCTCGCGCGCTTCACCCGCGCGCATCCCGAGGTGCCGCTGGTGCGAGTGCCCGCGCTTGCGGGTGACGTGCACGACCTGGACGGGTTGCGGGACATCGGAGTGAAACTGGCCTCGTGAGCGCCAGGGCATTTGGAGTGGCTCATCACGTCAGCCGACCGGATGGCACTGGCTGAGCGCGACAACTCCTCGTGAGTGCCGCGGCGGTGAAACCGCGGCACCCACCCGGAGGTCAGCCCGCCGCTGTGGCGAGTGCGTCTCGCTTCGCGGCCTCCAGGAGTTCGGTCCAGCTGGTCACGTCCGGGCGACGGCGTAGCAGCGCTCGGCGCTCCCGTTCCGTCATCCCGCCCCAGACCCCGAAATTGATCCGGCTGTCGAGTGCCTCGGCGAGGCATTCCGTGCGGACCGGGCACCCCATGCACACGGCTTTCGCCCGGTTCTGCTCGGCGCCTCGGACGAACAACCCGTCGGGATCAGCGTCCCGGCACGAGGCGTTCACCCGCCAGCTCGACTGGTTGGTTTGCATACCCCCAGCTCCCTCATCTGGTGTATGACACCAGCGAAGGCGAAGCTCCCGCTCCCACCCCCGCGAGCGTTTCTTCCCTCGCCGCACGTCGGTGACGGCACCTCCCCGGTGCCGCTGCCTCCGCCCGGACCAACCTCTGGTCCGCTTGTCGGCATCTACGTGAGACGTTGACGGACTGTAGGGTCCCTCGGTTCCCTCCGCCAAGACCTAGCATGCATTCCGTTACCGGAAGTCACCACACGGGGTCCGTTTTGTCACCGTCTGCACCCTGTCGAGGTGTGAGGTCACGGCGGCACCACAGGGTTTCAGTACCCTGGCCCTCGTGCGCAAAACGGACGGTCTGTTCAAGCTCATCGGTCTGTGCCTGCTCGCGGGGGTGCTCGTCGCCGGCATCATGTTCCCCGTGGTGGGCGCTGCCGGAGTGGTGTCCAACCAGGCGAGCGAAACGGTGGACAAAACGTCGTCCGACCTCGCCGACATCCCTCCGCCGCTGGTGACCACGATCACCGACTCCGGGGGCAAGCCGATCGCCACGCTGTACGACCAGTACCGGATCCCGGTGGCGCCGAACCAGATCAACGAAGCCACGAAATGGGCCCTGCTGTCGGCCGAGGACAAGGCGTTCTACGAACACCATGGGGTGAACTGGGGCCGAACATTGCGTGCCGCGGTGTCCAACACCGCGGGTGGCGACACGCAGGGTGCCTCCACGATCACGCAGCAGTACGTGAAGAACTATCTGATCAACGTCGTCTACCGGGGTGACAAGTCCGGACAGGACAAGGCGCAGGAGCAGACCCTTTCGCGCAAGCTCAAGGAAGCCCGGATCGCGATCAACCTCGAGACGAAGCTGTCGAAGGACCAGATCCTCGCGGGCTACCTGAACGTCGTCGAGTTCTCCCGGCAGATCTACGGCATCGGAGCGGCCGCGCACGCCTACTTCAACACCACGCCGGAGAAGCTCACCGTCCCGCAGGCCGCGCTGCTCGCCGGGCTCGTGAACAACCCGATCACGTTCGACCCGTGGAACCACGCGGACAAGGCCGCGAAGCGACGCAACCTGGTCCTCGACCGGATGGTCGCCAACCAGAAACTCGCGAAGGAGGACGCCGAGCGGTTCAAGCAGGAGCCGCTCGGGGTCGTGCCGGACACGCCGTCGAAGCCCGCGTCGAACTGCACCGGCGCCGGTCCGGAGAACGGGTTCTTCTGCCAGTACGTCGAGGACTACCTCATCAAGGCCGGGATGACGAAGGACCAGCTGTACACCGGCGGCTACACGATCAAGACCACACTCGACGAGAAGGCCAACCACGAGGCCAAGGTGTCCGCCGAGACCCAGGTGGACAAAACCCAGAAGAACGTGGCGAACACGTTGTCGCTGATCCGGCCGGGCAAGGACCGGCACGAGGTGGTGGCGCTGGCGGCGAACCGCGACTACGGCATCGACGCCGACAAGGGCCAGACCACCTACGCGCTCCCGTCGGGCGTCTACAACACCGGCGGCGCGGGGTCGAGTTACAAGATCTTCACCAGCGCGGCGGTCCTCAACCAGCACGTCGCGGGGATCTACAGCACCATCCCCGTCGGCAACGGCTACACCTCGCACGTGTTCACCGGTGGCGGCAACACCTGCGCGCCCACCGGACCACCGCTGAACTCGCGCTGGTACTGCGTCGGCAACGCCGGTGACTACGGCGACTCGACCACGTTGCAGAACGCGCTCGCGACCTCGCCGAACACCGCGTTCGTGGCGCTCGAGGACCGGCTCGGCAGCACCGGGCCGGGCATCGACATGGCGATCAAGCTCGGCATGCGCAACACGATGGCGAGTGACACTGGCGGCCGTCCGGTGGATCCGAAGGACCCGAAGAGCGTGCCGCAGTCGAAGGCGTACGGGCCCACCGACCGCAGCCCCGGTTTCGGCGCGTTCACCCTCGGCTTCAGCCCGTTGAGCGGCCTGGAACTGGGGAACGTCGCCGCGACCATCCTGAGCGGCGGCAAATGGTGCCCGCCGACTCCGCTCTCGTCGATCACCGACCGCGACGGGAAACCGGTGGCAGTCAAGGAAGCCGCGTGCGAACAGGTCGTCCCGGAAGGACTGGCGAACACGCTGGCGGTCGGCATGAGCAAGGACGACCAGGGATCCGGGACGTCGGCACAAGCCGCCCGCGACGCAGGCTGGGGCGGCCGCCCGGTCATCGGCAAGACGGGCACGACCCAGAACAACGGGTCGGCGACCTTCGTCGGCGGCACCCCGCAGCTGGCGGGCGCGGCGATGGTGTTCCGGCCGGAAGGCGGTAGCGGCGGCCTCTGCTACAACGGCGTCGGCAACGTGACCACCTGCGGCCACGGCTCCATGTACGGCGGCAAGACCCCGGCACAGACCTGGTTCGGCGCGATGTCGAAGATCATGGAAGGCCAGCCTGCCGCGCCGTTGCCACCGGAGGATCCGGAGTACACACGCTGAGGCGGGCAGGGTCCCCGGGGCACGGCAGGCAACCCGATCGAACACGTATCCTCGACCCTGTGAGTACGCTCGGTAACGCAAATCCCGCCGCCAGCCCCCCTGTCAACACCGCGAAACGGATCGCCGTGGGGACGCTTGCGGTGGGGGTCGCCACCCTCGGTTACGCCGTCGGGATCGAGCGGCGGCGATGGCAGTTGCGGACCGCCGAGCTGCCCGTCCTTGCGCCGGGGACCCGGCCGTTCACCGTGCTGCACATCTCCGACCTGCACATGCTTCCCGGGCACCGGGCCAAGCAACGCTGGGTCGCCGCGCTCGGGGAGCTCCAGCCGGACCTCGTCGTGAACACCGGTGACAACCTTTCGCACCGCACCGCTGTCCCGTCCGTGCTGCGTGCGCTCGGTCCGCTGCTCGACCGGCCGGGGCTGTTCGTCTTCGGCAGCAACGACTACTACGCGCCCAAACCCAAAAACCCCGCGCGGTACCTCATGCCCCGCGGCAAGAAGAAGCGCATCCACGGCACCCAGTTGCCCTGGCGTGACCTGCGCGCGGCCTTCGTCGAACACGGCTGGACCGACCTCACCCACGTCCGCCGCACGGTCGACATCGGTGGCCGCGCCGTCTTCGCCGCCGGGGTCGACGACCCGCACTTGCACCGCGACCGCTACTCCGACATTGCCGGGCCCGCCGACACCACGGCCACCGTCCGGCTCGGCGTCACCCACTCGCCGGAACCGCGCGTCCTCGACACCTTCGCCACCGACGGCTACGACCTTGTCCTCGCCGGTCATACGCACGGCGGCCAGCTCCGCATCCCCGGGTACGGCGCCCTGGTCACCAACTGCGAACTCGACCGCACCCGCGCGCGCGGCGCCTCCCGCTGGGGCGCTCACATGTGGCTGCACGTGTCCGCCGGGCTCGGCACCTCGCCGTACGCCCCCGCTCGCTTCGCGTGCCCGCCCGAAGCGAGCCTGTTGACGCTGGTCCCCCGCGGATCCGGTGCCACCGGCCCCCGCAAACCGGCCCCGCGAACAGCCGCCAAACCCGTCCGCTAAACTCGTACCCGACCCGCTCAGCAGTACCTCGGGGTGTGGCGCAGCTTGGTAGCGTGCCTCGTTCGGGTCGAGGAGGTCGTGGGTTCAAATCCCGCCACCCCGACGTGTGAGTGTGAGGGCCCTGTGTCTGCGGAACACGCAGACTCAGGGCCCTCACTACGTTGTGCCTTCTGGGGGTCGGACCCCCAGACCCCCGCCAGGGGGCACGCCCCCTGGACCCCCATCGTTAGATGTGCCGGTTGGGTCGCGTGCCGGTTGGGTAGCGGGTTGCGTATCGGCGTGGGTGCGTGTCGTGGGGCGGTTGGGGTTAGGGGCGGGTGGCGGTTAGTTCTTGCCAGCATTGGGCGAAGTCTCCGGTGGTGGCGGATTTGTGCCAGGACCAGGCGGAGCGGGCGGCGGAGGTTAGTTGGTCGTGGTCGGTGGCTGGGGGGTTGGTCAGGGCGGCGGCTAGGGCGTTTTTGATGTGGGTGGCCAGGTTCTTGTAGGTGTGGTCTTCTCGGTATTTGGTGCGGGTGGCGATGTTGGTGAAGCCTGCGGCGGCTACGTGGGTGGGAGCGGTGCGGCCGTAGAAGGGGTCGCCGCCCTGGCGGCGGTGCAGTAGGTAGTGGCCGCGCAGGGCGGCTGTTGCGTTGGGGGTTTTCGGGGTCAGCTTTGCTCTGCTCCAGTCTGATGTGGACAGTGCAAGGTGGCCGCCTGGGCGGAGGACGCGGTGGATTTCCGTCAGGGCTGCCAGGGGGTTTTCCAGGTGTTCGAAGAGCGCGTGGGAGAAGACTGCGTCGATGGAGGCGGTGGCGAACGGTAGGGCGTAGGCGGTGGCTGTCACGTGGTCCACTGTGGAGGGTGCGGGGTTCAGGTCTACGCCGATTACGCGTGCGTTCGGTGGCGCGGTGATCGGGGAGCGGCCGCAGCCCAGGTCGACAATCGTCATTCCCGGGGTGAAGAGGGGGTGGGCGAAGGCGGCTCGGTCTGCTGTTGTCGACATTGCGTCTCGTCCGAAACCCTCCTGCACCCCGCACACAGTACGGGCCGGAGGTGGCAGGATCGAGGGGTGAGCACGCAGTCAGGCAACCAATATCCGCCCGCGGTGGTCCCGGACCGCCTGTTCGACGACGCCGAAGCCGAAAAGCGCTGGCGAGCGCGTTTTCACGCGCCGCGCATCTCGGTGCCCGAATGGGCGCGCGACGCTCCGGACGCCAACGTGTACGTCTCCAACGCCAGCGGCGTCTGGGAGGTGTACGCGTGGGACCGGGCCACTGACAGTCACCGTCGCGTCACCGACCGGCCCAACGGCACCTTGCACGCCACGCCCTCGCCGGACGGCAGCGCGATCTGGTGGTTCGACGACACCGACGGCGACGAGTTCGGCTCCTGGCGCAGCCAGCCGTTCGACGCCGACAGCTCCGCGGCCGTCAAGGCGCTCCCGGACATCCACGACGGCTACCCGGCCGGCCTGGAGATCGGTACCCGGGTGATCGCGGCCGGCGTGTCCACCGACGACGGCAGCGAGCTGTTCGCGAAGATCGCCGGTACCACCGAGCGTTTCTACCAGCATGCCGACGACGCCGGTGTCGCATCGCTGTCCCGCGACGAATCACTGCTGGCCATCTCGCATTCCGAACACGGCGACTCACGCCATCCCGCGCTGCGGGTGCTGTCCACCGACGGCTTCGGCACCGTCGCGGAGAAGTGGGACGGCGAAGGAAAAGGCTTGCAGGCGCTGGAATTCTCGCCGCTACCCGGCGACCAGCGGCTGCTCGTGCTGCACGAACGCCGTGGCCGCGAAGAACTTCTCGTGTGGGACGTACGCGCGGACACCGAGACGGAGCTGCGGATCGACCTGCCCGGCGAGGTCGTCGCCGATTGGTATCCGGACGCCCGCGCGCTGCTGGTGGTGCACTTCCACGAGGCGCGGAGTTCGTTGTACCGCTTCGATCTCGACACCGGTGAACTGTCTACTGTGGACACTCCGCCGGGCCGGATCGGCGGGGCCGGCGTACGTCCGGACGGAACGATCGAATACTCGTGGTCCAGTGCGGCGGAGCCGGCTGCGGTGCGAGCCCGCACGACCGGCGGTGCCGACGACGTCCTGCTGGCCCCGCCGGGCGAGCGGGCGCCCGGGTCGGCGCCGGTCACGGACGCGTTCGTGGACGGCATCGGCGGGCGGATCCACGCGCTGGTGTCCCGTCCGGCGAATGCGCCCGAAGGCCCGCTGCCCACGGTGTTTTCGCTGCACGGCGGCCCGCACTCGGCCGACGAGGACCGGTTCTCCGCGTACCGCGCGACGTGGCTCGACGCCGGATTCGCCGTCGTCGAGGTGAACTACCGCGGCTCCACCGGCTACGGCTCGGCGTGGCGCGACGCGATCGAGGGCCGTCCTGGCCTCACCGAACTCGAGGACGCGGCGGCCGTGCACGACTGGGCGGTCGAAAGTGGACTGTCCATTCCGGACAAATGCGTGGTGAACGGCGCATCCTGGGGCGGGTACCTGACGTTGCTGGCTCTGGGTACTCAGCCGTCGCGCTGGGCGGCAGGCGTCGCGGGCGTGCCGGTGGCCGATTACGTGGCCGCGTACGAGGACGAAATGGAGCAACTGCGTTCCTTCGACCGCGCCCTGTTCGGCGGCGCCCCGGCCGACGTGCCCGCGGTGTACCACGAATGCTCCCCGATCACGTACGTCGACGCCGTGACCGCCCCGGTACTGGTCCTGGCCGGGGACAACGACCCCCGCTGCCCGATCCGCCAGATCGAGAACTACCTGGACCGGCTGGGCAAGCGAGGTGCGGCGCACGAGTTCTACCGCTACGACGCAGGACACGGCTCCCTGGTGATCGCGGAGACGATCAAGCAGACGTCGATCGAGGTGTACTTCGCCTTGCGGGCGCTGGGAATGCGCTGAGGTCGCCGGGCCGTCCGGCCGCGAAAGCCGGGCGGCCCGTCAGATTCCGCGTTTCGTTCCCGCCAGTTGTTCCACCGCGGATTCGTCACCCTCGTACGTCAGCTGCACCGCATCCCGGCCGAAGACGAACAGCAGCAGGTCGACCGGATCACCGGTCACCGTCACCACCGGGGTGCCCGATTTGACCGAGGCCGACCGCCCGTCCGGAGTCCGCAGCACCACGCCCACCGGTGCTTTGCGCAGGTTCAGCTTCGCCGACCTGGTGGCCAGCCGCCAGGCTGCGGCCGAGCGGGACGGGTCCGCGGGGCGTGGTTCCCAACCCGGCTGTGCACGGCGGACGTCCTCGTGGTGGACCAGGAATTCCGCGCTGTTGGTGAGCTCGTCCAGCGGTCCGAGAGACGTCGGCCAGAACCGGGAAGGACCGCGCCGAACAGCGGCGACCAGCTCGGACCACGGCCGCGCGGCCTCGCGTTCCTGCACGCGCTGGGTGTAACCCGCCAGCGCAGGCACGACAATGCCCGGCGCCGCGTCCAGCCGGTGTTCCCGCACCACCAGGTGGGCAGCGAGATCGCGCGTGCGCCAGCCCTCGCACAGCGTTTGCGCATCCGGGCCGACCTGCTCGAACAGCTCGCTCAGCGCTTGACGTTCGTCTCTGGCAAGGCCCATGCCACCCACATTACCCGCGAGTAGCGCCTAGTGGTGGAAAGCCGTCGACGTGGCTGCATCGTGCTGCGGAGACGTCTGCCGGGTCAGCTCCGGCAGCGCCCGCTTCAGGTCGGCGAGCAGCAGGTCGGCCAGGTCGTGGGTGAAGCCGTTGCGGACGACCACGCGCAGCACCGCCAGGTCCGTGCGGTTGTCCGGGAACGTGTACGCGGGCACGAGCCAGCCGCGTTCGCGGAGCCGCCGGGACACGTCGAAGACGTCGAAACCGCTCACGTCCGCGCGCGTCGTGAAGGCGAACACCGGCAGCTGATCGCCGTGCGTGAGCAGCTCGAACGGCCCCAGCTCGGTGATCGAGGACGCGAGATACATCGCCACATCACGCGAAGCCTGTTGTACCGCACGGAAACCTTCGCGACCCAGCCGGACGAACGTGTAGTACTGCGCGGCCACCTCCGCGCCCGGGCGGGAGAAATTGAGCGCGAAAGTCGGCATGTCGCCGCCGAGGTAGTTGACGTTGAACACCAGCTCTTCCGGCAGCGCGGCCTTGTCCCGCCACACGACCCAGCCGACCCCCGGGTACACCAGCCCGTACTTGTGCCCGGACGTGTTGATCGACGCGACGCGCGGCAGCCGGAAGTCCCACACCAGGTCCTCGTCGAGGAACGGGGCGATCATCGCGCCCGACGCGCCGTCGACGTGTACCGGAATGTCCCAGCCGGTGCGCTCGGCCAGTGCATCGAGCGCCGCCACGATCTCCGCGACCGGTTCGTAGCTGCCGTCGAAAGTGGACCCGAGGATCGCGACGACGCCGATCGTGTTCTCGTCGCAGCGTTTCACCGCTTCTTCGGCGGACAGGTGGAAGCGGTCGCCGTCCATCGGCACCAGCCGCGGTTCGACCTCCCAGTACTCGCAGAACTTTTCCCAGCACACCTGGACGTTGACACCCATCACCAGGTTCGGCTTGCCGGTGCGGCCCAGCTTCGACCACCGCCGCTTCAACGCCATCCCGGCGAGCATGCAGGCCTCGGACGACCCGGTGGTGGAGCAGCCCATGATGTCCGCGAGATCGGGCGCGTGCCAGAGGTCGGCGAGGATGTTGACGCACCGCCGCTCGAGCTCCGCGGTCTGCGGGTACTCGTCCTTGTCGATCATGTTCTTGTCGACGCATTCGGCCATCAGCTCGCGGGCCTGCGGCTCCATCCACGTGGTGACGAACGTGGCGAGGTTGAGCCGGGCGTTGCCGTCGAGCATCAGCTCGTCGCGCACGAGCTGCAGAGCGGCGTCCGGCGGAAGCGAATCGTCGCGCAGCCGGTCGTGCGGCATCGCGAAGTCCGCGGCGAGCGCCGGATTGCCCCCGGCGTACAACGGATTCGTCCCCGGTTTCCGGTCCGCCCGATCTTGCTTTCCCTGATGCAGCACCATGGCAGCGAACCTACTGCCGCACGCGGGCCAGTACCACTGCGCGCGAAAGCCGCCCGCAGCGGCGGCGGGCGGCTTTCGCGCGGACGCGGGTCAGGCCTGCTGCGCCTGCCACATCCAGTGCGCCTCTTCCAGCGCGCGGGTGATCTCGATCAGCAGGTCCTGCGTGACGAGGTCGCTCTTGTCGGTCTCGTCGATGCGCCCCCGGAGCCGCTCGATCAGCTTCGCGAGGGTGTCGACGATCGCGGCGATCGTGGAGTCCACCGACTGCCAGTTGTCCGGGTACTCGGGCGCACCGGAGGTCTCGACGACCGTCTTCGCCTTGCCGTTGGGCGAAACCCCGATGGCGGCAGCACGCTCGGCCACCTCGTCGACGTACTGCCGAGCGGTGCTCACCAGCTCGTCAAGCTGCAGGTGGGCACTGCGGAAGTTCTTGCCCACCACGTTCCAGTGCGCCTGCTTGGCGATCAGCGACAGGTCGATCAGGTCGGTGAGCGTCGCCTGCAGTGCGTTGCCGGTGATTTCCTTGTCCGCTTCGGACAGCGGGCTCTTGATCGGGGAAGTGCTCATGGCGCGTGTCCCTCCTCAGGTGTCACACGGTCGTCGTGAACTTGACGTCGATGTTGCCGCGGGTTGCGTTGGAGTACGGGCAGACCTGGTGTGCCTGCTCGACCAGCCGGTCGGCGTCGGCTTTGGCCAGGCCGGGCAGCGTGACGTCGAGCTGCACGCCCAGCTTGAAACCCGCGTCCTGCTTGTACAGGCTGACCTCGCCGGTCACCGTCGCCGCCGGGAGCGGGACCTTGCCCTGGCGCGCCACTGCCTGCAACGCGCTCAGGAAGCAGGCCGAGTACCCCGCGGCGAACAGCTGCTCCGGGTTGGTCTTGTCCCCGCCGGGACCACCCATTTCCTTGGGGATCGCCAGCGATTCGTCGATCACGCCGTCCGAGGAGGTCACCTCGCCGTTGCGGCCTTCGCCTCGTGCGGTCGCGACGGCGGTGTAAATCGGATCGGCCATGCTTCCTACCTCCTCGTCGGGACGCGTCCGTAGTGCGCGTCTCTCCCGAGATCAACGTTCCGCATCCGCAGAATGGTGCCCGGCATGGCGGTCATCACCCCGGGAATAACCGTTCGGCGGTACGGCGAAACGTCAGCGGGAACGGGCCAGCGCGTGGTCGGCGACCTGCTCTCCGATGAGCCGCAGCGTGCGCACGCTCTTCTCGTCGGACGCGCCGCCTGCCTCGTCGAACTTGGTCTCGGCGGAGTTGATCGAACCACCCAGCGGGGTGGCCCACCCGCGCAGCGCGTGCGTGATCGTGCGCAGCTGGTCGAGAGTGGTGACCGCGGCCTGCCAGCCGTAGGCGACCGCGGCGAGGCCGACCGCGCGGCCGTCGAGGTAGGGGCGGGAGTCCTCGCGCAGGTCTTCGAGGTAGTCGAGAGCGTTCTTGACCAGGCCGGACAGCGCGCCGTGGTAGCCGGGCGAGACCACGATGATCCCGTCCGCCCGGCGCACGCCCTCGATGAGCCGCACCGCGCGTTCGTCCCGTTCGGTGATGGCCGTGTCGTAGAACGGCAGCACCAGCTCCGGCCCGGGGATCAGCTCGGTCGCGACCCCGCGCGCGGCGGCCGCGTCCAGCGCAATGCGCAGCGCGCGTTCGGACTGCGAACCTTCCCGCAGCGAGCCGCCGATCCCGAGCACCGTTGTCGAACCCACCAAGGCAGGCTATCTCCTCCACCTAACTGGAGGACCAGGATTTGGGACGGAGTCCTGGGTCACAGCCCGACTGGACCAACGTACCTACTCACGAGTAACCTCGGGGCATCCGGCGTTCGAGGAGGCACGAATGGCGATCCCGCTGCAGATCCGGGCACAGGCCGCAGCCGCGCAACTGACGTTCTGGCTGCCCCGGCCGGTACGCCGGCTGCTCGCCGGACCGCCCGTACGGCTCGACGGCCAAGAGCTCGCGCTCGACGCCCAGCTGCTGCTCCGGCTGCAGAAGATCACCGGGGCCGCGCTGGTGCACGGGTCGGTGGCGGAGTCGCGCGCGCTGCTGGAGCTGGCCCGGCACCTGGTCAGCGGCAAGCAGATCGAGCCGGTCACGACGCGCGAGGTCGCCATCCCGTCCGGCAGCTCGACGCTCGAAGCCACGCTCTACACCCCCGGCGGGCTGCCGGAGCCATCGCCGCTGCTGGTGTTCCTCCACGGCGGCGGATGGGTGGTCGGCAGCCGGGCCACGCACGACAACGCCGCGCGCTACCTGGCGAAACAGGCCGGGGTACGGGTGCTATCGGTGGAGTATCGGCTCGCTCCGGAGGTGACCTTCCCGGGTGCGGCCGAGGACGCCGTCGCCGCGTTCGACTTCGCGTACGCCAAGGCGGCCGACCTCGGGGCGGACCCGGACCGGATCGCCGTCGGCGGCGACAGCGCGGGCGGCAACCTGGCGGCAGTCGTCGCTCTGGAGACGACCCGGCGCGGCGGTCCGGCGCCCGCGTTCCAGCTGTTGATCTACCCGGCGGTGGACTTCACCACGCGCCGCCGATCGCGCGACCTGTTCGCGGACGACCTCTTCCTCACCGACGACGCAATCGGCTGGTTCGAGGGCCACTACGTACCCGAGGGCACCGACAAGGCCGACCCGCGGCTGTCACCGCTGTGCGCGACTGACCACAGTGGACTGCCGCCGGCGTACGTGGTGACCGCGGGCTTCGACCCGCTTCGCGACGAAGGTGAGGCGTACGCGGAAAAACTGCGCGCTGCGGGGGTACCGGTGGCCGTGAGCAGGCAGGCGGACCTGATCCACGGGTTCCTGAACTTCACCGGCGTCGGGACCCGGTTCCGGGAAGCAGTTTCCGAGCTGGCGGGCGCGTTGCGGCAAGGCCTGTCATGACAGAACGGAGCCTGATGCGGCAGACCGCACCAGGCTCCGTTCCGGTTCGGCTTCCCGCTAGGCCCCCGGAACCGGTACCGGCGGCACCGGCAGCGGCGGGACGGGCAGCGACCCGAGCAGCCCGCCCAGGATGCCGGTGACCGCGCCCAGCAGGGCCTTCAGCAGGTCACTCACGATCTTCAGCGGACCGGGCAGGTCCGGGATCGGCGGCAGCGGCAGCGGTGGAATCTGCTGCGGCGTCGCGGTCGGGTCGGTGAGCAGGCGGTTGGACTCGTCCGCACGGACCTTCGCCGCCGACGAGAGCTGCTGCGTTTCCGACTGGATCTGGTAGCGCTTGCCCGCCGCGAGGTCCGCGAGCACGGGACTGAGCCGATCGAGGTCGGCGCGGGTCTTCGCGACATTGCCCGCGTACGCCGCCTTGGTCAGGTCGTCGCGCAGCTGCAGCACCTGCGCGGCGACGGCTTGGGTCGACGAGGAGCCCTTGCCACCCGCCGGGCTCGCGGACGCCATCCCCGAAGTGCCGACAGCCAGCAAGCTGCCGGCGGCTATCAGAGCGATGATCCGCCCGATCTTGCCTTTCATTTTCTACCTCCTGGCCTCTGGGGACCTGACGGATAAATCGATACCCGCCGTGTCGACCGAGCACCAGCCGATCACCGGATAGAGAGTTTTTCTAACCCTTACGTGCCGAATCCAACGGCCCCGAATCGGCCCGCAATTGATTAACGTGGGCGGCTTGCGCTTACCCCCGATGATCAGCTTCGTGGGATCCGAATCTGACTCATCGTGATCATGGCCCCCTAATGGGCTGCTTGCTCACCCACACAGGCGTAGTTCGTGATCGATTACCTTCGTCACCCCGTCGGGCCGCGTGTCGCCACTGCTCCGAGCGGGGTGTCCCCCACGCACGCACCGCCGCCGGGGCATCCGGTCACGGTCGGCCGCGATCCCCCATTTCCCGGGAATCGCCACCACTCCACCGGGCTCACTCCGTGGTGGCCGCAGAAATGTGAAAAAATGTTCACGAAACTGCGCCGGGAATGCAATTATTTCTGTGCCTCGGACGTTATCACCCAGGTCGTGACCACATTTCCGGCCCCTCCCTGGCACCGGCAGTGTGACGAAAAGAAGTTGCACGCTCGTACCAGGTTTTGCTCTCATGGGGTACGTGCCTTTCCAGCCGTACCGCCGCGTCCTGGCCGTCGCCGGGGTCCGTTCGTCGATGGCGCTCATGTTCCTCGCGCGCCTGCCGATGACGATGACCGGCGTCACCCTCACGCTGTACGTGGTCAGCGGCCTCGGCCGGGGCTACGGGGCGGCGGGCGTCGTCGGTGCGGCCACCACGCTGGGGATGGCACTCGGGGCGCCGGTGCTCGGGCGCACGATCGATCGGTACGGCCTGCGCCCGGTGGTCGCGGTGTGCGGGCTGTCGTCCACCGCATTCTGGTTCGCGGCACCTCATCTTTCGTACGGCGCGCTGGTCGCGTGCGCGCTGCCGGCCGGCGTGCTGTCGGTGCCCGCCGGTTCGCTGGCGAGGCAGATCCTGGCCGCGCTCGTACCCGCTGACCAGCGGCGGGCGGCGTACTCGCTGGACACCATCCTGGTGGAGACGTCGTTCATGATCGGCCCGGCGGCCGGGATCGCGGCGATCTCGTCGCTGTCGGCCACCTTCACCCTCAGCGGGATCGGCACCATCTTCGGCAGCACGGCGTTGTTGATCTTCCTGCTCAACCCGCCGATCCGGAACGAGGACGAGGTCGCCCCCGCCGGAGGCACCCGGCCGCCACTGCGGTCGTGGCTCACCGGACGGCTGCTGGCCACCTTGCTGATTGCCGCCGGAACGTTGTTCTGCCTAGTCGGCACGGAGGTCGCGACACTGGCCGCACTGCGCGCGCACAACGACATCGGCTGGACCGGCCTGGTCATCGCCGTGATGTGCGCGGCCTCGATCCTCGGCGGCATCGTGCACGGCGCCGTCCGGAAGTCGTTGCCGCAAGGCTGGCTGATGCTGCTGCTGGCGCTGCTGGTGATCCCGGTCGGGCTGGCGACGCAACCGTGGTGGCTGCTGATGCTGGTCCTGATCCCGACGAACCTGCTCTGCGCGCCGGCGCTCGCAGCCACCACGGAAAACGTGAGCGCGCTGGCGCCGCCGTCGGTGCGCGGCGAGGCGATGGGCCTGCAGGACGCGTCGACCCGCCTGGGGCTGGCCGCGGGTAGCCCGGTCGTCGGCTTCGCGATCGACCACTTGAGCCCGGCGTGGGGCTTCGCCGCGGCCGGACTCGGTGGATTGGCGTTGGCAGCCTTGGGTTTGGTGTGGTCACTGCGCCGCGCCCCGGCGCAGGCGCCCGAGCTGGCTGCCGCCGTGCGCGCCCGTCGCTGAGTTCCCCTTGACGCTTGTGTCCGGCCGGACCGCTGGCTACCATCCTCTAACCCATTATAGAACATGACAACCCATTATGGGTTAGAGGAGGTGGGCCATGACGACTGACCATGGTGCGACCGATCTCCTGCGCCGCCTCGATCGGCTGCCGTTCACGCGCGTCCAGTTCGGGCTGCTGAACGTCATCGGGGTCGGCGCGATCTTCGAAAGCATCGACATCCTGGCGCTCAGCGTCCTGCTTCCGGTGCTCAGCAAGCATTTCGGCCTCACGTCCGCGGACGCGGGCCTGCTGGCGAGTGCCTCTCTGCTGGGCATGGCCGTGGGCGCGGTGATCGCCGGGGTACTGGCCGACCGGCTCGGCCGGCGACGGATCATCATGTACGCGCTGGGTGCGTTCTCCCTGTTCACGATGATCGCGGCGTTCTCGCCGACCTGGGGTTTCCTGTTCGTGATGCGCACGCTGGCCGGCATCGGCCTGGGTGCCGAGGCAGCCGTGCTCCCGACGTACCTGTCCGAGTTCGTCCCGGGCCGGGCGCGCGGAAAGTACGTCGGAACGCTGTCCGGCTACCTGGCTCTTGGCGGTTTCCCCACGCCGTTGCTCGCGTACGCGATCGTCACGCCGTTCGCGGACGGCTGGCGGTACTTCCTTTTCGTACTGGGACTTCCGGTCTTCCTGCTTCTCTGGTGGCGCAGGCGGCTTCCGGAGTCACCGCGCTGGCTGCTCGAACACGGGCGGGCAAGCGAGGCCGAGGCCGTCGTCAGCGATCTGGAACGCCGGGTCGAGCAACGGCTGGGCACGCCGCTTCCGCCGGTCCCCGCCGGAAAACCGGTCGGCCGTCCGCAACCGGCAGATCCGCCGCTGCAGGCATTCCGCCGATTGTGGAGCGGACGGCTGGCCCGCCGGACCGCCGTGGTGTGGGTCGCCATTTTCGCCATCCAGTTCTGCAACTGGGGTTTCTCGTCCTGGGCACCGAGTCTTCTGGTGAGCCAAGGCGTGGAAATCAACCGCAGTCTTCTGCTGACCGCCATCGTGCAGGCCGGAGCCGTGCCCGGGTACTTCATCTCGGCCATGCTCAGCGACCGGATCTCCCGCCCCAAACTGGTCGCGATGTGGATGGCGCTCACCGCGATGTGCGGATTCGCGATGGCGTCCTGGCACAGCCCGATGTCCACCGTCATCTTCGGTTGCGCGGTGATCGGCGCGAACGGCGCCGCCATCGGCGCCATCTACACCTACGTCCCGGAGCAGTATCCGACCAGCCTGCGCGGAACCGGATTCGGCTCGGCGAACGCCTTCGGCCGGATCGGCGCCATCCTCGCCCCGATCATCATCGGCTTCACCGTGAACGGACTCGGCGCCGCTGGCGTTTTCGCGTTGCTGGCCACGGTGATCGCCGTCGGCGTGATCGTGCTGGTGGCCTTCGGCACCCGGACGAACAACCAGACCCTCGAACAGCTCTCCGACGAGCTCGTGGCTTCCCCACGCAGTCAGCCCGTCTCCCGGAACGCCGAATGAAAGGACCCGCCGCATGACGGCCGTCATCAACACCTTGCCCACGCTCTCGATCGCCGAACGGGATCGCCGCTGGTCCCTGGTCCGCGATTTCCTGCGCGAGCACGACCTCGATTGCCTGCTGGCGGCGGGGCTGCGCGGCCGGGAGCGGTACGAGGGCTACCTGGCGAACGAGGTCTTGGACGGCATCGTCGTGTTCTCCGCCACCGCCCCGCCGGTACACCTCACCTGGGCACCCACCAAGGTCACCGGCCGGTTCGACGTCGTGGGCCAGGAACGGGAGTACTGGATCTCGGACCTCCGGTCCGGCAGTCTTGGCGCGTTGCTGCCCGAAGTGCTCACGGAACTGGGCCACGCGCGGGGACGGGTCGGCGTGGTCGGGCTCGCCAGCAACGGTCCGGCGGAAGCCGACGGGATCGTGCCCCAGGCGATGTGGACCCAGGTGGTACAGCACCTGCCGCAAGCCGATTTCCAGGACGTGTCTTTCGATTTCGGCCTGCTGATGCTGCCGAAGAGCGAAGAGGAACTCGCCCTCGCGCGGTACGGCGCGGCGGTCGGGGAAAAGGCCTGTCAGGCGATGCTGGACGTGACCAGGGCCGGGGTGCCCGAAGCCGAGATCTACGCGACCGTCCTGCACACCATTTACCGGAACGCCGCCGCGACGGTGCCCCCGCACCTCATCATGCGCACCGGGACCGAGCATTTCACCATCAGTGCCCCGCCGTGGCTCTACACCGCGGGCGGCTCCCGGACCGTTCAGCCGGGCGACCTGGTACAGGCGGAGATCTTCTCGGTGTACGGCGGAATCGAGACACAGCAACAGATGTCGGTGTCTGTCGGGCCACCGGACCGGGAACACGCGTTCCTCGCCGAAATCGCTCGGGATTGCTACGACGCCGGTCTGGCCGCAATCCGGCCCGGGGCCCGATTCGCCGACGTCGACGAGGCAATGCAGGAAGTGGTGCTGGGCGCGGGTTGCTGGCACATCGCCCCGCTGGTGCAGACGATGACGCCGATCGTCCTCAATGGTGCGATGTGCCATGGCTGCGAGCAGCTGCCGGATCGCGATCGCTACCACGGTTTACGCCCGCTGCCCCGCACTGGCGACGCCGAACTTCGCGAAGGCATGGTGATCGAACTCGAGCCGAACGCCTGCCGTGACCGGCGCCGCGTGACTGTCGGCGGCACGGTACTGGTGACCGCGAACGGAGCCGAGGAACTCAACAGCCTGCCGACCCGGCTCAACACCGTCGCGTGACTGCGGAGGAATCATGATCGAGGAAGGACCTGTGCTGTCGCTGGACGAACGCGACCGGCGATGGGAGCTGGCCCGCGGACTGATGCGGCAGCACGACCTGGCTTGCCTGATCGTGGCCGGGTTGCGCGGCCGCGAACGGTACGACGCTTACCTTTCCGGCGAGGCGTACGAGGGCATTGTCGTGCTGCCGCTGTCCGGGGAGCCGACGTACCTGGTCACCCAAGCGCACCGGATCACCCAGCGGTTCGAGTCGGCAAGCGGGGACCGGACCTGGTGGATCCCCGACGCGCGCCCCGGCGTCCGGCTCGGGCCGTTGGTCGGAAAAGTATTGCAGGAGCGGGGTTTTGCACGCTCGCGCATCGGGGTCGTCGGCTTGCGCAGCGAAGGCCCGATGGAGATGGAAGGCATCATTCCATTCTCGACCTGGTCGGCGCTCGTCGAAATCCTGCCCGACGCCACGCTGGTCGAGGTGTCCTCGGGCTTCGCCGAGCTGATGATGTGCAAGAGCGCCGAGGAAATCGCGGCGGCCCGCCACGCCGCGGCAATCGGTGATCTGGCAAGCGAAGCCATGGTAGCGACCACCCAGGTCGGCGCCACCGACGCGGAAATCTACGCTGCGGTGTCCAGCACGATTTTCCGCCACGGCGCCGTCACCACGCATCCTCATCTGCTGCTTCGGTCCGGCCCGGACAACCTCGGCTGGGGACCGCCGAACTGGTGGTGCCAAGCGGGCGGGCCGCCACGCACGATTGCGCCCGGAGACGTCGTGCTCGCGGAAATCTTCGTCACCTGGGCCGGGGTGGAAACGCAGCAGCAGGTCGCGGTAGCGGTGCCACCGGTTGCCGAACGCACGTACGCACTCGCGTCGGTCGCGCGGCGGTCTTACGACGAGGGGTTGCGCGCGGTGACCCCCGGCCGTTCGTTCCAGTCGGTGTGCACGGCCATGGACCAACCGCTGCTGGCGGCGGGGTGCTGGCACCTGAGTCCGTTGGCGCACAACCTGAATCCACTCACGCTGATCGGCCCGGTGCTGCGTGGCGTGGAGGAACTTCCCGAGGCGCAGACGTACGAATGGCTGCGCCCGCTGCCGCCCTCGGCGGACGCGACGCTGGAGAGCGGCATGCTGCTGCAACTGGAACCGAACGCGTGTCTCGACCGGTACCGGGTGAACTTCGGCGGCACCGTGCTCGTGGGCAAGGACGGCGTCGAGGAGCTGAACAAGTACTCCAGCGAACTGCACATCGCCGGTTGATCAGCCGAACGACGCCGAAATCTGCTGCGCAACCGCGACAAGCTTCTCCGCGACCGCTTCCTGGCCGCTGGCCGAAGTGGTGAGCAGCAGCACCGAAACGACTGCGGGCGCGTTGCCGAACGGCACGGCGACCGGGGCGGACATCGACACCACCCCTTGCTGCATTTCGCCCGAGCTCACCGCGTAACCCCGTTCCCTGGCCAGCGCGACCTCCGGGCGCTCGCCGGGGAGCGGGGGCCGGGACGACAGGAGCGCGAGACCGTCCGACCCACGGCTCAGCGGGTGCCGGAAGCCGACCGGCAGCGCGACGTGCAGGCTGCCCGAACGCGGCTGCACCGACATCACGCAGACCGCCTCCGACTCCTCCTCGATGCTGATCGCCGCGGTGGCATCGAGTTCCTCGGCCAGCGAGGAAACGTGCGGATGAGCAGCCCGTTGGAGGTCACCCTCGAAGGCCCGCACGAACTCCAGCAGCGCGGAGCCGAGGCGGAAACGCCCCTCGCTGTCGCGGACGGCGAGCCGCCGGTCCTGCAGGGTGAGCAGCAAGCGGTAGACGACCGACCGGTTGAGGGACAACGCGTCCGCCACTTGCTGCACGGTGTGCGGGCCGCCGCGGAGCAGGTCCAAGACGGCCAAGCCGCGTTCGAGAGTCTGCGACCGGCGCTCCCCCCGTGGTCGCGCATCCTCGGCCGTCGTCATGTCACCACCCACCGGTGGAGCGTACCGCCCCGTGGGTCGTGCACTGTGGACGATCGGCGGTCAGGTGCACACCTTGCGCAGGGTGTCCAGCTTCTCCAGGTTCCGCTTCGTCCACCTGGCGATCACCCCGGCGTCCTGGAGATGCTCCTTCTGCACCTCCACATACGAGTCGGCCATGCCGAGCAGCGCGTTCTTCACGTCCTGCTCCTGCACGTCCGAGGCCAGTTCGCGCAGCCGGCGTTCCTTGTCCTGCGCGCGGGCCTTAAGCTTGTCGGCGTCGACGAGCGGGTTCAGGTCGGCAAGACCGAGTGCCTCGGTGCACGCGGAGACCTTGCTCGCCGTGTTGTTCGCCGTATCGACCGCCGAGTTGACCTGGTCGCATCCGGCCAGCATCGTGCCGGTCACCGCGAGCACGGCGGCCACTCCCCACCTCTTCATGGGGTCAGCCTAGCGGGTCCCGCGGACGAACCGGCACGATTCGCCCGCGGGTGCCCTCAGCCCTTCACGCACACCACCTGCTTGAGGTGCGCGACCACCTCGACCAGGTCCGTCTGCGCCCGGATCACCGAATCGATGTCCTTGTACGCAGCCGGGATCTCGTCGACCACGCCGGAGTCCTTCCGGCATTCGACCCCGGCGGTCTGCGCGGCGAGGTCCTCGGCGGTGAACGTCTTGCGTGCCTTGTTCCGCGACATCCGCCGCCCGGCGCCGTGCGACGCCGATTCGAACGACGCGGTGTTGCCCAGACCGCGCACGATGTACGAACCGGTTCCCATGCTGCCCGGGATGATCCCGAGGTCGCCCGAACCGGCCCGGATCGCGCCCTTGCGGGTGACGAGCAGGTCGACGCCGTCGTAGGTTTCCTCGGCGACGTAGTTGTGGTGGCACGAAATCGCGTCGCCGAACGTGGTTCCGGGAACGACTTCCGCGACCGCGAGCTTCACCAGCGCGACCATCGTCGCCCGGTTCCGGGCCGCGTAGTCCTGTGCCCAGAACAGGTCACGCCGGTACGCCTGCATTTCCGGCGTGCCCGCGACGAATACCGCCAGGTCCGGGTCCGGCAGGTCGCGGTTGTGCGGCAGTTTCCGCGCGACCGCCATGTGCCGCTCGGCGAGTTCCTTGCCGATGTTGCGCGACCCGGAATGCAGCATCAGCCACACCCGGCCCTCGTCGGGACCATCCTGTTCGAGGCAGACCTCGATGAAGTGGTTGCCGCCGCCGAGGCTGCCGACCTGGCGCGCCGCCCGGTCGTGCAAGCCCTGAACGCCTTCGTGCAGGTCGCCGAACGACTTCCAGAACGCGTCCCAGCCACCGACGCCGTGCACCTTCGCGGGGTTGACCGGCGTCTTGTGCAGCCCGAACCCGACCGGTACGGCGGATTCGATCCGCCGCCGCAGCTTGCCGAGATCGTCGGGCAGGTCGGCCGCGGTGAGCGACGTGCGTACCGCGCTCATCCCGCACCCGATGTCGACGCCGACCGCCGCCGGGGACACTGCGTCGCGCATGGCGATGACGCTGCCCACCGTGGCGCCCTTGCCGTAGTGGACGTCCGGCATCACCGCGACGCCGTGCACCCACGGCAGGTTCGCGACGTTGCGCAGCTGGCGCATCGCCTGTTCCTCGACCGACGCGGGGTCCGCCCACATCCGGATCGGAACCCGCTCGCCGTCCACGGCCGTGTACATTTCTTTCCCTTCCCGGAGAAGTTGCGTTCCGGTCAAGGATCACCCAGCGGCGATCACGGCGCCACTGTTTTTACCGCGTCCACAAAGGACGGTCAGCGGTTCTGCGCCACCAGCTCCGCGATCTGCACCGTGTTGAGCGCGGCTCCCTTGCGGAGGTTGTCCGCCGCGACGAAAAGCGCCAGTCCACGGCCATCCGGCACGCCAGGGTCGGTGCGGATGCGGCCGACGAAGCTCGGGTCCACGCCCGCCGCCTGCAGCGGAGTGGGTACGTCCGACAGCTGCACGCCGGGCGCCTTCGACAGCAACTCCGTCGCGCGTTCCACCGACAGCGGCCGCTCGAACTCCACGTTCACCGACAGCGAGTGCCCGGTGAACACCGGCACGCGCACGCAGGTGCCGGACACCAGCAGGTCCGGAATCCCGAGGATCTTGCGGCTTTCGTTGCGCAGCTTCTGTTCCTCGTCGGTCTCGAACGACCCGTCGTCCACCACGGACCCGGCCATCGGCAGCACGTTGAACGCAATCGGCGCGACATACTTTGCCGGAGCAGGGAAATCGACCGCCGAACCGTCGTGGGTGAGAGAGGCCGCACGCGTGGCGACGGCGTTGACCTGCGCGGCCAGCTCGTCGACCCCGGCCAGGCCACTGCCGGACACCGCTTGGTACGTGCTCGCGATCATCCGCACCAAGCCCGCTTCGTCGTGCAGCGGCTTGAGCACCGGCATCGCGGCCATGGTGGTGCAGTTGGGGTTCGCGATGATGCCCTTGCGAGCTTCCTTGACCGCTTCCGGGTTGACCTCGCTGACGATCAGCGGCACGTCCGGGTCGAGCCGGAACGCCGACGAGTTGTCCACCACGATCGCGCCCGCTGCGGCGAACCGCGGCGCCTGCTCGCGTGAAGTGGCGCCACCGGCGGAAAACAGCGCAATGTCCAAACCGGACAGATCAGCGGTGGCGGTGTCCTCGACGGTGATTTCCTCGCCGCGCCACGGCAAGGTGCGCCCGGCCGAACGGGACGAGGCGAAGTACCGGATCTGCCCGACCGGGAAGTCCCGCTCGTCGAGCAGCTTGCGCATCACGGCGCCGACCTGGCCGGTCGCCCCGACCACTCCGACGTTCAGTCCGGTACCCATCAGCGACCACTCCCCGCGTAGACGACGGCTTCCTCGTCGCCGCCCAGTTCGAACGCCTCGTGGATCGCGCGCACGGCCTCGTCGAGCTGCGCGTCGCGGATCAGCACCGAAATGCGGATCTCCGAGGTGTTGATGATTTCGATGTTCACGCCCGCGCTGGCCAGCGCCTCGCAGAAGGTCGCCGTGACGCCAGGGTGCGAACGCATTCCGGCGCCGACGAGCGACACCTTGCCGACGTGGTCGTCGTACAGCACCGACTCGAACCCGATCTCCGCCTTGATCTTCTCGAGTTCCTTGACCGCCTTGGCGCCGTTGGCCTTCGACAGCGTGAACGTGATGTCGGTGCGCCCGGACACGGTGCTGGACACGTTCTGCAGCACCATGTCGATGTCGATCTCGGCGTCGGCGACGACCCGGAAGATACGGCCCGCGGCACCGGCGTGGTCCGGCACGCCGGTGACGGTGATCTTCGCCTCCGAGCGGTCGTGTGCCACACCGGTGATCAGTGCTTGTTCCACGGGGATCTCCTCGATCGATCCGGTCACTGTGGTGCCCGGCTTGTCGCTGTAGGAAGAACGGACTCGGATCGGCACGCCGTAGCGGCGCGCGTACTCGACCGACCGCAAGTGCAGGATCTTCGACCCGCTTGCCGCGAGCTCCAGCATCTCCTCGTACGGGATGGTGTCGAGCTTCTTGGCGTCCGGCACGATCCGCGGGTCGGCCGAGTACACACCGTCCACATCGGAGTAGATCTCGCACACGTCGGCGTTCAGCGCCGCGGCGAGCGCGACGGCCGTGGTGTCGGAACCGCCGCGGCCGAGCGTGGTGATGTCCTTGGTGTCCTGTGCCACGCCCTGGAAACCGGCGACGAGCGCGACGTAACCCTGTTCCAGCGCCTCGGTGACGCGGCTCGGCGTGACGTCGATGATGCGCGCGTTGCCGTGCACGGACGTGGTGACCACACCCGCCTGCGAACCGGTGAACGACCACGCCTGCGCGCCGTGCGCGGAAATCGCCATCGCGACCAGTGCGTTCGAGATGCGCTCACCGGCGGTGAGCAGCATGTCCATCTCCCGCTCCGGCGGCGCCGGGTTCACCTGCTGCGCCAGATCCAGCAGCTCGTCGGTGGTGTCACCCATCGCCGAGCACACGACGACGACGTCGTTGCCCGCCTTCTTGGTGGCGACGATCCGTTCCGCCACGCGCTTGATCCGGTCGGCACTTTCCAGCGACGATCCGCCGTACTTCTGGACCACGAGGGCCACGCCCGAACCTCCTTGACGGACCGGGGCGTGCTCTCCGATGGCACCGACGAGCGCCCGCGGCCCTTCATTTGGGCAAAGCCTACCGGCGCACCCCGCGCCCGCCACCCCATCGAGTGGTGCGCCACTGCCCGCCGGGTGCTTCGGGAAGTAAATTTTCCTTGACGCGACGGAAAAGCTCGAAGCCCTTCCTCCGGAGTGACGGAGAGCACTCCCGTACTACCGTGCGGACGTGCGCAAACCAGCAGAGACGAGCGTCCCCGTCGCGCCGGCCATCGCCGAGCGCTGGAGCCCGCGGGCGTTCGACGACACCGCCGTGATCACCGACGACCAGCTCACCGCCTTGCTCGAAGCGGCCAGATGGGCGCCGTCGTTCGGCAACACCCAACCGGCGCGCTACCTCGTCGGCCGCCGCGGCGACCCGGTGTTCCCGCGCATCCTCGCGACGCTCAACTCCGGCAACCAGGCGTGGGCGTTCCGGGCGAGTGCGCTGCTGATCGGCGTGATGGTCACCACGAACGAGAAGGGTGACGTGCCCTACACCGAGTACGGGCTCGGCCTGGCGAGCGAGAATCTCGTGCTGCAGGCGGTCGAGCTGGGCCTGATCGCGCACCAGATGGCGGGTTTCTCGGCGGACCGGGTACGCGCGGATTTCGGCCTGCCTGCGGACGCGGTGGCGCGGGTGGCGATCGCCGTCGGGTCGCCCGCCGATGCCTCGGTACTGGACGATCCGCGGCGCGTCGAGCGTGAACTGGCCCCACGCCGACGGCTGCCGCTGGCGGAGTTCGCGTTCGGTGACCGATGGGGTACGCCCGTACTGTGACCTTTCCGTGAGCAATTTCGGGAACCGGCATCTCCCCGGCGTGGTCAGATAGAGGTCAAACCGGACATGGCCACTGAATCGGTGGCGATAAACGTCGAGGAGATACGAGATGCGTACTGGGGTGCCCGCGGTAATGGCGGTTTCCGCAACCGTGCTGACGCTCGCACTGACCGGGTGCTCGAGCGAGAAGGACGGAACCGCCGCGCCGACGGGCTTTCCCGCACCGGCCCCGGCTGCGACTTCTGCGCCTTCGTCCAGCGCCCCGGCCGAGGGTGGCAGTTCCAGCCCGGGTGAGTACACCAAGCAGGGCTCGACGCTGAAGATCGGCGAGAAGGCCGTCGTCCCGTTCAAGTCGAAGACCAACACGGGCGCAATCGGCGTCACGGTGACCGGCATCGAGAAGGGCGCAGAGGCCGACCTGGCCTCGCTGAACCTCGGCGACCGAGCCAAGGGAATGACGCCGTACTACGTGCGGGTGAAGGTGACGAACGAGTCCGGCACGGACTTCTCGTACAGCTCGCTCGGCCTGATGAACGGCCTCCTCGGCGACGGCTCCCGAGCCCAGCGAGTGACGGTGATCGGCAAGTTCGCCAAGTGCGACAGCGACCACGCAGACAAGACGTTCACGACGAAGGGCGCGTCGTACGACAGCTGCGTGCTGGCGCTGGCCCCGTCGGGCGCAGAGGTGACGGGAGCGAACTACAGCGCAAGCACGTACCGCGACCTGGCCCCGAACACCGACTACGGCGACGACGCACTGGTGTGGAAGGCCTGAGCTTTCCGGGGCGCCGGTCGGGTACCGGCGCCCCGGGAGTTCACGGAAGCAGGCAGTTGCTCAACTTGCCTTAGTGGTCCCCGACCCGCTTCCCCGCGAGGTCGACCTCTCCGCGCTGACCGACCAGCTACCCAATCCGGACCTCCTGGTGCAGCCATCCCTGACCCGGGAGGCGATCAGCACTTCGGCGCTGGAAGGCACCTTCGCTCCGTACGCCGACGTACTCCAAGCCCAGCGCACCAGCGGACCGGCCGCCACCGCGGAAATCCGCGAGATCCAGAACTACGTCCGGCGCGGAGACGCCTACGACGGCGACCTGCTCCGGGATGGCGTGAGCGACTGGGAAAAGTGGATCAACGCCGACCAGGAAATGCCGGTTCTCGTGAAACTGGTACTGAACCTGTCGTCCTGGCTGGAACCGCGCCGGGAGGACTGCCTCGGCCATGTGCTGAACGTCAGCAAAACCGGCAATTTCGATCCCTGGGTCCGATTCTTCGCCGAGGCCGTCAAAGCGCGGGCACACGCGGCGGGCAACACCATCGGCAGGCTCACCGCCTTCTCCAAGGAAGTGATCCAGACGATGCGGAACGGCGGCGCGCGTGGCGCAGTCCACGATCTCGCGGTGAAGATCATCGGCTACCCGATGATGACGATCCCCGAGGTGCAGGACAATCTCAGCGTTTCGTACCCGACCGCGAGCACCGCGATCAAGAAACTCGAGGAAGCAGGCTTTCTGCGTGAGCTCACCGCTCAGGAACCGGCCCCGCCGACCCGCCGGATGATCTTCGCCAGAATCGCCGACACAATGAGCCAGAAAACGGCCGCAATGCCGTAGTTCACCAGCACCCGCAGTTTCTCGTCACTCGGCGTGAACAGGTCCTTGAAACCGAGCGACAACCCGTCTGCCCAGCTGCGGACGAACGACACGATGCCGTTGGCCGGGTTGGCCGAGCCGATCACGAAAATCACGTGCAGTACCAAGATCGCCGCGAAGATCAGCCCTGCCCACCGGACCAGCGACGCGACGAACGACACCCCTTGCTCACGGGTGCGCCGCCAGTCGATCGGCGCGCGCTGGGGGCGCGACTTGGTGTCCGTCTCACGCGACTCTTCCGCATGCTCGCCCATGCCGGGCAGTCTGACACGTCACACCGCGGCCCGCTACCCGCTGGTAACACGTAACCGCAACAGAACGTCACAGTTCGATCGCGGGCGGGCGGGTTTCCTTCGGGCCCGGCCGGTGGTTAGAGTGGACCCGTGGCGCGTGCTCTCCTGCTTCGCTGCCGCGACGGGGCCTGATCGGACCGGCTCCTCGTCGCGGGGCTTTGTGGTGCCGGTCGTCCGCACCGAACCCGTCAGGAGATCTTCCCCGCGATGAGCACCACCGACCCCCGCTCCACCAATTCCCGTCTGCGTACGCCGTCCCGTCCCGCGCCTGCCGGGCAGCCCGGCTGGAACCCGCAGCGCGGTACGTCCATGCCGGTCCACCGCTACCGCCCCTGGTACGACCTGGTCGAGGACATCGAGGTCGCCGACCGCACCTGGCCGGACAAGCGCATCGAACGCGCGCCGCTGTGGTGTGCCGTCGACCTGCGTGACGGCAACCAGGCGCTGATCGATCCGATGTCGCCCGCACGCAAGCGCAAGTTCTTCGACCTGCTGGTCCGCATGGGCTACAAGGAAATCGAGGTCGGCTTCCCGGCCGCGTCGCAGACCGACTTCGACTTCGTGCGCGAGATCATCGACGAGGGCGCGATTCCCGACGACGTCCACATCCAGGTGCTGACCCAGTGCCGCCCCGAGCTGATCGAGCGCACCTTCAAAGCACTCGAAGGCGCGCCGCGGGCGATCGTGCACATCTACAACTCGACGTCGATCCTGCAGCGCCGCGTGGTGTTCCGCGAGGAGCGCGAGGGCATCAAGAAGATCGCCACGTCGGCCGCGGAAATGGTGGTCGAGCTGGCGGCGAAGCAGCCGGACACCGAGTTCCGCTTCCAGTACTCGCCGGAGTCCTACACCGGCACCGAGCTGTCGTACGCGCTCGAGGTCTGCAACGCGGTCACGGAAATCTGGCAGCCGACGCCGCAGAAGCCGGTGATCCTGAACCTGCCGGCGACCGTCGAGATGGCCACCCCGAACGTGTACGCCGACTCGATCGAGTGGATGAGCCGCAACCTGGAGCGCCGCGACTCGGTGATCCTGTCGCTGCACCCGCACAACGACCGCGGCACCGGCATCGCCGCCGCGGAGCTGGGGTACCAGGCGGGCGCGGACCGGATCGAGGGCTGTCTCTTCGGCAACGGCGAGCGCACCGGCAACGTCGACCTGGTCGCGCTGGGCATGAACCTCTACAGCCAGGGCATCGACCCGCAGATCGACTTCTCCGACATGGACGAGATCAAGCGGACCGTCGAGTACTGCAACCAGCTGCCCGTGCCGGAACGTTCGCCGTGGGGCGGCGACCTGGTGTTCACCGCCTTCTCCGGCAGCCACCAGGACGCGATCAACAAGGGTCTCGACGCGCTGAAGGACGCCGCCGACAAGCAGGGCGTCCCGGTCGACGAATACCCCTGGGAGGTACCGTACCTGCCGATCGACCCGAAGGACGTCGGCCGCACGTACGAGGCCGTGATCCGGGTGAACTCGCAGTCCGGCAAGGGCGGCGTCGCCTACATCATGAAGGCCGAGCACCAGCTCGACCTGCCGCGCCGGCTGCAGATCGAGTTCTCCAAGGTGATCCAGGCGCACACCGACAACGAGGGCGGCGAGGTCGACCCGGCCACGATGTGGAACGCGTTCTCGGCCGAGTACCTGGAGGCGAAGACGCCGCTGGAGCTGGTCAAGCAGCGGGTCACCGACAACGGCGGCGGCGAGTACGACCTGGTGGCCACGGTGCGCGTCGAGGGCGACGAGCACGAGATCACCGGCCGCGGCAACGGCCCGATCGCCGCGTTCTTCGACGCGCTGTCCACCGTGGGCTACGACCTGCGGCTCCTGGACTACAGCGAGCACACGCTGAGCCCGGGCGACGACTCGCGGGCGGCGTCGTACATCGAATGCGCGATCTCCGACCGCGTGTTCTGGGGGATCGGCATCGACCCGTCGATCGTCACGGCGTCGCTGCGCGCGGTGGTCAGCGCGGTCAACCGGGCCAACCGCTGACCCACCGCTGATGCGCGCCGAGCGCCTGGTCGCGCTGCTGTTCACACTGCACCGCAAGCGGGCGGGCACGGTCGGGGAGCTGGCGAACGAACTCGGGGTCACCGAGCGGACGCTGCGCCGCGACCTGGCCGCGCTGCGCGAAGCCGGCGTGCCGCTCTGGAGTGAACCAGGGCGGCACGGCGGCGTGCGGCTGGTCGACGGCTGGCGGTCGCGGCTCGACGGCCTCACCTCGCGGGAGGCTGTCGCATTGCTGGCGCTCGACGTACCCGACGCGCTCGCCGGGCTCGGGCTCGGCACCGCGGTGGCGGCCGCGCACGCGAAGGTGTCCGCGAGCATGCCGGCTCAGCTGCAGGAACAGGCGCGGACCGTCGCCGGGCGGTTCCACCTCGACGCGCAGGCATGGTTCCGCTCGCCCGACGACGCGGCGGCCCTGCCCGCGGTCGCCAAGGCGGTGTGGACGCAGCGGCGGCTCGACGTCCGCTATCGCCGACGCGACAAGGTAACCCGGCGGACGCTCGACCCGATGGGGCTCGTGCTGAAGGCCGGGGTCTGGTACCTGGTGGCGCGCGTCGACGAAACCCTGCGCACGTATCGGGTGTCGCGGCTGGAGGCGGTGGCCGAGACCGGCGAGACTTTCGAGCGACCGGCGGAGTTTTCGCTCGCCGACTGGTGGCGGACGTCGTCGGCGGAGTTCGAGAAAATGCCGCTACCGCTTCGGGTCACCGCCCGGCTCGACAGTGCCGCGGTACGCGCAATGCGGCGAGTTTTTGGGGAGGAGCAGGTGAATGAGGTACTGGTTTCGTTGAGCCCGCCCGACGACAACGGCTGGGTGGTGGCCGAGTTTACGTTGGAGGGTAAGGAAGTAGCGGTCGGGCAGCTGACCGCGCTGGGTCCCGGGGTGGAAGTTGTTGCACCGCCCGAAATCCGCGCCGCGGTAGCAGATTTCGGGCGGGCGTTGGCCGAGCGGAACCAAGTCCGTGAAGGGAACCATGAGGGAATCTGATTCCGTGATGGTTCCCTTCACGGAAGGTCAGCGGTAACCGGTGACGTCGGCTGGTTTTCCGGCGTCCTGGACCTCCTCGACGTACCGCCACGCGTCCGGGCGGCTGCCGTCCACGTCGTCGATCTCGTACACCTTCGCCAGCTGACCACTGGAGACCGTCTGGCCGGTGAAGCGGTGCCGATCCGGGTCGGCGGCAAGGGCGACGATCGTGCGGCCGGAGAAGGTCGGTGTCTCCGAAATGATGAAATGCGGTTCGCGGGCTGCGGCATCTCGCCAGTTTTCCTCGGTGACGCCGTAAATCTCCAGCATCGCCTCCGAACGCAGCCAGCCAGGCGTGAACGCGACCGCGGTGCAGTCGTACGCCTTCAGTTCCGCCGCCTCGCCGACGGCCAGCACGTTCATCGTCGCCTTGGCCAGGTAGTACGTCAGCGACGTGCCCGCGCGGTACTTCGCGTTGTACTCCGCCGTCCCGTCGGTGAGCTCCACCAGCAGCCCGCCCGGACGGCGGATCACCAGCGGGAGCAGGTGGTGGCTGGTGGTGAGGTGCGCGTCGAGGGACAGCCGGATCATCCGCAGGCTGCCGTCGAGCGAGTGTTCCCAGACCGGTTTGCCCCACTCCAGATACCGGTCGCCGCCCCAGATGCCGTCGACCAGGATGTCGAGCCCGCCGTGCTCGGTGTCGATCCGCCGGGCGAGTGCGGCTACCTCGTCGCTCACCAGATGGTCGACCTGCAGCGCAATCCCCTTACCCCCAACGGCTTCGATCCGGTCCAGAGTGTCCTCAATGGACTCCGGGCGGTCCACTTCGGACCGCTGCGCCCGCGTCGAACGCCCGGTGACGTACACGTACGCCCCGGCCCGGCCGAGCTCCACCGCAATGGCCCGGCTCGCCCCGCGGGTACCCCCTGCCACGAGCGCGACTTTCCCGGCCAGTTCCCCGGTCATCAGTTCCCCTTTCCGTCGGTACGCACCAGCGTGCCCGGAAACCCTGACATCTGCTGTCCGGGTTTTGCGAAAAAGCAGACATGGGCGCTGCGCCGAGGTGACGCTGCTCGGCATGGGCGTGGCAGCCTGCGGACCCGGCTGGCGCACCGCCGAAAACTCGCCGCCGGACTGACCTGGCTCGACGGCCGCCTGCAACGACACCGCGCCCGGTCCTGGTGGTCGCCCGCTGGCTGCCCTCGGGTGGCACGGTCGGCGCGCTGCTCGCCGGATCGCTGCGCTGGCGGTTCGCAGAATTCCTGACGGCCTCCGCAATCGGCGTGCCGCTGTGGACGTCGTACGTCGCATTCCTCGGCTACGCCGGCGGCCAGCTGGTGACCGAACCGGCGCTGAGCATGGCACTTTCGCTGTGTGTCGCGGTGCTGCTGGGTTCGGCGATCACGTTCACGATCCGGCGGGGAGCGGCTGACCCGTAAGCTCCGCAACCTCCGCCCGCAGCTCGGCGATCACCGTCGCCACTGCGGGGCGGCTCGACGCGCCCGTGCGGCACACCACTTCCACCAGCCGGGCCGCGCGGATTCCGGCCAGCGGGCGGGCGACCAGACCGCTGCCGCGGCGAGTGTCCATTGTGTACCTCGGCATCAGTGCGATCCCGTGTCCGGCGGCGACCAGCCGTTCGGTGATCCGGAAATCGTTGATGCGCTGGACGATCTGTGGCCGAACCCCGGTACGCACGGTCAGTGAGCGGAGGACGTCGTCGACCGGGTAGCCGTGGTCCACCGAGATCCAGCGTTCGTCGGCGAGGTCGGCGAGTCCGACGCGGCGGCGCCGGGCAAGGCGGTGGCCTGCCGGGAGCGCGACGTCGAGTGGTTCGCGCAGCAGGGGGACCACGTCGAGGCGTTCCGGGTCGAACTCCGCGGCGTGCTCGTCGCGGTGGGCGACCACCACGTCGTAATCCGCGACCAGCCCGGGTACCTGGGCCGGGACCATGTCGACGTCCCGCACGTCGACCTCGAGATTCTCGTGCCTGCCGACTCGGCGGAGCAGGCCGGGCAGCAGCATCAGCCCGGCGGACTGGAAAATCGCGATCCGCACCCGTCCGCGGGGTACGTTGCGGTACGTGTCGAGCTCCGATTCCGCCCGGTCGAGCGCGGCGAGTACCTCGTCGGCGCGGGCGACGAGCGCGTGTCCGGCATCGGTGAGCCGCAGCCCGCGACCGGCCGGTTCGGTGAGCGCGATCCCGACCTCCGCCTGCAGTGCCCGCAGCTGCTGTGAGATCGCCGACGGCGTGCAGTGCAGTGCCTCGGCCGCGGCGGTGACGCTGCCGCGGTCGGCGAATTCCCGCAGGGTCCGAAGTCTCCCCAGGTCCACGCGCCGAGTGTATGTGAAGCTGTGCTACACAGTCAGTGCAGTTATTCTCGCTGGTCCTTCACGATGCCACTCGGCAGAGTGAGAGGTATGGCCGTTCGGGATCGTCTGCTCGCGGTGTTCGTCGCGGTGCTCTGGGGACTCAACTTCATCGCCATCCACGCCACGCTCGGCCAGTTCCCCCCGATGTTCGCCGGTGCCCTGCGGTTCCTGCTGATCGCGATACCGACGATCTTTCTCGTGCCACGGCCGAAGGTGCAGCTGCGTTACCTGCTCGGTTACGGGCTCGGCTTCGGCACCGCGCAGTTCGCGTTCCTCTTCGTGGCCATGCACCTCGGCATGCCGACCGGGCTGGCGTCGCTGGTGCTGCAGGCCGCGGCGCCGTTCACCGTGCTGCTCGGCGCGGTGCTGCTGCGCGAACGCGTGTCCGGACGCCAGCTCACCGGAATCCTCCTGGCGGTGGCCGGGATGACGGCGATCGCGTGGCAGCAGTCCGGGCACGCCGCGCTGGTGCCGTTGCTGCTCACCGTGCTGGCCGCGCTGAGCTGGGCCTTCGCCAACCTGTGCATGCGCCGCGCGGAACCGGACAACCCGCTGCGCTTCACGTTGTGGATGTCGGTGGTACCGCCGCTGCCGATGCTGGCACTGTCGTTCACCTTCGAAGGCCCCGCGGCCGGTTGGCGTTCCCTGACGACCCTCGGCACACCAACCGGCCTGATCGGCCTCGCCGGGCTCGCGTACGTCGTCGTCATCGGAACGGTGGTGGGCTCTGGCATCTGGAGCACACTGATGCGCCGCAACCCGGCCGGTGTGGTGGCACCGTTCTCGCTGCTCGTGCCGGTAGTCGGCCTGACGGCGTCGTTCTTCGTGCTCGGAGAGGTCCCGACGGTACTGACCCTGGTCGCCTCCGCGGTGGTGATCGGCGGGGTGCTGCTCGGTTCCCTGCGCCCGAAGCCTGCCGCGGAGGTTGAATCAGGCGGTGACGTCGTCCTTCTCGGGCGCTGACTCCGCCTCATGGTGCCGGGCCAGGCGCTTCTTCAGCACCATCGTCACCACCACGCCGATCACCAGCGCCGCGCCGAGGCCCGCCCACTGGAAGCCCTTCAGCCACTTGTCCGCGACCACGCCGAGGTAGTAGATCAACGCCGTGGTGCCGCCCGCCCACACGATGCCGCCGAGGGCGTTCGCCATCAGGAAGCGCGGGTAGTGCATGTTCAGCGATCCGGCGAGCGGGCCGGCCAGGATGCGCAGCACGGCGACGAACCGGCCGAAGAACACTGCCCACACCCCGCGTTTGTGGAACATCCGCTCGGCGCTCGCGATGTGCTGTGGCCCGAAATGCTTGGGGAACTTGCGTCCTGCCCAGGCGAACAGCCGTTTCCCGCCCTTGCGGCCGATGAGGTACCCGATGCTGTCGCCGATGATGGCGCCCGCACTCGCGAGGATGCCGATCCACAACGGGTTGAGCCCGCTGTGCGACGACGCCAGCAGCGCCGCGCTCACCAGCACGATCTCCCCGGGTAACGGGATACCGAGGCTTTCGATCATCACCACCAGGCCCACCAGCAGGTAGACCGACAGCGGAGGAATGGCCTCCAGCACGTGGTCGATGTTCACTCGCCGACCCCCTGTTTCCGTATCGGGTTCCCGGCCAGCCTACCGGCCCACGTACCCCGCGGCGTCAGCCTGGAGTCGGGGATCGGGTCGTCCTTCGGTCAGGTTTTTCCGGACATAGCACGCAAAGCGCGCGATTCGAGGTACTCCCGCTCGGGCAGGCTGAGCGTCCGCTGCGCGGCTCGCGTGTAGCAGTCACGGGCACCGGCGGCGTCACCGGAGAGCTCCAGCAGATGCGCGCGGACGACGTCGACGCGGTAATGGTCCAGCTGCTCGGCCGCGTCGAGCTCGGCCAGCGCCACCGCCGGACCCTCGACACGCGCGAGCGCCACCAGCCGGTTGAGCGTGACCATCGGACCGGGCGCGACTTGGCGGAGAAGGTCGTACAGCAACAGAATCTGCGGCCAATCCGTGGCGTCGGCGGTCGGCGCTTCATCGTGTACGGCGGCAATTGCGGCCTGCAGTTGATACGGTCCGATCTCCGCGGTCGCCAGTGCATGCTCGATCAGCGCGCTACCCTCGGCGATCGCGGACGCGTCCCACCGCGAACGGTCCTGTTCCGCCAGCGGTACCGGCACGCCGCCAGGTCCGGTGCGGGAAGGACGCCGAGCGTCGGTGAGCAGCATGAGGGCGAGCAGCCCGGCGACCTCACCGTCGTCCGGAAGACGCGAATACAGTTGCCGCGTAAGGCGAATTGCCTCGGCCGTCAGCTCGACGCGGTTCACCGCGTCACCGGAACTGGCCGTATGCCCTTCGGTGAAAACGAGATACAGCACCTGCAACACAGCGGCGACGCGCTCGGGTAATTCCTCCGCGGGCGGCAACCCGAACTCCGCACCACGCAGTTTCTGCTTGGCGCGGCTGATCCGCTGCCCGATCGTCGGCTCGGGTACGAGGTACGCCCGCGCGATCTCGGCGGTGGTCAACCCGCCGACGGCCCGCAGCGTCAACGCCACCTGCGACGCTCGGGTCAACGCCGGATGGCAGCACAGCAGCAGCAAGGTGAGCGTGTCGTCCTCGGCGACGAAATCCGGCGGCGACGGTTCCAGCGCAGCCACCGTCTCCTCCCGCCGGATTCGCGCCGCCTCGCTGCGCCACATCTCGATCCGCCGCCGCGACGCCGTGGTGATCAGCCAGCCCTTGGGATGCTCGGGTAAGCCGTCGCGCGGCCACTGCACGGCAGCCGCGAGCAAGGCCTCCTGCACGGCGTCCTCGCACCTGCCGAAGTCGCCGTACCGGCGTACGAGCGCGCTGAGCACCTGCGGGGCGAGGTCGCGCAGGAGGCCCTCGATCACAGCTCGAAGTCCACGTCGCCGGTCAGCCCCATGACGGGCCGGACCTCGATCGTCGCGTACGGCGCTTCGGGAATCCGCGCGGCGACCTCCAGCGCACGGGCCTCGGAATCGCACTCCAGCAGGTAGAACCCGGCGAGCTGCTCCTTGATCTCGGCGAACGGCCCGTCGGTGGTACTGACGCCCTCTGCCCGCACGTGCACCTGTTTCGTCAGCTCCGGCGCGGCCAGCCGCTCGGACACGATCCGCTCGCCGGTGCCCGCCAGCTCCTCGTGGAACCGCTGGTACGCGCGCAGCCCCTCGGCCTTCTGCTCGTCACTCATCCCCGCCCAGGCCGCCCGCGACGCCGGGTTGCCGTAAATCAGGACCAGATACTTCATCGGACTCCTCCTCGAAATTTGTCTCACCCCAGATGTCGAAGCCACCCCGACGGCTTCGACGTCCCCGACGACACACCCCGAGTAGAAGGAGAACACAAAATGTCCGAAAACGAGATCCGTACCCTGCTGGCCGAGCGCACCGCCGCGATGCACGCGAAGGACCCGGAGCGGCTCGTGGCCGGGTACACCGACGACGCAGTGAAGTTCGACCTTGCCCCGCCGCTGCGCAACACGGGCGCCTCCGCGGAGTTCCTCACGCAGTGGTTCAGCTCGTTCGGCAGCCCGGTTTCGTACACCTACCACGACGAAGACATCACCGTGTCCGGCGACCTGGCCGTGGTGACTGCGCTGGCGAAGATGTCCGCCGTACCGCAAGGCATGAGCGAACCGTTCACGCTGTGGTTCCGCAGCACGCTGGCGTTGCGGCACACGGACAGCGGCTGGCGGATCGCGCACGAGCACAACTCGACGCCGTTCCACATGGACGGCAGCTTCCGCGCCGCCGTGGACCTGCAGCCCTGAAGTCCGTGAAGGGAACCATCACGGAATCTGATTCCGTGATGGTTCCCTTCACGGACTGGGGGTCAGAGGATTTCGGCGGCAGAGCCGACGTCCGGCGGACCCATGTCCGGGTTCAGCGCCGCCGCGTCGACCAGCTCGGCCTCGACCTTGTGCGGCTGGATCCGGCCGTCGCGGATGTCCTCCGCGTAGTGACACGCCACCCGGTGCCCGTCACCGATCTGCCGCAACTGCGGACGATCCGTGTCGCACAGGCTTTCCTGCCGCCACGGGCACCGCGTGTGGAAGCGGCAGCCCCGGGGCGGATTTGCCGGCGAAGGCAGGTCACCGGCCAGCAGGATCTGCTCCCGGCTGTCCTCCACCACCGGGTCCGGCACCGGAATCGCCGACAGCAGCGCGCGCGTGTACGGGTGCAGCGGGTTCTGGTACAGCTCCTCCGACGTCGTCTCCTCGACCAGCGCGCCGAGGTACATCACGCCGATCCGGTCGGAGATGTGCCGTACCACGGCGAGGTCGTGCGCGATCACCACGTACGTGAGACCGAGCTCGTCCTGCAGGTCCTCCAGCAAGTTGACCACCTGCGCCTGCACCGAAACATCCAGCGCGGACACGGGTTCGTCGGCCACGATCAGGTCCGGCTGCACCGACAGCGCCCGCGCGATGCCGATGCGCTGCCGCTGGCCGCCGGAGAACTCGTGCGGGTACTTCCGCAGCGACGACTCCGGCAGACCGACCGCGGACAGCAGCTCCCGCAGGCGCCGCGCCGTGGCCTCCTTGTCCTTGTCCAGACCATGCGCCCGCATGCCCTCGACCAGGATCGACTCCACCGACTGGCGTGGGTCGAGGCTCGACATCGGGTCCTGGAAGATCATCTGCATCCGCCGCCGGGCGGTTCGCAGCTGCTCTCCCTTGAGCTGGGCGACGTCCGTGCCGTCGAAGACGACCTTGCCGTTCGTCGGCTCGTTGAGCCGCAGGATCGCCCGGCCGAGCGTCGACTTGCCGCAGCCGGACTCGCCGACCAGGCCGTACGTCTCCCCGCGGCGGATCGACAGGTCGACCCCGTCGACGGCATACACGTACCCCACCGTGCGGTCCACGACGATGCCGCGCTTGATCGGGAAGTGCACCTTGAGGTCCGAGACCTCCAACAACACCTCGGCATTCGGCCTCATCGGGTCCCTCCTCCTGCCGCCACGGCGGGTTGCACCGGGTTGTGGCAGCGCAGCAAGCCGTTCCGGTCGGGAACGAGCTCCGGCGAACGCTCCAGGCACGCCTGCAGCGCATTCGGGCAGCGGGGCGCGAACGCACAGCCGCCGTCCCACGGGATGTTGTCTGCCACCGAACCACGGATCGGCACCAGCTTCTCGCCGCGGCCCTCGTCGAGCCGCGGGATCGACGCCAGCAAACCGTGCGTGTACGGATGCCGCGGCTGCGCGAAGAGCGCATGCCGCTCCGCCCGCTCCACGATCCGGCCGCCGTAGAGCACGTTGACCTCGTCGCACAGCCCCGCGACGACCCCGAGGTCGTGCGTGATCATGATCAGCGCGGTACCGGTGTCCTGCACCAGTTCCCGCAGCAGGGCAAGGATCTGCGCCTGGATCGTGACGTCGAGCGCGGTGGTCGGCTCGTCGGCGATGAGCAGCCGCGGACGGCACGCCAGCGCGATCGCGATCAGCGCGCGCTGCCGCATCCCGCCGGAAAGCTGGTGCGGGTACTCGGTAAGCCGTCGCGTCGGGTCGGGGATGCCGACCTTGTCGAGCAGTTCCGCCGCCTCCACGCGGGCTTTCTTGCGCGGCATGTCGCGGTGCCGCTCCAGCACCTCGGTGATCTGCAGCCCGATCGGGATGACCGGGTTCAGCGAGGACAGCGGGTCCTGGAACACCATGCCGAGATCGCGGCCACGGCGGTCGCGCATCTCGCGGTCGGAAATCTTCAGCAGGTCGGTGCCCTCGAAGCGCACCGAACCGCTGACCTTGTTGCCGCGCTTGGCAAGCAGCCGCATGATCGCGAGCGACGTCACGGACTTGCCACAGCCGGACTCGCCGACCAGACCGACGGTCTGGCCGGGTTCGACGTCGAAGCTCACGCCGTCCACCGCGGTGAACGGCGCCTCTCCGCGCCGCTGGAACACGACCTTCAGGTCGCGGACTTCGAGAAGTGCCACGGGGTCACCGCCGGTTCTTCGGGTCGAGGGCTTCGCGGAGGGACTCGCCGAGCAGGGTGAACCCGAGTGCCACCACGATGATCGCGATGGCCGGGTAGTACGCCAGCTCGGGGCGGATGTCGAGGAACTGGCGCGACGCGTTGCCGAGCATCAGCCCCCATTCCGCACGGGTCGGGTCCGGGTCGCCAAGCCCGAGGAACGACAGCGCCGCGGCTTCCAGGATCGCGGTGGCCAGGGTGAGCGTCGCCTGCACGATGACCGGACCGAGCGAGTTCGGCAGCATGTGCCGGAACACGATCGTGGTCCGCTTGACCCCGAGCGACGTCGCCGCCAGCACGTGGTCGGCCTCCCGCTGCGCGAGCATCGACCCGCGCAGCAGCCGCGCGAAGATCGGCACGCCGATGATCGACACGGCGAGGATCACCGTCCACTGGCTCGGTTTCGCGAACAGCGCCGCGATCGAGATCGCCAGCAGCAGCGACGGGAACGCCAGCAGCACGTCGACCACGCGCATGAGCACGGTGTCGACCCAGCCGCCGAACGCACCCGCGACCCCGCCGATGATCACCCCGAGCAGCACGCCGATCACTGTGGCGAGCACACCGACGAGCAGCGTCTGCTGCGCGCCGACGAGCAGCCGCGACAGGAAGTCGCGGCCGAAGTCGTCGACGCCGAGCGGGAAACCGGGCTGGGAACCCGGGATGATGCCGCGGCCGAGCTCGACCTTGTCCTGCAGGTACCGCGTCTGCGGGTCCTTCGGGGCGAGCAGCGGCGCGAAGATCGCCAGCAGCAGGAAGAGCCCGGTGATCACGCCGCCGGTGATGGCGACCGGGCTGCGCAGCATCCGGCGCAACGCCTCGGCACCCAGGCTGCGGCCGCTCGCCGCGGCGAGCTTGTCGATCGGCTCCTTCTTCTTGTTCAGCAGAGTGTTCACCGCACACGCACCCTCGGGTCGATGAGCCCGTACGAAATATCGACGAGCATGTTCACGAGCACGTAGACCAGTGCCCCGAGAAGCAGCAAGGCTTGCAGCCGCGGATAGTCCCGCCGTTCGATGCCCTCGGCGAGGAGGAAACCGAGACCGCGGAAGTTGAACACCCGCTCGGTGAGCACGGCGCCGCCGAGCAGGGCGCCGGTCTGCAGGCCGATGGTGGTGACCACCGGGAGCAGGGCGTTGCGCAGCACGTGCCGCTGCCGGACCACGGGCTGGGTGAGGCCCTTGGAGTTGGCGGTGCGGATGAAGTCCTCGTTGAACACGTCGAGCACCGACGCGCGGGTGATCCGGGTGATCACCGCGAGCGGAATGGTGGCGAGTGCGCACGCCGGAAGGACGAGGTGCTTGATCGCGTCCCAGACGGCGTCCCACTCACCTGTCATCACGCCGTCGAGGATGGCGAAGTTGGTGATGCTCGTGGCGTTGATCCCGGGAGCCTGGCGGCCCTGCGACGGCAAGCCGAGCGGGGCGGCGAGCAGGTCCTGCATCATGTAGCCGAGGAAGAACACCGGCACCGCGACGCCGACCAGGGTCAGCACGATGACGACGTTGTCGGCGACGCCACCACGGTACCGGGCAGCCACATATCCGCAGCTGATGCCGACCGCCACCGCGATGACCATCGCCGAGATCGCCAGCTCGATGGTCGCGGGGAGGAAGGTGCCGATCTCCGACATCACCGGCTGCGAGGAAACGAGCGAACTACCGAAGTTACCGGTGATCGCGCGGCCGAGAAAACTGAAGTACTGCACGAAGATCGGCTGGTCGAGGCCGAGCACGTGGTTGAGGTTGGCGATCTTTTCCGGGGTCGCCTTGTCGCCGAGCAACGCCGCCGCCGGACCGCCGGGCAGCGAACGCAACCACGCGAAGACCAGAATGGACAGGATGAGCAGCGTCGGGATCGCTTGTAGCACCCGGCGCAGGAGAAAACGGAGCACGATTAGTCCTTTGTGTACAGCCCGGGAACGAGGCCAAGGGCAGGCGCGGTAGCACCTGCCCTTGACCCGGCTGTTCAGTGGAGCACGTCAGCCGATCGTGACGTTGTCGAAGCGTTCGTCGGTGAGCGGGCTGGCCACCACACCCTTGACCTTCGGCCCGACGACGATCGCCGGGGTCGGGTACGCGATCGGGATGGCGGGCAGGTACTCCATGATCTTCTTGTTGACTTCCTGGTACGCCTTCGCGTGCTGGTCCCCGGCCGGCGAGGCGTCGGCCGCGGCGAGCGCACTGAAGAGGTCCTGGTTCTCGAAGCCGAACTCCGCCTTCTTGCGGCCGAAGAAGGTGCCGACGAAGTTACCGGCGTCGTTGTAGTCACCGGTCCAGCCGAGCAGGTGGATGTCCTGCTTGCCGAGCTTCTGCACGTCGTCCTTGTAACCGCCGTTCCACGGGCGGGCCACCGGTTCGATCGTGACGCCGATGTTCTTCAGGTCCTCGGAGATCGCCGTGAACGTGTCCGCCGGGTTCGGCATGTACGGACGGGTGACCTCGGTCGGGTAGTAGAACTTCAGCTTCAGGTCGCTTGCCCCGGCCTGCTTCAGCAGGTCCTTGGCCTTGTTCGGGTCGTACGGGTACTTCGTGACGTCGTCGGTGTAGCCCGAGATGGCCTTCGGCACGAACTCGGTGGCGACCTCGGAACCCTCGGCCAGCTTCGACTTCACGAACTGCTCGCGGTTGATGCCGTAGGCGAGCGCCTGCCGGACCAGCGGGTCCTTCAGCTTCGGGTTGCCCGACTGGTTGATGCCCAGGTACAGCACGTTGAAGGACGGGCGGATGAGCACCTGCTCGCCTTCGCCCCGCAGCAAGCCGTAGTCGGCGGGCGACGGGAAGTCGTACCCGTTGATGTCCCCGGCCTTGAGCGCCTGCTTGCGCGCGTTGCCGTCGGGGATCACCTTGAACACGAGCTTGTCGAGCTTGGCCGGGCCGGGCACCGTGCTGGTGTCGTTGCGCACCAGCGTGATCTCGCCCTTGCCCTGGTCCCAGTTGTCGAACTTGAACGGGCCGGTGCCGGTGACGTGCTTGTTGGCGTACTCGCTGTAGGAGAACGAGTCACCCGAGCGCGTGACCTGGTCGGCGTTGTACTTCTTGAGCGCGTCCGGGCTCTGCATCGCGAACGACGGCAGCGTGAACGCGGCCGGGAACGCACCCTTGGCCTTGTTCAGGTTGACGACCGCGGTGTTCGGGTCCTTCGCTTCGCAGCTCTTGTAGACCGGGTCGCCGCCGGTGTCGCCCTCGTTCTTGGCAAAGCCCTCGAAGACGTCGCCGTAGTAGATCATCTGGCTCTGGGCCGCGGCGCCCTTCATGTTGTACCAGCGGTCGAAGTTGAAGCAGACCGCCTTGGCGTCGAACGCGGTGCCGTCGCTGAACTTCACGCCCTGCTTGAGGCTGAAGGTCCAGGTCTTGCCGTCGTTGCTGGACTCCCACTTCGTGGCGAGGGACGGCTCCAGCTCCGCGGTGCCCGGCTTGTTCTGGATCAGCGTGTCCAGCATCTGCCGGGTGATCCGGAAGGTCTCGCCCTCGTCGTTGAAGATGGGGTCGAACATCTTCGGGTTGCCGGTGTTGCCGAAGATCATCGTGCCACCGGCGCCACCGCCCCCGCCCTCGTCACGCTTCGACTCCGCGCACGCGGAGAGCGAGACCGCGAGCGCGCCGGCGAGCCCGATCAGAGCCGCACGACGTGTTCGGGTCAGCCGCAAATGCTGCATCTGGCACCCCTTGGGAATGTTCGGTATCTCGAAATCACCGTCGGCGTCAGTCCGGGAAGACGAGTTCGACCGGTGTGCTCGCCGACACTAGCGGGAAGTCGGCCCGCGCTTAAGCACGTGAGGTTACGATCGCGCTACGTAAGGCCCAAATTGACCGCAAAGTGTCGGCAATTGTGCACGCCCCGTAGTATTTTTCGCCGGTTTGGTACGAAGAGTGGCAGTTCGATCACCCGAATGGCCTAGCCTAACGCGAAACCGTTCCGGGTTCCGTGGATGTTCCGGACCGATCCGCGATCCCGCCGGAAGGCCGTTGCGCAAGGTTCGGAAGGGCACCGGAAAAGCCCGGAAGTACCTGAAAATTGTGCGGCCAAGATTTTGTTCACGGCCCCTTGGCCGCGTTATTTCCCCAGGCCGGTATTCGATGTCGAGTACGGATTCCGGTTGTTCAGACCACTGTGCCCGCCGCGCCGCGGGTGCCGTCCACCGCGAACCAGCCCCGCTCGAAGAGCTGCCAGCGCCGCAACTGCGCGCGCGACGATTCACCGTCCCGGGCGACTGCCCGTTCGAGTCGTTCCGCGGCAGAACCTCCTGCCACCCAGCACAAGTGCGACAGCCGGGACCGCATCGCCCGCCGTCCGGCCGACACCCCTTCCAGCACCAGCACTTCCGGCACCTCGACGGGAACGAGCACGCCCGGCCGCGGGGCGCCCGAGGTCCAGTCCATTCGCCGGTACTCGCCAGGGCGGCCGAGAGCCAGCGGCTGCAGGACGCCTTCCTCGAGCCGTGGCCACCACGCGACCGGGTCGTCCCAGGTGGCGAAGGCGTCCGTGCTGACCAAGGCCGTACCCGATCCCAGCGCCCGCACGAGATCCGCGGCGAGCGTGGATTTCCCGGCTCCGGAAGGGCCGTCTACGGCAAGCACCCGAACGCCGCCCAGCCGAGGCGGGGCGGCGAGCAGTGCGGAGATCAGCGAATGCGTGCGGGGCTCACTTCGGGCAGGCCGTCGACGTCGTCCGGGGCGGACGTGCGCTTCTCCAGGTCGGCGATACGGGCTTCGAGATCCCGTTTGGTGTCTTCGAGTTCGCAGCGCAGCAAGGCGGTCTCCTCGACCGCCGTCCGCACTTCTTCCTCCAGGTGCCCGACCTCGGTCGACAAATGCAGCGACACCAGCGCCAGCACCACGCCGGCCAGCAGGAAGACGAAGTTCGACGGTGTCTGCACGCCGGTGATCTTCGCGAGGAACTCCGCGGCCTCCGGGATGACCGCGAGGATCACCACGCCCACCGCGACGACGAGCCACACGCCCGCGTACTTCTCCCGAAGCTTCCGGCGCCGCATCATCTCGAGGACGACGAACAGCACCAAGCACGCGACGGCGATGCTGAGCACCCGCCAGCCGACCATGGAAACCCCCTTACGCTGCGTCGGACGAATCGACGGACGGACGGCGGCGGACGAGCGCGAGCAGCAGCGCGAGCCCGGCCCGGCTGAGGTACACGGCCGATTTCACCGGCGAATGACTGGGCGTGCCGGTGGTGCGCTCCCGCATCACCACCGGGGTTTCGGCAATCGTGAGGTTGGCGCGGATCGCCATCACCAGCGCCTCCACCGTGTCGCCGAGGTACTCGGCCGGGTAGTAGGAAGCGAACAGCTTGATCGCGCGCGGGCCCATGGCCTTGAAACCCGACGTGACGTCCGTGATCCGGTGCCCGGCCAGCCGCGAGAACACGAGCGAGAGCGCAACCATCGCGTACTTGCGTGGCCCGACCGCCCGGTAGGCGCCCTTGCCGGCGAACCGGGAGCCCATTGCGATGTCGGCGCCGTCGTCCAGCAGCGCGAGCAGCGCGCCGACCTCCTCCGGGTCGTGCTGGCCGTCGGAGTCGACCTGCACCACGACGTCGTACCCACGGGCGGCCGCGTAGCGGAACCCGGTGCGCATGGCACCGCCGACGCCGAGGTTGACCGAGAGCCGCGCGACCTGGGCGCCGGCCGCGCGGGCCAGCTGCGCCGTCTGATCGACCGAACCGTCGTCGACCACGAGGATGTCCGTACCCGGCAAAGCGTCCTTGACCTGGGAGATGACAGCAGCGACGCTGGCTTGCTCGTTCAGCGCCGGCATCACGATCAGGACCCGTCGGGTGCGCACGGAGGTGGCGGACACGGCGATCACTCTAACTTCTCACTGCCCGTGAGGACGTTCGGACCCGGGCGACGCGCCTGCCGCGACCACATCCTGCTGGCCCTCGATCTCGTAAATGGTGGCTCCCGCGTTGCGGAACACCTCGCGGAACTGCGGGCCAGCGGTGACCCGCACCACGCCTGCCGACGGCCACGCATCCGGGGTCGCCTTGCCCACACCCTTGATGACGTACCGCACCTGCAGGTCGGTGAGGTCCTTGCGGACCTGGGGAAGCTTGTCGATGTTGTCCAGCTGCGCGCTGAGGTACTCGGCCTTCGTGCCGTGGTCGGCGCCGTAGAACGTCCACTCCACCGGCGTGACGCCGGACAGCGCATACATCCACACCGAACCGTCGGACTTGTCGTTCATCACCCGCTCACCCGGCTTCGTGTGCTCGGCCAGCCACGCATAGGCGGCCTCCTCGTCTTTGGAGACGGTCGGGCCGTCGCCGTAGTTCATCCCGAGGACCGAACTGTTACGGCCGACATAGCCACCCCGGCTCAGCCCGCCGACGACCAGGCCGATCAGCACCGCGGCGACCAGGGTGAGCGCGGCCGGCTGCAGTTTGACCCGGCCTGCCGCCTTGCCCGCGAGCCAGCCCGCGCCGGTGTGCAGGAACTCGCCGAACGCCACCGCACCGGCCAGCGGCACGAGGGCCGCGATCCGCCAGTGGTCGTTGTAGAAGATGCCGGTGAGAGTGTGGATCAGCGGCGTTTCCAGCGACACGGTGAACGCGAACAGCCCGCCGAAGATGACGTACGCGGCGACCATCCACACCATCCGGCGATGCCGGACCATCAGCACGATGCCGATGAGCGCCGGAACGCCGATCCACCACTGCGGGAACTCGGCCATCGGGGAGAACGTGATCGCCTCGCCGAGCCCGCCGGAGACGGTGGCCTCCGACGCCCAGAACGCGCTCGTGACGCCACCCACGTTGTACAGCGACGGCAGCACCAGCGGCACGCCGAGCACGATGGCCAGCCCGACCGTGGCGACGAGCGACGGCATGCTGCGCCGCCATTCGATTTTCTCGAACCGGAACAGCACCGCGGCCAGGATCAGCAGGAAGTACACCGCGATGACGAACACGATGCTGGTGTGCAGGCCGGTGAGCCCGGCAACGCCGACGCCGATCGCGACCGGACCGGCAATACCGTTGGGGCGCAACAGATACCGCGCGATCGCGAGCATCGCGGGGATCATCGCCACGCCGGCGACGTAGGGCCACAGCGGGCCGCGGTACAGCGAGTCGTACGGGAAGGCGGTGAACCACGTGGTGACCGCGGCGGCGGCGGCCGTGCCCAGCGGCGGCATCCGCCAGGAGTGACACAGCGCGGCGACGCCGAGCGGCACGGTGAGGATGACCGCGAGCGCGGCGAGGTTCAGCGTCGGCATCATGGTGAGGCCGCCCTTGCCGAACACGAGCGCCAGCAACGCGTGATAGGTGTCGGGGTAGAAGTAGTTCGTCTGGTTCGGCAGGTTCGCGATGGTGCCCACAGTGGACGGACGCGCGTCGCCGTGTTCAGCGATCCAGCGCACCAGGTTGCCGTGGAACGGCGCATCCCAGCCCTGTTGCACGCGGTCGATCCCGTTGCTGCCACGCAGGAACGTGACCGTGCCCACGGCCATGCCGATGAGCACGCCGAGCCCGATCAGCACGTGGTCGCGTACCGAACGGGTGACGGGTTCCTCCCCGGCCGTCCACTCCGGGCGACGGCGCCGGGTGTAGCGGCGGACCGCGTAGCCGAGGCCGAACCCGACGGCGGACAGCAGCACCGTCCACAGTGCCACGTCGAGCAGGTTCCACCGGATCCCGAAGCCACCGAGGACCGGCACGCCGAGCGCCACGATCCCGAAGGTGAGCAACGGCCCGGCCGCCGCGAGCGTCCAGCCCCGAAGGCCGACCGCAGCGCCGAACACCAGGCCAGGCACCCAGAAGGCGAGCAAGATCAGTACTACGTTCATCGGATTCGCTGTCCAACCCTCACCGGTACTCCGCGCCGACCGTCTCGGCTCGACCCGGAACGCACATTACTCAGACGTCCGATGCACCCGGCACGTTGCCCGGTTTCCGCACCACGAAGGCCAGCGCGGCCACCAGCCCGACGGTGGGTCCGACGGCCAGCCCGAGCACCGCACGCAGCACCGGATCCCCGGGTACGAGCAGCAGCACGAGCGCGGTGGACACCGCCACCACGGCCCAGGTGGCGAGCACCTTGTTCGCCTGCGTCCGCGCCACGAGCACCGCGGTCATCAGCTGCAGCGCGGTGAGCAGCACCGCACCCCACACCATCCCGGCCACCCACCAGCCCTGCGCGCCCGCGTACTTCGCGCCGAACAGCAGCTGCACCAGCCACGGGCCGATGAGGAGGCCGACCACCGTTCCGACGACCCCGACCACAATTGTGCCGAGCGTACCGAGAGCAATCAGGCGGCGGAGGCGGTGCATTCCGTCCTCGCTGCCGGACATCCGCACCACCGTGGGTACCGCAAGCGCTTGCAGCGGCGTGAGCAGCAGCAACGGCACCCGGGAGACCTGCAGGGTCGCGAAGAGCACGCCCATCCGCACCTCGTCGCCACCCGGCGCGAGGAGGTTGACCAGCGCCGGGTAGCCGGTGATGACGCTGGCGGTGAGCCCCGCGCCGAGCATCAGCAGCAGCATGCGGGACGTGACCGGGTGCCAGCCCTCGCCGTCGGCCTTCGGGTCCACCAGCGCGCGGGCCGGACGCAAGAACAGCAGCCAGGCGAAGGAACCCGCCGCCGCGGCGATCGCGAGCGCGGTCATCCCGGTGAACCCGGCGACCACCACGAGCCCGAGCAGCACCGCGCGGGCAACGGCTTCCGCGACCACGAGCCAGGAGTACGGCTTGATCGCGTTGTGCCCGACCAGCAGGCCACGGGTGGCGAACTGACAGGCGAACGCGATGCCGCCGCACAGCGTGATCACGCCGAGCTCCGGACGTCCGCCGTAGAGCCGGTCGGCAAGCACCGGCACGGCGAGCGTGATCGCCGCGACCAGCGCAACGCACACCATGCCGACGACGAGCGCACGCAAGGCGGGCTTGCCCACCCGGCCACCGTCCACCTCGGCGACGGCGGACTGCCGGGACAGCTCCTGCTCCAGCGGCGAGAGCGCGCTGCCGAGACCCATCAGGATGCCCCAGAACGACGCGAACACCGCGTTGTCGACCGGGCCGAGCAGGCGCGGGGTCAGGAACGAGAAGACGTACCCGAGAGCGATGGCGACCAGCAGGAAAATGCCGATCCGCCCGGCCGAGCGGCCCGTTTCGCGGGCCAGCGACGGCTGTCCTTCCTCGGTCACCCTCATCGGCCAGACCGGCGACGGCGGGCACGCAGCGCGAAGGCCAGCCCACGGACCGCACCTGCGCCGAATCCGGCACCGAAGACCGGGGCGAGCAGAGCCACCGCACGAGCCTCCGCTTTGGTGGCACCGAACCGCGTCACCGCGGCGCCCGCGGCCGCCGAACCCGCCGCAGCAAGCGCAACGGCCGTTTTCGGGCGGCGAGCAGCCAATCCCAGCCCGAGGGCGCCGACCGCGAAGGCGGCGAACAGACCGTTACGCGCGGGTCCGGGCGAAGCGAGGTACGAATCGACGAACGTGGTGCCACGGAAGTAGGCCTGGGCAGCGAACTTCCGGAACGAATCGCGCCCGTGGTAGGTCGCGGACAGTTGCGGGGCAAGGAAAATCCGGTGCCGTTCGGCAATCCAGCGCAGCACGCCGGTGTCGTCGCTCGCGAACCGCGAATCCTCGAACAGCGATTCGAATGCGGCACTCGCCTGTTCGAGTACTTCCCGCGGGGCGGAAAAGAAACCGGTGCCTTTCGGGAAGACGTCGAATTCCTCGATCCCGAACGACATCAGCCGCGGATTCGCGCAGTACCGGCGCCACGGGATTTTCACCAGCCCGGCCATGAAGCCCGCGTAAGGATTGTGTTCGGACGCGACGTTCACGTGCCCGTTCCACACCGTCCGTTCGGGGTGATCGACGAGCTGGTCGCGCAGGAACACGAGGCTGCCCGGATCGACGATCACGCGGCTGTCCAGCAGCAGCACCTGCTGCCCGGACGCCTTGGCCAGCCCGGCGCGGCGGGCTTCGAACCGGCCGCTGTTCGGCTGGGTCAGCACCGTGATGCCGTGCCGTCGCTGCAGGTCGGCGAGGCGTTCGGGAGTGGCGTCCGTGCTGCCGTCGTCGACCACCACGATCTCCGCCGGCCAGCACGCGGCCTCGGCGGCGGCGATCAGCGCGCCCACGCTGTGGTCGATCCAGTCCTGTTCGTTGCAGACCGGAATCACGACGCTGAGCGACGGGAGGAGCGGGTTCGCACTCACGCGGCGAGGCTACCCTGTGCCGGGGTGGCGGGGGTGTTCAGTATCCTGGCGCCACCGCACCCCCGAACGGAAATGGGTATCCCCGGTGATTTCCTTCATTCTCGGCACCACCGCGGAACTGATCAAGATCGCCCCGGTGTACCACCGGATCGCCGAACGCGGAATGCGGCCGAAGATCTGGTTCACCGCACAGCACGTGGACGAGGTCGCCGACGTGCTGTCGGATCTGCGGATGCCGGAACCCGACCTGTGGTTCGTGCCGCGGGACAAGGCGCACAACCTCGAATCGCCCGCGCAGGTGCCGGGCTGGGCGGCGCAGGTGCTGCGCACCGCGTGGAGCCGCCGCGCCGAACTGCGCGCCGCGCTCACCGAGGACGGCCGCCCGCCGCTGGTGCTGGTGCACGGCGACACGTTCACCACGCCGTACGGGGCGCTGATCGGCAAGCGGATACTGAAGGCGCGCGTCGGGCACGTCGAGGCGGGGGCGCGGTCGGGCAGCATCCTGTCGCCGCTGCCGGAGGAGCTGAACCGCAAGATCGCGGCGAAGATCGTCGACCTGCACTTCGCGCCCACCGAGCGTGAGGTGGACAACCTCCGCAACGCCCGCGGCGTGATCGTGGACACCGGCGCGAACACGGCAATCGACGCCATGCGGCTGGCCATCGACCAGCCGCTGGACGTGCCGGACCTGCCGGAGAAGTTCGGGCTGGCGACGCTGCACCGGTTCGAGCTGGTGTCGCGCGCGGAGAAGTACCGCGAGGTGCTCGAAATCCTGCGCGAGCAGAGCCGGAAGATGCCGATCCTGTACATGGCGGGCGCGCCGGAGCGGGAGAAGATCCGCTCACTGGGTCTGGACAACCTGTTCGACGACCGGTTCATCGCGCAGCCGAAGATGCGGTACCTGAAGTTCCTGCCGCTGGTGGCGCGCGCGGAGTACGTGGTCACCGACTCGGGCGGGCTTTCGGCCGAGTGCTACTACCTCGGCCTGCCCTGCGCGGTACACCGCGAGCGCACGGAAACCCCGCAGCATCTCGGCGAAACCGTGGTACTCACCGAAATGCGCGGGGACAAACTGCAGAACTTCCTGGACACGTACCAGAACCGGCACGGCGAGTCCTGGATGGAGAAGTACCACCCGTCGGACATCATCGTGAACTCGCTGGCACAGCTGGGGTATTGCTGACCTAAAGCGCTCGCCTGCCGGAAAGGGCGCGGCCGAGGGTCAGCTCGTCGGCGAATTCCAGGTCGCCGCCCATCGGCAGGCCCGAGGCCAGCCGGGTGACGGTGAGGCCGGGGAAATCGCGCAGCATGCGGACCAGGTACGTGGCCGTGGCTTCGCCCTCGGTGTTCGGGTCCGTGGCGATGATGATCTCGCGCACGTCCGCCTCGCCGATGCGTTTCAGGAGCTCCCGCATCCGCAGCTGTTCCGGGCCGATGCCGGACAGCGGGTCCAGCGCGCCGCCGAGGACGTGGTAGCGGCCCTTGAACTCGCGCGTGCGCTCCACGGCGAGCACGTCTTTCGGCTCCTCGACGACGCAGATCACCGTGAGGTCGCGGCGCTCGTCACGGCAGATGCGGCAGCGGTCTTGCTCGGAGACGTTGCCGCAGACCTCGCAGAACTGCACGCCTTCCTTGACCTTGCCCAGCACGTCCTGCAGCCGCGCGAGGTCCGCGGGATCGGCGGCCAGCAGGTGGAACGCGATGCGCTGGGCACTTTTCGGACCGACGCCTGGCAACCGCCCCAGCTCGTCGATCAGGTCCTGGACGACACCCTCGTACAAGCTCAGCCGCCGAACCCGAGGCTGCCGAGATCCGGCATGCCGCCGCCGAGACCGCCGGCGAGCGGGCCGAGCTTCTGCTCGGTGAGCTTCTGCGCATTGGCCGACGCGTCGCGTACCGCGGCGACGACCAGGTCGGACAGGGTTTCGACGTCTTCGGGGTCGACCACCTTCGGGTCGATGACCAGGCTCTTCAGCTGGCTGTCGCCGGACACCGTCGCGGTGACGAGCCCGCCGCCCGCAGTGCCGGTGACCTCGGTGTTCGCGAGTTCTTCCTGGGCCTGCACCAGCTTCTGCTGCATCTGCTGGGCCTGCTGCATGATCTGCGACAGGTCGAAGCCGCCGCCGCCGGGTTGCACCATGATCGCACTCGGTCCTTCCGCCCTTGGGTGTTGCTCCCCAGCGTAGCCGCGCACCCGGCGCGTCCGTCCGGGCGGCACGCGGACTTGTGGCACCGTGGTCGCTGTGCGTGCGAAGACACTCCCGCTGCTGACCGGTCTGCTGCTGCTCACTGCGTGTTCCGGCGGTGGTGGGGCGCCTGCGCCGTCCCCCGCGGCGGCGCCGTCGTCTTCGGTTACCTCGGTTGCCTCCTCTCCGGCGGCGTCCTCGAGCACGCCGCCGTCTTCCTCCTCGGCGCCGCCGCCGGTCCGGCCGGGCAAGGTCGTGGTGCTCGACGCCGGGCACAACGGCGGGAACGCGTCGCATCCGGCGGAGATCAACCGGAAGGTCCCGGCCGGACGCGGGCAGACGAAGCCGTGCAACACCACGGGAACCTCGACCGACGGCGGGTACCCGGAGCACGCGTTCACCTTCGCGGTCACGCAGGAGGTCGGGAATGCGTTGGCCGCAAAGGGATTCAAGGTGGTGTACACGCGGTCGAACGACTCGGGGGTCGGCCCGTGCGTGGACCGGCGCGCGGAAATCGGCAACGACGCGAACGCCGACGCGGTGGTCTCGATCCATGCGGACGGCTCCACTTCGGCCAGCGCACACGGCTTCCACGTGGCGTACTCGTCGCCCCCGCTGAACGCCGCACAGGGCGACCCGTCGCTACGCCTGGCTCGCACCATGCGAGACGGCCTGAAGGGCGACGGCTTCGCGACGTCCACGTACATCGGCTCAGCAGGCCTGTCGCCGCGCGCGGACCTGGCAGGCCTCAACCTGTCGACCCGGCCCGCGGTCCTCGTGGAATGCGGAAACATGCGCAACTCGGCCGAGGCCGAGCAGATGTCGTCCGCCGCCGGACGGGCCCATTACGCCAAGGCCATCGCAGCGGCGATCGAGGCGTACCTGGCCTCGTGAGTCAGTCGAGCGGGCGCGCGCCCAGGTGGTCGGAGATCAGCTTGCGCGCGATCTGCTCCGGGTCCTCCTCCGCGGGCGGCGGCGGAGGTGGCGGGACCGGGCTGGAGTCCTCCGAGTAGATGTCGTCGTCCTCGTCCGAGGGCTCCGGCGGGAGGGGGATGTCCGGTTCGGTGGTGGCGACCTTGGGACGGCTCGGCGGTTCCGGAGCAGGCTTCGGCGGCGGCGGAGCGGCGGGAGCCGGAGTCTGCGCGGCCGCGGACGGACGCGTGAACGACCGTTCCGCCGCCGGCGCCTGCTGCTGTTGCTGCCGGGGTGCTTGCCGCGCCGGAGCGGGCGCGGCACCCGCGGGAACGCAGCGGACCTGCCATTCCCCACCGTGGACCTCGCTCAGCACGGCCGCGATCTTGCTCGTGTTGGCCTGGTCGTTGAGCCGCCGGACGAGCGGCTCGGACTTGTGCGTGAGCGTGACCGCCGACCCGTCCACCTCGGCGACGGTGGCCTGGGTGAGCATGGCTTCCAGCGGACGACCACCGGTGAGTTTCCGCAGTGCGGCCAGGAGTTCCGGCCACCGTTCACGGACCCGGGCAGCGTCTACGCCACCGGCCGCGGGTTCCGGGGTCGACGGCGCCTCGGAGTGGGACGTGTCCGCGGCGGACTGGCCAGCCGTGGGGTGCGCCCCCGGCGCAGGTCCGTCGACTGGACGGGCCGGGGTCGCATCGGGCCGAGCCGACGACCCCGCGGCCGGGGCAGCCGCCGCCGGCCGTGCCGACGGCCCTGCGGCCGAGGCTCCCGAAGCCGGGCGGCCAGGCGCATCGCCCGACGGGCGAGTCGGTGCCGGGCGAGCAGGTGCGGCAGTGGCAGATGCAGCAGCAGGTGCGTCCGAAGCCGGACGCTGCGAAGGACGCTGGAACTCCCGCCCGGGTGCCTCCGCCGAGCCCTCCCCGGCACCCCCGCCAGTACCCGCCGGACGCCGTTCCAACCGTTCGATCCGGGCCAGCAGCGCTGTCTCCGCCTCCGTCACCGACGGCAGCAGCATCCTCGCGCACAGCAGTTCCAGCACGAGCCGCGGCGAGGTCGCGCCGCGCATTTCCAAGAGTCCATTGTGGACAATGTCGGCGTAACGCGACAGCGTGCCCAGCCCGAGCCGTCCGGCTTGTTCGGTCATCCGCTTCAGGTCGTCGTCCGGGGCGGAGACAAGGCCGCGTTCACCGGCGTCCGGGACCGAGCGCATCAGCACCAGGTCGCGCAGGCGGTCGAGGAGGTCGGTGGCGAAGCGGCGCGGGTCGTGGCCGCCTTCGGCGAGCTTTTCGACCGTGGCGAACACCGTGGTGGCGTCGTCGTCTGCCAGCGCGAAGATCATGTCGTCGATCAGCGCGACGTCCGTGACCCCGAGCAGCGACACCGCTCGCGGGTACGTGACGCCGTCCGGGCCCGCGCCCGCCAGCAGCTGGTCCAGCACCGACTGCGTGTCGCGCGCCGAGCCGCCGCCCGCGCGGATGACCAGCGGGTACACCGCCGGTTCGACGGTCGCGCCTTCGGCTGCGACGTTGCGTTCCAGCAGGTCCCGCATCGAGCTCGGCGGGATCAGGCGGAACGGGTAGTGGTGGGTGCGCGACCGGATGGTGGTGAGGACCTTGTCCGGCTCGGTGGTCGCGAAGATGAAGATCAGGTGCTCGGGCGGTTCCTCGACGATCTTCAGCAGGGCGTTGAAACCCTGCGTCGTGACCATGTGCGCCTCGTCGATGATGAACACGCGGTACCGCGATTCGGCAGGCGCGTAGAACGCCTTGTCCCGAAGCTCGCGCGCGTCGTCGACACCGCCGTGGCTGGCCGCGTCGAGTTCGGTCACGTCGACGCTGCCCGGGCCTTCCGGCGCGAGCGCGCGGCACGAGTTGCACTCGCCGCACGGGTCGGGCGTGGGACCTTTGACGCAGTTCAGCGAGCGGGCCATGATGCGCGCGCTCGATGTCTTGCCGCAGCCGCGCGGACCCGAGAACAGGTACGCGTGGTTGATCCGCCCGGCAGCCAGCGCCGTGCGCAGCGGTTCGGTCACATGCTCTTGGCCGACGACCTCGGCGAAGGTCGCCGGACGGTACTTGCGGTACAGCGCGAGAGCCACGAGCCCGAGACTACAGTGACCGCGGTGAGCCACTCCCGTTCCGGTCGCGGCCGTGCCCCGGCCGGGCCGAAGCCGGGTACCTACCCGGTGCGGTTCGGGACCGCGGAGCTGCTGCGAGACGCCGATCGGCCCAACGCGTGGATGCTGTCGGTGGGCGGGGTGGCGCAGTCATACGTCGATCTCGACGACCCGACCAACCTGGAGTTCGACTACGTCCGCCGGCTCGGTGACCTTGTCGACTTCCTGCCCGCCGGACCGCTCGACGCACTGCACATCGGCGGCGCGGGCTGTTCCCTCCCGCGTTACGTCGCCGCGACGCGACCAGGCTCGCGCCAACTCGTGTTCGACGCTGACGAGCCGCTCATCGACCTGGTCCGCGAGCAGCTCGAACTGCGCCGCGTGCCGAAGCTGCGGGTGCGGATCGAAGGCGGTCGCGAAGGGGTCCGCAGCCGTCCCGATGCGTCCGCGGACCTGGTGGTGGTCGATGCTTTCGAACGCGCCACGCTCGCCGGTGGACTCGCGACCGTCGAGTTCGTCGCCGACGTCGCCCGCGTGCTCCGGCCGACCGGCACGATGCTCGCCAACATCACCGACGGCCCCGGTCTCCTGTTCGCCCGGCGTTTCCTCGCGACCCTCGCGGCGGTGTACCCGCATCTCGTACTGCTGGCCGAACCCAGCGTGCTGCGCGGACGCCGGTTCGGGAACCTCGTGGTGGCCGCGTCCCGCCTCGAACTGCCCACCGCGGACCTGACCCGGCGCGCGGCTTCTTCCCCGTACCCGGCCCGCGTGCTGCATGGCACCGAACTGCGGCAGCTGCGCGGTAAGGCGGAACCGGTGACCGATGCGGAACCGCTGGCCTCGCCAACGCCGCCGGAGGACGTGCTCGGGATCTTCTGAACCCAAAAAAGGGGACCCCGCGCACCCGTCAGAGCCTGCTTATCCTTGCTGCCTTCCGGCCCTGGGGAGGTTCACAGGGTGGACGCCGCGCGGGGTCCGTCGACCAGTGTAGCGGGCTCCGCCGTCTCGCCGGTGCCCACCCGCGCGACGTGGCCGAGCAGCTCCCGCACCGACTCCACGGAGCGCGCGTCGAACGGGTGGACCAGCACGCCGTCGCGCACGGTGAGCGCCCAGCGCACGTCGGGCAGCGGACGGCCGAGCAGCCCGTCGAAGCAGTTCACCCCGATCGCGAACGGCATCCGCAGGCCCTCGACGGCGTCGAGCACCGGGTACGCGTCGGTGATCCGCCGGGAGTCGACGACCACCAGCGCGACGTCGGCGCCCTGCACGAGATCGGGCCAGCGGAACCAGAACCGGGACTGCCCCGGCGCGCCGAAGAGATACAGCCGCCGCGGCCCGAGGCTGACCCGCCCGAAGTCGAGTGCCGCCGTGGTGGCACCCGCGTCGGTGCGCACCGGCGCGATTTCCGACGCGGCGCGCACCGCCGTGGTCTTCCCGGCGCCCGCTGCGCCCAGCACGAGGATCTTCACCGGATTACTCAAGCGAGCGCGGTGTTCTTGAGTTCCTCGACCAGCGCCGGGGTGAGCACCTCGGACGCCCGGTTCGCGAACATCGCCATCTCGTACGCGATCGTGCCGAGGCTCGCCTGCTTGTTCGCCAGCACCCCGAGCGAGCACCCGATGCTGATGGTGCAGACCACCAGGTAACCGCGCTCCAGCTCGACCACGACCTTGTCCGGCGCGCCGAGCGGATGGCTTTCCGACACGCTCTGGGCCAGCGCGAGCATGGCCGAGCAGGTGGCCGCGAGCCGGTCGGCGTCGGCGCGGTCGAGCTCATGGGACGCGGCGATCAGCAGCCCGTCGGCCGACACCGCGAGCGCGGCGATGGCGCCTGCGGTGTGCAGGGCGAAGCGGTTGACCAGCCAGTTGAAGTTCTGCGCGGCGGCAGGGACGGGGACGGTCATGATCCTCCTTGATCGGCTTGGCGGGCGGCCGTGGCTTGCTGCGCTTTGGCCACGCCGTCGGAAAATGCGTCGAAGGTGGCGCGCTCGGCGGCCGGGTCGCGCAACCCGCGGCGGGGCAACGGGGTACGGACGATCTGCGGCAGCCGGAGCGCGGGCGCGAGCTGGGCGCCGGGTACCCGGCGGACGACCCCGTCGCGGGTTTCCGGCGCCACCGGGGTGAATCGTTGGGTCGGCGACGGGTCCGCTGTGTCCACAGTGTCCATAATGGACTCTTCGGCGGGTACGTCGAGTGTCCCGGCGACGGGGAGGTCCTCGTCCGGTTCGGTCTCCGGCCACGCCGGTTCCGGGTCGGCGAACCACCCGAACCCGGCCGGCGTCGGTGTCGACAGCGCGGCAATCGCGGGCGCGGGCAGCAGCAACGGCCGCGGGTCCGGCACCTGCCCTGGTTCGAAGAGGCCGACGGGTTCGGGTTCGTGGCGGAAGTCGACGTCCCGTGTGAACAACGCCTGCGGCACGGTGACCTGCGCGATCACGCCGCCATCCGGTCCGGGCGCCAGCTCGACGCCGAGCGAGTGCCGCCGGGCCAGCCGCGCGACCACGGCCAGACCGAGCTGCGACCCGGACGGCTCCCCGGCGGGTTCGGCGAGCCGCCGGTTTTCCGCGGCGAGCCGGTCCTCGGGCAGCCCGATGCCGTGGTCGGCGATGGTCACCTGCAGTTCCCCGCCTGGCCCGAATCCGGTCGCCACCTCGATTTCGGACTCCGGCGGCGAGAAGGCCGCCGCGTTCTCCAACAGCTCGGCGAACAGCAGCACCAGGTCGATGCCCAGCGACGGAGCGAGCAGCACCTCGGCCGGTTCACCCAGCTGCACGCGGGCTTCGTCCTCGATTTCCGCGGCAGCCGAACGCAATGCGGTGGCGAGTTCGATCGGACCTCCAACTCGGGATTCGTCACGGCTGCCGGACACCACGAGCAGCCCGTCGGCCGTACGCCGCAACCGCAGCGCGGCGTGGTCCAGCCGGCGCAGCCCGGCGAGCAGCACCGGATCGTCGGCGGCGCGGGTGAGTTCATCGACCACCGTGCGCTGACCGCCGACCAGATTCTGGGTTCGCTTCGCCGCCCCGGCCAGCAGCTGCACCCCAGCGCGGCGCGGTGCGTCCGGCTCCCCCTCGCCGACTCGGGCGAATTCGGCGCGGGAAAGGTCCGCAGTGGAGCGTGCCTGCGTCGCCAACGTCCGGAGTGGACGGCTGACCGAACGCGCAGTCAGCACCGACAACGCGGTGATCAGTCCGAAGAGGACGATCGCGCCGCCGCCAAGGAGCAGCGCGGTCCGGGTGGCGACCGTCGCCTGAGCCGCAGTGTCGTCGGCAACCGCGCGCATGAGCCGGTCCTGCACCATGCCGCGCTGGTCGGCGAGCTGCTGGGCCGCACTGACCACATCGGACCCGAACTGCGCGCCCTGACCCGGCGCCGCGGCAAGCCGGTCGAGCTGCTGACCGGCAGGTCCGGCCTCGACCGCGGTGACCTTCGCAGCCTCGGCGGCACCGGCCAGCTGTGCGAACTGCTCCGTGTACACAGCGGCGCGCTGGCTTGCGCGGTCGGCGCCGGTCGACGCGATCAGCGCGGTCGCCCTGGCCGCGCGTTGCTCGTTCGCTCGCAGCAAGGCGTCCAACGGCCGCGTTTTGTCCGAAGTGGTCAGTCCGAGCGCGTCGATGACACCGACGGACACGGCATCGTAGCCGGACGCCACATCGGCGAGGGAAACCTTGCGGCCCAAGGCATTCTGCCGCAGTTTCGCCAATGTGCCGACTCGCACGTCCCCGGGCACCTCGCGCACCGCCACGTCCACCGCCCGCTGCTGCCGGACGAACGCCGCGTCCGTGGCCGATGGATCAGCGACGTACGCCGCGGTGAGCACGCTTTCCCGCTGCAACTGCCCGGCCAGCGCCCCGACCTTCTGCGCGCGAGCCGCGTTGTCCGCGACCGCGTCGGCCGCCGACACCGTGGAGACCTGCAGGAGCACCAGCGGTACGGCCGCCGCGACGACCAGCGCCAGCGGGGCCACGGCCAGCAGAGTCACCTTCGCCTGGACACTGCGGATTCCGACGCGGTCGAGCAGCCGCGCACCGGAATCGTGCGACCGGGTCGAGCCGTGCCGCATCCACGTCACCTTCCGTTCCCCGAGAAGCCCCGAGAAGTCCCGACGAGCCCTGACGAGACCGTGGCGAGGAGTGCACCGAACGGGGATACCAGCGGGACGCTACTACTCTCAGTAGTACTCGTCGCGGTACGCACAGGGTCGGCCACCCACCGTCTGCGCAGAGCTTAGCGAGATCGACAAGATCTGGACAATGCCCTCTTCCCTCTCGTCATGACGGGTCCACGCTGCAGGTTTCCCGACCGATCGCGCGGCGGCACGCAGCCACGCGGCGCGGCCGGAGGAGAATGCCCGATATGCGCACCGCACCTGCCCCGGCCGACGTCGCCTCCGCCACTGTCCGGATCAAGCCACACGTACGGCGGACGCCGCTGTTACGCACCGAAGTCGACGGCCGTCCGCTGGTACTCAAGCTCGAGCACCTCCAGCGGTCCGGTTCGTTCAAGCTCCGGGGCGCGGTGAACGCTCTGCTCGCCGGTCCCGCGCCGGAGCGAGTGGTGACCGCGTCGGGCGGCAACCACGGTCTCGGCGTCGCCACTGCCGCGCAGGCGCTGGGCGTGCCAGCGGTCGTGTACGTGCCGGAGACCGTTCCCGAGGCGAAGGCCGCCGGGATCGAGGCCACCGGCGCGAAGCTGGTCCGCCACGGCTCGACGTACGCCGAAGCTGCGACCGCCGCGCTCGCCGTCGCGAAGGAGCCCGGAACCCGTTACCTGCACGCGTATGACGACTCCGACGTGATTGCCGGACAGGGAACTGTGACCGCGGAAATCGTGGCGGACGCACCGGACGTCGACGCAATCGTGGTCGCCGTGGGCGGTGGCGGGCTCGCTTCCGGCGCAACGCTCGCGGCGGACGGGCGTCAGGTGTTCGCGGTGGAACCCGAACGCTGCCAGGCCCTGCACGCCGCCCTCGACGCAGGCGAGCCGGTGGACGTCACGATCGACTCGGTCGCCGCTTCCGCCCTCGGCGCCACCCGGGTCGGCGAGCTGGCGTTCGGGATCCTCAACCGCCCGTCGGTCACGTCGGTGCTGGTGAGCGACGCCGAACTACTCGCCGTACGCGACCGGCTGTGGACCGAGTTCCGGCTGGTCGTGGAACCGGCCGCCGCAGTGCCGCTGGCCGCATGGCTCGCCGGACGCATCCCCGCGGACCTGCCGTGCTTCGTGCTGTGCGGGGCCAACACGTCGGTCACGTTTGCCTGAGCTCCGGGAAATGCGCGACGAACTCGGTCCGGCCCGGACGGCTCGCGACCATGACCCGTCCGGAATGCGCGGCCACCACCGCCGCGACGATGGCCAGCCCCAGCCCGGTGCTGCCGGCCGCCCGCGACCGTGACGTGTCCCCCCTGGCAAACCGCTCGAACACCTCGGGCAGGATTTCCGGTGGAATACCCGGCCCATCGTCCACAACGGACAGCGTGACCCAGCCGTCCGCGGCGGACAGAGTGGTGGCCACCGTGGTGCCTGCCGGGGTGTGCGTGCGGGCGTTGCCGAGCAGGTTCAGCAGAATCTGGTGCAGCTGCCCGGAATCGCCGAGGACGGTGATCGGCTCGCCCGGCGCCTCCAGGAGCCATTTGTGCTCCGGACCGGCGACGTGCGAATCCGCGACCGCGTCGGCGACCAGCCGCGACAGGTCCACCGGTTCGTGCACCACCGGGCGGCCGGAGTCGAGCCGGGCGAGCAGCAGCAAATCCTCCACCAGCGTGGTCATCCGCGCCGATTCCGATTCGACGCGGCTCATCGCGAAGGCGACGTCCGGCGGCACCTGTTCGCCGCTGCGCCGGGTGAGCTCGGCGTACCCGCGGATGGCCGCGAGTGGCGTCCGCAATTCGTGGCTCGCGTCCGCGACGAACTGCCGCACGCGGCTTTCACTGGCGTGCCGGACGGCGAGCGCCTCGGCGATGTGGCCAAGCATCCGGTTGAGCGCCGAGCCGACCTTGCCGACCTCGGTACGCGGGTCAGTGTCCACTTCGGGCACTCGCTCGGACAGCGCGACCTCGCCGCGGTCCAACGGCAGTTCGGACACTCGCGAAGCCGTGGCGGCCAGCCGATCCAGCGGCGCCATCGTGCGCCGGATCGTGACCGCACCGGCGAACCCGGCCACGAGAATACCGCCGAGCGCGACCCCGCCGAAGATGAATCCCAGCTGCCACAACGTTTCCGTGACCCCGGACAGCGGCAGCCCGATCACCGCGAAGTCGCCGCTCGGGGAATACGTGGCGACCACCCGGTAATCCCCGAGGTGCCCGCCGAGGTCGACCGATCGGCGTCGGCCATCCGGCGGCAAGGCGAGCAGAATCCGTTGCTGCTCCGCGGAAAGACCGGCGACCGGCGTGCCGAGCGGACCCGACGTCGGGTTGAGCACGGCCGCCCGTACCGTTCCATTGTGGACCTGCACGGCGAGCGTTCCCTCGCCCTGGCCGAGCGCGCGCAACGGGTCCGGCGGCGGTTTGTCGCCGTAGTTCCACGGAGCCCTTGGCGCGCCACGGAAACCGCGGTCGCTTGCCGCGGCCAGCCGTCCGTCGAGCTGCCCGACGAGGAAGTCGCGCAGGGCGAATTCGGTGACCACGCCGACCACCACGCACACCAGCGCGAGCAGCGCCGCCAGCTGCACGATCAGCCTGCGGCGCAACGACCACGGCCGTCGCACGGGCGGGTCAGCCCGCGGCGGGTTTGAGGACATATCCGGCGCCGCGCATGGTGTGGATCATCGGTTCCCGGTCGGCGTCGATCTTCTTGCGGAGGTAGGAGATGTAGAGCTCGACGATGTTGGCCTGGCCGCCGAAATCGTAGCTCCACACGCGGTCGAGGATCTGTGCCTTGGACAGCACTCGCTTCGGGTTGCGCATGAGGTACCGCAGCAGTTCGAACTCCGTGGCGGTGAGCGGCACGAGGTCGCCGCCGCGGTGGACCTCGCGGCTGTCCTCGTCCAGCGTCAGGTCGCCGACCACGAGCTGCGACCCGGTCGCGCCGGACACTCCACCCGCTCGGCGCAGCAGCGCACGCAGCCGCAACGCCACTTCTTCGAGGCTGAACGGCTTGGTGACGTAATCGTCGCCACCTGCGGTGAGCCCCGCGATGCGGTCTTCCACCGCGTCTTTCGCGGTGAGGAACAGCACCGGCAGGTACGGCGTCTCGGCGCGCATCCGGCGTAGCACCTCGAGGCCGTCGAAGTCGGGCAGCATCACGTCGAGCACCACGACGTCCGGATGGAAGTCGCGGCCGACGCGCACCGCTTCGGCCCCGGTGGCCGCACTGCGCACGTCCCAGCCCTCCATCCGCAGGGCCATGGAGACGAGTTCGGCGAGCGTCGACTCGTCGTCGACCACGAGCACTCGCACCGGGCTGCCGTCGGCCCGGCGCAGCTCGGCCTTGCCCCGGCCCGGCGACGCGGCGTTCACACTGCTCATGGTGCCATCCTCGGGCGCGATCTTCAGGTCGAGCTGTGCGTCACCTGTGCGTTCCCTGTGCACGGGTGCACAGCGCCCGCCCACGTCCGGCACAGCTTCCGCACAGCGGCCGCGCCGACGCTCAGGAGGACCAGACCTGGAGGGTGACCATGACGACCGATCCAGCACAACCCGAGACCTGGGGTGCGCCACCGGCGACTCCACCGAAGAAGTCGTGGTCCGGCCGTAAAATCGCGATCACCGTGGGGGTCGCGGTGGTGATCGCGGCGGGCGGCGGGGTGGCGATCTGGGCGGGGACAAGCGGGAACAACGCGTCCGCGCAGCAAAACGCCGGAGCTCCAGGGGGTCCCGGCGGCTACGGGGGCTTCGGCGGCCGCGGCGGTGCGGCCGCCCTGCGCGAGGCGTTGCACGGTGATTTCGTGGTGGCCGACGCGTCCGGCGGGTACGTCACCGAACGCCTGCAAACCGGCACGATCACTGAACTCAGCGCCACCTCCGTCACGCTCACCAGCAAAGACGGCTACAAGCAGACCTACACCTTGAACTCCGCGACGGACGAGACCGGCACCCCCAAGTCCGGCGACACGGTCACCGTGGTCGCGAAGGTCGAGGGCAGCACCGCCACCGCCATCTCGGTCACCCAGCCCACCCAACCCGGCCCCCGCCGCCGCGGCTAAGTCCGTGAAGGGAATCATGAGGGAATCTGCTGGTCTGATGGTTCCCTTCACGGACCGAGGAGGCTGTGGTGAAGCGGTGGATCGCGCTGGCAGTCGGGGTGGTGCTGGTACTGGTGGGGGCGGTGTGGGTGCTCCAGGGCGCCGGCGTGCTCAAGGGCAGTTTCATGACCGGCCAGAAGCTGTGGTTCCTGATCGGGCTGGTGGCGTTCCTCGGCGGGGTCGTGCTCGTCGCGGCGACCGTCCGGCGAAAGCGCGTGCGCTGACTCAGCGCGGAAGGACCTCGAAAACCGGATAGCCCGGCGCGATCCGCAGCAGGGTCTCGTCGGACGCCGACGCGTCCACGCCGTCGAAGAACACGCCGACCTCGAACTTCCAGCGCTTCAGGTACGAGCGCAGCAGGGCGGGCTTCTCGGTGTCGGCCAGCTCGCGGTAGGTGAACGCCTGTACCCGGCGCCCGACGCGCAGTTCGCCCTCGCCCGCTGCCCGCAGGTTCCGTACCCACTGGGTCTGCCCGCGCGGGGCCACCAGGTACTGCTTGCCCTCGTACGCAAGGAGGTTCACCGGCACCTCGCGCACCTCGCCGGACTTGCGCCCGCGCACGGCCAGCACCCGGCTGCCCCACACGCTGAGCCCGAGCTTCGTGAGCCGCTGCACGAACTTGTTGAACCAGGCAGTCCCGCCGCCGGGGGCCAGGTACCGGGTCGCGGTGAGCTTCTCGACGTCAGCCATGAGATCCTCCTCGGTTTCGAGAGCAGTGCTCTCTGTTGAGAACAGTGAACACCTCGGGGCATGCTTCGTCAAGAGCAGTGCTCTCTATTTTGCGCAGCGCTCTCGAACAAGGCACACTGATCGCATGACTGCTGCCCCCCGCACCGCCCGCGAGCGGGTCCGCGCCGAGCTGACCCGTGAGATCAAGGACGAGGCCCGCCGCCAGCTGGCCGACGTCGGCGCGCACGGGCTGTCGCTGCGTGCCGTCGCCCGCGAGCTCGGCATGGTCTCCTCGGCGCTGTACCGCTACTTCGCGAGCCGGGACCAGCTGCTCACGGCCCTGATCGTGGACGCGTACAACGCCGTCGGCGAGGCAGCCGAACTGGCCGATCCCGGCGCCGGCGACCCTCGTACGCGGTGGCGCGCGATCTGGCACGCGACCCGCGGCTGGGCCCGCGCGAACCCGCACGAGTACGCGTTGATCCACGGTTCGCCGATCCCGGGCTACCAGGCCCCGGAGGACACCATCGGACCCGCTGCCCGGGTGCCGCTGGCGCTGATCGCGGTGCTGCGGGACGCGCATCCGCACGAACCGGCGGTCACCGCGCCGATGTCGGCGGAGCTGCGCGCGCAGGCCGGGCAGCTCACCGAGATCCTCGACCTCGACGCGCCCGCCGAGGTCGTCACCCGCGCCATCGCGTCGTGGACCCAGCTGTTCGGCACGATCAACTTCGAGCTGTTCGGCCAGTACGTCGGCAGCGTCGATCCCGCGGATGCCTATTTCGAACATCTCATTGGGCAGATGGCGGACTTCGTCGGCCTGTAGGTTCGCCGGGACAGGACGGGAAGGTGGTTCGACGTGACGGGATGGGCCGGGCGGGTCGGCAGGATCCGGGTGATCGGCACCGGGGTGATGGGACGCGGGATCGTCCAGCTCGCCGCGACCGGCGGGGTCGCCGTGGAGCTGGCGGACGCGCAGCCGGATGCGGTGGGCGCGGCGATCGAGTACATCGGCGGGATGCTCGACCGGCTGGTCACCAAGGGCAAGCTCACCGAGGAACAGGGCCGCGTAGCGAAGGAGCGGCTGATTCCGGTCGACGGTCCGCTCGCGCCCGCCGACGGCGTGGACCTGGTGATCGAAGCCGTCCGCGAGGACCTCGAGATCAAGCGCACGCTGTTCGCCGGGCTGGAGCAGGTCTGCGGTCCGGACACGGTGTTCGCCACCAACACGAGCTCGCTGTCGGTCACCGAGATCGCCGCCGGACTGGCCGATCCGGCGCGAATGGTGGGGCTGCACTTCTTCAACCCGGTCCCGCTGATGCGGCTCGTCGAGGTGGTACCCGGCGCGCGCACGGCGGACTGGCTGCCCGGCGAGGCGCTGGAACTGGTACGCGGCTGGGGCCACGAACCGGTGCTGGCGAAGGACGCGCCGGGGTTCCTGGTCAACCACGCGGGCCGCGGGCTCAACACCGAAGCACTGCAGATTCTGTCGGAATCGCTGGCCTCACCGGCGGAAATCGACCGGATCGCACGGGATGTGCTCGGGCTCAAGCTCGGGCCGTTCGAACTGCTCGACCTGACCGGGCTGGACGTCTCGCACGCGGTACTCGAGAGCATCTGGACCGGATTCCACGCCGAACCGCGGCTGCGCCCGTCGTGGCTCACCCGTCCGCGCGTGGCGGCGGGGCTGTTCGGCCGCAAGACCGGCGAAGGGTTTTACCGGCATGTGGACGGGAAACAGGAGGTCGAGCCGGAGCCGGCGGCGCCGCCGAAGCCGAGCTCGCCGGTGTACGCCGCGGACGAGCGGCTGGCCCGGATCCTGTCCGCGGCCGGGGTGGACGTCGTCCCGGATGCGTACCCGGACACCGCGCTTCTGGTGACCCTGCGCGGTGAGTCCACTGTGGAGGCTGCGCGGCACGCCGAGCTGCCACCCGAGCGCGTGTGCGGAATCGACGCGCTGGGCTACGAATCGCGGTTCACGCTGTCCGTCCATCCCGGACTCGACCCGCGGTACGGCCGAGCCGCGTGGGGCGCCCTCGCCGCCACCGGAATTCCCGTCACAGTGGTGCGCGACGGTCCCGCGCCGATCGCGCAGCGGCTGCTGGCGTCGATCATCAACACCGCGTGCTTCATCGCCGACCAGGGCCTGGCCGCGCCCGCGGACATCGACACCGCGGTACGGCTCGGCCTCGGCTACCCGCGCGGCCCACTGGAGTGGGGCGACCGCGTCGGGCCGGAGAAGGTGCTGCGCATTCTCACCGGACTGCTCCGCGCCACCGGCGACCCGCGGTACCGGCCGTCCGGCTGGCTCACCGAACGCGTGGCGCTGGGCCTCCCCCTCGCCTCGACCGGAACCCGCCCGGCCGACCTGCGCTGAAAGGCCGTGAAGGGAACCATCACGGAATCAGATTCCGTGATGGTTCCCTTCACGGAACTCTCACCAGCGGTAGTCGGACGCGTAACCGTTGCGGTAGATGATGTACCCGCCCTGGAAATCGCTCCGGAAGCCGCCGCTGATGGAGTATTCGTCCGAGGTCGGCAGGCCAAGGTACGACTTCTCCCAGCCGAGCGCGGCCCACTTGTTGCGGATCTCGCCCTTCACCAGGTGCGCGCCGGTACCGCCACTCCAGTAGATCGAGGCGTTGCCGGTGAAGTGGTTGTACCGCCCGATTCCGTTGGGAGTCGACCATTCGTCGGTCGTCGGGTAGCCGATGCCGCGTTCCCAGCCGTACTGCGCCCACTTCTGCCGGATGTCGCCGCCGATCTGGTGCGCGCCGGTCGACGGCGTCCAGTAGATCGACGAGTTCCCGGTGAAGTGGTTGTAGCGGCCGACGCCGTCCGGAGTACCCCATTCGTCCGTGGTCGGATACCCGATGCCGCGTTCCCAGCCCAGCGCGGCCCACTTCTGCCGGATGTCGCCGCCGATCTGGTGCGCCCCGGTGGACGGGGTGAAGTAGATCGAGTGCCCGCCGGAGAAGTGGTTGTACCGCCCGACGCCGTCCGGGGTGCCGGACTCGTCGGTGACCGGGTAGCCGAGCCCGCGTTCCCAGCCCATGGCCGCCCACTTGTCGCGGATCAGGCCGTGGATCTCGTGCGCGCCGATGCTTGCGGTCCAGTAGATCGACGCCGTCCGGCTGGCCGGCGTGCCGAGCAGGTGGTTGAACCTGCCGACGCCGTCCGGGGTGGCGGTTTCGTCGGTCGTCGGCGGGCCGAACTGCTGGTGGCCGCCGATGGCCAGGTACCGGGCGAGGATGTCGCCGCCGATCTGGTGCACGCCGGTCTGCGCGGTCCAGTACAGCCTGCCGTTGGCGTAGACGCGGTAATGCACCGGACCGTCGATGACCTCAGGACCTGTTGCGGCGCCTAGGGAAGCACGCAGCGCGGGCTCGGCGGCATACCGCTGGTCGATCGGCGTGGTGTAGTTCGCGGTGAGCGTGGTGTCGCTGGTGCCGACGGTGATCGACCACGACGTGGTGGCCGGTCCGTTCTGCCAGCCTGCGAACTTGGACGCGCCGTCGGTACCGAGTGCTGCGGCAGTCACGTCGAAGGTCGCGCCCTCAGTGACCATCGCGCTGCTCACGCCGCCCTCGCTGGGGATGCTCAACGCGGCCGGTTGCGTGCTGACCAGCGTGAGCCGGTGCTGCCGCGGGTACGCGACGTACGTCTTGCTCGCCTGCACGCCCGCGCTGTCGGTGACTGTCGCGGTGAACTCCATACGCGAGTCGGTGTGGTCGGTGAACGGCACGGTCAGCGTCGGACCGGTGGCGCCGTCGGCCGGGTGCACGTGGCAGGCGCCGAGGTCCGGGCAGTGCCGGATGAGCGACGTCCACGTGATCGGCAAGCTGCCGTCTTCGGTGTCGGTTGCGTTGGCGGACAACGAAACCTGCTCACCGACGGCGTAGTCCTTGTCCGGCGCGGTCAGGGTGAGCACCGGCGAGTGGTTGCCGGGCGCGACCGCGATCGTCGTGGTTCCCTTGGCGCCCAAGGAATCCGTGACGGTGAGCTTCGCGGTGAACGACGTACCCGTGCCGTATTGGTGACTTGCCTGGACGCCGGTACCGGTGGTGCCGTCGCCGAAGTCCCACGCGTAGGTGAGCGGGTCGCCATCGACGTCGGAGGAACCGCTGGCGTCGAAGGAAACCGTGCGCGTGTCCGGGTCCGTGGTGGACGTCGCCTTCGCCACCGGAGCGGAGTTGTTCGTCGAGTAGCTCAGGCGGCGCAGCAGGCCGGAGTTGAGGTCGCTGAACACGATGTCGCCGTTGGGCGCCGCGGAAATCCGGGTGACGCCGCCGACGCTCGTGAACGGCGCCGGGCTCGTCGGCGCCGGGGTGAGCTTGCCCTGCGCGTCGTACCGCAGGGTCCAGATCTTCTGGCCCGCGTAGTCACCGAAGAAGTACGCGCCCTGGTAGGCAGCGGGGTACGTGGTCCCGGCGTAGACGATGCCGCCGGTGACGCTGTTGCCCTGCGCCGGACCGGTGCCGTGCTGGTAGTCCCAGAGCGGCGGGGTGTTCACCGCGGCGGCGCAGCGCGCGTCGGTGGAGTAACCCGGCGTGAGGTGGTTGCCCTCGTAACACGGCCACGCGGCGTTGGCGCCGGGTTGCACGATATCGAGCTCTTCCCAGGTGTACCAGCCGACGTCGCCGACCACCGGCAGGCCGCTCTTCGGGTCGAGGCTGAAGCGGAACGGGTTGCGGAATCCGCTGGCGAACACCTTGCTGCGGGTGGAATCCGGCGAGGCGGCGTTGTAGTACGGGTTACTCGGCACACCCTTGCCGTCCTGCGTGAGGTGCAGGATCTTGCCGAACGGCGAGTCGAGGTCCTGCGCGACGAAGGCGACCGGGTTGGTCTTGCCCGCGTCGCCGTTGTCGCCGATGGAGTACCACAGCGTGCCGTCCGGCGCCGGGTACACGGTGTCGAGGCCGTGGATGTAGTAGGCGCTGCCGGGCAGCTCGAAGAGGACCTTCTCGCCGGTGAGCCCGGACGGGTGGCCGGAGCCGTCGAGCTGGACGGTGAACTTGGCGGCCCGCATCACGTAGTTGCCGCCGCCGAGGCTCACCGAACGGTTGAGGTAGACCTGGTGCGAGGTGGGGTAGTCGGGCGCCAGCGCGATGCTGGTGAGACCCATGTCACCCTGGTTCTCCACGGCGAAGTTCGCGATCCGCACGGGCGCGCCGGAGCCGTTGGCCGGTACCCAGTTGACGGCGCCGGACTTGCCGAGCGCCAGCACGCTGTCGTCGGGCAGCCAGGCGAAGTCGGTGAACTCGTAGTTCCCGAGCCCGGTGGGCAGGTCGCGCAGCACGAATCCCGGCGGAAGTGCCGGGGTGTCGGCCGCGGCCGGAGTTGCGGTCGCGGTGACCGCCACCGGGATGAGCGCGGCCGCGAGTGCGGCCATGAGCAGGGAACGGAGCTTGCGCCAGGCCATCCAGGCCCCCTTTCTGAGCGACCGTTTATCGCTCGGAAGGGGGACAAGGTTGCGTCGATCAGGTGAATTTTATCCGACCGTGACCCTCTCTGGGTTACGGCACGACCTGGACCACGTCACCGAGGTGGAGGGTGCTGAAGAACTTCGCCGAGGCCGCCGCGGACAGGTGGATGCAGCCGTGCGAGTACACCTTCAGGCTGCCGGTGTGGAATGCGTCGCCCGGGTAGAAGAAGACCGAGTTCGGCATCGGCGCGTTGTCGAACTGCTTGCTGTAGTGCATCTTCTCCTTGGACAGCACGTGGAACGTGCCGACCGGGGTCGGGTACCCCTTGCGGCCGGGCAGCATCGGAACCGGGCCGTAGATCACCTTGCCGCCCTGCAGCAGCCAGGCCTGGTGCGCGGAGAGGTCGACGCAGGCGGCGGTACCGACCGCGGCGGCGGCGTTCGCGCATGGCACCCCGGCCGGGGCCGGGGGTGGGTCGGCCTTCGGCTTCGGCTTGGGCTTCGGGGTGGTGGTTTTGGTGCTGCTGCTGGTGGTGGGGGTGGGGCTCGGCGTGCTCGGTGGGCTGCTGCTGGTCGTGCTCGGGGCTGGGGTGGTCGCCGGGACGTTTGCGCCCGCCGCGACGGCGCCGCCACCCGTGACCGGTGCGGCCCCGCCGCCGGAACACGCCGATAGCCCGAAGGCCGCAGCCACCGCCACGGCACCAACCAGAGACCTCTTCACGATCCGGCACCCCCAGGTCAGGCCGGGTCGCTCCGGACCCGGTCAACCAGGTAGACGACAGATACCCCCGGGTGGTTGCGGTTCGAAGGTCACGATCCGGCTTCTCCACCTCCGGGTGGAGCCGAGGTTCCACCCCGGCGCCGAAGAAAACCGCCCGGAACGGCGCGAGTCTGAAAGCCCTACTTCACTCGCGAAGGAACACTGTGAACCTCGGCCCGCTCACCATCGTCATCTACGTCGCCATCGCGGCTCTCGTCTTCTACCGCGTCGTCTACCGGCAGCTGCGGGGTACGCACCTAACGCGCAAGCGCCTTGTCACGCTGCCGTTCATCCTGACCGCCGTCGGCGTGTTCTCTGCACTCGGCGTACTGCGCACTGCCTCCGGTACAGAACTCGCGCTGCTGTCGGCCGACGTCGTGCTCCTCGCGGGGCTGGGCGTGCTACGCAGCGCTTCGTCCACTCTCACCGAGCGCGACGGCACAGCGTTCGTGAAGGGCTCTCCGGCGACACTGTTGCTCTGGCTCACGACCATCGGCGTACGCGTCGGCTTCGGGTTCCTCGGTGCTGCGCTCGGTGTCAGCAACGCAGCGACGTCTTCGTCGATCATGCTCACGCTCGGCATCAGCATCGGCGTGCAGAACGCCTTCACCTACTACCGCATCCAACGGCGAGGTCTGCCGCTGGCGGACCAGGTTCGCGTCGGCGCTAGCTGAGCACGCGACCGACCATGCGTGCGTACATCCGCGCGGGACTCGGCACCGACGCTGGGTGCAGAAATCCGGGTAACGGCGGCAAATCCCGGGCGAAGGGCGCGAGGCGCGCGTACAGGACTTCGGCACCGGACGGTCTCTTTGAGGGCGCCTTCGCGAGCGTCGCGGCCAGGAGTGCGTTCAGCTCGGCAGGTACGCCATGGACTGTCGGCGGTGGTTCTTTCACCTGCTTGTCGAAGACTGCGTACGCGGTGGGCCCAGTGAAGACCTGACGCCCGGTGAGCATCTCGTGCAGCACGCAGCCGAGCGCGTACAGATCGCTTCGCGGCTCCGCTTGTCCGCGCTGGATCTGCTCCGGCGCCATGTACGACGGTGTACCCAACAGCTGTCCGGCACGCGTGAAGCGGGCGACGTTCGCTTCGCGCAACACTGCGAGACCGAAGTCCAGCACCTTGACGCTGCCGTCCGGACAGAGCATCAGGTTGGCTGGCTTGAGGTCACGGTGACACACCGCGCGAGCGTGCGCCGCAGCGAGCACAGCAGCCGCCTGGGCCGCAATAGCCGCCGCCCAGGGCACCGGCAGTGGACCGTGCTCGGCAAGCAGGTCAGCGACTGTCACGCCTTCGACGTACTGCATGACCTGGAACAAGCGATCTTCGTACGTACCGAAGTCGTACAGCGTGGGCGCGCCAGGGTGGTCGAGCGTCGCGAGAATCCGCGCTTCGCGCGCGAAGCGTTCTTCGAGCTCTTCGTCGCCACCTGGCAGCCGAAGCAGCTTGATCGCGACGAGCCGGCCGAGGCGTCTGTCGCGGCCGCGGTGCACCGCACCCATGCCGCCGCGCCCCAGCGGCAGGTCGTCGACCTCGTAGCGGTCCGCGATGAGCATGGGCCCCCTCACAGCGCTCACCCGCCACCGGGCTTGAGCCGTCCTTCGGCGAGTGCGGCAAAGCCTAGCCGCACCAGGTCGCGGCCGATTTCTGCGGTTTGCCGGAGTGCCCGGTCGAAGTCCGCGAGTGCCCGGAAGGTTTCGCCGTACGCCCGCTGCGTCCCGAGCGAATACCGCGGCACCTTGAGCCGGCGCGCATCGATCCGGGTCGACGCGCTGTGCACCGGAAAGTCCGCCGCGCGCAGGCACCCGGCGAGAAACTGCGGGTCGAGCAGCTCCGGATCGACGCGGTAGCGGGAAAGCGCGGGCCCGAGCCGTACCCCTGGTCCACTGTGGACGATCACGGCGCCGGTCACGGACGCGACCACGTCCTGCTCCTGCGCGAAAACCGCCGCCGGATCAGGAGCGGCACAACCGGTCGGCGGACCACCGATCAGCACGTCGTCGGTGGTCAGAAGGGGTTCGTCCCCGTCGGCCGTCCGCGGCGGCGCGTGCATGATCTGCAGCGCGCCGGCTTTCACCAGCTCGCCGACGGTGGTGTACGCCGGTTCTGCGGCCGCGGGTTCCAGCTTTGGCAGCTCGAACGCGATCCGGCGGAAAAGCTGTTGCGCCTGAAGGAATTCCTGCCCAGGGTCAGTGATGCGGCGCCGTCCCGCGGGCGTGAGGTCGACGTCGTCGTCGAGCAGGTCGATGATGCGTTCGCCGGACTCGGGATCGTCGAGGTAGTCGCGCCACACCTGCTCGACGGCGTCCGCAGTGGTGTCGGCAATGAGCACCGTCGCCGGGGACCGCTGGCCGGGTTCGGGCCGGGTGAGCAGCCAGAGGTCGGTGCCCGGGGTGAGCGTGCACACCGCACGCAGCGCGCCGGAGCGAAGCAGGTTGGCCCGGATGCGTTTCCCGCTACGCCGGCCGGCCGCGGCGCCAGGCATCAGCACCGCCACCGCGCCGCCGGGCTTGACCTGCGCCAGGCAATGCTGTATCCACGCCAGCTCCGACTCCCCCCGCGGCGGCAGGCCGTACTCCCACCGCGCATCGCCGACGAGCTCCTCGTGCCCCCAGCCACGCTCATTGAACGGCGGATCGCACAACACGACGTCGGCCTTCTTGGCCGCGAAAGCGTTGTCCCGCAACGCATCCGCCGGGTACACCTCGGTGTCCGCGCCATGCAGCCGCAACCGGATCCCGGCAATGCGCGCCGTGTCCGGGTCGACGTCCTGCCCCCACGCACTCGCCGCCTCCGCAGCAAGCAACAACGACCCGAACCCACACGCCGGGTCGAGCACGGTGGTCCCCTTCGCACCGGTGAGCCGCACCATCAGGTCGGCAAACACCGGCGGGGTCGTGGACAACCGGCGGGCATGGGCCTCGAAATACCGGTCGCAGAGCTGCTCGAACGTCGCCGCCGCGCCGTCGTTCACCGCCAGCCGGGTGAGCAGGGTGAGCAACTCCGGATCGTCGAGGCCGGTGAGATCAGCGAGAAAGTCCCCGGCAGCCGCGAGCCGAGCCCCGAGCCCGAGGTCGTCACCGAGCGCGCGCAGCCGCTGCCAAGCCAGGTCGATCGGCGCCAGCTCGAACGGCCGCCCCCGGCCGCGCAACCACGCCTGGACGTCGGCGAGGGAGAACAGCGGACTGGACGCAGTCCCGCCGACAGGCCGCGGAAAGTCGTCGTGCCGCCGGCGCCAGTTGCTCACGGCAGCCCGGCGCACCCCCGCAAGCCGCGCAATGTCCGCCGCGGTGACGGTGGCTTCGCGAACGCTGTCCGGGGCCGTGGTTGTCGCGTTGGGCTTCCGACTCACGGGATCAGCCTCACTCGCCGTCCAACTCTCGGGGAGCTCGACCGCTTTCGCACGCTTCTCCCGGCCAGCGGGGCCACGCCGCTCTGCTCTGCTACTGCATCGCACCCTGCAGCGGGGCGCCCTTGGCCTGCGGTGCTCTTCGCTCCACGGACCGGGTACTGCTTCGCCTCGCCGCGCACCGTGTGCTGCCTGACCGCGCCGCGCAACGCCACTCGGCTGGCCTCCCCACGCACTGTGGCCGGACTAGCCGCCACGATCCCCCCAGCACGCTTCCCCCTGGCCACACTCCTCGACCCGCGCACCTTCTCCGGGCTCGCCGCAGCCTCCCGCTCCCCCTCCGTACTCTCGGCTGTACTCACCGCCGCGTCGTCTGCCATGTCCAGCACGATAGCCGATGACCACGGTTTCCATCGTTTCGCTTGTTAACTCAGTCAACCAATGGTTTCATGGTGGGCATGGTCACCGAGCAGACCCGGTTCACCCTGCGTTACTCCGCGGGCTCCGATCCAGGGCGACGACGCAGTATCAACGAGGATTCCGTGTACGCCAGCGGGCGGCTGCTCGTCGTGGCCGACGGGATCGGCGGGCAGCCACACGGAGAAGTGGCGAGCGCGACGGCCGTCAGCGTATTGGCCTCGCTGGACTCGGAACTGCGCACGCTCGACCTCACCTCGCTCGACCTGCCGCCCCTCCTGGCCGACGGCGTCCGGCGAATCGGCGACCGTCTCGCCGAGGTGGCCGAGCAAACTCCCGCAACGCAAGGCATGGGAACCACGCTCACCACCCTCCTCTTCGACGGCACCCGCTTCGCCGCGGCGCACGTCGGGGATTCGCGGGGCTACGTCCTCCGCGCCGGCGAGCTGCAGCGCATCACCCGCGACCACACCCTGGTCCAAGCGCTGGTCGAAGACGGCCGCATCACCGCCGAAGACGCAGTCGACCACCCACGTCGCTCACTGCTGATGAAGGCGCTCCTGAGCACCGGCTCGGCGGAGCCGGACGTATGGGAATTCACCCCCGAACCAGACGACCGCTACCTGCTCTGCTCCGACGGCCTCACCGCCGGAGCCACCGAACCGGCCATCCGCGACGTACTGGCCGAAGGCACCCCGGAGGAAGTCGTCCCGCGCCTGATCGACCTGGCCAACGAAGGCGGAGGCCCGGACAACATCACCATCGTGGTCGCGGACGTGATCCCCGCCTGACCCGCCTCGTCCCGGCCAACTGGAGCGGCCCGGCTCGCCGCGCTTGAGCCGCCGGGGGTCGGCGGAGCGTGAGAGATGGTCCGACTCGAGGATCGCCAGCCTCGCGCTTGAGCCTCCGGGGTCGACGGAGCGCGATAGATGGCCCGGCCGCCACCCGCCCAAGCCGAAGCAACCAGCGAAGCCCCCCTCCAGTCCGGCCGCCAGGCCCCGTCCGCAGGTCGGACCACCTGCGGAACCCGGCCACCCCATCCGGTATTCTTCCCCACGGAGGATTGGCCGAGCGGCCTAAGGCGCACGCTTGGAAAGCGTGTTGGGTTCACGCCCTCGCAGGTTCGAATCCTGTATCCTCCGCCGCAGTAACCAGCGGAAACGCCGGGTCACCCACCACTGGGCGACCCGGCGTTTCCCGTTCGGTCTCAGTCCGACCTGTCTGCCACTTGCTCTGCTCGCCAAGTTCCAGGATCGACCGCCGAGCGTCATCGGCGCACGATGCGATGGAGCTACTTCCTTGGCTACTTGAAACCTACTTGAAACTTCCGATCAAGCTCCTGAACTGCACAAACGCCGCTCTCAACTGACTACTTGAAAGCTCGGCGGCCCCGTCCCGCGACGCCCGTACTGCCCCTACTTGAAGAGGTTTAGAGTACACGCGTGACCGCGAACCAGATCGACAAGGCCCTCTCTCGCCCTGTCGAGGAAGTCGGCAGCGCACTTCTGACCCGCCCACGAGGACCAGTGGTTCGACCGCAAGTCGTCACGCATGGCTGCCAAGGATCTGGCACCGGCGCTGGTCGCCTTCGCGAATGCGGAAGGCGGAACTATTGTCGTCGGGCTTCATAATGGCCAGGTTCAAGGTTTCGAGGGGCGCGAACAAAAGCTGAACCAACTTCGCCAGGCGCCAATCGACTTCACAACCCCGCCCGTTCGAGCCGCCTTCGAGGAAGTCGGTTGTATCAACTCCGAAGGTAACTCCGACAGACTCCTTGTCATTCGGATCGATCCAAGCGAAGTCGTTCATGAGACCCAGTCATCGGACTGCTTTCTCAGGATTGGCGACGAAAGCCGAAAACTCAACTTCACCCAACAGCAAGAACTTCAGTTCGACAAGGGCCAAAGCCAGTATGATGGCCACCCTGCCCGCTTCGCGACCTACTCGATGCTCGACGCGCAACTCGTTCAGTTCTACAAGAAAAACATGGGATCGAGCGACGAGACCACCAGGGTTTTCAGAGCCCGCAGCCTCACCACACCACAGGGCGCTATCACAAACGCCGGTTACCTCTTATTCGCAAAAAGCCCTGGCGAGCTGTTTCCCAATACGCATGTTCGAGTACTTCGCTTTCTCACCAACGAACGCGGAACGGGCGCCCGGCTGGGAGTCGAAGAGGGAACTGACGAAAGATTAGAAGGACCCATTCCATACCTTATCCAAAGGGCAACACAGAAAATCGAAGAACTAGTTCCCCATCGCCGCTCTCTGCAATCCAGTGGGACATTCGAAGCTGCGCCGATCGTTCCCCGCGATGCCTGGCTCGAGGGGCTGGTCAACGCCGTTATTCACCGCTCATACAGCCTCTCCGGCGACCACATACGGGTAGAAATCTACCCCAATCGAATTGAGATCGAGAGCCCCGGAAGATTCCCCGGACTCGCAAACCCCAGAAATCCACTCGAAATCAGTCGATTTGCGCGAAACCCTCGAATAGCACGCGTCTGTGCAGACCTGAGAATCGGCCAAGAACTCGGAGAAGGCATCAAGCGGATTTTCGAGTCGATGCAGCAAGTCGGGTTGACGGATCCGATCTACCGGCAAAGCGCAGGTAGCGTGCGTCTCATTCTGGCTGCGCTGCCCAGGATCGACCCCGTAACAGCAGGCCGCCTACCATCTGGCAGCCAAAAAGTCCTCGACATCCTGCGAAGCGCGGGACAACCATTGGGGACGGGGGACATTGCCGAAGCAATGGAGCTGAGTCGCCCGGCAGCCAAGGCCCGCCTGGATGCGCTTCAAGAGGTCCGTCTCGTCCGGTGGGTGGGCAAGTCACCACGTGATCCGCGGGCGACGTGGGAACTAGCCGAGGGCTGGTGAACACCGCATTGTCTCCTCCGCAGCAGTAACCAGCGGAAACGCCGGGTCACCCACCACTGGGCGACCCGGCGTTTCCCGTTTCGAAACCTCAACCGTCGACAGGCGAAGAATCCCGCCGACTGAGGTAGTCCTTGATCAGTTCCCGTAGTCGCGATTGGCCGAACGTCGGGCCGTGGCCTGGGTACACCACCTCCACCGGCAGGTCTGCCAACCGTCGCATGGTGTGGCAGTACTCCGGGATGTCGGCGCCGTGGATGTCGTCCAGTAGCTGGTCGTCTTCGTCCAGGTCGTAGATCACGTCGCCGGAGAACAGGGACTTCGACTTGGGGTCGTAGAGTGCGATGCTGCCGGGGGTGTGGCCCGGTAGGTGCAGGACTTCCAAGGTGCGACCGCCCAGGTCCAGCACGTCGCCGTCGTGCAGGTGGTGCGTTGCCGGGGCCGGGTGTAACTGGTAGGCGTGCGGGTCGTAATCGGGGGACGGCGTTGCCGAAATCAGCAACGGCGGCAGCGGAATGGCGGACAGGCCGAGAGTTTCGGCCAGTACCGCGCTTTCCAAGGAGCCAGGTAAAGGAGAGCCGACGGGTTCCAGGGGATGTGCCCACCGCTCGGTGAATTCGTGCGCCCCGCCCATGTGGTCCAGGTGGGCGTGAGTGAGGACGACAGTCGGTTCGCGGGCGGACAATTGCCGCACTACCGGGGCAAGAGGGGCGACCCCAAGGCCGGAATCGATCAGGACGTCACGTTCCTGTCCGCGGAGATGCCAGATGTTCGCTTGGAGAAAGGGATGTACCTGAGGCTCGGAGATCAACGACAGGCCATCGCCGACTTCCGTCACCGAGTACCAATCCATCAGCGATTCCCTTCGCGCATCAACCTGGATTTGCCGATCACGACATAAAGCACACCCGCGACGATCGGACCGGCCACAATGGACAGATCGGTCCCGGTCAAGGCGGCGAATGGGCCGGTCAGGATCGTGGTTTCCACGCACAGCAGTCCGACGGCGGTTCCGATGACCACTGCGCCGACACCTGCCGGGTTGAAACCGGAGCGGTACCAGAATGGACCACCGGGGCGTTCGTCGTGCAATTGGTGGCCGTCGTAACGGTTGCGGCGCAATACGATGTCCACTGCATAGACCGTCGTGGCGGGGGCGAGGTAGGCGACGGTCAACGCGAGCAGATTGCTCACGCCGGTCAGGAAACTCGCGGAAAGCAAAGCGTAGGCACACAACGCGCCACCGATCACGGCGTCGATCAAAACGGTGCGGGCCCGGCTCATGCGGACTCCGATCGCCTGTAGCGAAAGCCCTGCCGAATAAGCAGTCAACACGTTGTTGGTGATCGAGCCGAGGACGAGAATCAACAGGAAGATCGGATAGAACCAGCCCGGTAAAATGGCGCGGAAGGAAGTCTGCGGGTCACTCATGTCGACCACCGTCCCGGCGAGAATTCCGATCCCGCCCAGGATCATGGCCGGCAGCCAGCCCCCGAAAGCCGTCCAGGCGGCGACCCGCCATTTCGACGTATGCGTTGGCAGGTAACGGGAATAGTCCGCGCTGGAGCCCCACGACAACGGCGCCGCTCCGACGAGGACGACGCCGCTCAGTGCCGCGGCCCAGAACGCGCCGCCGTGCAAGGGCTCGACGGAATGCAGGGTCGCGCGGGTGGTGACGAACCCGCCGAGGGTCAGCATGCACACCCCCAGCACCACCGTGAACACCGCGCTGACCCGCACGATCGTCGCGTGGCCGTAGATGCTGATGGTGAACGTGACCACGCCGATGACGACCGCCACGAGCACCTCGACCAGCGCTGTCACCGGAATTCCCAGCGATTCGATCAGCGCGAACCCGGCGAGCGCACCGATCGCGAGATTCAGGCCCTCGTACACGACCGCGGTCAGCCAGCCGAGCCCGGCGCCGAACACCCGGTTGCCGCGGACACCGAGCATCGCGCGCATGATCACTTCGCTCGGGGTGCCCGAGCTCGGTCCGCTGATGGCGAGGAGACCGATCACCAGCCACAGCAGGTTGCCGATGGCCAGCACCACGAACGCCTGCCACGGCGCGAGCCCGAGCACGATCAGGCTTCCGCCCAGCAGCAGGTACACGTAAGCGACGTTCGCGGACAGCCACACCGGAAACAGCTGCGCCGGCTTGCCGTGGCGGTCCTTCTCGGGGATGTACTCGATCCCACGCGTTTCGATCTTGCCTGCCACGTCGATCGCCGCAGGTTGCGCACCGGTTCGGGAGGAAAGCTTCATTGCGACCACTCCCCTTATTGGGCATTCGCTCAACAAGGAGTACAACCCCGGCGGTAGTCGATGTCAAGAAGCAAGAGAGACCACCAGGAACCGGCAACGCTGGATTGTTGGCCGAAAGACCAATAAGCTGCCCAGATGCCGACACGTCGCAAGCCGGAGGAGCGGCGGCAGGAAATCGTCGCGGCCGCGCTGCGGCTGGCCGATCCGGTCGGGCTCGACCGGATCACGTCGCGAGACGTCGCGGCCGAACTGGACGTCGCGCCGGGCCTCGTGCACCACTACTTCGCCACCATGGACGAGCTGATCGCAGCCGCATTCGCCGAGTTCACCGCGGCCGAGCACACCCGGCTCCGCCGCACGGTCGACCCGTTACCGCCGCTCCCGGCGCTCTGCGCGTACGTCGCCTACCACCTCGCGGGCGACCAGACGTCGGCCCGGATCTGGATGGGTGCCTGGGCAGCCGCGCCCCGGCGGCCGAAGCTCGCCGTGGAAGTGGACAACCGGATGATCGCCGGGCTGCAGTACCTGCGTGAGCTGCTCGAACGGGGCCACGCCGCCGAGGCCTTCACGGTGCCCGACCCCGAGCTGAGCGCGTACCGGATCCTTGTGCTCCTCGACGGCCTCCTGGTGCAGGCGTACATGCGCCCGGGAAAGCGTTACGGCGACGTCGATTCCCTCGCCTGGGACACCGTCGAGCGCGAGGTCTCCCTCCCGGCGGGCACCCTGCGCGGGCGCGCGGCCGACTAGCCCGTCCCACCCTGTGGACGCTGGCAGAATTCGAAGATGGACCTCAAAGTGGCACAGGACTTCACCAACGAGTGGGTGCGGGCGTGGAACGCCCACGATCTGGGCACCTTGCTGGCGCACTTCGCCGACGACGTCACCTTCCGGTCGCCGGTTGCCGCGCGGGTGCTCGACGGCAGTGACGGCGTGCTGCGGGGCAAGGCCGCGCTGCGGGCGTACTGGGAGAAAGGACTGCAGCTGATCCCCGATCTGCGGTTCGAGGTCGTCGGGACCTACGTCGGCGTCGATGCGCTCGTGATCAACTACCGCAACCAGAAGGGCGGGCTCGTGAACGAGGTCCTGCTCTTCGACGGTCCGCTCGTCGTCGAGGGCTATGGCACCTACCTGGGTGACGACCCGAACCCCGCCGGAGCGCGCTGACCGGGTCGATCGTCGCTGTGTGCAACCGGAACGGGGGCTGGGATCGGCCGAACGGTCCTACCCGCTAGGCTTCGCCGAAGACTTGTTCGTACCCCCTCGGAGAGGTTTTTCGGTGTCACGAATACCGTTTTGACCTGGGCGCGGGCGACCGCGCGCAGCCGAGAAACCCGCAGGTCAGCAGGCTGGGACGCGGGTCGGGACCGGCTTCGCGCACCCGTGCGGCCCGCGCAAGAGAAGGCCCCGGATGCCCGACCGCGTCCGGGGCTTTGTCGATTCTCCCGTTCTCCCTTACTTACCGAAGACACCTGATCACGCTAAGTTTGTATGTGGTCGTTCCAGCCCATGACGCACCGAGGAGTCCGCCCCCATGGCCGGAGTGGAAGAGATCCGCGCTGGTATCGCGCTCGCGAACGAGAAGGCGTCCGCGAGCATCGCCGCATTGCAGCAGGCGGCGCAAGCACTCGAGGAAGCCCAGCTGTCGCTGAACCAGGCAACCCAGGGCAGCAGCCAGCACGAGGTGAATCAGGCACACGGCCTGCTCGCCGAGGCACTGCAAGGGATCAGCGGCATGCAGAGCACGATCCAGGCCGGGATCTCGTCGGCCGACTCCTACTCGGCCCGGCTGTAACCTCGATGCCGGGACTCGCCGAAATCCACCAGCTGCTCACTGCCGCGCGGGCAGGGGTCGGCGACGGGCGGGCGCACGCCGAGCGGGCCAAGGCTCTGCTCGGCGACGCCCGGCGCGCGCTCGTCGACGCACAGGCCAAGGCCGACCCGTGGCTCCCGCAGCAGCTGGCGCAGGCCGACGAGGCACTGGACCACCTCCTCACCCGCCTATCCGCCGCCGACGACCTGGTTGGCGGATACCAGTCACGCCTGTAGGAACGAGATGGCCAGCAAGTCAGCCGAGCAACGCAACCGCGTGCAGACCGCGCTCGACCGGGTCCGCCACCAGATCGGGCTCGTCCTCGGCGCCGCCGCCGGCGCGCGCGAGATGGCCGAGGCCGAGGTGTCGCGGCTGACCCTGGAACAGGAAATCGTCCGCGTCGGCATGAACCAGGCCGACGCGGAGCAACAGGCGGAGTGGGCCCGGCATCCGGCCGCGCACGAGGTGTTCGCCGCGCTCGGCGGTACCCGCAACGCCTTCTACACCGACTGGAGTGCCGGCCCCGGCTCGCTGCGCGACCTCGTCGCCGCGCACGCGCCGGGACCGGCCGGGCGGCCGCCGAGCGAATGGCTCGGCCGGGTCGGCACCCACCCCGGCATCACCGCGCCGGAGCTGTGGCGGGTCGGTTCGGCGACCGCGGCCAGACGCGACATCTCCCGCACGTTCGACGTCGCCGTCCCGCTGCTCGACGAATCGCACCTGGCCATCACGTCGGCGCCGAAAACGCGGCCGGTGGTCGACGCGATCGTGCAGGGCCTGCTGATGCGCGTGCTGTCGGCGTTCGAACCGGGCGCGGTGAAAATCCACCTCTGGGACATCGGGCAGCTCACCGCGATCCTGCCCGACCTGTACCCGCTCAGCCGCACCAGCGCGCTGTCGCTGTACGACCCGACCCGGCTCGAAGACCTCCTCGACGAGCTCGCCGGGCACATCCGCCGCATCCACGCCACCGGGATGCAGGCCGGACACACTTCGTTGCGGGAACTGCGAAAAGCCACCGGACAGCGGCTCGAGCCGTACCGCATCGCGGTGCTGTACGGCAACGGCGAAACCCTCGACGCCGAACGCGCCCGCGACCTCAAGCGCGTGGCCAGCGGCGCGCTCGCGGCGGGAATCTGCCTGATCCTGGTGGACGTCCCCACCGCGGTGAGCGCGTCGATCGAAACGCTCAGCCTCCTCGACGAACGCCGTGCGGTCAGCAGTATGACCGGCAGCGACCTGGCCGTGGACCTCGATCCGCCGTTGCCGTCGGGGCAGGTCATTCGCGCGGCGGGGCGGATCGCCGAAGCGCTCATCGCCAAACAGGGTGGCCCGCGGTCGTTCGGCGACCTGATGCCCACCGAGGTCGGGCAGGAAAGCTCAGCCCGGGAACTGCGCGCGCCGATCGGGTTCCACGAGGGCGAAGCCGTGGAAGTGGTGATCGGCGACGCGAGCCCGCACGCGCTCATCGGCGGGCCCAGCGGGTCGGGCAAGACGAACTTCCTCTACGCGCTGCTGGGCAGCCTCGCCGCGCGGTACACGCCGGACGAGCTGGCGTTGTACCTGTTGGACTTCAAGGAAGGCGTGTCGTTCGCCGGGCTTGCCCCCGGCCGCAAGGATTCCAGCTGGCTGCCGCACGCGAAACTGGTCGGCGTCAACGTGAACACCGACCGCGAGTTCGGGCTGGCGCTGCTGCGGTATCTCGCCGACGAGCTGCGCCGCCGGTCCGCCGCGGCCAAGGAGCACGAGGTCACCAACCTCGCTGACCTGCGGGAACAGGATCCGGGCGGACATTGGCCGCGGATCGTCGCGGTGATCGACGAGTTCCAGTACCTCTTCGCGGGCCGCGACCAGGTCACCGCGCAGGCCACGCAACTGCTCGAAGACATCGCGCGCCGCGGGCGTTCGCAGGGGATCCACCTCGTGCTGGCGAGCCAGGACGTCGCCGGGATCGAGGCATTCTGGGGTAAACCGGCGGTATTCGAGCAGTGCACGCTGCGGATTGCGATGCCGAAGGCGCGCCGGGTGCTGGCGGAAACGAACAACGCGGCGGTGTCCGCACCCAAGTGGCATGCGGTGATCAACCACGATTCCGGCGTGGCACACGGAAATCAGCTCGCACACGTACCGGATGCCAGCAGCCGTAACGTATTCGTCGATCTACAGCGGCAGTTGTGGGAGCTCTACTCCGGACGGTTCCCCCGGCCGCGCCTTTTCGACGGCGCGCATTCGCCGGTGCTGGAACAATTCCCGGCCTACACCGAGCTCAAGCCGAGTTCCCGCCCGCGGGCGCTGCTGGGCCAGTCGATCGACGTCACCGAGGCGGCCTGTGGCGTCGAGCTCCCTCGGGCACCCGGGCGGAATGTCGCGGTGCTAGGCGGCGCTACGGCCGAGGCGTTGTCCATTATGGACTCATCCGCGCGATCGCTTGCCCGGCAGCTCGAACCCGGCGAGGCCGAGTTCCTGCTCAGCTGCCCGATCGAATCGTGCGCGCCCGCGGTGCTGGAGCTGAAGGAGCGGCTGGAGGCAGAAGGCCATGCCGCAACGCTCACCGACGACCTGCCTGCCGCGCTCACGTCGATTGCCGAATCGATGTCCCCACGGATTCTGCTGCTGTACGGAGTGGACGCCGCGTTGCCTTCCCTGGAGGCAAAAGCCGTCGGACAGCCCAAGAGCGGCCTCGATCACCTGCGCACGCTGCTCAAAAACGGGCCTGCACATGGTATCCACACCATCGGCTGGTGGCGCAGCATCGCGCGGCTGAAGGACACGCTCGGCTTCGGCGGCACCGACGACATCGGCACCTGGGCCGCGCTGGACGTGCAGGGCAACGAACTGGCCCCGTTCGCCGCGGGCCAGGTCGTGCATTGGTCGCCCCGGCCCGGCCGTGCGTTGTTCTTCGACCGCACCACGCACGGGGCGCCGGAGGTCATCATTCCGTTCCAGCGCCCGGAAACCGATCCGCCACTCGGAGGTACGCCGTGACCGGGGAACTCGCCAGTCCCGCTATGCGGTACAAGGAAATCGTGGGCCTCGCCCGCGGTTCGGCGGACAATCTGCGGGCGTGGGAACTCGCCAGGGGCGAAGAGATCGAACGCCAGCTGGCCGACGCGCACGCTGCCGTCGCCACCGCGCAGGAGCGCGAGGAGAAGGCCCGCGAACGCGCCGGCCGCTGGTGGAAAATGGCCCTGCACAACGTTTCCCGGCTCGCGTTCGTCGAGGCCCTCGACGATCCCGAGCCGGTGCCCACCGCCCGGCCGCAGTACCTGGACCGCTACCTGGAAGAGGTCAAGCCGAGCTACCAGGAGCTGGTACAGGCCGTACTGGGACTGGGCTGGCGGGCGAAACGCTAAGCCGTGCGGCCAAGTAGCCGGTCCAGCTGGTCCAGCAGGTCGTAAATCGTGTCCTGCAAAGGGTTTCCGGCCGAGGGGCGCATTCGCAGCACCTGCGGGTCGTGGTCGCTGGCCTGGTCGGCGAACTCCGCGTTGACGTGCACTACGTCGTAGTCCACGCCGCGCGGGGCGGCCGACGTCAGGATGTGGTCGAGCACCTGCGACTGCCCCTCGAAAACGTAGCTGTACCGCTCCTCCGGCGGCAGCGTCGCGATCAAGTCCTTCAGTAGCCCGCCCGACGTGAGCTTCGCCAAGGCCAGCGAGAACTGGTAGTCGTTCAGGTCTCCGGCAACCACCACATTGGCCTTCGCGGCGGCCAGCTGCGACACAAAGCCCTGCAGCACAGTCGCCTGCTTCAACCGCTGGACCTCGGAGCTGCGGGTCGGCGGCTGGTACCGGCCGTGCGTCGGCTGGTCGCCACCCTTGGAGTTGAAGTGGTTCGCGATCACGAACACGGTACGACCACGGAAAACGAACTCGCCCGCCAGCGGCTTACGGCTGTCGGTCCACGCCTCGTTCCCCGGGTCGATCCGCCCGGGCGACTGGGTGAGATGCGTCTTCCCATGATCGGTGACCACGCCGACGGCCGCCGTCGGGCTGCCACCCGGATGATCCACAAAGGACACTCGCGCCGGGTTGAAGAGGAAGCCGACCCGGATGTTGCCACCGGGTTGTCCACCGTCCTTGTCGTTCACCGGGTCGATCTGCCGCCATTCATAACGGGGACCACCCGCCGCGACAATGGCGTCAGTGAACTTCCGGAGCGTCGCATCTGCATCGACTACGCCGTCGTCCTTGGCCCCGCTGTTGTCCTGGATTTCTTCCAGGGTAACGACATCCGGCGTAGCGAGATTGTCCACAATGCCGTGTGCCAGCTGTGAATACTTGGTGTCCGAATCGGACGGTGCGAGGTTTTCGACATTGTACGTCGCCACCGAAAGCTCACCCGGACGCTGGCGTCGCGTGGTTTCCTTCTGCAGCTGGTTGTCCTTCGTCGCTCCGAGCTGCGACGCGAGAAGGGTGTAGCCGCCGAAATTGCTGTACTCGACCGGCCCGGAAGTGACGCCGGTGAGCACGTCACCCGTATTGGCCTTCGGGAATTGGCCGGGAATGATCGACTGGACCTTCAGCACCCCGGTATTGATCTTGTCGTAACCGAGGTACACCGTCCCACCGCGCGGCGTCGGATTCTGCTGCGGCTTGGTGGTCACATAAAGCTCACCGAATTTGTTGCTGGGGCCGACCACCCGCGCATCGGAAATCTGGACGATCTCGCTCTCGTGGGACTCCCAGAAGTCGAGCGAGTATTTCGACGGCTCCAGCGGCAACGGCTCGATGTTGCCGCCCGTGTTGGGGGCCAGCGCGTCGGGCACCTGGTTCAACGCTGCTGGGCTGGGCAACGGGTTTCCGTGCGACCCGACTGTCCACTGTGCACTCGTCAGTTCCGTGAGCGACTGGTAGTTCGACGTCGCCGGAGCATCCGGGTAGTACTCCTTCACCGTGCCCTGTGCGGTGACCGCATCGCCGACCGCGACGGCAGGCGTGGTGGATCCGGTGAACACGAACAGGCCCTCGCTGGTCCGCGGGTCGCTGTCCGGATTCGGGTCGGTGAGCCAGAACCCGCGCGCCGAGCCGAAGCTGCGCAAGGCGGTGACGACCCCGGTGACGTCGCCGACCTTCTTGTCCTTGAACGGCGAAATCCTGGTGGTGCCTTGGATTTCGTGGATCTTCGCCGACACCGGCGGCTCACCGGGCTCGGACCCGGTGGTCTCGCCCTTGGTGTTGGTGGGCGTCGGAGCGCCGACGGTGAAGTCCGCGTCGTTGTTGTCGGTGTCGGCGAGCGTGGCGCCGCGGGCGACGGACGTCGTGTTGGCCGGCGAAGCGGCCGGGAGCCCCTCGCGCACCACGGCGGCGCCGAAGCCCACGAGGTCCTTGACCCGCGAGTCGGCCGCGCAGTCGGCGGCGGTCTTGCAGGTCAGCGGCGCGGTGTCGGAGACGAGCGCGACCGTACCGGCGGTTGCGGACAGCGCGATGGTCCCGCTCGCGTCCGGCGTCGGCAAGGCGACCGTTCCCCCGTTGCCCTTGCCCTCCTCGACCAGGTAACGGCCGCCGGCGGCTACGGACCCGCTCAGTTTGGTGACCTGCCAGGTGCTCGACGTGCCCGCGGAGGCAGGCAGGTACTGGACGCTGTAGCCGTCGAGCGCGACCGCCGAGCCCCCGCGGTTGCCGAGCTCGACGAAGTCGTTGGTCAGCGTGGCATTGGCGTTGCCGCCACCGCCGTACACCTCGGCGATGAGCGCGTCGGCACTCGGCGCTGCCGAAGCAGGCCCGGCCAGGCCACCGAGCACGAGGGCAGCGACGGTTACCGGCACTGCACCCTTTCTGGTCAACGTTCCCCCACCGGCGCTGCGGCCCCCGGCAGGACGACGGGATATGGTCACCCTGAGTCCCCTCTGCACGACAACGGTCGAGGCATCGTCCCCCGAACAAACGAAGCGGAGGAAGACGAAAAGGCAACGATTCGTGACGAGCTGGAGGGATTTTCCTCCTTTGGACGGGTTGACAGATGATCACGCTCGTACTCGGCGGAGACGTCAACCTGCAGGGCCGCGCGAACCCGGAATCGGCGCTCGCCCCGCTGACCTCGCTGCTCACCGGCGCCGACGTGCGGTTCGTGAACCTCGAAGGCCCGCTGTCCGGGTCGACCGGCGTGGACATCCCACACAAACCGGACTGGCGGCATTCGCCGCCGGAAATGGTCACCGCCCTGACCGCGGCCCGGATCGACGTGGTGTCGATGGCGAACAACGTCGCCTACCCGCCAGCCGCCGCAATGGCGAGCCTCGCCGTCCTCGATCGCGCCGGGATCGCGCATTGCGGTGCAGGCGCGAACTTCCGCGAAGCACACGCACCGGCCGTCCTCGACCGGCCCGGCGGCCGCGTCGCGTTTCTCGCCTACACCTCGCTGTGCTGGCCGGTCGGACAGGAAGCGCTCGCCGATTCGCCTGGCGTCGCGACGGCGTCGGCCTACACGGCGTACCAACCGGACCCGCGCGTGCTGGACACCCCCGGCCGCCCGCCGATCGTGCACACGACCCCGGTCCCGGGCGACCTGGACCAGCTGGTCAGTGATGTCCGGCAGGCCCGCGCGACAGCCGGGTACGTCGTGGTCTCCATGCATTGGGGCCTGCCCGGCGACGAGCTGACCGAGTACCAGATCGCTTACGCGCACGCGATCATCGACGCCGGAGCCGACCTCGTGGTGGGCCACGGACCGCACACCGTGCAGGCGGTGGAGGTGTATCGCGGCCGGCCGATCCTCTACAGCCTCGGCAACCTCGTGTTCGACTGGCCCGCCATGCACAGCCGGTACCGCGACGGGCTGCTCGCCGGGTGCGTACTCGGCGAGCGGCCGTGGGTCGAGCTGGTGCCGGTGCGCCGGAACGAGGACAACGAATGCCTGCCGCTCACCGGTTCCGCCGCGAGCGAAGCGCTTGAGCGACTGGTGGATTTGTCGGCCCGGCAAGGCACCAAGGTGACTGTTGGTGATGGCATCGCGACTGTGGAGGGACTTCGCAGTGACATCACGCCCTCCGGCGTCACCCGGACGGCCCATCTGCCTTAAATGCAGCTCAAGCCCGGGGTCAGCCGGTACCCGGCGGGAGTACTTTACCGAGGAGCGCACGGGAATGTGGCCCAGACCACGTCCGGACCGACCCCGGTGCTCACAGGTCGCACCGCGCGGGGGGAGGCGACACGATCACATGGGGGTTGATCGTGGTCGGCTTGCGCGCAGGTGCCACCGCCCGGGAAGAAGCCGCGGGCGCGGGAGTTCCCGCTTCACCCGCGACCGCGGCTCCACGGTTTTGCCCCGGGGAAGCCTCGTGAGTGGCGAGGCAGGCACCGCTTTGCCGCGACCGGGAGCGCGGCAGGGGAGGAAGGCGGAGCCCCTCGCCACTCACGAGCACTTGTGCGGTCAGTACGGCCGATCGCCGACGATCGCGACGCGTTCGGCGATCCGCACGTGCGGGTGGTAGTCATTCACCGCATAGTGCTGGGTCGCGCGATTGTCCCAGAACGCCACCGAATTCCGCTGCCACCGGAACCGCACCTGGAACTCCGGGGTGTGTGCCTGCAGGAACAAGTACCGCAGCAGCCGGTCGCTCTCCGCGTGGTCCATGCCCACGATGTGCGTGGTGAACGCCTGATTCACGAACAGCGTGCGGCGTCCCGTTTCCGGATGCGTGCGGACGACGGGATGCTCGACCGGCGGGTACGCGTCCTGCCAGCGGGCCAGCAGGTCCGGGTCGGTGAACCGGTCGAAACCGGGGATGAAGTCGTGTACCGCGGTGAGCCCGTCGATGCGCACGCGGACGTCGGCGGGCAGATTGTCGTACGCCGCAGCCATGTCCGCCCACATCGTGTCGCCGCCGACGGGCGGGACCTCGACGAGCCGCAGCACCGAACCCAGCGCCGGGTTCGGCCGCCAGGTGACGTCGGTGTGCCAGATGTTTTCGTACCCGGGCATCCCCGCGGTACGGCTGAACCGCACGACGCGGTCGGAGTCACCTTGCTCGATGAACGGGTTGGTCTCCAGCTCACCCCAGTTGGCGGCGAAGGCGCGCTGCTGCTCGGCCGTGATGTGCTGGTCGCGGAAGAAAAGCACCTTCCACTCCAGCAGCGCGCGGCTCAGCTCGGCGCGCAGCCGCGGGGACACCGGCGCGCCGAGGTCGACCCCGGCGAGTTCGGCCCCGATCACGCGGCCGAGCGGGCGGAGGGTGAAAAGTTCGTAGGGACGGTTGTCGCCGGACAGCAGGACGCGCGGTCCCTCGACGATTCCGTGGTCCGGCGTGGTGGCCGGGCGCAAACGGGCAGGCAGGTCTACAGACATGGCGGTACTCCCGGAGAAAAGCAGGTGAATTCGGCTCGGTTCAGCGGAAAACGCCTACGCGGGAGGGGAGCCGAGACGACCGCGACGCCTCAGGAGGGCGGCCACGCCCTCACCATCCGTCCGCGCCGGGACGCGGCCGGCTTGCGGCACTTCCCGGATCTCTGCCATGAAGTCGATGATGGCGGTGCCAGGACCCCACGGTCAAGGGCCCCCACGATGTGGAACCTTCGCACGCCCGGCCGAGTGACCTGGCTTGCCCGATGGGGTTAGATCTCTTGGCAGAAGGTGACGGGCTCCGGGCCGGCGCCTTCCCGGAAGCGGAGGTCCCGATGGCAGGTTCCACGAGCGAGCGGCTGCGTGCCGCCGCGGACTCGCTCGACCGGGCCGCCGCCGACGCAGACCAGGCGGCAGGCCGGTTCTCCGACGCCCGCCTCGAATCGACGCCGTGGGGGATTTCCGCACCGGCGCGGGAAATCGCCGCGCGCTGGGAAGCCGCGCTCGCCGCGCGGGACGTCGACGCGCGGGTACTCGGGGATGCGACGTCCGACCTCGCCGGGCATCTGCGGATGGCCGCGCACAACCCGCACCGCCCGACGGTCGCGACGGCGCTGCTCAGTTGATGCCGTTCCTCCACCCGGCGCTGGAAAAGGCGGCCGCCGCGCTGGCCCCGTTGCGGGCCGCAGCCGCCGGAGCAGGCGCGCCCGACCCGGTCGACGCGTTGCGCCGGATCGACTGTTCCCCGCAGGCAATCCGCGAATCGGCACGCATGCTGTCGAGCGGACGGGACGTGCTCGTGATGGCCCGGCTGGAGTTCGAACGCGGGGCACACCGCGCGGAACGCAAGTGGGGCGGCGAACCGGCCGCGCAGTTCCGTACCCGCGCCGACGAACTGGACGTCCACTACCGCCAAGCCGCCGAAGCCGCCGCCCGCACCGCCGCGGTAGGCCTCGATCTGGCCGAACTCCTCGACCGGCTAGCCGACCAAACCGCCGCTCAGGTGGTGTCGATCGCCGAAGCCGCGTCCCGAGCAGCCGACGCACTGTTATCGGGCGACCGCTCCGCCGAAGTAAAGGTCCGCGAAGCCTGCGCCACCATCACCGAAGCCGTCGCCCGAGGCGTCGCAACGATCGGTGAGGCAACGACTTTCCTGGACCCCTTCGGCACCCCAGTCCTAGACGCCTAATGGTCCAGTCCTCCCCACGAGGAATACCAGCGTGACCCAGCGCTGGGGGTTCCGGGGGCTCGCCCCCGGGCGGGGTCCGGGGGTTGCACCCCCGGAAACACGGCGAGCGAGGCGGGTCGACGCTCTCCGTCGACACACCTCGCCCACTCGCGAGCGGTGGCGGTGGGATTTGAACCCACGGACGGGATCAACCGTCACACGATTTCGAGTCGTGCTCCTTCGGCCGCTCGGACACGCCACCGCCGAGAACAATACCGGACCCTCGCCCGCGATCAGCGCGGGGGCTGATCCCCCAGCGGTCGGCGGTCGGCGAAGTAGGCCTCGAGCAGGCTCGCGCATTCCGGGGCCAGCACCCCGCCGTGGACCTCCGGACGGTGGTTGAGCCTGCGGTCGCGGACGACGTCCCACAGCGACGACACCGCGCCGGTCTTGGGTTCCCACGCGCCGAACACCAGCCGTGCCACGCGGGCAAGCACCAGCGCGCCCGCGCACATCGTGCACGGCTCCAGCGTGACCGCGAGCGTGCAGCCTTCCAGCCGCCATCCGTCGCCGAATTCGCGGGCCGCTGCGCGCAACGCCAGTATCTCCGCGTGCGCGGTCGGGTCGGCCAGCTCGACCCGCGCGTTGCGGGCCGCGGCGAGCGGGTGTCCGTCGGGATCGAAGACGACTGCGCCGATGGGCACGTCGGCGCCCGGGGCGCGGGCCGCGTCGAGTGCGGCCCGCACTGCCTCGGTGTCGTCCGGGCGTCTCAGAGCTGATCCAGCAGCTTCGAGAACTCGGCTTCGAACCCGCACCGCTGCGCGATCATCTGGAGCTGCTCGTCGGGGTACAGGTCGACCTCGCCGACGATCACCTCCAGCTCCGCGCCGGGCAGGCCGACATCGGCCAGGATGTCCAGGTCACCTTCGGGCCAGACCGCGTCGTCGTCCTCGTCAGGGGGATCGACGCGCAGCACGTCGAGGACGTCGGCCGCGATGTCGTAGTCGAGCGCTGCCGCGGCGTCCGACAGCAGCAGCGACGGTCCCCTCGGGCTGGGCCGGACGATCACGAAGAACTCGTCGTCCACCGCCAGCAGGCCGAAGGCCGCCCCGGTCGACCGGAGTTTCCCCAGCTCGGTGATCGCCGCATCCAATTCCGTGAGCGCCGCGGGATCGAGCGCACTGCACCGCCACCGACCGTCCTCACGGACCACCGCCACCGCGAAGCCCGTGACCGGCTCTTGCACCGCCATGCGCACACCGTATTCCGCCGAGGGGACGAACGCACGCACGGTGTGCCGGAACGCTCCGGGGTGCCACTATCGAGCCATGACCGGACCCACCGACCTGCCCACCCTGCCCGGCAACCGCCACGCCGGGCTGCTCGAGGAAGCGCGGAAGCTGCAGGACCGCACCGTCGAGCTCCGCCGCGCCGTGCACCGGTACCCCGAGCAGGGGCTGCAGCTGCCACGGACACAGGCCGCCATCCGCGCCGCGCTGGCCGATCTGCCGATCGAACTCACCGACGGCCGCGCGACGACGTCGCTCACCGGCGTCCTGCGCGGCGCCCGCCCCGGCCCGGCCGTGCTGCTGCGCGGCGACATGGACGCGCTGCCGCTCGACGAGGACACCGGGCTGGACTTCGCGTCCGAGGTCGAGGGCTCGATGCACGCCTGCGGCCACGACACGCACGTCGCGATGCTCGCCTCCGCGGCCCGGCTGCTGTCCGCGCGGGTGGACGAGCTCGCCGGGTCGGTGGTGTTCATGTTCCAGCCGGGCGAGGAGGGCTTCCACGGCGCGCGGCACATGATCCACGAGGGCGTGCTGGATGTCGCGGGCACGCGCGTCACGCGGGCGTTCGGCCTGCACACGATCGCCAACAGCCCGAGTGGCGTGCTGCAGCTGCGCGGCGGGCCGATGATGGCGTCGGCGGACACGTTCAGCGTCGAGGTGATCGGCCGCGGCGGCCACGGCTCGGCCCCGCACGACGCAATCGACCCCGTCCCCGCCGCGGCGGCGATGGTCGGCGCGCTGCAGACGATGGTCACGCGCCGGATCGACGTCTTCGATCCCGCGGTCATTTCGGTCACCCGCATTGCGGCTGGGACCACCACGAACATCATCCCCGAGACGGCCGTGCTCGAGGGGACCATTCGCACGCTGTCGGAGTCCACGCGCGCCTTCGTCCGCGAGGAACTGCCGAAGGTGTGCGAGGCCGTCGGCGCGGCACACGGCTGCCGCGTACTGGCGGGTGTGGACCCGGGCTACCCGCCGACCGTCAACGACCCGGCGGTGGCCGCGGAGGTGCTGGCGCTGGGTGCCGCGATCCTGGGCACGGAGAACGTCGAGGAGGCGACGACCCCGATCATGGGGGCCGAGGACTTTTCGTATGTGCTGCAACGAGTTCCGGGCGCGTTCGCGTTCATCGGCGCCCGGCCGCCGGAGTTCGACCCGGCCGAAACTCCGGACAACCATTCGAACCGCGTGGTGTTCCACGAACCGGCGATGGCGGCCGGGGTCGCGCTGTATGCGGGGTTCGCCCTGGATGCCCTTCGGGACGCCTGACCCGGATTCCAGGACGGGCGCCCTGCTCGGGTGTGGCCTGCCTGCGTACGCCCTGCGTTCGTGCGGCCTGCTCGCGTGTGGCCAGTCCGCGTGTGGCCAGTCCGCGGGTGGCCAGTCCGCGTGTGGCCTGCCCACATGTGCCCAGCCCGCGTGTGGCGTGCCCGCGTGCGCCCAGCCCACGTGTGGCCTGCCCACGTGTGGCGTGTGGCGGGGGTTACTCGCGCGTTAAGGACGCATCAGCAGGCACGGCGGGAGCGTCAGGGGGTCGTTTCCGCCGTGTCCGGGTGCGGTTCTGCGCAGTGTGCTGGCGATTGTCCGTATCGACATCGCCGGAGGTAACCGTGACGCTCAGCGAGCTGCTCCCGAGTCTCGGCTGCGAGGCCGCCGACCACCTGGAACCGGGGCTGTGGCCGCGCCGCACAACGCTCGGCGAAGACGGTGAACTGCTCTTCGCCGACGCGCCGGTCAGCCACCTGGCCGCCCGCTTCGGTACCCCCGCCTACCTCCTCGACGAGGCGCAGGTCCGCGAAACAGCCCGCGCGTACCGCCGTGCGCTGCCAGAGGCCGACGTCGCCTTCGCGAGCAAGGCGCTCTGTACGCGAGCAGTGTTGCGCTGGATGGCTGAGGAGGGCATGTCGCTGGACACCTGCTCCGCCGGAGAGATCGCCGTCGCGCGCGCTGTCGGGTTCCCCGCGGAGCGCATCCTGCTGCACGGCAACGCGAAGACGCCTGAAGACCTTAAGGCGGCACTGCAGTACGGCGTCGGACGCATCGTCCTCGATTCCCTCGACGAGATCGAACAGCTCGGTGCCCTCGGGTCACAACGCGTCCTTATCCGCGTTACGCCCGGCGTCAACGGTGACACGCACGCCGCGATCACAACGGGTACAGAAGGGCAGAAGTTCGGCTTCTCGTTGCGCGCCGACGTACGCGACAACGTGGACCGCGCCGTTGCCGCGGTACTCGCACAGCCGAGCCTGGAACTCACGGGGCTGCACTGTCATATCGGCTCACAGGTGTCGCGCGTAGACCGCTATGAGGAAGCTGCACGCCGGATGGTCGAAGTCCTCGTGCGCGTACGCGATCAATACGGCGTCACGTTGCGCGATCTAGACCTCGGTGGCGGTCACGCTGTGCCGTACGTCGACCGCGAAGCGTCGTTCGACCTGGACGGGTACGCACGACGGTTGCGCGTCGCGCTGGCGTACGAATGCTCGTCGCGCGACTTCCCCTTGCCACACCTGACGATCGAGCCCGGCCGCGCGATTGTCGGACCGGCGGGGATCACCGTGTACCGCGTCTGCGCCGTCAAGCGCGGCGCGCGCACCTTCGTCGCTGTCGACGGCGGCATGAGCGACAACCCGCGCCCCGCGCTGTACGGCGCTCGCTACACCGCGCGCCTCGTCGGCCGCCGCACGAAAGCCGCGCGCACACCGATGACGGTTGTCGGCCGCCACTGCGAGTCCGGCGATGTACTGGCGGATGTGTGTCTACCCGACGACATCCACGTCGGCGATCTGCTCGCCGTCCCATGCACTGGTGCATACCACCACTCGCTGGCGTCGAACTACAACCTCGTCGGCCGCCCGCCGCTCGTCGGTGTCCGCGACGGGCACGCCACCCTTCTCGTCCGCCGCGAAACGGAGGAAGACCTGCTTCGCCGCTGCTGACAGGCCTGGCGCGCCGGTTGCCCGACCGCGCGCGTTACGGCGCCCCAGCGCACATCCTGTGCCGTCCGGCGAAGAATCCGGGAATGGGTCTCCTGCTCCCCGGCTTTGGCCGATACGCTGCGCGTCTGACGAATCGCATGCCGAAACACAGGGAGGGACGGCATGGGTGACGAAAACCGTACGAAGGTCGAGGAACCGCGCGCACCAAGAGCGCTGGACACCACCGACCGAACGCTCATCACGCTGCTGCAGGAGGACGGCCGCGCGTCGTTCACCGCACTGGCCAAAGCGGTGGGCCTTTCGGAAGGCGCGGTCCGGCAACGGGTGCAGCGGCTGTTGCGAGAGGAAATGGTGCAGATAGTCGCCGTGACGGCCCCAGAACACGTCGACCTGACCCGACGGGCAATGGTGGGCATCACGGTGGACGGCGACGCCCGCGACGTGGCCCAGCAACTCGCCAAAGTCGCCGACGTACACCAGGTGGTCCTCTGCTCAGGCCGCTTCGACCTGCTGGCAGAAGTCCTGTGCCGCGACGACGACCACCTGCTGTCCGTACTGGGCGACGAGGTACGCCCCATCACGGGAGTGGTGTCGACGGAGCTGTTCGTGTATCTGAAGCTGGCAAAACAGGACTACTCGTGGGGAAGGTTGACCGCGTGACACCTGCTTGACGGCCGGCGGCTGGGTTGCTTCTGGCAGCCGGGCTGCTTCCGGCGGCTGACTGTCCTGGTCCGGCGGCTCTGGTGCGGCTGCGGCTTTGACCTGGCCAGACGGGTTCAACCGGACAGATTCGGGGCGGCCGATCCGGGGCGGCCGATCCGAAACCTCACCAAAGCAACCGGTTCGCCACTGACGCCGAAAGTCCGTGAAGGGAACCATGAGGGAATCCGACCTGGATCCACCGGGTTGAGTTTTGTTGATCTTGGTGGTGGGTGTGGGGGTGTTTTCTGTTGGGTGGGTGTGGTGGTGTGGCTGGCGTTGCACCAGC